>CAVYZA010000038.1:0-184626 GCA_963772865.1 uncultured beta proteobacterium | reverse complement strand
TTCCACCGAGGGGGAGGAAATCGAACTTCCACCCGCACGCGAGGCGATGAGCTGCTCGGCCCGCGCGACCGGCACGCTTCGGCGGCGGCTTGCGCATGCGCGCGCACACGACCTGTCGTCCGTAGTGGCCTGCGCCTTCGATCATCGGACGCGGATGCTGCCGTTCATCTTCGCCGACACCAGAATGATACCCGCGGGCGTCCGGGCCATAGGCTCGGCCCTGGTAGACGGGGGGTTCGACAAGACCCCGGATCGTCCTGCAGCAATGGAACCGCAATTTCCGGCCGTCGCACATGCAGCTCGACGGCAGAATTCCCGACGTGTTCATGGTCTGAGCATGAGCTTGCATGCCGAGAAGTGCATGGATCTGATCCGTGACGCCCACCGGATCGATCCAGCGCATCGCCCTCTGATCATCGCCGGAGGCCTCACGCCGTCTACGAGCCTATGACCTTTTCAGCGCCGACCCCGCACGCCCTGGCAGCGCCGACGTCGTCGTCACGGGCGAGGAATCGTCCTGCTGAGCCTCATCGAAGTGTTGCTGTCGACGCGCGGTCGCGGTGAATCGATGCGCTCGGCGTTCTTTCGCGCGCGTGACAGCCGAGCGCTCGACGATGTACCCGGTCTCGTCTATTCCCGTGGCGACAAGAACGGAGTTCCCGAGGAACTGGTCGACACGGGTATTCAACGCCTTCTCGGGGATCTCGACGAACTGCCCCATCCGGTACTCGGGTACCGGCTCATGGAACCGCCAGGCGGGCACGCGACGCTCAGCGCGCGCGCCATGCCGGTCGATCAGGTGCGCCAGCGCAGTCCCATCAGCTCGCTCGTTCTGACCTTCGGCTGCAAGTTCGCTTGTTCGTATTGTCCGATCCCAGCGTACAACCAGCGGCAGTATCGCGTGAAGAGCGGCGAACGGATCGCCGACGAGATGTGGCGTCTCAACCGCGACTACGGCCTTCGCGACATCTTCGGCGCCGACGACAACTTCTTCAACGACAGGTCGCGCACCCTGGACATCGTCGATAAGCTCGCCCGCGCGGAATCCAATAACGTACGGCTGAGCACACGCGCGCGATGGTATATGGAGGTGACCGTCCACGACACGCTGAAGATGCAGGAGCACCTGCCGCTCATGCGTGAGTCGGGTTGCCGCGCGCTGTGGCTCGGCGTGGAGGATCTGACCGCGACTCTGGTCAAGAAGGGTCAAAGCGCCGACAAGACCACGAAGGCGTTCCGTGCGCTGCGCGAAGCGGGGATCTGTCCGATGCCGATGATGATGCACCACGACACGCAACCGCTCTACTCGCGCGGGTCGAACTACGGGTTGCTGAATCAGATCGAACTGCTGCGCAAGGCCGGCGCGGTCTCGATGCAGGTTCTGATGCTCACGCCCGCGGTGGGGTCGAAGCTCCTCGAGTCGACCTACACGAGCGGCCAGGTCTTCAAGAGCGTCGGCGGGAAGGCGGTGCCGCGGCACATGTGTGACGGCAACTACGTGGTTGCGTCCAACCACCAGCGCCCCTGGCAAAAGCAGCTGACCATGCTTGCGGGGTATCTGTACTCTACAATCCGGTTTGGCTCATCGTCGCGCTGATCCGCGATAAGACTCCCGTTTCCAGAAGCCCGCCTACATGCAGATCATCGGCATGATGGGACTGGTGATGACCATCCGTCGTACCTCCGGCTGGGCCATGCGGCTGATGTTCGGCAGGATCGAGCGCCTCCACCATCCGCCCGTCAGTGAAATCCCTGTGCGGGCCGTCGACGGAGCGCCAGCAAGCCATGAGCACGGCTGTCGCACCGATAGAAGGCCAGCGTCCGCTGGTACGTCATCCCGTGCGACCGCGCGCAGCGGTGACGCTCGACTGGAAAGCTTCGGGCAGAGCCCGCGGGCTAACGCTCACCGTCTGTCGTCGACCGGCTGACTGCACGGAGCGGGCCGCAGTCCAGTTCCGCAGGATCGCTTGACGAGCGGCGCCCAGAGGGCCACCCTCGAGTGAGCCATTGCAGTGTTCGGTAACGCACGCAAGAGACGGCAAGTCGTTTACACTCGAGCTTGTCACCATCTTGCCTGCCCTGGTCATCGAAGCCCCTTGGTAGTTGGAGTCCGTGGCGAGATGATTCGGAGGTACTGGAATGCCTGGAGCTCACAATCCGCGCCAGAACTATCTTCTGGCCGCCCTACCTCGCCTTGAGTCGGATCGCCTGTACCCTCATCTGGAACTGGTCTCTCTGCCACTTGGTGAGGTCATCTATGAGTCCGGCGATCACCTGGAACACGTCTACTTCCCTGTCCTCTCGATTGTCTCTCTGCTCTATGTCATGGCCGACGGCGCGTCCGCCGAGATCGCCGTGGTGGGCAATGAGGGCGTGATCGGAATCGCTCTATTCATGGGCGGGGAGACCATGCCTAACCGGGCCGTAGTGCAGAGTGCGGGCTACGCCTATCGACTCAAGGGGCAGGTGCTGAAAGAGGAGTTCAACCGCGCTGGCGAGCTGCAGCAACTATTGCTCCGTTACACCCAGGCCTTGCTCACACAGATGTCGCAAACCGCGGTGTGCAACCGGCATCATTCGGTGGACCAGCAGCTGTGCCGCTGGCTGCTGCTGAGTCTGGACCGTTTGCCTTCCAACGAGCTCAGCATGACCCAAGAGTTGATCGCGAACATGCTTGGGGTGCGCCGCGAGGGGGTCACGGAAGCGGCCGGCAAGTTACAAAGCGCTGGATTAATCCACTACAGCCGCGGCCGCATCACCGTGATCGACCGGCCAGGATTGGAGGCGCGGGCCTGCGAGTGTTACCAGGTGGTGAAGACCGAGTTCGATCGCCTCTTGCCCTATACGGTCGCACCGTGACTGGGTCGGGTAGACGAACGGCGTCGCGCACTGCTGCCCGACGGACTAACCCGCACTCGTTGAATCCCGTCTGTGCGCTAGCGCGCAGACGCTGGCAGGTTTTCGCTATAACCTTCGACCAATACAACCATGGAACCTGCTTTCATCTAACGGCATCCGATAACGGCATCCGACATCGGGTTTGGCGCCTGCGTCTCTGCTTGTGCCGCCGGTTGAGTCACCACTACGGAGAGTTCCGATGCCGCTCGCCAGGCGAGGTGCCTCGGCAAACAGTCTGCTCGCCGCCTTGCCCGGCACAAGCCTGGCGCACGTCCTCGCGAGCTGCGAGTCTATCGACCTGATCTTCGCAGACGTTCTCTGTCTGCCGGGTGATCGGATTCGCCACGTATATTTTCCTACCGACAGCTTCATCTCGCTGGTGGCTCCTGTCGATGGCTACGCCGGACTGGAAGTCGGCATGGTCGGCAGTGAAGGTATGTTCGGAATCGGCCTGTTGCTCGGCGTCGATGCTTACCCAATGCATGCATTGGTCCAGGGCGCAGGGCCGGCGTTGAGAATGAACGCCGAACGGTTTCATCGCGAGCTCGACCATACTCCCGCCTTGCAACGGCGACTCAACCGCTACGTCTACGTGTTGATCAGCCAGCTCGCACAAGCGGCCGCTTGCACTCGCTTCCACGTGGTGGAAGCGCGCCTCGCGCGTTGGCTGTCGATGACCCGCGACCGTGCACGCTCGAACGAGTTCTACCTGACGCAGGACTTCCTCTCGCGCATGCTGGGCGTGCGTCGCGTGGGCGTGACGAAAGCCGCTGGCTCGTTGCAGAAGCGCAAGCTGATCAGCTACACCCGCGGGGCGATCAGCGTATTAGACCGTAGCGGTTTGGAAGCCGCGGCGTGCGGGTGCTATGTCGCTGACAAACAGAGCTACGACCGAATCCTGGGCTAGACCGGAAGCTTCATGAAACCCGGAATAACGTTCCGGCCGTACGTGAAAGTCAACTCATTCAAGTCAATATATGCCTTCCTATCCCCCGTCAACTACGCGGCTCTATACAGCCGTCACCTCGCTGATGCAACCCGGCGATGGTGACCGCTCGGAGCAATCCGTGCGCTGCCAGCTCGCCTACCGGCCGACCAATTCGACCTACACGGTATGGGTGCGCCACGGCCTCAAAGAGTCGCTCTCTGTTGCGCTCACTACCGTGCTCGAGCGGCCTTTCGCGGTGTCGGACAATTATTGGGTACTGGAGTTGACGGAGGCCGAGGCGCTCCTCACGGCAACAAACTCCTGAACACGCTCCGCGTGTTGCGGACAACTAGGGCGGCCGAGGGGCTGCGAATGGGCGCGAATTCACTCTGAGCCGCGTGGACCCCGCCCTTCATCGCGCTTCCCAGGCGCGCTTGGCTCCTCCGAGCGTTTCTTGCCAAATGCCCTCGCGTTAACGGACACCCTCCTATTGTTTGCCGGCAACGCGACCGGTTGAATCTTCGGCTTTCGCATCCATATATCAGCTGCTTGGGGATGTAGGTTTGATCGTCGCTACCGCCGGCACCGTTCGCCGGTTTACGCTGCTCGCACAAGTGCCCCAGAGTGCAGCCAGATACGAGAACAGAGTGATCGCGCTTGACGCTGTCCGGCGCGACTGGACCCTGAAGGACCCAGCAGCTGACTCCCTCCTGCTGTTTTCGCCTTTGGGCCTGACAACAGAGGAGATGCAGTGATGAGAATCCGTCCTTTACACGACCGCGTCATGGTCAAGCGGTTGGACGAAGAGCGCAAGACCGCCTCCGGCATCGTCATTCCGGACACCGCGGCGGAAAAGCCCGATCAGGGTGAAGTCAAAGCGGTCGGCACGGGCAAGGTGCTCGAAAACGGCGAAGTTCGTCCACTCGGCGTCAAAGTCGGCGACAAAGTGCTGTTCGGCAAGTACTCCGGCCAGACCGTCAAAGTCGAAGGCGAAGAGCTGCTCGTGATCCGTGAAGAAGACATCATGGGCGTGATCGAGTAAGCCGAGCAGTCAAGCAAACCGAACAGTCAAGCCAGGAGAAATCAGATGGCCGCAAAAGATGTCAAATTCCATGACTCAGCCCGCGCCAAGATCGTTGCCGGCGTCAATATCCTGGCCGACGCGGTCAAGGTGACGCTCGGCCCCAAGGGCCGCAACGTCGTGCTCGAGCGCTCGTACGGCCCCCCGACCATCACCAAGGATGGCGTATCGGTGGCGAAGGAGATCGAGCTCAAGGACAAGTTCGAGAACATGGGCGCGCAGATGGTGAAGGAAGTCGCGAGCAAGACTTCCGATGTGGCCGGCGACGGCACCACGACCGCAACCGTGCTCGCGCAAGCGATCGTGCAGGAAGGCATGAAGTATGTTGCCGCCGGCATGACGCCGATGGATCTCAAGCGCGGGATCGACAAGGCGGTGGAGGCGGTGGTCGACGAGCTCAAGAAGCTGTCGAAGCCCTGCACCACCAGCAAGGAGATCGCCCAGGTCGGCGCCATTTCCGCCAACGCCGACGACGACATCGGCAAGCTCATCGCAGACGCGATGGACAAGGTCGGCAAGGAAGGCGTGATCACGGTCGAGGACGGCAAGGGCCTGCAGAACGAGCTCGAGATCGTCGAAGGCATGCAGTTCGATCGCGGCTACCTGTCGCCGTACTTCATCAACCAGCCGGACAAGCAGATATCGCTGCTGGAGAATCCTTACGTCCTGCTGCACGACAAGAAGATCTCCAACATCCGCGATCTGCTGCCGGTGCTCGAGCAGGTGGCGAAAGCCGGCCGGCCGCTGTTGATCGTCGCTGAAGATGTCGACAGCGAAGCGCTGGCCACCCTGGTGGTGAACAGTCTGCGCGGCATTCTCAAGACCTGCGCGGTGAAGGCTCCGGGATTCGGCGACCGCCGCAAGGCCATGCTCGAGGACATCGCCATCCTCACCGGCGGGCAGGTCATCGCCGAGGAAGTCGGCCTGACGCTCGAGAAGATCACGCTGAAGGATCTCGGCCAGGCCAAGCGGATCGAAGTCGGCAAGGAAGAAACCATCCTCATCGACGGCGCGGGCGACGCCAAGGCGATCGAGGCTCGGGTGAAGACTCTCCGCACGCAGATCGAGGAATCCACCAGCGACTACGACAAGGAGAAGCTGCAGGAGCGCGTGGCCAAGCTCGCCGGCGGCGTGGCGCTGATCAAGGTCGGAGCGGCGACCGAAGTCGAGATGAAGGAAAAGAAGGCGCGTGTCGAGGATGCGTTGCATGCGACCCGCGCCGCGGTCGAGGAAGGTATCGTCGCCGGCGGCGGTGTGGCCTACATCCGCGCCCGCAAAGCGCTCGACAAGATCAAGAGCGACAACCCCGACCAGGCAGCCGGCATCAAGATCGTGCTGCGTGCGCTCGAAGAGCCGCTGCGCTGGATCGTCGCCAACGCGGGCGACGAACCCTCGGTGGTGCTCAACAAGGTGATCGAGGGCCAGGGTAACTTCGGCTACAACGCTCAGACCGCCGAGTACGGGGATCTGATGGAGATGGGGGTGGTCGACCCGACCAAGGTCGCGCGCTGCGCGCTGCAGAACGCGGCATCCGTGGCCGGCCTGATCCTGACCACGGACGCCATGGTGGCCGAATTGCCGACGGAAGAGCATTCAAACGGCGGCGGCGGCATGGGTGGCATGGGCGGCATGGGCGGCATGGGTATGTGATGAGCGCGCAAGCGCCAGTCCTATTGCAGCATTGAGCCCGGACCGGGACCCAGCCAGGGTCGAGTGCAAACAGAAAGCCCCGCTATGCGGGGCTTTTGGTTTTGCGCCCGACGGTGCATCCCCACGCCGGCTAGCGCAACCGAGCCATCGTCAATCGTAACCAGCAGCAGAACAGATGGAAAAGGGCCGCGTGGCGGCTAACCTCTTCTGTCGCGGTGGTAGGCCACCCGAGACTCGAACTCGGAACCAACGGATTAAGAGTCCGCTGCTCTACCAGTTGAGCTAGTGACCCGCCGGCGCGATTATACGTGAGGTGGCGAGGCCGGTGACTGCGTCAGACTGGCGGCATAGGCACGGCTGTTGGGGTGAATCGCCGGGTCGCGGGCCAGCTCTTCGAGGCCTGCCCACCGATAGTCACGGTGTTGCTGGCGGGGGAGGTCGATCGCACCGGGCTGCGGCGTAAGCTCCCATGCGAGCACAACGTAGTGCGTTCCGAACCCGGGCTCGCCGGCGAAGTTGTCGTCGTAAAGGTGCTCGTAGTGACCGAGAGAGCGCGCCGCGCTCAGTTCGTGCACGCTGCCGAGCTCGGCTTCCGAGATGCGCCGGAACGCCTGCTCCAGGCGCTCGCCCTTGCGTACGATACCGCCAGGAACGAACCACCAGCCCTGGGCCGGCCGATTGTTGCGCAAGCCGAGCAGCACCAGGCCCTGTGCGTCGCGAACAATCAGATCGATCGACACCAGTGGTGCGTTGCGTACCAGCTGAAGGAAGTCGTCCCGGCTGAGCATGGCGAGGGGTGTGTAAAGCAGGTAGGTTGGTTGACGATGCGTAGGAGATCGACGCCAGCAGGGCTTGGTCGTCGACGTCGGCCCTTGCCGCCATGTGCCATGATAGCAACCCCTTCCTTTAGACCTCCAAGGAGGCTTTCATGGGACTGTTGGATCAGATTCTATCCGGGGCACTCGGCCAGCAGCAGCAAAGCGGCGGGCAAGGTGGTGCGATGCAGCTCGTGATGCAGCTGGTGAACAACTACCCTGGCGGTCTGCCGGGGTTGCTTCAGTCCTTGACCCAGTCGGGGCTCGGCCAGCAGGCGCAGTCCTGGGTCAGCACCGGCCAGAACATGCCGATCTCGCCGGACCAGATCGCAGCCGCCTTGGGCGGGGGGCAGCTGCAAAACCTGGCGCGGCAGCTGGGAATGAACCAGGACCAGGCAGCCGGCGGCCTCGCCGATCTGCTCCCGCAAGTGGTCGACCATCTCACTCCCAACGGAGCGGTCCAGGACGACGTCGTCGAGCAGGGCTTGAGCTTGTTGCGCAGCAAGCTGATGGGCTAGGGCACCTCTGAGGTCGTCCCGCAAAACGGGCATCCGGACCCATCTGGGTTCCCGCTTTTGTGACCCCCTTTTGCGGGAACGACAGCGCAGGAGCCGGCGGCTACAGCTCGGCCAGGGGTTCCCCGCGTGCCCGGATGCGGTGAGCGCCGTACGCTATTGCAGCGGCCGTGAGCAGCGGCACGAGAACGAGGCCGTCGCCCGCACCAGCGCCGCCGACGCCGACGTAGAAGCGGTCTAAATCGCCCCCCCATTCGAGTGCACGGAATAGGGCGTGCGCGACGTCCACCCACCATAGGGCCAAGAACGTCAAGGCATAGGCGAGCGCGGGGGCTACGTAGATACGGACGAACAGCAGGAGCAGGCAGGCGACCGAGAAGGCGCTATAGATGTACAGGCGCTGCACGTCCCCGGTTACCTCCCAGCGCGCCAAGCAGAAGCTGATACCCAGGGCAAGGAGCCACATAAGCTGCAGGCGACGGGACACCCGCCCGCGGCGCGTGTAGAACCACAGGATTGCGAGCGAGGCAAGCCCCGGGATCACCACGGCAAGGCGGGTCTCGGGCGCGACGAGATAATGGACCAAGGCCCGCGTGCCCGGGCCGGCCAGCACTTCTTCCAGCATAGGAGGTGGTCCTCCTTGTTCGTCTTAGCGCGTTGGTACGCGCTCTAGGTCTCCGAATACCCATCTTAGCGCGGAGAGCGCAGGACGCCTAGCTGAAATTGCAGCGGGAGGCGGGATTCGGGTGGTGGCGTAGCCGGCGGGCCCGGATCAGCCGGCCCGGCGCTGGCCCTCGGTCTTGCGCGAATCACGCAAGGCCGCCTCCACCAGAGCATTGGCCATCCACCTGGCCAGCGCTTCCACCTCCCGGTCGCTGGCGCCGAAGATGTCCTTCCAGATGACGTACGGTTCGATGCCGTAGACCAGCGCCAGGGCCATGACCAGCCGCTGGGTGGCTTTCGGCCCCAGGGTCGCTTTGAGCGGGTCGACAGCGTGCTCCAGGATGTCGATCCGGAAGCCCCGTCGGTAAGGCTCCTCCTCGAGCAGCCCGGCGCGCTCCCGCAACTGATGCTCGACCGCAACCATCAGTGCCGCGCGTAACTGCGGCTCGTATTCCTTGAAGCGGGGAAAGGTCTGCTCGAACAGATCCGCCACCCGGGCGCGTCCGTCCTTGGAGATGGAGCGCCAGCTGCGCACCGGTCCCAGGCTGTGGTGCACCATCGCCGCAACCAGCTTGCTGCGGCTGGGGAAGTAGCGGTAGGCGGTGGCGCGCGACACGTCGGCCCGCATGGCTACCTCGGCCACCGTGGGTACGTGTCCGGAGCGCGCGATGTCCATCGCCTGATCGATGAGCAGGCGATAGGTCCTGGCCCGCGGGCCAGCCTCGGGAGGGGGTAGAGAGTGAGTGGTCGGGCCCGGTCGCCGCATTCCGATGGTTGTTCTTGACACCCGTCTGGCTGCGTCCATAGGATACCTTCGTATCGCGATAAGACAAGCGTCTCATTTCGGGCCCGCTGTCTTGAGTTGCGCCGCAACAATAAGCGCCTCGCGTCTATCGAGACGCGCTGGAACTAAAAACCGCCGGGGCGCGTGCCCAGTTGATCCCGTAGCGGAAGGAGGAGCATGGCCAACGTCCTGTTCACCAACGTGCGCGTCTTCGACGGCAGCGGCGCGCAACCGTACACCGGCGAGGTCCTGGTTCAGGGCAACCGCATCCTGCGTGTGGCGCGCGGCGCTCGCACGACGCCGCCGGCCGGCGTGCAGACCATCGACGCCGCCGGCGCGACATTGATGCCGGGCCTGGTCGAAGCCCACACGCACTTTTCCTGGAACGACCAGCCCGGTCTGAGCGCGATCCAGCGCATGCCGCCCGAGGAACACGTCCTGTGGTGCGCGCACATCGCCAAGCGCTATCTGGACATGGGCTTCACGTCCTGCGTCGGCGCGGCTGCAGCCAAGCCACGGCTGGACGTGGTGATCCGAAACGCCATTGAAGCGGGGCAGATTCCCGGCCCGCGCTACCTCGCTGCCAGCCAGGAGATCACCGTGCCCGGCGGCCTCGCCGACGAGACGCTGCCGCACCTGCCGTATCCCGAGTTCAGCTTCGGCGCCGTGGTCAGCGGACCGGAAGAGATGCGCAAGTGTGTGCGCATGTTCCTCAAGTACGGAGTCGACACCATCAAGCTCAACCTCTCGGGTGAGTACATCGCCGGCCTGCCCGCAGAGTTCACGCCCATGAGCGAGGAAGAAATAGCGATGGCCGTGCGCGAGACCAAGATGCGCGGCAAACGCGTGGCGGCTCACGCGCGCTCCTGCGAGTCGATCAAGCAGTGCGTCCGCCACGGTATCGAGATCGTCTACCACGCCAGCTTCACCGACGAGGAAGCGCTCGACCTGCTGGAAGCCAACAAGGACAAGCACTTCGTCGCGCCCGGCATCGCCTGGCTGATCCACACCTCCTACCATGCCGGCGAGTTCGGCATCCCACCGGATGTCGCCAAGCAGATGGGCTATCACCGCGAGCTCGAGATCGCCGTTGAGTCCCTGAAGAAGATGCACAAGCGCGGCATTCGCATCCTTCCTGGCGGCGACTACGGCTTCGCCTGGATCAAGCACGGCACCAACGCCAAGGACCTGGAGTACTTCGTGAAGTATCTCGGCTTCACGCCGATGGAGGCGCTGGTGGCGGCGACCCGCCTGGGTGGCCAGATGATGCTGCGCGGCGGCGAGCTGGGCCAGATCAAGGAGGGGTTCCTGGCCGACCTGCTGCTCGTCGATGGCGATCCGCTCGCCGACATCACCATCCTGCAGGATCGCAAGCGCCTGCTGGCGGTGATGAAGGACGGCCAGTTCGCGCGCGAGCCCGAGCTGAAAGCCACGCGCGGCCGCTATGGTCTGACTGCGGCTTAGTTGGTAGAGACTTCAGGGCGTGTCGCGGGCAGCGAGATGGACGTGGACGGCCGTGATCGGGCTCCCGGTCGCCGCGTTCGTGCTGTGGGCCATCGCGAACAACACCAAGTTGTTCGTGGCGACCACGCTCAACGGTCTGACATTGGCGGCGCTGTACTTCCTGGTGGCGAGCGGCTTCACCCTGGTGTTCGGCCTGATGCGCAACGTCAACCTTGCGCACGGCTCGCTGTTCCTGCTCGGCGGCTATGTCGGCTACAGCGCGGGCGAAGCCTCCGGCTCCTGGTTCGTGGCGCTGGTGACGGGCTTCTTGTTCACCGCACTGGCGGGCCTGCTCATGCAGGTGTTGGTGTTCCGCCACATGGAAGGACAGGACCTGCGGCAGACGCTCGTCACCATCGGCTTGTCGATCGTGCTCGCCGACCTGATGCTGTGGATCTGGGGCGGGGAGACCTACCAGTTCGACCCCCCGGCCTGGCTGACCGGCGCCATGCCGATGCTGTTCGTGGGGCGCTATCCGACGTTTCGCCTCGTGGTGCTCGCCGGCGCGGTGGTGATCGGAGTCGGATTGTGGTTGTTTCTGTCCCGCACGCGGGTCGGGATGATGATCCGGGCGGGGGTGGACGACCGCCAGATTCTGGCGGCCTCGGGTGTGAACGTGCAACGCGTGTTCGCGATCACCTTCGCAATCGGCGCTGGGCTGGCAGGCTTTGCTGGTGTGGTCGGCGGCTCGGCGCTGTCGATCTCGCCGGGGGAGGATATGCGCTACCTGCTCGCTTCGCTGGTCGTGGTCATTGTCGGTGGTATGGGCAGCATTGTCGGTGCTGCCATCGGGGCGCTGCTGATCGGTGTGACCGAGCAGTTCGGACTGGCCTACGCGCCGACCTACGGCGTGGTGTTCACCTTCATCATCATGGTGCTGGTGCTCGCGTTCCGGCCGCAGGGGATCATGGGACGGGCATGAGATGAGTGCGGCGAGGTGGCGCAGCGCGATGAACTCCTCGGCAACCGCGGCCGCCGCGCGCCCGGTGCCGCCGGCGCTGCTCGCGCGGACGCCGGTGCCGCGCGCGCGCGTACCCGCTGCGCTCGAGTGGTTGCAGTGGACGCGCACATCGATCCATGCGCGGCATGTGCTGGTGCTCGTCGCGCTGCTCCTGTACCCAGCCGTGGCAAGTCCGTTCTTCACCTTCCAGATTGGCGGCCAGTCCCTGGCGCTGGGGTTGATCGCGCTGTCGGTGTCCTTTCTCGCCGGCTACGGCGGCATGGTGTCGCTGTCGCAGATGACTGTGGCCGGCATCGCCGGGTACTCGGTCGCCGTGTTCGGTGCATCGTCGGTGACGCACATCAGCCTGGGCTGGCCGTGGTGGCTCGGCGTGAGCCTTGCGCTCCTCTTCGCGACCGTCGTGGCGAGCCTGATCGGCTGGCTGTCGGCGCGCACCGAGGGCATCTACACGATCATGATCACGCTGGCGATCGGCATGGCGTTCTTCTACTTCGCCCAGCAGAACTACGCGCTGCTCAACGGCTTCCAGGGCTTTCCCCAGGTGTTGCCGCCCAGCGTGTTCGGCATCGAATGGCGCGAGCCGGTCCCTTACTATTTCCTTGCGCTGGGCTGCGCGCTCGCGGGCTACTTCTTCGTGAAGCACCTGGTGCGCACGCCTTTCGGCATCGCGCTGCAGGGTGTGCGCGACAATCCGCGCCGCATGCGCGCGCTCGGGTTCAATGTAACGGCACACCGAGTCGCGGCGCATGCAGTGGCCGGTTTCCTTGCCGCCGTGGGCGGCGTGCTGTACGTCTGGTACGCGACTCGCATCTCGCCCGGCACCATCGGTATCGGCGCGCTGGTGAACATCCTGGTCATCGCGGTGATCGGGGGAATGCGGGCTCCGCTCGGCGCGTTCATCGGCGCCGTCGTCTTCGTGCTGCTGCAGAACTTCGCCATCGACCTGGTGAGCCGCGAGCGCTTCAACCTCGTGATCGGCGGGATGTTCCTGCTGATCGTGCTGTTTTCGCCCGACGGCATCCTCGGGCTGTGGGACCGCCTGCGCCGCTGGAATGCCGGCGCGGGGGTGCGCACCGCTGGATCAAACAACCGCGGCGATCGCCGCATCTAACAGGAGGAGACCGCATCATGAACAGAAGAAGATTTACCGGCACCGTGCTGGCGACTTCCCTGGTCGGCCTGCTGGCCGCGGGCTGGACGGCCGGCGCGGCGGCGCAGGGCACCATCAAGATGGGGGCGCTTGCCACCTTGGAGGGACCCTTCACCGTGCTCGGTCAGGACGGCATGCGCGGCGTGGAGCTGGCGCTGAAGGAATACAACTACACCGCCGGCGGCAAGAAGATCGAGCTGATCAAGGGCTCGTCCAACGCCACCCCGGACTCCGCGGTGAACGCCGCGCGCAAGCTCGTCGAGCAGGACAAGGTGCAGATCCTCATCGGGCCGCTGTCGGGCGACGAGGGCATCGCGGTGAAGAACTACGCCAAGAACCAACCCGGCGTTACGTTCCTCAACGGCTCGTCGGCCGCACAAGCGACCACGCTGAAGGACCCGGCGCCGAACTTCTATCGGTTCTCGACCGACGGTGCGCAATGGCAGGCGGGCCTGGGCAGCCACGCGCTGCAGAAGGGCTACAAGAAGGTCGTCACCATTGCCGAGGACTATTCCTTCCCGTACTCCCAGGTGCAGGGCTTCATGATCGAGTACTGCAAGGGCGGCGGCCGGGTGGTGGACAAATTCTGGGTGCCGATCGGCAACAAGGACTTCTCATCGATCATCGCCAAGATCCCGGGCGACGTCGACGCGGTGTACGTGGCGCTGGGCGGCGCCGATGCGGTCAACTTCCTGA
Organism: uncultured beta proteobacterium; assembly: GCA_963772865.1. Classification (GTDB taxonomy): domain Bacteria; phylum Pseudomonadota; class Gammaproteobacteria; order Burkholderiales; family SHXO01; genus SHXO01. The sequence goes on along the minus strand of CAVYZA010000038.1, from coordinate 170,982 downwards.
CCCAGTACGAGCAGTCCGGCGGCGACAAGCCGCTGGTGGCGGGCTCCATCACGGTAGACCAGACGGTGCTCAACTACAAAGGCAAGCGCCGCGAATCGCTGCTCGGCACCGCCTCGGCCGGCCCCATCGCCGACAACTACGACGACGCGGCATGGAAGAAATTCGTCGCCGACTACAAGGCAACCTTCAAGGATGGCTTCCCGTCGCCGTCACTGTTCGCGCACGCGTACTACGTCAACACCAAGGCTGCGCTCGATGCGCTCAACCTGGTCAAGGGCGATCTCTCCAATAACGAGGCGGCCTTCCGCAAGGCGCTCGCGACCATGACGCTGAAGACGCCGACCGGCGATGTGAAGGTCGACGAGAATCGCAACGCCGTGGCCAACATCTTCCTCACTGAGGTGGCCAAGGGGCCCGACGGCAATTTCTATAACAAGGTGGTGAAGGTGATCCCCAACGTCAGCCAGTCGTTGGGGCTGTCGAAGGCCGACTTCCAGAAGATGGGGCTGGGCAGCCGCGACAACCCGTCGTGCCCGTGAAGGAGTGACCGCTGCCCTTGAGCGGCAGAAGACAAGTTCCTCCCCCTTCAAGGGGGAGGTTAGGAGGGGGATGGGTCGGGTTCGCGATGGACACCCATCCCCACCCCAGCCCTCCCCTTGAAGGGGAGGGAGCAATACTCGGGACTGCAATGTACAACCGTGCATGCGCGAACGATTCGAATCGGTGCTTTGAGAACACCTAGATGGACGCGCAAACCGCCACTGGACTCACTTCCAGTAACGCACTCGAGCTGCGTGGCGTCTCGCGCGCATTCGGTGCGCTGATGGCCATCGAGGACGTGACGTTCAGTGTCGCGGCCGGGGAGCGGCGTGCGATCCTCGGGGCCAACGGCGCGGGCAAGACCACACTGTTCAACGCCATCACCGGCGACTTCCCGCCTACCGCCGGACGGGTGTATTTCTTCGGCGAAGACGTCACCGAGTTTCCGGTGCACGAGCGCATTCGCCGCGGCCTGCGCCGGACCTATCAATCGTCCCTGCTGTTTCGCGACCTGTCCGTGCGCGACAACCTGTTCCTGGCGGCACGCGGGGTCACGCGCGGGCGGTTCTCGTTCCTGCGCCCCCGCAGCGGCGACGCTTCGTCTGCCGCCGCTGCCGAGTTGCTGGCGCACGTGCGACTCGAACACGTCGCCGGACAACCGGTGTCGGCGCTGTCGCACGGCCAGCAGCGCCAGCTCGAAGTCGGCATGGCGCTCGCCGGCGCGCCGCGCATGATCTTGTTCGACGAACCTGCCGCGGGGCTGTCTCCCGGCGAGCGCCGAGAGCTGGTGTCCCTGCTTCAGGACCTTCCGCGGCACGTCGGGTTCGTGCTGATCGAGCATGACCTCGACGTCGCGATGCGGGTCGCGGAACACGTAACCGTCATGCACAACGGCCGCATCCTCAAGCACGGCACGCCGCAAGAGATCGAGAGCGACGCGCAGGTGCAGGCGATTTACCTGGGCAGCGGACATGGCCACCACTGAGCGCAGCACCGCCAGCGGCCCCATCCTCGAGGTCAGCGGCCTGGATGTCTACTACGGCCATGCCCACGCACTGCAGGCCGTGTCCCTGCGGCTGGAGCGCGGCGTGCTCGCAGTGGTCGGGCGCAACGGCATGGGCAAAACCACCCTCTGCAACGCCATCACCGGCCTGGTTGCGTCGACCGGCAGCATCAAGCTGCTCGGCGAGCCTATCCAGGGCCTCCGACCCGACCAGATCACCGACAAAGGGATCGGCTACGTGCCGCAGGGGCGGCGGGTGTGGCCCTCCCTCACCGTCGACGAGCATCTGCGCCTGGCGGAGGGTAGCGCGCGGCGCGGAACCTGGACCGCCGAGCGCGTGTATGAGGCCTTTCCGAGCCTCGCCCAGCGACGCCACCACGGCGGCGCCCAACTGTCCGGCGGTGAGCAGCAGATGCTGGCCATTGCGCGTGCGCTGCTGCTCAATCCCAGGCTGCTGGTGATGGACGAGCCCACCGAAGGCCTGGCGCCCGTGATCGTCGAGCAGGTGGTGGAGATGCTCTCGACCCTGGTGCGCGAGGGCGAGGTCGCCATCCTCCTGGTCGAGCAGAACCTGGGTGTTGCGGTGGATGTAGCCGATACCGTCGTCGTGATGGTCAACGGCAGGATCGCGCGTGTGATGCCGGCGCGCGAGCTCGCTGCCGATGCCGAGCTGCAGCACCGGTTGCTCGGCGTGCGGGCGAGCGGCGACGAAGAGGAGCCGGAGGTGGCCCCGACTGGCGCAGCGTTCGATGAATCGGTGGTCTACACCGTCCAGCGCTCGGGCGACGCTAGTCCGGTCATACCGGAAGCACCTCCTGCGGGGCTCGCTCCGCGCACCGTGCGCGCTTTCACCCAGTGGAACGCAGGCGACCCGGTGAGTCCAACGCAGGACAACGTGATTCGTCCGGACCAACCTCCATCCGAGCCGTTGCGCGCAACCGAGGAACCTGCACGGCGTATAGAGACGCCCGCGCCGAGGCTCGCGCCGGTCGCGGCAACAGCTGACCGTGCTGCTTATGTCGCCGGGACATTCGACACCAAGGGCCGGGAGCTCTTGTTCATCCGCAACTGCCTCGAGCGCGTGGGTGTGCGCACGGTCACGATTGACCTCTCCACTTCGGGCAAACCGTCCTCGGCCAGCGTGAGTCCCGGCGGAGGTCGCGCGCCATCACCCCGGTGGCGCGCAGGCCGTGTTCACGGGCGATCGCGGGACGGCGGTGGTAGAGATGGCCAACGCTTTCGAGCGCTTCGTCGCCACGCGCCGGGATCTGGGCGGCATCATCTCGGCCGGAGGATCGGGCGGCACCGCGCTCGCCACCGCCGCCATGCGCCGACTGCCGATCGGCGTGCCGAAGGTGATGGTGTCGACGGTGGCTTCCGGCGACGTCAAACCCTACGTCGGGCCTGCCGACATCTGCATGATGTACGCGGTGACCGACGTGTCCGGCATCAACCGCATCTCCGAGCGTGTCCTGGCGAACGCAGCCCATGCGCTAGCCGGCATGATCCTGAACGTGCCGCGCGAGAGCAGCCAGAGCACGACCAAGCCGGCAATCGGCCTGACCATGTTCGGGGTCACCACGCCCTGCGTCCAGGCTGTCACCAAAGCGCTCGAGGATGAGTACGACTGCCTCACCTTCCACGCCACCGGCACCGGCGGCCAGTCGATGGAAAAGCTGGTGGACTCGGGCCTGCTGGCCGGAGTGATCGACGTCACCACCACCGAGATCGCGGACGAGCTGGTGGGCGGCGTGTTCTCGGCCGGTCCCGAGCGCATGGATGCCGTCATCCGCAGCCGGGTCCCCTATGTAGGTTCCTGCGGTGCACTGGACATGGTGAACTTTCATGCCCTGGACACAGTGCCGGCGCAGTTCCGCGCGCGCAACCTGTACAAACACAACCAGAACGTGACGCTCATGCGCACCACCCCAGCGGAGAACACGGCGATCGGAGAGTTCATCGCCGGCAAGTTGAACCGCATGGAAGGGCCGGTGCGCTTTCTCCTCCCAACCGGTGGGGTCTCGCTCATCGACGCCCCCGGCAAGGCGTTCTGGGATCCGGCGGCCGACCAGGCGTTGTTTACGGCCATCGAGTCGAAGTTCCGGGCCGGCACCAACCGCCGTTTGATCCGGCTCCCGCACAACATCAACGATCCGCAGTTCGCACAGGCGCTGGTGGACCAGTTCCGGGACATTGCAGCTCCCCACAGCGCATCTGCGGCAAGGTAGAGACATGCCACGCATCGCACGCAAAACCATTCTCGACAAATTCCGCGCCATGATCGCCCGCGGCCAGCCGATCATCGGCGGCGGTGCGGGCACCGGTCTGTCCGCCAAATGCGAGGAGGCCGGCGGCATCGATCTCATCGTGATCTACAACTCGGGCCGCTACCGGATGGCGGGACGCGGTTCGCTGGCGGGTCTGATGGCCTATGGGAACGCCAATCAGATCGTGATGGAGATGGCCTCCGAGGTGCTGCCGGTGGTCAAGCGCACGCCGGTTCTTGCCGGCGTGAACGGCACCGATCCCTTCATGATCACCGATCACTTTCTGCGTCAGGTTGCCGACATCGGTTTCTCGGGGGTGCAGAACTTTCCCACCGTGGGCCTGTTCGACGGTGTGATCCGCAAGAACCTGGAGGAGACCGGCATGGGCTACGCGCTGGAGGTGGAGATGATCCGTGCCGCGCACGGGCTGGATCTGCTCACCACGCCTTATGTCTTCGCGGAAGAAGACGCCGCCGCGATGGCGCAGGCGGGTGCGGACATCGTGGTCTGCCACCTCGGCCTCACCACCGGGGGAGCGATCGGCGCCGAGACGGCTCTCACGCTCGAGGCGTGCGTGCCGAAGATCAACGCCTGGGCAAAGGCGGCGAAAGCAGTGAACCCGGACGTGATCGTGCTGTGCCACGGTGGCCCGATCGCAACCCCGGAGGACGCCAGCACCATCCTTGCGCACTGCCAGGAGTGTCACGGTTTCTACGGCGCCTCCAGCATGGAACGGCTGCCGACCGAGGTGGCGCTCACCGAGCAGACCAGGAAGTTCAAGAGCATTTCCCGCTAGTGCAAGACTTTAGGGACAAGGCAATTTGAACCGCAGAGGCGCAGAGAACGGCAAAACAGGTGTACGAGAACCACCAAGGCAACCCGAGCCTACCGCGTGGGTCGGGGAGACTTATGGGACGCTTCCTCTGCGCCTCTGCGTCCTCTGCGGTTCAGGAACTAAGGTGTAGAGGCTAATAGGAGAACACCATGTCGGGAACCCAATTCGGCGCCTTCATCCTCGGCCTCATCGTCGTCGTCATTGTCGTCGCGATCGCGGTCTGGCTGATGCACTGGCTTTACCTGCGCTCGTCCAAGGAGCGCGCCTTCGTGCGCACCGGGATGGGCGGCCAGAAAGTGGTGCTCAACGGCGGCGCCTTCGTGCTGCCCATCGTTCATGACGTCTTGCCGGTGAACATGAATACCCTGCGCCTGGAGGTGGCGCGCGGCCGTGACAAGGCGCTCATCACCAAGGACCGCATGCGCGTGGATGTCGTCGCCGAGTTCTATGTCCGCGTGCAGGCCACCCCCGACGCGATCGCCAACGCCGCCCAGACGCTGGGCCAACGGACCTTGCAGCCCGAATCCCTCAAGGAGCTGGTCGAGGGCAAGTTCGTGGACGCGCTGCGCACGGTGGCCGCCGAGATGACCATGGAGAACCTGCACGAGAAACGCGGCGAGTACATCCGCCGGGTGCGCGACACCGTTGCCGAGGACTTGTTGAAGAACGGCCTGGAGCTGGAGTCGGCTTCGCTCACCCAGCTCGACCAGACCGACATGGAGTTCTTCAACCCCAGCAACGCCTTCGACGCCGAGGGCCTGACCCGGCTCACCGAAAGCATCGAGACGCGCAAGAAGAAGCGCAACGACATCGAGCAGGACACGCTCATCCAGATCCGCAACAAGAACCTCGAGACCGAGAAGCTGAGCCTCGAGATCGACCGCGACTCCGAGTACGCGCGGCTGCAGCAGGAGCGTGAGCTGGAGATCGCGCGCGCGGCGCAGCGGGCGGAGGTCGCGCGCGAGCGCGCGGAGAAAGAACAGGAAGCCGAAAGCGCACAGATCGGCGCGCGGCAGGCCATCGAAACCGCGCGCATAGCTTCGGAGAAGGTCCTCGAGGCCGGACGCATCGCCGGCGAGCGCGACGTGCAGGCGGCCGAGATCGAGCGTCGCAAGACCATCGAGCTGGCCGAGCAGCAGCGCGCCATCGCGATTGCGCAGCAGTCCAAGGCGCAGTCGGAGGCGCAGGCCGCCGCGGACCAGGCGCGCGCCAAGGCAGTCGCGGAGGAGGAGCGTGTGTTCACCGCCCGCGAGACCGAGATGGCCGAGCGTCAGAAGCTGATCGAGCTGATCGAGGCGCGCAAGGAGGCTGAGCGCGACGCGCTGCGCGTGACGGTCGCGGCGGAAGCGGAGAAGACGGCGGCGGGTGACCGGGGGCAGGCACTGCGCCAGCAGGCCGAAGCGGAGGCCGAGGCCGACAAGATCCGCTCGCTCGCCGCCCGCATCCGTCACGAGATCGAGGCGGAGGGCCTGCGCCTGATGAACGAAGCGCACAACGTGCTGACCCTGGAGGCGCGCCAGTCCGCCCTGCGCCTGCGGCTGGTGGAAAAGATCGACGCCGTCATCCGCGAATCGGTGAAGCCGATGGAGCGCATCGAAACCATCAAGATCCTGCATGTCGATGGGCTGGGCGGCGGTGGCGGCGCCGCCGGCAGCGCGCGCGGCCAGGACTCGGGAGCAAGTTTCGCCGACAGCGTGGTGAACTCGGCGTTGCGCTATCGTGCGCAGGCGCCGCTGGTCGATCAGCTCCTGCGTGAGATCGGCATCGAGGGCGGCGAGATCGGCAAGCTCGCGCAGTCGGTTGCCGCGGTCCTGCCGTCCGCCGAGCAGGAGGGTTAGGACATGATTCGCATCTACACATCCAGCGTCATCGACGCCCCGGCGGACAGCGTCTGGGGCGTGATCCGCGACTTCAACGCGTTGCACCTGTGGCATCCGCTCATCGCCGATTCGCACATCGAGAACGGGCTGGCCTCCGACAAGGTCGGTTGCGTGCGCAATTTTCGCCTGGTCGACGGCGGCCAGCTGCGCGAGCAGCTCCTGACTCTGTCGGACTACGACTACCAGTGCACCTATTCGATCCTGGACTCGCCGATGCCCCTGACCAATTACATCGCTACGCTCAAGCTCACGCCGATCACCGACGGCAACCGTACCTTTGCGGAATGGAGCGCGGAGTTCGACTGCGATCCGGCGAAGGAGCGCGAACTTGCCGAGGACATCGGACAGGGCGTGTTTCAGGTTGGGTTCGATGCTCTCAAGCAGCGCTTTGCCCGGCGCTAGCACTGCGGCGAAGCACTCACCGCGAGCCGCAGACCCGCGCACAACCACCAAGTCGGATGCGGTTGCCGCGCATTCCATCTGTCCGTGCTTTCTCCGTAACCTTTGTGTTCTTGCGCCTGTTCGCTGAGATGTTGCTTCAGCCGTGATTCGGGTAACGCGCTCCACCATCATCGACGCACCCATCGAGCAGGTGTGGAGCGTGCTGCGCGACTTCAACAGCCACGCGGCCTGGCACCCCATCGTCGCCCACTCTGTGATCGAAGGCGATGAACCCGGCGACCGGGTGGGTTGTGTGCGGCGCTTCGCTCTGCAGGACGGCGCGCGCGTGCGCGAGCAGCTGATTGCGCTATCGGACCGGGAATATCGCTTCACCTACTGCATCCTCGAGGCGGAAATCGCCCTCGAGCGCTATGTCGCTGCCGTGCAGTTGAAGCCGGTCACGGACGGACGGCGTACGTTCTGGCACTGGCAATCGACCTTCCGGGCACCGCGCGGGCGTGAGCGCGAGCTCGCAGAGCTGGTCGGTCGCGATGTCTACGAGGGCGGCTTCACCGGCCTGAGACGCTACCTGGGACAGGGGGCGCTACCGGTCCCGGCAAGACCGCGTCCGGGACAGGAACTGGCCGCTACCGCCGTCGTATTCCAAGCTGTGGGAGAAGCCGACGTGCTGGCGGTCAAGGCCGTCTCCGTGCCGCCGCCCGCACCGGGTGAAGTACGCATCGCCCACCGCGCCATTGGCGTGAACTACCTGGACATCTATATCCGCCGGGGCCTGGTCCCGCTTGGCCGGCCCGGCCAGCCACTCGGCGTCGAAGCAGCGGGGGTCGTGCTCGACGTCGGACCGGATGTCAGCGGGGTCGAACCCGGCGAGCGCGTCGCTTACGCCATGCTGCCGCCGGGCAGCTATGTCACCTGCCGCAACGTCCCGGCGAGTCAACTCGTGCGTCTCCCTGATCACATCAGCGACGAGACGGCGGCGGCGGTCTTGCTCAAGGGCCTGACGGCCGAGTATCTCCTGCACCGCCTGCACCCGCTGCGGCCCGGAGAGATCGTGCTGGTGCACGCGGCCGCAGGTGGCCTGGGTGGCATCGTGGTGCAGTGGGCGCGTGCGCTCGGGGCCACCGTGCTGGGGACGGTATCCTCTGAAGCCAAAGCACAAGAGGCGCGTCAGCACGGGTGCCATGACGTCATCGTGACCAGCGACTACAACTTCTCGAGCGGCGTGCTGTCCGCCACCGGCGGGCGTGGCGTCGATCTCATCATCGATGGGCTCGGTGCCGCCGGTGTGCAGGGGAATTTCGCGTCGTTGGCGCAGTTCGGCCACTGGGTCAGCGTTGGGCAGGCGAGCGGAGCGTTGCCGCCAATTACGCCGGATGCGCTGACCGAGAAGAGCGCGACGTTCTCGCGGCCCGTATTGTTCCACTACACCGCGGATCCGCAGCGCCTGGCCGAGATGGCCGGCCGGCTCTGGTCGATGCTTGCCTCCGGCAGACTCCGTGTTACGATCGGTTCGCGCTATCCGCTGGCCGCGGCCGCCGAAGCGCACCGGGCGCTCGAGGGGCGCACCACACGAGGCTCCCAGATCCTGGTTCCTTGACGGCAAGCGCCGACGGAGATCCGGGCGCGCACGCCGAAGCACCCTCCAGTGCGCCTTTCCGGATTCGTTCGAACGTGAAGTTGACCGAAGCGCAGATGGCAAACGAATGTGCTGGGAATCCGGGGACCGTCGCTCCCGTGGTAGACCGCAACCGCTGCGAAGGCGAGGAGCAGTGCGTCCAGGTCTGCCCGTACAACGTCTTCGAGCTACGCGTCCTGTCGCCGGCGGAGCGCTCAGAGCTCTCGCTGCTGGGCCGATTGAAGGCGTGGGCGCACGGCAATCGGCAGGCCTTCGTGGTCCGGCCAGCGGACTGCCACGCATGCCAGTTGTGCATCACAGCCTGTCCCGAGCAAGCGCTGCGCCTCGCGCCGATCCGCAGTTGAGGCCGTCGCAATGAGACGCCATGCTGCTGCCCCGCGCCTCTCAAGGCCGTACCCGCCCTCAGGTTCTGCGGTGAGGGCTGCTGACCCGCCGGTGGCCTGAATCCAGCGCTGGTCGCCAGCGCGATCGCGGGACTGCCCCACGCCGTTGTCAACTTGCTGGCGCCCGACCCCGTTTCTATCTAGCGTCGAGGCGCCTGCCGTGCGAGGCGTTGCGGCGTTCCGTCTATCTCCATTCCACACCGTTGCGTCCTGCAACCGCAGTTCCGATGCCCATCGTCGTCGCCTTTTGCCTGGGGCTGGTCGTGATGACCACGGTGACCCACTACGAGGTGCTGCGCCTGCTTTCGTTCGGCCTGCCGAAGCTGCACATCCCGACCCGCGCCAAGCTCATCATCGTCATTGTTGCGGCATTTGGCTCGCACGCGCTGCAGATGCTAATGTACGGTGCTGCCTACTATGTGCTGATCCATGGCCTCTTGCTGGGCGCGCTGCTGGGCGGCACTAACTCGTCGCTGGGGACTTGCATGTACTTCTCCGCTCAGACCTTCACCTCCCTGGGGTTCGGAGACCTCCTGCCATCCGGGCCCGTGCGGCTGGTTGCCGGTGCGGAAGCGTTGAACGGTTTGTTGCTGATCGGCTGGTCGGCCTCCTACACGTACCTGTCGATGGAGCGGTTCTGGAACGGACCGGGAGCCAGTGGCTCGTAACGGTCCGCCGGAGGCGCTGCACGCCAGGTTCGAGTTCACGGGTGGCTCCGGGCGCGTGCAGCGCGCCCTGGTGACGCTCGACCGGACTCTGCGCGGCTGGTCGCGCGCTGCGATCCTCTGGCTGGCATTGGCGGCGGTAGCGGTCGTCGGCGTGTTCGACTACCTGACCGGGCTCGAGATCTCGGTGTCCGTGTTCTATCTCGCACCGGTGAGTCTCGCTGCATGGTACGGTGAACGCCGCGACGGTCTGGTCGTCGCCCTTATTGCGAGCCCTGCGTGGTCTGTCGTCGACCTGTTGGCAGGCTACCCGCTAGGGCATCCGGTGCTGCTCGCCTGGGACACGCTCGTCCATTTCGCGTTTCTCGCGTTCAGCGCCATCCTGCTCGAGGCATTACGCAGCCGCCTCGCCAGCGAGCAACGCCTCGCCCGCCGGGATCCCCTGACCGGGGTCCTCAACCTGCGGGCGTTTCAGGAACGCCTGGAGTACAGCCTCGCGCTGTCGGCGCGCGACAGCCAGCCGCTTACGCTGGCCTATGTCGATCTGGACGACTTCAAGCGGGTGAACGATATCCACGGGCATAGCCAGGGCGACCTGGTCCTGACAACCGTGGGCCAGGTGATGAGCGAAGCAGTGCGCAGCACCGACACGGTAGCCCGCATTGGCGGCGACGAGTTTGCGCTCCTTCTGCCGGGGACCGGCGTAGCGGGTGCGGCCGATGTCCTGCCGAAACTCGCGCAGCGGCTGGCGGAGCGGCTGCTCACCGTAGGCTCTTCGGTGACCTGCAGCATCGGCGCGGTGACGTTCCCGCGCCCGCCGGAAAGCGCCGACGCCGCGATCCGCTTTGCCGACCGCTTGATGTACCAGGTCAAGCGCCGCGGCAAGAACGCGATTGCTTTTGCGACGTTCGGCCCGGCTACCGGCGCCTTGGTCGAGGTGTTGCGTCCGGGCTCGGTCGGGCAAAGTTCTGCCTAACAGGCGCCGTCGCTGTGACTTGAGGGGATGACGCAGGGTTGAGCCGGGTCGGCCGATTGCGGCTCGCACCTCTGGCGAGATGCGAGCCAACAAGCGAGAGGGACGGCCCCCTTAATCTGGGCCTCTCCGGGATCCGGCCCTCCCTGGGCGGCTTTACTTGAGGTCGTCCTTGACCGCGTCCAGGCCGGCTTGGGCGCAGACACCGTCCTGCTCTGCAGTTCCGCCGCTCACACCGATGGCGCCGACATGCTCGCCCCCCGCGGTCTTGATCGGCAACCCGCCCTCGAAGGTCACCAGGCCGGGCACAAACGCCAGACCTGGGACGCGCGTCTGGACGATCTCGCCCACCTGCTTGGTCGAGAACGGGAAGCTCGCGGAAGTATTGGCCTTCAGCTGGGCGATCTGGATGCTTCCGAGGAACGCGCCGTCCATGCGGACGAAGGCTTTGAGGTTGCCTCCGTCATCGAGGATAGCGACGTTCATCTTCCAACCTTCTGCCGTGGCCTTGTCGACGCAGGCCTGGGCCATCTTCTTGGCGGTGTCGAGAGAGAGCACGGTTTTCTTCTGCTGCGCCAGCAGCGGGCTGGAAGCGACTGCAAAGGCGGCGGCGAATGCGAGGGCAATAGCAATGCGGGTCATGGACGGTCTCCGTGTATGGCGAGTAGAAACTCGAGGATTGTTGTTGAGCGCCAGGCAGGGCACCTGGCTGCCTGTGATGACAGCGCCGTGGCGCTCGAGTTCCGCGAGGTCAAATCATCCCCTCGCTCAGTTCCCGGATGGAGCGATCTCCGTGCAGCACGGCAGCCGTTGACACCGCCCCGGAGTATGACAGGCGCGTGACCGAGCCACCACCAGGTGACCGCAAGTCTGACCAAGGTGCACCAAAACAGCGCGCTGCGGCATGCGAGCGCGCACGCCAGTTGCTTATCAAGGCCAGATACGTGGGCCAGGAGGTCAAAACCGTGAAACTGATCCGCTCGATCGTCAGTGCCGTCACCGGCAAGGATGCAGAGGAAAAACCGTGGGAGTTTGCACCGCTGCAGGCCGAGAAGCCTGTCACCCTGGACGATACCCGCGCCGCCGAGCAGTCCAAGCAGATCAAGCTCGGATACTCGGTGGAGATCGTCAACAAGGGCGAGGGGGTGCGCTATACCGAGGGGCTGCGGATCGTCGAAGCCAAGGTGGGCTGGGAAGATGGCGCGCGGCTTGTGCTCAACACGATGTCGAAGTGGGTCAAGCCGGAACCGCGGGAGCTCACCACCACGGAGTTCATCAAGGTCCTGACCCGGATCGGGGAGTACCTGACCTGCGATGGAAAGCCGCTGACTTTGGTGGACCAGGCGCCGGCGCTCAAGGTCGAGGACGCCACCGCAGCCAGCACGGTGTTGCCAAGGGTGGCTTGCTGGACCCGGCTGGAACGTGATTTCAAGATCGTCGAAGACCGCTCGCTACCGGCGCCGAAGGCAGCTCAGGCGGGCTAGCTAGCGGGTATTGCGTTCGAGCCGGCCAGAACCCCAGGGGAACGTTGCACACTGCCTCGGAGCCATCACCTGAAGGTCAACGGGGTCGGGCGCCGCTCAGGGGCTGATAGCGCCTCGGCTTAGATCCGTACTGCCGCCTTCTTGGCGCTCAGCATGACCACGCAGAGGTTGAAGCGTGTGCCCTCCGCGCCAGCCTGGCGTACCTTGATGAGAATGTCCTCGAGCTCGACCAGCATCGCGGGGTAGAGCTCATCCCAGTCGGGCGTCTCGCCCGCTGCGGGGTTGGCTTTCAGATGGGCGAGCAGCTTGTCCAGCGAGGGCAGGGCAACGCTCGGCTCGAACCAGCGTGCGGCCGCCACATATTCGTAGTCTTCCAGCGGCTCTTCAGCCGACATGTTGGCATCGAAGTCGGTCCAGTCGAAGAACTCCGATATCTTGCTGACCCCCAGCTCGCCCGCCACGCGGTCGAGCTCGTCAGAGGCGTCGAAGATTGCACTGTGGTCGAAGTCGTCTCCTTCGCCCGCGGCGCTCTGACGCAGCACCCACACACTTGTAGCCATTTACGCTCCTCGCGTCCCTGCAATGGCCTCAAGCATTTCGCTTGCCAGAGACTGTGCCGGAGCCTTCGAACGCCTCCTAAAAGCGAGTGCTTGCTAACCTGGGTTGCTCCCAGATGCTTAAACGAATTCGGGATGGCCCACGTTGACGACGTAGCGCTGAAAGATGTCGTCAAGGCGTGCTACGACTGCGTCGCGGCCGAGGATCTCGGCCTGTTGCAACGCGTCGGCGATGAGCGCGGGAGTCAGACGAGCGAGGGCAGGCAAGGCGACCGGGGCATGGCTGATATGCCAGGGCTCCGGGTACACGCCACCGCGCTCGCGGTCGTACGGCCGGAAGAACCCGAACCGCGCTGCGTGTTCTGCCAGCCAGTGGTCCAGGCGCGCGAACGGCCCGCCCTCCGCGAACTCCTCGGGAAGCAGTTGCACCCTGTAATCGGGCGCGATTGCCGCGGCGTCGAACACGTCGATGTCGCTGCCCCAGTGGTGGCGGCTGGCTCCGGGGAGCGCCGACCAGTTGAGGATCGCCTCGAGCAACGCGTCGATCCCCAGCGCGGCGTGTTCGAGCACCCCGCCGTCGCGAGTGAACAGCGTGCGCTGGCCGCTGAACTTGCGATTCCAGATCGAAAGCTGGGCCGAAAAGTCGCGGAAAGCGCTGAAGACCTTGATATCGATGCCGTCCTCGGCCGCCGCTGCGCGAAGCGCCAGGAGCGGGTCCAGCACATCCCGGTGCAGCGCGCAGCGCAAATCGTCTACCTGCACGACGTGCGTGCGGGTGCGTCCGGTCAGCTCAAGGTCAGTCAGCACGTTCGTTGTTCGCCCTCACCTCACGTCGGGCGCGTCGCCTGCTACGTCGGCGTCAGGCGCGCTGCACGCACTTCTGATACAGGTCTCCAAACCGCCCGTGCGGATCATAGCGCTGCTTGAGCCGTGCATAGGCCTGCCCGCCATACGCCGGCCAGAACTCCTCCTCGGGGAAATAGCTGTCGGAGTACAAGGACTTGATCCCGCCCACTTCCTGCACTTTCCGTTCCAACAGCCGGTTGTGATGTCCGCGGGCGAAGGGCTGCCTGCGCCGGACCACGTCCCAGAAGCCGAAGTTCACGTACGTCGCATGCGCACGGATCGGATAGAGCGCGAAGTCGCCAAGCGGCTGCCGGCAGTGGATCGGGCACATCCACACCGGGAGGATGCCGATGTCACGATGGAAGAAGTCGAGGAACTCCGCTGCATGCTGGATCGGCACGTCGACGTCCTGAATCACCGACTCACGGTGCTGGCCCGTCAGCCTGTCGAATGCGCGCGTCAACCCCCAGCGGCTGTTCCAGCGCATCACACGGGTGTAGAAGCGCGAGTTGAGGCGCTCGCGCCCGAGCAGACGGCGCACCAGCGGGTGCTGTGCGCCGAGGTTCTTCGAGCACCAGAACCAGTCGGTGTCCCAGCGCCAGATGAAGTCGCGCGTGCTCAGGTAGTCCGTATCGCGAGTGCGAAGCGAACGGTAGTAGATGTGCTCGTAGGTGTAGTCGCTGACATAAGGTGCATCGTCGACCCAGCGGCCCACGGTCAGGACCAGCTCGCCCGGGCCGAACACCGTTCCGTCGATGAAATCGGCATCCCCTTGGCACAGTGTCTCGAGCTGGCGGAAGCATGCCGCTGCGTCGCTGTGGTGGATGTGCGTGAGCTGCACGTAGCGCTTCACCGGCACGGTTCGCGCCTTGAGCCGCAGGGCGTAACCCAGCGTGCCATAGGAGTTGGGAAAGCCGAAGAACAGCTCGCGGTGCTCGTTGTCGGGTGTGCACAGCACCACGCTGCCGTCGGCGAGCAGAACCTCGATCTCAAGCAGCGTGTCGTGCACCAGGCCGAACTTGAACGATGACGCCTCGATCCCTACGCCCGCCGCAGCGCCGCCAATGGTGATCGAGCGCAGCTGCGGCACCACAGCGGGCATGACGCCGTGAGCGAGCGTCGCATCCACCAGCGCATCGTACGGAGTCATGCCTTCGACATCGACCCAGCCCGCGGCGGCGTTCACCTCGAGGACATGATTGAAGCGGCCGACCTCCAGCCGCTGCCGCGGTGCCCGTTGCCGGTCGCGGAACAGGTTGGAGGTGTCCTTGGCGAGCGCGACGCGCTCGTTGCTGCCTTCCTGCAGCGTGCGGATCAGTTCCGATCTGCGCTGCGCATAGGACAGCATGGGATCTAGGCGGTCGCCGCCCGCTCTGGTGCGGGTGCTGGCACTTCGCGCCCGGCGAAATCCTGGGCGTACAGGAAGGCGCGGCTCATCGGATAGCTCTGGCTCGAGATGTTGCCCTTGCTGAACACGATCTGGAACAGATGCGTGCGCGAATGCGGCGAGCGGAACATCTCGGCGCACGACATCAGGTAGGTGCGCCACACCCGGCGGAAGCGCTCGTCGAAGCGGCGCGGATCGATGGATGGATGCGCTCCCAGTTGCGCTCGAATCGCTCGGCCCAGGCGTCCAGGGTGAAGGCGTAGTGGCGACGCAGGTTCTCCACGTCGACCACCTCCAGCCCGCACTCCTCCATGGCGGTGATGGTTTGCGCGAGGCTGGGGATCCAGCCGCCCGGGAACACGTGCTTGCGGATGTAGAACACGGTGTCGCGCACGCCGACGTGGCCGATGAAATGCAGCATGCCCAAGCCGCCCGGCTTGAGAAAGTCGGCGTGCGCCTTGACGACCTGGCGCAACTGGTCGCGCCCGGCGTGCTCCAGGACGCCGATGGAGACGACCTTGTCGAACTGGGCATGCACCTCGCGGAAGTCGGCCTCGCGCGCTTCGAGCTTGTTCTGCAGCCCGCGGCTGGCGATGCGCTCGCGCAACCAGTCAACCTGCTCGGTGGTGGTGTTCACGCCGCACACACGCACGTCATAATTCTCCAGCGCGCGGAACATGAAGCCGCCGAAGCCAGCAGCCGATGTCCACCACGCTCTCGCCGTCCTTGAGTCCGATCTTGCGGCACACGTGGTCGATCTTGTTGCGCTGCGCCTCCTCGACGCTGCGGGTGCCCTCCTTCCAATACCCGCAGGTGTACATCATCAGCGGCTGATCCAGCCACAGGCCGTAGAAGTCGCCCCCAGCGCGTAGTGGAAGCGGGCGTTGGCCTTGGCCTGGGCGATGCTGCCGTTGCCGAACCGGAACTCGTGCCACTGGTTGCGCATCCACACCAATGCGCTCGAATCGTGGTCGAAGCCCGACTCGAAGGCGATACGGAAGACGCGCGGGAAATCGCCGTCGACCTCCAGGGATTGGTCGAAATACGACTCCAGCAGCCCGATGTTGCCGAACACGGCGGTGCGCACCTGGGCGGCCATGCTCTTGAAGCGGAAGTGCACGACCGGGTCAGCAGGCAGGTTCTGCCAGGAGGTGCCGTCGGCGAACGTGACGCGGAAGGACAACCGGGTGGACTTGCCCAGGGTCTCGGCGATGCGTATGAGAATTCCGCTCATTGTGCCCATGACTAGAGAGACTCGCCCGGCTGTGCTCGGCTGCGGCGTGCTCCGATGAGAGGTGCGGTTTGCCGCGATGGTATCAGACCACCAGGAAGTTCTTGAACTGCCAGGGGTCGCTGTTGTCCACGTCTTCCGGGTAGTACTGGGCGCGGTCCTGCAGCGGCGTCCAGTCGCTGTAGACGCCGACCACCGGGCCGAGGTAGGGCCTCGATACCTCCAGCACGGTGCGGAAATCCAGATCGTCCGGCTCCACCACCCCGGCGGTGGGGTTGCGCATGGCCCAGATCACCGCGCCCAGCGCGGGCGCGTTGACCTGCAGGCTGGTGGCGTTGTTGTGCGGGCACAGGCGGCGTGCCTCATGGATGGAAAGCTGCGAGCCGTACCAGTAGGCGCCGCGCTTGTGGCCCATCAGCAGAACGCCCAGTTCGTCGAACCCGTCCGACGATCTCGTCGCGCAGCAGGCGAGTCCTCTCCTGCATCGTGAAGTTGTGACCGACCATCTCATGCAGAGACAGCACCGCGTCGTCGCACGGGTGGTAAGCGTAGTAGGCCGTCGGGCGGTAGATGGCGCGTCCGTTCTCCCAGACCGTGAAGAAATCCGGGATCGAATGCGATTCGCCGTGCGAGATCAGCCAGCCCTGGAACGGACCTTCCGTGGGGACCCAGGAACGCACGCGGGTGGTGCAGCCCGGGCGGTTCAGATAGATGGACGAGCCGCAGCCGAAGCCGAACTCCATGCCCTCGCGCGGCCAGTGCTTCTCGTGGGTGCCCCAGCCCAGCTCGGCGGGCTGCAGGGATTCCCCCACGAACGCACCGCTCGACCAGGTGTTGACGAACTCGCCCCACTCCTTGCGGCGGCTGCCCACCTGGCGGTCGCGCTCGGCGATCTGCACCGTTTTCACGCCGAGCTGCATGGCGAATCGAGCCCACTGCTCCTTGGACTTCGGCTCCGGCAGGCCGGCGCCGGTGTCCTGCGCGATGTTGAGCAACGCCTGCTTCAGCAAGTGCGAGACCAGCCCGGGATTGGCGCCGTGCATGGTCACGCAGGTAGGGCCCTGCGGGTAACGCTTGCCGATCTCCTTGGCCAGCTCGCGGAAGGCGTAGTTGGTGCGGCGCGCGGCCGGCATGGACGTGTCGCGGTGCCCACCAGCCCAGGGCTCGATGCAGGCGTCCAGGTACATGATGCCGCGTTCGCTGCAGTACTCGATGAGCGCGAGGCTCGACACGTCGAAGGAGGCGTTGAACAGGAAATCGCCCGCCTTGAGCTCGCGGTCGAGGACCGCCAGGTAGTTCTCGCGTACCAGCGGCTCCACCACGAAGGCGACGCCGTACTCCTGCGCGATCTCGCGGCCCCAGTCCTGCGCGGTGATGATCTTGACGTTCTCCCGCGGCATGTCGATGTGCCGCAGGATCAGCGGCAGCGTCCCCTGCCCAACCGCTCCGAACCCAATGATCAGGATCTTGCCCTTGAACGTCACGTGCTTCTTGTACTCGGCCATGTCTGCTGTTCCTGCCCCACAAAGCGAAAAAGCCGGCCCCGAGTGAGGGGTCGGCGAGAGGGCGCGATTGTAAGGATTTTTGCCCGCATGTAAAGAGCCTTTTTCGCCGCCGTGTGTCACGCCCGGCGCATGAACCAGCCGGTCAAACTCAGCCGCTCGCGTTGCGCTGGGAGCACTTCGTGCTCGAAGCGATCGCTCTGGAAAACCACCAGCGTCCCCACGCTCGGCAGCACGTCCCGATGCCCATGGCCCAGATGCAGCCTCAACGCGCCGCCGTCGTGCGCTCGACCAGGCGTCATTCAAGTACAGCGCGCAGGACAGCGCGCGGCGATCGTCGGCCGCGAAACGGTCGAGGTGGCGGCGATAGAACGCACCGGGCGGATACACCGCGAAGTGGCATTCGAAGTCGAGGAGGCCGAGCTGCAGCTCGCGGTTGAGCGCCAAGCGCAACGTCTCGAACCGCTCGAGGCAGCTGCGCTGAGCGGGCGTGGCGCCGGGCGGCTCGAGCCACGCGATGTGATCGCCGCGCACGTCGGCGAGCACGCGGCGCCCTGGTCCGGCCCCGACGCCGGCCTGGCGCAACATGCCCGCGTTCCACTGCGAACGCAGCTCCTCGGCGAGCGCGCGCGCCTGGGCGAGCGGAACAAAGTCATGGGTCTCGCACCAGCCCTGCTCGGCGATCGCATCCGCGACGGCTTGCGGGCTCACAGCCAGCGCATCATCCCCATCTCGAAGGGATGGGTGAGCAGCTCGTGCCAGGGGTAGACGCGGATGCGGTACTCGAGCTTTCCGCACATCTCCGGGGTGATCTGCAGCACGAAGCGGTGCTCGCCGTGCTCGGTCATCACGCCCTCCCACTCGAAGCGGTAGCGGCGGTTGTCGCGCAGGGTGTCGTAGTCGGTTTGGCGGCCCAGCAGAAGCTCCACCACGACGTCCTCTGGCTTCATCCCGTTCAGGTACACGGCCACCTCGAAGCGCAGGCCTTCGCCGTAGCTGATATTGCGGCGGTGGGTATCGATGCGCCGCAGCCGCACGTTGTCCCAGTTCACGCGCACCTGCGCCTTCCATGCGGCCAGGCGCCTGGCCGCAGCGAACTCGTTCTCGCTGAAGCGCCGGCCCTGGCGCGTGGCCGGCAGGTAGAACTTGCCCAGGTACTCGCCGACCATGCGCGTAGAGCTGAACCGCGGCAGCAGAGTGGCGATGGAGTGCTTGGCAAGCCGGATCCAATCCGGCGAGTAGCCCATCTCGCTGCGCCGGTAGTAGGTCGGAATGACACTATCCTGCAGCAGCTCGTACAGCGCCTTGGCTTCCTCGCGCCACCGGCGCGCCTCGTCCAGGCTCTCCGACACCGGCTTGATGGCCCAGCCGTTCTTGCCGTCGTAGCCCTCGTCCCACCAGCCGTCCAGGATGGACAAATTGACCACGCCGTTCATGCCCGCCTTCATGCCGGAAGTGCCGCTCGCCTCCAGCGGGTAGACCGGATTGTTCAGCCACACGTCCACCCCGGACACCAACCTCCGCGCCAACCGCAGGTCGTAGTCCTCCACCAGCACCACGCGGCCTTCGAACTCGGGCATCCGGGCGATCTGGGTGATGCGGCGGATCAAGTCCTGGCCCGGTTGATCGGCGGGATGGGCTTTGCCGGCGAACAGCAGCAGCACCGGGCGGGCATCGTTGCACACCAGCTGCTTGAGCCAGTCCAGGTCCTCGAATATCAGCGTGGCGCGCTTGTAGGTGGCGAAGCGGCGGGCGAAGCCGATGGTCAGAACGTTGGGGTTGACCGGATCGGCGTACTTGAGCAACCGGTCCAGGTGCGCTTCCGAGCCGCGGTTGCGGAAATGCTGGCGCGCGACGCGGAAGCGCACCAGGTGCAGCATCTGCGCCTTGAGGGACTGGCGCACGCTCCAGAACAAGTGGTCGGGTATCTCGTCCACGCGCCGCCAGAAGCCGTGGTCGGTGACGCGCTGGCTCCAGTCGAACCCCAGGTACTTCTCGAACACTTCGCTCCACTCCTGGGCCAGGAAAGTGGGCACGTGCACGCCGTTGGTGATATAGGACAGGGAGTTCTCGGGCGGATCGATCTGCGGCCACAACTCGGCGCAGATGCGCGAAGACATCCCGCCGTGGATCCGGCTGACGCCGTTGTGGTAGCGCGATCCGCGGATCGCGAGCGCGGTCATGTTGAAGTCATGGCTGTCGCTGACCCGGCCGAGCGCGAGGAAGTCCTCGCGCGCAAGCCCCATCTGCTGGCAGAGGTCCTGGAAGTAGCTCCAGATCATCTCCTCGGCGAAGTGGTCATGGCCTGCCGGCACCGGGGTGTGGGTGGTGAAGACGGTGTTGGCGGCAACGCACTCGAGCGCGGCGTCGAGCCCCAGTCCGCGGCCGGTCAGCGCGCGCATGCGCTCCAGCAGCAGGAACGCGGCGTGGCCCTCGTTGATATGCCACACCGTAGGCTTGATATGCAGCTCTTCGAGCGCGCGTACCCCGCCCACGCCCAGCACAATCTCCTGCTCGATGCGGGTGGTGCGGTCGCCGCCATACAGCTGGTGCGTGATGTTGCGGGCGCGCTCGTCGTTTTCCTCCAGATCGGTATCGAGCAAATACAAGGTCACGTGGCCGCAACGTGCGCTCCACACCTTGCAGGTTACGCGTTGCCCGTGCAGCGCCACGTAGACCTTGAGCTCGGAGCCGTCGCCGCGCACCACCGGGGCGACCGGCAGGCTCTCGAACTCGGAGTCGGTGTACACCGCCCGCTGGGTACCCTCGGTGTCGATGGTCTGGGAGAAATAGCCCTGCCGGTAGAGCAGCCCCACGCCGACGAACGGCAGCCGCATGTCGCTCGCGGCCTTGCAGTGGTCCCCGGCGAGGATACCCAGGCCCCCCGAGTAGATCGGGAAGCTCTCGTGAAACCCGAACTCGGCGCAGAAGTAGGCCACCAGATCGGTGGCGCGCAGCCACTCCGAGCCGTTACGGCGCAGCGGCTCGTTGTGGTAGGTGTCGTACGCCGACAGCACGCGGTTGAAGTTGCCCAGGAACACCGGGTCATCCGCCGCATCCACCAGCACCTGTTCGTCCACGCGCCGCAGGAACGCCTTGGGGTTGTGTCCTACGGCATCCCACAGGCTGGTGTGAAGGCGTGAGAACAAAGTGCGCGTCGGCCGGTCCCAGCTGTACCACAGGTTCGACGCCAGCTCTTCGAGCCGCGCCAGGCGTGCCGGGATCTTCGGATTGACTTCGAGCTGGTAGACGGTGCGGGGCTGCATCGATGGCGAGATGTTGTGCCGTGGCGACAGACGGGGCGAGACCGGATTATGCTACGCTGGTGCCAGAAGTTACCAGACGGCCGTCGCGCCGGGTGCGGTGGAGAAGGTTGCGACTATGACTCTGAATGATAGTGGTTTCGCGCGTCGAGCTGTGCTCGCTGCGGTGGCGGCGGGCGGGCTCTGTGCTGCTCCCCTTGCGGGGTTTGCGTGTGTGGACGGTGCCCCGAAGGGAGAGGCCGTGACGATCCAGCGCGACGTCGGCACCACCGCTGCGGGCCAGCGCGCCGACTTCCACGTCATGGGGGCCGGCTGGTTCCGGGCCACCGAGATCGTGAAGCAGGGTGGGTCGAGCGACAACACCGAGGTCATCGTCGAGCTCGACGGCGAGGAAGTATTCTCGGCCAGCTTCGCGTCTTTGAAGAATCCCTGGATGCAGCTCAACACCCCCTACATCGTGGCCAACGTGCAAAGCGCAGGGGATACCAGGACGATGAGCATCTGGTACTCGCCGGAGCTCAAGTTCAGAGCCATCCTCGCCGTACGGGTCGAAGTGCACGAGGACGGCGTTCAAGCCATGCACATGCGCACGGTCATGAACAAGCCTGGCCCGCATGAGGACCCGCCTGGCAAAGCGGCCACTGCGCTCGCCCTGCCTGCCTTCAAATAGGGCCTACTCCTTGTACGGCTCCACGTCGGTTGCTTCCAGCGTGTAGCCGATGCTGATGTCCGACGTTCCGTCGACCAGGTAGAGCGACTGCTTGGCCGGTTTGGCGGCGAGCTGGCCGGTCACCCAGATCGGCTGGAACACGCCGGCCATCTCGAACGGCTTGCTGGTCTTGACGTAGACGATCTGGTTGGGCGGGGGCGGCGGCGTGTGGATGCACGCACCGACCCAGGGCACCAGAAGAAATTCGGTCACGCGCTTGCCGGAGAACTCCAGCGGCAGCAGATAGCCGGGGAGGCGGATGGTCTGCCCATCGAGCGCTGCGTTCGCTGTCTGCGAGCCATCTGCTTGCGCTTCGCCAGCAGTCCGTCCACATCCACTCCCGACTTGGTCAGATCGCGCGACAGCGCGCCGCTCGTCGGCCAGCTCCAGAGCGGACAAGGTCGCATCGCCGCGTGCCTTGCGGTCGCGCACGGTGGCGATCGTGGTGAGCTGCACCAGCTGCTCCTTATCGAGCTTCGCGAAGGGGTTGTTCGTGATCTTGGGCACCAGGTCGGCCCACATCAGGGTGCGCGGTGTGTCGGCGCGGCACAGCGGCGCGAGCAGGACCAGGCTCAGAAGCAAAACGCGACGCAGGTGGTCGGTGATCGTCATGTCGGCCCAGTTTTCGAAGTCAGATCCGGACGGCAGTCAACGCGGATCGTCATCCCATCGGCCAGAGAATAGCGGTAAATGCGATAGGCGGGGATCAGGCCGATCGCAACGCCGGCCAGCGCTACTAACGCAACCAGGCCCAGCTCTCGGGGCGAGGGCCAGCTCAAGCCGACGAACAGCCCCAGGCGTGCTTCCAGCCAGGCGTGCCCTGCGAGCAAGGCCAGATAGAGGGCGGCGACACCTAGCGCGATGCCCGCCACCGTGAGGACGGCGGCCTCCCCCAGGATGAGTGCGAACACGTGTGTTGGTCGCGCCCCGACCGAGCGCAGCACCGCCATCTCCCGGCGGCGCTCGCTCAAGCTGGTGAGCAGGGCGACCAGCATCCCCGCCAGGCCTACCGACGACTACCAGCACGGACACGGCAAACAGCGTCTTCTCGGCCGCACCGGTGATCTCCCACAGCTCCTGGAGCGTGACGCCAGGCAGGATCGCCGTCAGCGGTTCGTCAGGAAACTCGTTGATCAGGCGCTGCATGGCCAGTGCGCTGCCGCGCGATTTCAGTCCGACCAGGAACGCAGTGATGGTGCGGTTCGAACCGACTCCGTGGCTGTGCTCATGTTCGTGCTCGTCCTCGCCGTGCTCCTCGGCCGTCCTCGCCCGCGTGCATGGCGGCCGCCAGCGGATCGTTGGCAAGCTCGCGATTGCTGTCGGCGTGGACGGCATCGAGCCCCTCCAGCGTGACATGCACGGTGCGGTCGACCGGGGTGCCGGTGCGCGCCAGCACGCCCACGACCTGGAACGGGTGATCGGCGTGCAGCATGAAGCTCACCTCGCCCGCGCCATGCGCGATGACGATGGGTGTGCCGACTTTGTAGCCGAGCGCCTCGGCCACATCGGCACCGAGCACGGCGTCGCGCTCGCCGGCGAGCGGCCTGCCCTGGGCCAGCTCGAGCCGACGATCCCGAGCGAAGCGGAAGTGCTCGAAATAGTCCTTGGTCGTGCCCATCACCCGAAAGCCGCGATGCGAGTCGCCCAGGGAAATGGGAATGGTCCAGGCGATCTCCGGCCTGCGCGCGAGCCTCCTGGTAGGTGTCCCAACGGACATTGTTGGTGGCATTGCCGATCCGGAACACCGAGGCGAGCATCAGGTGCACCGGACTGCTGCGTGCGCCCACGATCAGGTCCGTGCCGGAGATGGTGCTGGCAAAACCCTCACGCGCTTCCTGGCGGATGCGCTCCACTCCCAACAGCAGCACGACTGCAAGCGCGATCGACAGGACGGTCAGCGCGGCGGTGAACCTGCGATTGCGCAGGCTTTTGAGGGCAAGTGCGGCGATCATCGGCGCGGTCTCGTTACGCGGCAGCACCTGCAACGGAGGGCGCGCGCGCATGGTTGACCGCGGCGAGCTCGATGGCACGGTCGAACAGGCCGGCCAGCGATGGCGTCGTGGCTCACGAAAATCAATGTGGCCTGCTCCCGCGGCACTCCGCGAACAGCAGATCGATGAATGCCATGCGGCGATCCGCGTCCAGCGCGGAGGTCGGCTCGTCGGCGATGACCAGCTCGGGTGCGCCGATCAGCGCACGCGCCGCCGCGACCCGCTGCTGCTGGCCCACGCTCAGTTCCGTCACCGGACGCTGCAGCAGCCCGTCGCGGGTCATGTCCAGGTGCTCCAGCAGGCGCAGCGCCTCCGCGTTCACGCCGCCGCCGGCACGTTCCGCATTGACCTTGCGCCGCTGCGAGAAGCCGCAGGGCAAGCATACGTTCTCCAGCACGGAGAGATAGGGGATGAGGTTGAACATCTGGAAGATGAAGCCGACGTGGTCGGCGCGAAAGCGGTCTCGTGCCGGCGCCGCTCAGCGCGCCGATGTCCTGCCCCAGCACCTGCGACGCTGCCGTGCTGAGGTGTGATGACGCCGGCCAGCAGGCTGAGCAGCGTGGACTTGCCGCTGCCGCTCGGGCCGCGCAGGAACACCCGCTCGCCAGGCGCAATGCGCAGCGCGGTGATGTCGATGACGGGCTCGCCTGCGCGTTTCCACGCGAAGCGCACGTTCGACAGCTCTACGACGCCATCCGAGTGCTCGGCGTCCGTGCCGGCTGCTGCTCCGCCAATCGGTTGCATTTCGACCTGGTTTCGTGCACCATGAAATTTGCAGAGTGCACAGTTTCGTGTCGGTTTTTCGTGATGGGCATAGTAGCGTATGCACCAGCAGCGCGGTAGGCGAAGACTGAGCTGGACCGGCTGGATCATCCAGTGCGCGCTGCTGTGTCTGCTGGCGCTTCACAGCATCGGGCTGCTGCACAAGCATGACGGGCAGGCGAATCACGACGAGTGCGTGGCCTGCCAGGTCGTCAACCATCAAGCGGCGCTCGATCTGCCCGAGGTTGGGTCGGGCTCGTTGCTGCCGCTCCTGCTGCTGTTGTTTCTGGTCCTCTCGTCTCACCGCGGTTTTGTTCACGGCGTCGCTCCGTTCTCTCGCCCAAGATCTCGGGCACCTCCTGCTGCGCTCTAGTATTTCCTGACGACCCGCTGTCACGGTGGCTTCGCGGCCGCGGCCGGTTCGCGCACCCCTTGTCTCACGCTACGCCCGCTAGCTAGCCCGCCCGGCAGCGCGTTGGGCTGGGACGCGTTTCGCCGTCCGCCGCAGGCGCGGCGACTGGCGTACTGCGGCGGTTGGTTCTCACGCGAGCCTGCTCGAGCGCGGGGCGCTACGTGTGTCTGTGGTGCAAACGTGTCCGCGATACCGGCAGCGAAAGGAAGGAACGGCATTGAAGGACCTTGATCTGCATGCGAGGTGCGAAAGCGAAACTGGGCGTGCGGCATGTGCAGCCGCGAGGGGCCGGCGTGTTCTCGCTTGAGGACATCCGTCACCAGTACAACGGCCAGGAAGTGCTTCGGCTTGCGCATTGGTCGGTCGGACAAGGCGAGCACTGGCTGATCATCGGCGCGTCGGGGAGCGGCAAGTCCACTCTGCTGCACATTCTCGCGGGCATCGTCGCGCCGAGCGCAGGCAGCGTATCGGTGGCGGGACAGGACTTCGCGAGCTTGAGACCGGCACGGCTCGATCGCTTTCGCGGACGCAACATCGGCATCGTGTTTCAGCGCCTGCATCTGATTCCGAGCTTGACCGTGGTCGACAATCTTCTGCTCGCACAGTATCTCGCGGGCGCCAAGCCTGATGGGCGCGCAGCGGGCGTTCTGCTTGCGGATCTGGGGCTCGCCGATGTGGCGCACAGGCTCCCTCACGCGCTGAGTGTCGGTCAAACCCAGCGCGCGGCCGTGGCGCGGGCAATCGTGAACAAACCTCGCCTGATTCTCGCCGATGAGCCCACCTCCAACCTCGACGACGCCAACGCGACGGCTGCTCTGGACCTGCTGCTGGCCCAGGCCCGCTCATGCAACGCAACTCTGGTGATCGCGACCCACGACCGTCGTATCCGGGATCGTTTCGAGCACCAGATCGACCTGGAGGCCGCAGCGTGACATTGATCGGCTTGTCGGCCACCTACATCCGCGCGCGGGCGCTGAACGCGGCGCTCAACGTCCTCCTGCTCGGGCTGGGCGTGGGGACCATCGTCGTGCTGCTGCTGTTTTCCAGGCAGTTCGAAGAGCGGCTGGAGCGCGAAGCGCGGGGCATCGACCTGGTGGTCGGTGCCAAGGGCAGCCCGCTGCAACTCATCCTGTCTTCCGTCTACCACCTGGACATCCCCACCGGCAATATCCCGCTCGAGGAGGCACGGACCCTCGCGGCCAATCCGATGATCAAGGCCGTCGTGCCCATGGCGCTCGGAGACAGCTACAAGGGATTTCGCATCGTCGGAACGGACCACTCCTATGTAGCGCTCTACGAGGGCAAGACCGGCACAGGCAGATTGTGGGACAAGCCCTTCGAAGCCGTGCTAGGCAGCGAGGTGGCCGCACACAGCCGGCTCGTGCTCGGAGACCATTTCGTCGGCAGCCACGGGCTGGTGGAAGGCGGCGAGGTGCACGAGCACTCGCCGTATGCCGTCGTTGGGTTGCTCGCACCGAGCGGCACAGTACTGGATCGCCTGGTGTTGACCAGCGTCGAAAGCGTCTGGGAGGTGCACGGCCAGGGGCACCATGACGACGACGAGGACGAAGAGCACGGCGGTGATCACGCTGAGGCGAAGCACCTGCAACCGCAGGAACTGACCGCGCTGCTGGTTCAATATCGATCGCCGATGGCGGCTGCCCTGCTGCCGCGGCAGATCAACGCCCGCTCGGCCTTGCAGGCGGCCTCGCCCGCGTTCGAATCGGCCCGCCTGCTCAGTCTGATCGGGGTCGGAGTCGATACGGTGCAGGCCTTTGCGCTCGTCCTGATCCTGTGCGCCGGCCTGTCGGTCTTCATCGCGCTGTACAACGCGCTGCGGGAGCGCAGCTACGACCTCGCAGTGATGAGAAGCCTGGGCGCCTCGCGCGGCAAGCTGCTCGCCGCGATCCTGATCGAAGGACTGATCCTGACGTCGCTGGGCATCGCGCTCGGCTTGCTGCTTGGACATCTGCTCGCGCAGGCGCTCGGGATGTGGTTGCAAGCGTCCCAGCGAGTGCATATCACGGGCTGGACGCTCGTGCCGGGCGAGGCGGCGCTGGTGGTGGCCGCGCTCTGCGTCGGATTGGTGTCGGCCCTGTTGCCGGCCGTGTTGGCCTACCGCACCGACATCGCCGGCGTTCTCGCAAGGAGGTGACAGATGAAACCAATGTCGCTGGCTTTAGCCCTTTCGCTCGTTGTATCTCTGCTCGTTGCGGCTGGCCCGATCCCGGCCGCGGATCCCGGCCAGGGCGCTGGCACCGGTCCTGCGGCGTCGCGCAACGGGCCGCAGCGCAATGGCGTGGTGTCGTGGAAGACGCTTGGGGACGTTGGCGAGGTGACGATCAAGAACCGCGTCCTGCCTCGATTCAGCGAGCAAATCGTCGCCCTGGATCAGCGCGAGGTCAAGCTGCAGGGGTTCATGCTGCCGCTCGACCCGGGCAAGATGCAGAAGCGCTTCCTGCTGTCCGCGAACGTCCCCACCTGTCCGTTCTGCATGCCTGGGGGCCCGGAATCGCTGGTCGAAGTGCTGTGCAGCAAGCCCATCGCGTTCAGCACCGAGCCGATCGTGATCTCGGGAACCCTCTCGGTCCTGCGCGACGATCCGAACGGGCTGTGGTATCGCGTCAAAGATGCATCCCTGGTATCAGGGATGTGAGCGCCGTCGCAAGCCGATTCATAGGAGAACCAAATCATGAAACCGCTGCTTGGTATTGCAATGATCCTGGTGCTGTGCGCGTGCAGCAGTCCCGGGCAAGTCCACACGTCGATGAACTACAATGGCCAATCGCTGCATTCCATGGATCTGACCGATCCGCATTTCTACATGAATGACGACGACAACGGATCCAGCACGGCGGGCGGAGCGACAATGGTTCCGCACTACACCGTAGATCCGTTCTGCGCGTCCACCTGTCAGAGCAGAGGCAACTCGCTCAACTCCTGCAACCGCGCTTGCGGCTTCTAGCGCCTAGCATGCCGGTCCTCGCATGGATCGTAGCCGCCACCCTGCTCGGCGGAATTCTGAGCGTGATCGGCGCCGCAGCGTTTGCGCTGCGTGCGCGGGCCGCGCAGGTTCCGATGCTGATCAGCTACGCGATCGGAACCCTGCTGGGCGCGGCGTTCCTGGAGATCCTGCCCCACGCCCTCGAGTTGTCACCGAGCGCCGAGCGCGTCACCGGCACGGTGTTGATCGGCATCCTGCTGTTCTTCGTGCTGGAAAAACTCATGCTGTGGCGGCACAGCCATGCCGAGGACCCGCAGGCGCACCTTGGCACGGATGCGGGGGCCATGGACGCAGGCGGCGGCCAGCGCCGCGTCGCCATGATGGTGATAGTCGGCGACACATTCCACAACTGCGTCGACGGTGTGATCACGGCCGGCGCGTTTCTGGTTAGCGTGGAGCTCGGCATCGTCACCGCGGTTGCCATCATCGCGCACGAGGTGCCGCAGGAGGTGGGGGATTTCCTGGTCCTGCTGCACTCCGGTTACAGCAAGCGCCAGGCGTTCGCGTACAACATACTCGCCGGCATGGCTATGCTGGTCGGCGGGGTGCTCGCCTACTATTCGCTGCAGACGATGCACGAGTGGATTCCGCCGTTGCTCGGCATCGCGGCGGCGAGCATGATCTACGTTTCCGTCGCCGACCTGATCCCGGGTCTGCACAGCAAGCGCGACCTCGCTGCGACCTTGCAGCAGTCGCTGCTGATCCTCGCCGGCATAGCCACAGTTGGGGTCGTCAGCGCGATCGCGCATTCCATGGTGGACGTCTAACTGAACGACGCAGGCGGCCGGCCGCGAAGCTAGTCGGGCGGCCCGGCAAACGCGCGCCGTCTGCTTTGCGCACGACGCAGAAGGGGCGCGGTCAAGAACGACTACGCGCCTGCGCTCAGCGATGCATCAAATGTAACAGGGCATCAATAGAATCGCCTGCGGTCCGCGAGGCGGCCGCCATCCAGTAGTGTTGCCGCAACCGTCAGTTCTCCTCCGCGGACCATTGCACGTGGGAGCCGCCTCGCCGAGGCGCCTCGCCCACAACATTCACTCGACTCGAGACTTTGATAGGAGCCGCAATGAATCCGAATGAGCCAGGTCCCCGTCGGTCGTTCCTCAAGGGCGCGCTCGCGACGCCGCTGTTATTGACGGGTTCGGCCGTGTTGGCACACTCCAAGCCCCGCCCCGAAGGGACCGACATCGGCCCGAGCACGACTTCGCAACCATATCTGATCCCGAGCATTACCGGTGCCAAGACAGTCTCCATTCTCACGGTCGGCGATTCGGTCCAGGGCTACCGGATGGTCGGGATTCCAGACGGATTGGGCGCCTTCAGCAGCGGACACAAGCAATTCACCCTCCTGATGAACCATGAGATCACCGCCGGCGCTCCGGGCGTTGTGCGCGCACACGGAAGCAACGGGGCGTTCGTCTCGCGCTGGACGATCAACGCGGATACGCTGAAGGTCGTCAAGGGGCAGGACCACACGCCGTCGCCTGACAAGGTGTTCCTGTGGGATGTTGCGACGAACAAGTACGTCGCCGGGACGACGCAGTGGCAACGGCTCTGTTCTGCCGATCTGGCGGCC
Source organism: uncultured beta proteobacterium (assembly GCA_963772865.1). GTDB lineage: Bacteria > Pseudomonadota > Gammaproteobacteria > Burkholderiales > SHXO01 > SHXO01. The sequence goes on along the minus strand of CAVYZA010000038.1, from coordinate 141,674 downwards.
GAGAGCGCTTATGCAGCGTACGGATTGGGCACGCGCGATCGCATTTTCCTCAACGGCGAGGAGATCACTGAGGGGCGAGCCTGGGCGCGCATCGCGTCAGGACCCCATATCGGCGAGGCCTGGCAGTTGCCTCGCCTTGGACGGATGGCGTACGAGAATGCAGTCGCCTGTCCGTATCCGCAGCAGAAGACCGTGGTGGCCCTTCTGGACGACAGCAACCTCAGTACCGCGCCGACCGGGTTCCCCAGCGAAGTCTACTTTTACATCGGGACCAAGACCGGCAGCGGCCATCCGATCGAGAGGGCGGGACTGACCAACGGGTCGTTCTACGGCCTGACCATCACGGTCGACGGCCAGCCGGTCACCGAGGAGAGCGATGCGTTTGGACTCGGAACCTCCACGACCGGCTACATCAGAGAGGGGCGCTTCGCACTCTATAACCTGGGGGATGTTTCGGCGCTCACCGCGGCGCAGATCGAGACGGCGTCGATTGCGGCCGGCGTCGCTCGCCTGCAGCGCTGCGAAGACGGCGCCTGGGATCCGCGCGATGGGCGCAACAGCGACTTCTACTTCGTGACCACGGCGAGCTCGAACAACAACTGCCGTCTCTGGCGCCTGAGCTTCGACGACATCCGCGACCCCGAGCAGGGAGGCACCATCGAGATCCTGCTGCGCGGTGACGAGGGTCACAAGATGCTGGACAACGTGACCATCGATCGCCTGGGCCGCATCCTCATGGACGAAGATCCCGGCAACAGCACCCGCATCTCGAAGATCTGGCTGTATGCCATCGACACGCGCGAGCTCATCCAGGTGGCCGGCCACAACCCGAAATACTTCGACGGCTCGACCCCAAACAACCCGGAGTTCATCACCGAAGACGAAGAGTCATCCGGTATCATCGACGCGGCCGGCATTCTGGGCGACGGCTGGTTCCTCCTGGATGTGCAGGCCCACAAGGCCAGCACCGATCCGCAGCTGGTCGAGGGCGGACAGCTGCTCGCCTTGTATGTGGATCCAGGTGTCGGTCTGGTCTGTCATGACGATCGCCGCGACGGCGATGGGGACGACCGCAGGAACCGCTAGCTGGCTTCTGTGAACAGGTGGGCGCCTGCACCAGTCTCCTCGGGCAGGCTCCCGCCACCCCGCCCCTGCGGGGCACCCCTCCTCGGGCAGGAGGGGAGTGTCTATTTCTCCCCGCCTCTCACGAGGCGGGGTGGCACGCGCAGCGTGACGGGGCGGTGTGGGGTGGACGCCCAACCTCACAGCACGTAGCGCGCGAGATCCTCGCTGCCCGCCAAATCCTTGAGGCGGTTGTCGACATACGCAGCGTCGATCACCACCGACTGACCGGACATCTTCCCGGCGTCGAAGGACACGTCCTCCAGCAGCTTTTCCATCACCGTGTACAGGCGGCGCGCGCCGATGTTCTCGGTGCGTTCGTTCACCTGCCAGGCCGTTTCGGCGATGCGCTTGACCGCGTCTGGCCTGAATTCCACACGCACGCTTTCGGTGGCCAGGAGCGCTTCGTATTGCTTGGTGAGGCAGGCGTCGGTGCTGGTCAGGATCTGCTCGAAGTCGGCAACCGACAGGGAGTCGAGCTCGACCCGGATCGGGAAACGGCCCTGCAGTTCGGGAATCAGGTCGGAGGGCTTGGCGAAGTGGAACGCCCCGCTGCCGATGAACAGGATGTGATCGGTCTTGACCATGCCGTACTTGGTCGACACCGTGGTGCCCTCGACCAGCGGCAGCAGATCGCGCTGCACGCCCTGGCGGGACACGTCGGCCCCGGCGGTTTCCGAGCGGCTTGCGATCTTGTCGATCTCGTCCAGGAAGACGATGCCATTCTGCTCGACGTTGCGCAGTGCCCGCGTCTTCAGGTCTTCGTCATTGATCAGGCGCGCAGCCTCCTCCTCGCCTAGCAGCTTCATGGCTTCGGCCACGCGCATCTTGCGCAGCTTGCGACGCCCGCCGCCGAGGTTCTGGAACATGGACTGGATCTGCGTGGTGAGCTCCTCCATTCCAGGCGGGGCGAGGATTTCCATCTGCGGCTGGACCGCGGCCACTTCGATCTCGATCTCTTTGTCGTCGAGTTCGCCTTCCCGCAGCTTCTTGCGGAACTTCTGGCGCGTAGCGTTCTCCGCTTCGCTCGGCTTGTCGGCGATGCCGAACTCGCGAGCCGTCGGCAGCAGCACGTCGAGCACGCGTTCCTCGGCGGCGTCCTGTGCGCGCGCCATCACCTTGCGTGTTTCCTGCTCGCGGCTTTGCTTGATGGCAGTCTCGACCAGGTCGCGGACGATGGTATCCACGTCGCGCCCGACGTAGCCGACCTCGGTGAACTTGGTCGCCTCGACCTTCACGAAGGGGGCGTCGGCGAGCTTGGCGAGGCGGCGTGCGATCTCGGTCTTGCCGACCCCGGTGGGGCCGATCATCAGGATGTTCTTCGGCGTGATCTCCTGGCGCAGTGGATCCGCCACCTGCTGGCGCCGCCACCGATTGCGCAGCGCGATAGCCACGGCGCGCTTGGCCTTGACCTGACCGACAATGTGCTTGTTCAGCTCGTGGACGACTGCAACCACACACCCGCCAGGATGACGGCTTGCGAGCCCCTCGAACAGCGCAGCCACGCGTCGATTCAACTCGCGGATGCTCTCGCCTCCTGCCATCGCGTGATCGGGATCGCGGCTGTGAAAGCGCCGGTAGTCCTCCGCGTAGGCTTGTTCGCACTCCGTCGGTGTGAGGCCCTGGAACACGCCGAGCTCTGCGCTCTCGCAGCTGGGTTTCCGCGATCGGCTGCTTGCCGGTGCGGTCGGCGAGCGGCTGCGCGGTCTGCAGCGCACGGCCCAGGTCGCTGGCGTAGAAGTGATCGAACGGCTCGGGCGCAAGCCGCTCGGCCAGCAGCAGAGCCTGCGCCATGCCCTCCTCGTTCAACGGGCTGTCGAGGTGACCCTGGATGCGCGTCTGCGCGTTCCAGGCGGTCTCTCCATGACGCACGACGATGAATCGGGTGGATGCGCCATCGGTTGTCCGTCCTGCAGATGTCAGATGTCAGATATCAGCACAGTCAAACGGCGAAGCCGGAAGTCCGATGTTACTGACATCTGACACTGACAACTGACCTCTAGATACGGCACAGCAGCCCCTTCAAGTACTCGCCTTCCGGAAAGTTCAGGGCGACCGGATGATCGACCGCGGCGCTCAAATGGCGCAGGATCTGCGCATCCACACCTGCATCGAGCGCCGCGCCGGCCACGATCTTCTGGAACAGGTCGCGCGAGACGCCTCCCGAGCACGAGAAGGTCGCGAGCAGCCCGCCGGGCGCCAGCAGCTTGAATGCGAGCAGGTTGATGTCCTTGTAGCCGCGCGCGGCGCGCTCGGCGAGCGCCGCGGTGGGCGCGAACTTCGGCGGGTCGAGCACGATCAGGTCGAAGCGGCGGCCCTGGTCGCGCAGGCGGCGCAGGAATTGGAACACGTCGGCTTCCACCCATTCGCAGCGCTGCGCTGCCAAAGCGTTGAGCGCCAGATTCTGACCGGCAAGGGCGAGGGCCTCGCCGGAGGCCTCCACCGCAGTCACGTGACTGGCGCCTCCGGCGCAGCGCGTTGATCGTGAAGCCGCCCGTGTAGCAGAAGCAATCCAGCACGGCGGCGCCGGGCGCCAGCGAGCGCACCAGCTGGCGGTTGTCGCGCTGGTCGAGATAGAAGCCGGTCTTGTGGCCCGTCGGCGACGCTGACCGAGAACCGCAGCCCGGCTTCTTCGATCACGAGAGGGTCGGGCGGCGGGTCGCCCCGTAGTCTGCCAACGCGCGGCTGCAGTCCTTCCAGCGTGAGCACCTCGGTGTCGGAACGTTCGTAGACGCACCGTGCGGCTGTCAGCTCCAGCAACTGATCGGCGAGCGTCTCGCGCCAGCGTCTGCGCACCAGCGCTCGACAGCTGCAACACGATCGTATTGGCGTAGCGGTCAGCGATGACACCCGGCAGGCCGTCGGATTCGGCGTGCACGAGACGCACCGTCTGCGCCTCGGGAAGGACCCGCGCCCGCGTGGACAGGGCATGCGCCAGCAACTCGCGCAACAAATCAGGTCCCGGCGGAGCCTCCTCGCGCCAGCTCCAGATTCTGGCGACGATCTGAGAGCGCGGGCTGTATGCGCCCCAGCCGAGGAACCGACCGTCGGCGCTGCGGATCTCGGCCGTCGCGCCGGCTTCGGGGTCGCCCTGCACCTGCGCCAGCGCGCCCGAGAACACCCATGGATGGCGCCGCAGCAGGGACTTCTCGCGGCCGGGCTTGAGGATCAGCTTTGCCACTTCGTGAGTCGGTGAGGAACGAGTGAAGAGGTGAAGGGGTGAAGGGTGAAAGAGTGAAGGAGTGAAGAGTGAAGACGCAAGGCAGAGCCCCGACGCCCGACTCTGTCTAACCGCGGTCCACTAGGAGCTCATCTCGTTCTGCGCTCTCTCGCCCCCCGACAGCTCTCTTCACTCCTTCACTCCTTCGCCTTTCGCCCCTTTCCCAAGCCGCGCATCCTGGCGCCGGACTGCCGTTTCGCTCTCGGATGCGCTGCGTCGTAGACCTTCGCGAGGTGCTGGAAATCGAGGTGCGTGTACACCTGTGTGGTGGAGATGCTGGAATGGCCGAGCAGCTCCTGCACCGCGCGCAGGTCGCCACTCGACTGCAACAGGTGCGATGCGAACGAATGCCGCAGCATGTGGGGATGAACCGGGCGGGACAGGCCCTGTTGCAGCGCCCAGCGCTTGAGCCGGTGTTGGACGGTGCGGGGGCTGACCGGCTGGCCGCGGGCGTTCACGAACACAGCCTGCACCCCGACCGGCGCGAGCGAAGCCCGCTGCGGCAGCCATTCCCGCAGAGCCTTCGCCGCGAAGCTCCCGATCGGCACCACGCGCGTTTTGCTGCCTTTGCCGGTGACACGCACGGTCTGCTGCTCGAGATCGAGGTTCTCCAAGATGGCGCCAGTCAGCTCGGACAAGCGCAATCCCGAGGAGTAGAACAGCTCGAACATGGCGCGGTCGCGCAGGGTCATCGGATCCGCAGCTTCGGGCGTGTTCAGCAGTTGCGCGGCTTCATCGGGCGACAGCGCCTTGGGCAGCGTTTTCGCCGAGCGCGGTGCGCGCAGGCCCTGAAACGGGTTTCTGGGCGCGCCATGCTCGCGCGCCAGATAGCGAAAGAAGCTGCGCCATGCGGACAGCATTCGCGCCAGGGACTTTCCGCCCAATCCACGGGCGTGCAGCTGCGCTACCATGCGCCGCGCTTGATGGACCTCGATCTGCGCTAACGGTGTCTCGCCTGCTAGAGCGATCAGCGTGCGCACGTCGTGGGCATAGGCGTCGACGGTGTGGGGGCTCAACCGCCGCTCGTGCGCGAGATGCGAGAGAAAGCCGTCGAGCTCTGGCGGGACGCGCGCGGCGGGCGGCACGCCGGCGGGCAAGTTCAACCCTCCAAGTGGCGCCGCAAGGCTCCGCTCGCAAGCTCACCCAGGCGCGCCAGATAGAGGATCCCCATGTCGCGGGTGAAGCGGTCGGGGTCCGGGCTGGCGAGCGCGAGCACGCCAAGCGAGCGCTCCGCGCGCAGACAGACATAGACGAAAGAGCGCAGCGAATCCGCGGCTGGCCCGAACCACGTGGTGCTTTCGAACATCGGCGTATCGCTGAAGTAGGGGTTGGCCAGGCTCTCCGCAAACACGCGCGCTTCCTGGCTCGGCGGTTCGAACTCGGGACGGCTGGCGTCGGCCTGCGCCCCCCACAGCCGCACGGCGACGGCAGGCACGCCAAAGTCCCCGGTGAGCTGCTGGGACAGCGAATCGAGTACGCCCGGCAGATCGCGTGCCGTCAGCAGCGCGAGCGTCAAACGGTGTACGCGATCGCTGATAAGGTCGTTCTCCTCGCCGAACTGGACCAGCTCGCGCAGCTTCCCTTCCAGGGTGCGGCTGCGCTCCCGCAGCGACAACATCTGCCGTTCCGCGAGCGGGATGGCGTGGCTGCCGTGCGGATGGGGGACCTGGATCGACGCGAGGATCTCGGCGTACTCCTCGAAGAACTCCGGATGCTCCTGCAGGTACTTCGCGACCTCTTCGGCTCTGGGCATGTGCGTGGGCGGGCTCCTGAAAGGCGTAGATTAGCAGGGTGTCGAAGAAGCCTGGGAGTGTGCGCGACGCCTAGAAACACCCGTGCTAGATCTCGATCTCCCCTTCGAACACGGTCTGCGCCGGACCGGTCATCAGGACCGGCTCGCGGCTGCCTCCCCACGCGATGCGCAGGTCGCCCCCGTGCGTGGTCACGCGCACGGGGCTGTCCAGCAGTCCGCGGCTGATTCCAGCGACTACCGCGGCGCACGCGCCGGTTCCGCACGCCAGGGTCTCGCCTGTACCGCGCTCGTATACGCGCAGCTTGATGTGATGCCGGTCCACGACCTGCAGGTAGCCGGCGTTCACGCGCTCGGGAAAGCGTGCGTGCTTCTCGATCAGCGGCCCTTGGGTGAGGACCGGTGCCGCCTCGACGTCTGCGACGATCTGCACGGCATGCGGATTGCCCATCGACAATGCGCTGATCTCCACGGCCTCGGCGCCGACCTCGAGCCAATAGGTGGGCGCACGTTTCTCCGCCTTGAAGGGGATTCTTTCCGGCTCGAACTCCGGTGCACCCATGTCGACCGTTACTTCTCCGTCCGTCTCCAACCTTGGCACGATGACGCCGGAGAGGGTCTCGACGCGGATCTGCGTCTTGTCGGTCAATCCTTTGTCGCGCACATAGCGCAGAAAACAGCGCGCGCCGTTGCCGCAGTGCTGCACCTCCGCGCCGTCGGCATTGAAGATGCGGTAATAGAAATCCGTGCCAGGGGAGCGCGGCCGCTCGATGACCAGCACTTGATCGCAGCCGACGCCGAAATGACGGTCGGCAAGCCTGCGGACCGTGCCAGCATCCAGCCGTACCGTCTGGTTGACGGCGTCGAGCACGACGAAGTCGTTGCCGACACCCTGCATCTTGGTGAAGATCAGTTTCATCGACGCATTCTAATACACCGGCTCTAATACATCGGTGCCTCCCCCTCGGGACGCGTCTTGAAGCGCCGGTGCGTCCACAGATACTGCTCGGGCATTTCGCGGATTCGCTCTTCCAGGAAGGCGTTCATGCGCCGCGTATCGGCGCCGGCATCGCTGCCGGGAAAGTTCTCCCAGGCGGGATAGAACCGTGCCTCATAGCCGCGTCCCCAGGGCAGCTGCCGCACGACCACCGGTAAGGTTCGAGCGCGGGCGAGACGAGCGATGCGGGATAGTGCCGGGACGGTCGCGGCTGCCACGCCGAAGAACGGCACAAAGACAGAGTCGCGCGCGCCGAGGTCCATGTCGGGGGAGAGCTGCAGCGGCTGACCTCTGCGCAGGACCGAGATGATTGCTTTCACGCCTTCCTGGCGCAGGATCATGCGGCTGTCGGGAAAGCGCTCGCGCTTGCGCTTGAGGAACGCATCGACGAAGGGGTCCTTTTGCCTGACATAGACGGCTGCACCGCCGTAGTCCAGGCTCATCCGCATTCCTTCCAGCTCGATGCCGACAAAGTGGGGCACGAAAGCAATAACGGGCTGGCCTTTGACGGCATCGACGTGCTCGGTTCCGATCAGGCGCACCACGTTGCGCAGCCGCTCGGGCGAGCCCCACCAGGCGATGCCCGATTCCAGGATGGCGCGGCCGAACGTGCGAAAGTGGCGCCGCAGGAGCTGTTCGCGCGCGCCGCTGGTCAGTTCCGGAAAGCACAGGTGCAGATTGGTGCGGGCGATCCGGCGCCGCTTCGCAATCAGGGCGTAAGCCAGCATCCCGATGCCGTGGCCGAGCGGCGCGAGGACAGCCAGGGGAAGGAAATGCAGCAGCCAGAGCGTGAAGATGCCGAGGCGGCTCATGCGTCCGGCTGGACCGCGGCCGGAGGCAGCGGCGCGCCGGCCGGGTGCTTGTACCGGTTGTAGCCCCACAGATACTGCTCGGGATGCTTGCGGATGACCGCCTCGATGGCTGCGTTCATGCGCCGCGCACCTTGCGCACCAGTCAGATCGCCTTCAACCGGAGCGACCTCGATCTCGAATCCCGCTGAATCGGGCAAACGCCGCGCGATAGCGATGAACACTGCGGGGTGCGCGTACTGACACAGCTTGCCGATCAAGGTCATCGTGTAGGCTGGGCGGCCGAAAAAATCGACCCATACGCCGTCGCCTTCGCCGGGCACCTGGTCCGGCAGTACGCCGATGCATTCCCCGGCCTTGAGCGCGCGCAACAGCGCGCGCACGCCCTTCAAGTTCGCTGGCGCCAGTTTGACCTGCCCGCGGCCGCGCCCGGCCAGAATCAACCTGTCGAGGTAGCGAACGTGCGGCTGGCGGTACAGGACCGTGATCGGCGTGTACTGCGCCGTATAGATGGCGGAGACCTCGAAGCACCCCAAATGCGGCGTCAGCAGGATCACGCCGCGCCCGGTGCCCAGCGCCGTGAGAACCGCGTCCTGGCCGGTGCAACGGCGAACGAACCCGGCCGCCTCGGTCTGGCCGCGGAACCAGAGCGGGATGAACTCCATCGCCTGCATCCCGGTATGACGAATGTTTTCACGCAGCGTGCGCTGGTATTCCGCCTCGTTGGCGCACACGCCGCTTGCGCGCAGGTTCTCCCTCAGACGGTTGGCGAAACGCGACGACGTGTGGTACGCGATCCAGCCCAACGCGCTGCCGGCGGCTTGATACCACGCGAACGGCAGACGGGCGAGCAAGCGTAGCAGGCTGATCAACGGCGTTGTCCGTTGCGTGAGCTGCTGCGGGCCGGCGCTGCTGACCTCCAGGTCAAGCGCAGAGCAGGTACCTCAGCTCGGTTGATTGGGCGTGTGCCCACGGGCAGCTCCGCCGTTCCCACCCCCGCCCGGGCGGCGGCCGTCAACTTCTAGCCCCAAAGGCAATCTGCTATCCTGTCAGAACACTTCACCAAAGAGAGACCAACGGCAGGCCTTTGACAATGAGCGAATACCTTTTCACATCCGAGTCGGTGTCCGAGGGACATCCCGACAAAGTCGCGGATCAAATCTCCGACGCGGTGCTCGACGCTATCTTAGCCCAGGACAAATACGCCCGCGTCGCGGCCGAAACCCTGGTCAACACCGGGCTGGTGGTGATGGCAGGCGAGATCACCACCGCCGCGACGGTGGACTTCCAGCAGGTCGCGCGCGACACCATCAAGGGCATCGGCTACGACAACACCGAGTTCGGCATCGATTACAAGGGCTGCGCCGTGCTGGTGGCCTACGACAAGCAGTCGCCCGACATCAAGCAGGGCGTCGACAAGGCGCATGACGATCCGTTGAATCAGGGCGCCGGCGACCAGGGCCTGATGTTCGGCTTCGCCTGCGAAGAGACGCCACAGTTCATGCCCCTGCCGATCTATCTCGCCCATCGGCTGGTCGAGCGGCAGTCGGAAGTGCGGCGCGACGGTCGCCTGCCGTGGCTGCGGCCGGACGCGAAGTCACAGGTTACCGTGCGCTACGCAGATGGTCGTCCGGTGAGCATCGACACTGTCGTGCTGTCCACGCAGCATGCGCCCGATGTTTCCCTCGAGCAGGTGCGCGAGGGCGTCATCGAGCTGATCGTCAAGCCCGTGCTGCCGAAGAACCTCATCAAGGGCAGCGTCAACTACCTGGTCAATCCGACGGGACGATTCGTGATCGGCGGGCCGCAGGGCGACTGCGGGCTCACTGGCCGCAAGATCATCGTGGACACTTACGGTGGCGCGGCGCACCACGGCGGCGGTGCGTTCTCGGGCAAGGATCCGTCCAAAGTCGACCGCTCGGCCGCCTACGCCGCGCGCTATGTCGCAAAGAATATCGTGGCGGCCGGCCTCGCCAGCAAATGCGAGCTGCAAGTCTCCTACGCCATCGGCGTTGCCCGCCCGACCAGCATCATGGTCACGACCTTCGGAACCGGCAAGATCTCCGACGAGCGCATCGCCGAACTGGTGAACAAGCACTTCGATCTGCGGCCGCGGGGGATCATCCAGATGCTGGATCTGCTGCGGCCCATCTACCTGAAGACCGCGGCCTACGGCCATTTCGGCCGCGACGAGCCCGAGTTCTCCTGGGAGAACATGGACAAGGTCGAAGCGCTGCGGGCCGATGCCGGCGTGAGACCGGTGCATGCGTGAAATGCGCCCGTGACGGGCTCGGGAACGCCGAACTGACACCGATTCTGCTATAATATTGTTCTCCCCGAGGAGCGTTGCAACGGGCGTTCAGCACGCCTGCCAGGCTCGGGGATGTCGCCACTTGCAACGGCGCTCACGAACTTTTTTCCTAATCGAAAGGAGGGCGTGATGAGCGCCGTACTGCAATCCAAGCCGTTCACCGACTACCGCGTTGCCGATCTCGGGCTCGCCGACTGGGGCCGCAAGGAGATCCGCATTGCCGAGACCGAGATGCCCGGTCTCATGGCCATCCGTGAAGAGTATGCGTCGCAGCAGCCGTTGCGCGGTGCGCGCATCACCGGCTCGCTGCACATGACCATCCAGACGGCGGTGCTGATCGAGACGCTGCAGGCGCTGGGCGCAGAGCTGCGCTGGGCTTCGTGCAACATCTACTCCACTCAGGATCACGCCGCTGCCGCGATCGCTGCGCAGGGCACGCCGGTATTCGCCTACAAGGGCGAGTCGCTGCCCGAGTACTGGGATTTCACCCATCGTATCTTCGAATGGCCCACGGGTGAGTTCTCGAACATGATCCTGGATGACGGCGGCGACGCCACGCTGCTCCTGCATCTTGGAACGCGGGCCGAGACGGACGCGTCAGTGCTCAACCATCCCAGCAGCGAGGAGGAGACCGTTCTGTTCGCCGCCATCAAGGCCAAGCTCGCACAGGACCCCAAGTGGTACTCCACGCGCCTGTCCAAGATCAAGGGCGTGACCGAAGAGACCACCACCGGGGTCAAGCGCCTGTACCAGATGGCCAAGGACGGCCTGCTCAAGTTTCCGGCCATCAACGTCAACGACTCGGTGACCAAGTCGAAGTTCGACAATCTGTACGGTTGCCGCGAATCGCTGGTCGACGGCATCAAGCGCGCCACCGACGTGATGATTGCAGGGAAAGTGGCGGTAGTGTGCGGCTACGGTGATGTCGGCAAGGGCTCGGCCCAGGCGCTGCGGGCACTGTCGGCGCAGGTGTGGGTCACCGAGATCGATCCGATCTGCGCGCTGCAGGCGGCGATGGAAGGCTACCGCGTGGTGACGATGGACTACGCATGCGACAAAGGCGACATCTTCGTCACCGCGACGGGCAACTTCCACGTGATCACCCACGATCACATGAGGAAGATGAAGGACCAGGCCATCGTCTGCAACATCGGCCACTTCGACAACGAGATCGACATCGCTGCCCTGAAGCAGTACAGATGGGAGAACATCAAGCCCCAGGTCGACCACGTCATTTTCCCACCCCAAGGCAATGAGCCAGCCAAGCGCATCATCCTGCTCGCCGAAGGGCGGCTGGTGAATCTGGGCTGCGGTACTGGACATCCGTCCTACGTGATGAGTTCCTCGTTCGCCAACCAGACGATCGCTCAGATCGAGCTATTCAACAATCCTGACCGGTACCCGGTAGGTGTCTACGTCCTGCCCAAGCACCTCGACGAGAAAGTCGCGCGCCTGCAGCTCAAGAAGCTGCGTGCTCAACTCACCGAGCTCACCGACGCCCAGGCGCGCTACATCGGCGTGGAGAAGGCGGGGCCGTACAAGGCCGATCACTACCGGTATTGATTGCCGAGGGCTAAGGGGTGAGGAATCGAACCTACAGCTTCGAGCTGTTCCCGCCCCAGACCCCCGAAGGCCTGGAGAAGCTGCGCGTCACGCGCAAGCAGCTCGCGCAGCTCAATCCAGCATTCTTCTCGGTGACGTTCGGTGCGGGCGGCTCGACGCGCGACCGCACGCTGGGTGTGGCGCTGGAGATCCAGGCCGAGGGGCAGCAGGTCGCACCGCATATTTCGTGCGTCGCCTCGAGCAAGACGTCCATCCGCGAGCTGCTGCAGCGCTACCGAGAGGCTGGCATTCGGCGTCTGGTAGCGTTGCGCGGCGATATGCCTTCCGGCATGGCGGACGCTGGCGAGTTCCGCTACGCCGCCGAGCTGGTGGCGTTCATTCGCGCCGAGTTCGGCACGGCCTTCCACATCGAAGTGGCGTGCTATCCAGAGTATCACCCGCAGGCGCGCACCGCGCAGGACGACCTGGTCAATTTCAAGCGCAAGGTCGCGGCAGGTGCGGATACCGCGATCACACAATACTTCTTCAACCCGGATGCCTACTTCGCTTTCGTCGAGGAGTGCGCAGCCGCGGGCATCACCATCCCTATCGTTCCGGGCATCATGCCCATCGGCCGGTTCGCGCAGCTCGTGCGCTTCTCGGACGCATGCGGCGCGGAGATTCCCCGCTGGATCCGCCGCAAGCTCGAGGGCTTCGGTGACGACACCGCATCGATCCGCTCGTTTGGTCTGGACGTCGTGACCAACCTGTGCGACCGCCTGCTTCGTGGGGGCGCGCCCGGTCTGCACTTCTACACGCTCAACCAGGCGGGCAACACCACGACCATCTGGCAGCGGCTGGGGCTCTAGCCGGCCGTAGGCTGGGTTTAGCCTAATTCCCGAGGCGAGCAAATACTGCTCGCTTCCCAACGGAGCACGTCTCCAGGCAGGACGCAATGAACCGCTCTGCGCTGCTGGTTGGAACCACCGGGTTGATCGGCGGGCGTCTGCTCAGTCGCCTGCTCGCCCATCCCGACTACGATCGAGTCGTGGCATGGGTGCGCCGGCCGGTTTCGCTGCAGATCCACAAGTTCTCACAGGTGGTCGTCGACTTCGATCGACTAGCCGACTACGCCGGAACGTTCGACGCGCAAGATGTCTACGTGGCGCTGGGGACGACGATCAAGCAGGCCGGATCGCAGGAAGCCTTCCGGCGCGTGGACTTCGACTACCCCGTTACGATCGCGCGTATCGCCAAGGAACGCGGTGCGCAGCGCTTCCTGCTCGTGTCGGCCTTGGGTGCGGATGCCCGCTCGAGGGTGTTCTACAGCCGGGTCAAGGGCGAGGTCGAGCAGGCCGTTGCGAGTGTCGGCATCCCCCACACCTGGTTCTTCCGTCCTTCCTTGCTCGTGGGCGTGCGCAAGGAGGAGAGACCAGGTGAGCGCTTCGGCAACGCGGTGGGTAAGGTGATCGCCCCGTTCTTGATCGGCGGCTTGCGTAAGTACCGGCCCATCTCCGCCGACGCGGTCGCGGCAGCGATGGTGTACGCGGCGACTCACGACATCGCGCCCGGGGTCGTCGAGTCCGACCGGGATCGCGAAGCTGGCTGCGCTCGCCTGACTTTCAGCGTTAGGCGTCGTTGCGCGGGAAAACCCAGAATCCGCCGCTCCGAGTATGTACTCAGAATGAGAGCGCGCGCAGCTGCATGCTACGCGCGCTTGGGTACTTTCTATCGGCAGGTTGGATGCGACTTACTGCTGCAGGCGGCGAGACGCACCAACGCCCACCAGAAGCAGACCGCCAATGAGCAGTGCGGCGGTGGATGGCTCGGGCACAGCGGTCACGTTGACCGATCCGGGAGGGAAGAAGGTCACGACTATTGGGACGCCGCCGCTGGAGAAGGGTTGGTCGTCGGACTCAACTAGGCGGAGCGCGCTGGGGCCCGTTCCTATTGCGCGGAACTCGTAACTAAGGATATGGAAGGCATCCACCTTTGGACTGTTGAACTGGGCGAAGGTGGTCCCGGTGACGGTGCCTATGGCGTTGAGGACCGTGCCTTCGTCAGTGAACGGTCCAAAGTCCCATGCCGTGTGATCGATATCCACCTTGATTACCTCGAGCACCGTGTGATCGAAGAACAGGTCAAAACCACCTCCGTCCACGTCGCGGATGCCGAACTCCGACGCGTTGACGCCGATGAAGAATGTCTCGCCCACTTTGACGGTCTTGCTGCCTGGATTGAAGGTCACCACGGCCGCATTGGCCTGCAGGCTGAGCGCAAGCAGCGCAAAAACAAAGGTCCTGATCATATTGCCTCTCCTGATAAATCGAGAATCTGCGGTTACTGTTCCAGACCGCTATTGCATCAAGCCGGAGGGTCCGGGGCGTCCATTGGTGGACATCTGCTTGAACAGTCCCAGGTCCAGCGTGTTGATCTTGCCGTCGCCGTTGAAATCGGCCTCCTCCTTGAGGTCCTGGTCCGGGTCCATCGGGTCTATGGCTTTCTTGAACAGTCCCAGGTCGAGCGTATTGATCTTCCCGTCGTGGTTCAAAGTCGCCATCGCACATGTTGCCGTAGCCGCCGCCACTGCTGTCCCGTTGTGACGAGCCCCCGCTTGAACGCAACGAACCGTTCGCGATGTTGATGCAGTTGTCGCACACGTCGCCGATACCGTCCCCGTCGGTGTCCTTCTGGTCGGGGTTGTACGTGTCTGGGCAGTTGTCGTCGCCGTCGAGCATCCCGTCGCCGTCCCGATCGATACCCATCCGGCGCCCTGAGCCGGGCGGCCACGCAGGTCAGCGTGAGCTCCTGGCCAGTGAACTGCCGCGAGTGCCAGCATCTGCGCTCTGGGTTCTCGGCGCCTCGCTCGCGATGTCGCTCACGAACCGGTTTGTCGAGGGAACGTAGAGGAACCCACGCTGGCGGCCGTCTACCATTCCCTTGACGATCGCATCGCACTCGGTCGCATTGGGATTGTCCGGCCTCGGGAAGATCGCCGCCCGCGCGCTGCAGCATCAGGGTGAGGCGAGTCTGCACCGCTCGCCGTAGGGGTTGCCGGAGAGCGTGATCTGCTGACCGACGATCGGCGCGATACCGGTATCGGCCACCATCATCAACGCTTCCACAGCGCGGCGGCGCTGGTCGCCCGTCGCGTTCTTCACCTTGGCGGAGTCGCCCTGGCTTGCGTTCAGGTTGGCGTCGAAGTTGTGGAATACGACTGCGTGGAAGAAGCGGAAGGTAGTATCCACGCTGCCGTCGTGCGTGAACCCAAACCCGCGGATCTGCGGCCCGGTCTGGGCGTTGTCACCCGCATCGAAGAGCGAATCCGGAGCCATGCCGAACATGCCGACCTTCTGGTACAGGTTGCGAAGGTGGGCGATCTTGAACTCCTGCACCTCGCCTTCGAAGGTCGACTCCCCGTCGGTGCCGAAGAAGCCTTGAGCCCGGTCCAGGACGTGGCAGCCCTCGCATCCCCTGGGATCGGGTCCAGGCACTCTGAAGAACACCTGTCTGCCGAGGTCCTCGTCTTTCGAGAGGTCTGCGTGTCGGTACGCAGCGAGTTGTCCAGACTGCGCGAGGGATTGGGCGGATAGACGACCTGCAGGACGAAGTCGGTAAAGGCCTTCATCTGTGCATCGGACAGCTGGCCCTCGTCGCGGCCGAGCAGGCCGGGGAAAGCGGGGTTGAAGGCCTTGAAAGCCGCGACTTCGTCCAACGGATCACCCGGAGGGCTGGCATTTCCGCCCGTGCGATCCCCGCGCCAGTGCATCGGCCCGGCGTTGGCCATGCCGCGCAGGCTTTGCGTGGTCATTGGACCCTTCAATGGGATGGAAGGGGTTGCCCGTGCGATTGTCCTGGAACGGATTGGGATTGGGTGTGACGACATCGCCATCCGGATCGCCCAGATCCCACGCCAGGTCGTCCATGTCACCGAAGATGTGGCACGACGAGCATGACGCCTCGCCGTTGCTGGAGGTGAGGTTGGCGTCGTACAGGAACGGGCGGCCGTTGACGATGCTCGGCCGGCTCCGGGTTGTGCAGCCGCACCCGCCGCAGCTCCTTCTTGTTGGACAGGTCCACCGCGCTGACCGTGTTGTCGAAGCGGGTCAAGACGTAGAGCCGCTTGCGCTGCTCGTCGAGCACGATCCCGGCCGGGCCCGCCGCCGGTCAGATTGATGTAGTTCTGACTGGCCGTGTTCGGGTCGAAGGTGTCGTTCTCGAGCTGCGCGGTGTCCAAGACGCCGATACGACCCGAGCCGAAAGCGGCCACGTACAGCGACTTCCCGTCAGCGCGTGACGGCCATCTGCACCGGCGTGGCCAGGCTCTTCGCTTGGTTCCCGCCGGAACCGGGCGCACCGCATAGTTGATGTGCTTGTTGAGGTGGCGGGGCAGGACGTTGGTGCCGTCGAGCACAGTGATCCGCGACTTGGCGATCTGTCCGATCACGCTGGGGGGCACATCCGAGGGCTTGGCGCCGGCGGCAAACACCCCCTGGCCCCTCGAAGCGCACGTCGTTCATGGCGTCGGTGTTGGAGACATAGACCTTTCCGGACACCGGATTCACCGCCATGTTGAACAAGGACCGTGCCAACGCCCGCGAAGCCTTCGAACTTGCCGCCGATCTTCGTCCGGCGGGCTGGCGTTGGCGTTGATCGCAAACACGTCCAGATCCGGCAGCTGCAGGCGCACGGCGTTG
Organism: uncultured beta proteobacterium; assembly: GCA_963772865.1. GTDB lineage: Bacteria > Pseudomonadota > Gammaproteobacteria > Burkholderiales > SHXO01 > SHXO01. Next base: position 125,226 of record CAVYZA010000038.1, on the reverse strand, counting down.
TTCCAGTTGCGATGGAGCTCGTCCTGCCACTGTCCGGCCTGCTGGTTGAACTTGACGATGAGGCTGGTCTCCGGTCCTTTGATCCCGTCGGCAGTTGGTGTTCGGCGCCGGCAAGCCACCGGGAACGCTGCCGCCGCCGCTTGGAAGATTGCACGGGCCGGCGTTGCGGCCTCCGTTACAGACCGAGTCTTCGCTCACGACGGTGGTCTGATTGCCGGAGCGGAACACTGCCGCATAGACGGTGCCGCCGTCCGGGCTGACCGCCAATGCGCGCGGGCGGTCACCGAAGAGCGTGATGATGGTCTCGGGAGTTCCGAATCCGGCTACTCCCAGGTTCGCCGGTGTCGAAGACCCATACGTCGGCGCGGCCGATGCCGCGTGTGGTCGTGTTGGCCAAGTGGATAAGGACTGTTCTGTCCGCGGTGTGCAGTAGCGATGAAGGCCCACTTGTTACCCGGTCCGGCGAAGACGATGTCGCGCGGTTCGTCACCGACCTGCAGCGTCCGCACGAGTCGCGGCGTGCCGGACACGTCTACGATGCTGACGCTGTCGGAGAGGTGGTTGACCACCCAGACCTGCGTGCCGCGCACGGCGACCGCGACCGGCTCGAGCCCGACGGGCACGGATGCGGTCAGGGTCATGCCGTTGCTCTTGAGCTCGAAGATCTCGAGGCGCCCGTCCGGGGTGTTCGCGGCGTACAGCGTCTTGCCGTCGGCCGACATTGCCATCGGTCGCACGGGATCGCTCTCGAACAGCGTGTAGTCGCCCGCCATCGCTGTGACGGCAGCCAACAGAAGCGCCAGCGCGGCGCTGACGAGGAGCGCTGCGATGGCGAACCTTCTTAGTATTCTTGTTCGCGCGGGTGCGTCACCTAGCGCTTGCCGTACCGGCTCGCGCAAGGAATGTCCGTAGCCGGCAACGATGCTCCTCGATGCTTCCACTTCTGACTCCTCCCTAAGACTGCTAAGTTAACCCCGACTCTGCCGCGGTAAACGACGCCGGTTCCTTCGTTTCTTCTCGCATCCGGCATGCTCGTCGTTTCCTTTGCGCAGCTTGGGTCTCCATCGGCTGTCGGGATGTAACGACAGGGCCAATATATCAAGCATCGCCGAACGCATATAGTTAGCAAACGTTCTCGGTTGTAACACCTGTTTCACCTTCCGATGCGAGCACGCGCGATTCGGAGCAGTCCGTCTCGTAAATCAAGTGGGCTCAGACAGATGAGCTCGAGCGGTACCGAAAACAGATTGCGCCGCAGCCAGCAGCGGCGCGCACCGCTCAACTACCTTGTTGAGGATGAGATGTAGAACTTCGCGACGAGATGTAGAAACGCGGGTCGGCTACCGGCCGAGCACCCGCTGTAGAAATCGCTGAGTGCGCTCGTGCTGGGGATCTCCCAGCACGCGCTCCGCGGCGCCCTGCTCGACAATCAGGCCGGCGTCCATGAACACGACGCGGTCGGCGACCTTGCGCGCGAAGCCCATCTCGTGGGTCACGACCAGCATGGTCATGCCGTCCTCTGCAAGCGAGCGCATGACGCCGAGGACTTCCCCCACCAGCTCGGGGTCGAGCGCGGAGGTGGCCTCGTCGAACAGCATCATCTCTGGGTCCATCGCGAGCGCGCGTGCAATTGCCACACGCTGCTGCTGTCCACCCGACAGGCGCGACGGGTACTCGTGAAGCTTGTCGAGCAGGCCAACACGCTCGAGCACCGCGCGAGCTTTTTCTTCGGCGGCTGGCTTCGAGCGTCCGAGCACTTTGCATTGCGCGATGGTGAGATTGCCCAGCACGCTCAGGTGCGGAAACAGATTGAAATGCTGGAACACCATGCCGATCCTCGTACGCACCCGGTCGAGGTCGCAGTCGCGGTGGCAGATGTCCTCACCGTCGATGAGGACGCTGCCGCGGCTCGGCTGCTCCAGGCGATTGACGCAGCGCAGAAGCGTCGACTTGCCCGATCCCGACGGACCGACCAGGCACACCACTTCGCCGGTGGCCACGGTCAGATCAATGCCCTTGAGCACCTCGAGGCGTCCATAGCGTTTCTCCAGCTTCACGAGCTCGATCGCCGGCGCTGCGTCGGCCATATCAGCGCACCGCTCGTTTCTGCCGGGCCTCGAGCCAGGCTACGGCACGTGTCAGCGGCAGCGTGATCGCGAGGTACACGAGGGCGACCGCAACCAACGGTGTGCCGTTGAAGGTATCCGCTACGGCGTCTCGGCCGTACTTCGCCAGCTCGATGGTCTGCTCGGTGGTACCCAGCACGAACAGGAGCGAGGTGTCCTTCAGCAGCAATACAAGCTCATTGGTGAGGGGCGGGAGGATCACGCGGAAGGCCTGTGGGATCACGATCGAGACCATGGCGCGGGTGTGGCTCATGCCCAGTGAGCGAGCGGCCTCCATCTGCCCCTTCGGCACGGCCTCGATGCCCGCGCGGATGGTTTCCGCGAGATAGGCGCCGGTCACGATCGCCAGGGCCAGGCTGCCCGGGCCGTATATGCCAGGCACCCGTACGTGCAGCGCGATCGGCAGCACGAAGCCGATAAGCACGATGGTGATAAGCGCGGGGAGGCCTCTAAACACCTCGATGTATACGGTGGCCGCCCAACGATACGGCCGCACCGGCGACAGCCGCATCAGCGCGAGCAGGAGCCCAAGCGCTAGCCCGCCGGTGAAACCGAAGAACGTGAAGATCAGCGTGTTGCGCGCCGCGCGCGCGAGGATGTCTGGGAACAGGCTGCGAAAGACCTTCCAGTCGAAAAAGCTCTCCTGCAGCTTCGCCCAATCGGTGGTGACCAAAACCCACGCAACCAGCGCAACCGTTGCCGCATAGATCGCGTAGCGAAGCAGATCGGCACGTCGGCGGCGGGTCAACGCCATGGCAGTGGTGGCCGCTTGCAGATCAGATGCGGTATCGATGCGGACAGCGGCGGAAGAGATGCATCGTCGGCATTGAATCAACTAGTCACCGAACCATGCCTTGTAGATCTTGGCGTACTCGCCCGACTGGCGCACGCTCGCGAGCGCCCCGTCCAGCGCCGCCACCAGTTTGGGATTGTCCGTTGCTACGGCGAAGCCGTACTGCTCGCCCGTCTTGAAGGTCTCGGTCACCGCGAAGTGCTCGGGCACCTTCAGCGCCCGGTACTTGTTGACGGGGAAGTCCTGCAGCACCGCGTCGATGTCGCCCGAGGCGAGCGCGTTGAACAGATCCTCCGCGCCGGGGAAGTCCTTGACCGTTGCCCCGGCCGGTTTGTTCGCCTTGGCGTAGGTCTCGCCGGTCGTGCCGGATTGCACGCCGATGGTCTTGCCCTTGAGGTCGGCGAGATGCTTGTAGTTGTTCTTGTCGGCGGCGCGGATCAGCAGCGACTGGTCGGCGTCGAAGTACGGCTGGGTGAACGCCACCTTCTGCTTTCTTTCGGCGGTGATGGTTGTCGCCGAAGCGATCATGTCGCAGTTGCCGGCGGCCAGCGCGGCGATGATCGTGTCGAAGGGCGTGGTCTTGAAATCCGCGCTGAGCGCCAGTTGCGCCGCCAGCGCCCGGACGACCTCGACGTCGAAGCCGGTGAGCTGGTCCGCCCCGGCCTTGTCTTTGTCGTTGAACTCGAAAGGCGCATAGGGAATGTCCGAGCACACCGTGAGCTTGCCGGGCGCGATGAGTCGAGCGTCCTTCAAGAGCGCGCGCGCATCGCCGCTGGCTGCGGCCGGTGCGGATGCCGGCGCCGACTCTTCCTTCTTGGAGCAGGCCGCAGTCATAACCAGCAGGGCCGACACGGCCAGCGTAGCGAGGCGGACAGACATGGGACCTCCGGGTAGGATCGGGAACCACAACGGTACCATAGGTGGCACTATGCGCTTGGCAGTCGGAAGTTCGCGCTTGCCGGCGGCATTCGGCCACGCGACAGCTTGATCCACCCATCCTCATGACAGCGTGTTTCCTTGGAATCGACGTAGGCACCTCGGCGGTGAAAGCGCTGCTGGTGGACGGAGAGCAACACGTGATCGCCGAGGCGACAGAGGAGTTGGCGATCCAGCGCCCGCAACCGCTCTGGTCGGAGCAGGAGCCCGAGGACTGGTGGCGTGCGGTGACGCTTGCGGTCCGTGCCCTGGCGCGTGCGGCCCCGCAAGAGCTGGCAGCGGTCGGTGCAATGGGTCTTTCCGGCCAGATGCATGGCGCCGTGCTGCTCGACGGCCGCGGCGCAGTGATCCGGCCGGCGATTCTGTGGAATGACGGCCGTTCCTACGATGAATGCGCGTTGCTCGAGCAACGCGTGCCGCGACTGGGGTGGCTGGCCGGTGTGCCGGCGATGCCGGGGTTCACCGCGCCCAAGCTGCTGTGGGTCGCCAAACACGAGCCGGACAACTTCGCGCGCGTGGCTACGGTGCTGCTGCCGAAGGACTATCTGCGCTATCGCCTCACCGGGGAAATGGTGACCGATCTGTCGGACGCGGCCGGGACCCTGTGGCTCGATCAGGCGCAACGCCGCTGGTCGCCGCAACTCCTGCAGGCAACCGGCTTGTCGGAGGGGCAGCTTCCGCGCTTGGCAGAAGGCTGCGATCGTGCGGGAATGCTGCGCCCGGACATCGCCGGCGAGTGGGGGTTGCCGCCCGAGGTCGTCGTCGCGGGAGGCGCGGGCGATGCCGCCGCAGGAGCGGTCGGGATCGGAGCGGTGTCGGACCGGGATGCGTTCGTGTCGCTGGGCACTTCGGGACAGTATTTCGTGTCGACCGCGACGTATCGGCCGTTTCCCGAAGCCTTCATCCATGCCTTCTGCCACGCCCTGCCGGCGCGTTGGTTTCAGATGGCGGCGCTGCTCAATGGGGCGAGCGCCCTGGCGTGGGCGGCGAAGCTGGTGGGAGCAGCCGACATCGGCACCTTGCTGGCACGTGTCGAGGCACAGTATCGTGGTTCGGGTAGCGTCATCTTCCTTCCGTATCTGGGAGGCGAGCGCACGCCGCACAACGATCCCTACGCCAAAGGCGTGTTCTTCGGATTGAGCGCGGACACCTCCACCGAGGTGCTCATCCAATCCGTGCTGGAGGGCGTTGCCTTCGCGCTTGCCGAAGCTCAAGACCTCCTCGCCGCTGCCGGGACCACGGTCGAGCGCATCGCAGCGATCGGCGGAGGCAGCCGCAGCCGGCTGTGGATGCACATCCTCGCGAACGTGCTCGGGAAGCCGGTGGTGCTGTATCGCGAAGGAGCGACGGGCCCGGCGTATGGGGCGGCGCGGCTGGCGCGCCTCGCGCTCACCGGAGAGCCGATCGCGGAAGTGTGCACGGTGCCGCCAGTACACGAAGTGTTCGAACCAACCCCAGCGCTCGTCGACGCCTATCGCGCGTCCGGCGAAAGATTTCGCCGTCTCTACCGTGTTCTGAAGGCGGAGTTCAGAGCGTAGTTCGGCCAAGGTGACAGGGCACGGCTGCGTAGACATCGCGGACATATGCCCTTGTCGTCCGTGTGCAATATTCCCATGGCTGCCCAAAACGAAACGGGCCGCAGACGCGGCCCGATTCGTTGCACGCCGGTCGAGGTCGGTCAGGCCGCGGCGGCCACCCTGGTCTTCTTCTGCTGCGCCGCCCGCGCGTGCAGTTGAGCATACGCGTGATGCGCGGCGGCCTCCGCGTCGCCGACCTGGATCGGCAGCCCCATGTCATCGAGCACCGAGCCGAGCGCGGACAGACACACCATCACGTTCTCGGGCTTGCACGAGTAACCCATGATGCCCACGCGCCAGATCTTGCCGGCGAGCGGACCCAGGCCGGCGCCGATCTCGAGGTTGAATTCGGTGAGCAGGGTCTTGCGCACCTCGGCCTCGCGGTCCTTGATGGCGTCCGGGATATGGACCGCGTTCATCTGCGGCAGCCGGTAAGGTTCCTGCACCAGGTATTTCAACCCCATCGCCTCGAGACCGGATTTGAGGGCCTGATGGTGGCGCTGATGGCGCGCCCATGCGTTCTCGATGCCTTCCTCCTTCAGGATCAGCAGCGCTTCGTGCAGCGCATACAGACTGTTGGTAGGTGCGGTGTGGTGATACGTGCGGTTGGTGGCGCCCCAGTAGCCCAGCAGCAGATTCATGTCCATGAACCAGCTGTGGATCTTGTCCTTGCGCGCTTTGACGTAGTCGACCACGCGGTCGCTGAACGACACCGGCGACAAGCCCGGCGTGCATGACAGGCACTTCTGGCTGGCCGAGTAGATGGCATCGACGTTCCAGTCGTCCACCAGCACGGGCGTGCCGGCCAGCGAGGTGACAGCGTCCACGATGGTGAGCGCGTCGTGCTTGTGCGCGATCTCCACCAGGGTCTTGGCGTCTGACTGCACGCCGGTGGAGGTCTCGGCGTGCACGAACGCGACGACGCGCGTGTCGGGGTTGGCCTTCAGCGCGTCTTCCAGTTTGTTGGGATCGACCGGCTCGCCCCACGCATCCTCGACGACGACCGGCACACCGCCGCAGCGCTGGACGTTCTCGATCATGCGGCCGCCGAACACGCCGTTGCGACACACGATCACCTTGTCGCCTGGAGCGACCAGGTTCACGAAGCAGTATTCCATCCCTACCGACCCGGGGCCGGATACCGGAAACGTCAGCGCGTTCTTGGTCTGGAACGCATAACGCAGAAGGCCTTTGAGCTCCTCCATCATCTCGACGAAGATGGGGTCGAGGTAGCCGATCGCCGGCAATCCCATCGCCGCCATCACGCGCGGGTTGATCTCGGACGGGCCCGGGCCCATCAGCGTGCGCTGTGGAGGATGGAAGGAATGGATGCGTTTCGCCGGGGCGAACTGATTCATGGTGTCACTCCCTGCCAGTGAGGGTCCGAACAGACTGTCTTCTTCGCCGCGCGACTTCACCCGGATGGGCTTGCGCGCGTTGGCTTCGTTGAGCACTTCCACCGCGGCGATCTTGCCATCGGTGAGGTGCTCGACTTCCACCGCCCAGCGCGACGGCACGTAGCCGGACTTGACCCAGTTATTCACCACCGCGCGGTCGACGCGGAAACGGCGTGCCACATCGGCTTGGCTGCCGAAGATGGCGACGAGGCGGTCGGCGCAGTTCATGGGCTGAGTCTCGATGGAAGATGTAAGTCTGCCATATCAAAATAATTTTGACAAGAGCGATTTGATGCTGGCGATATGAGCTAAATCATGGGCCTACAAGGCAAGGCTGCGGCGGAGTAGACGCGCAACGGTAAGGTCGCGGAAGATCATCCTCCTGCGTCGCGTTCGGCCTCGGGCCGGACGACGCTCAGCTAAGCGACATCAACTCGCCGCAACGGCACCACCGTCTGCGGCAGCGGCTCCTCGTCGAAGGCGATGTCGCCGCCCGGCATGGGGATCCCGGTCGGGGCGAGACCGGCAAAATCGAACAGCCGCGCATCGGCCAGGTGCGAGGTCTCGACGTTGCGCAGGCTGCGGAAGATGGTTTCCATGCGCCCGGGGTGCCGCTTCTCCCACTCGGTCAGCATCGCCTTGATCTGCTTGCGCTGCAGATTGTCCTGCGAGCCGCACAGATCGCACGGAATGATCGGAAATTGCCGCAGCTCCGCGTAGCGGATCAGGTCGTCCTCGCCGGCGTAGGCGAGCGGGCGGATGACGATGTGGTTGCCGTCGTCGCTCACCAGCTTGGGTGGCATGGCCTTGAGCCTGCCGTTGAAGAACAGGTTCAGGAAAAACGTCTCGAGCATGTCGTCGCGGTGATGACCGAGCGCGATCTTGGTCGCGCCCAGCTCCTTGGCCACGCGATAGATGACGCCACGCCGCAGCCGCGAGCACAGGCTGCACATGGTCTTGCCTTCCGGAATCACGCGCTTGACCACGCTGTAGGTGTCTTGCGTCTCGATATGGAAGCGCACACCCAGGGAGCTCAGATACCGCGGCAGCACGTCGGCTGGATAGCCCGGATGGCGCTGATCGAGGTTGAACGCGATCACCTCGAAGTCCACCGGGGCGTGCTCCTTGAGGCTCAGCAGCACGTCGAGCAGCGCGTAACTGTCCTTGCCGCCGGACAGGCACACCATCACCCGGTCGCCCGCGCCGATCATGTCGAAGTCGGCGATGGCCTCCCCGACCAGGCGGCGCAGGCGCTTGGCGAGTTTGTTGTCTTCGTAGTGGCGTCTGCGGATGTCCATCTTCTACAAGTGAATGCTGCGGCCGCCGTCGACGGCGATGACTTGGCCGGTGATGTAAGGCGCGTCGAATACCAGGAAACCCACGGTGCGCGCAATATCATCGGGATCGCCGATGCGCTTGAGCAGCGTGGTTTGAACGATGCGTTGACGCGCAAGGTCGTCGGACCAGCGCTCGTCCTCCGGCCAGATGATCGCGCCCGGCGAGACGCCGTTCACCCGCACCTCGGGGCCGAGCTCGGCGGCCAGCGAGCGCGTCAGCGCCAGCAATCCGCCCTTGGCCACGCTGTAGAGGACGTAGTTGCGCATCGGGCGATCGGCGTGGATATCGATGATGTTCACGATACAGCCGTGGCTGCGGCGCAGGTGCGGTGCCGCGGCCTGGGACAGGAACAGAGGTGTCTTGAGGTTGGTCCCCATGAGGTCGTCCCACTCCCGCTCGCTGATCTCCCCCACGACGGTCGGAAAGAAGCTCGAGGCATTGTTGATCAGCACATCCAGACGCCCGAACCGCTGCAGCGTTTCGTTCACCATCGCGGGCAGCGAGGCCGCGTTCAGCAAGTCCGCCTGCAGCAGGGCCACAGAATCGGCGCGCACGGCGTTGAGGTCCGCCTGCAGCGCCCGCGCTTGCTCCGCGGACGAGCGATAGTGGACCATCAAATCCATCCCGCCTTGGTGGAGGAGCCGGCCGATCGCCGCTCCCACCCGGCGCGCACCACCCGTGATGAGGGCGACTTTCTCCGGCATCCCAGCCTCCGCGGCGAGGGGTAAAATTCTACCTGGATTTCGCTCTCGCCCCCGCCCCTTGCCACCGCTCGATCCGCCGCTGCCGGCGCCTGCTGCGCAGGCGCAAGCACACAGCGCTGCCCTGCGTCGGCGCATCGCCGAGGCGATCGCCGCGAGCGGCGGCTGGCTCGGCTTCGATCGCTACATGGACATGGCCCTGTACGAGCCGGGCCTTGGCTATTACGTCGCCGGCGCTCGCAAGCTGGGTGCAGGCGGTGACTTTGTCACAGCGCCCGAGGTGTCGTCCCTGTTCAGCGCCGCGCTGGCTCGCCAGGTCGGCGAGGTGCTGCGTGCGGGTGGCGGCGAGATCCTGGAGCTCGGAGCGGGGTCCGGGCGCATGGCCGCCGATCTGCTGGGTGCGCTCGATGCGCTTGGTTGCTCGCCCGAGCACTACTTCATCCTCGAGGTGAGCGCGGAGTTGCGCGCGCGGCAGCGCGAATTGCTGGGGCGGCTGCCGCACCGGCTCACAGCCCGTGTGCAATGGCTGGATCGGCTGCCGGATCGATTCACCGGCGTGATCCTCGGCAACGAGGTGTTGGACGCGTTGCCGGTGCATCTGGTGGCCTGGCACGACGCGGTCGCCGTCGAGCGCGGTGTGATTCTGCGCGATGGTGAGTTCGCTTTCGAAGACCGTCCGATTGTCGATCCAAAGCTCCTGCATGCAGCATTCCGACTCGACCCGCCGCGACCGTACGTGAGCGAAATAGGCTTCGCCGCCTGTGCGTTGGTGCGCTCTCTCGCGTCCATGCTGGAGCGTGGGGTCGTGCTGCTGGTCGACTATGGCTTCGGAGAAGGGGAGTACTACCATCCCCAGCGCGGCGCCGGCACGCTCATGTGCCACTACCGGCATCGCGCGCATGCCGATCCGTTCTTCTGGCCCGGCCTGCAGGACATCACAGCGCACGTGGACTTCAGCGCTATCCTGCGCGCCGGCCTGGAGGGTGGCCTCAGCTTCATGGGCTATACGACGCAGGCCCACTGGCTGGTGAACCTGGGAATCACCGAGCTGCTCGCAGCTACGCCAATCGAGCCCGCGGCCGAGTATCTGAACGCTGGCGGCCGGAGTACAGAAGTTGGTGAGTCCGAGCGAGATGGGCGAGCTGTTCAAGGTGATTGCACTTGGGCGCAGCTTGGACGTGCCCTTATCGGGCTTTGTGCGGGGGGACCTGAGCAGGCTCCTGTAGAATTCGAGCTCGCTCCTGCTGTCTGCACGCTCTACGCGCCGCCGCGATGCGCTTCGGAACGCTCCCACACCATGACCGGCATCTCCGCCCTGCGCACCCCTGAAGAAGCATTCGCGAACCTGCCGGGCTTCTCCTACGCACCGCACTACTTGGACGGCCTTCCTGGCTATTCCGGGCTGCGCCTGCACTACGTCGATGCAGGGCCACGCGACGCGGAGGCGACATTCCTCTGCGTGCACGGGGAGCCCACGTGGGCCTATCTGTTCCGGCGCATGTTGCCGGTATTCACCCAAGCCGGGCATCGGGCCGTGGCGCCGGACCTGTTCGGCTTCGGGCGCTCCGACAAGCCACTCGACGAGGCCGTGTATACCTTCGACTTTCATCGCCAGACCCTGATCGCTCGTGATCGAAGCGCTGGACCTTCGCAACGTCTGCCTGGTGGTGCAGGATTGGGGCGGCCTCCTCGGTCTGACGCTGCCGATCGCGATGCCGGAGCGCATCACGCGACTGCTGGTGATGAACACCACGCTCGGCTGCGGCGACGCGCCGCTGCCCGAAGGGTTTCTCGCGTGGCGCAGCTGGGTGGCGAAGAACCCCGACTTGTCGGCGGGCAAGCTGCTCGGCCGGGCTTGCCCCCATCTGCGGCCGGACGAGTGCGCAGCCTACGATGCGCCGTTCCCGGACGCACGCTACAAGGCTGGTGTGCGCCGCTTCCCGCAACTGGTGCCCGAACTTCCGGATGCACCAGGCGCTGCGATCTCGCGCCAGGCCCGCGACTACTTGTCGACCCGCTGGAACGGGGCGAGCTACATGGCGATCGGCATGCTCGACCCGGTGCTCGGTCCGCCGGTGATGCGCGCTCTCCATCGCCATATCCGCGGCTGCCCGGCGCCGATGGAGATCGCCGACGGCGGGCACTTCCTGCAGGAGTGGGGCGGACGCATTGCCGCCAACGCGCTCGCACACTTTTTTCCGTACTGAGTGCGACTCTCTGCGCCTTTCACCACCAAGCTTGCCCTTGCTGCGACCGGGGAACGCAAACAGCGCCCAGGAAAACCGAAGCGGAATGGGCGGCGTGGATGAGCGCACACACCCGCTATCGTCAATGGTCGGCAAGCCAGCAACCCTGGACCGCTCAATTGAACGTCTAGGCTGCCGTTATCCTGTCCTTGAGCTTCCGCGCCTTAGGCTTGATTTGCAGCGAGCGAGCTGCTCTCGTTCTTCCTTGCGTCGATCGGCGGCAAGGGCAAGCTTGGTGGCGAAGAGTCCTTCTAGTCTAGACAATGCACATCCACATCCTCGGCATCTGCGGCACTTTCATGGGCGGCATCGCGGCGATCGCGAAGCAGGCCGGGCATCGCGTCACCGGCTGCGACGCCAACGTCTACCCGCCCATGAGCACGCAGCTGGAGGCGCAAGGCATCGAGCTCATCGAGGGCTGGGCGCCCCGAGCAGGTGGATCTCAAGCCCGATCTGTTCGTCATCGGCAACGTCGTCTCGCGCGGCAACCCGCTGATGGAGGCGATCCTCGAACGCAACCTGGCCTATATCTCCGGCCCGCAGTGGCTGTACGAGAACGTGCTGCGGGAGAAGTGGGTGCTGGCGGTGGCCGGCACGCACGGCAAGACCACCACCACCGCCATGCTCACCTGGCTGCTCGAGGACGGTGGCCTCGAGCCGGGATTTCTGATCGGCGGCGTACCCGAGAACTTCGGCGTATCGGCACGGCTCACGGAATCGGCCTTCTTCGTGATCGAGGCCGACGAGTACGACACCGCTTTCTTCGACAAGCGCTCCAAGTTCGTCCACTACCACCCGCGCACGGCGATTCTTAACAATCTCGAGTTCGACCACGCCGATATCTTTGCCGACCTGGCCGCCATCGAGACGCAGTTCCATCATCTGGTGCGGATCGTTCCGGGCAACGGTCTCATCGTTGCGAATGGCCTCGAGGCCAGCATGGAACGGGTGCTGGCGCGCGGCTGCTGGACGCCGGTGGAGCGGGTAGGTGTGCAGACGGGCTGGCATGCCGGCGCCCCGGCTAGCGACGGCAGCTTCGCCGTCAAGCTGGGGGATCGGGTGCAGGGCACAGTGCAATGGGAACTGCTGGGCGCACACAACCGTCACAATGCGCTCGCCGCACTGGCGGCCGCGCGTCACGTGGGTGTGCCGGTGCAGCGCGGCATCGCGGCGCTCGCGCGTTTCCGCAACGTGAAACGGCGCCTCGAGGTGCGCGGCCAGGTAGACGGCGTGACGGTATACGACGACTTCGCCCATCACCCTACCGCGATCGAGCTGACCATCGCCGGCCTGCGCAGCAAAGTTGGGAACGCGCGCATCCTCGCCGTGCTGGAGCCGCGCTCCAACACGATGAAGATGGGGGTCATGAAAGACAGCCTGGGCCCGAGCTTGCGCGGTGCCGACCTGGTGTTCTGCTACACCAACGGGATCGGCTGGGACGCCGCGGCCGCGCTCGCTCCCCTGGGCGCCGTGGCGGTCACCCACGATGACCTCGGGCCAGCTCGTCTCCGCCGTGGCCGGCGCCGCGCGCTCCGGGGATCACATCCTGGTGATGAGCAACGGCGGTTTTGGCGGGGTGCACGACAAGTTGCTGCAAGCCTTGTCCGCACGCACTGCGCGCCCTTAGTCTTATTTCCTCACTCAGCAAGAGAGTGTCGCAATAGGTTTACTGATTGACCGCAAAGGCGCAAAGACGCAAAGCAAGCGCAAAGAAGAGCCCATGTTTTCCATGGCAACTCTTTGCGGCCGTTCTTTGCGCCTTCGCGCCTTTGCGGTTGACTGGCCATTTTGCGACACCCTCCCCAGGAGGGGAAGCCACCCCGGCCGAGACAAAGGAGCGCGCATCGCGTTCCTTTGTACGGCCGGCCTCCAGTGCCATCCGCGCGTGGAGAGCCGGCCTGCGCCAGGACCCGCGCGTGTTGCCGATAGGAATCGTTCCTACTATGCTGCGGACCGTATGACAGAGTTCGTCCGTTGGCTGGCCCCCGTCGCGATCGTTGCCGTCCAGCAGTGCTATGCAGCGCAGTATCTGAGCGTGGAACAGGCACAGTCGGCGATCTTCAGCGACGCCACCCGCTTCGTGCCCGCGCCGGTGAGCTTGAGCAAGGAGCAAGTCCTGGCCATCGAATCGGCCTCGGGTGTGCCGGTGCGGGCGAGCGAGCAGCGCGTTTGGCAGGCGCGCACGGACGCCGGCTTGCTCGGCTGGTTCATCGTTGACGAAGTGGTCGGGAAGCACGAGCTTATTACTTACGCTGTTGGACTCAATGCCGACGGCAGCGTGCGGCAGATCGAAGTGATGGACTATCGCGAGGCGTACGGCTATGAAGTGCGCAACCCGGCTTGGCGGCGTCAGTTCGTCGGCAAGCGCGTGGGCGACACGCTGGCGCTGGATCAGGACATCAAGAACATCACCGGTGCGACGTTGTCATGCCGCCACATCACCGAAGGCGTGAAACGTTTGCTCGCGTTGCATCGCGTGGCGCTGCGTTGAAGGTCTGCCCGACCGCGGCGTGCCGTCGGCGTTACCACGGCGCTCTGCTCACGCGCGCAAACGACGTTGCAGAGATTGCCGGACCGGCTCGGGGTGTCGCACCGTGCGCTTGACGTCTGGCCATCGCCGGTGGGTCTACTGGTCCGCCGCCGTGCTGTTTGCGAGCGGCGCCTTGTGGCTGGTCTTCCACTACTTCCTGCAGAGGGACGGGCAGTTCGGTCCGGCACCCCACCCGCTCGAACAATGGTGGCTGCGATTGCATGGCGGGGCAGCGATGCTGGCGTTGCTGGTGGTGGGGTCCCTGCTGCCCGTCCATGTGCGACGCGGCTGGCATCACAGGCGCAACCTGCCGCTCGGCATTGCGCTCTCGTCCGTCGTGCTGCTGCTCACACTGTCGGGCTACGCGCTGTACTACTTCGGCAGCGAGGATGCGCGCCCCTGGATCAGCCTGTTTCACTGGGGCATCGGTATCGCGGGCCCGTTGGTGTTGGTTTGGCACATCGCGAGCGGTCGCAGTGCTGCGCGGCACAAGCATCCTGTGGCGCCAATTGCCGAACTGGCTGACAAAGCTCCGCAGAGGGCGAACGCCTCGGAGCAGACCGGCGAACCGCAGGCCGACCAAAAAAAACGCCGCCGGGAAGCCGGCGGCGTGTAACCGAGGAGGGGAACTAAGACCCTTCCAACCTCAGCCCTTGGTCTCGGGCGCGGGCGTCTTCTTGTTGTGCTTCTTGCTCGACTTCTTGGGCTTGGCGGGCGCGTCGCCGCTGGCCGGGGCCTGCGCGCTGGCGGCGGGTGGCTGGGCGGGAGCAGCCTTCTGGTCTGCGGCGAAGCCGGCGCTCGCCAGCGAGGTGAATACGAGTGCGGTGCCGAGGGCAAGCAGTTTCCGGGTGTTCATGACGATCCTCTCAAGTTGATAGAAACGTGGCGGTCTGTATGGCCACGTGTGCAGTCTAGGCAGCCCCGACTTAAGCCACGCTTAAGGCCGGGAAGCGTACCCGGACCAGCAAGCCCCCGCGCGCGGAAGTGGCCAGCTCCATGCTGGCGCCGTGCGCATCGGCGACACGTTGGGCGATCGAAAGGCCCAGGCCGCTGCCGGGGGCGGCGCTGCCCGGCACCCGGTAGAAGCGATCGAATACCCGCGGCCGCTCCTCGGAGGGAATGCCGGGGCCGGAGTCGGCGACTTCCAACGTGACCGTGCCCTCGTCGGCGATCACACCGACTTCCACCTCCCCGCCCGGCGGCGTATAGCGCACAGCGTTGTCGATCAGGTTGTTGATCAGGATGCGCAGCTGATCCTCGTCGCCGGACAGCGTCACCTCGTCGCAAGGCCCCACGCGCAGCGCGATGGATCGCTCCGCAGCCATCGGTGCGAAATCGGCCACTGCCCGCCGCGCAACCGTACCGAGCGCGACAGGCAGGCGGGTGAATGCAGGCGAATCGGGTTCGAGCCGCGCGAGGGTGAGGAGCTGATGAACCAGCCGGATTGCCTGTTCGATGCCGGCCTTCAACAGCTCGATGGCCTCGTGCCGCTCCTGCTCGTCATGCGCACGCTCGAGCAGCTGGAACTGCAGCTTCACCCCGGTCAAGGGTGTGCGCAGCTCGTGGGCCGCGTCCGCGGTGAAGCGGCGCTGGCTGTCCAGCGCCTGACCCAGGCGCAGCAGCAGGTCGTTGAGCGAACCCACCAGCGGCTTGACTTCGTCGGGCGCGTGTTCGAGCGCGATGGGTTGTAGAGACGCCGGGTTGCGCTGGGTGACCTCCTCGCGCAGCGCGCCGAGCGGGCGCAGGCCGCGACCCACCGTGATCCAGGTGGCGATCCCCAGCAGCGGAACGATGAGCAGGAGCGGCCGCAACAGGCGCACCGACATGCCCTGCAGCGCAGCCTCGCGTATCTCGAGCGACTGTGCCACCTGCACGGTGCGTCCATGCCGAGTCAGCGCGTAGATGCGAAACAGCTCGTCGTCCCACTCCACGGTGCTCAAGCCCGCGTGATCGGGCAACGGCAACGGATAGTCCTCGTGCGACGAATAGATGAGTTTGTGGTTCTCGCTCCAGATCTGGCCGATGAAGTCGAGATCCTCTTCCTCCGGGAGCGGGACCGAACCGCGCAGGTCGGCCAGCTCGCCCTGCTGCATGAGCAGCAAGGCGACCTGCTGCAGGTGATAGTCCTGCATCTCGTAGAACTCGTCGCGGATGCGATAGTAGGCCCCGGCCACCACGAGCCCGCTTACCAGCAGCACCGCGGAGAGCTGCAGCAGCAGCAGCCGTCTACGGATCGATCTCATCGGCGGGTGCGACGCAGTAGCCTGCGCCGCGCACGTTGCGGACGATTCCCGCACCGAGCTTGCGCCGCAGGTTGTGCAGGTGCACCTCGATCGCGTTGCTCGCCACTTCTTCGTCCCAGCCGTAGACGCGCTCTTCGAGCTGCTCGCGGGAGAGCACCGCCTCCGGCCGCTCAAGCAGCGCTTGCAGCAGCGCGAACTCGCGCGGCGACAGGCCGACTGGCTGGCCCCTGAGCTCGACCCGCCGCGCGGCCGGGTCGAGCAGGACCGGACCGTGCCGGATCACCGAGTCGGCGCGTCCGGCGCGGCGGCGCAGCAGCGCACGCATCCGCGCGGTCAGCTCATCGAGGTCGAACGGTTTGATGAGATAGTCGTCGGCCCCGCTGTCGAGCCCGCGCACGCGATCTTCCACTGCGTCGCGTGCGGTCAGAACCAGCACCAGCAGATCGTTTCCCTTGGCGCGCAAATCGCGCAGCAGCGAGAGCCCGTCCTTACGCGGCAGCCCAAGGTCCAGAACGACGCCGTCGTACACCCCATTGGCGATGGCCAGTGCCGCGGCCTGGCCGTCCTTGACCCAATCGACGGTGAACCCGGCCTGCTTGAGTCCGGTGCGCACACCCGCGCCGATCAGGGCGTCATCTTCGACGATCAGCAATCGCATCGGGTGGTTCTGGAGGAGGAAAGCCGTGATTAGCAGCGTGCAGTGTAAGCAACACGCGTACGTTGCGCTCGCCGAAGCAATGAGTGTGGACAGGGCCGGCTTAAGGGTCCCTTAAGGCCGCCCGCAGCGAAGGGCCGTCCGTCGCGTGGTATTGCCGCCCGAGCGGGGAGGCCCGTCACGGATGCGACCGCGAAGGCGCGCTGGCCCGCGACACGCTGGTCCGCGCTCGACCTGGATCTTTCGGAGCGGGTGGGGAGGGTGAAACGGTTGCCTGATATCCGCTCAACGGAGCTGTGCTCGAGCCACTTCGGCTTGGTTCGGCCGGCACTCTGCGGCAGAATGGAACGTACGCGACGCCATCGGGCCCGCTGGCGCGGGCGCGCATCCCCACCATGCTGATCTACCTCCACGGCTTCAACAGCTCACCGCAGTCCACCAAGGCGCGGCAACTGCAGGCGCATCTCCAGTCGATGGGCCGCGCCGCAGACTACCGTTGCCCGGCGCTGCCCGACCGCCCGGCCCAGGCGATCGCGGTTGTCGAGCGCGAAATGACGCGGGCGCCGGCGGCTTCCATCACTCTGATCGGCAGCTCCCTGGGCGGGTACTACGCGACCTGGCTCGCCGAGACGCACGGGGTGCGCGCGGTGCTGGTGAACCCCGCGGTCACACCCCACATCGGGCTGCGCGCCTACCTGGGAATGCAGCGCAACCTGTATACGGGAGCCGCTTACGAGCTCACCGAACGCCATCTCGACGAGCTGGAGGCGCTGTGGGTCGAGCGCCCGACGCAGCCGCAGCGCTACTATCTGATGGTGACCGTCGGCGACGAGGTACTCGACTACCGCGAGGCGGTGACGAAATACGCGGGGGCGAGGCAGCTCGTCGTGCCGGGCAGCGACCACGGCTTTGCGCAGTTCGCGCAGTATCTGGATTCGGTGCTGGAGTTCGCCGGCGTCGTTTGATTGCCGGCCGCGTCGCAGCGCGGTGCGCGCGAGTCCGCTGCGCTGCCCGGTCGGCTATAATGCGCGCCCGCTTCGCCAACCCTCCTGCCCGCAGGTTCCACGCGCACCCGCCGCATGAACGTCTTCTACGAAGAGGAAGGCACCTTCAAGGTCGGCGCCGTCCTCGCTGACAACGACACCTCGCTGCAGGTGGAGGCGCCGCACGGCAAGCGCAGCAAGGTCAAGGCGGGCAACGTCCTGTTCCGCTTCGACGGCGCGCTCTCCAACTTCCTGGAAGCTGCGCACAAATCGGCCGAGGCGGTGGACGTGGACTTCCTGTGGGAGTGCTGCGGCGCGGACGAGTTCTCCTACGACGTGCTGGGGCGCGACTACTACGGCCATGCCCCCAGCGCTCTGGAGTCGGCGGCGCTGCTGCTGCGCCTGCATGGTTCGCCCATGTACTTCTACAAAAAGGGCAAGGGTCGCTACCGCGCCGCGCCGGCCGATGCGCTGAAGGCCGCGCTCGCCAGCGTCGAACGCAAGCGTCAGCAGGCGCTCGCACAGGCGCGCTACATGGAACAGCTCGCGCGCTTCGAGCTGCCAGAGGAGTTCCTGCCGCGGTTGAACGAATTGCTGTACAACCCGGACCGCAACACCATCGAAGTCAAGGCGCTGGAGCAGGCCGCCAGTGCTGCCGGTCTATCCACAGCGCATCTCCTGGAGAAGTGCGGCGCGATTCCTTCGACTCGCGACTACCATCTGAATCGCTTTCTCCTCGAGCACTTCCCCAAGGGCCGGGGCTTCCAGGCCGCCGACGAGGCGCAGCCACTGCCGCCCGACCTCCCGCTGGCGCCAGCCGAGGCGTTCAGCATCGACGACATCACGACGACCGAAATCGACGATGCCTTTTCGGTGCGCGCGCTGCCTGCGGGCGGCTGGGAGATCGGCGTGCACATCGCCGCGCCGGCGCTCGGGATAGCGCCCGACACACAGCTCGACCAGGAGGCCGCCTCGCGGCTGTCGACCGTCTACATGCCGGGCGACAAGATCACCATGTTGCCCGAAGCGTTCGTCGAGCGTTACACCTTGGCGGAAGGCCGCAACGCGCCCGCCCTGTCTCTGTACCTGGACGTGGGACCGGACCTGCGTGTGCGCGGCACGCGCAGCGCCGTCGAACAGGTAAGAATTGCCGCCAACCTGCGCCATGACGTGCTGGAGGCGCAGTTCAACGAGGAGACCATTGCCGCCGAGCAGCGCGCCTTCCCGTTCGCCGACGCTCTGCACGTGCTGTGGGACCTGGCCGGGGTGCTGGACGCGGGGCGCGGCCGTCCCGAAGCGCAGCGCGGCGTGCAGATGGACTACAACTTCTACGTCGAGGACGAGCGCGTACGGATCGTGGTGCGCAAGCGCGGCTCTCCCATCGACCTGGTGGTGGCCGAGATGATGATTTTCGTCAACTCGGAGTGGGGTCGCCTGCTCGCCGAGGCGGGGGTGCCGGCCATCTACCGCTCTCAGAACAACGGTAAGGTGCGCATGTCCACGGTGCCGGCGGCGCACCAGGGCCTGGGCGTGGCCCAGTACATGTGGGCGAGCTCCCCCTTGCGCCGTTACGTCGACCTGATCAATCAACGGCAGCTCATCGCCTGGGTGCGGGGCGAGGCGCCGCCCTATCCGCCCAAGAGCGAGCGCATGCTCACGGCGATGCGCGACTTCGAGCAGGCCTACGAAATCTACGGCGAGTTCCAGCGCACCATGGAGCGCTACTGGTGCCTGCGCTGGCTGCTTCAGGAATCGGTCGCCACTATTGCCGCTGAAGTAATTCGAGAAGGTCTGGTGAAGATTGCCGATATCCCCCTGATCACCAAGGTGCACGGCCTGCCCGAACTGGAGCTCGGCACGCGGGTCAACCTCGCGGTGACCGACGTCGACTTGCTCGACCTGAGCCTGCGTGCAGAGTTCCGCGGTGTGGCCGCGGCGCCGTGATCTTTCACGCCGCAGGCACCGGGAGTTTTCTCGCCGCGGGCGCCGGGAGTTTCCGTGCCGCGGGCGCCGGCAGTCTTAGTGCCGCAGGCGCCGTGAAACGACAGTGGCCCGTTGCTTGCATATACAATAGCCCGATCCGCCGCTCACGCAACCGATTTGGCCGCTTCGATTCTTCGCCTGAGCCCTGCCCGCGCCGACCTGCCCGCGGAGGTCATCGACCCGCTCGCTCCGCGGCCTGCTTCCACCACCCTGTCGGTGGCGATCGGCTTGTCGGTGCTGTTTCACGCCGTGGTGCTGCTGGTCCACTTCCAGTACCCGGACGCGAGCTTGTTCAAGGACAAGGGGACGATCGAGGTGGTGCTGGTGAACAGCAAGTCCTCGACACGCCCGACCAAGGCCGACGCGCTGGCCCAGGCCAACCTCGACGGCGGCGGCAACACCGAGAAGCGCCTGCGCGCCAAGAGCAACCTGCCGGCCGTGCCAAACATGCCCGCCGACGCCGAGCTGTCGCTCGCCGCCAAGCGAGTCCAGCAGCTGGAGTCCGAAGCGCAGCGCCTGCTCGCGCAGATCAATCCGGACAGCTACACGACCAATCCCAAGACCATGCCCATCGAGCAGACCAAGCAGATCGAGCACGCCAAGCTCGCCGATCTGCCCGAGAGCCGACTCGAGGTGGCGCGCCTGGAGGCCGAGATCGACCGCGAGTGGCAGGCGTACCAGGAGCTGCCCAAGCGCAAGTTCATCGGCGCCCGCACGCACAGCGTGGTGTACGCCGAGTACGTCGACCAGTGGCGGCAGAAGATCGAGCGGGTGGGCACCGCCAACTTCCCGCCGGAGGCGCGTCAGCGCGAGGAGTTCGGCAGCGTGCTGGTCACGGTGGCGATCAAGGCGGACGGCAGCGTCGAGAGGGTCGAGATCGACCGCTCCTCGGGCAGCCCGGTTCTCGACGCGGCGGTGGAGCGCATCGTGATGCTGGCTGCGCCGTTCAAGGCGTTCCCCGCCAACGTGCGGCGCGAGACGGACATCCTCCACATTACCCGCACCTGGGCGTTCACCCGCAGCGACCTGCTGTTGCAATGACGGACCGCTACGCCGTCGTCGGCAACCCGGTGGCGCACAGCAAGTCGCCGCTGATTCACGCGCAGTTCGCGCGCCAGACCGGGCAGGACATCGAGTACGGACGGCTGTTCGCGCCGCTGGACGGGTTCCGCGCCACGGTAGAGGCGTTTAGAAGTGCCGGTGGCAGAGGGCTCAACGTCACCCTCCCGTTCAAGCTGGAGGCGTTCGGGCTGACGCAGCAGCGCAGCCCCCGCGCGCTGGATGCAGCGGCGGTCAACACGCTGAGATTCGAAAGCGACGGCATCGTCGGCGACAACACCGACGGGGTGGGCCTGGTCCGCGACCTCGAGGGCAATCTCGGCTTTGCCATCGCCGGACAGCGCGTGCTCCTGATGGGGGCGGGCGGCGCAGCGCAAGGGGTGATGGGCCCCCTGCTGGACGCTGGTCCGCGCGCCTTGCTGGTCGGCAATCGCACCGAGAACAAGGCGCGCGCCCTGGTGGATCGGTTCGGTGCGCGCGCTGGCGGTGCAGAGCTGCGCGCGAGCAGCTACGAGGGGCTCGCCGGCAGACAGTTCGATCTGATCATCAACGCGACCTCCGCGAGCCTGAGCGACACCGTTCCAGAGTTGCCGCACGGCGTCTTTGCGCCCGGCTGCGCCGCCTACGACATGATGTACGGCAAGGGGCTTACACCGTTCCTGCAACTGGCGCAGCGCGAGGGTGCATCCCGGCTGGCCGACGGCCTCGGCATGCTGGTGGAGCAGGCCGCCGAATCCTTCTTCGTGTGGCGCGGCGTGCGGCCGCTGACTGCTCCAGTCATCGCGCAGCTCAAAGCACTGTGAAGGTGCGTGGCTTGCTCTGGCGTGGCGGGCTGGTGGCGCTCGGCCTGGTGCTGCTGTACTTTGCCTGGATCTTTCTGCACGTGGTGTGGTGGAACTTCGTCAACCCCTCCAGCAGCGCCTTCATGGAGGATCGGCTGGAGACGATGCAGGAGAAGAATCCCAGGGCGAAGCTTAAGCACGTATGGGTGCCGTACGACAAGATCTCGCTCAACCTGAAGCGCGCGCTGGTGGCGGCCGAGGACGCGAATTTCATGGAGCATGCGGGCTTCGACTGGGAGGCGATCCAGCGCGCCTACGAGAAGAACCGCCAGAAAGGCAAAGTCGTGGCGGGGGGCTCCACCATCAGCCAGCAGCTTGCCAAGAACCTCTTCCTCTCACCCAAACGCAGCACCATCCGCAAGCTCGAAGAGGCGTTCATCACGCTGATCATCGAGACGGTGATGAGCAAGGAGCGCATCTTCGAGATCTACCTCAACATCATAGAGTGGGGCAACGGCGTATTCGGCTGCGAGGCCGCCGCTCAGTACTATTTCAAGACCAGCGCCGCCCGCCTGGACGCATGGGAGGCCGCCAAGCTCGCTGCCATGGTCCCGAACCCGCGCTACTACGATCGCAACCGCAACACCGCCTACCTCGGTCGCAAGACCAACCTGATCCTCGGGCGCATGCCAGCCGCTGTGGTGCCGTAGAATTCCTGGTACTCAGCACCCGTTACCTTAGTCGCATGCCAGAGCTGCCCGACGTCGTCGTCTACATCGAAGCGCTGGACCAGCGCATCGTCGGTCACCGCCTCGAGCGTGTGCGCATCCAGAGTCCATTCCTGTTGCGCACTGCTGCACCGCCGATCAGCGCGGTCGAGGGCAGGCAAGTCAAGGCGCTGCGGCGCATGGGCAAGCGCATCGTCCTTGTTCTCGACGGCAACCTGTTCCTGGTGCTGCACCTGATGATCGCGGGACGCCTGCGTTGGCTGGGACCCAAGGACAAGCCGCCGGGCCGCATCACGCTGGCGCTGCTCGAGTTCGACAACGGCACACTCGCATTCACCGAAGCCGGTACCAAGCGGCGTGCGTCAATTCACCTGGTGCAAGGGGAGGACGCACTGCGCCAGTTCGACATGGGTGGCTTGGAAGTGCTGGATGCCGACCTCGCATCCTTCGGGCAGCGCCTCAAACAAGAGAATCACACGCTCAAGCGCGCGTTGACCGATCCTCACATCTTCAGCGGGATCGGCAACGCCTACTCCGACGAGATCCTGCATCGCGCGAAGCTCTCGCCGGTAGCGCTCAGTGCAAATCTGAACGACGAGCAGATCGCGCGCTTGTTCGATGCCACGCGCGTGGTGCTGACCGAATGGACGCAACGGCTGCGTACGGACGCACGCGAGAAGTTTCCCGAGAAGGTCACTGCATTTCGCCCCGAGATGGCGGTGCACGGCCGCTTCGGTCAACCCTGCCCGGTGTGCGGTGCGCCGGTACAGCGCATCGTGCACGCCGAGAACGAGACCAACTACTGCGCGCGCTGCCAGACCGGCGGCAAGATCCTTGCCGACCGCGCGCTATCCCGCCTGCTGCACAAGAGCTGGCCGCGCGAATCTGGACGAGCTGGAGTGAGACCGTGCGGCCCGATGTGCTACTTCGTCCGTTCCAGGATCTTGAAGCGCCCGATCTCGAAATCGTCACCCTGCTCGGCGAGCGCCGCCGGCGTGAGCAGATACTCGCGATCGTAGGCATGCATCTGCAGCGTCTGGTTGGGCGAGAACAGCTCGGGGCGCAACAGCAGGATGCATTCGCCGCTCTGGGTCGTGCTCGCGGAAGGCAGCAGAATGCAAAGCTCGCCTTCGGGTGAAAGCGTGGTGCCTGGCGCCGGGGGCCCGTTCGGAAACACCGTGACCGCAGCCCCGCCGGTGGCGAGCATCTGGATGCCGGCGTAGCGGTTGCCCTGCTCGTCGCCCATTACCCGCCGCACGATACCGACGCCCCAGGCCACCCCTTCCTCACGGCGCACGGCGATGAGGCTGCCCACCCGCAGCCACGCGCCGAGGTGCTTCGGCACGAAGGCGCCGAAGCCGCCCGCACTTTCGTTTTCGACGATCCATTCCTCGTCGTTGCTGACGAAGGGCGATTCGAAGAACAGGCCGCCGGCGTTGGCGACGACCTCGCCGAACTCGTGCACGACAGTCACGTGCTCGGTCCTGCGTCGCCGCGTCTCCTTGCGCTCGGGCAGGTTGGGCGACCAGTAGCGCGCCAGGTGCTGCAGCGTCGCCAGTACCACGGTCGGATTCACCTCGAGGCCGAGGTTCATTTCCGGCGGGACGTTGCCGGAGCGCTCGATGTCGGCGATGTAGCGCGCGATCCGCTTGGCGGCCTCGCCGGGCCGAAGAAGCGCGTCTGCGGCGTCACCGTGATACGCGGAGAAATGCGGCCCGGGCGGGAAGGCGGCGGCGAGATCGCTGACGTAGTGCAGCTCCTTGCCGGGCTGGGCCGAGATCACGTAGGCGTCGGAGCAATGCGCGATGACGCGATCGGCGAGCTCGATCTGGATCGGCAGCAGGCCGTCCGGCGAGGAGATCGCCAGCATCAGCGGCCGCAGGAACTCGCGCTCGGCGGTGGTCTCGCGCTGCTCTCCGCGGTACAGCTTCAGCAGCCACGGCCCGAAGCCGAGGGCTTCCGAGGCGGTGTACAAGCGTGCGAGATTCTCCCAGATCTGCCGGTCGACCGGGCCATAGCGCAGCAGCGACCACTTGAACTGCGCGCCGCAGGCGCGCAGCGCCCGCCCGGCGATCTTGGGCAGCGAGGGCTTGAGTGCCGCGGAGCCGACGGCCCCGACCTCGAACTTGGCGAGACAGAACCGGTATCCCTCGGTGAGTTGGGTCTGGAACGTGTAGTTGGTGGCGGTGATGCGGTGCTGCTGGAACCGCGTGAGACGGGT
Source organism: uncultured beta proteobacterium (assembly GCA_963772865.1). GTDB lineage: Bacteria > Pseudomonadota > Gammaproteobacteria > Burkholderiales > SHXO01 > SHXO01. The sequence continues at coordinate 100,928 of CAVYZA010000038.1, read as the reverse complement.
GCCGCCCGTGACGTACTCGAGGTTGAGCTTGCGCTGATACGGCCGGGCGCTGCGGTCGAGCAGCTCGACGATCTCGAAGGCGCGGATCGGCTTGAGCTTGTCGGCGGTCTTGACCGCGTCCAGCAGGCTCGACAGTTCCTCCAAAGCACGAAACGGCCCCTTCTCGGGCAGCTCGCCGAGTAGTTGCCGGGCGTCGTCTTTGTGTTCGAGCGGATGGTCGGAGACGTTCCCCCGGATCCAGCGCAGCATGCTGTCCTCCTCGGAGCTGGGCCATGGCAAGTTCCATGCCATTGGAGTTGGAGGCGGCTCGCACCGGACCAGCCTGGCCGGCGGGGAGCTTAGCGCGCACCGCGTCCGTCCGGCGCGCTGCCCCGGAGCGGCGGATGGACTTCCGTATAATCGGCAGCCAGCCGGCCCACACCATGTTCGTCCACCCCCAGTTCGACCCCGTCGCAATCTCGCTCGGCCCAATTGCCGTCCGTTGGTACGGGCTGATGTACCTGGCCGGCTTCGTCGCCGGCGTGCTGCTGGGCCGCCTGCGCATCCGCCAGCGCCCGGACCTGGGCTGGACCTACAAGGACCTCGACGATCTGCTGTTCTATTGCGTGATCGGCGTGGTGTTGGGTGGCCGGCTGGGGTATGTGTTGTTCTACAAGTTCTCGGAGTACTGGCACGACCCGCTGAAGATCTTCTATGTGTGGGAAGGCGGCATGTCCTTCCACGGCGGATTCCTGGGCGTGATCCTGGCCATGGTGTTGTTCGCCCGCCGTCACAAGCGCCCCTGGTTCGAGGTCACCGATTTCCTCGCCCCGCTCTGCCCGCTGGGCCTGGGTGCCGGGCGCATCGGCAACTTCATCAACGGCGAGCTGTGGGGCCGCCCCACCGATCTGCCCTGGGCGATGATCTTTCCTGGGGTCGATTCGCTGGCGCGCCATCCCTCGCAGCTGTACGAAGCCTTTCTCGAGGGCCTGGTTCTGTTCCTGATCCTGTGGTTGTTTTCGCGTAAGCCGCGCCCGCTCGGCGCCGTGTCAGGCCTGTTCCTGGTCGGCTACGGCGTGCTGCGCTTTTTCGTGGAGTTCACCCGCGAGCCGGACTATTTCCTCGGCTACCTGCAACTGGGGCTGACGATGGGTCAATGGCTCAGCGTGCCGATGATTGCCGGCGGCCTGGGGATACTGGCGTGGGCCTACTGGCCGCGGCGCGCGCGCTCAACGCCGGGGTAAACCTCGGACGGCGGTTTTGGTACAATGCGCGCCTTCTCCAGGGGTGGTAGCTCAGCTGGGAGAGCGTCGCGTTCGCAATGCGAAGGTCGAGGGTTCGATCCCCTTCCACTCCACCACAAGCCTGCAGGCCAGACGTCGCGCTGGCCTGTTTTGCGTCCGGGTCCGGCAGACTGCCCCCTGCCTGACAGTGCGGGCGATTTCCTGATCGCCTGACTCGCATGGCCACCCCGCTCGAGCTGCTGCAGTCGGTCTTCGGCTACCCGGCGTTTCGCGGCGAGCAGGCAGCAGATCATCGAGCATGTGGCCGGCGGCGGCGATGCCTTGGTGCTGATGCCTACCGGGGGCGGCAAGTCGGTGTGCTACCAGATCCCGGCGATGCTGCGGCAAGGCACCGGGCATCGTGGTCTCGCCCCTCATCGCGCTCATGCAGGACCAGGTCGATGCGCTGTTGCAGCTGGGCGTGCGGGCGGCGTTCCTCAATTCCAGCCAGGATGCGGAGGCCGCGCGTGAGGTGCAGCGGCAGCTGTTCGCGGGCGAGCTCGATCTGCTGTACGTAGCGCCCGAGCGCCTGGTGACCGAAGGATTCATGCGGCGCTTGGAGCGGATGCACGCCGGCCACGGCCTGGCGCTGTTCGCCATCGACGAGGCGCACTGCGTCTCGCAGTGGGGCCACGACTTCCGCCCCGAGTACCTGCAGTTGTCGATCCTGGCGGAGCGCTTCCCGCAGGTGCCGCGCATCGCGCTCACCGCCACCGCCGATGCCCTGACGCGCGCCGAGATCGTCACCAAGCTCAAGCTCGACGCGGGCCCGCCAGTTCGTCGCCAGCTTCGATCGCCCGAACATCCGCTATCGGGTGGTCGAGAAGGACAGCGCGCGCACGCAGCTCAACGCCTTTCTCGCCGGGCATCCGGACGAGGCCGGCATCGTCTATTGCGTTTCCCGCAAGAAGGTAGACAGACACCGCCGAATGGCTGGCGGACCGGGGCGTACGCGCGCTTCCCTATCACGCCGGGCTCGATGCGCAGACCCGTCGGCTGCACCAGCAGCGATTCCTGCGCGAGGACGGCATCGTGATGGTCGCGACCATTGCGTTCGGCATGGGAATCGACAAGCCCGATGTCCGGTTCGTCGCCCATCTGGACCTGCCGCGCAGCCTGGAGGGCTACTACCAGGAGACGGGCCGCGCCGGGCGTGACGGCGAGCCGGCCGAAGCGTGGCTCGCGTACGGCCTGGCCGACGTGGTGCTGCTGAAGAGCTGGATCGAGCAGTCGGAAGCGCCAGCCGAGCACAAGCGCATCGAAAGCATGAAGCTCGACGCGATGCTGGGCTACTGCGAAACCGCCACCTGCCGGCGCGTGATCCTGCTCAACTACTTCGGCGAGGCCGCGCAGCCGTGCGGCAACTGCGACGTGTGCCTGGACCCGCCGCAGACCTGGGACGGGACGGTGGCGGCGCAAAAGCTGATGTCCGCCGTGCTGCGCACCGGCAGCCGCTTCGGCGCGGGTCATCTCATCGACATCCTGCGCGGCAAAGCCACCGACCGGGTCAAGCAGTGGCGGCACGATCGGCTGCCGACGTTTGGCGTGGGTGCGGACCTGGACGAGCTTGCATGGCGCGCTGTGGCGCGCCAGCTCGTCGCGCTTGGCCTGCTGCATGCAGACGCGGAACGCTACGGGGCGCTGGCGGTGACCCCCGAGGGCCGACCGGTGCTGCGCGGGGAGAGTCGGCTGGAGCTGCGCCGCGCACGGCCGCAACTTGCCGGCAGCCGGCGAAAGGAGACACGCCGTGATGCCGATATTGCCGGTGTCGATCCGGGTCTCCTGGATGCGCTGCGCGCCCTGCGCCGTGAGCTGGCCCAGGCGCAGAGCGTTCCCGCCTACGTGGTGTTTCACGATGCCACTTTGCGCGAGCTCGCCCGTCTGCGCCCGACCAGCGAGAGCGAGCTGCGCGGCGTGACCGGCATCGGCGAGCACAAACTGAAGCGCTACGGCGCGCGGGTGCTGGAGGTGTTGCGCGGCACCGCGGGATGAGCACGCGGCAGAGGTCGCGCAGTCGGGTCGGGAGCGCAGGTTCCCGTTCCGGGACGAGCGTTCCGGCACATGCTATGCTTTTTGCCGTTTCTCGCGGTGCAGCACCCAGGAGAATCGGAATGGCCAGACAGCTCAACATCACCTACTACGCCGATCGGGACATGCTCGGCCTCGTGAGCGACGAGGACTACGAGCAGTTCAAGGACCTGCTGCTCGAGGCCATGCACAAGGAATGGCCGAAGGCGACCGTGGCGGTCGACGACGGCGAGCACGCCGGCGTCGAGATCGAGTTCGTCAACGCGGATTTCCCCAGCGCCAAAGCCGAGCAGGACGCCAAGTCGGACGTCGAGTCGCGCGTGCACGAGATCGCCAACGACGTGATCGAGGAACGCGAGTGGGCGACCGAGGAAGAGTACGAGAGCTACGACGACGAGCTCGACGAAGAACTCGAAGAGCGCCGCGGGCGCGACGACGACGAGGACTACTGACCCGAGTCGTCGAGCTTCGGAACCGAGCTCCTTTTCCAGGCGCCGCGCGAACACGCGCATCTCCTTGGCCGCCTGCTGATCGCCGCGAGCCTGCGCCACTTCAATGCCCTGCCGGTAAGCGTCCAGCGCTTCGACGCGCTGCGCGTTCTGTGCGAGCGCTCTGCCTAGCAGCTTCCACGCTGCGGAGTAGCCGGAGTCCAGCTCCACTGCGTGCCGCAAATGCACCGCGGCGGCTTGCGCGTCGCCCGCCTTCAGGTACTCGTTGCCCAGGCTGAACCGCAGCAGCGCAGTGTCTTTGCCAGCTGCGAGGAGCTTTTCGAGATTGGCCAGCGTTGCAGTTCGCCATGCGCCTCCTCACCGCCGCCTGGTCGCGCGAGGGCAGAGGTGCATCGCAAGCATCGGCACTATCCTTGCGCTAGCCCCTAGCCCCTAGCCCCTAGCCCCTAGCCCCTGAGCCCCTAGTCCCCTCTACAGCTCGATACGCGTGCCGAGCTCGACCACCCGGTTGGTCGGGATCTTGAAGAACACCGTTGCGCTGGTGGCGTTGCGCGACATCGCGGCGAACAACTTCTCGCGCCACAACGCCATGCCGGGTCGCGGGCGTCGGCACCAGGGTCTGGCGAGACTAGGAAGAACGACGTCTCCATCATGTTGAACTCGAGGCCCCTGCTACTTGCCGCGGCGGCCAGCGCGTCGGGCAGATCGGGTTCGTCCTTGAAGCCGTAGTGCACCGTCACGCGGTAGAAGTCGTGGCCGAGCGGCTCCACGTCGACGCGCTGCTCGTCGCGCACGTGCGGAATGTCCTCCGAGCGCACCGTGAGCAGCACCACTCGCTCGTGCAGCACCTTGTTGTGGTTCAGATTGTGCAGCATGGCGTGCGGCACGCCTTCCTGGCTGGCGGTGAGGAAGACGGCGGTGCCCGGCACGCGCACCGGCGGGTGCTCGGTGATGCTCTTGATGAACGGCTGCAACGGGATGGCGCCCGGGTCGCAGGCGCTCGAACAGGATCTCGCGCCCTCGCTTCCAGGTGGACAGCAGGACGAAAACGACGATGCCGACGACCACCGGGAACCAGCCGCCATCCGGGATCTTCACGATGTTGGCGCTGAAGAAAGGACAGATCGATCAGCAGAAAGCCGGCCGAGATCGGGAGTCGCCGCCCACAGCGGCCAGTTCCACAGCCTGCGCATGACGAAGAAGACCAGGATCGAGTCGATCGCCATGGTGGCGGTCACCGCGATGCCGTAGGCGCCCGCCAGATTGCTGGAGGATCCGAAGCCGAGCACCAGCCCGATCACGGCGAGGTAGAGGCCCCAGTTGATCCAGGGCAGATACACCTGGCCGATCGCCTTCTCGGAAGTGTGCTCGATCATCAGGCGCGGACAGTAGCCGAGCTGGATGGCCTGGCGGGTCAGCGAATACGCGCCCGAGATCACCGCCTGCGAGGCGATCACCGTGGCGAGCGTGGCGAGCACCACCATCGGATAGAGCGCCCAGTCCGGCGCGAGATGGAAGAACGGATGCCGGACGGTGTCCGGCTCGCGCAGCAGCAGGGCGCCCTGGCCGAAGTAATTGAGCAGCAGCGCTGGAAACACGAACCACAGCCAGGCGAGCCGGATCGGACGCTTGCCGAAGTGTCCCATGTCGGCGTACAGTGCCTCCGCTCCCGGTGACCGCCAGCACCACCGCGCCCAGAACCAGGAAGCCGAGGCCACGCCGTTGTTGACGAAGAAGCGCACCGCCCAGATACGGATTGAGCGCCTCCAGCACGCTTGGATACTGCGCGATGCTGATCGCCCCAGCACCGCCAGCACCGCGAACCACAGGCACATGATCGGACCGAAGAACGCGCCGACGCGTCGCGGTGCCGGTCTGCTGCACCACGAACAGACCCGTGATCACCAGCAAGGTCAGCGGAATCACGTAGGGCTTCAACAGCGGAGTGGCGACCTCCAGGCCTTCCACCGCCGACAGTACGGAGATGGCCGGCGTGATCATGCCGTCGCCGTAGAACAGCGCGGCGCCGAACATTCCCAGCGCCAGCAGCAGCCAGCGCAAGCGCGGCTCGTCGTCGACCGAGCGGCGCACCAGCGCCATCAGCGCCATGATTCCGCCCTCGCCGCGGTTGTCCGCGCGCATGATCAGCGTCACGTACTTGAGCGTGACGATGCTGAACAACGCCCACGACATGAGCGAGAGCACGCCCACGACGTTGTCGTGGTTCACCGTCAACCCGTGCGTCGGCGAGAAGGATTCCTTGATCGCGTAGAGAGGGCTGGTGCCGATGTCGCCATAGACGACACCTACGGCGCCGATGGCCAGCGCGACGAGGCCGTGTTGGGGATGCGGGGGCTGCTCAGGACCAGTCGGTGCGGGGGTGCTCTGAGATGGTTCCACGGTGGTCCTACGGGTCGTGGCGGCGCATCATACCACTTCCGTGTGGGACGCATATGGCATAGCGCCGCTCCCGCGGGCACTGGTACCATCATCCACTCGCTTGTCAGGACAACCCATGAAGCAGATCATCCACAGCAAGGATGCGCCGCAAGCGATCGGCACCTACTCGCAGGCGGTGCGTGCCGGCGATACCGTCTATTTGTCGGGTCAAATCGGTCTCGATCCGGTGGCGATGCAGCTGCGCGACGGCATCGATGCGCAAATCCAGCAGGTGTTCCGCAACCTGCGCGCGGTGGCCGTGGCGGCGGGCGCCACCCTCGACGACGCGGTCAAGGTGAACGTGTTTCTCACCGATCTCGCCCACTTCGCCAAGGTCAACCAGATCATGGCGGAATACTTCCGCGAGCCGTATCCCGCGCGCGCGGCGGTGGGAGTCGCCTCGTTGCCGCGCGGCGCGCTGGTCGAGATCGAGGCGGTGCTGGTCGTCGGGCAGTAACCGCTCGACCACAGGCACAGAGGAACACCGAGAAGGCTCAACGCCTGGAAATGCGAGGAACACGGACTCTCAGGGATTCGGGTCGATGCCGTCTTGCAACGTTGCGACTCCGGAGTTGGGGTTTCCTCTGTGCTCCTCTGTGCCTCTGTGGCAAGCACGTCTTGGGTTGTCCTTGAGCGTTCCATCCAGCATGCCGCGACTTCGTTGCCCACTGCAGCCAAGCCGCTAGCAGCGCAGCGTTGCGCGGGCATCCCCGCGCAAGCTGCTCGAGAAGCTCGGCATACGCACCGACCTCGACCTCGTCCTGCACTTGCCGCTGCGCTATGAAGACGAAACGCACCTGACGCGGCTGCGCGACGCGCTTCCCGGCAGCAGCGTGCAGGTCGAGGTGGACGTGGTCGAGGCGCAGATCCAGTTCCGCCCCAAGCGCATCCTGGTGTGCCGCACGCGCGACGGCGACCAGGAGCTGACCTTGCGCTTCTTCCACTTCTATCCGAGCCAGCTGCGCCAGCTCGACGGCGGGTGCACGCCTGCGCGTGATGGGAGAGCTCAAGCGCGGCTTCTTCGGCGCCGAGATGATCCATCCGCGCTACGCGGTGCTGCGCGGAGCCGAGCCGCTTCCCGAGGCGCTCACGCCCGTCTATCCGACCACGGCCGGGCTGGCGCAGCACACCCTGCGCAGGCTGATCGAACGGGCGCTGGCGCAGACCGACCTCGGCGATACGCTGCCCGCCGACGTCCTGACGCGCTGGAAGCTCTGCCGGCTTCCGCGACAGCGTGCGCTACCTGCACAACCCGCCGCCCGATGCGCCGCAGGACGAGCTGCAGGAGCGCACGCACCCGGCCTGGCGGCGCATCAAGTTCGACGAACTGTTGGCTCAGCAACTCTCCATGCGCCAGCACTACCGGCGCCGGCAGGCGGCGCATGCACCAGCGCTGGGCGGCGCGCGGTGCCTTGGCCGACCGCCTGCTCGCCGGCGCTGCCGTTCAAGCTGACTCGCGCGCAAGCGCGTGCATTGGCAGAGATCCGCTCCGATCTGGCCAAGCCGCATCCCATGCAGCGTCTGTTGCAGGGTGACGTGGGCAGCGGCAAGACCATCGTCGCGGCGCTGGCTGCCTTGCAGGCGGTGGAAGCCGGCTACCAGGTCGCCGTGATGGCGCCCACCGAGATCCTCGCCGAGCAGCATCACGCGAAGTTCAGCGCGTGGCTGGGGCCGCTGGGCGTCGCCGTGGCCTGGCTCACCAGCAGTCTGGCGCGCAAGGACAAGCGCGAGGCGCTCGCGCGCGTGGCCAGCGGCGAGGCCGCGGTCGCGGTCGGCACCCATGCGCTGTTCCAGGAGCAGGTCGCCTTTCAGCGGCTGGGGCTCGCGATTGTCGACGAGCAGCACCGCTTCGGTGTGCATCAGCGCCTGGCGCTGCGCCTCAAGGGAACCGACGCGCAGGAGGACATGCAGCCGCATCAGCTCATGATGAGCGCGACGCCGATTCCACGCACTCTGGCGATGAGCTTCTACGCCGACCTGGATGTTTCGGTGATCGACCAGCTGCCGCCGGGACGCACGCCGGTGATCACCAAGCTGGTGGCCGACTCCCGCCGCGACGAGGTCATCGCGCGCGTGCGCGATGCTTGCATGGACGGGCGCCAGGCCTACTGGGTGTGCCCGCTGATCGAGGAATCCGAGGTGCTGCAGCTCAAGACCGCGATCGAGACCTTCGAGACGCTGCAGCAGACCTTTCCCGAGCTGGCGGTCGGCCTGGTGCACGGGCGCCTGAGCAGCAGCGAGAAGTCCGCCGTGATGGAAGGGTTCAGCGCCGGTGCGGTCCAGCTCCTGGTCGCCACCACCGTGATCGAGGTCGGCGTGGACGTGCGCAACGCCTCGTTGATGGTGATCGAGCATGCGGAGCGCATGGGGCTGTCGCAGCTGCACCAGCTGCGCGGGCGCGTCGGGCGTGGCGCGGACGCCAGCGTGTGCATCCTGCTCTACCAGAACCCGCTGTCCGAGACCGCCCGCGAGCGCCTGCGCATCATGTACGAGCACACCGACGGCTTCGAGATCGCGCGCCATGACCTGCGCATCCGCGGCCCGGGCGAGCTGCTGGGTGCGCGACAGAGCGGTGTGCCGATGCTGCGTTTCGCCGATCTGGAACGCGACGTCGACCTGCTGGAGGCCGCGCGCGACGCCGCCGAGCATCTGTTGCGTGCCGCCCCCGAGCACGCGCGCGCGCACGTCGCGCGTTGGATGGGCGGTCGGCAGGAATATCTGCGAGTATGACGGTCCGCAATCAATTCGCGAATGTTCCGCACCGTGCCGAGTTTGCCGACGCCGTGAACGACTGGACCGAGCTCGCAGTGGTGCTGGCGGTGGCTGCGTTCTGGACTCGCGCTCGGCCTGCTGGGCTTGGCCTCGAACGGCGCAGCCGTGAGGCGCACGCCCGCGTCATCTTTCCGCTGGGCGCGCTCGGCGGCGTCGTGCTCGCGGCGACCGCGTTCTTCGGGCTGGTCGGCGGGCCGCAGACGCTGGTGCTGCCGCTGGGGCTGCCCGACCTGCCTTTCCATCTGCGCCTGGACCCGCTGTCGGCGTTCTTCCTGCTGCTCCTGGGGGCGGCCAGCACCGGCGTGTCGCTGCATGCGGCCGGCTACTTTCAGACCGGGGGCGGCGGCGAGATCCGGCTGATCTGCCTGCAGTACCACGTGTTCCTCGCCGCCATGGTGATGGTGCTGCTGGCCGACGACGCCTATGCGTTCATGGTGGCCTGGGAATTGATGGCGCTGGCGAGCTATTTCCTGGTGACCACCGACCACGCGCCACGAGGAGATCCGCCGCGCGGGCCTGTTGTACCTGGTGGTCGCGCACATCGGCGCGATGGCGATCCTGCTGTGCTTCGGCGTGCTCCAGCTCGGCACGTGGAACTACACGTTCGCCGCGATGCGCGAGAACGCTTTGTCGCCGGGTTGGGCCGGGGTCGCCTTCTTGCTCGCGCTGTTCGGCTTCGGCGCGAAAGCCGGGTTCCTGCCCGTGCACGTCTGGCTGCCCGAAGCGCACCCGGCGGCGCCCTCGCCGGTGTCGGCGCTGATGAGCGGCGTGATGCTCAAGACCGCGATCTATGGCCTGCTGCGGGTGAGCCTGGATCTGCTGCACCTGCAGGTGTGGTGGTGGGGTGTGGCGGCCCTGGCGCTCGGCCTGTGCACCGCCTTCTACGGCGTCATCTTCGCCGCTGTCCAGACCGACATGAAGCGCCTGCTTGCCTGGTCCTCCATCGAGAACATCGGCATCGTCCTGGCCGGCGTCGGGCTCGCGCTCACCTTTCACGCCTACGAGATGAACCTGCTGGCGGCGCTTTGCGCTGGCGGCGACGCTCTACCACTGCTTGAACCATGCGCTGTTCAAGAGCCTGCTGTTCCTCGCGACCGGTTCGGTCATGCACGCGACCCGGCAGCGCAGCCTCGGCAAGCTGGGCGGACTGATCCGGCGCATGCCCTGGGTGGCGGGCCTGGCGCTGGTCGGCACGCTCGCCATCGCCGGACTGCCGCCGCTCAATGGATTCGCTTCGGAATGGATGCTCCTGCAGGCGTTCCTGCTCACGCCAGGCCTGCCCAATTCGTACCTGAACATGTTCGTCCCGGTCGCCACTGCCGCGCTGGCGCTGGTGGTGGCGCTGGCCGGGTACGTGATGGTCAAGTTCTACGGCGTGGTGTTCCTCGGATTGCCGCGCGAGGACAGCCTGAGCGAAGCCCACGACGCCGGCCTGCTCGAGAGGCTCGGGCTGGGCTGGCTGGCGTTCTGGTGCGTGGTGCTGGGCGTGATCCCGGTGTTCGTGGTCGGCGCCCTCGATCCAGTCGCCCAGATGCTGGTCGGCGCGACGCTGCGCGAAACCCTCGCGCAGTCGAGCTGGGTATTTCTGACCGCGATCGAACGGGAGCACGCGAGCTATGGCCCGCTGGTCTTCCTCCTGGTCATCGTCGCGGTCGTCGCCGCCACGTTTCTGCTGGTGCGCCGGATCTACCACGGCCGGATCCGTCGCGCGCCACCGTGGGACTGCGGCTTCCCCGGCCTGAACGCGCGCATGCAGGACAGTGCGGAGGGGTTCGGCCAGCCGATCAAGCAGATCTTCGAGCCGTTCTTCCGCATCGAGCGCCACCATCCCAGCCCCTTCGACCGTGCGCCCCGCTACGCCTCCAAGCTGGAGGACAACCTCTGGTACTGGGTGTACCTCCCCATCGTCAAGCTGGCCGAATGGCTGTCGGCGCTGGCCGGCGTGCTGCACCATGGCCGCATTGCGCTGTACCTGGTCTACAGCTTCGTGACCCTGCTGCTGCTCCTGGTGCTGGTGACATGAGCTGGAGCGACCTCGCCTCGCAGGTGTTCCAGACCGCGCTGGCGATCGCCGGCGCACCGCTGCTGCTCGGCTGGGTCAATCAGTGCAGGGCCTGGCTGCAGAACCGCAGCGGGCCCGGGCGTGCTGCAACCTTACCGCGTCCTGCATCAAGCTGTTGCAGAAGGATGCCGTCATCGCCCATAACGCGTCCTGGCTGTTCAGGCTCGCGCCCTATGTCGTGTTCGCCTGCATGGTGCTCTCGGTGAGCATCGTGCCGCTGGTGGCGACCGATTTACCCTTTGCGCTGGCTGCGGATGTGATCGCGCTGGTCGGACTGCTGGCGCTGGCGCGGGTCTTCATGGCGCTCGCCGCCATGGACGTGGGCACCGCCTTCGGCAGCCTGGGTGCGCGCCGCGAGATGCTCATCGCGTGCCTGGCGGAACCGGCGCTGCTCATGGTGTTCTTCACCCCGGCGCTGATCAGTCAGTCGACCGAGCTCACCGTCATCGTCGACCAGCTTGCGCACCGCGAGCTGCGCCTGTATCCGAGCATGGCGTTCGCCGCGGTGGCCTTCCTGATGGTATTGCTCGCGGAGAACGCGCGCATCCCGGTGGACAATCCCGCCACGCATCTGGAGCTGACCATGGTCCATGAGGCCATGCTGCTCGAGTACTCGGCGCGCCACCTGGCCCTGATGGAATGGGCCCACGCGCTCAAGCTGATGACCTACGCCGCGATCGGCATTGCGTTGTTCGCGCCGTGGGGCATCGCTGAGGCTGGCGTCTGGGCGATGGTCCCGCTCGCGGTGGCCGTGCTGGTGGTCAAGCTTGCGCTGGCCGGCGCCGGTCTGGCGCTGCTCGAGACGGTGTCGGCAAAGATGCGCATCTTCCGCGCGCCCGAGTTCCTCGGCATGGCGTTCATGCTCGCAGTGCTAGGCATGCTCACCCGCATCCTGGTCCAGGTATGAGCCCCGGGTTCGCGAGCGACTTCATCAACCTGCTGGCCTCGCTGCTGCTGCTGATCGCGTTCGCGATGCTCGCGCAACGCCGGCTGCTGCGCCTGATCCATCTCTTCGCTCTGCAGGGCTTCGTGCTGGCAGTGAACACGACCGTGGTAGCGGCCACCATCGGCCAGGCGCACCTGTACTTCTCGGCGCTGCTGACCCTGGTGCTGAAGGTGATCCTGCTGCCCTGGATCCTGCACCGCCTGATCGACCGCCTGCACGTGCGCTGGGACGTGGAAACGCAGGTCAACCTTTCCACCATCCAGCTGGTCGGCATCGTGCTGGTGATCATCGCCTTCAACCTGGCCTCGCCCATCTCCCAGCTCGCCGGCACCATCACCCGCGGCACCCTGGGCATCGCCATGGCGAGCGTGCTGCTGTCGTTCCTCATGATGATCACGCGACGCAAGGCGATCCCGCAGGTCATCGGCTTCCTGGCGATGGAGAACGGCCTGTTCTTTGCCGCGACCAGCGCCACTTACGGCATGCCCATGGTGGTCGAGCTGGGCATCGCGCTCGATGTGCTGGTGGGTGTGCTCATCTTCGGGGTGTTCTTCTTTCAGATTCGCGAGACCTTCGACAGTCTCGACATCCATCACCTGGAAAGGCTCAAGGACAAGTGATCGAGCTGCTGCTGGTTCTGGGCTGCCCCCTGGCAGGCGCGCTGGTGCTGGCCTTTTGCGGGCATCGGTCCGCGGCTTTCGGGCTGAACGTGGCTGCGAGTCTGGCGACGTTCCTGGCCGCGGCCGTGCTCACCGTCCGCGTCATCTCCGGCGGGCCGCTCGTCGCGCTGCACGAGCTGTTCTTCGTGGACGCATTCAACGTTTTCCTGGTCGCGCTCACCGCATTCGTGGCGTTCACCACAGCGGTGTTCAGCCGCGTCTACATGCGTGTGGAACAGGATCGCGGCAAGCTTTCCAGCGGGCGCCTGCGGCTCTATCACAGCATGTACCAGATGTTCACCTTCACCATGCTGGTGGCGCTGCTCACCAACAACGTGGGCATCTTGTGGGTGGCGATGGAGGCCGCCACGCTCACCACCGTGCTGCTGGTCAGCCTGTACCGCACGCCCGCCAGCATCGAAGCCGCGTGGAAATACTTCATTTTGTGCGGCGTGGGCATCGCGCTGGCGCTGTTCGGGACCATCCTGCTGTACCTGGCGGCGGAGAAGGTGCTGGGTGCAGGAGGCACGGCACTGCTGTGGACCCATCTGGATGCGGTCAAGGGCGAGCTCGAGCCCACGGTCCTGGCCATCGCCTTTGTCTTTCTGCTGGTCGGCTACGGCACCAAGGTCGGGCTGGTGCCGCTGCACAACTGGCTGCCGGACGCGCACGCCGAGGGGCCTACACCCATTTCGGCAGTGCTTTCCGGGCTGCTGCTGAACGTCGCTCTGTACGCGGTCGTGCGCAACAAGGTTCTGGCGGACGGCGCGCTCGGCACGCACATCGCCGGCCACCTGATGATGGGGTTTGGCCTGCTGTCGGTCGTGGTGGCCGCGTTCTTCCTGTCGCGCCAGAAGGACATCAAGCGGCTGTTCGCTTACTCCTCGATCGAGCACATGGGCATCGTCGCTTTCGCGTTCGGCATGGGCGGCCCGGTCGCGACGTTTGCCGGTTTGCTGCACATGACCGCACACTCCCTGACCAAGTCCGCGATCTTCTTCGCGGTCGGCCACGCCGCACAGAAGACCGGTACGCAGATGATCGCGGACATCCGTGGCTTGATCCGCACCAGCCCGGCGGTGGGGTGGGGGCTGATGCTTGGCAGCATCGCCATCCTCGGCTTGCCCCCGTTCGGCGTGTTCGCCAGCGAGTTTCTGATCCTGACCACGGCCATGCGCGAGCATCCCTGGGCCACCCCGTTCCTGCTTACCGCCCTGGGTGTGGCGTTCGCGGCAGTGTTCAGCAAGGTGCAGGGCATGGTGTTCGGCGAAACGACTGCGCAGCGCCTGCCGCATGCGCCGGCCCTGTTCCCGGTGTTTGTCCACCTCGCTCTCGTGCTGCTGCTCGGCCTGTACATCCCGCCTTACCTGGCGCAGTGGTATCAGCAGGCCGCGGCGATGATCGGGTGATTGCGGTGCCAATGTCTCACACGTCTCAACGCAAAGGCGCCAAGACGCGCAAACGCAAAGCGTCGCGGAAGTCCAGATTCGCAGAAGCAAGCTCTGCGCTTCCATTCCGGCGCCTTTGCGTTGAGATTTGGTCTTTACCGATGAAAGCAGCAGAGCTCGACCTTCCGCTGACCCCGCTGCCCGGCGCGATGCCGGTGTGGCGGGCGGGCGTCAACGCGCAACAGTGGCGCGAAACCGCGCAGCGGGTGCGTGCCCGCGGCGGCCGGCTCATTGCGCTGTGGGCGAGCGACGAGACTGGACGCGCCGGCGGGTACGCGGTGCATGCTGCGCTGGCGGTGCGCGACGGCTTGCTGTGGCTCACGCTGCCCATGGCGCTCGACCCGCCCGAGTTTTCGGATCTCGCGGCCATCTTTCCGGACGCCGATCGCATGCAGCGCGCCGCGTTCGACCTGGTGGGAGTGCGCGCCGCCGATGCCGAGGATCAACGCCGCTGGCTCCGGCACGGCGCTTGGCCGAAGGGCACCTATCCGCTGCGCAAGAGCTTCGACGCTGCGCGCGTGCCGCCCCCGCAGCCCGATACCTATGCCTTTGTTCCGGTCACCGGCGAGGGCGTGCACGAGATCCCGGTCGGGCCGGTGCATGCGGGCACCATCGAGCCCGGCCACTTCCGCTTCTCGGTGGTGGGGGAGCGCGTGCTGCGGTTGGAGGAGCGCCTCGGGTACACGCACAAGGGCGTCGAGAAGCGCTTCGAGGGGCTAAGCGTCCACGAGGCGGGCCGCCTCGCCGCGCGCATCAGCGGCGATTCGACGGTGGCCTATGGGTGGGCGTATGCCATGGCGGCCGAGACTGCCGCCGGCCTCACGCCACCACCGCGCGCGCTGTGGCTGCGTGCGCTGCTCCTGGAGCGCGAGCGCATCGCCAACCACCTGGGTGACCTGGGGTTCCTTGCCAACGACGCTGGCCTGGGGTTCGGCCTCGCCCAGCTGGCGCGGCTGAAAGAGGAGGTGCTGCGCCTGAATGCCGCTTTGTTCGGCCATCGCTACCTGATGGATGCGATCGTGCCGGGCGGAGTAGCCTGCGATCTGATGCCGGACGCCGTGCAAGCGCTGCACGCGCAGGAAGAGATGCTGCGCGCAGAGATCAGCACGCCTGCGCGCCATATTCGACGAGCACCCGGGCCTGCAGGATCGGTTCGTCGGCACCGGGCGAGTGCTGCCCGAACTCGCCGCGCAGCTCGGGCTGACGGGCCTCGCCGGACGAGCGAGCGGGATGGCCTGCGATCTGCGCGTCCTGCTGCCCACCGTACCGTACAGCGAGACGGGTGTGCAGATGGCCGGCGCCCGTACAGGTGACGTTGCGGCTCGCGTGCTGATCCGCTTCGAGGAAGCGCTCGAGTCGCTCGAGCTGTGCCGCAAGTTCGTCAAGCGCATGCCCGATGGCAACGTCGCGACCCTGTTTCCGACTCCCCCCGCGGGCACAGCCGGCGTCGGCTGGGTGGAGGGCTGGCGCGGCGAAGTGCTGATCGCGCTGGAAACCGCTGCCGGCGGGCGCCTGCATCGGGTGCACGCACACGATCCGTCCTGGCACAACTGGCCGGTGCTGGAGCACGCGGTGATCGGCAACATCGTGCCGGACTTCCCGCTCATCAACAAGTCGTTCAATCTTTCCTACAGCGGGGTGATCTGAGCTTGGCAACCGCAGAGGCGCCAGGTGGAACTGCGTGTGCCGGCAACGCGATTGTGCCTTGGAGCAGGCGGCGACCGCGATTACCCGGCATCGTATCGGAAGTTCTCTGCGAACTCAGCGCCTCGCGCCTCTGCGGTGATAACGGGGGGTAGGTGTACCGGATACTGAAGCAAATCGCGAAGACCGGCATCGTCACCGAGCCGCCGCCGGAAGCCGACGAGACGCTGCGCGTGACCACCGAGCGTCTGAAGGACGAAGTGCTGCGCTGGTTCGGCGGAGCGCTGACCATCCGGCACGTGGACGCGGGCTCGTGCAACGGTTGCGAGCTCGAGATCCACGCCACCAACAACCCGTACTACAACCTCGAAGGACTCGGGCATCCGGTTCGTGGCGAGCCCGCGGCATGCCGACATGCTGCTGGTGACCGGACCGGTGTCGCGCCACATGGAGACGGCGCTGCGGCGTACTTTCGACGCGACCCCCGAGCCGCGCCTGGTGGTGGCGCTGGGCGACTGCGGCTGCACCGGCGGCATCTTCGGCGAGAGCTACGCGAGTTGCGGACGCGTGTCCAACGTGATCCCGGTGGACGTGGCGGTGCCCGGCTGTCCGCCCACGCCGGTGGCGATCATGCAGGGTATCCTCGCTGCGATCCAACTGCGCAACGCAGAATGAACCTCGCGGCCATCGCCCGCAAGCTCGACCTCTACGAGAAGCTGATGCGGCTCGACAAGCCGATCGGCATCCTCCTGCTGCTGTGGCCGACGCTGTGGGCGCTGTGGCTGGCCGGCGCGGGGCCTGCCGCACTGGCGCATCGTCGTGCGTCTTCGTGCTCGGCACGGTGCTGATGCGCTCCGCCGGCTGCGTGATCAACGACTACGCCGATCGCGACTTCGACCCGCACGTGGAACGCACCAGGGAGCGGCCGCTTGGCTGCGGGCGTGGTGAGCCGCACAGAGGCGCTGGTGCTGGCGGCGCGTGCTGGCACTGATGCGCTTTCGCACTGGTGCTGCACGCTGAACCGGCTGACGATTGCGCTGTCGTTCGTCGGCGTCGTTCCTGGCCGTGAGCTATCCGTTCACCAAGCGCTTCTTCGCGATACCGCAGGCCTACCTCGGCATCGCGTTCGGCTTCGGCATCCCGATGGCCTTCGCCGCCCAGCTCGAGCACGTTCCCGCCGTGGCGTGGGTGCTGCTGCTCGCGAACATCTTCTGGGCCATCGCCTACGACACCGAGTACGCGATGGTGGACCGCGACGACGATCGCAAGATCGGCATCCGCACCGCCGCGATCCCCTTCGGCCGTTTCGACGTCGTTGCGGTGATGCTGTCGCACGCCGCGTTTCTGGCCCTGCTGGCGGGTATCGGCTGGCGCCTGCAGCTGGCCTGGCCCTACTACCTGGGTCTTGCGGGCGCTGCGGTCCTGATCGGCTACCAATACACGCCTCATCCGGGGCCGCGAGCCGATGCGCTGCTTCCAGGCCTTCCTGAACAACAACTGGGTCGGCGGCGCCGTATTCGCAGGAATCGCGCTGGCGCTGTTGTTGAAGCGTAATCTATGAGCGGTGCTCAAAATTCGAGGAGGCGGTGGTGGAACTCGGTCTGAAGGGCAAGGTAGTCGTCATCACGGGAGGCAGCAAGGGCATCGGGCTCGCCTGTGCGCAGGCGTTCCTGGCTGAGGGCGCACGCGTGGCGATCGTATCGCGCAGCGCGTCGAATCTGGAGAGCGCTGCCCGCGGCCTGCCTGGTGTCGTGTGCGTGGCAGGTGACCTGACACGGCGCGCCGGCAGCGGGGGAGATGGTGCGCCAGACCGAGTCCGCCCTTGGCCCGATCGACGTACTGGTGAACTCGGCAGGTGCGGCGCGGCGCTATCTTCCGGAAGACCTGAACGCCGAGGCCTGGCACGCGGCGATGGACGCCAAGTATTTCACCTACATCCATGCCATGGATGCCGTGCTGCCCGCGATGGCAGCGCGCGGCCGCGGGTACCGTGGTGAACATCATCGGCATGGGCGGCAAGGTCGCTACGCCCATTCATCTGCCGGGCGGAGCGGCGAACTCGGCGCTGATGCTCGCCACGGTGGGCCTGGCCAACGTGTACGGGCCAAAGGGCGTGCGGATCAACGCGATCAATCCGGGCGCGACCATGACCGAGCGCGTGCGCGAAGCGCTCAAGCTGGAGGCCAAGAGCCGTGGCTCGACCGAAGCCGAAGTGCTCGCGCAAGGACAGGCCAAGGTGCCATTGCGCCGCTACGCGGCCCCGGAGGACGTCGCCAATCTGACGCTGTTTCTCGCCTCCGAGAAGGCAGCCTACATCACCGGCGCCATCGTGCCGATGGATGGCGGCTCCAATCCTGTGCTGTGACGGACACGGTGATCAGAAGCCCGCTTTCGCACTCCGACCCTATCGCCAAACCAATGTGCGAGATTCGCTCAATCGAACAGTTGCGCGTGTGCGCCCCGCAAAAAGCCCGCGGGCGCTCGCGAGGCGACTTCTTCAAGAGCCTGCTAATGCGCTACAGCGATCTGCGCGATTTCCTCGCGCAACTCGAAAAGCAGGGCGAGCTCAAGCGCATCGCGGTCGAGGTCTCGCCGCGGCTCGAGATGACCGAGATCTGCGATCGGGTTCTCAAGGCCGGCGGCCCGGCGATCCTGTTCGAGAAGCCTGCCGGTCACAGCATTCCGGTCCTGGGCAACCTGTTCGGCACGCCGCGTCGCGTCGCGATGGGCATGGGTGAGGAATCGGTCGAGGCGCTGCGCGAGGTGGGCAGGCTGCTGGCATACCTGAAGGAGCCGGATCCGCCGCACGGGCTACGGGACGCCTGGGACAAGCTGCCGGTGCTCAAGAAGGTGCTGGACATGGCGCCGAAGGAGCGCAGCAGTGCGCCGTGCCAGGAGGTCGTGTGGGAGGGGGCGCAGGTCGACCTGGCGCGGCTGCCGGTGCAGACCTGCTGGCCGGGCGACGCTGGTCCGCTCATCACCTGGGGCTTGACGGTCACGCGCGGCCCGCACAAGCCGCGGCAAAACCTGGGCATCTACCGCCAGCAGGTGATTGCCCGCAACCAGGTCATCATGCGCTGGCTGGCGCAGCGTGGCGGGGCGCTGGATTTTCGGGAGCATTGCCTGGCGCACCCGGGCGAGCGGTTCCCCGTCGCCGTCGCGCTCGGCGCCGATCCAGCGACGATCCTGGGTGCGGTCACCCCGGTACCCGACTCGCTGTCGGAGTATCAGTTCGCGGGGCTGCTGCGCGGAGCGCGTACAGAGCTGGTCAAGTGCATCGGCTCCGAGCTGCGCGTTCCCGCCAGCGCGGAGATCGTGCTCGAGGGCAGCATTGCGCCGGGCGAAACGGCGCTGGAAGGGCCCTTCGGCGACCACACCGGCTACTACAATGAGCAGGAGCTGTTTCCTGTCTTCACGATCGATCGCATTACCATGCGCCGCGAGCCGATCTATCACAGCACTTACACCGGCAAGCCGCCGGACGAACCGGCGATCCTCGGCGTGGCGCTCAACGAAGTGTTCGTGCCGCTGCTGACGCGGCAGTTCCCCGAAATCGTCGACTTCTACCTTCCGCCGGAAGCCTGCAGTTATCGCCTTGCGGTAGCGAGCATGCGCAAAGCGTATCCCGGTCACGCCAAGCGCGTGATGTTCGGGATCTGGTCGTTCCTGCGTCAGTTCATGTACACGAAGTTCATCGTCGTGGTGGACGACGACGTCGATATCCGTGACTGGAAAGAGGTAGTCTGGGCGATGTCCACGCGGGTAGATCCGGCACGCGACACCCTGATCGCGGAGCATACCCCGATCGACTATCTGGACTTTGCCAGCCCGGTGTCCGGACTGGGCTCGAAGATGGGAATTGACGCCACCAACAAATGGCCGGGCGAAACCGCGCGCAAGTGGGGCACGCCGATCAGCATGGACGCCGCGGTGAAGCAGCGCGTGGACGCGCTCTGGGCTTCGCTCGGGATTTAAGCTGGCAGGATCAAGCACGATGCTGCACCAACTGCTGATTGCTCTTCATCTGCTCGCTGCGATTGCCTGGGTCGGCGGCATGTTCTTCGCCTACTTCTGCCTCAGGCCGGCCGCCGCGGAAGTTCTCGACCCACCCAAGCGATTGCCCTTGTGGGTGGCCACGCTCTCCCGTTTCTTGCACTTCACAGCTGTCGCAGTGGTCGTCATCGTCGCGACTGGTGCAACCTTGCTGGCACAAGTCGGCTTGCGCCAGGCCCCGGTGGGCTGGCACATCATGCTGGCTCTTGGTCTGCTCATGGCGGCCGTATTCACATACATCTATCTGGTGCTGTTCCCGAGATTGCGGGAGCGTTGTGCCGCTTCTGCCTGGCCAGCAGCGGCTCAATCTCTCAACAGCATCCGTCGCCTGGTCGGCGCTCAACCTGGTGTTGGGCTTGTGCGTGGTGGTCGCGGCGGTTTCCGCCCGATAAGCGCATCGCGCGCTGCATCTCGCGGCCTTTGCCGCTATGCTGGGCAGGCCATGAGCACAATAAGGAAGCTGATGTGGTCGCCCGCGTCGTGAGGCTTGGATCGCCGCGAGCCGAGGACGAGGGGGTGCGCATCGGAACCGTCCGTCGTCCCCCGCGCGGGGTGCCGAAAAGCGAGTTTGCGTCGCGGAACTGGTACGACGCATGGTTTCCCCTCCTGGCGCCAAGTCTTGAAGTCATGAAGCTCGCCCACGCAGCGCAGACGCCGGCCCGGTTTGCAGCGTTCATGAGGAGATACCGGGCCGAGATGACGAAGCCCGAACCGAGTCACGCGCTCGAGTTGCTCGCTGCGCTCTCCCACCAGACCAACTTCTCGGTGGGATGCTACTGTGAGAACGAGTCTCGCTGTCATCGCTCGGTGCTCCGCGAGCTGCTGCTCGAAAAGGGCGCCGAAGTTTTACCTGTCTGAAGGTGCAGCAGCTTGTCGCAGCCTGCTTTGCCGCCCGCTAATTAGTATGCCCAACCGCCTCGCCGTCGAAACCAGCCCCTACCTGCAGCAGCACGCCGGCAACCCGGTGGACTGGTATCCCTGGGGTGCAGAGGCGCTCGCGCTGGCACGCGAGCGGGACAAGCCGATCCTCTTGTCGGTCGGCTACTCCGCATGCCACTGGTGCCATGTCATGGCGCACGAGTCTTTCGAGGACTCCGCGGTCGCCGCGGTGATGAACCGACTGTTCGTCAACATCAAGGTTGACCGGGAGGAGCGTCCCGACCTCGACCAGATCTATCAGACCGCCCACCAGCTGCTCACGCGGCGCGCCGGCGGGTGGCCGCTCACGATGTTCCTGACACCAGACCAGAAGCCCTTCTTCGGCGGAACGTACTTCCCGAAGACGGCGCGCTACAACCTGCCCGGATTCGGCGAGTTGCTTGAGCGCGTCGCTGCAGCGTATCGCGAGCAAGGGGCGGCCATTGCCGCACAGAACGAAGAGCTGGTTGCGGCGCTCGGGCAGACGTTGCCTGTGCCCGCAGCGCCCGCTTCTAGCCTCGACCCGGCGCCGGTTGCTGCGGCGCTGAAACAGCTGAAGCAGAGCTTCGATCCGGTTCATGGCGGCCTGGGCGGTGCACCGAAGTTTCCCCATCCGGCCGAGCTCGAGCTGTGCCTGCGTGAAGGAACGCTGCGCGGCGATATGCAGGCGCAGCGAGTCGCCCTGTTCACGCTGGAGAAGATGGCGCTGGGCGGGATCTACGACCAGCTGGCGGGAGGCTTCTGCCGCTACAGCGTGGACCAGTACTGGACCATCCCGCATTTCGAGAAAATGCTCTACGACAACGGTCCGCTGCTGCGGTTGTACGCGGACGCGTGGCTGGTCTCGGGCGAACCGCTGTTCGCGAGAGTCTGCGAGCAGACCGCCGGTTGGGTGATGCGCGAGATGCAATCGCCCGAGGGCGGTTACTACTCGAGCCTGGACGCCGACTCCGAGCACGAAGAGGGCAAGTTTTACGTCTGGTCGCGCGAGGAAGTCGCCGCGCTGCTCGGCGAGCAGGAGTACGCAGTCGCCGCCGCGGTGTACGGCCTCAGCCAGGCGCCCAACTTCGAGGGGCGGCACTGGCATCTGCGCGTGGCGCAATCCCTGCCGCAGGTGGCCGAGCGTTTCGGGTGCTCCGAAGCGGAAGCGCAGGCTGTGCTCGAACGCGCGCGCGAGAAGCTGTTCGCGGCCCGCACGCAGCGCGTGCGTCCCGGACGGGACGACAAGGTCCTCACGTCCTGGAACGCACTGATGATCCACGGCATGCTGCACGCCGGCCGCGTGCTGGACCGGGCGGAATGGATCGCCTCCGCGCGGCGGGCATTGGCGTTCGTGCGCACGATTCTGTGGCGGGACGGTCGCTTGCTCGCCACCTGCAAGGATGGGCGCGCGCATCTGAATGCCTATCTGGACGACCACGCCTTCCTGCTGATGGCGCTGCTCGAGAGCATGCAGGCGGATTTTCGCGGCGACGACCTGGACTTTGCTGTCGCGCTTGCCGATGTGCTGCTGGATCGGTTCGAGGACCGTGAGCGCGGTGGCTTCTTTTTCACCAGCCACGATCACGAGCAGCTGATCCTGCGGCCCAAACCGGGCCCCGACAACGCGACGCCTTCCGGCAACGGCGTAGCGGCACTCGCCTTGCTGCGGCTCGGGCACCTGGTCGGAGAGGTGCGCTACCTGCAGGCGGCTGAGCGCACGATCGCACTGTTCTTTCCGCAGCTCTTGCACCACCCCGGCGGGTTCGCGACGCTTGGCATGGCGCTCGCTGAACATTCCGAGCCGCCGACGATCGCCGTGCTACGGGGTGACGCCGCCGCAATGATCCCTTGGCAACGCGCGCTCGCAGGACGCTACGCGCCAGCGGGGCTGGTCGTGGCGGTGGATTCCGCCCAGCACGATCTCCCGCCTGCACTGGACAAGCCCCTGCGGGCTGGCGTCAACGCGTGGGTGTGCCGGGGCGTTAGTTGCCTGGCACCGATCGGCGAGCTGGACGGGCTCCTGCGCGAGTACGTTCCAAACGTCGGCGAAACGCTTTAGAATCGCGGTGCTTTCGCGCTCAACCATGCACTCCAAGGAGGGGATGTTCCCGATGAAAAAGATTCTGATCGCCATCGCCGCGCTGGCGGGTGTGTGCGCCGGCAGCGCAGCACACGCCGCCGATGCGGCCAAGGCCAAGCAGCTGGCGCAGAAGTTCAACTGTCTGGCCTGTCATGCCGAGGACAAGAAGCTGGTTGGCCCGGCGTACAAGGAAGTCGCCGCCAAGTACAAAGGCGATGCCGGCGCCGAGGCCAAGCTCATCGCCAAGGTCAAGAGCGGCGGCGGCGGCGTGTGGGGCTCGATCCCAATGCCGCCCAACAATGTCCCCGAGGCCGACGTCAAGGTCATGGTCGAGTGGATCCTGTCGTTGCAGTAATCCGCTCCGCCCAAGTGCAGCATCCGAGGAGCCGGCCCAGCGCCGGCTCTTTTCGTTTCGGGGTGCTCTACAAGCCAATGAATTCACGTGCATTATTTGACATTCTGGCAGCGAGAGGGAATAATCCCGCGCACTATTGGTCAAGGTGCTCCGGCGAGGGCGAACAAACATGACGAGGGAAGCGGGCATGATTGGGAAAGGCACAGCGGTTGCGGTGGCACTGGTGTTGGCGGTCGGCCTGGCCGGCTGCGGGAAGAAGGATTCGGGGGTGGTGAAGATTGGCCAGGCCAGTCCGCTCACCGGCTCGATCGCCCACCTGGGCAAGGACAACGAGAATGGCGTGCGCATGGCGATCGACGAGGCCAACGCCGCTGGTTTCCAGGTCGGTGCCGACAAGCTCAAGCTCGAGCTGCTGTCCGAGGACGATCAGGCCGATCCCAAGCAAGGCACCATCGTGGCTCAGAAGCTGGTGGATGCGAAGGTCGCGGGCGTTGTCGGGCACCTGAACTCGGGAACTACCATTCCGGCTTCCAAGATCTACCATGACGCCGGTATTGCCCAGATCTCTCCCTCCGCCACCAACGTCACCTACACCAACCAGGGCTTCAAGACCGCCTTCCGGGTGATCGCCAACGACGCCCAGCAGGGCAAGGTGCTCGGTCAGTTCGCCGTCGGCAAGCTCGGCGCCAAGAACATCGCCATCATCGACGACCGCTCCGCGTACGGGCAGGGCCTCGCGGACGAGTTCGAGAAGGCTGCGACCGCCGCCGGCGCGACCATCCTCACGCGCGAGTTCACCGACACCACCAAGACCGACTTCACCGCCATCCTCACCAGCATCAAGGGCAAGAACCCCGACCTGATCTTCTACGGCGGGATGGATGCGCAGGCCGGCCCGATGATGAAGCAGATCAAGAATCTCGGGCTGACCGCGAAGTATCTGGGCGGCGACGGCATCCAGAGCGCGGAGTTCCTCAAGCTTGCCGGCGACGCGGGCGAGGGCGCATACGGCTCCTCCCCTGGCGTACCTCTCGCGCAGATGCCCGGCGGGAAAGACTTCGAGACCCGCTACAAGGACAAGTTCAAAATCGACATCCAGATCTATGCGCCCTACGCCTACGACGCCGCCAACGTCATGCTGGCGGCCATGAAGAAAGCGGGCTCGGTCGATCCGGCCAAGTACCTCCCGGAGCTTGCGAACAGTCAGTTCCAGGGCGTCACGGGCACCATCGCCTTCGACGAGAAGGGCGACATCAAGGGCGGGGGCATCAGCCTCTACCAGGTCAAGGGTGGCAAGTGGGAGTTCCTCGAGACCATCGGCGGCTGACCTAGAAGCGCCTCGCGCCCGCACCCGCCCTTGAAGCTACAATCGCGGGCGAACGGGCGATCCAGCCGACCTGCAAACGGCGCCGCGCGGCGCCGTTTCTTTTTGCTGCGCGTGTCGAACAACGCTTGATGGACATCTTTCTCCAGCAGGTGATCAACGGCCTGGTGCTGGGCAGCGTATACGCGCTGGTGGCACTGGGATACACCATGGTGTACGGCATCCTGGGGTTGATCAACTTCGCCCACGGCGAGGTCGTGATGGTGGGCGCCCTCACCTCGCTGTCGGTGATCGCCGCGCTCATGGGCAGCAGCGTGGGCTTGCCGGCGCCACTCATCATTCTGGTCGCGCTCGCGGTGGCGATGTCGGTGTGCATGTTGCTCGGCTTCACCATCGAGCGCGTGGCCTATCGGCCGCTGCGCCGTGCGCCGCGGCTGGCGCCGCTGATCACCGCGATCGGCGTCTCGATCCTGCTGCAGACCCTGGCCATGATGTACTGGGGCCGGCAATATCACACGTTCCCGGAGGTCATCCGGCCGACGCGTCACGAGATCATGGGCGCGGTGATCACGGATCTGCAGATCCTGATCATCATCGTGTCCGCCCTGATCATGGCCGGCCTGCTGCTGCTGGTGCACTTCACGCGGCTGGGGCGCGCCATGCGCGCGACTTCAGAAAGCCAGCTCGTGGCCGGGTTGATGGGCGTCGACACCAACAAGATCATCTCAGCCACCTTCATCATCGGCTCGGCGCTGGGCGCAGTGGCCGGGATGCTGGTCGGCGCCAACTACGGCATCGCGCAGTACACCATGGGCTTCATGCTCGGCTTGAAAGCCTTCACCGCGGCCGTGCTCGGGGGCATCGGCAATCTTGGCGGGGCCATGCTGGGCGGGTTGCTGCTGGGTCTGATCGAGAGCATCGGCGCGGGCTACATCGGTGACCTCACGGGAGGCTTTCTGGGGAGCAACTACCAGGACGTGTTCGCGTTCGTGGTCCTGATCTGCGTGCTGGTGTTTCGCCCCACCGGGCTACTGGGCGAGCGCATTTCGGAGCGGGCGTGAACATAGGCGCGAGGCTCGAGCCGCGAGGCGCATGAAAACCGCGCGTGGTCATTGGCACACCCTCAAGCGGCACCGTCACGCCCCGTGGATCGGGATGGTGCTGGTGGGCGTGGCGCTCGCGGTGCTGCCGTTCGCACTCGAGGCAGGGCTGTCGCGCACATGGGTGCGCATACTCGACTTCGCGCTGTTGTACGCGATGCTGGCGCTGGGCCTGAACATCGTGGTCGGGTTCGCTGGCCTGCTCGACCTCGGGTACATCGCTTTCTACGCCGTCGGCGCATACACCTACGCCCTGCTGGCCTCGCCGCACTTCGGTGTGCATCTGCCGTTCTGGACGCTGCTGCCGCTCGGCGCCCTGGTCGCCGCGGTCTTCGGCGTGCTGCTGGGCGCGCCCACGCTGCGGCTGCGCGGCGACTACCTGGCTATCGTTACGCTCGGATTCGGCGAGATCATTCGCATCTTCCTCAACAATCTGAATGCGCCCATCAATATCACCAACGGTCCGCAGGGGGTCAATCGCATCGACCCGATACGGATCGGCGGCCTCGCCCTGGATCGAAGCCAGCAGATCCTCGGTATCACCTTTCCCGCCACGCACCTGTACTACTACGTGTTCCTCGTGCTCGCCCTGCTGACCATGTTCATCTGTGTGCGGCTGGAGGATTCGCGCGTCGGCCGCGCCTGGATCGCCATCCGCGAGGATGAGATCGCCGCCCAGGCCACCGGCATCAACACCCGCAACATCAAGCTGCTCGCATTCGCAATGGGTGCGACTTTCGGCGGCGTGGCCGGCGGCCTGTTCTCCTCCTTTCAGGGCTTCGTCAGTCCGGAAAGCTTCCAGCTCATGGAGTCGATCATGGTGCTGTGCATGGTCGTACTGGGCGGCATGGGCCATGTCGCCGGCGTGGTGATGGGTGCGCTGCTGCTCGCCATCCTGCCGGAGGTTCTGCGGCACACGGCGACACCGGTGCAGCAGCAGCTGTTCGGAAAAGTCGTCGTCGACCCGGAGAGCCTGCGCATGCTGCTGTTCGGGCTCGCCCTGATTCTCGTCATGCTGCTGCGTCCCGCGGGCCTGTGGCCGTCGCCGATCCGCCGGCGCGAACTGGCTAACACCGGGCCGACCGCCAAGCCCTGAGCAGATGCCGCTGCTCGAAGCGCACAGTCTGGGCAAGGCCTTCGGCGGTCTGCAGGCCCTCTCCGACGTCAGCCTGGCGATCGAGTCGAGTGAGATCTTCGGACTGATCGGCCCCAACGGCGCCGGCAAGACGACGATGTTCAACCTGCTCACAGGTCTGTACAAGCCCAGTGCCGGCAAAGTGGTTTTCGACGGTGTAGACGTGACGGGATGCAAACCGCACGTGATCGTCGCGGCCGGAATCGCCCGCACGTTCCAGAACATCCGCTTGTTCGCCCACATGACGGCGGTGGAAAACGTGATGGTGGGCCGCCATCTGCGCACCCACGCGGGCGCGCTCGGCGCCGTCTTGCGCGGGCCCCGCACGCGCGCCGAGGAGGAGGCGATCCGCCGCCGCGCGCAAGAGCTGCTTGCCTACGTCGGCGTCGCCCGCCACGCTCATGCTCAGGCGAAGCACCTTTCCTATGGCGATCAGCGCAGGCTGGAGATTGCGCGGGCGCTCGCGACCGAGCCGCGGCTGCTGGCGCTGGACGAGCCGGCGGCGGGGATGAACGCGACCGAGCGCGCCGCGCTGAAAGGCCTGCTCGAGCAGATCCGCGCCGACGGCATGACCATCCTGCTGATCGAGCACGATGTGAAGCTGGTGATGGACCTGTGCGACCGCGTGGCCGTACTCGACTACGGCAAGAAGATTGCCGAGGGCGTCCCCGAGCAGGTGCAGAAGAGCCCGGCGGTGATCGAAGCCTACCTGGGCGGAGCGCTGCCGTGAGCCTGTTGCGCGTGGAAGGCCTCAAGATCTCCTACGGCGGCATCAACGCCGTCAAGGGGATCGACCTGCAGGTGCAGGCCGGCGAGATGGTCGCGCTGATCGGCGCCAACGGCGCTGGCAAGACGACGACACTCAAAGCGATCTGCGGAATCCTCCAGCCCACTGCGGGCAAGGTCTTCTACGGCGGCGAGGACGTAACCGGCGCGCCGTCCTTCAGCCTGGTGGAGCAGGGATTGGCCCTGGTGCCCGAGGGACGCGGCGTGTTCGGCCGCCTGACCGTCGAGGAGAACCTGCAGATGGGCGCGTACACGCGGCGCGACAAGCAGGCGGTGCAGCGCGACCACGACCGCGTCTACGAACTGTTCCCGCGGCTGCGGGAGCGGCGCAGGCAGACCGGCGGCACGCTCTCCGGCGGCGAGCAGCAGATGCTCGCGATCGGCCGGGCCCTGATGAGCTCGCCGCGGCTGCTGCTGCTGGACGAGCCGAGCATGGGGCTCGCGCCGCTCATGGTCCAGCGTATCTTCGAGACCATCCGCAAGGTCGCCTCCGAAGGCGTGACGGTCCTGCTGGTGGAGCAGAACGCCAAGCTCGCGCTGGAGGCGAGCGCGCGCGGCTACGTCATGGAAAGCGGGCTCATCACCCTGGCCGACTCGGCGCCCCTGCTGCTCGCCAATCCGCAGGTGCGGCAGGCGTACCTGGGCGAGTCGCTGACGCTAGCCCGGGACATGATTTCACCTCGGGACGCGCAGAAACCGCGTAACCCCGAAATCAAAGTGTCCCGCGCAGCAAGCATCGCGAAAGCCTTAGCGGGTGTGCATCTGCGAGCAATCCAGGGTGGCCTGGTGAAATATCCGGGCTAGGCTCAAGTCGAGGTAAAAGCGCGGCCGTCGGGCAGCTTGGTGAACACGAAAGAGGGCCGCAGCTGCAACGGCGTGACCAGGCTCGAGCGCGTATCCACGCGCACCCACATCGTGCCGTCGCGGTCGATGCGGTAGACCTCGACGCCGAACTCGACCTGGACGCCGTCTACGAACTGCGAGAAGGAGAGGTCCTCGCCCGGTTGCAGGAACGCGTCGTAAGGTCTGCGTGCGAGCTCACGGCCAACCTCGCCGACTGCACGCTGGAGAAAGGCGTAGTTGCGGCTGAAGCGCATCAGCCAGCGGTCAAGGAAACGCATGCTGTGTGGTCGGCTTCACCGCGTCATTCCAGAGCCGTGCCGTACGACCCCGGCGTCCGGACGACGACCGCGGATGAAGTGCCGGAAATGATTCCGTCTGGAGAGATGAGCTGCGCAGCAGGCCAACGACGCTCAGTCGGCCCAATCACGTGGCTTGAGGAACTCGTCGTACAGCCGCGCCTCGGGAGAACCCGGCTGCGGGTGCCAGTCATAGCGCCATATCACGGTTGGAGGCAGCGACATCAGGATGGACTCGGTGCGCCCGCCCGACTGCAGCCCGAACAGCGTGCCGCGGTCGAACACCAGGTTGAACTCCACGTAGCGCCCGCGCCGATACGCCTGAAAATCGCGCTCCCGCGCGCCGTAAGCCAGGCCGCGCCTGCGCTCGACGATGGGGGCGTAAGCCGGCAGGAAATGGTCCCCCACGCTGCGCATCAGCGCGAAGCAGTGTTCGAAGCCGTCGCTCAAGTCGTCGAAGAAGATTCCGCCGATTCCGCGCGGCTCGTTGCGATGCTTCAGGTGGAAGTACTCGTCGCACCACTTCTTGAAGCGTGGATGATAGTCGGCGCCGAACGGCGCCAGCGCCGCCCGGCAGGTACGATGAAAATGCACCGCATCCTCTTCGAAGCCGTAGTAGGGCGTGAGGTCCATGCCGCCGCCGAACCACCACACCGGGTCGGCGCCGGCCTGCTCGGCCACGAGGCAGCGCACGTTCATGTGCACGGTGGGCACGTAAGGGTTGCGCGGATGCAGCACCAGCGACACGCCCATAGCCTGGAAGCCGCGGCCCGCGACCTCCGGCCGTGTGGCGCTGGCCGAGGGCGGCAGACGGGCGCCGGTAACGTGCGAAAAATTGACCCCGCCACGCTCGAACAAGTGGCCTGCCTCGATCAGGCAGCTCGAGCCGCCGCCGCCCTCGGCGCGCTCCCAGCCGTCGCGGCGAAACGCCAACCCGTCGAGCGTCTTCGAGCCTGGCGACGATGCGCGCTTGCAGCTCCAGGTAGTACGACTTGACTGCTTCGATATTCATGCGAGAAACACATTAACCACAGAGGGCACCGAGGAACACAGAGGAAAAAGTCAGGGACAACGCATCGGGACAAGCGCGGCAGCAGGCAATGCCGCTTGACCAGTGACCACGGCCGACCCTGTCCCATGGCGGCTGCGGTTGTGTGGCGGTGGTCAGGTTTTTCCTCTGTGCTCCTCGGTGTCCTCTGTGTTCAATGCAGTAAGCCTTCAGAGCAGCGTCTTCTTGGCGCTGATGGCGCGGTGCCCGATATCGCGGCGCATCTGCTTGCCGGCAAACTGAATCTGCTCGGCCGCTTCGTAGGCACGGCGCTGCGCGATGCGGACCGTGTCGCCGAGCGCCGTAACGCACAGGATGCGGCCGCCGCTGGTGACGATCTTGCCGTCTTGCAGCGAGGTGCCGGCGTGGAACACGTGGCAGTCCGCGGCGTCGCGCGGGATCCCGGTGATCAGGTCGCCCTTGCGCGGGTCGTCCGGATAACCGGGTGCAGCCAGTACCACGCCGAGCGCGACGCGCCGATCCCATTCGGCTTGAACCCGGTCGAGCTGGCCGTTCACTGCATGCTCGATCAGCGTCAGCAGGTCGCTCTTGAGCCGGAGCAGGATCGGCTGCGCTTCGGGGTCGCCGAGCCGGCAGTTGAATTCCAGCACCTTGAGCTGACCCTGCGGCGTGATCATCAGACCCGCGTAGAGGAACCCGGTGTAGGGCTCCCCTGCCGCCGCCATCCCGTTCACCACCGGCTGAATCACCTCGCGCATGGCGCGCGCGTGCAGCGCGGGCGTCAGCACCGGCGCCGGCGAGTACGCGCCCATGCCGCCGGTATTGGGCCCACGGTCGCCGTCCAGCAGTCGCTTGTGGTCCTGGCTGGAAGCCAGTGGCAAGACGTGGTGGCCATCCACCATCACGATGAAGCTGGCTTCCTCGCCCTTGCAGGCATTCCTCGATCACGACGCGCGCGCCGGCGCTGCCCATGCGATTGTCCACCAGCATGGAATCGACCGCCGCGTGAGCCTCTTCGCTGCTGGCTGGCGACCACCACGCCCTTGCCTGCAGCGAGTCCGTCCGCCTTGACCACGATCGGCGCGCCCTGCGCGTCGATGTAGGCGTGCGCCTCCGCCGCAGCGGTGAAGGTCCGGTGCACTGCCGTGGGAATGCCGTGCTCGACCATGAACGATTTGGCGAAGTCCTTGGAGCTTTCCAGCTGCGCCGCGCGTTGCGTCGGACCGAAGATGCGCAGCCCCGAGGTAGCGAAACGCGTCCACGATCCCCGCGGCGAGCGGCGCTTCCGGTCCCACTACGGTCAGCGCTATCGATTCCCGCTTGGCGAACTCGATCAGCTCGGGAATGCCGCTCAGGGGCGTGTTGAACAGACCGTCTTCACGAGCGGTACCAGCGTTGCCGGGCGCGACGTACACGCGCGCCACGCGCGGAGACTGCGCCAGTCGCCAGGCGATGGCGTGCTCCCTTCCGCCGCTGCCGATCACGAGCAGAGTTCACCCTGGATTACCCCTTAACACCCTTAACCGCAGAGACGCAGAGGCGCGGAGAACCGCAACGGCAAGAGAGCGACATGATCCTACAAAATTCCTGCTGCCGTCACACGACGTCAGCAGCTTCCAACATCCAGGTTGGCCTCTCCTGTTCGGTTCTCCGCGTCTCTGTGCCTCTGCGGTTCCGCCGTAGGCAGTAGTCAGTGCCGGAAATGGCGCACGCCGGTGAACACCATTGCGACACCTCTTTCATCGGCGGCTGCGATCACTTCGTCGTCGCGCATGCTGCCGCCCGGCTGGATCACCGCTCGTGCGCCCGCGTCGACCACCACATCCAGGCCGTCGCGGAACGGGAAGAACGCGTCCGAAGCCACCACCGACTCGGCCAGGGTCAGGCCGGCATTCTGGGCTTTGATGGCAGCGATGCGCGCGGAGTCGACCCGGCTCATCTGGCCTGCCCCCACGCCCAAGGTCATCCCGTCCCTGCAGAACACGATGGCATTGGATTTGACGAACTTCGCCACCCGCCATGCGAACAGCAAGTCTTGCAGCTGCTGCGGGCTGGGTTGCGCTTTCGTCACCACCCGCAGCTCGCCCGCCGCGACGTTGCGCGTGTCGGGGGTCTGTACCAAGAGCCCGCCGCCAACCCGCTTGGTGTCGAGAGTGTTGCTGCCGGGGTCGATTGCCACCTCCAGCACGCGCACGTTCGGTTTGCCGGCGAGCGCATTGCGCGCCGCGTCCGACACGGCAGGCGCTACCAGCACTTCCACGAACTGCTGCATCACCGCTTCGGCGGCGGCGGCATCGACCGCGCGGTTGAACGCGACAATTCCGCCGAAGGCCGAGGTCGGATCGGTCGAGAACGCGCGCCGGTACGCTGCGAGCGTATCGGTGCCAACCGCCACGCCGCAGGGATTGGCGTGCTTGACGATCACGCAGGCCGGCGCGTCGAAGGTCTTGACGCACTCCCAGGCGGCATCGGCGTCGGCGATGTTGTTGTAGGACAACTCCTTGCCCTGGAGCTGGACGTAGTTGGACAGCGCGCCCGGAACGCGCTGCAAGTCGCGGTAGAAGGCCGCGTGCTGGTGCGGATTCTCCCCGTAGCGCAGATCCTGGACCTTGGTGTAGTTGAGGTTGAGCTGCTCCGGGAAGCCGCTGCGCTGTCCAGCGGCGTCCAGGCCGGTGAGATAGTTGCTGATGGCGCTGTCGTAGGCCGCCGTATGCGAGAACGCTTTGCGTGCCAGGCGCCAGCGCGTGGCCAGGCTCAATGCGCCCCCGGAAGCCGCCAGCTCTGCCAGCACGTCGCCGTAGTCCTGCGGGTCGGTGACGACCGCCACGTGCTGGTAGTTCTTCGCTGCTGCTCGCACCATCGTCGGCCCGCCGATGTCGATGTTCTCGATCGCCTCCTCGAGCGTGCAGCCGGGACGGGTGATGGTCTGCACGAACGGGTAAAGATTCACGACGACAACATCGATCGCGGGGATTTCGGCGCGTGCCATCGCCTGCATATGGGCAGGCAGATCGCGCCGGGCCAGGATCCCCGCATGCACCTTCGGATGCAGGGTCTTGACCCGCCCGTCGAGCATCTCCGGGAAGCCGGTGTAGTCGCCGACCTCGGTCACCTTCACGCCTGCCTGCCGCCAGCAGGCGTGCGGTGCCGCCGGTCGACAGGATGCCGAAGCCGAGCCGCGCCAGACCTTGCGCCAGGTCGAGCACCGCGGTCTTGTCCGAGACGCTGATGAGCGCTTGTTTCGATGCAGTCATGGGCCGAATGCGGGAGGTGCGCGCTGCCGCCTGCAACGGCGGCGTCCTACTTGATGCCGTAGGTCTTGATCTTCTTGCGCAGCGTGTTGCGATTCATGCCGAGGATCTCGGCAGCCTGCGTCTGGTTGCCGCCGACTCGATGCAGGACCACCTCGATCAGCGGCCTTTCCACCGAGCTGATGACCATGTTGTACACCGCGGCAGGCTTCTCGCCGTCCAGGTCGCGGAAGTAGCCGTCCAGCGTCCTGCGTACGCAACGCGCGATCTCATTGTCTTTCATCATGCCGCGAGTTCCTCCTCGGAGTAGGTGAGTCGCCCGTCGAGCGCTCCCAGTTGTTCGAAGTAGCGGTCTATCGCCGCTATCTGATCGTCAGCGCGCTCCAGCGCGTTCAGCTGCTGCCGGAACTGGGCGCTGCCCCGCAGGTGCTTGGTGTACCAGGCGACGTGCTTGCGGGCCACACGTACGCCGCACTCCTCTCCGTACAAAGCGTGCAAGTCCTGCAAATGGGCACGCAGCAGTGCGCGGATCTCCGCTGCTTCGGGAGGCGGGAGGTGCTCCCCGGTGCGCAGGAAGTGACGGATCTCGCGGAAGATCCACGGCCGCCCTTGCGCCGCCCGACCGATCATGAGAGCGTCGGCGCCGGTCTTCGCCAGCACGTCGCGGGCCTTTTCCGGCGAGTCGATGTCGCCGTTGGCGACCACCGGAATCGAGACCGCTTGCTTGACCGCAGCAATCGTGTCGTACTCGGCGCTGCCGGTGAAGCCGCAGGCGCGCGTGCGGCCATGGACGGCAAGCAGCCTGATTCCGGCAGACTGCGCAATCTTGGCCACGCGCACGGCGTTGCGCCGTTGCGGTTCCCACCCAGTGCGGATCTTGAGCGTGACAGGCACGTCCACCGCGGCGACCACCGCATCGAGAATGCGGCCGACGAGCTGCTCGTCGCGCAGCAGCGCAGAGCCGGCGAGAACATTGCACACCTTCTTGGCCGGACAGCCCATGTTGATGTCGATCACCTGCGCACCCAGCCCGACGTTGTAGCGGGCGGCATCGGCGAGCATGGCCGGCTCGGCCCCGGCAATCTGCACGCAGATCGGCTCCACTTCGCCGACGTGATCGGCGCGCCGGCGTGACTTCGCGGACGCGCGCAGATGCGGCTGTGCGCTCATCATCTCGGACACCGCAAGCCCGGCGCCGAGCTGCTTGCACAGCTGGCGGAACGGCCGGTCGGTGACCCCGGCCATCGGCGCCACGAACAGATTATTGGGGATGAGATGAGGACCGATCTGCATCGCGCGTATTCGCGTCTCGCAGGAAAAGAGGCGAATTGTAGCCCAAGCGCGCGGGCGATTACCACGCGATCCGCACGACTTGTGCGGTCTAGCTTCCGAACAGCATCCGGCTCATGAACACGCGCTTAGCAGGAGGCAGGCAGTCCAGAGCAGTGAGTCCGCACCCACGCAACCAGCTCAGGCCCGGAAGTGCGTTGGAAAACACCCGCACCAGCCCGTCGGTGAGCAGGATGCTGCCGCCGCGGTCGAGCCGGCGACGCGCACGGAACCGCTCCGCAAAGCCGCCGCCCTGCAGCGCTTCGGGCTCAGCCTGCAAAGCGCGCGCCAGTTCGAAGGCGTCGCGCAGGCCCAGGTTGAGGCCTTGGCCGGCGACCGGATGCAGCGTCTGGGCCGCGTTCCCGAGCAGGAGCACGCGCCGTTTCAATGCAGCGCGCGCGACGCGCAGCGCGAGCGGATAGACCGCTCGAGACTGCACTCGCGTGAAGCGTCCGGCGCGAGCCCCGAACTCGACCTGCAGCGCGTCCAGGAAAGTGGAGTCCGCTGCCGTGCACAGTTGTTGTGCCCGCTCCGGCGTGGTGGTCCACACCAGCGCGTAGCCGGCTGCGAACGGCAGCAGCGCAATAGGACCATCTGGGGTGAAGCGCTCGAACGCACGATTCTCGTGCGGACGGTCGGTCACAACGTTGGCGACAAGTGCGCACTGGTGGTAGTCGCGGACCTCGTGGTGCGCGGCGGAGTGGGCCAGTTCCCCGCCGTCGGCAACGACGACCAGGCGGGCGGCTGCTTCCTCGACCGCACCGGCGCGCTCATAGCGCACTCGCACCGAGTCGGTGCCCTCGTCGATCTGCACGACGCGCGCGCCCCACGAAATGGGCACATCGAGGGCCACCATGCGGTGAACCAGCGCGGCCTGCAAGGCCGTGTAGGAAACGACGTGGCCCAGGGCCGGCAACCCGACTTCCTGCGCGCTCAGCGTCGCCCGCCCGAAGCCGCCGCGCTGCGACACGTGGATGACGCGAATCGGCGTGGGGTGCAGCCCATCACCCCATATCGCCAGGCGCTCCAGGATCAAGCGGCTGCCATGCGCGAGGGCCAGGCTGCGCTGGTCGTCGGCGGCTGCGGCGGAGCGCGCTTCCAGCACCAGGATCGACCGGTCGCCACTCAGCGCTGCCGCGAGGGTGCCCCCCACGGGACCACTGCCAACGATGATCAGATCGTGCATGGCCGACGCTCGACGTGTTCGACGCAAGACCCGACGGCAAGTGCGCCACGCAGCGGCCAGCCCGTCCCAGCCGCCTTGTCGTCACGCCTCACCGCCCCATCAAGGCCTCGATGTCGGCGATGGTCTTCGGCGCCTGAGCGGTGATGATTTCGCAGCCGTCCGCGGTGACCGCCGCATCGTCCTCGATGCGCACGCCGATGTTCCAGAACTGCTCGGGCACGCCTTCGCCGGGACGGATGTAGCAACCGGGCTCGACGGTCAGCACCATACCTGGAGTCAATGTGCGCCAGCGCCCGTCGCGCTTATAGTCGCCACAGTCGTGCACGTCCATGCCCAGCCAGTGACCGGTGCGGTGCATGTAGAAGCGGCGGAAGTCGCCGGACTCGATGAGGCCGTCCACGCTCCCATCGAGCAGACCGAGGTCGACGAAGCCCTGCACGAGGACGCGCACGGCGGCGTCGTGCGGATCCTGCCAGGCGTTGCCGGGCGCCACCTTGGCGATTGCGGCCGCCTGCGCGTCGAGCACCAGCGTATAGACGTCGCGCTGCGCCGGCGTGAAACGGCCGTTGACAGGGAACGTGCGGGTGATGTCCGAGGCGTAGCCGTCCAGCTCGCAGCCCGCATCGATCAGCAGCAGGTCGCCGTCGCGCAGAGGCGCGTCGTTGACGACGTAGTGCAGCACACACGCGTTGGCGCCGCCGGCCACGATCGGTGTGTAGGCGGGCGCCTGAGCGCCGTGGCTGCGGAACTCGTGCAGCAACTCGGCCTCGATCTGGTACTCGTTCAGGCCGGGGCGCGTATGGCGCATGGCGCGGCGGTGCGCGTTCGCAGAAATGCGCGCCGCGCGGCGCATGACGTCGAGCTCATGGGTGTCCTTGACGAGGCGCATCTCGTCCAGCAGCTTGCGCACGTCACGGATTTCGGCCGGTGCAGCGATGCCGGTGCGCACCTGGGCGCGGACGGCGTTGAGCCACTTGATCAGGCGCGCATCCCATTCGCTGTTCTCCCCGACGTCGCAGAACATCGCGGGCTGGTCGGCGAGCAGCTTCGGCAGCACCTCGTCGAGGCTGGTGATCGAGTGCGCCTCGTCGAACCCGAACGCCTCGCGTGCCGCCTGCGGGCCGTAGCGGAACCCGTCCCAGATCTCCCGCTCCTCGTGTTTGTCGCGGCAGAACAGCAGGCTCTTCACGTCGTCCCCGGCGACCACCACCAGGACGGCTTCCGGTTCGGTGAAGCCGCTGAGGTAGTGAAAATAGCTGTCGAAGCGATAGTGGTAGTGCGCGTCCCGATTGCGCACACGCTCGGGCGCGGTGGACAGCACAGCCACGCCGCGGCCCATCTGTTCGGCCAGCCTTTGGCGGCGGCTGCGATAAAGGTTGACGTCGATCATGAGGTGCGGCCCGAGGAAGGCGTACGGAGAGATTATACGGCGTGAGGGCCGCCGCGCCGGCGCAGGCTACTCGTTGCGCCGGCGCATCAGGTTTGCCACGTCCTGGTCCGCCGCCGAGCCGGCTGCGAGCGCGTCGGTCACGCGTTCGCGGTCGCCGGCGGGCCGGTTCTGGCTGAGCTTGAACTTGCCGGTGATTGCGGTGATCTCGATCGCGAACCCGACGATGCCCTTCAGCATCCCGGCCTGGTAGTCGGCCGGAAGGTCCAGGTGCCAGGGCTGCGGCCGCGGGCCTTCGTAGCGTTCCACCAGACGGCGTACGAGCGCCTCGAGGTCCTGCGGCTCATGCATCACTCGGGCGTTGCCATGGACATGCACGACGGCATAGTTCCAGGTCGGCACGCTGGGGTGCACGGCATACCACGACGGCGAAACGTACGCGTGCGGGCCATGGAACACCGCCAGCACCGCGGGCTGCTCCTCGAGGCGACGCCAGTGCGGATTGGCTCGTGCCACATGCCCGAGGAGCGTCCCGGAGGGGCCGTGCGCTCGATCGAGCAGCAGCGGGAGATGCGTGATGTGGGGGTCGAGCGGATCTGGCGAGATCAGCGTCGCGAAGGCATTTTCGTCCAGGAACGCATGCAGGGCCGCCAAGTCCCGCTCGGCGAACAGCTCAGGCAGATACAGCATGGCCTCCCCCTTCGGGGTTGCGGGCACCGGTCAGGTCGCGGGCAAGGGCGTCGACCTGTGCCAGACGCTGCGGGGTGCCTACGTCCAGCCAGAGCCCGCTGAAGAGTTCTCCGCTGACCCGGCCCGCTCCCATCGCCGAGCGCAGCAGCGGCGCGAGGGGCGCTTTGGCTCCCGATTGAACAGCGGAGAACAGTTCCGGAGCGTAGATCCCGATCCCCGAGAACGTGAGGCGCGCCGACCCGGTGTCGCTCACGCGACCAGATACCAAGCTGAAGTCGCCGCGCGCGTTGTGCTCGGGATTGTCCACCAGCACCAGATGAGCGAGCGCATTCTCGGCAAGCGCCGGTCGCCGGCTGAGCAATGCCGCGTAGTCCACGCCGGTGAAGATGTCGGCGTTCACCACCAGGAACGGAGCGTCCGCCAGCAGCGGCAGCGCCTTGGCGATTCCGCCCGCCGTCTCCAGCGCTTCGCCCTCTGCAGAATAACAGATCGACAAGCCGAAGCGCCCGCCATCGCCGATCCTCGCTTCGATCTGTTCGCCGAGCCATGCGTGGTTGATCACCACATCGCGGCAGCCCGCGCGCGCGAGCTTGTCAAGATGCCACTCGATCAGCGGCTTGCCGCCGACGGCCAGCAGGCTCTTGGGTGTGTGGTCGGTGAGCGGGCCGCATGCGCTCGCCTCGGCCTGCGGCCAGGATCATCGCCCGCATCGGCGTCGGCGGCTCTGGCTGTTCCGCGCGCGGCATCAGAAAGTGTACCCGGTCTGCGGCCGGCGATCCTCGAGCTGATCCAGCAGGCCGAGCAGGGGATGCAGGTCGCCGTAGCGCTCGCACGCTTTGCGCAGATAGCTCATGACCAGCGGCATGTCGTTGAGGTAGCCGCTCTTGCCGTCGCGATGGAACAGACGTGCGAAGATCCCCAGCACCTTGATCTGGCGTTGCGCTCCCATCAGCTCGAAGTCGCGGTAGAACGCGCTTACGTCCGCCGCCACCGGCAGCCCCGCCTTGCGCGCTTTCTCCCAGTAGCGGATGACCCAATCAAGCTGGTGCTGCTCGTCCCAACCGATGTACGCGTCTCGGTACAGCGACACGAGGTCGTAGGTGATGGGGCCGTACACCGCGTCCTGAAAGTCGAGGATGCCCGGGTTGGGCTCGCTCACCATCAGGTTGCGCGAATGGTAGTCGCGGTGCACGTACACGCGCGGCTGGGCCAGGTTGTTGGCCAGGATCCCTTCGAATGCACTGGTCAGGATCTCATCCTGTGCGGGGGTGAGCGTGACGCCCAGGTGCTTCGTCACGTACCAGTCCGGAAACAGGCGCAGCTCGCGCAGCAGCAGGGCGCGGTCGTACTCGGGCAGCACGCCGGCGCGACTGGCGAGCTGGATCTTGACGAGGGCCTCGTTGGCATCCGCATACAGCGCAGGAGCGGATGTCGGGTCGAGCGTGTGCAGGTAGGTGCGGCTGCCAAGGTCGGACAGCAGCAGGAAGCCTTCGCGCAGATTCTCTTGCAGAACCGCCGGGACGTGCACGCCGGCGTCCGCAAACAGGCGCGCCACCATCACGAAAGGGCGGCAATCCTCGCGCTCGGGCGGGGCATCCATCACGATGAACGTATCCGCGCCTGTGCTGACCCGGAAGTAGCGGCGAAAGCTCGCGTCCTCCGAGGCCGGCGCGTAGGTATAACCGCCAGCGCCGAACCGCTCGGTCAGCCAGCGCTCCAGCAGCTCTGTGCGGTTCACGTTGCCTGGTGCATGGTTTTATGCGATTTTATCGCCAAAATCACGACGATAAGCGGGCACCGGTGGAGCTGGGACGGCAAACGCCCGCGCAAGCCGCGTGCACACACAGCGACCGATTCCAGCGCAACCCGACGCCGACTCCAGCCGGCCTGCCGAGCCTGACGCCTAGCAAGATTCTGCCCAGCCGACACGCCTCGATGCCCGCTCTGAGCACAACCAGCCCGCATCCCGCGCTGCGTGCCGCCGTCAGCCCGAGTTACCGCGATGCGCGGCGTGCTTGAGCCGCGCGTGTCGTGAAAGCATGGCCCATGCAGGCGCCAGCGTGACGAATGTGGGCTAGCGTGCGAGTCGCGCTATTGCTCGCTGCCGGCCTCCTGGTGCTGCCGGCCGCCCGCGGGCAAACGCCGACAGGGCCGAGCCCCGCTCCCGGTGACGTGCGCTTGCCGCTGCGGATGCAGGAGACACTCCTGCCGCCGGTGGCGCCGTCCACGCACGAGGAGTTGCCGATCTTCATCGAGGCCGACCGCATCCAGGGTGTGCAGGGCAAACAGCTGGAAGCGATCGGTAACGTGATGATCCGTCGCCGCGGCCAGGTTCTCACCACTGACAAGCTGTACTACTCCTTCCCCGAGAATGCCGTCACCGCCACCGGGCACGTGCGCGTCGAGCGGCTCGGCGATGTCGTGACCGGCGATCGCGCCTACTACGACCTCGACACCTCCGCGGGCTCCGTCGACAATCCGACCTACTATTTCCGCCAGTTCGGCGCCCGCGGCAAGGCAAAGCGCCTGCTGATCGAGGACCGCGACGTCTACCACGCCGAACGCGCGACCTACACCAACTGCAAAGTGGACGAAGACGACTGGTTCCTGCGGGTCGGGCGCATGGACCTCGATCGCCTCACCGACATCGGCGTGGCGCACGATGCGAGCGTGTTCTTCAAGGATGTGCCGATCATGTACACGCCGTGGATGGACTTCCCGCTCACCAGCCGGCGCAAAACCGGCTTCCTGTCGCCGCTGATCGGCACGGGCAACAATACCGGCTTCCAGATCGAAACGCCGTTCTACTGGAACATCGCGCCCAACCGCGACTACACCTTCTCTCCGCGCCTGATGGCGCGGCGCGGGCTGCAGCTCAACAACGAATTCCGCTACCTCGAGCCGCGCTTCGGCGGCGAGATGCACTTCGACTATCTGCCCGATGACCGCGTTTTGAACGAATCCCGATGGTTCGCATCGTTGAAGCACAGTCAGCGGTTCACGGACAAATTGTCGGGCTACCTCAACCTGCAGGGCGTGTCCGACCCCACCTATTTCACCGATCTGTCGACCAATATCGCCGCCACTTCCCAAACCAATCTGCCGCGCGAGGGAGCGCTGACCTACAACGGCGGCTGGTGGACGCTGTTCGGGCGCGTCCAGGAGTTCCAGACGTTGCAGAATCCCGACTCACCGCCGGTCACGCCGCCCTACTCGCGCGTTCCGCAGCTGGCGCTGCGAGCGGCGCAACACAACATCGGCGGCTTCGACCTGGACTTCTTCGGCGAAGCCGTGAACTTCCAGCAGACCGACGTGGTGAGCGGCTGGCGTCAGGTCTATTACCCTTCGGCCAGCTACCCATACCGCAATCGCTACTTCTGGGTGACGCCGAGGCTCGGGTTCAACTGGACGAGCTACAGCTTCACCAACGGCAGCAACCAGGGCGACGAGACGCGCGGACTGCCCATCTTCAGCGTCGACAGCGGCATGACTTTCGAGCGCGACACGGCTTTCAGTGGGCGCGCCTTCCGGCAGACGCTCGAGCCGCGTCTGTACTACGTGTACATCCCGTTCACCAACCAGAACCAGCTGCCGGTGTACGACACCGCCGAATCCAACTTCAACCTGGCCCAGCTGTTTACCGAGAACCAGTTCACCGGGTGGGACCGGATCAACAATGCGAACCAGATCAGCGCCGCGCTGACCTCCCGGCTGATCGATCCCAAAACCGGCGCGGAGTGGATCCGCGGGACCATTGCGCAGCGCTACTACTTCGAGCCGCAGCAAGTCACGCTGCCCGATTCACCGCCGGCGCGCACCGCCAGCCGGTCGGATGTGCTGGGGCTGGTGTCGGGTTCGATCACCCGTGCCTGGTCCGCGGACGCCGGGGTGACCTTCAGCCTGGACCAGCGCCAGGCGCAGAAGCTCGACGTCGCCCTGCGCTACCGGCCGCAGCTCGGCAAGGTGCTCAATTTCGGCTATCGCTACACCCAGGACTTTCTCGAGCAGCTCGACTTCTCCGGGCAATGGCCGCTGTCGCAGCGCTGGAGTGCGGTGGGGCGGTGGAACTATTCGCTGCAGGACAAGTCCCTGCTGGAGGCCCTGCTGGGCCTCGAGTACACTGCCGGCTGCTGGGCCATGCGTCTGGTGGGGCACAAGTTCGTGACCTCGACGGGAACGGATTCGACCTCTCTGCTGTTCCAGTTCGAGCTGACCGGGCTGTCCCGGATCGGCAACAACCCGCTCGAGCTGCTGCGGCAGAACATCGGCGGCTATTCGCGTATCGGCGGTCGCACGACGCCTGCCGGACCGGTGTACCCGGGGATGGAGACGGAATGATGTTGGCGGGTTTGCTGTGTTTGCACTGGGCATCCGGTTCGAGGCGGATTGGTGCGCGCGCGGCCGCGGCCGTGCTCGCTGTCGCAGCGGTGCTGACGTGGCTGGGCGCGCACGCGCAGGACGCCGCGCAGCTCAATCGCATCGTCGCGGTGGTCAACGACGACGTGATCACCAGCGTCGACTTGAATCGAGAGACGCAGATGGCGCTCGAGACGTTGCGCCGGCAGGGCACGCCGCTGCCGCAGCACGACGCCCTCGAGAAGCAGCTGCTGGAGCGGCTGATTACCAAACGCGTGCTGTTGCAGCAGGCTCGCAGCAGCGGGCTGCGCGTACCCGATACCGAGCTGGACGCGGCCATCGAACGCATTGCGGTACAGAACAAGATGTCCGTCCAGGGTCTGCGTCAGGCGGTGGCCGGCAGCGGCGTGACCTACGATCGCTTCCGCGACGACGTGCGTGGCGAGATCCTGATTTCGCGCATGCGCGAGCGTGAAGTGGAGTCGCGGGTGATGGTGACAGACGCCGAGATCCAGGCGTTCCTGCGCAGCCAGGAAGGGCGCCCGCAGCAAGCCGACGAATACAGCCTGGCGCATATCCTGGTGAGCGTCCCGGAGCAGGCCACCCCCGAGGAGCTGAAGGTCCGCCGCGCTCGCGCCGAGACGGCACTCGGCCAGCTCAAATCGGGCGCGGACTTTCGCCAGGTGGCTGCGAGCTTTTCCGATGCGCCGGATGCGCTGCAGGGCGGCGAGATGGGCTGGCGCGCGGCCGGACGCCTGCCGGCCATCTTCCTGGATGCGCTGCGGGGGATGAAGGTCGGTGACGTTTCGCCCATCGTGCGCAGCCCCGCTGGCTTCCACATCCTCAAGCTGACCGATGTGCGTGGCAGCAACGCGACCGCGATGGTCACGCAGACCCATGCGCGGCACATCCTGGTGCGCTTGAACGAGGTGGTCTCCGAGACCGATGCGCGCAACCGCTTGACCGAGCTGAAATACCGTGTCGATAACGGCGGGGATTTCGCCGAGTTGGCGCGCCTGCACTCGGACGATGCGTCGGCTGCGCGTGGCGGCGATCTCGGCTGGCTGTCCCCCGGGGATACCGTGCCCGACTTCGAGAAGGCCATGGATGCGCTCAAGCTCAAGCAGGTCAGCATGCCTTTCCGCAGCCCGTTCGGCTGGCACATCGTCCAGGTTCTGGAGCGGCGCGAACAGGACATGTCGCAGGACCGCCAGAAGCTGACAGCGCGTCAGGCGATCCGCTCGCGCAAGTCGGACGAGCAGTGGGACGACTGGGTGCGGCAGCAACGCGACAAGGCCTACATCGAGTATCACCTCGAACAGCGCTGAGGCGGGCCCATCGAGCCAACCCCTGGAACGCTGCGGCGTACTGGCTCCGGCATAACGTCCGCGTCGCGGACATTAGCCTTCACCGAAACGCCGCGGAACGATCGGGGCGCCGAGTGCATAGACCGCGGCGGCGTTTTGGTTCCGGCATAACGTCCGCGTCGCGGACATTAGCCTCCACCGAAACGGCGGCGAGACCAAGCTAGCATGGCTCCGATGCATCGGGCTCGCCGCCGTTTTGGCCAGAACTTCCTGGTCGACCGCGGTGTGGTGGCGAGCTTGATCGACGCGATCAGTCCGCAAGCTGACGACCGTGTGGTGGAGATCGGCCCCGGGCTTGGAGCGCTCACCGAGCCGCTGCTCGCGCGCCTGGAGACGCTCGACGTGGTGGAAATCGATCGTGACTTGGTTGCGGCGCTGGCGCAGCGCTTTCCAGCCGAGCGGTTGCGCATCCAT
Source organism: uncultured beta proteobacterium (assembly GCA_963772865.1). Taxonomy (GTDB): domain Bacteria; phylum Pseudomonadota; class Gammaproteobacteria; order Burkholderiales; family SHXO01; genus SHXO01. The sequence goes on along the minus strand of CAVYZA010000038.1, from coordinate 57,358 downwards.
CAGGCCGACGCGCTGACCTTCGATTTCTGTGCGCTCGGCCCGACCTGCGAGTGGTCGGCAATCTGCCTTACAACATCTCTTCGCCGTTGCTGTTCCATCTGGCGGAGCCAGGCCGGCTGCGTGCGCGATTGCCATTTCATGCTGCAGCGTGAGGTGGTCGACCGGATCGTGGCCGTGCCCGGCAGCAAGGTGTACGGACGGCTGTCCGTGATGTTGCAATACCGCTTCCACGCGGAACGGGTGCTGCGCGTTTCGGCCGGCGCGTTCCGCCCCGTGCCGGAGGTGGAGTCCGCCTTTCTGAGACTGGTGCCGCAACGGCCGTTGCCGTTCCCCGGCGCTCGACGAGAAGGTGTTCGCTACCGTGGTGGCGAGATCGTTCGGACAGCGGCGCAAGACCTTGCGCAACGCGCTGCGCGATCTGATCGAGGCAGACGAGCTCGTGGCGCTGGGCGTGGATCCAGGCAGGCGCGCGGAGACGCTGCCGGTCGAGACGTTCGTGCGGATCGCCGATCGAGTGGCGGCTACTTGCCGCGCTGGATGAACTCGATCTTGTAGCCGTCAGGGTCTTCGACGAACGCGATGACGGTCGTACCGTGCTTCATTGGGCCCGCTTCGCGCGTGACCTTCCCGCCGCGCTTTTTGACCTCTTCGCAGGCCTGATAGGCATCGGGGACTTCCAGGGCGACGTGCCCGTACGCGTTACCCAGGTCGTACTTTTCGACGCCCCAGTTGTGAGTGAGCTCGAGCACCGCCGTCTCGGACTCGTCGCCATAGCCCACGAAGGCGAGGGTGAACTTGCCGTCTGGATAGTCCTTGCGCCGCAGCAGGCGCATGCCCAGCACTTCAGTGTAGAACTTGAGCGAGCGCTCGAGGTCGCCCACTCGCAGCATCGTGTGCAGGATTCTCATAGTTACCTCTATTGATCCGGCAGGCAAGGTTCGGCGCCTCACACTTCCACCAGCTCGAAATCCTCTTTGCGCGCACCGCATTCGGGGCACACCCAGTTCACCGGCACCTCTTCCCAGCGCGTGCCCGCCGGGATGCCCTCTTCCGGGAGCCCGGACGCTTCGTCGTAGATGAAACCGCAGATCAGGCACATGAAGGTTCGGAACGGGCGCGCGTCGCTCGATGGCATGGAGGTGGGTGCATTTAGAGTAGAATTCGATTCTACCAAATCCTCCTCTGCGGTCGCCGCGATGTCCGAATCCCCGCCGATCGTCCTGACCTTTGCAGGCGCCGATCCGAGCGGCGGCGCCGGGCTGCAGGCGGACATCCTCACGCTTTCCAGCATGGGTTGCCATCCGCTGTCCGTGGTCACCGCGGTGACCGTTCAGGACACGCGCGGTGTCGAGGACGTGTTCCCGCTCGATGCGGAGTGGGTTGCCGAGCAGGCGCGTTGCGTGCTGGAAGACATGCCGGTGACGGTGTTCAAGATCGGCCTGCTCGGCAGTGTCGAGATCATCGCAGCGATTGCCGAGATCGTGTCCGACTACCCGGAGGTGCCGCTGGTGCTCGATCCGGTGCTGGCGTCGGGACGCGGTGACGAGCTCGCCAGCGACGACATGGTCGCCGCGTTGCGCGAGCTGCTCATTCCGCAGGCCACTGTGCTGACCCCCAACGGGCTCGAGGCGCGTCGTCTGGCGCTCGAAGAAGCCGACGGCGAGGACTACCCGGCGCTGCCGGAATGTGCGCGGCGCCTGCTCACTCTGGGCAGCGAGTACGTGCTCATCACCGGCACACACGAGAATACAGCCGAGGTCGTCAACACTTTGTACGCCCAGGGCGGGGTAGTGCGCAGCGACGCCTGGCCGCGCCTGCCGGGGAGCTACCACGGGTCGGGCTGCACGCTGGCCGCGGCCATCGCGGCCACGATCGCCAACGGGCTGGAAATGTCCGAGGCGGTGCGCGATGCGCAGGACTACACCTGGCAGGCGCTCAACTCGGGCTATCGGCCCGGCATGGGCCAGCACATCCCCGATCGCCTGTTCTGGGCGCGCGAGGAAGAGAAGGCCGAGGGTGCCGAGTAGCGCCGCAAATTCGCGCGGGTCGGTTGCGCACATGACAGATCATCGCCTGGCGATCAGGGGACTGTACGCGGTCACCCCGGACACCACCGACAGCATCGGGCTGCTCTCGCGCGTGCGCGAGGCGCTGGCCGGCGGTGTGCGAGTCGTGCAATATCGCAGCAAGAGCCCGGATCGCACGCTCAAACGTGGGCAGGCCCGCGAGCTCGCGGCGCTGTGCGCAACGCGGGGCGCGCTGTTCATCGTCAATGACGATGTGGAGCTCGCGCAAGAGTGCGCCGCCCATGGAGTGCACCTGGGACGTGAAGACGCTGAGATCGCGGCAGCTCGTGCACGCCTGGGTCGCGATGCCGTAATCGGCGCCTCCTGTTACGGCGATCTGGCGCGCGCCGGCCAATGCGCCGATGCGGGTGCCGACTATCTCGCGTTCGGGAGCTTCTTCGATTCGGCGGTGAAACCGGGCGCGACGCGGGCCTCACTTGCGGTGCTCAGCGAAGCACGCCGTCGCTGGGCGCTGCCGTTGGTCGCGATCGGCGGTCTCACACCTGCCAACGCGGCGCCGGTATTGGCGGCGGGCGCTGACGCGCTGGCCGTGATCAGCGCTTTGTTCCATGTGCCCGACACGTACGGCGCTGCGCAGGCGTTTACGCGGCTGTTCGCGGCCCGCTCCTCTTCCGCACCCCAGGATGCCACCGCATGAAGAGCAGGAACGAGAGCTTGTTCGAGCTGTCCCAGCAGGTCATCCCGGGCGGGGTCAACTCGCCGGTGCGCGCATTCCGCTCGGTCGGCGGCACGCCGGTGTTCTTCGAGCGCGCCAAGGGCGCGCACTTCTGGGACGCTGACGGAAAGCGCTACATCGACTATGTCGGCTCCTGGGGCCCGCTGGTGCTGGGGCACGCACACCCCGAGGTGGTCGAGGCGGTGCAGCGGGCGGCCGAGCGCGGTCTGAGCTACGGCGCGCCGACCGAAGCCGAGCAACAGATGGCACAGTTGCTCACCAGCCTGCTGCCGTCGCTGGAGATGGTGCGGCTGGTGAGTTCGGGAACCGAGGCGACCATGACTGCGATCCGGCTGGCTCGCGGCTTCACCGGGCGCAGCCGGATCGTGAAGTTCGAGGGCTGTTATCACGGCCATGCCGACGCCTTGCTGGTGAAGGCCGGCTCCGGGGCGTTGACCCTCGGGGTGCCGAGCTCCGCGGGGGTTCCGCCCGAGGTGACCGCGCACACGCTGGTGCTCGACTACAACGACCTCGATGGCGTGCGGCGCGCATTCGAGCAGCAGGGCGCGGAGATCGCCGCGGTGATCGTGGAGCCCATCGTCGGCAACATGAATCTGGTGCTGCCCGCGCCCGGTTTTCTCGAGGGGCTGCGCGAGCTGTGCACGCACCACGGCGCGGTGCTGATCTTCGACGAAGTGATGACCGGGTTCCGCGTCGGGCTGCAGGGCGTGCAAGGTCTGCACGGCATTCGTCCGGACCTGACCACGCTCGGAAAAGTGGTTGGCGGCGGCATGCCGCTCGCGGCCTTCGGTGGACGCCGCGACATCATGCAGTGCATTGCGCCGCTCGGGCCGGTGTATCAAGCCGGCACGCTGTCGGGCAACCCGGTGGCGGTAGCGGCGGGGCTCGCGACGCTCAACCTGATTCAGGCGCCCGGGTTCTTCGACCGGCTGGCGGAGGCGACTCGCAGTCTCGTGAACGGGCTCCAGCAGGCCGCCCGCGAGACCGGCGCGAGCCTGTGTGCAGATTCAGCCGGGGGGATGTTCGGAATCTATTTCGCGCCGCGGCCGCCGCGCAGCTATGCGGAAGTCATGGCCTGCGACCGCGAGACGTTCAACCGCTTCTTCCACGCGATGCTCAGAGAGGGCGTGTATTTTGCGCCGTCCGCCTTCGAGGCGGGGTTTGTGTCGGCTGCCCACACCAGCGCCGACATCGAAGCCACCGTTGCGGCGGCGCGCCGAGTGCTCGGTGGAATGCGAGCGTAGCTCGCGGCCGACTGGTCTGACCGCCTGTCAGTTCAACCCCGAGATAAACTCGGCGACGGCTGCCATCTCCTGATCGCTCATGCGGGCCGCGATCGTGCGCATCATCGCGGAGGGGTCGTTGTCGCGCTCACCGGCCCGGAACGCCTTGAGCTGGGCCAACGTGTAATCGAGGTGCTGTCCCTTGAGGCGGGGAAATTGGGCTGGAATTCCGACACCGTTGGGAGAGTGGCAGCCGGAACACGCGGGCAGGCCCGCGCCGGCGTTGCCCGTCCGGTACACGTTCTGCCCGGCATTGGCCAGCGCAGCGTCGCGTGCAACGCCGGGTCGCGGTTTCTGCCCGGCAAAGTAGGCGGCCACGTTGCGCATGTCGTCTTCCGACAGTGTGGCAACCATTCCGGTCATGACGGCATTCTTGCGCGCCCCCGACTTGAAGTCGCGCAATTGCTTGTAGAGATACTCGGGGATCTGGCCGGCCAGGCTCGGATTGACTGGAAGCGGGCTGTTGCCGTCGGGTCCATGACAGGCGGCGCATACGCCGGTCGCCAGCGTCTGGCCCTTGGCGGGATCACCTTCGAACGCCGCTGCTGCGACCGGAGCCAGCAGCAGGGCTCCGAGCAGCTTGGTGGCGAGGACATGCCTCATCTTTGCTCCTGTCAGTTCGTGCCGTTGCGCGTTAGCCCGGATGTTTCAAACCGCGTAACCCCGAAGCCAACGAGCACTGCGCTGCGAGCATGTTGAACACGGGCATGCTTCTGCGAGCACTGCGGGGGTGGTCTGGTGAAACATCCGGGCGAGGGGCCTGATTTTAGCCGAACTCGAGATCCCGATGCCATGAGCCGCCTCGTCGCACGCGCAATTCCTGATCGGAGCGGCAAAGCCCGAGCAGTTGCCCGCCGACGTGGGTTGGGAAGTGGCGTTCGCCGGCCGCTCCAACGCCGGCAAGTCGAGTGCCATCAACGCGCTCACCGGCCGGCGCAGGCTGGCTTTCGTGAGCAAGACGCCCGGCCGCACTCAGCAGATCAACTACTTCGCCCTCGGCGCGGAGCGTTATCTGGTCGACTTGCCCGGCTACGGGTTCGCCAAGGTGCCGGGCGAGGTTCAAAGCCAATGGGAGCGCCTGCTGACCGACTACCTGGGTACGCGATCCGCCCTGCGCGGGCTGGTGGTGATCATGGACGTGCGCCACCCGTTGACCCCGCTCGACCAGCAGCTGCTCGACTGGTTCGCGCCCACCGGCAAGCCGGTGCTGGTCCTGCTGACCAAGGCCGACAAGCTGACCCGGCAGCACGCCCTGCGACAGCTTCAGATGGTTCATAACGCATTGAATCCATGCAGGTGATGCTGTTCTCAAGCGTCTCGGGGACGGGCGTCGAGGAGGCTCGTGCGTTCATCGAGGGACTGCTGGCGACTAGGGGTTAAGTGAGCCACGGGCTACGGACTAGCGTCAGGCGCCTGGAGGCTCGCATTCCGGGCCCCGCTCATGCATGCTTGTGGGCGACGGACAAAAGAAAAACCCCCGGCTAAAGGGGATAAAGCCGGGGGTCAAGCCTCAATTGGATTAAGGCACCCGCTCAGGGAGGAAAAGCGGGAGACGAAACCGTCTGCAGTTAAGAGTCCTGGACCCGCCGGGAAGTTCCCCGCGCGGCAGAGTCGTTTGTGCTGTCACGCAAGGCAAAGGATCGAGATGGAAGTCCTCGGCAAATATCCCCGGCGGCGGATGCGCAGGCTGCGCCGCGACGAGTTTTCCCGGCGCATGGTGCGCGAGCATCAACTCGCTCCCGACGATTTCATCTATCCGGTATTCGTCATCGACGGTCAGAACCACGCGCAGCCGGTTCCGTCCATGCCCGGAGTCAGCCGGATGACCTTGGACCGGCTGCTTCCGGTTGCCGAGCGCTGCCTGAAGCTGGGCGTGCCGGCGCTTGCCCTGTTTCCCTCGGTCGAGCCCACGCTCAAGACGCCGGACGGTCGCGAAGCCACCAACCCGAACGGGCTGATTCCGAAAGTGGTGGCGGGCCTCAAGAAAGCATTCCCGGAGCTCGGCATCATGACCGACGTCGCGCTCGATCCGTATACCAGTCACGGCCAGGACGGGGTGATCGACGAATCCGGATATATCCTCAACGACGACACGATTGCGATTCTGCAGAAGCAAGCGCTCACCCAAGCGGGGGCGGGAGTGGATATCGTGGCGCCTTCGGACATGATGGACGGCCGGGTAGGGGCGCTCCGAACGGCGCTCGACGAAGCCCAGTTCATCCACACGCGGATCATGGCCTACTCGGCCAAGTATGCCTCGGGCTTCTACGGGCCCTTCCGCGACGCGGTCGGCTCGGCCGCCAACCTCGGCAAGAGCAACAAGTTCACCTATCAGATGGACCCTGGAAACGGCAACGAAGCGTTGTGGGAAGTGGGGCTCGACCTCGACGAGGGCGCAGACATGGTGATGGTCAAGCCGGGGATGCCCTACCTGGACATCGTGCGCCGGGTCAAAGAGGCCTACGCGGCGCCCACCTTCGTCTATCAGGTCAGCGGCGAGTACGCGATGCTGAAGGCGGCGTTCCAGAACGGCTGGCTGGACGAGCGCACCTGCGTGTTGGAAGCGTTGCTCGCCTTCAAGCGGGCGGGTGCGGACGGGATCCTCACCTACTTCGCGCTCGACGCCGCCGGCTTGGCTGCGCGGCTAGCCGAACGACTGCCCACTGCGGAACCGCAGAGGCGCTGAGGCGCGGAGGGTCCGCGGAGGAAATCGTCGTTAGCGGTGGGCTGAACCCTTTTCAGACATCGCTGCCTAAAGGTGCTTCCACGCGAAGCCGAGACCGTATCGTTGCTCTGCGGGCCCTCTGCGCCTCCGCGCCTCCGCGGTTTGCTTGAGGATTCAGTGGGCATCGCCCGACTTGGCGCGCCGTTCGCGTTCGAGCCGGATGATGTAGCGCTGAACCGTCGCCTCCTGCTGCGAGCCGAGCTTGACGAACTCGCAGCCGGTGCGATGGCTGGTCACGCCGTTCTTGAGCGTGACGACGTAGCTGTTGCGCACGCACAGCCCGGCGCGGATGGTTCCGATCTCAGGCAAGTCGATCTTGCAGTCATCCAGAGGCATCCCGGGCTCGAAGCTGAAGCCTTTAGGCTGTCCCACCAGGCACACGCCACCCAGGCTGATGTCGGCCAAGACCAGCTCGAAGCGCTTGCCGTCCGGCCCGGCAATCTCGCACTTGAGCGGGTGCACCACGGGCGTGGCGAGCCGGTAGTACTCGCGGCGCTGCAGCTTCAGTGATCGTGCCGGGCAAGGGCAGGCGAAATGCGAGCCGCCCCTCGAAGCTGACCGCCGTGACCCGATCGGTGGTGAACTGCACGCGCACCCCGTCCTGGCTGCTCACCACACTGACTTCGGGGCTCTGCAGCAGGCGCTCGTTGAGCTCGCGGTTGGAGCCGCTGTCGAGGATCACCAAGCCCTGCTCGTTGTCCACCTGCAGCACGGCGGTGACGACGAACTCGCGGCCGCCGCTGAAGTAGGCGGTCACGAGTGCATTCGATTTCATCAGCGCGCGCAGGATATAGACGATCTCGACGCGCGAATCGACGCGGAATCTGCCGTCGTCTGCACTTGGCGCGTCTGCCATGTCGTCGTTGGACCTCGATGCAGGAGATTGCGACTGAGCCTAATGCCAACCGCAGAGGCGCAGAGGTCGTGCAGCCGTTCCTTTGAAGTTGCCTCGGGCCTTGCACGGCGTTCCCACGCTGCCCGGGTTCCTGCCAGCCCTTTGTCGTCACCCTGCGGGTTCTCTCGCCTCGTTCGGCCAAAGCAAAACTTCGGCCTGTGGCAGGGCGCCGATTCAGCCGCCGGCCACCAGCGTTTCCACCGAGTCCAGCGCAGCTCGCTCGAGCGGCCGGCCATCCACCGACAGGCGCAAGGCCTGGCGCTGGTGCACCGGAGAGAGCACGGTGAGATGGATGTCGGTCTCCGGGGTGCTGACGAGCAGATCCGGGACCAGCGCCGGGATGTCGCCGACCCACACCCGCGTCTCCCGCACCCGAAAGGGGATCTGCTGATTGAGCAGAAAGATCTCCAGCTCCTTGAGGTTGTCGGTGAACAGCTGCAGGTGCACGTCGGGCCGGCTGCCGATGGTCCCCGACAGCAGGGCGCCGGTGAGGTGCGGGTTGAACTCCGCAAGCAACCGCATCATATCGAGCGCCACCTCACGCAGGTGCTGCAGCCGTTCCGGATGCTCCTGCGCCTGGTACAGCTGTTGATAGGCGCGCAGCGCTTCCTCGATCTCGAGGTTGGTCGGCAGGTTGCGCGAGTCGGGCGCGCCGGCCTGCCGCGCGGCCTTGCGCTTGGCCAGGCCGTAGTCGCTGACGCCATCCTCCGCGATCATGCGCGCCGCCAGGTGGGCGATGCGCGAACGCATCTGTTGTCGATTTGCCGGTGTGTCCTTGGGCATCTGTTGCACTCGAGAATTCAAAGCGAGCCACAGCGCACGCTGAGATCGCACAGCCGTTGGTGGCAACCCCGCAAGGCAGCACAGGGCTCGCGCCTTGGCGGGCGCATGCGGCGCCGGCGTCTTTCTCTGTGTTCCTTGCGTCAGTAAAGCTCGCTCTTGACCTCGTCCGGCCGGTTCGAACCGGCGGGTGAGGCGGCATCCACCACGGGCTCTCCTTCAGGCGGCAGATTCTCGTGGAAGAAGAACTCGAGCAATCCGTGCCGATCCTCGGGATCACGCAGCCCGGTCTCCGGGTTGATGTGCGCGGCCACCACGCCTTCGGGGACGACAGGCGCTTCCTGCGGCACGTTGGCGAGCACTTTGCCCACGTAGCCCATCCAGATCGGCAGCGCGGCCACCGCGCCGGTTTCGTTCGGGCCCAGCGAGCGCGGCAGATCGAAGCCGACCCAGGCGACTGCGCACAAGTGCCGCTGAAAGCCGGCGAACCAGGCGTCCAGTTGATCGTTGGTCGTGCCGGTCTTGCCGGCCAGATCCTCGCGACCGAGCTGCATGGCGCGTGCCCCGGTACCGCCGCGAATCACGTCCTGCATCATGTTGAACATCACGAACGCGTTGCGCACGTCGATGGCACGCTGGGCACCCTCGCCGGCCAATACCGGCGAAGCCTTCGCCAGCACCTTGCCGTTGGCGTCCTCTATACGGGAGATGAAGTACGGCGTGACGCGGTAGCCGCCGTTGGCGAACACTGCATAGCCTGCGGCCAGATCCAGCGCAGTCACCGAACCCGCGCCCAGCGCCATGGTCAGGTAGGCCGGATGCAGCTTGGGATCGAAGCCGAACCGGCTGATGTAGTCCTGCGCATATTGCGGACCGATCGCCTGCAGGATGCGGATCGACACCAGATTCTTGGATTTGGTGAGCGCGGTGCGCATGCGGATCGGGCCGTCGAAGCCGCCGTCGAAGTTCTTCGGCTCCCACGGCACCGACCCGGTCTCGCTGGCATCGATCAGGATCGGCGCGTCGTTGATGACGGTGGCGGGCGTGAAGCCCTTCTCCAACGCCGCTGAATAGACGAACGGCTTGAAGCTCGAACCCGGCTGCCGGTAGGCCTGGGTGACGTGGTTGAACTTGTTGCGGTTGAAGTCGAATCCGCCGACCAGCGCGCGGATTGCGCCATCCAGCGGGTCGAGCGACACCAGCCCGGCCTCCACCTGAGGCAGCTGCACGATTTCCCACGCGCCCTGGTCGTCCTTCTGCACGCGGATCAGCGCGCCGCGCTTGAGGCGGCGGTTGTTCGGCGCCTTGTCGCCGATCATGGCGCGGGCGAACTTCAAGCCGTCGCCGCCGATCTCGATCACCTCGCCGCCCTTGCGGAACACTTTCACAGTTTTTTGCGTTACCGCCAGCACCAGCGCCGGGTAGATGTCGCGGCTCTCGAGTTGATCCTGGAGCGCATCCTCGAGCGCGTCCTCGGACACGCCTTGAGGCAGGTCGACGAAGGCCTCCGCCCCGCGGTAGCCGTGGCGGCGGTCGTAGTCGAGCACACCGCGCCGAACCGCGTCGAAAGCGGCGTCCTGGTGTGCTTTGGACAGCGTGGTGTAGACGCGGAAGCCCTTGCTGTAGGCGTCGTCCTGGTAGCGCTCGTACATCGACTGCCGCACCATTTCCGCGAAGAACTCCGCCTGGGTGGCGAACTCGGGCTGATCGCGCCGCACGACGAGCGCCAGCTGGGTGGCCGCATCGAACTCGGCCTGGGTGACGAAATTCAGCTCGCGCATGCGCCGCAGCACGTACAGCTGCCGGTCCTTGGCACGTTGCATATTGACGACAGGGTTGAAGCGCGACGGCGCCTTGGGCAGGCCCGCCAGCATGGCGATCTCCGCCAGATTCAAGTCGCGCAGATTCTTTCCGAAATAGACCTGGGCGGCCGAGGCGAAGCCGTAGGCGCGTTGGCCGAGATAGATCTGATTGATGTAGATCTCGAGGATCTGGTCCTTGGTCAGGCTGTGCTCGATCTTGAACGCGAGGAGCGCTTCGTTGAACTTGCGCGTGAACGTCTTCTCCTTGCTGAGAAAGAAGTTGCGCGCGACCTGCATGGTGATGGTGGAGGCGCCCTGGCTGGCGCTGCCCGAAGTGAAGTTGTGCAGCGCGGCCCGCACCACGCCGATGTAGTCGACGCCGCCGTGTTCGTAGAAGCGCTCGTCCTCGGCGGCGAGGATGGCCTGGCGCAGCTGCTGCGGCACATCGGCGATCTTGACCAGCGCGCGGCGCTCCTCGCCGAACTCTCCGATCAGGTAGCCCTCGGTGCTGAAGATCTGCAGCGGCCGCTTCGGGTTGTAGGACGTGAGCGCCTCGAGCGAGGGCAGCGTCGGGTAGATGATGGCGGCGGCATAGCCCACCAGCAGCAGCGCAGACGATGCCAGTGTCACGAGCGTGAGCGCCGGGTAGAACCACCAACGTCTGGGCATCAAAGTTGCTTTTACAAAGTTTCGCGAAGGGAGAACAGAACATTAACAGACCATTATATTGCCGCCGGGGTTCCGCGGCGATCCTCCTCCCGTTTCGCTTTGCTCAACCAGGGGTTGTTGCCGGCCGTTAAGGTCAGTTGTTGTTAGCTCGACTATATAGCCTATGCTCAAGGGAAAACTGGAGTTCGGCGGGGACGTTCTGTCCAACCTGTTCAAGGCCAAGACGCCGCCGTTGATCGGTGTGGACATCAGCTCCTCATCGGTCAAGATGGTGGAGCTGGCCGATGCCACGCGCGGCAAGATCCGGCTCGAGCGCTACGCCATCGAACCGCTGCCCAAAGACGCGGTGGTGGATGGAAACATCATGAACCTCGAAGCGGTCGGCGACTCGGTGCGGCGGGGCTGGAAGCGCATGGGCACCCGCATCAAGAACCTGGCGCTGGCGCTGCCCTCCGCGCAGGTCATTACCAAGAAGATCACGGTGCCGGCCGGCTTGCGCGAGGACGAGCTCGAGACGCAGGTCGAGACCGAAGCCAACCAATACATCCCCTTCGCGCTCGAAGAGGTCAACCTCGACTTCCAGATCCTCGGCGCCGCGCCCAACAGCCCGGAGGACGTCGAGGTGATGATCGCGGCCTCGCGCAAAGAGAAAGTGGAAGACCGCGTGGCGGTCGCCGAGTTCGGCGGCCTCAAGGCGGTGGTCATGGACATCGACTCCTTCGCGGCGCAGACCGCCTTCGAGCTGATGGAGACGCAGCTTCCTGACGGCGGCCGCGAGCAGCTCATCGCGCTGGTGGACGTCGGCGCCTCGATGATGAACATCAACGTGCTGCGCAACGATCAATCGGTGTACATGCGCGAGCAGCCGTTCGGCGGCAACCAGCTCACCCAGGAGATCCAGCGCCACTACAACCTGTCCGCGGAGGAAGCCGAAGCCGCCAAACGCAACGGCGGGCTGCCCGATGGCTACGAAGCGGAAGTGTTGCAGCCGTTCATGGACACGCTGGCGCTCGAGGTCACCCGCGCGCTGCAGTTCTTCTACACCTCAACGCAGTACAACCAGATCAACCACATCTTCCTGTCGGGCGGCTGCGCGACCATCCCCGGCCTCGACCAGGTGGTGGCGAAGCGTACCGAGGTCAACAGCCTGGTGGCCAACCCCTTCGCGACGATGCAGGTGTCGCCCAAGATCAAGCAGCGGCAGCTGCTGCAGGACGCCTCGGCGCTGGTGGTGGCCTGCGGGCTGGCTTTGCGGAGGTTCGACGCATGATCCCAATCAACCTACTGCCGCATCGCGCTGAGCGGCGCAAAGCGCAGCAGCGCCAGTTCATGGCGATGGCGGGAATCGCCGCCGCTGTGGGTATCGCGCTGGTGATCGTGGTGCACGGATTGCTCGCGCAGCGCATCGACAACCAGGAGCGGCGCAATCGTTACCTCAACGACAAGATCGCCGAGCTCGACAAGCAGATCGACGAGATCCAGAAGCTCAAAGAGCAGACCCAGGCGATGCTGGCGCGCAAGAAAGTGGTCGAGTCGCTGCAGGCCAATCGCACCGAGGCCGTGCGCCTGCTCGATCAGCTGGTCCGCCAGCTGCCGGACGGCCTGTATCTGAAGGCGGTCAAGCAGACCGGAGACATCATCAATGTCACCGGGTTCGCGACGTCCAACGCGCGCGTCTCCACCTTGATGCGCAACTTCGAGGCCTCGCCGTGGCTGGAGGAGCCCAAGCTCGTCGAGATCAAGGCCACGAAAGTCGGCAACGCCATCCTCAACGAGTTCAACCTCGACGTCAAACTGACCCGGCCGAAGGAGGAAACCGCCGATACCAAGCCGGGTGCAGCGCCGCCAGCCGCGGGTAACAAGCCCAAAGGGCCGCCCACCCCGGCGACCACCAAGCAAGGTTGACCGCCATGACGTTAGACGAGCTTAGAAGACTCAATCCGCGCGACATCGGCAGCTGGCCGGTGCTCCCGAAGCTGGGGGCGCTGCTGGGGCTGCTGATCCTGGTGCTGGCCGCGGGGTACTGGTTCGACTGGTCGGAGCAGTGGGACAAGCTCACCGTCTCGCGCAACAAGGAAGGTGAGCTGCGCACTCAGTACCTGGACAAGAAGGCCAAGGCGGTCAATCTCGAGGCCTATCGCAAGCAGCTGGCCGACATCGAGCAGTCCTTCGGCGCGATGCTGCGGCAGCTGCCGAACAAGTCCGAGATGGAAGCGCTGCTGTCCGACATCAACCAGGCCGGACTGGGGCGCGGGCTGCAGTTCGAGCTGTTCAAGCCGGCCGCGCAGGAAGTGCTCTCCGATTTCTATGCCGAGCTGCCGATCAGCATCAAGGTGGCCGGTAACTATCACGACATCGGCGCCTTCACCAGCGACGTGTCTCAGCTGTCCCGGATCGTCACCCTCAACAACGTTACGCTCGGGATGGACAAGGACGGCAAGCTGAGCATGGACGCCGTCGCGCGTACCTATCGCTATCTGGACGAGGAAGAGGTGGCCAAGCAGAAACAAGCGGCGCGCGAGAAAGCCGAGAAGGCCAAGAAGGGGGCGAAGAAATGATCCGCGCCCGTGCCCTCGCGCTCATGAGTGCGTTGCTGCTCGCCAGCTGCGGCGGCAACGAGTTCTCGGATCTGAAGGAGTTCGTCGACCAGTCCGGCCAAGGTCTGCACGGACGCGTCGAGCCCCTGCCCCAGGTGATCGCGTATGAGCCTATGACCTACGACGCATTCGATCTGCCCGAGCCGTTCCAGCCCCGCAAGATCGAGCCCGACAAGGTCGGCATGGGCAGCGGACCGGCGCCTGACCTGAACCGCCGCAAGGAGGCGCTGGAAGCCTATCCGCTGGAAAGCCTGAAGATGGTCGGGACGCTGGAGAAAACGCGTCAGCGCTGGGCTCTGATCAAGACCCCCGACAACAACCTCTACCGGGTCAAGAACGGCAACTACCTGGGCCAGAACTTCGGCGTCGTCGCGATGATCAGCGAGTCGTCCGTGACCCTCAAGGAACTGATCCAGGATACCAACGGCAGTTGGAGCGAGCGCACCAGCACGCTGCAGCTGCTAGACGAAGAGGAAAAGAAATGATGCCACTGCCGCATGCCTTGGGGCGCGCGCTCGTACTGGGCGCCTCGGTCGCACTCCTTGCGGGGGGTGCCCCGTGGTCCATCGCGCAGCCCGCCGCGCCTCAGCCGGCCGCTCAGCCCGCGGCCGTTCAGCCGCCCGGCAGCCCCGCGCCGAACGCCATCGAAGGCCTGGAGGTGGGCACCGAGGGCGGCAAGGTGATCGTCCGGATGAAGCTCAGGGAGCCGATGGCCAATCCGCCCGCCGGCTTCAGTCTGACCAACCCGCCGCGCATCGCGTTCGACTTTCCGAACACGGCCAACGCAATGGGCAAGTCGACCCAGGACGTCAAGGAAGGCGACTTGCGCAGCATCCGCGTCGGCCAGAGCGCGAACCGCACGCGCGTGGTGTTCAGCCTCGACAAAGCCTCCCGCTTCGATGCCGCGGTCGACGGTTCGAGCGTGGTGATCACGTTGCAGCCCTCGATGACGGCGAGCGCACCGACGGCTGTCTCCGAGTCCACTCACTTCGCCACCGCGGCGCCGGGCGCGAAACCGCACTCGGTGCGCGCCATCAACTTCAAGCGCGGCAAGGGCGGTGAAGGTCAGGTCGTCATCGACCTGTCCGACCCGGGCGCGGGCATCGATCTCAAGCAGTCCGGCAAGAGCATCATCGTCGAGCTGCCGCAGACCGAGCTGCCGGTCGCGCTCGAGCGCCGTTTCGACGTCACCGACTTCGGCACGCCGGTCGACTCCATGGAGGTGACCTCGCAGGGCGATCGCGTGCGCATGGTGATCAACGCGAGGGGCCGCTGGGAGCAATCGGCCTACCAGACCGACAACCGCTTCATCGTCGAAGTCAAGCCGATGGTGGAGCGTCCCGATCAACTGACCAAGCCCAAGGCCGGCTACACCGGCGAGAAGCTGTCATTGAACTTCCAGAACGTCGAAGTGCGGGCCGTCCTGCAGGTGATTGCGGACTTCACTGGGCTCAACATCATCACCAGCGACACCGTGTCCGGCAACCTCACGTTGCGGCTCAAGGACGTCCCCTGGGACCAGGCCCTGGACATCATCCTGCAAGCCAAAGGGCTGGATGCGCGCAAAACGGGCAACGTGGTGTGGATCGCGCCGCGGGATGAGATCGCCACCAAGGAGAAGCTCGCGCTCGAGGCCCAGCAGCAGATCGCCGAGCTGGAGCCGCTGCGCACCGAGAGCTTCCAGCTCAACTACCAGAAGGCCGAGGCGTTCCAGAAGATCCTGTCGGACACCAACCAGCGCATCTTGTCCAAGCGCGGGACCGCGGTGATCGATCCGCGCACCAACACCTTGTTCATCAACGACACGCCCTCCAAGCTGGACGAAATCCGCTCCCTCATCAAGCAGATCGACGTTGCCCAGCGTCAGGTGCTGATCGAATCGCGGATCGTGGAAGCCACCGACACGTTCAGCAAGAACCTCGGCGCGCGGCTGGGATTCACCGATACTGCCCTGTTCGGGGGCGGGATACCGGGTGTGGGGGGCGGCGGCGTGAGAGGCCTCCTGACCGGCACCGCGCGCAGCGCCGGCGTTCAGACCGGGCAGACCGACGACTACCCGGAAGCGTTCTTCCCGGACTCGTTCAGTGTCAATCTGCCGGCCGATCCGATCAACGGCCGCACGCCGGGACAATTCGCGATCAGCCTGTTCAACGCTGGCCTTACGCGCTTCGTCAACCTCGAGATTTCCGCCCTGCAGGCGGACGGCAAGGGCAAGATCGTATCCAGCCCGCGTGTGATCACCGGCGACAACATCGAGGCGCAGATCGAGCAGGGCAGCGAGATTCCGTATCAGCAGGCGACCAGCAGCGGGGCGACCAGCATCTCGTTCCGCAAGGCGACCCTGAGCCTCAAGGTCAAGCCGCAGATCACGCCCGACGACAACGTGATCATGAAGCTGGAGGTGCACAAGGACAGCCGCGGCGAGGAAACCATCGCCGGCCCGTCGATCGACACCAAGCAGGTCAACACCGAGGTGCTGGTGGAAAACGGCGGCACCGTCAGCATCGGCGGCATCTTCATCCAGGAAGAGCAGAAGACGGTCACCAAGGTCCCGCTGCTGGGTGACGTTCCGCTGTTCGGGGTGCTGTTCCGGCAGGAGAACAACAAGAACGACCGCCGCGAGCTGCTCATCTTCGTGACGCCCAAGATCCTGCGCGACGCGGTCTCGGCGCGGTAGTAGCAAGCTGGCCAGGTTGACGCGAGCGCCCCTGCGGGGGCGCTTTGCTTTTTCGTGTGCCTAAAGCTGAACCGCGGAGGCGCAGAGGCGCGGAGGGCGCGCAGAGAAACGTCAATTCGGGTCAAGAGGCCTGGTCGGTGGGCGGTAGTATCGGGGCCCATCGCAGGTTTCCAAGGCAGACCTGACTTCCGAGGGCGCGCTTCTACTCCGCAGACTGGTCCATCCCGTATCGTCCACCTCCGCGGGTCCTCTGTGCCTCTGCGCCTCTGCGGTTCCGCATGAAGCTAACGCGCCAGCGCGGGAAATGCAGCTAGAATCGGCGCATGGACAGCGCAACTCAGGGCGGCTCGGCGCCCGAGAATATCTTTCTGGTCGGCATGATGGGGGCGGGCAAGACCTCCGTGGGGAAGATGCTCGCGCGCAATCTCGGGAAGACGTTCCACGACTCCGACCACGTGATCGAGAGCCGCACCGGGGTGAAGATCCCGGTCATCTTCGAGCTGGAGGGCGAGGCGGGATTCCGGGCGCGCGAGGCGGCCGTGATCGAGGAGCTGACCGGTCTGCAGGAGGTCGTGGTCGCCACCGGGGGCGGGGCGGTGCTGGTCGAGAAGAGCCGCGCGCTGCTGCACGCCCGTGGCACGGTCGTGTACCTGCGCGCGACTGTCAACGACTTGTGGAACCGAACCCGCAACGACCGCAACCGCCCGCTGCTGCAGACGGCCGACCCGCTCGGACGGCTGCGCGAGCTGTATGCGCAGCGCGACCCGCTGTACCGAGAAGTGGCGCACGTGGTGGTGGACACCGGCAGCCAGAGTCTCAAGTCGCTGGTTCTGCGCCTGCAGCAGATGCTCGCGCAACAGCAGTCCGCGCCTGAAGTGCCTGCGGCGGGGCAGCCGGGTGTCACCCAGTAGGGAGGCGATGGTGGACACCCTCCAGGTGGCTTTAGGAGAGCGCAGCTACCCGATCCATATCGGCGCGGGCCTGCTTGCGCGGCCCGAGCTGATCGTGCCGCACCTCGCGCAGCCGCGCGCGGTGATCGTCACCAACCCGACGGTCGGCGCGCTGTACCTGGAAGTGCTGAGCAGCGCGCTCGCGCGTGCCGGGGTCGCGACCGCCGCAGTCACCGTTCCCGATGGCGAGGCGCACAAGAACTGGCAGACGCTCAATACCATCTTCGACGCCCTCCTCGAGAACCGCTGTGAGCGCAAGACTGCGCTGATCGCGCTAGGCGGGGGCGTGGTCGGAGACCTCGCGGGCTTCGCAGCCGCCGTGTACCTGCGTGGCGTGCCTTTTCTCCAGATTCCCACGACGTTGCTCGCCCAGGTCGACTCTTCGGTCGGCGGCAAGACCGGTATCAACCATCCGCTGGGCAAGAACATGATCGGGGCGTTCTATCAGCCACGCCTGGTCCTGGCGGACATCGCGACCCTCGATACCCTGCCGCCTCGTGAGCTGGCCGCGGGCCTGGCCGAAGTGATCAAGTACGGCCTGATCCTGGACCGCGCATTCTTCGACTGGCTGGAAGCGAACATGGAGCGCCTGGTGGCGCGCGATGCCGGCGCACTGACGTACGCGGTGCGGCGTTCCTGCGAGCTCAAGGCGCAGGTCGTGGCGCAGGACGAGCGCGAGTCGGGTGTCCGGGCTCTGCTCAACCTTGGACATACCTTCGGGCACGCGATCGAGGCGGGTCTGGAGTACGGGACCTGGCTGCACGGGGAGGCGGTGGCCGCCGGAACCGTCCGGGCGGCCCGCCTGTCGCAGCGCCTGGGGTCCTTGACCGCGAGCCGAAGTCGAGCGCGTCGTGGCCTTGCTCCAGCGCGCCCAGTTGCCCACCGCCGCACCGGACCTGGGCGTGGACCGCTACCTGGAGTTGATGGGGCTGGACAAGAAGGTCGAAGGCGGCAAGCTGCGCCTGGTGCTGCTGCGGAGCATCGGGGAGGCCTATGTGAGCGCCGACTTTCCTCAAGCCGACCTGCGGGCAGTCCTGGCGGCCTGACTCGGCAAACCAAACGCCTTCACCCCGAAGGAGGCCAGGGAACGCGACGGAACACCGGATCTCCGGTCGGCCGGCTCGACCACCATGGCTGCGCAGGGGCTGGGTGGGGCCGAGGTTCGGCGCGAATCCTGAATTCCTCAGATGGTAGCCTCGCTCGCCTGAGGCGTCCTGTCGCGGCGAAAGGTTGGCCGTTTTTGCCTGCAGACCGGGGCGTCGCCCCGGTTGCTGTCGTCGCCGGCCGAAGGTAGACTAAAAATCTTGCACCGCGGAAAAGTGGCCCCGGCCGGCTTAAGCCTCCCGGGGCCGCCGACCCTCTGGGGGATTGAATTATCCAGGCCAGCCCTGACCCTTCAGTAGACTAGCGGGCCGACGCGTCCTGGCAGACGCGCCTAGGAGGAACGACCGTGACGCACCCGATGCTGCCCTGCGAGCAGGGCCTGTACCACCCGGACCGGGAACGCGACGCCTGTGGCGTGGGCTTCGTCGCGAACATCAAGGGCGCGAAAAGCCACGCCATCGTCGAGCACGGGCTGCTGATCCTGAAGAATCTCACCCATCGCGGCGCCGTCGGGGCCGACCCGCTGGCCGGGGACGGCGCCGGCATCCTGCTGCAGATCCCGGACCGGTTCTTCCGCGAAGAGATGGGCAAGCAGGGGGTCAGGCTGCCCGCGCTTGGGCGAGTACGGCGTCGGGCATGGTGTTCCTGCCGCAGGAACCCGCCTCGCGGCTGGCCTGCGAGTACGAGATCGAGCGCGCGATCAAGGACGAGGGCCAGGTCCTGCTGGGCTGGCGCGATGTTCCGCGCGACAACTCCGGCCTGGGCGAGTCGGTCAAGCAGATCGAGCCGGTCATCCGTCAGGTCTTCATCGGTCGCGGCGCCGGGGTCACCGTGACCGACGCGCTGGAGCGCAAGCTCTACATCATCCGCAAGTCCTCCGGCCACGCGATCCAGGCGCTCAAGCTGCGCCACGGCAAGGAGTTCTACGTGCCGTCGCATGTCGGCGCGCACCATCGTCTACAAGGGCATGCTGCTGGCCGGCCAGGTGGGCAGCTACTACAAGGACCTGCAGGACACGCGCGTGGTCTCGGCGCTGGCGCTGGTGCATCAGCGCTTCTCCACCAACACGTTCCCGACCTGGGACCTGGCGCATCCGTTCCGGATGATCGCCCACAACGGCGAGATCAACACCCTGCGCGGCA
The DNA here is from genome assembly GCA_963772865.1 of uncultured beta proteobacterium. Taxonomy (GTDB): domain Bacteria; phylum Pseudomonadota; class Gammaproteobacteria; order Burkholderiales; family SHXO01; genus SHXO01. Next base: position 37,971 of record CAVYZA010000038.1, on the reverse strand, counting down.
ACGTCAACTGGATCCGCGCGCGTCAGGGCGCCATTTCCTCGCCGGTGCTGGGCAAGGACCTGGACAAGATCTGGCCGCTGATCTACGACGGCCAGTCGGATTCGGCCTCGTTCGACAACGCGCTCGAGCTGCTGGTGATGAGCGGCTATTCGATCGGCCACGCCATGATGATGCTCATCCCCGAGGCCTGGGAAGGGCACACCATGATGGACCCCAGCCGGCGTGCCTTCTACGAGTATCACGCGGCGATGATGGAGCCCTGGGACGGGCCCGCCGCGGTGGCCTTCAGCGACGGCCGTCAGATCGGCGCCACGCTCGACCGCAACGGACTGCGGCCGGCGCGCTACCTGGTGACCGACGACGATCTGGTGATCATGGGCTCCGAGTGCGGCTGCCTGCCGGTGCCCGAGGAGAAGATCGTCAAGAAGTGGCGCCTGCAGCCGGGCAAGATGTTCCTGGTCGACCTGGAAGCGGGCCGCATCATCGACGACAAGGAGCTCAAGGACGCGCTCGCCAGCGCCAAGCCCTATCGCGAGTGGATCGAGCGCATCCGCATCAAGCTCGACGACCTGCCCGAGCCGGAGGAGAAGCGCGCCGCGCCCGACCGAGCGTGTGCTCGACCGGCAGCAGGCCTTCGCCTACACCCAGGAGGACATCAAGTTCATCCTCACGCCCATGGGCGTGAACGGCGAAGAGCCGATCGGCTCGATGGGCAACGACTCGCCGCTCGCGGTGCTGTCGCACAAGAACAAGACGCTGTACCACTACTTCAAGCAGCTGTTCGCGCAGGTCACCAACCCGCCGATCGACCCGATCCGCGAGGAGCTGGTGATGTCGCTGGTGTCGTTCATCGGGCCGAAGCCCAACCTGCTCGGCATCGACGAGATGAACCCGCCGCTGCGGCTGGAGGTGAGCCAGCCGGTGCTCGACTACGAGCAGATCGAGACGATCCGCCACATCGCCAAGTACACCCACGGCAAGTTCCGCTCCTGCGAGCTCGACATCACCTATCCGCTGGCCTGGGGCAGCGCAGGCGATCGAGGCGCGGCTGGCGAGCCTGTGCGCGCAGGCCGAGGACGCGGTGCGCTCCGGCTACAGCATCCTCGTCATCTCCGACCGCAAGATGGACCGCGACCACGTGGCCATCCCGGCGCTGCTGGCGCTGTCCGCGGTGCATCAGCATCTGGTCAACAAGGGCCTGCGCACCAGCACCGGCCTGGTGGTCGAGACCGGCTCCGCGCGCGAGGTGCACCACTTCGCGCTGCTCGGGCGGCTACGGCGCCGAAGCCGTGCATCCCTACCTGGCCCTGGACACCATCGCCGAGCTGGCCGAGCAGGGCCTGCTGCCCAACACCGATGCCAAGAAGGCCTGCAAGAACTTCGTCAAGGCGATCGGCAAGGGGCTGCGCAAGGTGATGTCCAAGATGGGCATCTCCACCTACATGTCGTATACCGGCGCGCAGATCTTCGAGGCCGTGGGGCTGTCCCGGGCGCTGGTCGACAAGTACTTCACCGGCACCACCTCGACCGTCGAGGGCATCGGCGTGTTCGAGATCGCCGAGGAAGCGATCCGCATCCATCGCACCGCGTTCGGCCACGATCCGGTGCTGGAAGCGGCGCTCGATGCAGGCGGCGAGTATGCCTTCCGGGTGCGCGGCGAGGAGCACATGTGGACGCCCGACGCGATCGCCAAGCTGCAGCACTCCACCCGCAACAACAGCTTCGACACCTACAAGGAATACGCTCAGATCATCAACGATCAGAGCAAGCGGCACATGACGTTCCGCGGGCTGTTCGAGTTCCGCTTCGACCAGTGCGCAGCCGGTTCCGATCGACGAGGTGGAGCCCGCCAGCGAGATCGTCAAGCGCTTCGCCACCGGCGCGATGTCGCTGGGATCGATCTCCACCGAAGCGCACACCACGCTCGCCATCGCCATGAACCGCATCGGCGGCAAGTCCAACACCGGCGAGGGCGGCGAGGACCGGCGCCGCTATGCGCCGATCCAGGCCGGCGAGACGCTGGCCTCGCGCATCGGCCGCGACCGCATCGAGCGCGACATCGCGCTCGCAGGCGGGCGACTCGCTCAAGTCCAAGATCAAGCAGGTGGCCTCGGGCCGCTTCGGCGCCACCGCCGAGTACCTGGCTTCCGCGGAGCAGATCCAGATCAAGATCGCGCAGGGCGCCAAGCCCGGCGAGGGCGGTCAGCTGCCCGGCAAGAAGGTCTCCGAGTACATCGCCGAGCTGCGCTATCGCGACCCCGGGCGTCGAGCTGATCTCCCCGCCGCCGCACCACGACATCTACTCCATCGAGGATCTGGCGCAGCTCATCCACGATCTCAAGAACGCCAACCACCGCGCGTCCATCAGCGTGAAGCTGGTCTCCGAGGTGGGCGTGGGCACGGTGGCGGCGGGCGTGTCCAAGGCCAAGGCGGACCACGTCACCATCGCCGGTCACGACGGCGGCACGGGCGCGAGCCCGTGGTCGTCGATCAAGCACGCGGGCACGCCGTGGGAGCTGGGGCTCGCGGAGACGCAGCAGACGCTGGTGCTCAATCGCCTGCGCGGGCGCATCGCGGTGCAGGTCGACGGGCAGATCAAGACCGGCCGCGATGTCGTGGTGGGCGCCATGCTCGGCGCCGACGAGTTCGGTTTCGCCACCGCGCCGCTGGTGGTCAGCGGCTGCATCATGATGCGCAAATGCCATCTGAATACCTGTCCGGTGGGGGTGGCGACCCAGGATCCGGTGCTGCGCAGGAAGTTCCGCGGTCAGCCCGAGCACGTCATCAACTTCTTCTTCTTCGTCGCCGAGGAAGTGCGCCAGCTGATGGCGCAGCTGGGCGTGCGCAAGTTCAACGACCTGATCGGCGCCGCCCACCTGCTCGACATGAAGCGCGGCATCGAGCACTGGAAGGCGAAGGGGCTGGACTTCTCGCGCATCTTCTACATGCCGAAGATGCCGCCCGAGGTCGCGGTCTACCACTGCGAGAAGCAGGACCACGGCCTGGAGAAGGCGCTCGATCTGCGCCTGATCGAGCTGGCGCAGCCGGCGCTGGAGCGGGGCGAGCGCGTCACCATCGAGATGCCGATCCGCAACATCAACCGCACCGTGGGCACCATGCTCTCGGGCGAGATCGCCAGCCGCTACGGTCACGACGGGCTTGCCCGAGCGACACCATCCACGTGCGGCTGGCGGGCTCGGCCGGTCAGAGCTTCGGCGCCTTCCTGGCCAAGGGCGTCAGCCTGGATCTGATCGGCGAGACCAACGACTACTGCGGCAAGGGGCTGTCGGGCGGGCGCATCAGCGTGCAGCCGAGCCCGAAGTTCCGCGGCGAGCCCACGGAGAACATGATCACCGGCAACGTGGTCCTGTACGGGGCGATCGCCGGAGAGGCGTATTTCCGCGGCGTGGCCGGCGAGCGCTTCGCTGTGCGCAACTCCGGCGCCGCACGCGGTGGTGGAAGGCGTGGGCGACCACGGCTGCGAGTACATGACGGGCGGCACGGTGGCGGTGCTGGGGATCACCGGGCGCAACTTCGCCGCCGGCATGTCGGGCGGCATCGCCTACGTGCTCGACCTCGACGGGCAGTTCGCCAAGCGTTGCAACCCGCCATGGTCGCGCTGGAGCCGGTCCTGCCGGAAGCCGAGCAGGAGGCCAAGCTGGCGCGCGACCTCTGGCACCGCGGCGACGCCGACGAGGTCGATTCTGCAGGCGGCTGATCGAGAGTCACGCGCGCTACACCGGCAGCGCGCGCGCCAAGCAGATCCTCGACAACTGGGCGAGCTACCGCAACCGGTTCGTGAAGGTGTTCCCGCACGAGTATCGGCGCGCGCTGGGCGAGATGGCCGAGAAGCAGCGCAAGCTGGCTGCTTGACATTCACAATCTCACCGCAAAGGCGCAAAGACGCAAAGAACGGCCGCAAAGAAACCCCAAGCCGCGCTTTCCTTTGCGTAGCCTTTGCGTCTTTGCGCCTTTGCGGTCATCGGTAGTGAGTCTAGAGGGAAGCAATGGGTAAGGTAACCGGGTTTCTGGAGTACGAGCGGCTGCAGGAGGCCGCCGAGCCGAAGCAGCAGCGCGTGCAGCACTACCGCGAGTTCGTCGCGCACCTGACCGACAAGGAGGCCTCGATCCAGGGCGCGCGCTGCATGGATTGCGGCATTCCGTTCTGCATGACGCGGATGTCCCGGTCAACAACATCATTCCCGACTGGAACGACCTGGTCTACAAGCAGAACTGGCGCCAGGCGCTGGATACGCTGCACTCCACCAACAACTTCCCCGAGTTCACCGGCCGGGTGTGTCCCGCGCCCTGCGAGGAATCCTGTACGCTGAACATCAACAACGACCCGGTGGGCATCAAGTCGATCGAGCACGCCATCATCGACAAGGGCTACGAGGCGGGCTGGGTGGTTCCGCAGCCGGCCGCGCGCAAGACCGGCAAGCGCGTCGCCGTGGTCGGATCGGGGCCGGCCGGGCTGGCGGCCTGCGCAGCAGCTCGCGCGCGCCGGCCACGCCGTGGTGCTGTTCGAGAAGAACGACCGCATCGGCGGCCTGCTGCGCTACGGCATCCCCGATTTCAAGATGGAGAAGTGGCTGATCGACCGCCGCATGGAGCAGCTGGCGGCGGAGGGCGTGGAGTTTCGCACCGGCGTGTGCGTCGGCACGCAGAAGGACCTCGCCGCAGGCGTGAACAATCTCGCCACAGCAGTTCGTGCCGCTGCAGCAGCTGGTGGACGAGTTCGATGCGGTGGTGCTCTCGGGCGGCGCCGAGCATCCGCGCGACCTGCCGGTTCCCGGGCGCGAGCTCGACGGCATCCACTTCGCGATGGAGTTCCTGCCGCTGCAGAACCGGCGCGTTGCCGGCGACGACGGCATCCCGGACCTGTGGGCCACCGGCAAGCACGTGGTCGTGATCGGCGGCGGGGACACCGGCTCGGACTGCGTGGGCACTTCCAACCGCCACGGCGCCAAGTCCGTCACCCAGTTCGAGCTGCTGCCCACGCCGCCGCAGATCGCCCAGGGCAACCCGGTCTGGCCGTACTGGCCCGCCAAGCTGCGTACCTCCTCGTCTCACGAGGAAGGTGCGAACCGGGACTGGGCCGTTGCCACCAAGCACTTCAAGGGGGAGAACGGCAAAGTGAAGGCGCTGGTCGCGGTGCGGGTCGAGTGGAAGAAAGATCCGGCAAGCGGCCAGATGAGGATGCAGGAAGTGCCTGGCACGGAGTTCGAATTGCCGGCCGACCTGGTCTTGCTGGCCATGGGCTTCGTCGAGCCCGGTGCACAAGGGCATGCTGGACGAGGTCGGGTGTCGCCTACGACGGCCGCGGCAACGTCAAGGCCACGACCGAGGGCGCCGGGTGCTATCAGACCTCGGTCCCGAAGGTGTTCAGCGCCGGCGACATGCGGCGCGGGCAGTCGCTGGTGGTGTGGGCGATCCGCGAAGGCCGGCAGTGCGCGCGCGCCGTCGACGAGTTCCTGATGGGCGTCGTCTGAGCTGCCGCGCTGACGCGACTGCTCATCCTGAACCGCCAAGGCGCAGAGGACGCCAAGGAACGCAGAGAAGGCAGGACCAGCGACAGACTGACGCTCGGCGTGTCGCTGTCGCACGTCAGGCAGCGTACGATCCGAGCTTTGGTTTCCTTGGCGTCCTCTGCGCCTCGCGCCTCTGCGGTTAGAGTGCCTTTAGTCATGACCCGACCGAAGAACGACACGTTCCTGCGCGCGCTGCTGCGCCAACCCACGCCCTATACGCCGATCTGGATCATGCGCCAGGCCGGGCGCTATCTGCCCGAGTACAACCAGACGCGTGCGCGGGCCGGCAGCTTTCTGGAGCTGGCGAAGAATCCAGACTTCGCCACCGAGGTGACGCTGCAGCCGCTGGCGCGCTTCCCATTGGACGCGGCGATCCTGTTCTCCGACATCCTGACCATTCCCGACGCGATGGGGCTGGGGCTGTACTTCGCCGACGGCGAAGGCCCGCGTTTCGAGCGGCCGTTGCGCGACGAATGGGAGATCCGCGACCTCAGCGTGCCCGATCCGCACGCGCATCTGAGCTATGTGCTCGAGGCGGTGGCCCAGATCCGCCGCGCGCTCGCCAACGAGGTGCCGCTGATCGGATTCTCCGGCAGCCCGTTCACGCTCGCCTGCTACATGGTCGAAGGGCGCGGCGGCACCGAGTTCCACGAGATCAAGCGCATGCTGTACGCGCGCCCCGATCTGCTGCACCGCCTGCTGGATATCAATGCGCGGGCGGTGATCGCGTACCTCAATGCCCAGATCGAAGCGGGCGCGCAGGCGGTGATGGTGTTCGACACCTGGGGCGGAGCGCTGTCCCACGCCGCGTATCAGGAGTTCTCTCTGCGCTACATGCAGCAGGTCATGCAGGGCCTGACGCGCACCTCGCAGGGCGAGACCGTGCCGCGCATCGTGTTCACCAAGGGCGGCGGCCTCTGGCTGGAGAGCCTGGCGGGCATCGGCGCCGACGCGCTGGGCCTGGACTGGAGCGTGGATATCGGCGCGGCGCGGGCCCGCGTGGGTGACAAGGTCGCGCTGCAGGGCAACCTGGATCCCGCGGTGCTCTTGACCGAGCCCGAAGTCGTGCGCGGCGAGGCGGCCAAGGTTCTGGCTTCCTTCGGTCGCGGCGACGGCCACGTCTTCAATCTGGGGCACGGCGTGTCGCAACACACGCCGCCCGAGAACGTGGCGGCGCTGGTCGACGCTGTGCACGAGCGCAGTCGCGCCTATCACGAGTGAGCGCGCCGGCGGCGCGCAGCGCGGAACGGGCCGTGAGCGTTGTCCGCGTCGCCCTCGACGTCCCCCTGCCGACGCTGTTCGACTATCAAACGCCCGCGGATGTGCCGGTGGCCGTCGGCCAGCGCGTGCTGGTCCCCTTCGGACGCGGCCGCAAGGTCGGCGTGGTGCTGGAGGTCGATGCGCAGCCGCAGGTCGCGCTCGCGCGCATCAAGCCGATCGCGCACGTGTTCGGCGACGAGCCGGCGCTGGAAAGCGATGTCATCGAGCTGCTGCGCTTCAGCGCCGAGTACTACCACTATCCCGTCGGCCAGGTCGTGATGGGCGCGCTGCCGCAGCTGCTGCGGCGGGAGCGAGTACCGCAGCCCTCAGGTCTTCGCGGCTACCGACTCACCGCGGCGGGCCGCGCGTTCGACCTGGCGCGGTTGCCCCAGCGTGCCGTCACCCGGCGGCGCATCCTCGCCGCGCTGGCGGCGGCCGACACCGTGGATCTCCCTGCTCTGCGAGCACTCGCGCCGTCGGCGCCGCGCGCACTGCCCGAGCTCGAGCGAACCGGATTGATCGAACGCGTGCGGGTCGCCGGTCCGGAAGCGGTGGGTCCTGCCGCGCCCTCGGCGAATCCGGCACCTGGACCCGAGCTCACCCCGGATCAGGCGCACAGCGTGCGCGCGATCCTGGAGAAGCAGGCGCAATTTGCCCCCTTTCTCCTGCGCGGAGTCACCGGCAGCGGCAAGACCGAAGTCTACTTCGCGGTGATCGCCGAGGTGCTGGCGCGCGGGCGCCAGGCGCTCATCCTGGTCCCTGAAATCAACCTGACTCCGCAACTGATCGGGCGCTTCCAGGCGCGCTTCCCGGACGTGGCGCTGGCCGCACTGCACAGCAGTCTGGCCGACGGCGAGCGCTTGCGCGCCTGGCGCGATGCCCAGGCGGGCCGCGCGCGGGTGGTGATCGGCACACGGCTGGCGGTGTTCACACCTCTGCCCGAGCTGGGCCTGGTGATCGTGGACGAGGAGCACGACGTTTCCTTCAAGCAACAGGACGGGTTGCGCTATTCGGCGCGCGATCTGGCCCTGCTGCGCGCGAAGCGGCGCGCGGTGCCGGCCCTGCTCGGGTCGGCGACCCCTTCGCTGGAGAGCTATGCAAACGCGCTGCGCCGGGCGCTATGTGCTGCTGTCGTTGCCGTCCCGCGCGGGCGCGGCGCTGCCGCAGATCCGCTGCGTCGACACGCGCCGCGAACGCCTGCGGCACGGACTGTCCCAGGCGCTGGTGCAGGGCATCGCCGCGCGCCTGGACCGCGGCGAGCAAAGCCTGGTGTTCGTGAACCGGCGCGGCTATGCGCCGGCGCTGGTGTGTCCGGCCTGCGCCTGGACCAGCCCGTGCACGCGTTGCTCCGCCCGTCTCGTCCTGCACCTGAAGGATCGGCGCCTGCGCTGCCACTACTGCGGGCACGACGAGCCCGTAGCGGCGCTGTGCCCGGCGTGCGGCAACCAGGACCTGGCGCCCGCCGGACACGGTACGCAGCGCGTGGAGAGCGCGCTGGCTGAGCTGTTTCCCGGCGCGCGACTGCTGCGCGTGGATCGCGACAGCACGCGCCGCCGTCACGCCTTCGCCGCCATGCAGGAGGACATCCGCGCCCGACGCATAGACGTGCTGGTCGGCACGCAGATGCTCGCCAAGGGCCATGACTTCCCGCAGCTCACCCTGGTGGGCGTTGTGAACGCGGACAGCGCGCTGTACAGCAGCGACTTTCGCGCCGCCGAGCGGCTGTACGCCTTGCTGACTCAAGTCGCGGGCCGGGCAGGACGCGGCGAGCGAGCCGGTGAGGTCCTCATCCAGACCGAGTTTCCGGACCACCCGGTGTACGACGCGGTGTGCCGGCAGGACTACGCGGGGTTCGCGGAAAGCGCCCTCGAGGAGCGTCGCCAGTACGGCTTTCCACCCTTTCGTCATCAAGCGCTGCTGCGGGCCGAAGCGGCTCAGCGTGCGCTGGTAGACGACTATCTGCACCGCGCCGCGCACGCCGCCGGGGAGCTCGCCATGCCCGTGCAGATCTTCGATCCGGTGCCCCCCGCCATCGAGCGCATTGCCGGACGGGAGCGCGGGCAGCTGCTGGTGCAGGCCGCCGCACGCGGCGACCTGCAGCGCTTCCTGACCGCGTGGTGGCCGCGGCTCAGCGATCCCGCTTCACGCCGAGTACGCTGGTCGCTCGAGGTCGATCCGCTCGAGGTTTGACAAAGGCCGCGGCCCGCGGCACCCATGCAAGGCGACAGACTATAATCGCGCTTTTCCCGCGAGCGGTCATCACGCCCTCGAACGGTCCCCTTCCCTCGAATGTCCATGGCGGCACAGCCTCTTCCCGACCTCAAAGCTCATCTGGCCTCGCTCTTCGTGGAAGCGCTCGCGCAGGTCGCGCCGGGTACGGCTGCTGCCGTGATGCTGGAGCGCCCGCGCCAGACGGAACACGGCGATTTCGCCTGCAACGTGGCGCTACAGCTGGCTAAGCAGCTCAAGCGCAATCCGCGCGAGCTCGCGCAGGCCCTCGTTGGCGCCCTGCCACCTTCCGAGGTTCTGGAGCGGGCCGAGATCGCGGGAGCCGGATTCATCAACCTGTATCTGCGCGCAGACGCCAAGCGCGGCGTGATTGCCAAGGTGCTCGCGGCCGGAGATGCCTATGGCAACGTAGGCTATGGCCAGGGCAAGAAAGTGCAGGTGGAGTTCGTGTCGGCCAATCCGACCGGCCCGCTGCACGTAGGTCACGGCCGCGGCGCCGCTTATGGCGCGAGCCTTGCCAACGTCCTGGCGGCCGCGGGGTTCAACGTCGCCCGCGAATACTACGTCAACGACGCCGGCCGGCAGATGGACATCCTGGCCCTGTCCACCTGGCTGCGCTACCTCGAGCTACAGGGTGTGGTGGTGGCATTTCCGCCCAACGCCTATCAGGGCGGCTACGTGGGAGAGATGGCCGCGGCCATCGCCGCTGCCCACGGCAAGCGCTTCGTGCGCGCTGCCGAGCGCATCACCGACGCCATCCCGCCGCTGGAGGCGGACGCGGAGGAGCATCTGGACGCGCTCATTGCCCGCGCCAAGCAGTTGCTCGGCGACGAGTACAAGTACGTGCACGACTATGCCCTGACCGAGCAGCTCGAAGATTGCCGCAACGATCTGCTGGAATTCGGAGTGACCTTCGACCACTGGTTCTCGGAGCGCTCGCTGTACGACACCGGCCACGTCGAGCGCGCGCTCGCCAAGCTGCGCGACGCCGGTCACCTCTACGAGCAGGATGCTGCGGTCTGGTTCCGCTCGTCCGCCTTCGGCGACGAGAAGGATCGCGTGGTCCAGCGCGAGAACGGGCAGTACACCTATTTCGCCTCCGACATCGCCTATCACCTGAACAAGTTCGAGCGCGGCTTCGAGATCGCCATCGACGTGTGGGGCGCCGACCACCACGGCTACATCCCGCGCGTGAAGGGCGCCCTGCAGGCGGCGGGGATCGACCCCGCGCTGCTGACCATCGCGCTGGTGCAGTTCGCGGTGCTCTACCGTGCCGGCAAGAAGGTGTCGATGTCGACCCGCGCGGGCGAGTTCGTCACGCTGCGCGAGCTGCGCCAGGAGGTGGGCAACGATGCGGCGCGCTTTTTCTACGTGCTGCGCAAGAGCGACCAGCACCTGGACTTCGACCTGGATCTGGCGAAATCGCAAAGCACCGACAACCCGGTGTACTACGTTCAGTACGCGCATGCGCGCATCCAGAGCGTCCTCGACAAGTGGGGCGGGCACCCGCCCGACCTGCTGGAGGCGGACCCGAGCCCGCTGGAGCGCGCCGAGGAGCTGGCGCTGATGCGCCAGGTCATGGAGTTCCCGCAGGTGATCGAGGACGCCGCACGCGACCTCGCCCCGCACTTGGTGGCCTTCTACCTCAAAGAGCTGGCCGGCGGCTTTCAGAGCTACTATCAGGCGGTGCCGTTTCTGGTCGATGAAGCCGGCGTGCGCAACGCCCGCCTTGCGCTCATCACCGCGATCGGCCAGGTGCTGCGCAACGGCTTGCGCATGCTCGGCGTGAGCGCTCCGGAGAAGATGTAGCCGTGGCCGCTGTGCGCAGCAGTGGGCGTACCCCTCAGCCGCGTGGTACGGCCGGTCATCCCGTGCTGATCGGCGTATTCATCGGCTTGCTCCTGGGCCTGTGCCTGGCGCTGGGCGTGGCGCTGTATCTGAACAAGATGAGCCCCTTCGTGGCCAAGGAGCCGAGGAAGGAGACGCCAGTAGCGAAGGAGCAGCCGCCCGCGGCACTGCCCTCGCGCACCGGGCCGCCGGCGGGGTTGCCGCAGAGCACGGCTCGCGCGCCCGACTCCAAAGAAGAGGTCAAGCCGCGCTTCGATTTCTACGAGATCCTGCCCGGCAAGCAGGAGCCGGCAGCGCATCGCGACAGCAAGGAGCAGGACCGTGAGGTCACGTATCTGCAGGCCGGCGCGTTCCAGAAGTCCTCCGATGCCGACAACCTCAAGGCCCGGCTCGCGCTGGCGGGCCTGGAAGCGCAGATCCAGACCGCCACACTGTCCGACAACAGCGTGTGGCACCGCGTGCGCCTGGGGCCGTACGGGACCACCGCCGAGCTGGATCGGGCACGCGCCGTGCTCCGAGAGAACAAAATCGAGCCCAGCGTGATCAAAGTTACGGTACGCGAACCCAAGTCCTGACAGGAGCATCCATGCGATTCCTCAAACCCCTTGGTTGGTTGTCACTGGCATTGCTGGCGGGGCTGGCCGGCGCTGCGCAGGCGCAGATGCCGATCCAGGACAAGGAATACAAGCTCATCAATCCGCCGCAGAAGCCGGCCAACCCGAAGAAGGTCGAGGTCATCGAGTTCTTCTCGTACGCCTGCCCGCACTGCGCCGATTTCGAGGCGCCGCTGCAGGACTGGCTCAAGCGCAAGCCCAAGGACGTCGAGTACCGGGCGGTGCCGGTCGTGTTCCGCGACAACTGGAAGCCTCTGGCGAAGCTGTTCTACGCGCTCGAGACGATGGGTGTGCTGGACAAGTATCATGACAAGGTCTTCGACGCCATCCACAAGGAAGGCAAACAGCTGTCCGACGACGAGGCCATCATCAAGTGGGCGGGGCAGCAGGGCATCGACGCCGACAAGTTCGCGCAGGTCTACAATTCCTTCGGCGTCGACGCGAAAGTGCAGCGCGCCATGGCGATGGCGCGCGCCTATGGCGTGCAGTTCACGCCCGCGATGGCGATCAACGGCAAGTACTACACCGGCCCCTCGATGGTGACCAGCGCGAGTGGCGGGGTGGACCTGTCGCGCTTCTTTGGTGTAGTGGACCAGCTCATCCTCATCGAACGCAAGGGCGCGGCAGCGGCACCTGCGGCCGGCAAGGCCAAGGGCTGAGCGCCGCAATCGCATGAACCGTTACCGCCGCCGGCTGAGCTTGTTCACCGCGGCGTTGCTGCTGCCGTGGCCGGCGCTCGCGCTCGACCTCATGGAAGAGGTCGACTACAAAGTCATCCCCCAGCAGCCGCTGGCCGACCCGGGCCGCATCGAAGTGGTGGAGTTCTTCTACTACGGCTGCCGCTGGTGCAACGAGGCCGAGCCCTATATCCGGGAATGGCTCCAGCGCAAACCGGCCGACGTCGTCTTCCGCCGCCAGCCGGCGATCCGCAGCACGCGCTGGATCACCCTGACGAAGGCGTTCTACATCCTGGAGGCCGAGGGCAAGCTCTCCGCGCTGCATGCACAGCTGTTCAACGCCTACCACCGCGATGAGCTCAACCTCGACGACGAGGCTGTGCTTACGGACTGGCTGGTCAAGCACGGCCTCAAGCGTGAGCGGGTGGAGGCAGCACTGGGTTCGCCGGAGCTGATGGCCAAGGTCGAGGCGGCGCGCGCGGCGACCTACGCTTACCAGGTTGAAACGACCCCCTCGGTGGTGGTCGACGGACGCTATCTCACGAGCAGCGGTATGACTGGCGGCGTCGCCGCCCTGATGCCGGTGGTCGATGCGCTCGTGGCGATGGCGCGCGATGAGCGGCCCGCCGGCACCCGCTGACACTCACCTCCTGCCACTACGCGCGATGAGTGCCGTACGCCTGCGCGTGGTGATTACTGGCGCCTCGAGTGGCATCGGCGCCGCGCTGGCCCGCGAGTACGCGCGGCGCGGCGCCATTCTCGGTCTGATCGCGCGCCGGCACGATCCGCTGGCGCGGCTCGCCGGCGAGTTGGGCGTGGAATCTGCGGTCTACGCAGCCGACGTGCGCGACCGGTACGCGATGCGTGCCGCCAGCGAAGACTTTCGGGTGCGCTTTGGCGGCGCCGACATCGTGATCGGCAACGCCGGCGTGTCCGCCGGCACGCTCAGCGAGCGCCCCGACGACCATCCGGTGTTCCAGGAGATCCTGGACATCAACGTGATGGGTCTGTTCAATACCTTTCAGCCTTTCCTTCCGGCCATGCGCAAGGCCGCATCCGGCACCTTGGTGGGGATCGCCAGCATAGCCGGGTTCCGCGGGCTGCCCGGAGCCGGTGGCTACAGCGCCTCGAAGGCTGCAGCCATCACCTATCTAGAGAGCCTGCGGGTCGAGTTGCACGGCAGCGGCGTGAGCGTGGTAACGATCTGCCCGGGTTACATCGCCACGCCGATGACGGCGCGCAACCCCTACCCGATGCCGTTCATGCTGCAGCCACAGGACGCGGCGCGGCGCATGGCCCGCTCGATCGAGCGGCGCAAGCGCTGGACTGTGATGCCTTGGCAGATGCGGCTGGTGGGCACAGCGCTCAAAGTCATGCCCAACATGCTGTACGACGCGTTGTTCGCGCGGGCACCGCGCAAGCCCCGGCGGACGGAGTAACGCTGCGCCTGATTCAGCAGCTCAGCGGGAGATTGAGGACGCGAGCGAGCTCGCCCAGTGCCTGTGGCGCGCTGTCGACCTTGATCGTCGTCATGCCCATCGCGCGGGCGGGCTTCAGATTGATGCCCAGATCGTCCAGGTACACGGCCTCGCTCGGAGCGATCGCAAGCTGAGCCAGGGCGAGCTCGTAGAACCGGCGCTCTGGCTTACGCACGCCGACTTTGCGCGATTCGATCACGTGGTCGAACATCGCCAGGATGCGCACGACCTCCGCCGCGCGCTCGTCGGAGGTCGGTAGCCCGTGTCCAGCGCCCGCGTTGACGTTGTTGGTCAAGCAGGCGGTCGTGTAGTGCTCTCCCACTCGGTGCAGCGCCTCCACCATGGCAGGCCGCACCGGGCCATAGAGCAACTTAACCACGTCCGCGCCGCGCACGCGATGGCCCGCGGCTTCGGTTTCGTCAGCGAAGGCGGCGTCGAACTGCTCGAGCGTCAGCTCGCTGCGCTCGAAGCGTGCCCAGGCGTTGCCGTCGGGGTTGGTGGCATTCACCCGCCGCAGGAAATCCGCGGGCAGGCCGCGCGCGTGCTCGAATCGGCGGAAGGCTTCGAACGGACTGTCGGTGATGACTCCGCCGAAGTCCCACAGCACGGCGCGGATCGCGGGGTTGGGTGTCCCCGTCACTTGCTGGTCTTCTTGTACGCGTCCACCGCGCGCTTGAGATCCTTGTACTCTTCACAGGGAATCGGCGAGCACAGGCGCTGCAGCTCCGCCAGATGCGATTCCGCCTTGGGCAGGTTGTTGACCTGCAGGTAGGCCTCGCCGATGTACTCGTGCGCTGGCTTGAGCTTGGGATCCAGCTTCAGGGCCGCGGCGTAGGCGGCGAACGCGGCGTCCATGTTGCCGAGCTTGCGCTGGGAGAAGCCCAGCCAGTTCTGGATGTTGGCGTTGTTCGGCTCGGCGGCTGCCGCCTTGCTCAGGTGCGCGGCTGCCGCCTTCCAGTCTTGCGCTTCCACCGCCCGCTTTCCCGCCACCCAGTCGGGGTTCGTGCTGTCCTCTTCCTCGGCGCCGAGGTTGGCCAGGGCGGCCGGCGCCAGCGCGGCCATCACAAGAGCGAGGACGAACGCTCGCATTGTCTTCATCGTTGGTCTCCTCACAGCTTCGCTTCAAGTGAAGAAGTTGCCCGCCCGCAACTCGTCTGTCAATGCCCGATAGTCGGCCGCGCCCTGGCTGCTGCCCGCGTAGGCGAAGATGTCCTTGTGGTGCATCGGGCTTTCGGCCAGGGCGACCGTTTCGGCGATTGCGGTCTCGCACACTTGCTCGCCGAAGCGCTCCACCAGCATGGCGTAGATATCGTAGGACAAGCGCCGGCGCGAGTCGAAGCGGGTAACCACAATGCGCCGCCGGAACCGCTTGTGCAGCCGCTGCTCCAGCACGTCGAGGGTGGCCGCGAGCCGGTGCGCGCCTTCCACCGCGAGATAGTCGGCCGAGACCGGCAACAGCACGCCATCGGCGGCCGCGAGCGCATTCAGAGACAGCACACCCAGCGCCGGCGAGCAGTCGAGCATGATCGGCAGGCCGTCCCGGTCCGGTCCGTCCTCCAGGCCCTGTCGCAGCCGGTGCGAAGAGGCCGGATCCTCACCGTGCTGGGCCTCGATCTTCGCCAGCTCCGCGGAAGCCGGCACCAGCTGAAGGCCGCTCGCCAGCGTCGTCGTCAGCTCCGAAAGGGGTCGCCCATGCGCGAAGAAGGCGTACAGGCTGGCGTCGGCGGCCACGTTGCGCAGGCCCAGCACCAGGCTGAGGTGAGCCTGCGGGTCGAGATCGAGCACCACGGGAGGCGTGCCGGACCTGACCAAGGCCGCCGCCACGTTCAACGTCGTGGTGGTCTTGCCGACCCCGCCCTTCTGATTGAATACGGCGATGACCGGCACGCTGCCAGCCCTGTACTACTCGACCGTCACTGATTCTGCCAGATCGCGCGGCTCGTGACTTCGGCCCGCAAACCGGCGTACCCGACCCTCGTTGGAGCGACACTCATTCAACCGTCACCGACTTCGCCAGATTGCGCGGCTTGTGACTCCGGCCGGCCGGCAAGCCGGCCTTAACCTGCAAGCAGGTTAGCCTGCGCCGCAAGCCGCACGGCTGCGAACCGACCGTGGCGAAAGCGGATGCAGACGAGCTCATTCCACGGTGACCGACTTGGCGAGATTGCGCGGCTTGTCAACGTCGGTGCCTCTGACGAGTGCGGCGTGGTAGGCGAGCAGCTGCAGGGGCACCACGTGCAGGATCGGACTGAGAGCGCCGCGGTTCTCGGTCAGGCGCAGGACGTGCACGCCTTCGGATTCGGCCACATGGCTGTCGGCATCGGCGACGACATACAACTCCCCACCGCGCGCCCGAACCTCCTGGAGATTGGACTTGAGCTTCTCCAGCAGCGCATCGTTCGGTGCGATCGCCACCACCGGCATGTCGCGGTCCACCAGCGCCAGGGGGCCGTGCTTGAGTTCCCCGGCCGGGTAGGCCTCCGCGTGGATGTAGGAGATTTCCTTGAGCTTGAGCGCGCCTTCCAGCGCGATCGGGTAGTGCATTCCCCGGCCCAGGAACAGCGCATGCTGCTTGGGAGCGAAGCGCTCCGCCCAGCGGGCGATGGCGGGCTCGAGCTCCAACACGTCGCCGAGCGCGCTAGGCAGGTGACGCAACGCCTTGAGATGCGCCTGCTCCGCCTCCACCGACAGGCGTCCGCGCAGCTTGGCGAGCAGCAGAGTCAGTAAATACAGGCTGGCGAGTTGCGTGGTGAACGCCTTGGTAGAGGCGACCCCGATCTCCGGCCCCGCGCGGGTCAGGAAGCGCAGACGCGTGTTGCGCACCAGCGCGCTCTCCGGCACGTTGCAGATCGCGAGGGTGCGCTCCTGCCCCAGGGACTTGGCATGCTGCAACGCTGCGATCGTGTCGGCTGTCTCCCCGGACTGGGAGATCGTGATGATCAGAGCATTGGGGTTCGGCACGCTTTGCCGGTAGCGATACTCGCTGGCGATCTCGACGTTGCAGGGCATGCCCGCAATCGCCTCCAGCCAGTAGCGAGCGACCATGCCGGCGTGATAGCTGGTGCCGCAGGCGAGCACGGTGACCGCGTTGCTGGTGCGCAGCACCTCCTCGGCGTCGACTCCGAACAGCTGTGGTACCAAAGCGCTCGCGCCGGTGACCATCTCCAGCGTCGCCGCGACTGCGCCCGGCTGTTCGAAGATCTCCTTCTGCATGTAGTGCCGGTAGCGTCCGAGCTCGACCGCATCGGCCGACAGCTTGCTCTCGTGGACGGCGCGGCTCGCCTCTTGGCCGGCCGCGTCCAGGATCCGATGGCCGCCGGTACGCAGCTCCACCACGTCGCCTTCTTCGAGGTACACGATACGGCGGGTGACCTGCAGCAAAGCGGATGCGTCGGACGCGCAGAAATTCTCGTTCTCGCCGAGCCCGAGCAGCAGGGGAGCGCCCTTGCGCGCTGCCACGAGCGTGCCGCGATCCTTCTCCGACAGCACCGCGATCGCGTACGCCCCGGTCAGCTCTGCGACTGCGCGATGCGTCGCGCGGAACAAGTCGCCGCTCTCGCTCAGATAGTGGTGGATCAGGTGTGCGACGACCTCGGTGTCGGTGTCGGAGACGAAGCGGTAGCCCAGCGCCGACAGACGCGCGCGCATCGACTCGTGGTTCTCGATGATGCCGTTGTGCACCACCGCGAGTCCGTCCTTGCTGATGTGCGGATGGGCATTGCCTTCAGTGGGCGCGCCGTGGGTGGCCCAGCGGGTGTGCGCGATACCCAGAGTGGCGTGCAGCGTGGCCTGGTCGGCCAGGTCGGCCAGCGCCGCGACGCGCCCGACGCTGCGCAGGCGCTGCAGGCTGCCGTTGACGACCGCCATGCCGGCGGAATCGTAGCCGCGGTATTCGAGCTTGCGCAGCCCCTCCAGCAGGATGGGGACTACGTCACGGTTGGCGACAGCGCCGACGATTCCACACATGAGTAGTGATCGGTGATCAGTGATCGGTGATCAGTGCAATCGCCGGCCGCCACCGATCACTGATCACTGATTACGGATCACTTCTGCTGCTTCACCGGTTTCTTCCAGCCCTTGATCGTGACCTGTCGTCCACGCGCGAGGGTGAGCTCGCCGGGCGGAGCATCCTCGGTGATCACGCTGCCGGCGCCGATCGTCGCATCCCGCCCAACCGTGACCGGTGCCACCAGCGCGGTGTCCGAGCCGATGAAGGCGCCGTCCTCGATCACGGTTCGATACTTGTTCGCGCCGTCGTAGTTGCAGGTGATGGTACCGGCACCGATGTTCACACCCTTGCCGATGCTGGCGTCGCCCAGGTAGGTGAGATGGTTGGCTTTCGACGCATCGCCCAGTACCGCGTTCTTGATCTCGACGAAGTTGCCGACATGCGCGCGGTCGCCGAGCACGGCGCCGGGCCGAAAGCGCGCAAACGGGCCGACGCTGCAGTCCGCGCCGATGCGTGCGCCGGTCAGATGGCTCAACGGCGCAATTACCGTCCCCGCGCCGACCTCGCAGTCCCGCAGCACGCAGTGCGCTCCGATGCGCACGTTCGCGCCCAGCTGCACCCGGCCCTCGAAGACGCAGCCCACGTCGATGAATACATCTTCAGCGCAAGTCAGCTCGCCGCGCACGTCCAGGCGCGCCGGGTCCGCCAGCGTGACGCCGCTATCCATCAACTGGCGGGCGATGTCCCGCTGATAGCGCCGCTCCAGTTGCGCGAGCTGCTCGCGGCTGTTCACGCCTTGCGTCTGCTCCGGGTCCGCCGCCAGCACGGTGACCACCGACGCGCGGTCCTGCAGCGCCAGCGGCACGATGTCGGTGAGGTAGTACTCACCCTGTGCATTGTGGTCGGTGAGCCGACCCAGCCAGTCGCGCAACCGCGCGTTCGGCACGGCCAGCACACCGGTGTTGATCTCGTCGATGCGCTGCTCTTGAACGCTCGCGTCCTTCTGCTCGACGATGCGCAGCACGCTGCCGCCGCCATCCCGCACGATGCGGCCGTAGCCAGAGGGGTCAGGCACCTTTGCCGTAAGCAGGCACAACGCGTCGGGCTGACTCAGCAGCTCGCGCAACGTCGCGGATGGAATAAGCGGCACATCTCCATAGAGAACGAGGGTGACACCGACACTGGGAAGATGCGGGAGTGTCTGCATGAGCGCGTGCCCGGTTCCGTGCTGCGGCTCCTGCAGGACGAACGTCGCGCCGCTGTCTGCAAACGCATCAGGCACCGCTTGCCCGCCGTGGCCATACACGACGATGATGCGGGCCGGCTGAAGCGCGCGCGCGGCGTCGATGACGTGAGCGAGCAATGGCCGGCCAGCCAGTGGATGCAACACCTTGGGCAGCGCCGAGCGCATGCGCGTGCCCTTGCCGGCTGCCAGCACCACTACGCTGAGATTGGACATCACCCGAGATTTGACATGACTTGACGATGCGCTGCGCAGTGGCAGGCTGTGACGGTGCGATTATCGCACCTGCGCGCCAGGCCGGATAGTGGCAGCAGGTCGAAGCGCGACGGCATCCGGGTTCGGAGAGGCCGGCGCAGCGCTCAATGCCCGCAGCACGCGCCACTGTCCTGGGACCACGCCCAGGCCACCAGCGCATCGAGGAAGGGTTGCGCCGCCCCTGCGTTGGGATGGTTGACGATGCCTACCAGCAGCAGCCAGCGGCCGCGCTGGTCGCGCACATACCCCGCTACCGCGCGCACGCCGTCGATATACCCGCTCTTGAGGTGCGCCTGACCGGCCGCGAGCGAGCCGGCCAGTCGGCGCCGCAGCGTGCCGTCCACGCCTGCAATCGGCAGAGAAGCGAGAAACTCCGGCAACAGCGGGTTGTTCCAGCCATGCTGCAGCAACAGTGCCAGGCTGCGAGCGCTGATCCGCTCGCTGCGCGACAGGCCGGAGCCGTTCTCCAGCACCAGCTCGGGCATCTCGAGGTCCGCTTGCCTCAGCCACGCCTGCACCGCGCGCGTCGCCTTCTCCGTTGTGGCAGGCGGCCCTTCGTGCTCCAGCCCGAGCGTGAGGAACAGCTGGCGCGCCATCACGTTGTTGCTCCACTTGTTGACGTCGCGGATGATCTCCGCGAGCGGAGGCGACTCCCAGGTGGCAAGCAGGCGCGCGCACGCGGAAACCGATCCCTCGCGCACCCGCCCTGTGAACGTTCCGCCCGCTTCGTGCCAGAGCTGCTCGAACACCGCCTGCAAGTAGGCGTCGGGCGTGAGCAGACTGAAGCTCTTGTGCTTCTCGCCGCAGCCGCGCGGAAACACGCCGCTGAACACGAGCTGCGGCGGCTCGAGGGATGCAGCAGGCCGTTCCGGCCAGACCTCGCAGTTGCCCGCGCCCAACGCGAGCTCGTTGACGATGCTGATCTGCGCAAGATCCGGAAGCGACACGATGCGCACGGTGCCGCTGTCCTCTGTCGGGGACGAACTGCAGGTCGATCGATTTGTAGTTGAGGAGCAAGGCGTCCGGCTGCACGTTGTACGGCCGGGTGGGCGCGTTATCGAACTGCGCCGGATCGCTGTTGTCGAGCGCAAACGCGCTGCGGTCCGCAACCAGGTCGCCGCGAATCTCGCGCAATCCGCGCCCGCGCACCATCTTGACCAGCAGCCAGAACTTCTCCAGGTCGAGCTTGGGATCGCCACGCCCCTTCAGCACCAGGTTGCCTTCGAGTATGTCGCCATGCTGCAGGCCGTCGGCGTACACCTCGGTGCGCCAGGTATAGGCGGGGCCGAGCATCTCGAGCGCAGCGAGTGTGGTCAGCAGCTTCATGACGGAGGCCGGGTTCATCGGATTGTCGGCATTCCACGCGAGCAGCGGGGCGCCTGCACCGACCTCCTGGACATAGAGGGCGACGGCCTCGGTTGAAATTCCGGTCGCGTCGAGTTCCGTGCGCAAACCGCCGGGCCAGGTTTGCGCGAGTGCTGGCGGTAGCGCGCACATCAGCAGCAGGATCAGCACTGCGGCTCGCATTTCTTTCCTCGGAGTCTGGACGGGCGCGCGCTGTGCCAGACGGTGGCAGCAGCGCAACAGACGTGCATTCTAAGGTGCTTCCGCGCTTGCGCCCGCGCTGTGCATCGTGATGGTGCAAGTTCGCCCTACTGCCCTGGCAGCCCTCGCGCTGGAGTGCTGACGGCTCTGACGGGTCCCACTCGCAGGTGCACGGGTGAAAAGGAATTTTTCGGCAGGCACGGCGGTTTTCTGAAGCGCTGCAGCGGCCGATTGGATGGCGCGAAAAATGCTGAACTGTTGAAACAGCGCGCCCGCCTCGGTTATGTTTGCAGTGCGTGCGCTTGGGCCAGGAGGACGAGCATGGAGTTGCTGGATCGCATCGAACAGCAGATGAGCGCAACACGCTTGCCGCTCTTCGCCATCACCGTGGCGGCGGTACGCTGTCCCGATACACCCGTCATCCTGACCTTGCATTGGCACGCATTTCTGCGCGAGAAGCTCGCGGAGGTGGAGAGCGCGCAGCCGGTTTCCTTCAAGTCCGTGCCGAGTTCGGCGCTGCAGTTGAACGCGCGCTGGGAGGACTTGATCACGCTAGATCGCGCGACCTTGGAGGCAGCGTGGGAGCTGGGCGCGTGGGACGTGGCGCGAGCTGAACGGCCCGCTTGCATCCGCCCGGGAGCCGATTCCTCCGAGGCGGTGGAATGCCTGCAAGCCTTCGGTGCCTTTCCGTATGGGGCGCAGGGCGACCAGGTCGTGGTCGCGGATGCGCCCGATGCCGACGACCTCATCGACGTGGCGGCCCGCCGCGGCTACCTGATGTGGATTTTCCGCCCGGTGCATGGCGGCATCTGGCAGGAGTTCGCCGACGACGCCACCTTGAAACCCGACGGCACCCGCGAGCCGCCCTGCCCGGTCGAGCCCGTCCCCGCGCGCAGCGACCGCCCGCGCCGCACGGTGTACCGCTTCGGCGTCTCCGGCGCCGGCCTCCTCGCCCAATAAGTCGGACCCCGCCTCGTTCGACCCGCAGCGGGCCGCGCCCGCCCGCGGGTCGCTGCCCTTTTTGGGTAACACCTTGAAATCCGGGCGTCTCGTGGGTATTATTAGCACTCATCAGCGACGAGTGCTAACCGCGCTGACCCATCCAGTACCCATTCAAGGAGATCCGCCAAATGAAAATTCGCCCCCTGCACGACCGAGTGATCGTCAAGCGCCTGGAAGAGGAGCGCAAGACGGCCTCCGGCATCGTGATCCCCGATACGGCTGCCGAGAAGCCCGACACCGGCGAGGTGGTCGCGGTGGGCACCGGCAAGCTTCTGGAGGACGGCAAGGTCCGTCCCCTGGACGTGAAGAAGGGCGACAAGATCCTGTTCGGCAAGTACTCCGGACAGACCGTCAAGGTCGAAGGCGAGGAGCTCCTCGTCATGCGCGAGGAAGACATCATGGGGGTCCTGGAGTAACTCCGGCTCGTCCCGCCTCGAATCACCCAACAAATTCTCAGGAGTCCAGCTAAATGGCAGCAAAAGATGTCAAGTTTCACGATTCCGCCCGCCACCGCATCGTTGCGGGCGTCAACATCCTGGCCGACGCGGTCAAGGTGACCCTCGGCCCCAAGGGCCGCAACGTGGTGCTCGAGCGCTCCTTCGGCGCCCCCACCATCACCAAGGACGGCGTGTCGGTGGCCAAGGAGATCGAGCTGAAGGACAAGTTCGAGAACATGGGCGCGCAGATGGTCAAAGAGGTCGCCAGCAAGACCTCCGACGTGGCCGGTGACGGCACCACCACCGCCACCGTCCTGGCCCAGTCCATCGTGCAGGAAGGCATGAAGTACGTGGCCGCCGGCATGAACCCGATGGACCTCAAGCGCGGCATCGACAAAGCCGTCGACACCATCGTCGGCGAGCTCAAGAAGCTGTCCAAGCCTTGCACCACGACCAAGGAGATCGCGCAGGTCGGCGCCATCTCGGCCAACGCCGACGAGAACATCGGCAAGATCATCGCCGATGCCATGGAGAAGGTCGGCAAGGAAGGCGTGATCACGGTCGAGGACGGCTCGGGCCTGAACAACGAGCTCGACGTGGTCGAGGGCATGCAGTTCGACCGCGGCTACCTGTCGCCGTACTTCATCAACAACGCCGAGAAGCAGATGGCGGTGCTGGACAACCCCTTCGTTCTCCTGCACGACAAGAAGATCTCCGCGATCCGCGACCTGCTGCCGGTGCTCGAGCAGGTGGCCAAGGCCGGCCGCCCGCTGCTGATCATCGCCGAGGAAGTCGAAGGCGAGGCGCTTGCCACCCTGGTGGTGAACAACATCCGCGGCATCCTCAAGACCTGCGGCGTGAAAGCGCCCGGCTTCGGTGACCGCCGCAAGGCCATGCTCGAGGACATCGCGATCCTGACCGGCGGAACGGTGATCGCCGAGGAGCTCGGCCTGACGCTCGAGAAGGCCAGCCTGAACGATCTGGGCCAGGCCAAGCGCATCGAGATCGGCAAGGAAGAGACCACCATCATCGACGGCGCCGGCGACGCCAAAGGCATCGAAGCGCGCGTGAAGAGCATCCGCACGCAGATCGATGAAGCGACCAGCGACTACGACCGCGAGAAGCTGCAAGAGCGTGTCGCGAAGCTGGCGGGCGGTGTGGCCCTCATCAAGGTCGGCGCAGCCACCGAAATGGAAATGAAGGAGAAGAAGGCGCGCGTCGAAGACGCCTTGCACGCCACGCGTGCCGCGGTCGAGGAAGGCATCGTTGCCGGCGGGGGCGTTGCGCTGATCCGCGCGCGCGCTGCCATCGGCTCGCTGAAGGGCGCCAACCACGACCAGGACGCAGGCATCAAGATCGTCGCGCGCGCGCTCGAAGAGCCGCTGCGCCAGATCGTCGGCAACGCCGGCGCGGAACCCTCCGTGGTGCTCAACAAGGTGGCGGAAGGCAAGGGTAACTTCGGCTACAACGCCTCCAACGACACGTTCGGCGACCTGGTGGAAATGGGTGTGCTGGACCCGACCAAGGTGGTGCGCTGCGCCCTGCAGAATGCCGCTTCGGTCGCGGGCCTGATCCTGACCACCGACGCGATGGTGGCCGAGCTGCCGAAGGAAGAAGGCCACTCGCACGGCGGTGGTGGCGGCGGAATGGGCGGCATGGGCGGTATGGACATGTAAGGTTATTGCGTCACAGAAAGCGTGACGCAATAACTCGGCGAATTGGAGCGTCAGAAAAGCCTGACGCTCAATTCGCCGGGTCCCAAAGTCGAGGGCTCCGTCGAGTTGACGGGGCCCTTGCTGTTTCTGGGGCGTCGGGCGGAGGTTGTCTCATCGTTCAGTGGGGGCGCCCCTGGTGCTTTCCTCCGACGCTGCCGCGCGACTACCCTTGCGACATGGAAACGCCCTCGCTGGGCATCGCGCCGTCGATTGCGGCGGCCACGATCGAGGATCTGCGCCGGCATGCGCCCTTCGACCGCATGGAGCAGGCGTCCCTGGATTGGCTCGTCGCTCGCCTGAGCGTGGTGTACTTCGCGCCTGATGCGACCGTGCTCACGCCCGCGCCCTCGGCGCCCGAGCACCTCTACATCGTCAAGCAAGGGGCAGTGCTGGGGATCGGCTCGGACCAGGCGCCGGGCGAGCCGCCGCGCTGGCGACTGACCGCGGGCGAATGCTTCCCGCTCGGCGCCCTCCTCGGGGAGCGTCCGGTTACCAGCATCTACCGAGCCTCGGGGGATACCTTCTGCTACCGGCTGCCAGCGTCCGAGCTCGCGGAGCTGATGAGCCGCAGTGCGCCCTTCCAGGACTACGCTACGCGGCGGCTCGCCAGCCTGCTTGCTCTCTCCCGCCATACCGCGCATGTGGATCAGGCTGTCGGCATGTCCCGTCAGCCACTCGACCGGCCGATCCGGGATGTGATCAGGCGGCCAGTAGTGGCCTGCACGGTGGGTACCCCAGTGCGTGCCGCCTTGGCGACGATGCAGCGCGAACGCGTCGGATCGATACTCGTGACTGCTCTGGACGGGACGCCTGCGGGCATCTTCACGCTGCGCGACCTCCGGGACCGCGTCGCGTTGGGTGAATACGGTATCGACGCACCCATCGACGGCGTCATGACGCGGGACCCCATCAGCCTTCCGATCACGGTGATGGCGTTCGAAGCCGCGCTGACGATGACGCGCCATGGCTTCCACCATCTCGTCATCACCGAGGCGGGAAAGGCCGCAGGAATCGTCTCCGAGACCGACCTCTTCGCACTGCAACGCGTGGGCCTGACTGCGGTGAGCGCGACGATCCGGCGTGCCGACACCCTGGAGCAGCTGGTGGTGTGCTCCGGCGCGGTGCGGGAGCTGGGGCGTACGCTTCTGGCGCAAGGCGTTGCGGCCGAGCAGCTCACGCGGATCGTGTCGACGTTGAACGACCTGTTGACCGCGCGTGTCATCGAGCTCGAGGAGATGGCAGGTGGGCCGGGGCGGGAGCCATTCTGCTGGCTCGCGCTCGGGTCGGAGGGCAGGCACGAGCAGACCCTGGCCTCCGACCAGGACAACGGCATCGTCTTTGCGGATCCCGCGGATGGCGATGCCCAGGCTGTGCGAGAGCGCCTCACGTCCTTCGCGCGACGCGTGAACGAAGCGCTCGCTGCCTGCGGCTTTCCACTGTGCAAGGGCGAGATCATGGCCAGCAATCCGCGCTGGTGCCTGAGCATCTCGGAGTGGCAGCAACAGTTCTCGGCGTGGATGCACGAACCGGATGCGCAGGCCTTGCTCAACAGCACTGTGTTCTTCGATTTCCGCGGGTTGCACGGGGCCACCGGGCTGGCCGACGAACTGAGGCAGTGGCTTGGCGCGAACGCCCGCGGCCGCGAGGTGTTCTGGCGTTTCATGGCCGAGAACGCGCTGCGCAATGAGCCGCCGCTGGGGTTGCTGCGCGACTTCGCTCTAGGCGAGCATGGCGGGCGCGCGCGGAACGCTCGATATCAAGGTCAACGGCGCCGCACTGTTCGTCGACGCAGCGCGTATCCTGAGCTGCGCCTCAGGCGATGTGCATACCAGCACAGTCGAGCGCCTGAGAGGCGCGGGCGAGGCCCGGCGGCTCGACGGCCGGGACGTGGAGGCCTGGGCAGAAGCCTTCCACTTCATCCAGTCCCAGCGCCTTTCCCACCAGCAGGCGCGCATGCAGGCGGGCCTGACCCCGGACAATTTCATCGATCCAGACCAGCTGAATGCGCTGGATCGGCGCATTCTGAAAGAGACCTTCCGCCAGGCGCGCAAGCTCCAAGAGCGGCTGCGGCTGGACTACCGCCTGTAGACGCTGCGCATGGGCCTGCTCTCGCGGTTGCTGCAGCGCAAACCGAGCTCGGAAGCGGCGTTGCGCGCGCGACGGGAGTGGCAATCGATGTCGGTCTCACAGCTCAGCGCACCGCTCGACGGAGCTGCGCTGGGTGGCGGTGGACACCGAGACCAGCGGGCTGGACCCGCGAAGAGACGAGCTGATCTCGATCGGGGCATGTGCTGGGCAGGGGTGGGCGATCAACCCTCGGGACAGCTTCGAGGCAATGCTGCGACAGGACCTGCCCAGCGCTGTGGACAACGTGCTGGTTCACGGCATCGGACACGCGGCCCAGGCCGCAGGCGAGGACCCAGAGCGGGCGCTGGCGGCATACCTGCGATACGCCCGCGGAGACGTGGTCGTCGGTTACCACACGCTGTTCGACCGGACGGTGTTGACGCGAGCGATCCACGAGCAGCTTGGGATCGCCTATCGCCCGCATACCTTGGATGTTGCGCTCCTGCTCCCTGCGCTCGTCGAGCAGCCGGCCCGCGCCGGAAGGGACCTCGATTCCTGGCTCCAGCAGTTTGGACTGCGCGCCTATGCTCGCCACAATGCGCTGGCAGATGCCTTCGCAACGGCGCAGCTGTTCCTGGTTGTGCTGGCCCGAGCCCGCGCGGCGGGGCTGAACAGGTTGGAGGATCTGCTCAAGGTGCAGAAGACCGCGGTCGAGTTGCAGACCCTGAGGCAAGGCTAACCTGGATAGCTTCGCGAAGGCATAGGCAGAAAGCCCCGCCTGGAGACGGCGACAAGCTGTGTGGTCAACCTGTCTCTGCGCCAGGCGTTCGGGAGCATCAGGCCGATCCAGAACATACGATGGGCCAGCCGCCGTGCCAGGCACCTCCGAGACACCCCGGAGCGCAGCGGTTGAGGGGGGTGCGACCGGGACGGGCACGTTGCTTCAGGTTGCCGAGCCTGAGCCGCGAGTTGGCGACGGCAGCCCGCCGATATAGGATAAGCTGGCGGGCAGGCAGCGATCGGGTCATGGGAGGCCCGGAGCTGCCGATCCGGAAACTGGCGTAACAAGACCAACGGAGTGGGAGGATATGGCATGGCGACAACCGCGATGAATTGGGAGGCGATCGACGCCGATCCCAGGTTCCAGGAGCTGCACCGGCGCAAGAGCCGCTTCTTATGGGCATTGATGATCTTCTCGGTTTTCTACTACTTCCTGCTGCCCGTGGGCGCGGCCTACTTCACCGACTTGTTCAGGGTGAAGGTCTGGGGGCCGGTGAACTTCGGCATCCTGTTCGCGCTCTCGCAGTTCGTGGTGGCCTGGGCGATCGCTTACATCTACGCGCGTGTGGCCAGCCGAACCTTCGATCCGATGGCGGACGAGATCCTCAAGAAGGCAGGAACAATCGGGGGTGCCAAATGAACCGCGCGCGATCCGTGGCGGTATCGGTCAGCCTCGCGCTGCTCGCCTGTGGTGGCAATGCGCACGCATTCTTCAAGGGCGGCGCGGTGCCGGAGCGCTTCGGCTGGCTCGCGGTCGTCGTCTTTGCCGCGATCATCGCGATCACCATGTACGTCACGTACGTGGCCGCGAAGCGGGTCAAGACCACGCAGCAGTTCTACGCCGCCGGCCGGTCGGTGAGCGGATTGCAGAACGGTTGGGCGATCGCCGGCGACTACCTGTCCGCAGCTTCGTTCCTCGGCATCGCGGGCCTGATCTCTCTCTATGGCTACGACGGCTTCATGTATTCCGTCGGCTGGCTGGTTGCATACATCACCGTGCTGCTCGTGATTGCCGAGCCATGCCGCAACATCGGCAAATACACGCTGGGCGATATCCTGGCCTTCCGCAACGACCGCAAGACGGCGAAGACGATGGCGGCGATCTCGACGATCACCGTGTCGATCTTCTACCTCACCGCCCAGATGGTCGGGGGTGGCGTGCTGGTGAAGACGTTGATCGGCATCGACTACGAGGTGTCGGTGATCGTCGTCGGCATATTGATGCTGGCCTACGTGGTATTCGGCGGGATGGTGGCCACCACCTGGGTGCAGATCATCAAGGCCGTCCTGCTGGTGGCGGCGTCCATCCTGCTGGTGCTGTTCACGTGGGCGCCGTATGGCTTCAGCCTGCCCGCTTTCCTGCAGGCGGTCGTGGGAGACGCCAAGATCCAGGCGCAGGTCGCGAAGCTGCTGGGCGATGCGGCGACCAGCATGACCCCCGAGCAGCTCGGGCAGCGCTTCCTCGAGCCGGGGCTCTACCTCAAGAACCCGATCGACCAGATCTCGCTGGGCATGGCGCTGGTGCTGGGCACCGCGGGGATGCCGCACATCCTCATGCGCTTCTTTACTGTCCCGAGCGCGCAGCAGGCGCGCGTGTCGGTGATCTGGGCCATGGCCATCATCGGCGGCTTCTACGTGCTGACGCTGTTCATCGGCAACGGCTCGGCGTTGAATGTCGGCCCGGCGCAGATCATGGCCATCGACAGGGGCGGCAACATGGCTGGACCGCTGCTGGCGCAGTACGTTGGCGGCGGCGCCGAGTCGATGCTGGGCAACCTGTTCCTGGCGTTCGTGGCGGCAGTGGCCTTTGCCACCATCGTTGCCGTGGTCGCCGGCCTGGTGCTGGCGTCCGCCTCCGCGATGTCGCACGACATCTGGGTCGGCGTCATCAAGGGCGAGCACGCGACGCAGGAGGAAGAGGTACGGGCGGCGCGCATCTCGGCCCTGATCGTGGGTGCCGCGGCGATTGCGATCGGCATTCTGGCCAAGGGACAGAACGTGGCTCACCTCGTCGCGCTGGCCTTCGCCGTGGCCGCTTCCAGCAACCTGCCTTGCGTTCTGCTTACGCTGTACTGGAAGCGCTGCAATACGGGCGGCATCGTCCTGGGCATGCTGGTGGGCGCATTCTCCGCCATCGCGCTGGTGATGGTTTCGCCCAACATGACCTATCCGAAGCTCGAGAAGGAGAAAGCGCAGAAGGCCATCGATGCTGCAACGCCCAAGCTCGCAACGCTGGAGGCCGAGGTCACCGCCGCGGCCGATCCGGAGGCCAAGACCAAGCTCGAGGGCAACCTCGCCAAGCTGCGCAAGGACGTCGACACGGCGCAGGGAACGCTGAAGAAGTTCGAAGGCATCGACACCAGTATCGTCGGGCTGGAGAAACCGCTGATCCAGCTGCGCAACCCGGGCCTGTACTCGATCCCGCTGGGATTCTTGTGCGTGTTCCTCGGTTCGCTGCTCTGGCGCGACAAGAAGTCCAACGAGATGTGGGACGAGCTCTACGTGCGCCAGAACACCGGGATTCATGCCGAGCAGGCGGTGGCCCATTAGCGGTTATTCCGTCACTGCCGTGACGGAATAACTGCCCGGATTCGAGCGTCGCCAACGACGCGACGCTCAATCCGGGCCGAGTCGGGAGTATCACTGAAGGCCGGTGACGACACCCCCTCTCCCCTTGCGGGAGAGGGCGGGGGGAGAGGGGTGAGGTAGGCTTCCCTACCAAGTTCGGCTGTTACCCACTGGCGTGCCTACGCGCCTCCAGCAGGCGATGCGTTGCCTCAGCCCTTGATCGCCGCCAGCAGCCAAGTCACGTCGTCGAAGTGCTCCGCCAGGAGCGCGTGCGCGGCCGGCTCGTCCAGACCTCCCTCGGTCGTCGACGCCGGGCCACTCGCCGTCAGCCCGGCCTGCCCGGCTGGATTGTTGGCGCATAGATTGGCGACGCACAGAATCTGCGACAGGCTCCCCGGCGCGAGTCGAGCCGGATCGTCCTCGTGCTCACCCACGGCAACAATGATTGGATCGCCCAGCTTCAAGCTTCTCAGCAAAGCCGCGCCCACTGCGGCGTGACGGCCGTGAGCGAGTGATCGCACTTCCTGAGGACGTGCAACCAGGTCGGGGAATTGTGTCGCCCGCCACAGCGCGTAGAAATGCCCGAGGTCGTGCACCAACCCGGCGAACAAGGCGTCGTCCGGTGCGACCTTCCCATGGTGCAGGGCGAGGACGTGCGCAAGGACCGCAACCTCCTGCCCGTGCTCGAGGATTTCGCGCGCCTGCGGCCGAAACGGCTCCAGCTCCTTCGCATGACCGACCTGCCGGAGCGCGATCGCAACGGCGATGTTGCGCACGGCGTTCTGGCCGACGCGCATGACCGCGGTCTTGACGTCGGTCACGGGCTTGCCGCCGCGGTGGATCGCGGCGCTGTTGGCGTACGCCACGACACGCGCGCTGAGCAGCGGCTCTCCGGCGACCACCTTGGCCACCTGCGTAACCGACAGGTTTGGATCCTTCAGCGCCAGCCGAGCACCCAGCGAGGCGTCGACGAACGTGGGGCATTCCACCTCGTCGCCCGACACGGCGTTCGCCATGTCGCGCAGGTACGAAGCGAAGCTCGGGTCTGGCTGGCTGCCCGCTGTCATGGAGCCCTGGTTTGGCGCGGAGAGAAGACTATCGTACTCCGCGTGTTGTTGAGTTCCCTGCAATGGCCATGCCATGCGGAAGCAAGGATGGCTCGGGCACTTCGCCGAAAGCTAGTTAGAGCCGAGGCCCCACGCCGCAGACAGGGTTACAACCCACCGCAGAGCCGCTATAATCCGCCGCTTTCGCTGCCGGACCTTACGGCGGCGGACTCCATCCTTGGAGAAGTGGCTAAGTGGCTCAGTGGTAGAGCCGGAATCCTTGTGCCACATCGGTAGTGCAGGTAGGCCAAGTAGCTCAGTTGGTAGAGCAGAGGACTGAAAATCCTTGTGTCGGTGGTTCGATTCCGCCCTTGGCCACCAGTAACTCAACACGTTGCAATTCCACCGCTGGCAGGTGATGACGGCGTAGTGTAATTTCCGTGTAGTCGCGCACCGCGCCGCCACTCACGCGACATAGCTTCCCCGCTTAATTCCCTTCTAAATATTCCGTCCCGATGCCCTCTCGCCAATCGACTAGCTGGGTGGCTCAGCGCTTGACCCCGCGGCCCGGATAACATGGATGGGAACTGGGTATCATTGCGGCTGCACGGAGGGAACATTGGCCAAGAAGCAGAACATTGCGACGGACAAGCTCAACCGCATCCGGGCAGGCGCGGCTCCCAGGGTGCTTGACTTGTTTGCAGGGTGCGGTGGCCTCTCACTAGGGTTTCAGTCGGCTGGATTCGAGATTGTTGCGGGGGTGGAACTTAGACCCAGCCGCTGCGAAGTCCCACGGCCTCAACTTTGCCAAGCACCTCCCGGAGGATTTAAGTGCTCGGCATTGTCTGCCGCGGGACATCATATCCATCGAACCAGCGGCATTGCTCCAAGAGCTTGGTCATGGAGGGCCGGCCGATTCGCTGGTGGACATCATCGTGGGAGGGCCACCTTGTCAGGCCTTTGCTCGGGTCGGCAGGTCGAAGTTGCGGGAGGTGGCCGCGCATCCGGAGGCGTATCTGAGGGACCCACGGGGGGACCTCTATCTCCGATACCTGGATTACGTGCGGGAACTGCGCCCCGCGGCAATCCTGATGGAAAACGTTCCCGATGTCTTGAATTACGGCGGTCACAACATCGCAGCAGAAATGTGCGAGGTGCTGAGTGACTTCGGTTACATCTGTCGATACACGCTCCTAAACTCCGTGTTCTACGGCGTCCCGCAGATGCGTGAGCGGATGTTCCTGGTCGCAATTGCTTCGGGGGCCGCGGAGCCTTTCCCACTTCCCAGAACCAACGCACTGGATCGGCCTCCCAGTCGGCTATCACGGCTCAAGGCAGGTTGCCTTGCAGACCGTGAAGCGCGATCTCTTTTCCGAGGACGCGTTCTTCATCGATCCCCCACAACCGAGGTCGATTAAGGCTCTCACCCCGGCTGTCAGTGCCGAAGAGGCTCTTGGGGACCTGCCACCGATTACGCTCCATCTGGAAGGGCGATTAAAGCGCGGGGCCAGACGATTCGATGGGGATGCCATACACCGGTAAGAAGCGGCCCAGTGCCTATGCCAGAGTAATGCGGGAGTGGTCTGGCTATGAGGCGCCGGCCATGCTGAAGGACCATGTGATTCGCTATCTTCCCCGTGACTATGAAATCTTCCGGAGGATGAATCCAGGCAATCAGTATCCCGAGGCGTATGAGCACGCGAAGGCGTTGTTCGACGAACGGCTGGCAGAACGGAGAGCGCGAGGAGAGTCCCTGAGAAAGGGTGGTCCAGCCTACGATGCCCTGCTGAAGGAAACCGTCCCTCCCTATGATCCGGGGAAATTCCCGAACAAGTGGAGGAAGATGGAACGGGACCGCCCCGCCCGTACACTGATGGCCCATCTGGGCAAGGACAGTTACTCACACATTCATTACGACAGCGATCAGGCGCGGACGATCTCCGTGCGTGAGGCGGCCCGTCTGCAATCCTTTCCTGATGGATTCGTTTTCGCCGGGACGATGAACCCTGCCTTCCGCCAGATCGGAAATGCTGTCCCCCTGATGGCATTCGCACTCGCTCGTCAGATGAAGAAGTCTCTTGCGGAGATTGACGGTGCCGACGAAAACTCGCGCTGAAGAGGTTGACTGCATCTGACCTCACGTTCTTCGAGTGGCGGTTCCCGCAACAGGAATGCGGGTAACCAGAAAGCTATCAACCTAAACGCTGACGTGTTCGTCGGCAGGCTGTTCCCCAGCGAGTGCCGGAACTGGTACACCACCGCACTTGCGGGCGGGAGGATTCCGCTTGACCTCTCCATATTTGGACCGGGCTTGGCCGGCGAACACAACATTCAGCGGAAGATCGTCAAGCTTGGCGAGTACAAAAATTGGCGGTTGAACGGTGAGTTCATCTTCAATCCCGAAGACGCCCCCTCACGGTGCGTATTCCAGGCAAATCGATCACCGATTCCACGGTGATGGCGATCAGTCGTTCCGCGGCAAAGCGATCAGCGGTTCCACGTCAAAGCGATCAGGCGCTCCGGTGCCCGGCGGTGCGGGAGAGGTGGACGTTACTCGGCGGGCCTGGGCGTGAGTCAAGTTTTCGTTCTTGCGCATCGTTTTTCCGCTCAGAGCAATCTTGTAGGCGTTGTGCACCAACCGGTCGAGGATGGCGTCGGCGAGCGTGGGATCGCCGATGGCGGTGTGCCACTGCTTGATCGGGATCTGGCTGGTGACGATGGTGGAGCGGCGCTGATATCGATCGTCGATGATCTCGAGCAGATCGCGGCGGTGGGCGTCGGTCATGGGCGCCATGGCCAGATCGTCGAGGACCAGGACCTCGGCCTTGGCGAGTGCCTTCAGGAGCTTCGGATAGCGCCCGTCGGCGCGTCCGAGGTCAAGCTCGGTGAGCAGCCTTGGCACGCGCGCGTAGAGCACGCTGTGGCCCTCACGGGCGGCTTGGTGGGCGAGCGCACAAGCGAGCCAGGTCTTGCCGATGCCGGTGGGGCCGCTGATGAGGCAGTTCAGGTGCTCGGCGATCCACTGGCAGGTGGCGAGCAGGGCGATGAGGGCCTTGTCCAGACCGCGTGGGGCGCGCGTGTCGAGGTCTTCGAGCGCGGCCGACTGGCGCAGCTTGGCGTGGCGCAGCTTGCAGGGCCAGACGCCGGTTGGATCGCTCGGTGAGCTCGCGGTCGGCGAGCAGCCCCAGGCGCTCCTCGAAGCTGAAGGCGGCGGCCTCGGGCAGCGCGCGCTGCTCGGCGAGCTCGCGGGCCATGGCGGACAGTTTGAGTTGTTGCAGCTTGTCGATGGTGGGGTGACGCAGCATGGTGATATGTCCTCTCATTGGTCAGTGGTAGTACTCGGGGCCGCGGATGTTCTCGTGCAACAGCGGCAGTTGCCTCGTCGCGTCCTGCATCGGCGAGCGCGGTGCGGTCGAGGTTGTTCTTGAGCATCGATTCGATGCTCTTGAAGGTGGTGATGTGAAGCTTGTGCGCACGCAGGCAGACCGCCTCCAGGCGATCGTTGCCGTAGTGCTTGCCCAGGCGCAGCACGCCCAGCGCCGAGCGAAAGCCCTGCTGGGGGTGGCGCCGAGCCGCGAGGATGGCGCTGATCACGCAGGCGGTAGCCGGTCCGATGGTGGCGGCCCAATCGCGCAGCCGCTCTGGCGTCCACTTGGCGTACTCGCGGTGGGAGGCCGGCATGTGCTCGGGGCAGGTGGTGAAGCTGCCGGCGCGCCGCGAGCGGATGTGGCTCGCCACGCGCACGCCGCGATGAAACAGCTCCACCGTGGTGGCGCAAACGCGCGCATCGAGCTCCTTGCCCACCAGCGCGTGCGGGACCGAGTAGTAGTGGCGGGCGAACTCGATGTGGTAGTCGATGTGTACGCGCACCTTCTTCCAGTCGGCGTACTCGTAAGCGCAGAGCTGGGCAGCGCCTTGAGCGCCGGGCGATCGATGGCCTCGAACACACTGGCACGCGAGCCGGGCAGCTTCTTGAAGGCGCGGGCGTTGAGCTCGGCGAGCAACTGCGCGATCGCGGCGTTGAGCTGCGGCGAGCGAGAAGAACTGGCGGTTGCGAAGGCGCGCGAGAATCCAGCGCTCGACCAGTTGCACGCCGGCCTCCGCCTTGGCCTTGTCGCGGGGACGAGCCGCGCGCGCCGGGATCACCGCCACGCCGTAGTGGCGGGCCAGCTCCCGGTAGGTCGGATTGAGCTCCGGCTCGTAGCGGTGGGCGTGGGTGACCGCGCTCTTGAGGTTGTCCGGGACGACGATCTCGGGTACGCCGCCGAGGAATTCAAAGCAGCGCACGTGCGAGCCGATCCACTCGGGCAGCTCCTGGCTCCAGGTGGCCTCGGCGTAGGTGTAGTTCGAGGCCCCCAGCACGGCCACGAAGATCGCGGCGGGACGAAGCTCGCCGGTGTCCCGATCGGTGATCGGCACCGTCTGCCCGGCATAGTCCACGAACAGCTTCTCGCCGGCGCGGTGCTCCTGGCGCATCACCAGGTCGAGCCGTCCGACCCAGGCCCGGTAGTGCTCGCAGAACCAGCTGTAGGCAAAGCCCTGGGGCTGGCTGGCCCGGTACTCCTGCCACAGCAGCATGAGCGTCACCCCGGGCCGGCGCATCTCCGCGTGCACTGCCGCCCAATCGGGCGGCGAGCGCTCGCTCACCGGCACGTTGGGCGCCGGCGGAAACAGCTTGGCCTCGAGCTCTGCCTCGGACAGCGCGGCCGACAGCGGCCAGCTCAGCCCCGCCTCGGCGAACCGGCGCAGGTACTCCGCCACCGTGCTGGAGGCCGCCCCGATGCTGTGGGCGATCTGACGGTGCGAGCGCTTGAGCTCGAACCGCAGTCGTAACACTTCGTTGATCTTGCGCATGGATAACCGCTCTCTTGCCACCGACCGCTCCCCCGAGGAAAAAGGGGCGGATGGTAGCGGGTTATCCCGCGCCGCCGGACCGGCGATTCGAACGCCTGACTGCCTACAAAATCAGCGATCGATTTGCCGTGGAATCACTGATCGGATTGCCGTGGAATCAGTGATCGAAATGGCGTGGAATCGGTGATCGATTTGCCGTGGAATCAGTGATCGGAATGGCGTGGAATACGCATCACGGTACAACATCCTTGAACCGGGCGATCTTGCGCTGATCGAGTTCCAGGGCGGGGTCCAGCCAACTGCTGCGAACCTTTTCCTGGTAAGCCGCGCCACTCCTGCGGACGCTTCGCTTTTCCCTGCCTTGAACGGCGCTCTGGCCTCCGCAAGCATGCGGGCGGTAACCCAAGCCGAGGTTCAGGCCGCCGTAGCTGTGGCTCAATTGTCACCCGACCACCCACTTCAACTGCTCTTCGTTGATGCTGAGTTGGAGGACGCCGCGTTAGGGGGTGATAGGGGCACCCAGGTCCTACTGACTCGCCGTCGCCAACACTCCGTAACCGCCGAGGAACTCGAACGTGCTCGGCGGGCAGCGGAGGAGATAGGGCGCCTTGGGGAAGCGTTGCTTGACGGCCACTTCGCACCCCTGGTGGCTCAGGAGCCCTTAAGCACTTTCACTTGGACCTCCGCTATTAACGCGGTGGCGCCTTACGATTTTCGGGTGGTGCATCCCACAGCCGGAACGAGCGACATTGACGCAAAATCGACCGCGGGCGAGTTCGAACGGCCTCTGCACATCTCGCTCAGTGAACTGACGTACATGGCAACAAGCAGAGAACGGTACGACTTGTACCGGCTCTACGAGGTAACACCAACCTCTGCCAAACTTCGAGTGTCACGGGACGTGCGGCCCTTCGCCAGCGTAATCCTCTCCTCGCTCCGCAGCCTGCCTGCCGGCGTGAGCGCGGATAGTGTTTCAGTTGACCCCGCAACACTAGAGTTTGGCGCAGAGGAACCAGTCGAGCTTCCACCGGAGGAGGGTGATGACTCGGTCGGTTGAGCGCCGGGTGCGCAGCAAGAATCCGAGAGCACCCAGCACAGACGTTCTGACTCCCGCTCAGCGTCGTTATTGCATGTCCCAAATCCGGGGGAAGAACACAGCGCCGGAATTGAGCGTTCGATCTCTGTTGCACCGTCTCGGGTTTCGGTTCCGCCTGCACCGCAAGGACCTGCCAGGGCGACCCGACATCGTCCTTCCGAAAATCATGACGGCGATCCAGGTTCATGGGTGCTTCTGGCACAGCCACGACTGCGTCCTGGGTCGTCCTGTGCCGAAGACGCGTCCCGACTTCTGGGCAGAAAAGCGGGCCAGGACCGTTGAGCGGGACCGGGCTGCTCGCTTGCGGCTGCGGCAGTTGGGTTGGAGGGTATTGACCATCTGGGAGTGTCAGACTCGCGACAAGAAAAAGCTGGAGCGGCGCATCAAGAGCTTATTTGACTAGGCTGATGTGCCTGTCTTGGATCGATACCGTTCGTCCAGCTTGTCCATTGCGGCTCGAATATGCTCGCCGTTGGCATGTGCATAGCGTTCAACCATTGCCAGCGTCTTGTGCCCCGATATTCTCTTTACGGTTGGGAGATCAACGCCTAGCTGCACCAAGTGCGTGATCGCCGTGTGGCGAAGTGTGTGCCGGACGATCTCGTCCGGGTCCAGTCCGGCAGCCACAACGGCCCTTCTGAAGGCTTTGCGAATGTCTGTCGCGTGTCCGGTACGACTCGCCGGCGAGGGGAACAGCCAAGGCGTATCGTCCGCCAAGCTAACCATGTAGTCTCGGAGGTAGAGAGCAAGGCTGTCGGTGATGGGCTGCTCCCTCGAACCGGCCTTGGCTTCCGGAATGAAGATCGTCCGTTGTGCGAGGTTGATGTGCTCCTTGCGGATTCCGAGAATCTCCATGCGCCGCATCCCAGTTTCGAGGCCGATGACGACGAAGGGATGCACTAACGGGTTGATCTCTTCCTTGGCGGCTTCGCGGAGCCGGAGGGCTTGCTCCACAGTCAGGTAAGCGACTCTGCCTCGGTCTTCCTTGAGTCGGCGCAGCTTGGCTGCGCGATGCGACATCCAGCCCCATTCCACAGCCTTGTTCATCAGGTGCGACACAACCGCAAGCTCACGGTTGATCGTCCCAGCCTTGGCTCCCTCGTCCGCCCTGCGTTTCTTGTATCGCTCGATCTCGAAGGCGGCCAAGGAAGCCAGAGGGGCATGGCCAAAGAAGGGCACCAAGTGCAGATCCAAGCGCCACTTCTTGGCCTTCAGGTCCTTTCCGCCTTCTTCCGCCAGCATACTCAGGTATCGGGCTGCGGCCTCGCTGAAGCGGAGTACGGTCTTGCGCGCCCTTGGCAGGTTCAGACGACCATGCCGCGCATCGGTCCTCGCCTTTTCGATGAACTCCTCTGCCTGTGTGCGGGTGACTCCGTCCGATTCGCACCCTATCACCCGGTGGACACGTTGGCCGTCAACCATAACGTTGACGGAGAAGCGCCCATCTCCGTTCGCCAGCCGGGAAAACTCGATCCCGTGCTCCATGATTGAACCCGAGCGCAGCGCCTTCGTAGCGGCGCGTGTCAGCTTCTGAAATCGTCTGGCCACTTAGTGGAACTCCCCTATGTCGTATTGCGCTGTGAGCGTGTCCCATCTCGCCCGAATGGCAGGGTAGTTGGGCGAGCCCCCTTCCCAGAGGGTCTGGTCTTCCCGGATTGCCTTCCATAGCCGCTCTTCCTCGACGTAGAGGAGGCTCGGCCATTTCGTCGCCAAGTTCACGAAGCGGTCCGCCTTATCGGGGTCCCAGATTTGGTCCAGCATGTTCCGACTCACGCCG
>CAVYZA010000037.1:0-118199 GCA_963772865.1 uncultured beta proteobacterium | reverse complement strand
ACCCCACTCGCATGGTCGTGATAGTCAACAAGTCGAGAAAGGAAGTGTTCAAAAAGCCTGGGGACTTGTGCGCGAAGACGGCGGCCACTGTCAAAGACACTTCTTGGCATACGTGGCTGCAAGCGCAAAACGAAACGACGTGCGCAGCGAATCCGATTCAGATGAAGCTGCTGGGTTTTGAGGAATCGTCCCAGGCAGTGGAGTCAGGCGACGTGGATTTCACGATCGTGAATTTCGACAACACGCTGGTGCTCAGCAACCCATACAAGAACTCGGTGACCGCTTTCCCCGTTGGGTCCGTTGTCGAGCAAGGCTGGGGATTCCGCAAAGAGGACAAAGACCTTCAAGCCGCCGCGCGGAAGTTCCTCGAGGATCAGAAGGCAGCGGCCGATTCACTTTGGAACACGCAGTGGAAAAAGGCCTTTGGGATAACTTTGCCCGAGTACGTAAAGCAGGTTCCTAAGTAAGGGAATCCTCGGTCGATCGGGTGTTCTTTTGCAGGCGATCTCGCAATGTACCCGAAGCCGTATTGACAAGCCCGAAACCGCACCACAGTTTCGGGCTTGTGGCAGCTCACCGGCCAGCAGGTGAGGGTTGGGCGTTTCAAGCGAGTGCGCGGCGGCCCCCGTGTGCCCGGGAGCGTATAAAGCCTCGCCTATAATGCTTCGATGGGAACCGCATCGAACGATTCTTTCCGCCGCTCGCATCGTCCAATGGCCGTTTTCAGCGGTTCGACTGAACTTCCCTTTGGCCGTTCTCTGCCGGTCGTCAGTCACACGTTTCTACGCGCTTGTGGCGACGAAAGGTCGGCCCGCATCTGCGGTGGGGCATCGCCTGGAAATCGAGTGAGAAATCGCGGCCTGTTGCGATAGATCGAGCTTCCACTCCGGCCTGCGGCGTACTGCGGTTGTTCTCTCCCTGCACTGCGTCGACCGGAGGCGCACACTACACCGAAGGAATGGGAACGTACACCATAGAGCGCGGTCAACCGATCGGACGGACCTGCTCGAGCTCGACGTTCCGGGGGTCCAAGGCCCGTGCAGCGACGAAATGGAGGCATCTGATGAAACGCCTTATCGTGGTGGCTTTCACCGCAATTCCGGCCGCCAGTTGGGCGGGCGGTTCCAACTACGGCATCACACCCGGTGTGCTCCCAAACCTCGCCGGCAAGGTGAGCGAGTGGCCGGTGCCCACGCCGCGCTTTGCACGCGATCCGGCGATTGCACCGGACGGAAGCGTCTACATCGCAGTGATGAACGGCAACAAGGTCGCCCGCTTCGACCCCAAGACCGAAACGTTCAAGGAATGGGATCTGCCGCCGGGACACCGACCGCATGGGCTTTTGGTGGACCGCACCGGCATGGTGTGGACCACCGGTAACGGCGATGGCACCATCGGCAAGCTCGATCCGACGACCGGCAAAGTGATCGAGTACAAGACGCCATCGGGCGGTGGCGGACCGCACACCTTGATCATCAACGACGACCAGAGCACGATCTGGTTCACCATGCAGAGCGGCGACAAGGTTGCAAGCCTGGATACGAGGTCTGGGAAGATCACCGAGTACGAGACGTCCGGTGGCCCGTACGGGCTCGCGCTCGATAAGGCAGGTAACGTATGGTTTTGCCGCATGCGCGAAGACAGAATGGGGCGCCTCGATCCGCACACCGGAAAGATGACCCAGGTCGAAACCGGATCCGGCTCACACCCGCGGCGGGTGGCAGCGGACCAGAACGGCATGCTGTGGATCACACTGAACGGGAACGGACAGCTCGCCAAGCTCGATCCAAACTCGATGAAGGTCGTCAAGACCTATCGCTTGCCCGGGGGCAACGCGAGCCCGTACGCCGTCACCGTGGACGGCGCAGGCATGGTCTGGGTCAACGAGATCGACACGGACACGGTCGTGCGCTTCGATCCAACGACCGAGAAGATGCAGGTCGTAAAGCTGCCTTCGTCGAATGTGGGCATCCGGAAGATGGTGGTCGATACCAACGGGCGCCTCTGGTACATGGGCAGCCACAATGGACGGCTGGGCATGGTGGAGTGACTGAGGCGAATCGCGACCAGACGACGGCGCAGCGCTCCACGTCGGCATGGCCGACTGCTGCCGATGGCGCTTCTTGAAACCGGCCGTTCCGACGAACGACCGTTCCGTAGATCGGCGAGCGGCAGTTGTCGACCCTATGCCGTCACAGCCAACGCTCGATAGCGGTCGTCCAACTGAGGGAAAGCGGACAATCAACAGGCTGGGGGAGAGGGCGTCGCGGAGGCGGCATCTCACAGCGCAGCAGGGCTGTCACGGATATGACTACCCGCCGCGCCGCCGCAGGACCACGCCTAGACCGGCCAGACCCGCCAGCATCAGTGCCCAGGCGCCTGGTTCGGGGATCGGAACGAGGTAGCCACGGATCTCGCCCGCGCTGTTCAGCTGCGTGTGGATGTTGATGTACAACTTGCCGGCGAAGAGGTCGGCTTCATTCTGCTGCGGAATCGACACGGGGCCTATGAACCCGCCTTTCGTCGGGTTCGGATCCCAGCCCGGCAGGCTGTCGAGAGGAATCAATACGTTTTCGTCCTGCAGGAAGGACTGGGGCGCCGGACTAAGAGTCGGTCCGTGTATGTGCCCCATTGTCGCGTTCCCGTTCAAGTTGTCCGGGAAGCCATTCTGCTTGCCCCAGCCGATGTTGATCGTGAGTATGTTCGTGACGTCGTTGTAAGAAATACCCGGTCCAATCTCGCCGCCGATCCCCGGCGAGCCGTTCACCGTATGGTTCTCATTTCCTGGCAGAAGTCCGTCGCCGGCCTTGCCGGTGAGGTCGAAGTCTGTCACGGCTGAGTGAACGGGCACCGCTGCCAGCGCAAGCGCCGTGCCGAGCAGAGACAGTTGAAAGACACGCATGCTTCTGCTCCTTCTCTTCGGTGATCGACGAACGCATGATACTACTCGTGAGGTAGAAGGCCAGTGCTTTTTGAAGAGGCTGCGCGCTCTGTCGCTAATCGCACACACGCGTCTCGACGAACTAATCAGGCGTCCACACCGAGTGATGCGCTGACGACAATGTTGCTTGGGTTGAAACGAAGCCGTCATACGTCTTCTAGCGGGTAGCCTCTTCGGAGCCAGAGGTACAGACGTATGCCGTGTCGCTCGTAGGAATTCGCCCTCGCCAGCCTTGCTTCATGCAGTGCGACGCTGCCCGACCGGGACGACCTAGAACACCGCCTGCGCAGGCGCCGCTCAGCATGCCGAAGGCTTTGCATCAGCCTCCTGGTTAAGACGGGTTGTGATATTCCGTGTGCGACTTTAGACGATCGCGAATCCGCTGAAGCGACGTCCGTCGACCGGTCCCAGGGCTCGTTGGCGCATTCGGCGCGTCGGATGCCCTGCCTACCGGCTCCCCCAACGAGTTTGCGCCTCAGCCGTTCCCGACGTTCCGTGGCGTCGGGGAGCAATCGCGTCAGGTCCGTCTCGCAATTTCCGCTAAGATCGACAGGTTGGTTTGACGTCATGCTCGGCAGAATGGATACCACTCTTCGGGTAACGCCGAGGGTCGCCAGGAAAAGCAAAAGGCAGGTCTGAGCCTGCCTTTTCCTGACGGCCACACCCCAGGGGGCCGTAGATTTCAAAGGTTAGAGGCGTTATTTCTTCTTCTTCTCGGCGGAGGCGGGGTCACCGCTACGACCCGGCTCCTTGGCGGAAGCCTCCGGGTCGCACTTCACGTCCCCGCCCTGCGGTTTGTTCTTGAGCGCCGCAGAGGAATCGCCTGCGCCAGGCGTGCAGGGGCCGCCCTGCGCTTTGACTGTCTTGCTGTCTTTCTGCGCGGCCGTGTCAGCGGCATGGACCGAAGCTCCGGCAACAGCGAACGTCCCGGCGATCAACGCAAAGATAACTCTATTCATACGTTTCCCCAACAGGTTGTCTGGAAGCCTTACCTTACTTCGATCGGTCGGCGACGGGGTTGACTAAGATCAAAGAGAGAGGAGGGGATAGAAGGTGTGGTTTTGGCCGATTGCTACCTTCGCGATCAGAATACCCGGCGAACTAGGTAGCGCAACAGACGGGCGCGCTGGCACCCGCCGGATCTCAGGAGCGGTCAGCGCCGCCGCCCAGCTTTGCTCGCCTCGCCAACCACGTGACGATCAACGAGATCCACAACGTCTACAAGCTCCCGACCAGCATGCAGAAGCAGTGGTACCTCCGGGGGTATCACGGCTCAGCGCGACACGACAGCCGTGGCGTGATCCAGCGCTACATCGGTTTCTGGGACGCCAATCCGGCCAACCTCATCCCGTTGTCGCCGGCCGACTCCGCGCCCCTCTACGTGGAGATGATGGGCGGCGCTGAGAAAATCATGGCCAAGGGCAAGGAGCTCAGCGACCGGGGCAAGTACCTGGAAGCCTCGGAGATCCTCAACAAGCTGGTGTACGCGCAGCCGCAGTACCAGGCTGGCAAGGACCTGCTGGCGGACGTCTTCGAGCAGATCGGTTACCAGCAGGAGAATCCAGGCCTGCGCAACAGCTTCCTGGCTGCGGCCTACGAGTTACGGTCGGGGATCCCCGCGACCGAGGCCGTCGAATCGAGCAGCCCCGACGTGATCCGTGCGATGTCGACTAGTTGTTCCTCAACTTCCTGGGCATCCGCACACGCACGTGCTGCTGCACTCCGCCGATCTTAGGAGAGGTCAGCGCCGCCGGCCGCTTTGCTCGCTTTCTTCCACCACTGACGACAGGGTGTCATCCTCGCACAGGCGGGGATCCAGAAACACTCACACATCATGGGTTCCCGTCAGCGCGGGAACGACAGATGGCCGGTCAGCTCTGCTGACTGCTGTCGCGCAGGAACGCGATGCGCTCGAGCCCGTACTTCTTCACCAGCTTGCCGAGGCGGCTGCGCTCCTTGCCGGACACGCGGGCCGCCTGGCTGATGTTGCCTTGCGTGCGCGACAGCAACTCGGTGATGTAGGCGCGCTCGAAGTCGGCGACGGCTCGGGCCTTGGCATCCTGGAAGCGCGGCATCGGTGAGCTTCCCGGCCAGAGCGGCGTGTTCGCGCTGGCCCTCCGCGGCGCTCTGCAGGCAATCGAAGTGAATGACCGGCGTATCGTTGAGCAGGACCTGACGTTGAATGACGCTCTCGAGCTCGCGGACATTGCCCGGCCAGTGATACGCGTTGAGCAGCGGGATGGTCGCGGGATGCAGCGCCCGCTCGGAGCAGCGGTAGCGCTGGCAGACCACGCGCACGAAGTGTTCGGCGAGCAGCCGCGGATCGCCCTGCCGCTCGCGCAGCGGAGGCAGGCGCAAAGTGAGGATCTGCAGCCGGTAATACAGGTCCATGCGAAACGCGCGCGCCTGGACCGATTCGAGCAGGTTCGCGTTGGTGGCGGCGATGATGCGCACGTCGGCGCGCTCTTCCTTGCGCCCGCCGAGCGGGCGGTAGTTGAGGTCCTGGAGGAAGCGCAGCAGGGTCACCTGGCCCTTCAGTGAGAGCGCATCGACCTCGTCCAGGAACAGCGTGCCGCCGTTGGCCAGCGCAACCAGCCCCGGCTGGGGCTCGCGCGCGTCGGTATAGGCGCCGCGAACGTGCCCGAACAGTTCGTTCTCGACCAGGTGCTCTGGAATCGCACCGCAGTTGACCGGGACGAACGGGCGGTCGCGCCGCGCCCCGCAGTAGTGGATCGCGCGGGCCGCCAGCTCCTTGCCGGTACCGGTCTCGCCCTCGATGAGCACCGGCGCATCCGTGTCGGCGATGCGCTGGATCAGTCGCACCGTCTCCAGAAACGCCGGAGACTGGCCGACCAGGTTGCAAACGTTGAATCGCCTCATGCCAGGTCCCCCCTGCCGATGAGCGCCCTGGGAGTCGGCGATGCCCAGGCAGATCCGTGGCCAACCGTTATCCGGTGAGCCCTCGCTGCTGGTCATCCCGGGCCGCCTAGATCCCTTCGTCCCCCAAGCTTGCGGCTGCCCCGAAACTACCGATCTAACGCTTTTCGCGCTGGTTGCGCTTTGATTCGATCCAACCGGCTGCGAAGGGTTCCAGCAAACGCCGCCCGAAAAACCCGCGAAATCTCCCGATTTGTGAGGTTTCGCGCGGAACGGAGGCGACCGCAGGAACTTGGAGCATAGGCTAACCGAGATCCACCAGCGCGGTCCATCCTCCTTCTGTTATAGACGGCGTATGTGCGGGTCGGGTAAACGCTGAGAGCGGAACTGGATGGAGACTGAGCGTCGCGCCTGGGTACGGGAGGCGCTCTCACCGCTCGCCAGGCGAGGAGAAGGCAGAACTGCAGTCGTCCCCAGCGGCGCGGGGATGAAAGCAGTCGGAGGCTCTCTACAGGAAATCGAACAGCGACAGCTTCTGCACCAGCACGAAGGACTTCTGCGCAGCTTCATAGGTCAGCTGCTGGCGGGTGAGATCGGAGATCGCCTTGGCGTAGTCCAGGTCGCGCAGGCCGGACAGCGTGGTCTGGTGCTGCAGGACCAGGTCGGACTGGCTGGATTGCGTATCGTCGACTTCGCGCAGCCGCGTCCCGATCGCCGAGCGCACGCGCAGGAGGTTGTCGTGGCTGTTGTCGAGATTCGACAGCGCGGTGTTGATGCCGTTGGCGAGCGCAGCCTTGTCGGCGGCGGTCGCGCCGGTGCTCTCCAGCGTCGTGATGAGATCCGAGATGGTCTTGAACAGGTCCTGATTGGTGCTGGCCTGGACGGTGAAGCGATCGCCGTCGGCCGGTTCGCCCTCGATGGTGAGCTGGGCACCGAAGTCGAAGTTGGTCGGATTGGTGTCGGGCGGGACCTGGCGCGACAGATTGATCGCGGCGCCATCGGCGTAGGTTCGCAGGTACGGCCCGGCACCCGGCGGCGCGCCCGTCGTGAGCGACAAGCCGCTCACGTTGTCGATGACGTCGTACGTCCTGGTGGGCGGCACCGTGGCCGAGTCGACATGGAACACGAGGGTGAAGTCGCGCGGGTTGCCGGTCGCGTCCCATGCCGCCTGGTTCACGACCGTGCCCGGGCTGACGA
This sequence comes from uncultured beta proteobacterium, assembly GCA_963772865.1. GTDB lineage: Bacteria > Pseudomonadota > Gammaproteobacteria > Burkholderiales > SHXO01 > SHXO01. The sequence goes on along the minus strand of CAVYZA010000037.1, from coordinate 111,184 downwards.
TCCCGGTGCCGGTGTTGGCGGCGTCGGCTGCGGTGACGAAGGTGCCGTTGCCGTTGCGGATCGCCTGGAAGATGTCGCTGCCCGCGTCGCTCACTGCGATCTGGCGCGAGGCCGAGATCTGAACCAGGCGCGCGCCCTGGTCACCGGCGTAGCTGACCACACCGGGAGCAGTCTCCGCGAAGGGCCGGGTCGCACCCTGGTAGCCGGAGAACAGGTACTGGCCGTTGCCATCGGTGCTGTTGGCGAGCCCCAGCAAGTCCTGATAGCGCCCGCGCAGCTCCACCGCCAGGCTCTTCAGGTCCTGCACCGACATGGCCCCGTCGCCGGCGTTGACGGCCAGCGTGCGCACATCCTGGATCAGGGACGTCACCGCGGTCAGCGCGTTCTCGCTCAAGCCCAGCGCAGTCTGCGCGCTGTCGCCGTTGCGGATGTACTGCTGGCTGATCGCCTCGGATTGCTCCACTTCCAGGGCGCGCGCCGCCGCCACCGGGTCGTCCGCTGGCGTGCGCACGCGGCGGTTGGTCGAGATCTGATCCTGCAGCTCCACCAGCGCCGACTGCCCGCGCTGCATGTTGAAGACGCCTTGGTCGAAGATCGTGTTGGTGCTGAAGCGGATCATGGCTTGCGTCCTTGGATCATTCACTCCCCCAACCCGAGAATCGTATCGAACAACGTCGCGGCGACCTGCAGCACTTTCCCCGACGCCTGATACGCCTGCTGATAGCGGATGAGGTTGGCGGCTTCCTCGTCGAGGTTCACGCCGGACAAGCGACTGCTGCGCAGCCTGGGTCTGGGTGACGATGGTGTCCTGCGCCTTGCCCTGCACCTCGATCTCGCGCGCCCGGTTGCCGACCTGCGCAACGAGCTGGCTGTAAGCGCTCTGGTAGTTGGCGGTGCCATTGCCGACCGTGCTCACGGTCTGCAGGCCGGCCAGCAAGAGCGCGTTGCGGTTGTCCGCCACGCCGCTGCTGTTGTACCCGACCGTGAAGCGGTCGCCGGCCACCGCTGCACCCGCGAGGCTGATGCGATAGCCATAGTCGAGCGCGCCCGGGGTCGGGAACACGTCGTTGGTGGCAGCGGGGTTGTAAGCGATCCCTGCTTCCAACAGCGTAGGAGCAGCCGGATTGGTGTTGTCGAACACCGAGTACGCAGTGGCGCTGGTGAACTGGATCAGGATCGGCGGGCTCAACGCGCCGGGCGTAGCGAACGCGGCGTTGGTCGTGTCGGTGACCACGCCGGCACTGATCGTGGCCTTGCCGGTGTTCGCGAGATCGGCGGCGCTGCGGATCGGCGCAGCAGCCGCGATCTTCGCGGTGTCGCTCAGCGCTACGGCAATATCACGCGCGCCGTTGCGCGTGGGCTGAATCAGGAAGCTGTCACCGTTGCTGGCCGCGCCGCTGGCCAGCGTGAGGGTGACACCGTCGATGGTCTGCGGAAACGATGCAAACGTGCTCTGGTTGCCGTCGGACAAGCGCGTCAGCGTCCACGTGCCGCCGGCGAGCTGCAGGCGATAGTCGCTGCCGGTGAGCGCTCCGACGTCGCTGTTGGCTGCGCCGATGACAGCGCTGCCGGCGTTGTTCTGGTTCGCCACGACCGCAGCGGCGGGGACATCGAAGAAATCCTGTCCCAACACGCCGTTGAGATCCTGCCCGAGGCGATGCTGGTCGTTGAACGTCTGCGCCAGCACGGTGGCCACCCGGCCCAGCTGATTCTGCGCTACATCCAGCGTCTCGCTGCGGAAGGCGAGCAGCCCGCCCAGCGTGCCGCCTCTCAAGCTGGACGATTGCAGCTCCATGCGCGCACCGCCCTGCACATAGAACACTGCATAGTCCTGCGGGTCGGCGGAGGAAGGCCCCGCGGACAACGAGTAGGTCTGGGTCCCGAGCACCAGGCTCTGGCCGTTGCCGATGAACACGTTGATGCTGCCGTCGGACTGCTCGACGACCGAGGCGCGCACCAGCTTGTTGAGGTCGGTCAGCAGCGCGGTGCGCTGGTCCAGCAGATCGTTGGCCTGGCGGCTGTCGCCGGTCTGCAGTTGCATGATCTGCTGATTGACGCGGGCGATGTTGCCGGCCAGCGTGTTGATCTCGTTCACCGTGTCGGAGAGCTGGCGGTTTACGCCGTAGCGCATGTCGGTGAGACGGGCGCTGAAGCCCTGGAAGCGCGCGACCAGCGCGTCACCCTGGCTCAGCAGCTGCTGGCGCGACGGGATCGAGGCGGGATTGGACGCAACGTCCTGCACGCCCGAGAAGAACGCCTGCAGCGCCGGCGACAGACCCGACGTGGGATCGGCGAGCAGATTGTCGATCATGTTGATCTGCGCGCCGTAGGTGTCGAGGTACGTGCCCTGGGTCTGTGCCTGCAGCAGCGCGTTGTCGAGAAACTGGCTGTAGGCGCGCCGCACGGTGTCGACGGTGACGCCTTTGCCGAAAAAGCCTGCGCCCGTCTCCTGCGGAGTCTGCGTGCCCTGCACCGCTTCCTGGCGATGGAAGCCGTCGGTGGCCGCGTTGGTGATGTTGTGGCCGGTGACCAGCAGCCCGGACTGTGCGGCGTTGAGCCCGCTGACGCCGATGCCGAAAATGCTGGTGGCCATTACTCAACTCCTTATTGCACTAGCCTTTTTTATCGGCAGGATGCGGCTTTTCTTGACCGGGCGTGCGCAGCTGTGACAGTTGCTTGACGAGCAGATCGGCGAGCCCGAGACCGCCCTGCTCGCTCAACTTGCGCGAGAACTCCTGGTCGAGCAGACCGGTGAAAAGCCGCGAGCCCTCGTTGTCGAACATGGTCTCGCCGGGCGCCGCGCGCCGCATGCTCTTCATCATCATGTCGAGCATGAGCTGCTCGAACTGCCTGGCGACCGCTTTGAGCGAGCCCTGGGGGTCCTCGACCGCCCGCCGCTTCAAGTCGCCGAGCGATTTGGGATCGGCCGCGAGGCCGTAGGTGATTGGGTTGATCCATGATGGAGCTAGGCTAGGGGCTGGGAAAATCAGAAGGCGTTGGACGCATGGCGCTGGCATCCAGACTAAGGGCGCGGCTTTGACCGCTTCCACTCCGCCTAGTCCCTTGCCCCTAGTCCCTAGCCCCTAGATCACCTCCAGATCCGCCTTCAACGCCCCGGCCGCTTTCATCGCCTGCAAAATCGCGAGCAGGTCCGACGGCGTCGCGCCGACCGCGTTGAGGGCTTTCACCACGTCGCTCAGGCTGGCGGAGGCGGGGACGAGCATGACCTTGGAGGTTTGCTCCTGCACCTGCACCTGGGCCTGCTCGGTGACCACCGTCTCACCTTGCGAGAAGGGCAGCGGCTGCGACACCTGCTGTTCGCGCGAGATGCTGATCGACAGATTGCCGTGCGAGACTGCGCACTCGCTGATGCGCACCATCTGCGTCAACACCACCGAGCCCGTGCGCGCATTGATGATCACCTTGGGCGGTGCCTCGCCTGGCTGCACCACGATGTTCTCCAGGCGCGACAGGAAGGCTACGCGCTGGGTGGTGTCGAGCGGCGCACGCACGCGGATCTGACGCGCGTCGACCGCAGTCGCGGTCTCGCCCCCGAACACTCCATTGACCGCTTCGACGATGCGGGTGGCGGTGGTGAAGTCGGCTTGATGCGTTTCCAGGTACACGTAGTCGCCCTGTCCGACTGTGGCAGCCACACTCCGCTCCACCGTTGCCCCCGCCGGAATGCGACCGGCATTGAGCGTGTTGACCTGCACGCTGGAGCCGGCTGCGCTGGCGCCCGCACCGGGCACCACCAGGTTGCCCTGGGCGACCGCGTAGACATGGCTGTCCGCGCCGCGCAGCGGCGTGAGCAGCAGCGTGCCGCCTCGCAGGCTCTTGGCGTTGCCCAGGGAAGAGACGACCACGTCGATCTGCTGACCTTCGCGTGCGAACGGCGGCAGCGTCGAGGTGACCATGACCGCCGCGACGTTCTTGAGCTGGAGGTTGATACCAGGCGGCAAGGTGACACCGAGCTGATTGAGCATGCTCAGCAGACTCTGCGTCGTGAACGGTGTCTGCGTAGTCTGGTCGCCGGTGCCGTCGAGGCCCACCACGAGTCCGTAACCGATCAGCTGGTTGTTGCGCACCCCCTGCACCATGCTGAGGTCCTTCACGCGCTGCGCGTGCGCTGCCGGCACCGAAAGCATCAGGGCGCTGGCGAAGAAGAAAAGCAGAAGCAGCATTCACCACGAGGACACGAGGAGCACAGAGGAAACGCGAAGCACCTGCGCGAGGCGAGCGCGCGGAGTTGCCTGCGTTCCGGCGAGCGTGCGGAAACTGCAGGAACACGCATCGGGTCATCTTGCTTTCCCTCTGTGGCCCTCTGCGTCCTCTGTGGTTCAAGAGGTTGCCTTGGTCTTAGAACGGCCACACCGACATGAAGAAGCGCGACAGCCAGCCCATGGTCTGCGCCTCGCTGATGTAGCCGGTGCTGCGATACTCCAGGCGTGCGTCGGCAACGCGCGTGGACGACACGGAATTGTTGGGCAAGATGTACGCAGGATTGATCACGCCGGAGAAGCGGATGAACTCGGTGCCCTGGTTGATGGTGACCTGCTTCTCGCCGGACACCAGCAGGTTTCCGTTCTCCAGCACCTCGATCACCGTAACCGCCATCTGACCGGTGAAGGCGTTGTTGCTGGCCGCATTGCCGTTGCCCTGGAATTGCACGCCCGAGGAGGCCTCGAGCGTGGTGCCCTGGAGCGCCGCCAGGGGCAGGTTGTTGCTGTAGATGGGAATCTCCATCGTGGTGGTGCCGGCGCGGTTGGCTGCACCGCTCGATCTCTTGCTGGCACTGGTGTTCTCCTGCAGCACGATGGTGATGGTGTCGCCCACCCAGCGCGCCCGGTTGTCCGCGAACAGAGCCAGCCGCGCCGTGTCGGGCTGATAGATCGACCCGGCGTTCAGCGAGTCGCGTCCGGGCGGCGCAGCGCGCGCCGTCATCGGCTGATGCACGGTCGCGGGCGGCGTATTCCACGCGCAGCCCGCGAAGAGCGCCACCACCAGAGCAGCCAAGGGGATGCGCACGCCGCGGTAGCCGGGCAGCAGCGGAGCCACCGCGAACAGCATCAGTACCCACACGCGCGTCAGCAACGTCAGCCGGATCGAGCAGCCCGGTCCCCGCCCGTCGCCACACAGCGGGACTGCGGCGCGGCCCGGCCCGCCAGGTTTGACCCTCACCCCTCACGCCGTCACCCCAGGTTCGCCAGGCGCTGCAGCATCTCGTCGGAGACCTGCACCGCGCGCGAGTTGATCTCGAACGCGCGCTGCGCCGTGATCAGATCGACGAGCTCTTCGGTGACGCTCACGTTGGAGGTCTCGACGAAGCCCTGATCGAGCGATGCCCAGGCCGTTGGTGCCGGGATCGCCGAGCTGGTCGCCGGACCGGACGAGGCGGTCTCCAGGAACAGGTTCTTGCCGATCGCCTGCAGGCCCGCCGGGGTTGATGAAGTCCGCGAGCTGAATGGTGCCGACCTGCGTGGGCGTGGAGCTGCCCGGCTGCGTCACCGACACGGTGCCGTCCGCGCCGATGGTGATGGTGAGCGCATCGGGCGGGATGGTGATGGTCGGCTGCAGCGTGAAACCGCTGCGAGGTGACGATCTGCCCGTGGTTGTCGAGCTGGAACGAGCCGTCGCGCGTGTAGGCGGTGTTGCCGTCGGGCAGCAGGATCTGGAAGAAGCCGCGTCCGTTGATCGCGACGTTCAGCGAGTCGCCGATCTGCTGCAGGTTGCCCTGTGTGAACACGCGCGCAGTGGCGACCGGCGCGCACCCCCGTGCCGACCTGCAGGCCCGGTGGGATACTGCGTGAGCTGAGAGGTCTGCGCGCCGGGCTGACGCAACGGTCTGGTAGAGCAGGTCCTCGAACACCGCGCGCTGGCGCTTGAAGCCGTTGGTGGTGACGTTGGCGAGATTGTTGGAGATGACGTCGACGTTGAACTGCTGCGCGTCGAGCCCGGTCTTGGCGATCCACAGCGAGCTGATCATTTCTTGCCTTTTGCGTCCGGCAGCAGGGCCGCCGTTAGTTCGTTGTACAGCGCCTCCAGCTCCGCGCGCAGCGTGCGCAGCACGTTGCGCGCGCGATGCGGCTTGCGCAGGCGCAGATGCGGGCGTGACGCGGAGCGATTCAGGCCTTCTTCACGGGCTGCGCGGGCTTTCGTCTGTCTGCAGGTTCATCCATGGTCCTTTCTCTTACGCGGACAAGTTCATCACCTGGCTCCACGAGCGGGCGTTCGTCTCGGCCGTCTGCAGGAGCTTGATCTGCGTGTCGTACTGGCGCGCCTGCGCGATCATGTCGACCAGCATCTGCACCATGCTCACGTTGCTGCCTTCCAGCGCACCGCCGGTGAGCCTCACGTTCGTATCCGGCGGCGCCGGCATGCCGTTGCGCTGGCGGAACAGACCGTCGTCGCCGCGCTCCAGATCCTGCTGCGGGCGGATTGACCAGGTTGATCTGGCCGACGATGTTCACGACATTCGGGATGCTGTCGGTGGGAATCGCGGAAACGGTGCCGTCGCTCGCCGATCGTGACCGTGTTGTTGGGCGGGACCGTGATCGGGCCGCCCTCGCCCAAGACGTTCAGTCCGCTGCGCGTCTGCAGCAGCCCGTTCGCGCTGACCTGCAGATCGCCGGCGCGCGTGTACGCCTTCGCGCCCGTCCGCACCCCGCACTGCGATCCAGCCCTTGCCGTTCACCGCACACATCGAGCTTGCGGCCGGTCTGCACGATCGGCCCTGGCTTCGAGTCCGCGCCCAGCGTGGTCTCGACCACGAACACGCGCGTCTTCGCACTCGGCCCGACCACCGGCACGGCGCGAAACGCGCTGACCTGCGCCTTGAACGCCGTGGTCGACACGTTGGCCAGATTGTTCGCCAGCGACCGCCTGGCTGCTCCAGGGTGTGCTTGGCGCCGTTCATGGCGATGTAGATGAGGCGATCCATTCTAGGGGCTAGTGACTAGTGACTCGTGACTAGGTGAGTCGTGATGCGAGGTCGTGACTGACGTAGGCTCGTGGTCGATGCTGCTGTACGGGCGAATCGATCCTGATCCGCTCCACTAATCACCGAATCACGCCGCTCGTCAACGCAAGTTGACGAGCGTCTGCAGAATCGAATCCTGCGTCTTGATGGTCTGCGCGTTGGCCTGGTAGTCGCGCTGTGCCGTGATCATGTTGCACCAGCTCGGCGGTGAGATCGACGTTGGAATCTTCCACCGCCGAGGACTGCAGCACGCCGAGCGATCCCGAGTTCGGGCGCGCCGACGATGGCGAGGCCCGAGTCGGCGGTCTCTTCCCACAGGTTGTTGCCCAGCGGGCTTGAGGCCTTGCGGGTTGCGGAAATCGGCGAGCACGATCTGCGCCGAGGTTGCGGCGTCTGGCCGTTGGTGTAGCGGCCGACAGGATGCCGTCGTCGGACGACGTTGAAGCCCGCCAGCCGTCCCGACGCGTAGCCGTTCTGCGACAGTTGTTGACGCCGAACGTCGAGCCGTACTGGGTCGAGCCGGTGTAGATCGAAGGTGAAAGCGAGCGGCGTGACCGCACCGCTGGCGATCGGTGAGCGACGCATTCAGCGGCATGCGCGGTGGTGAGCTGGCCGGTGTTGTTGAAGTTCACCGTCACCGGGCTGCCCGGCGCCGGCTCCGAGATTGACGTTGGCCGGAGCGATGCCGTCGACTGTGCCGTACATCTGCCACTGCCCTGCCGTGGCGGTCTTGACGAAGTACAGACGTGAAGCGGATGCGCGTTGCCCGAGGCTGTCGAACGTGTTGCCCGAAGTCGAGAAGTTGTAGCTGGTCGGGTCGGTGGGGCTGAACAACGCCGTCGCGGGCGGCGTCTCGCGCGAATCGAAGTTCATGCCCAGCACGAACTGCGCGGTGGTCTGCGGCGGCACGTCGGCAAACGAAATCTGGATCGGCGCCGGCGCCGCCGGCAGGATGATGCCGTTGGCGTCCACCCCGTAGCCGGTGAGATTCAGGCCGTTGTCTGTTGACGATGAAGCCCTGCGAGTCGAAGTGGAACTGGCCGTTGCGCGTGTAGCTCGATCGCGCCGTTCTGGTCCATGCCGAAAGAAGCCCTTGCCGTTGATCGCGATGTCCAGCGGGTTGCTGGTGACCGATGATGTTGCCCTGGGTGAACTGCTGCGCCACGTCGGCGACCTTGGAGCCGATGCCGACCTGGCTCGCCCCGGCGCCCGTCAGCGAGTTCGCGAAGACATCGGCGAACTGCGCCTGCGCGGTCTTGAATCCCACCACGGTGGCGTTGGCCACGTTGTTGCCGATCACGTCGAGGTTCTTGCTCGACGTGTTCAACCCGCTCAGTCCCGACTGGAATGCCATTTCCTGCCCCTTGCCTGTGATCGAAGCGAACGATTAAAGAATCTGCTTGACCTGGCCATCGGGAGCGCGCCCAGTCCGTACGTATTCAGCTGCAGCCCCTGATCCCCGAGCGTGACGCTCTGGACCCGTCCGATAGCCGAGCGGCTTCACTTCGACTTTGCTGGCGCCCTGGGCTGCGCGCCACCTGGAAGGTGTAGATCGCCGTCTGGCGCGCCGTGCCCGCCGTAGGTCTTCCCGTCCCACGCAAAAGTCAGAGTGCCGGCTGGCTGAGCGCCCAGGTCGAGGGTCTTGACGACCTGCCCCCGGCCTGGTTGAGGATGGTCACCGTCACCTGATCCGCCGGCTTGGTCAGCGTCGCATCCCGCCTTGGCCTGCCCGTCTTCCAGAACCAGGGTCGATACCCGGTGCCAGCACGCCGTGGCCGATCAGCCCGCTCGCCTGCAAGCGACTGCGTGGCCAGCAGACGAGCTCGACATGCCTTGCCATCGTCTTGTTCAGCTTGTCGATGCCGCTCACGGTGCTGATCTGCGCGAGCTGCGTGGTGACCTGCGCGTTGTCCATCGGATTGAGCGGATCCTGGTTCCGCATCTGCGTCACCAGCAGCTTCAGGAAGCGGTCCTGCACCGGCTCGGCGGTGCTCGTGGCTGCTGCTGTGCGCGGCTGGTTGAAGCTGTCGTGATCAATGCTGTCCCTGGAAGTCGGGTTGACTGCGGATGGTCATCGTGATGTCCTCTTGGCTACGCGCTTACTGGCCGAGCGCAAGCGTCCTGATCAGCAGGTTCTTGGCCGTGTTCATCATGTCCAGGTTGGTCTGGTACGAGCGCGAGGCCGAGATCATGTTGGTCATCTCCTCGACCACGTTGACGTTGGGCATGGTGACGTAGCCGTTGGCATCGGCCATCGGATGCGTCGGGTCGTACACCAGGCGCGGCGGCGACGGATCGTCGACTACACCGGTCACGCGCACGCCCATGCCGGCCTCGCCGGATCCGAGCGGCGTCGGCGGTGAACACCACCTGCTTCGCGCCTTGTACGGCGTGCCGTCGGCGCTGGTACGCGCTGTCGGCGTTGGCCAGATTGCTGGCCACCACGTTGAGCCGCTGCGACTGCGCGCCAGCGCGGAGGCGGCGATGTCGAAGACGTTGAATAGCGACATCGATGCGAGGGGCTAGGGACTAGAGGTTAGGGGCTAGGGACCAGGACGTAGCGATTCGCGGCTGCTCTTACTGTCCCTGGATCGCCGTCTGCAGATCGCGCAGGCGGGCGCTCATGAAGCTCAGATCGGCCTGCATGCGCAGCGCGTTGTCGGAAAACTGGGACAGCTCGGTGTCCAGCTCGACGGTGTTGCCGTCGATGCTGGGTTGCACCGGAACGCGGTACTGCAGTGCGGCGACAGGCGCCTGCTGCGCGGCGCCGCCGAGATGCCGCGCGGAGCTGCGGGCGAGCGCGATGCGCTCGCGCGCTCCCATGGCACCGCTCAGCGCCGCGGCGAAATCGAAGTCGCGCGCCTTGTAGTTCGGCGTGTCGGCGTTGGCGATGTTGGACGCCAGCACCTCGGTGCGATGGGCGCGCAGATCCAGGGCCTGCAGCGGCCCCGCGAGGTACGCGTCGATTCCGTTCAGCATGTCGTGAAATTGATCTTCCGACTTATCGCAGCTCGCGTGCCACGCTGCAGAGGGCCTACGACGTGCCTTGAACGACGGCTCAGCACGGGTCGCACGGCAGTTCGGCGCTAGCGGTATCGGGGCCGTTGCCGAAAGGAACTTGCGGTCGTGAGCGAGATCTCGCCGCTGCTCAGGATTACGCGGTAGAGGTCGAGACGGCCGGGACCTGCTGCCGCGAGGTTCACCGCCGGGAGCGCGGCCCTAAGAATGGTGAGCCGAGCCGGGCTACTCCGCCGACACCACCCGGTTCTTGCCCTGCACCTTGGCCTGGTACATGGCCTTGTCGGCGCGCGCGAACACCGACTCCTGCGTCTCGCCGGGCGCGAGCATGGCGACGCCCGCGCTGAAGGTGATCAGCAGCCGCTCGTTGTCGTGCAGGAAGAAGCGCTTGGTCAGCTCGCGCTGCAGCCGCCGCGTGACTCAGCACGGCCTGCGGCAGGTCGGTCTCGCTGAACACGATGACGAACTCCTCGCCGCCGAAGCGCGCCACGGTGTCGGTGGGACGCAGGGTCTTGCGCACGACCTTGGTGAGGTGGACCAGCGCATCGTCGCCGGCCTGGTGGCCGTAGGTGTCGTTGAGCTTCTTGAAGTTGTCCAGGTCGAGCACGGCCACGCACAGCCCGATCTTGCGCCGCTCGGCACGCGCCATCTCGCGCTGCATCGCGTCGTCGAGGCCGCGGCGGTTGAGCGTGCCGGTGAGCTGGTCCTGGCGCACCTGCTCGCTCACGTGCTCGAGCTCGGCCTCCAGCTTGCGCACCTTGCCCTCGGCCTGCTCGGCCTGCGGCGCGCTTCCACCATCTCGTCGCGGTAGCGCATCATGTCCACCTGCATGCTGCGGGTGTCGGTCATCAGATTCGTCGACGATGGTCTTGAGCGATCTGGATGTCGTCGGCGCCTTCCAGGCGCCCGGCGTAGCCCTCGACCCGCTCGTGGTAATCGGTGGTGCTCTCGGTCATCTCGGACAGACGCGAGACGAACACGCCGATCAGGTTCTTGAGCGTGGGCTTGGCCTCGCGCAGGCTGTGCTTGAGCATGCTCTGCTTGTAGACGACCTCCTTGAAGCGGCGCTCGGCCTCGGCGATGCGCTCGGTGGTGAGCGGCTCGTTGATCACCGCGCGGATCACCGCCAGCTGGCCGCTCAGCCACTTGTCGTCTTCCACCAGCTCGGCGATGTTGTTGACCAGCAGCCCCAGCAGCTGCAGCAGCGCATCGAGCAGCTCGGCGTCGGTCTCACCGCGCACTTCGATCTTGAAGAAGAACTGGCGCAGCTGCGCAGCGAGCCGGGTCCAGGCATCGGCGCCGCGTGCTTCGCGCGTCGTGTGCGCGAGGACGCGGGCCTCGTCGGCGAGCTGGGGAAAGCGCTCCAGCCGCGCCGCCATACCCATTTCCAGGGTGACGGCGAGCAGTTCCTTGATCTGCCTGGCGCTGTCCGCCGAGGTCGGCAGTGCAGGCGAGGCCGGGATGAGGGCCGCGGGCGCCTCGGGATCGAGCTCCATCACGGTGGCGATCGCTTCCGGGACCTCGCTCCAGGAGCGCAACAACCCCTGGAGCTTGTCGAACAGGTGCGGGTCGGTACCGAAATGGATCAGCACGCGTTCCAGGCCGTCCTTCTTGCGCGCCAGGCTGCCGCCGGTCTGGCGCGCCTCGAGGCTGCGCACCAGCTCGCGCAGCAGCGCACCCCAGTCCTGCTTCGCACCCGATTCGCGGCCGCTGGCGATCGCCACCAGCTGCGCGCAGAACGCCGTGAGGTCGCCCTCGTCGAGCAGGCGCGTGAGCCTGGCCAGCGGGATGAGCGCCGGGTTTGCCTTCGCCGCTTCGCGCAGTTTTTCGCCGAGGCGCTCCTCGGTGCCGTCGCGCTGAGCGCGGGTCCCCGCGATCTCGTGGTAGTAGCGCTGATAGTTCTCGGGCGTGGGCGCGATCCGCCGGGTCGCGAGCAGTTTGAGCGTCTCGCGCGCCAGGTCGGTCGGATTGGTGAGCGCGGCCATGGAAGGGGGCTTGTCTGGACGGTTAACGTCGCGGGGGGCGCAAGACTTTAACTCGCCGGGGCGGCTCGGTGCGGCGGCGGATGCATCGGGCCGCGACGCCCGCGATACCGAGGTGAGGCCGCTCGATGCAGGCTAGAATCAGCCCATGCGCCGGCTGCACTATAGCAAATGCCCCTGCTCCGCCTCGTTCTGACGCTGGTGCTGGCAACCGCCTGGGCGGGCTCGGCCTGGGCCCTGGATCAGGATCTCGGTGAGCTGCAGCGCGCTGCCGAGGTGTATGCCCGCGGCCAGACCGGCAACTTGCCGGGCCAAGTGGACGTGGCCGCCGCCCCGCTCGACCCGCGTACCCGGCTCGGCCGCTGCGAGAGCCTGCAGCCGTTCCTGCCTCCCGGCGCGAAACTCTGGGGCACCGCCAACGTCGGGCTGCGCTGCCTGAAGCCGGAGAACTGGACGGTCTACATCCCGGTGACCGTCAAGGTGACCGGCGACGTGGTCGTCACCGCGCTGCCCGTGCGCCGCGGCCAGGTGCTGGGGCCGGAAGACGTCAGGCTGGAGCGTGCCGACCTGACTCAGCTGCCGACCGACGTCCTCACCGATCCGCAGCGGGCGGTGGGCAGAAGCGCCAACGTGGCGTTTCCCGCAGGTCTTCACCTTGCGGGAGGACATGCTGCGGACCCCCTTCGCGGTGACCGCGGGACAGCGCGTGCGCATCCTGTTCCAGGGCGCGGGCTTCACCGTGAGCTCCGAGGGCAGAGCGCTGAGCAGCGCCGGTCGTGGGCGAACCGATCCAGGTGCGCGCCGCATCCGGGAAGCTGATGTCCGGTGTCGTCCAGGAGGCCGGTGTGGTGCTGGTACGCTGAGGCGTGGCCCATCGCTCCGAGGCCGCATCGGCTCACCCGAAAATGGCCGGTTGAACCGTACGGCCGACCGGAATACGATTGCATTTGTGCAATGTTGGCCGGGAAACGGCGTCTAAAGTTCGTATCGGGACAGCCGTAAATTGACTCAGGAGTAACAGACCTCCCGTCGGCGCCTCACACAGGACCGCCGGAGTCTGCGCAGACATTGAGGATCGAGACGTGAAGATCAACGGTGGTGGTGGTTCCATCAAGCCCGTGTCCCCGGCCGGGGTGCAAGACGTCACCGCGGGCAAAGCCGCCGGCCCTCAGGCCGGCGCGGCGCCGGCACCGGCACGCGATACAGTCGAGATCAACTCGGTGTCGGCCCAGCTCGCGCAGCTCGAGAAGGTGCTCAGCGACATGGGCGTGGTCGATATCGCGCGCGTGGAGACCATCAAGCAGGCCATCAGCGAAGGGCGTTTCCGGATCGACTCCGACGTGGTCGCTGACAAACTGCTGGCGACGGTGCGCGAGTACCTCGTCAACCAGAAGGTCTGATCGGCCGCGACCGCATGCAGTCGGCGCCAGCCGAGCGCACCGCGTTCGTCGCGGGCCTGCGCGCCGAATTGTCCGGCTTCCGCGAGCTGCACCAGATCCTCCTCGCCGAGCAGGACTGCCTCCTGCGCGCTGACGCGCAAGCGCTCCCAGAGCTGATTGAAATCAAGTCCCGCCAGATCGAGCGGCTGCACGCCCTGGCCGGGCAGCGCAGCGGCTACCTGACCGCGCATCGCCTCGATCCGAGCCGCGCGTGGCATGCAGGAGTGGCTCGCGAGCCTGGCCGGCGCGGACCAGACGGAGCTGACGGCGCTCTGGCAGTCAGGTCCTCGACACGGCGTCTCAGGCTCGCGCCCTCAACAGCAGCAACGGCGGCCTGATCGGCGCGCGCCTGAACCACAACCAGGCCGCGCTGGCGGCGCTGCAGTCCGCCGCCCGCAGCCTCAGCACCTACGGCCCCGACGGGCAGGCGCAGATGCCCGCGGGCCAGCGGGAACTGGGAAAGGCGTAGAGCAGGTGACTCCGCCGCGACGCCGAGCTGCTGAGCACTCAGTACGTTTCTCACTGCGGCGGCGGCGACCGACCCGACGTTGCGCAGCTTCCTCGGCAGAATCATCACCGTAATGCGCCGATTCTGCGCGCGCCCCTCGGGCGTGGTGTTGGGGGAGATGTTGCGCGTGTCCGCGTAGCCGACTGCCACCAGCCGCACCGAGGCCACGGCGTTGTCGTTGAACAGGCGCACGACCCGACTGGCGCGCGCGGAGGACAGCTCCCAGTTGGACGGAAAGCGCGTATTGGCGATGGGCGTGTTGTCGGTATGTCCTTCCACCTGGATGTCGTTGGGCAGCGGCGCCAGCACCCTCGCAATGCTCTCCAGCGCAGGCAGCGCCACCGGCTCCAGCTCGGCCTCCGCAGAGGCGAACAGCGCACTGGAGTTGATCTCCACAGCGACCCCGAGCCCGCTTTCGGTCACCCGTACCTGCCCGCCCTTGACCAGCGGATCGAGGGCGTTGATCAAGTCGCGCGCGATCGCTTCCATGCCCGCGTCCGCTTGCCCGTCGACCCCGCGCCCGCCATCCTCGCCCGGCGCGCTGCCCTGCGGGGCCGCGGCCGGGTCCTTCGGCGGTGCTGCGGCCGGCTTGAAGGCCTGCAGCAGCGCGTCCGAAAGCAGGCGGTACTTGCCCTCGTTCACCTGCGAAATCGCGTACATGACCACGAAAAACGCGAACAGCAGCGTGATGAAGTCCGCATAGCTCACCAGCCAGCGGCCGTGATCGTCGTGCGTGTCGTCGTGCTTGCGGGTGCGGCGTGTCACTGGATGTATCCCTCCAGGCGCAGCTCGATGTTGCGCGGATTCTCGCCGTTCGCGATCGCTTCCAGCCCGTCGACCACCATCTCCCTGAGCTTGACCTGGCGGGCGATGACCGCCTTGAGCTTGCTCGCCATCGGCAGGAACACCAGGTTGGCCGAGCCCACACCGTAGATGGTGGCGACGAAGGCCACAGCGATGCCCGCACCCAGCTTGGCCGGGTCGGTGAGGTTCTGCATGACCTGGATCAGGCCCATCACCGCGCCGATGATGCCAATCGTCGGCGCGTAGCCCCCGGCCGCCTCCCACACCCGTGCGGCTTGCCGGTGGAAGTCCTCCCAGGTGTCGATCTCGAGCTCCAGCGCGCTGCGCAGGACAGCCGGGTCGGCCCCGTCCACCAGGAGCTGCAGCCCCTTGCGGATGTAGGCGTCGGGAGCGGTGGCGACGGCCGGCTCCAGCGCGAGCAGGCCCCCGCGACGAGCGGTGTTACCCCACAGCACCAGGCGGTCGAGGACGCTGCGAAAGTCGGCGAGTGGCGGACGGAACACCCACGGCACCAGCCGCAGCCCCGCCACGAACACCGCCGGCGGGCTTTGCAGCATGACCGCACCGAGGGTTCCGCCGATCACGATCACGAGGGCGGTTGCCTGCAGCAGCGACGCGAGGTCGCCGCCCTCCAGGGCCTGCCCGCCAAGGATGGCGGCCAGCCCCAGACCAAGGCCGATGAAGCTGATGCGGTCCATGCCGGGTGGGTGAATTCGCGCAAGTCACGCGCGACGCCGGCTGCGGAAAGTCGAGGCGCCGTTGTCGGGAAGTTAACGGCGCCGCGGGAGGGAACTTGACGCTACGGCCTAAGGCTGAACCGCAGAGGCGCGGAGGCGCAGAGGACCCGCAGAGGAAATCAGAACTGCGCGGGCAACGTGAGCGCGAGCCGTGATCGCCAGAGTGTCGCAGCGGTGTTGTCGGCACGGGCCGCGCGTCCTCACGAGAGTCTGTCGCTACTTCTTCTCTGCGAGTCCTCTGCGCCTCCGCGCCTCTGCGGTTAACGGGGTAAGGGTCAGCTAGCTCTTCTGGGTGTAGCTCTTGAGCCGGGAGCGCAGCCGCGCGACCGCCTGGCTGTGCAGCTGGCAGACGCGCGACTCGGACACGCCGAGGACTTCGCCGATTTCCTTGAGGTTCATTTCCTGCTCGTAGTACAGGCCCATCACGATCTTCTCGCGCTCCGGCAGCACGCTGATCGCCTGCACCAGCGCCCGGCGGAAGCGTTGATCCTCGAGCACGTCCAGGGGGCCGACCTGGTTGTCGGCCTTGAACACGTCGAAGAAGTCGCTGTCCTCGGACTCCTGGAAGTCCTCGTAGTGCAGCAGCTGGTAGCCGCGCGATTCGAGCAGCATGTGCTGGTACTCGTCGAGCGGTACGCCGAGCGCCTCGGCCAGCTCCTGCTCGCGCGGCATGCGGCCGAGGCGCTGTTCCAGCGAGCTGATGGTGCCTTCGATGCGGCGCAGGTTCTTGCGCACGTTGCGCGGCAGCCAGTCGGCCTGGCGCAGCTCGTCGAGGATGGAGCCGCGGATGCGCTGAATGGCGTAGGTCTCGAACTGCGCGCCCTGCGTGTCGTCGAAGTTGCGCGCGGCATCGAGCAGGCCCATCAGGCCGGCCTGAATCAGGTCGTCCACGTGCACGCTCGCCGGCAGCCGCGCCATGAAGTGATAGGCGATGCGCTTGACCAGGGGAGCCATGTGCTCCACCAGCTTGCTCTGGTCTGCCGTCAGCGTGTATGTCCCCATTCCCTGCTCTATCGGCTGCGCTGCGTGCGCCGGATCGTCATCGAGCGTGCGACCGCTGCACCGGGATCGCCCCGGCCGCCGCGGTCGCCCCGGCCGCCGCGCTGAGGCGGCCGATGAACGCTTCCACACTCGGCGCCTGCGCGCCGTCCCGGCCCAGCAGCTGCAACGCGCACGCGCGCACAGCACGCGCCGCCGGCGAACCGGGAAACACTTCCACCACGGCCTGCTTCAGGCTGGAGGCGCGCTGAATGCTCTCGTCCTCGGGGATCTCGCCGCCAAACTGCAGCGTGAGGCCTAGGAACTGCCTGGCGGTCGCGGACAGGTTACCAAAAAACTGCAGCGAAGGGACCCCCACCCGCACACGATTCACCAGAACCAGCACGGCGCGGCCGTCCAGCATCGGCGCCATGCGCTTGAGCTGGCGGTAGCTGTCCAGCATCCCCTGAGGGTGCGGCTGCATCACGAGGATGGGTTCGCTGCACCCCGCCGCGAGCCCCAGATCGTCGCTGGGCGGGTCGAGCAGCACGCAGTCGCTTTCGCGGCGTGCAGCCGTGAGGATGCGGACCGAGCCTCTCGCGGTCGCGCGCAGACGCCAGCGCGAGACTGCGAAACGCCCGGTTCGCCCGCACCACCGACAGGCGCGCGCCGGCCGACGCGACGAGTTCGCGAAGACCGAGGCCCGCACGCGCAGCGTCCAGCAGGTCCGGCCGGCCCGGTGCCCCCAGGAACGCAGCCGTGCCGGCGTCCGCGCAGTCCAGCACCAGCACGCGCTGGCCGGCGCGGGCAAGCGCCGCGGCAAAACCTGCGCACAGCGCACTGCGGCCGGCATGGGCCGCAGAGCAGAACGCGATCATGCGGGGTACGGCGGGCTGCAGCAGCCGGCGCAGGCCGGCAGCCTGGTCGGCGGGGTGCTCGAGCGCGATCGTCAACGCTGCGCCCCAGCAGCAAGCAGAAGCGGGACCTCGTCCTCATCGGCCGCGGCAGGCTGCGGCGCAGCGCGAAAGGCGCGCTCCACCAGGTACAGCGGATTGGGCCGATGCAGATCTTCGGGCACGCGCTGGCCGTTCGTGACGTAGTGCAGCGGTCAACCGGTGGCGGACCAGCACGTCGAGCGCGCTGCCCAGCATCAGCGCTTCGTCCACCTTGGTGAGAATGCAGCCGGCCAGCTCGGCGCCGCGATAGGCGCGCGCCACGTCGTCCAGCACGCTCGCCTGCGCGACGGCGGACAGCAGCAGCACGCGCCGCACCCGGCTCCCACCGCCTGCCAGCAGCGCAACCTGGTCGGCGAGCCTGCGGTCGCGCTGGCTCATGCCGACGGTATCGATCAGCACGAGATGGCGCATGCGCAGCTCGGCGAGCGTCGCGCGCAGGTCGGCCTCGTCCCGGATGGCGAACACCGGCACGCCCAGGATCTTGCCGTAGATGCGCAGCTGATCGACCGCACCGATCCGATAGGTGTCGGTGGTGACCAGAGCCAGCGATCCCGGCGCCGCGCTTCACCGCGCATTCCGCAGCGAGCTTGGCTACGGTGGTCGTCTTGCCCACGCCAGTGGGGCCGACCAGCGCGTACATTCCGCCCTGCTCGACCAAGGTCTGCGCCGCCGGCCGTCAGAGGCAGGCGGCGCTGCAAGGCGCTCTTGATCAGTCGCAGCCCTCGCGCTGCATCGAGGCCATCGGGCAGCTCCGCCACCAGCTCGCGCGCGAGCGGTGCGCCGAACCCCGCTGTGATCAGCCGCCGCAGGGCTTCGGCCTTGGCCGCATCGCGCCGCTTCAGGTCGTTGAAGGCGAAGCCGGCGAGCTGCCCCTCGACCAGTGAGCGCAGCACCCGCACCTCGTGCACCAGCGCGTAGCTAGGCAGCGGCGTCGGTCAGTTTCGGCACTCCACCTGTTGCGGCCGCGACGGGCGTCACCCTCGGTGCCGGCGTCACGTCAGCGCGCGCCGGCGCGTGACTGGGTGCGACGCGGCGCGGCGGCGCGATTGCGGCGGTCACGCTCTGCACCTCGTTCTCGCGTACCGCCATGATCTCCACGCCCCGGCCCGCACGCCGATTGGACAGGATCAGGGCGTCGGGACCCAGCGCGCGGCGCACCAGCTGCAGCGCTTCGCGGGAGGTCTCGGCGTAGAACTTCTGCACCAGCATAGCCGGTCCCGGTCAACGATCGCCGATCATGCGCGCGCCCCCGCGCCGCCCAACGCCATCACGACCTTGACGGTGCGGTTGTCCGGGATCTCGGCCTGCGACAGCACCTTCAGCTGCGGCGCCGCGCGCCGCAGGAAACGCGCCAGCAGGTTGCGCAGCACCGGCGGCACCAGCAGCACGGCCGGCTGCCCGAGCTGCTCGCGCGCCTGCGCGAACTGGCCGGACTGGCGCATCAACCGTTCCGCCAGCCCGGGCTCGAGACCAGGCCCTTCGGCGCCCGGGTGGCGCTCGCCTGGGTCAGCATCTGCTCGACCTGCGGATCGAGCGTGGCAACCTCCAGCTCGCGCGTGCTGCCGAAGATCTGCTGCACGATCGCGCGCGACAGCGCGACCCGCACCGCCGCGGTCAGCTCGTCGGCATCCTGCGTGCGCGGCGCGTGCTCGGCGAGCGCTTCGAGAATGGTGCGCATGTCGCGGATGTGCACGCCTTCGTCGAGCAGGTTCTGCAGCACTTTCTGCACCAGCGGCGAGCGGCAGCAGCTTGGGCACCACGTCCTCGACCAGCTTGGGCGCCTCCTTGGCCAGATGATCGAGCAGTGCTGCCATCTCCTGGCGGCCGAGCAGCTCGGCGGAGTGTGCCTTGAATCACGCTGGACAGATGCGTGGCCACCACGGTGCTCGCGTCCACCACGGTGTAGCCCATCGCCTGCGCGTTCTCGCGTGCCGCCGCCTCGATCCAGACCGCCGGCAGGCCGAACGCGGGATCGCGCGTGGTCTGGCCCGGCAGCGGGCCCAGCACGCGGCCCGGGTTGATGGCGAGGTACATGCCGGGAAAGACTTCGCCGCTGCCGATCTCCACGCCCTTCAGCGTGATGCGGTAGCCGTTCGGGCGCAGCTCCAGGTTGTCGCGGATGTGCACGGCCGGCGCCAGGAAGCCGATGTCCGGCGCGAATTTCTTGCGCAGCCCGTGGATGCGCCGCAGCAGCTCGCCGTCCTGGCCGCGGTCCACCAGCGGGATCAGGCGATAGCCCACCTCGAGGCCGAGCGCGTCGATCGGGCACCACGTCGTCCCACGACACTTCCTGAGGCTCCGGCGGCCTGGCCTCGGGCACCGCCGCTTGCACCGGCTCCGGCGCTATTGCGCGCTGCTCCATCCAGTACGCCAGGCCGGCCAGCGCAGCTGCGATCAGCAGGAAGGCGAAGTGCGGCATGCCCGGGATCAGGCCGAGGAAGCCGAGGATCGCCGGCGGCGATGTAGAAGCACCTGCGGGCGCCCACGAGCTGGTCGAGCAGCTGCTGGTTGAGATCCTGGTCGGCGGACACGCGGGTGACCACGATGCCGGCCGCGGTCGAGATCACCAGCGCGGGGATCTGCGCCACCAGGCCGTCGCCGATGGTGAGCAAGCGTGTAGTTCTGCGCCGCCGTGCGCGACGTCCAGGTCGTGCTGCAACACGCCGATGATCAGGCCGCCGACGATGTTGATGAGCACGATGATGATGCCGGCGATCGCGTCGCCGCGCACGAACTTGCTCGCGCCGTCCATGGCGCCGTAGAACTCGGCTTCGCTTGGCGACCTCGCTGCGCCGCCGGCGCGCCTCGTCCTCGCCGATCAGGCCGGCGTTCAGGTCGGCGTCGATCGCCATCTGCTTGCCGGGCATGGCGTCCAGGGTGAAGCGCGCCGCCACCTCGGCGATGCGGCCGGCGCCCTTGGTGATGACGACGAAGTTGATGATCACCAGGATCGACGAACACGACGATGCCGACGGCGTAGTTGCCGCCGACCAGGAAGTGGCCGAACGCCTCGATCACCTTGCCGGCCGCGTCCGGCCCGGTGTGGCCGTTGAGCAGCACCACGCGGGTCGAGGCGACGTTCAGCGACAGGCGCAGCAGCGTGGTGATCAGCAGCACCGTCGGGAACAGGCGAGAAGTCGAGCGGCTTCAGCGCGTACAGCGCCATCAGCAGGACCATGATCGACATCGCGATGTTGAAGGTGAACAGCAGGTCGAGCAGCGATCGGCGGCAGCGGCAGCACCATCATCGCCAGGATCATGACGATGAGCAGCGGCGCCGCCAGCTGCCGCAGCGCCGGCCGTGCGATCGCGGTTGCTTGCGCTTCAGCCATCTACGCTACGCCGCGCGCAGGTGCGCAGATTCGGGATCGAGACCGGCCGGCACAGGCAGCGCTGCCGGCTCGATCGGGCGCTCGCCGTCGCCGGCCTCGAAGCGGCGCAGCTGGTACACCTAGGCCAGCACCTCGGCCACCGCGGTGTACAGCGCCGCCGGGATCTCGCGGCCGAGCTCGGCATGTGCGAACAGCGCGCGCGCCAGCGGCGGCGCGCGCAGGATCGGCACGCCGTTGTCGCGGGCCACTTCGGGGATGCGCTCGGCCACCAGCAGCGAGCCCTTCGCCACCACCCTGCGGCGCGCGCATCGTGCGCTCGCTGTAGCGCAGCGCGACCGCGTAGTGCTCGGGTTGGTGACCACCACGTCGGCCTTGGGCACCT
Organism: uncultured beta proteobacterium; assembly: GCA_963772865.1. GTDB lineage: Bacteria > Pseudomonadota > Gammaproteobacteria > Burkholderiales > SHXO01 > SHXO01. Next base: position 90,069 of record CAVYZA010000037.1, on the reverse strand, counting down.
CGGCCATCATGCGGCGGCGCGCGACCTCGCGCTGCAGGCTGCGGATGCGCGCCTTGAGCTGCGGATCGCCCTCGGTTTCCTTCAGCTCCTGGCGCACTTCCTCGCGGGTCATGCGCAGCTGCTGGTGGTGATCCCAGAGCTGGAACGGCACGTCCACCGCCACGATCAAGGCAAACGCGCCGGCCACGGCGAGGAACGTACGGCCGAGCAGGCTGCCGAGGTGCGCGAGCCCCGGCTCGACTGGTGCGGCGAGCAAAGCAATGATCTCCGCGCGCTCGTTCCACACCACCCAGGCGGCCACGCCGCCGATCAGCAGGGTCTTGAGCAGCGCCTTGCCGAGCTCGATCGCGCCGTGCCAGGAGAGAATGCGCTTGAAGCCGTTGATCGGGTTCAAGCGCGAGAAGTCTGGCTGCAGGGCCTGGAAGGTGAACAGCCACCCGCTCACCAGCAAGGGCGCGAGGATCGCCGCGAGCGCGACGACCAGGAACAGCGGCGCGAAGCCGACCAATGCGGCGGCCGCTCCCTCGTAGAGGTGAGCAGTGACGCGAGCGGTGTCGAACGCGCTGGCGCGGTCCAGGGTCAGGCCCGCGCGCATGATTCTCTCCAGGCTTTCCACCAGCGGGCCGCCCATCACGATCATGCCCCCGCCGGCGGCCAGCAGCACGGCGAAGGTGGAAAGCTCCGGGGAGCGCGGCACCTGGCCACGCTCGCGGGCCTGCTCGAGGCGTCGTTGTGACGCCGGTTCGGTTCGTTCGAGATCGCTGTCTTCGGCCATGGCGGACCGCGGGGTTGCGCAAGTCTAGCATGGTGCAACCACGCGAACACAACATGTTTGGTACGTCGCGCCACGCGGATACCAGGGGTTGTGGTTTGTTTGAGGGGCTAGGGGCTAGGGGCTAGGGCTGGAGCAGGTCGCAGAGTCGGCGATGTCCATGCTCCGAATGTTCACTACGCGAACAAACCAACGCCTGCGCTCTCCTTCAGTGCTATCAGCGAACCTCCAAATTCAAACGCTATGCGCGAACTCAGAGTCCGTCACATACCCGCTCTGCTCCCTAGCCCCTAGTCCCTAGCCCCTAGCCCCTCCTCTTTGCTGCACTGCAAACACCTGTACTCCAAGTGATTCCTTGACGTTTAACCGCCCGCGGGTTAACAATCACTCTGGCGAAGGAACAACCTGGAGCGGCCCGCCAAGACGGCCGCCAACACTTCTGCTCCCGGCAAGCGGCCCGCCTTGGGCGTGAGCTTGCCGACCCGTGGGCGCCGACCTTTATGTGCGCCAGCCTAGCTAGAAGGGTGCGATCGCACGCGCCCCACCCGGCGTGACACCAAGGGGGCCAGGCAGCACGACCCAACGTTCCGGCGCCGAATCTTTTTTCCATTCTGCGCCAGCGCAGCCCATGCCGATCGGCCGGTGCGGCGTCGAACAGCGTTTCGCACTCAGAACACGCAATGCAACTAGGAGGAGTAAGTCGTGAAACTCACTTCCAAGCTGTTGGCAGGAGGAGATCAAACATGAACCGAATCAAATGCTTGTTGTTACGGACGTTAGGGGTGGCGTTGGCGGCAGCGTTGACGCCCGCATTGGCTCTGGCTGCGGAGCCTGCGTACACCTACTGCGTCAGCCACGGCAGTGATCCGGCGTGCCAGCCGGGTGGCGAGGAGGCTGTGAACGACGCGCTGATCTCAGACCCGAACAACTGGGCAATGCAGGCAGGGGACTTTGCCAACACTCGCTACAGCGCGCTCAAGCAGGTCAACAAGTCCAACGTCAACAAACTGCAGGTCGCCTGGATGTTCTCGACCGGCGTGCTGCGAGGCCATGAAGGCTCGCCGCTCGTCATCGGCAACAACATGTACCTGGTCACGCCTTTCCCCAACAACGTGTTCGCCATTGATCTGACCACTCAGAAGATCAAGTGGAAATACGCGCCGAAGCAGGATCCCGCAGTCATACCGCAGATGTGCTGCGACACGGTCAACCGCGGGGTGGCCTACGCCCCGGGCAAAGTCTTCATGCAGCAGGCCGATAGCACCCTCGTCGCGCTGGATGCGGAGACCGGAAAGGTCATCTGGAGCGTCAGAAACGGAGATCCGAAGGTCGGGGCGGTCAACACCAATGCGCCGCACGTGTTCGGGGACAAAGTGATCACGGGCATCAGCGGCGGCGAGTGGGGCGTGCGCGGTTACATCTCGGCCTACGACATCAATACCGGCAAGCTGGTGTGGAGGGGCTACAGCACCGGCCCGGACGCGGAGATGCTGATCGACCCGCAGACCACCACCACTTGGAAAGACGGCAAGGTCCAGCCGGTCGGGCGCGAACTCGAGCCTGCAGACCTGGCAAGGCGACCAGTGGAAGATCGGCGGCGGCACCACGTGGGGCTGGTACAGCTATGACCCGACCCTGAACCGGATGTTCTACGGCACTGGCAACCCCAGCACCTGGAACCCCGCTCAGCGGCCTGGTGACAACAAGTGGTCCATGAGCATCTGGGGCCGCGACGTCGACACCGGCAAGGTCGCCTGGGTGTACCAGATGACTCCGTTCGACGAGTGGGACTTCGACGGCATCAACGAGATGATCCTTGCGGACCTCACCATCAAGGGCACGAAGCGCCCGGCGCTGGTGCACTTCGATCGCAACGGATTCGGCTACACGCTCGATCGCAAGACTGGCGAGCTGCTCGTGGCCGAGAAGTTCGACCCGGCGGTGAACTGGGCGACCCACGTCGACATGAAGACCGGCCGTCCGCAGGTCGTGGCCAAGTACAGCACCGCGAACGGCGGGCCGGACGTGAACACCAAGGGCATCTGCCCGGCCGCGTTGGGCTCTAAGGACCAGCAGCCGGCCGCGTTCCACCACGGCACCAAGCTGTTCTACGTCCCGACCAACCACGTGTGCATGGACTACGAGCCGTTCGCGGTCGAGTACGTTGCCGGTCAGCCCTATGTGGGCGCGACGCTGTCGATGTACCCGCCAGCCGGCGAGAAGAACATGGGCAACTTCATCGCCTGGGACGCGACCGTCGGCAAGATCGTCTGGTCCATCCCTGAGAAGTTCTCGGTCTGGAGCGGCGCGCTGGCCACGGCGGGCGACATCGTCTTCTACGGTACGCTGGAAGGCTACCTCAAGGCGGTGGACGCCAACACCGGTAAGGAGCTGTGGAAGTTCCGCACGCCGTCGGGGATCATCGGTAACGTCTTCACCTATACGCACGCCGGCAAGCAGTACGTGGGCGTGTTCTCCGGCATCGGCGGCTGGGCCGGCATCGGCATGGCGGCGGGTCTGGAGAAGGACACCGATGGACTGGGTGCAGTCGGCGGCTACAAAGAGCTGCGCGAGTACACCGACCTTGGTGGACAGCTGACCGTTTTCGCAATCCCCTGAGGCCTGACATTCGATAGCTGATTGGCATCCCGGCTCCGGCCGGGATGCCTTTTTTTCACGCTGGAGAGTGAGACACAAGATGAGAAGTTGGTATTGGCTGGCCGTGCCACTGTTGGTGCTGGGAACGGCGGCATTCGCAGAAGACCGGGTCCAAACGGATCTGTACACGGTGGTGGACGGCACCAAGGTCGACGACAACACCCTGCAGGGATTCAAGACCTGGCGGGCGGCCGCCTGTGACCGCTGTCACGGCGCAAATCAGGAGGGGATGGTCGGGCCCTCGCTGATCGCGAGCCTGAAGGTGCTGACCAAGGCGGAGTTCGAGAAGACCGTGACCGACGGCCGGCTGGAGAAGGGCATGCCCAGCTTCAGCGCCAGCAAATCCGTGATGTCGAACCTCGACAACCTCTACGCCTACCTCAAGGGGCGGTCCGACGGGGCCATCACCCACGCGAAGGTGCAAGGGCTGAAATAGCGCACGGCAAACCTGGCGGCTATCCCCCGAGGTCTGTGCCTGGGGCGCCCTGCCTGGCGCCCGTGTGGCAGCGGCTGTAGTATGGTCAAGTTGTCATACATAACTAGACTATCAGGAGGGGGCCATGAAGCTTTACTACGATCCGATCACCGTCAACTGCCGCAAGGTCGCCGCAGGCTTCGGCCTGATGGGCGTCAGCTTCGAGAAGGCTCACGTCGACTACTTCACGGGTGGTCAGAAGGCGCCGGAGTACATGGCGATCAATCCGAACGCCGCCCTTCCGGCGCTGGTCGACGGTGATCTCAAGCTGTGGGAGTCCAACGCGATCCTCCAGTACGCCGCGGAGAAGAATGAGGCTTTCACCTACTACCCGCGTGACCTCAAGGTGCGCGCCGACATTCACCGCTGGCATCTGTGGGAGGCTGCCCACTGGTTCCCCAGCTGCTACGTGTACCTGGTGGAGAACGTGGTCAAGCCGCTGTTGAAGGCTGAACCCGACCAGGCGGTAACGGACAAGGAAGCGCCGAACTGGCACCGGCTGGCGAACATCCTCGATGAGCGTCTGGCGAATCAACGCTGGCTGTGCGGCAACCAGGTGACCCTGGCCGACATCGCGGTGGCTGCGCCGATGCACCTGCATCCGTACCAGAAGCTGCCGCTCGATGCGCATCCGAACCTGCGCCGCTGGATGATCGAAGGAGTCGAGCAGCTGCAGTGCTGGAAAGCGACCGATGCGGCATCGCTGCTGGGGCTCAAGGCGGCCTGAGCAAGCTGACCGAGGTGGCCGGCGCGCGTGCGCCGGCCGACCGCGCGACCAGACCATCGCAACAGCGATCCACCATCATGCAACGCGACAATCCCATCCGCGCGAGCTTCAACTACACGCGCGACGACGGCTCGGTCCCGGAAGTCTACTTCTACGAACCCCCACCTGGCACCGTCGTCCACCAGCCCGGTAACGATCCGCACGTCATGGCGATCGTCGATGGATGGTCGCGCGCCGCCACCTTCTCTCTGGACCGCGAAGGCTTCGCCCTGAGGGAGTTTCACCACTCGTTCGACCACTTCGACGACGACGAAGCCGTGCGCACTCAGTTCTACGCGCCGGTCGCCGAGTTCGTGCGCAACGCCGTGGGGGCACGGCGCGTAGTGGTGTTCGACCACACCATCCGCTCGAAGGTCAACGAGCAGCAGCAGACCGCCGAGCACACGACGACCCAGCGCGCACCGGTGATGATCGTGCACTGCGACTACACGCCGGTATCGGGTCCCCTGCGCGTCCGGCAGCTGCTGCCCGACGAAGCCGACGCCCTGCTAGCGCGCCGCGTCGCGTTCTACAACTTCTGGAAGCCGCTGAAGCGGCGCGTCGAGGAAAAGCCGCTGGCGATGTGCGACGTCACCTCGGCGCAGCAGCAAGACATGCTCGAAATGAAGCTGCGCTATCGCGAACGCACCGGCGAGATCTTCGTGATGCGGCATTCCAGCGCGCACCGCTGGTGGTACTTCCCGCGCATGACACCGGAAAACGTGGTGCTGCTCAAGACCTACGAGTCGGAGACCGACGGCCGCGCTCGCTTCCTCGGCCACAGCGCGTTCGACGACCCCAATACGCCGCCCGACGCGCCGACGCGCGAGAGCATCGAGATCCGCACGATGGCGTTTTTCTGAGGCGACCGGCCGTGGCGTCCGATCTGTTCTCGCTCGCAGGGCGTGTCGCCCTGGTCACCGGTGGCAACAGCGGCATCGGCCGCACGCTGGCGCTGGCCCTGCAGCGAGGCTGGCGCCAAGGTGGCAGTCGGCGGCCGCCGCGCCGAACGCAATGCGGCGGTACTGGCCGAGCTTGGCGGCGACGCAGCCGCGTTCGAGCTCGACGTGTGCGACGAGGGCTCGGTCGAGCGCACGGTGCACGGCGTGGTCGAGCGCTTCGGCCGCCTCGACATCCTGATCAACAACGCCGGCGACGTAAACCGCAAGTCGGTGATGGAGCTCGAGCTCGGCAGACTGGGATCGAGTGATGGCGGTCAACCTCACCGGCCCATTTCTGTGCACCAAGCACGCTGCCCGCCGGATGACTGCACAGCGCAGCGGCAAGATCATCAACATCGCCTCGGTATACGGGCTGACCGCACCAAGCAAGGGGTTGCAGGTCGCCTATACGGCTTCCAAGCACGGCCTGGTGGGTTTGACACGCGTCAATGCTGTCGAGCTGGCCCCTCTGGGGGTACAGGTCAATGCCATCGCGCCGGGCTATTTCTTCACCGAGATGACCGGCGAACTGCGCGGCACGCCGCTCGAGCAGGCAATCAACCGGCGCACCCCGTCGGGCCGATTGGGCGAGACCTCCGAGCTGGTCGGCGCCTGCCTCTACCTCGCATCGTCCGCGTCGGATCACGTCAGCGGGATCTGCATCCCGATCGATGGCGGCTACCTGGCCTCGGACGGGCTCGAGCGCGGCTAGCTCCGGCTCCGGCGCCAACTGGCATCGAATTCACAAGGCAAACTCGGAATTCACAGGATTAACAGGATTGAGAACAGGATTAACAGGATTAGTGCTTAGGAGCCCCATCTGCTCGGGCTGTGCGTGCAGCAGTAATCCTGCTAATCCTGAGAAATCCTGTTAATCCGGTGAATTCGATTCTGGGTTGACAGGCTGGTGTATTCTCGGCGGCATGGAAAAGCCTGAACGACCCCGCCTCGCCTGGGGGCTCACCGGCTCCGGCCACTACCTGCAGGAATGTCTGGAGCTGGCGCGCAGCCTGCCCGACGTGGACCTGTTCCTCACCAAGGCGGCGGAGGAGGTCCTGCACATGTACGGGCACGACCTCGGCGGCGTGCGCCAGGACTTCCGGGTGTTCCGGGACAACACGGCGAGCGCGGCACCGGTGGGCCTGTTCTACCACGGCCACTACCACACCGTAGTGGTCGCCCCAGCCACCTCCAACACGGTCGCGAAATGCATCTACGGCATCTCCGACACGCTGGTGAGCAACATCTTCGCGCAGGCGGGCAAGTGCCGCATCCCCTCCATCGTGTTCGCGTGCGACACCGCGCCGCAGATGCAGACCGAGGCGCCCAGCGAGTGGGTCACCGTGTTTCCGCGCCCGGTGGACCTGGAGAACACGCAGCGCCTGAAAGCGTTCGCTCTGGTGAGTGTGGTGGAGACGTTCGACGACCTGCGCGCTGCGCTGTTGGCACGGCTGGCACAGCTGGGCGTACGCCCGCTCGACCCGTTAGAGCAAAAGGCCTGAGCCTCTCTACGCGTTCCGGCTGTGTCCTCAGTGGCCATTCAGCTGTCTTTGCGATCCAGAGGGCGCAACGCGATGACGCAGCGCAAGCCCGAGCACCTGCTGTTCCTCACCGGCAAGCTCGCCGAGAAGAGCTTGACGCGGACGCTCGAGTCGATGGCGCCCGACGCCGTTCACGTGGAGCGTGCATCAACTCGGCGTGAGCGTGGCGGCGCTCATGACGGCCGAGATGATCGAGCGGCGGCTGCCCGATGCCATGGGGGCCGACCGCATCCTCGTGCCGGGACGCTGCCGCGGCGATCTGGAGCCGCTGAGCGCACGCCTGGGTGTGCCGGTCGTGCGCGGCCCGGAGGAGCTGGTGGACCTGCCGCAGTTCTTCGGCAAGAGTGCGGCCGCCCGCGACCTGTCTCGATACGACACGCTGATCTTCGCGGAGATCGTGGATGCACCGCAGCTTTCGGTCGCCGGAATCGAACAGCGCGCCCGCGCGCTCGCCGCCGATGGCGCCGACGTCATCGACCTCGGCTGCCTGCCGCAGACGCCTTTCCCGCACCTGGCCGAGGCGGTAGCGCACCTGAAGCAGCTGGGCTTCAAGGTCAGCGTCGATTCGCTCGACGACGAAGAGCTGCTGCGCGGCGGCCGCGCCGGCGCCGACTATCTGCTGAGCCTGCGCGAGGACACGCTGTGGATCGCCGACGAGGTGGCGGCCACACCGATCCTCATTCCACGCGACGCAGGCGACCTCGCGTCACTGGAACGCGCCATCGACGTCCTCGAGCGCAAAGGCCGGCCCTTTCTTGCCGACCCCGTGCTCGACCCGATTCATTTCGGCTTCACCGATTCCCTGGCGCGCTATCACGCGTTGCGCCGTGCGCGTCCGCGCGTCGCCGATCATGATGGGCATCGGCAATCTCACCGAGCTCACCTACGCCGACACCATGGGCATGAATGCGCTGCTGTTCGGCATCGCGTCCGAGCTGCAGATCGCCGCGGTGCTGGTCGTGCAGGTCAGCGAGCACGCGCGCTCGGTGGTGCGTGAAGCCGATATCGCGCGCCGGATCATGTTCGCCGCGCGCATGGACCATGCGCTGCCGAAAAACTACTCTGCCGCCATGCTGGCGCTGCACGAGAAACGTCCTTTCACCCACACCCCCGCCGAGATCGCCGAGCTTGCGGCCGGTGTGCGCGACCCCAACTTCCGCGTCATGCTGAGCGAAGAGGGCGTGCATGTGTTCAATCGCGCCGGGCATCACTGCGCGGCCGATCCGTTCGCGTTCTGGCCGCTGCCCGAGCTGGAGGACGACGCCGCGCATGCCTTCTACCTGGGCGTGGAGCTCGCGCGCGCACAGATCGCCTGGCAGCTCGGCAAGCGCTACGCGCAGGACGAGGAGCTGCGCTGGGGTGCGGCAGTCGCGCCCCGGCCGGAAAACCTGCTCGAGCAGAAAGCCGCGGGCACCACGCTCAGCCATCGCCGCCGCCGCGCCGCGAAGCGGGACCGCGCATGATCCGCGAAGCCGTGATCACCAGCGTGTCGAGCGCAGGCCAGGTGCATATTGCACCGATGGGCTTCCGCGAGGTCGATGGCCGGGTGGTCCTCGCACCGTTCCGCCCCTCCACCACGCTGGACAACCTCCTGGCCACTCGTTGCGCCGCGGTGAATCTCAGCGACGACGTGCGTGTGTTCGCCGGCTGCCTCACCGGGCGGCGTGACTGGCCCACCCTGCCGTGCGAGCGGATCCGCTGTTTGCGCCTGGATGGCGCGCTGGCGCATCGCGAGCTGCAGCTCGCGCAAGTCGAGCAGGACGACCAGCGTCCGCGCTTGCACTTCGACGTCGTGCTCGAGCGGATCCATGCGCCCTTTCGCGGATTCAATCGCGCCCAGGCCGCAGTGGTCGAGGCGGCGATCCTGGTGAGCCGGCTGCACATGCTGCCGGCCGACAAGGTCGACCGCGAGATGGCCTATCTGGCGATCGCCATCGAGAAGACCGCCGGTCCTGTCGAGCGCGAGGCGTGGTCCTGGCTGGTCGAGCGCATAGCGCAGTTCCGCAGCGATAAGCGCGAGCCGGCATGATCCGCCTGCTCGCCAGCGTCCAGGACGCGGAGGAAGCCGACATCGCGGTGCTCGGCGGCGCCGACATCATCGACTTCAAGGATCCGGCGCACGGTGCGCTCGGCGCCCTTCCTGCCGAGGCGATCGAAGCGGGTGTACGTCGAGTCGCGCGGCGGGCACCGACCAGCGCGACTGCCGGCGACTGGCCGCTGGATCCGGTCGCCCTGATTCACGCTGCACAATGCATCGCGGCAACCGGTGTCGACTTCGTGAAACTGGGTTTGCTGCCCGGAGCAGCACTGGCGGGCTGCGTCGACGCGCTCGCACCGCTGGCAGCGCGCCACCGCACGGTGGCGGTGTTCTTCGGCGATCGCGGCGTGCCTCTGCGAGGTGCTGCCTCGCCTGCGTGCCGCCGGCTTCGCGGGCGCGATGATCGACACGTTCGACAAAGGCGCGGGCAGCCTGCGCCAGCATCTCGACGACGCCACGTTGCGGGCCTTTGTCGAGCACGCTCGCGAGCTCGGGCTGATGACCGGGCTCGCCGGGTCGCTGCGGGTTGCGGACATCGCGCCGCTCACCGCCCTGGGCCCGGACCTGCTCGGATTTCGCGGCGCGCTGTGCCGGCCTGGCGGGCGCGCGATGCCGCTTTCCCTGGAGCGGGTGCGGGCGGTGCGGGAAGCGTTGAACGATGCCGCGGCTGCCGCCCGCGAACCTCAGCGCCGCACCGCGACGAAACTGTAGAAGTTGCTCGCCGCGAAGTAGGTCCCTTCCGCCGAGTGCTTCATCATCGCGTCGGCCCACGCGTTCGCCTCGCTCTCGCTGGTCGCGCCCGACTTCGGCAGCAGTCTTCGCAATGCCTGCAGGGTCGGCGCGAAGAAATCGGCCGTTCCGATGTCGGCGACGACGTGCCCGAACGATGCGGTCCGCTCCAACCCCACCTCCCGCAGCAGCCCCGGCATCTCTCGCATGATCCGGGGATTGGTGATCTGCGCTCCGATGATCGTTTCGTCCATGGCCTTGGCTTTGGCTGGCTCGTCGACCGACAGCGTCATCGACGCGTAGTCGCCGTCGAAGATGCCGACCTTGCCCCCGGGCCTGACCACGCGAACCATCTCCTTCAATACCACGCGCTCGTCCTCGACGTGGCTCAACAGCGTGTGCGCGATCACCGCATCGAACGTCTCGTCGGCCAGGCCGAGGCTGTGCGAATCTCCGGCGCGGAACTCGACGTTGCTCAACCCCTCCTCCTGTGCAAGACGCGTGGCGATTGCGCTCAGGTAGGGGCTGCGGTCGATCCCGGTCACGCGGCCGGCGAACCGCTTCCGCCGCGCGATCGCCCGCGACGCGACGCCGGTGCCGCAGCCTAGATCGAGCACGGTGCCAGCAGCATCGATATCCATCGCATCGAGATACTGCTGCATCATCTCGATGAAGCGTGGATGCTTCCCGCGCGCCTCGAGACGGTTCACCAGGGCGTCCAGGGTGGCGTCGTCGAGCTGGTTCGTGATCCGATACATGTCGACCGTGCTCATCGCGTCTTCAATCCTTTCGTCATCCAAGTCGGCAGACTGGCGCTCGATCCCATCGAGCCAGGTCCGCACTGCCGCGCCGACCTCTTGCAGGACGGCAGCATCCGTGGTGCCGGAGCTCTTGAGAACGTGGAAGCTGTGATCCGCGCCTTCCAGCCAATGCATCGTCCAATTCGATCCGAGGCGCGCCACCACGCCGTCCATCAGATCGCGCTCGCACAGCGCATCGCGCGTCCCGCTGATGCACAACACCGGAACCCGCAGCGAGGGCAAGTGTGCATCACGCAACTTCTCCGGCTGACCGGCTGGATGGAGCGGATACGCGAGCAGCAGCAACCCGTCGCAGTGAAAGCCGCCGGCGGCCAGCATGGAAGCGGCGCGCCCGCCCATGGAACGGCCGCCGACGATCAGCACGTCTGGCCGCAGCTCATCGCGCACACGCGACACGACTGCGGTCAGGCATTCGATCAGGCGCGGCATCGGGTCGGGTCGGCCCGATCCCTTCTCGCGATAGAGGAAATTGAACCGGACCACGCCGACGCCTTGACCGCGCAGCGCCGCGCTGACGGCAAGCATGGCTCGATCGCTCATCGATCCGCCCGCGCCGTGCGCGCACACGAACACCGGTGCTCGCACCGAGGAAGTCGCCGGCTCCCAGATCGCCGTGGTCTGTTCCGCGCCGACTGCAACGCGCCAGGTGGCGCCCGCTTGGGTCGTCACAGCCCGCTCTCTTCGCACCCGCCGAGGACTGCGATGCACGTCGGCGTGCTCGGGCCGAACGGCTGAAGCTTACGGCTCCAGCTGCACCTGCGCTTCCTTCGCGACGCGCGTCCATTTCTCGGCCTCACTGCGGATGAACTCTCCGTAAGCTTTGGGTGTGCGCGGGTCTGGAATCCCGCCCCGCGCGATGATATCACCGCGCAGTTTCGCGTCGTTCAATGCGTCGCGGATGGCGGCGCTCAGCCGCTCGACCGTCTCGAGCGGCGTGCCGGCGGGGACGACGATGCCCGCCCACCCCACCCCTTCGAAGCCGGGAAACCCGGCCTCGGCGATCGTCGGCACATCCGGCAGTTGCGGAATGCGCTGCGCAGTGGTCACCGCGATCGCCCGGATCCGTCCCGATTTCAAATGCGGCAGCGCCGACGGCACGCTGTCGAACATCAGCAGCACCTGACCTCCCATCAGGTCGACGATCGCAGGGCCGCTGCCTTTGTACGGCAGGTGAGCGAGCTTGATCCCGGCCCGCGTTGCGAACAGCTCGGCCGTGAGGTGTTGGGAGGTGCCCTGGCCAGGGCTCGCGTACATGAGCTTGCCGGGCGCCTTCTTCGCCGCGGCCACGAGCTCGGAGACCGTCCGGAAGCTCACGCTCGGATGGGCGGTGATCACGAGCGGCGCAACGATGACATTGGAGACCGGAATGAAGTCCTCTGAGCGGGTCGTAGGGCGGGGTCGCGTACAGAACGGGGTGATGGAGAGCGTGCCGGTGGTGGCCATGATCAGAGTGTACCCATCCGGCATCGCTGCTTTCCCCGCCAGCATCGCCGGCACGCCCGCGCCGCCACCGCGGTTGTCGACCACCACCTGCCGGCCCCACGTCTCCGACAGCCGCTGCGCCAGCAGGCGAGCGAAGATATCCGCGGCCTGGCCGGGCGGGAACGGCACGATCATTCGCACCGGTTTGGTCGGATAGGGCTCTGCGCTCCAAGCCGGGGCGATCAGCGCAACGAACGCAACCACACAGACCAGCCACGCTGTGCCGGCAATGCGTATGCCACGCCCAGTCCGAAGCGCGTACGCCGGCAAACGTCGGGGGGTTGGCGGCTGCATCGAATCCCGGATCGCCGGAGGCCTCGCGGCAGGACAGCTCCTGCAGGGCGCGGAAGCCTGATCCTATCACCGCGAGAGCAGCCGCAAGGAAGGAATCCGCCCGGCTGCGGCGCGCAAACCGGGCTATGATTTGCGTTCCGAGCAACGTCGCGACTGCGTCCGTTGACATGCAATCCAGCTTGAGCGTCACACCGGAAAGCGCGCTGATGGGCGCGAGGATCGAAGGGCTCGACCTGTCCCGGCCGCTGTCGGAACCCGAGCTCGACGCGGTGCTGCATGCGCTCGGCCACTACGCGGTGATTCGTTTTCCGGGCCAGCGACTGAACGCACAGGCGCTCGTGGACTTCAGCGCCCGCTTCGGGGAGCTCGAGATCAACGTCGCCAACGCCTACCCGGAGCCCGGCCTGCCCCAGGTCATGATCCTGTCCAACATCGTCGAGAATGGCAGGCCGATCGGGCTTGCCGACGCCGGCCAGAGCTGGCATACGGACATGTCCTACAGTCGCACGATCGCGTTCGCGAACGTTCTGTACGGCATCCAGATTCCATCGCGCAACGGCCAGCCGCTGGGTGCAACCGAGTTCTGCGACATGCGCGCCGCCTACGACGATCTACCGGATGCGCTCAAGCGTCGCCTCGCAAGCATGACGGCCGAGCACGATTTCAACAAGTTCTGGGAGATGATGCGCCGGGAGAAAGGCAGCCCGCGTCCGCCGCTGACCGAAGCGCAGCGCCAGGCCAAGCCGCCCGTGTCGCACCCGCTGTTCCTCACCCACCCGCTGAGCGGGCGCAAGTTGCTCTACGCCAACCCCGGCTACACCGTGCGCATCAACGAGATGTCCGAACGCGAGAGCGACGAGACGCTCGCGTTCCTGTTCGCCCACCAGGTGCAGGACAAGTATCGCCACGTGCACCGCTGGCAGGCAGGTGACGTGCTGATGTGGGACGACTTCTCCACCATCCACCAGGCGGTAGCCGACTACGGTCCGGACGAGCATCGCCTCGTCAAACGCTGCCAGGTGATGGCCACGCGGTTCAACCCCGAGCGCGATTGAGCGTCGCGTAGTCGGCTGACACGAGCCACACCACCCCCGGCCTTCGGCCGACCCCTCTCCATGGAGGGCATGAGCGTTAACTTAGCACTGATGCAGCAGCGCGAACCACCAAGTTCCTCCCCCTTCAAGGGGGAGGCTAGGAGGGGGATGGGTCGGATCTCGATTCAAACCCATCCCCACCCCAGCCCTCCCCTTGAAGGGGAGGGAGCCCTAAGTCAACGCGCACCCCATGGAGGGAGAGGTTGCACAGACGCGTTCGAGCAATTGGCAGTCCGCACTCATTCGCTGCCGGCGTAGTCGAACCAGAACGCTTTTTCGCGTTGGCGGATCCGGCCGAAGGACGGTTCGGGAAAGTGCGTCGCGCACACCGTCACGCTGCTGTCGCAGTAGCGCTCGAGGAAACTGCGTCGCGTGACACTCGCCAGAGCGGGGTCGGCGTCCGCGAACATGATCCATCCCGGCTCCAGACACTGCACCGGGGTGTGGATGCAGTCGCCGGTAATGATCGCGTGCGCGCCGTTCGATGCCAGGTGGACGCAGACGTGGCCCGGCGTATGGCCCGGTGTCGGCTCGAGCCACACTTCATCATCGAGGGCAAAGTCGCCGGCAACCAGCTGCGCCTGGCGCGCTTCCATCACCGGCAGGATGCTGTCGGCGTAGTGCGGCTGCGGGTTTCTCCGGTGCAGCGCCTCGAAGCTGTCCCATTCCCGCTGGGCGAAGATGTAGCGCGCATTCGGGAAGGTGGGGATCCAGCGGCCGTCGCGCAGTTGCGTATTCCAGCCCACGTGATCCCAGTGTAGATGCGTGCACATGACATAGTCCACGTCCTCCGGCTGCACGCCGGCCGCCGCCAGGCGCGGCAGAAACGTCCCGAGCTTCATCTGGTCCCAGAACGGGCGCAGCGGGCGGGGCTTGTGGTCGCCTACGCAGGTGTCCACCAGGATGGTGTGGTGGCGCGTGCGCACCAGAAATGCCTGGATCGGCAGGACCAGATTGCCGGAGACGGGATCGAGCGCGCGCGGCTCCATCCAGCGCTTGTGCCGCACCCAATCCTCCGGGGTACTCTGCGGGAAGAAACTCGATGGCGCGAACGCGGTACAGATCGACTCGACGATTCGATCGATGGTGATCTGGCCGAGCGGGTATCGGGTCATGGGACAGTCTCCAAGGACTCCAGCGGGGCTTGCTGTTCGGGGCAAACCAGCCCGATTGCTTCCTGAGGGCCGGAGGCGACGCGCCACCCAAAGGCGCAGCCTTCGACGAACTCGGCAAACCCGGCGTCGACGATACCAGCCGCCGACAGGGCCTGCGCGCTGCTCGAGATTGCAACCGGAACTGCGCAGGATTTCGCGAGGACCAGACGCTCGGCCCCGATCTGGCCGGCCAGCCAGGCCGCGAGACTGTCCGAGGTCGCTTCCCAGGAGGCGCGGATGTCGCTCGCCAGCACCATGCGGGCCGGCGCCCATACCGGAGTGATTCCGCGCTGCCAGGCGGCGGCAAATTCGTCTGCGGTCTCGGCGATTTCGAACCCCGGAGCGAGGTCGGCGAGCGCGATCCCGACCATGTGCATAGCCAGCAACGCCATATGATGCGCGGCGCCCTCGCCCAGCGCATGCCGGCTCTGAACCGTGCGCACGGTGTCAGCGAAGTCGCCCCCACCTGGGACGATGACAAGCCGGTCGGGCCCCCGGCCCGCAAGCCCGCGCATCAGCTGCGCGGCCGCGTCGGACTCCAGGAGACTGCCACCGATCTTGAGGACGATTGCGCCCATGGGTTCTCCGAGCGTCTACAGCCACTTTTTCAACCGCGTGCTAGCCTGCGCGTGCGGGCAGCGCCTATGATGCCAGTCGCCAAGCCCGTTCGCCCGCCCGCATGGATACCGCACCCCTGTTGCAAGCTTCCGTACACCGTCTGCGCGGCGCAGCGGACCCACCACTTTCCACTCGGAATTGATCCGACGCTCCCCGTGCAGACCTCGCTCGCAACCATCGGCCAGATCGTGAAGCGGATGTGCGAGCTGCACGGGCTCGACGCGCAAACGCTCCTCGGCGAGCAAGGCATCACCCTGGAGGAGATCCGCGATCCCAACGCACGCATCCCGGCGCGCGCCTGGGACGGTATCGCCCGGCGTGCCAACGGATTGATCGATCTTCCAGGCTTCGGCCTGCGCGCCGCGAGTTGCTGGCATCCATCCAATCTCGGCGCGCTCGGCTATGCCTGGTTGTCCAGCTCCACCTTGCGCAGCGGGCTGGGGCACGTGGTGCGCTACTGGCGCCTGCTCGGCGACAAGACGGCTGCGCGCCTGGAAGACACCGAGATCGGGCTCAAGACCGTGTTCGAGAGCGGCCGCAGCGATCCGCTGGTGGCCGCCATCGCCGCGGACTTCAGCATCTCGCTGCTGGTCAGCATGTGCCGGCTGAACTATGGCCACGCGCTGCGGCCGGTCGCGGTCACGCTCAAACGCAGCAAGCCGGACGGCTGGCAGATGTATCGCAGCCACTATGGCTGTCCCATCCACTTCGGCGCGAGCGAGGACAGCTTTACGCTGAGGCGCGGGGATGCCGACAAGCCGCTCCCCAGCTCGAACCGACAGATCGCTGCCACGCTCGACGGCATCCTTGCCCAGCAGCTGGCGCAGCTGGACAAGAGCAACCTGGTGGCGCGCTGCCGGGCTTCGCTGCTCGAGCATCTGTCTTCCGGCGAGCTGTCCGAGGACGAGATGGCGCGGCAAATGCACATGAGCCGCCGCACGCTGCAGCGCAAGCTGGCGGAGGCCGAGACCACCTATCAGCAGCTGGTCGACGACACCCGCCGCGAGCTCGCCCTGCGCTACATCGAGAACCCCCGCCAGTCCATCACCGACATCACCTTCATGCTCGGCTTCTCGCAGCAGAGCGCCTTCACCCGTGCGTTCCGGCGCTGGACCGGAATCGCGCCCTCCGAGTATCGCCAGCGCGGCGGCGCAGCCGCGGGCTGAGCTCCGACTGGTTTCTCCCGCCCTGCAGGCCGCCAGCCACGGCCATCGGGCGCGCTGCTGACGAGCGCGAGGCGCGCTCCCATGACATCAAGTTACGCCTGTAATGGCTGGACCGTCCGCGTTGGCGCCCGCGGGAGAGCGGCTGGCGCAGCCAGTCAAGTGGACACCGGCCCGCACCGGCATAGTGCCGCCCTCACAGTCGAGGAGACAGCAATGCAAACCACGACGATCAACTTTCTAAGCAAGGCGGCAGCACCGATGACGTTCAGGATTTTCAGCTATTCCAACGGCGAACCGCTCGACGGCGTCGAGATGCACGTGCTGGCGAAAGCGTACCGGGCCGCATGGCGGGGGCGTTTCATCCACGATCCCACCGGTCTGCACGTGATCGAGACACTCGATCTGGTCATCGACTTCGGCGGCGCCGACCAGGGCAGCCGCGAGACGCTTGCCGGCCGACTCGCCGTTCGGACCGACCCGCAGAAAGGATTGGGGATGAGCGCCATGATCGTGCGGGCCGCAGAGCTCGCCCGCTGCCTGCACGCCGGCCAGTCGCAGGCAGACGGCACCAGCTACTTCGATGGGCACCTGACGCTGGTCGCCGAACTGTTGTTCGACGCCGGCGCCTCCCGCGAGATGATCGCGGCAGGTTACCTGCACAACGCGGTCGCTTACGGCGCCCTGAGCGTGGACGAGATCGAGCACCAGTTCGGAGCGGAGGTCGCGGCCATGATCTGCGGCCTCACCGACCGGTGGCAGGGCCATGCCGCCGCGCTCACCCAGGCACAAAGCCTCGCCCTCGAAGTAGAACGGCTCGGGATGGAAAGCATGCAGGTGCAGACGGTCAAGCTCGCCGACGACCTCGCCAGGCTGCGGCAGGCGCACCTCCTCGAGGGGCAAGCCCGCGAAGCGCTGCTCGCCGAAACGTCGGCGCGGGTGGAGCAACTGATGCTGGCGGATTCGCAGGTGCGCTACCAGGTGCATGGGGAGCTCGCGCGCTGGACCGATTCGGGCAGGACGCTGCTGCGGGCGCTCGCCATCATGGATTCGCCGCTCGACGGGCGTACGCACTAGCGCCGGACCGATCCAGGGAAGGGCTCGAAGAAATGGGGTCCCGGCCCGACTTGACGGCCAGGGCTCGAGTAAGAGGTGAAGTGCGCAGCGCCCGCCCCCTCGGCCGGCGTCCCGGCGTCGAGGGTGAGGAAGGCGGCCGCGGCTGACAGCTCCGGCCGCGCACGATTGTTGCATTGCTGGGTCAGACACAGCCGTGGCGGCCGGGCTGGATGCGGCCGCAAAGCCTGCGGAGCGATTCCTTGGCCATCGACTCTTCTGAGCATCGCCGCCCGGCGACCGACGCCGACCGGACCGCCGCCCTCGCCTCCCCGCTTCTGGCGGGCGTCGACCCTGCGCTCGCGCAGCAGCGTGCTCGCCGCTTGCGCCGCGCTGGAACTGCCGTCGCCGGCACGACCCTGCTGGCGCCGGGCGACCACAACAGCTCACTGTTCCTGGTCACTGCGGGGCGCCTGCTGGTGTATCTCGAAGATCCCAGCGGCAAGCACTACCTCGCCCTGGAGAGCGGCGACTGCGTCGGCGAGATGTCGTTCATCGACGGGCGCCCGGCCTCCGCCCACGTGCTCGCCTCGACCGACACCCGCGTGCTGGAGGTCGCCAACGAGCCAGTCTGGCGGCTGATCGACGGCACCCCGGAGTTCGCGCGCAACCTGCTCCGCGTTCTCGCCAGCCGCGTGCGCAACGACAACGCGCACCTGCAGCGCAGCTTTCACCTGCAGCACGAGTACGAACAGGCGGCGAAGACCGACCTGCTCACCGGCGTGCACAACCGCCGCTGGATGAACGAGATGTTCCCGCGCCAGATCGCGCGCTCCGAGCACGCCGGCCAGCCGCTGGCGCTGGTGATGGCCGACATCGACCACTTCAAGCGTCTCAACGACACCTACGGCCATGCGGCCGGCGACGTCGTGCTCAAAGCCGTCGCACGGCGCCTGTCCGACACCTTGCGTCCGACCGATTTTCTGGTGCGCTACGGCGGCGAGGAGTTCGTCGCTCTGCTGCCGGGCGCGACGGCGGACACCGCACGCATCGCGGCCGAGCGGGTGCGCAGGGCGATCGAGCGGGAAGAGTACCTGGGCACCGAACGCAACCGGCGCACTGCGGGTGACGATCTCGCTCGGGGTGGCCATCCTCCAGGCGGGCGACAACCTCGAGCGCCTGATCGAGCGTGCCGACGTGGCCCTCTACCAGGCCAAGGCCGCCGGGCGCAACCAGGTGGTCGTGCCCGGTTAGCGGGACTGTGATTTCCTGGGTGCCTGCTTGGCCATTCCTCGAACCCTTTCACGCTCGCCGCGCGGCCTCGCGGAACGCGAGGTGCTCGTCATCCCCACGCGGGGACCCGAGTAGTTCCCCTCCCCCTCCTGAGGGGGAGGGTCAGGGTGGGGGTGGGATCCTGACCGCGTGACGGCCTGGCATGCAAACCCCCATCCCGGCCTTCCCCCTCGCGAGGGGGAAGGCGCATTCGCTGCCGAATCGCCGGCATCCCTGCGCTGGCGCAATCGCGCGACTATCCCGCCTTCTTCTCAGTCTTCTCGGCCGGCGGCTGCACGACCCGCACCGGCGTCCCGCCGACGATGGAGTCCGACGGGTTGAGGATCACCGCATCGCCCGGCTCCAGGCCCGAGACCACTTCGACCTCGGTGCCGAAATCACGTCCCAGCGCAACGGTCTTGAGCTGCACGCGCTGATCGGCGCCGACCACGCCGACCTGCGTGCCTTCGCCGCGGAACAGCAGCGTATTCACCGGCAGCGACCAGCGCCGGCTGGCCGCGTCTGCAGCTTGAGATGCACTTGCGCATAGGCGCCGGGAAGCAGGTCGCCTTTGGCGTTGTCGATGTCCACCTCTGCGCGCATGCTGCGCGTGGCCGGATCGATCGCCTGGGTGGTGCGCGTCAGCTTGGCGGGGAAGCGCCGATCCGGAAACTCCGGCAGCGTCAAGCTCGGCCTCGACACCCGGCGCCACGTCGCGCGAGTAGGTCTGCGGCACCTGGATGAACACGCGCAGCCGGTCCGAGTGGGCGATGCGAAACAGCGCGCGGTTCTCGCCGCCACCCATACCGATCAGTGCTCCGGCATCGACGTTGCGCGCGGTGATCACCCCGCCGAACGGCGCGTAGATGCGCTTGAACGCCTGCAGCTTCTCCAGGCGCGCGACGTTGAAGCGCGCGGACTCCACCGTCGCGTTGCGCGCCTGCATGGTGCTGTTGGCCTGGTCGGCGTCCTGCTTGGAGACATTGCCGGTCTGCGCCAGCTCATTCCAGCGCGTAGCGGTCTTCTGCGCAATCTGATAGTTGGCCTGTGCGCTGTTGAGCTCGGCGCGCGCCTGTTGCAGCTGGTCGTCCACCTCGGGCGTCTCGATCTCCGCCAGCAGCTGGCCGGCCTTCACCCGCGCGCCGATGTCCACCAGCCAGCGCGTCAGATAGCCGTTGGTGCGCGCGTAGATCGGGGTCTCGACGTAGGCTTCGATGTTGCCCGGCAGAACCAGCTCCTGCGCTGCCTCGCCGAGCTTGGGCTTGATCACCGCCACGGTGGGGACGTTGAGCTCGCGCGCCTGCTTCTTGAGCTCCTCCTTTGCGCTCAACCGCGGCAGCAGGCCTGCGGTGAGCGCAGCGGCCACCACGAGCAGGCCCGCCGTGATCGCGATCCAGCGCAGTCCCCGGCGTGACTTCGGCTCTCCCCGCGGGAGGCAGACCCGGCGTCGCGTTCGAACCCATCCTGCTAACCTCCAGTCATTCCCTTGCGCTTCACGCCGGGGCCATCTGCGCGCTGACCTGACGGCCACGCCAGCCGTGAATCAGCGCGAACACCACGGGCACCAGGAACAGGGTGGCCACCGTCGCAAACAGCAACCCTCCGATCACCGCGCGCCCGAGCGGGGCGTTCTGCTCTCCACCCTCGCCCAGGCCCAGCGCCATCGGCACCATGCCGATGATCATGGCGAGTGCTGTCATCAGCACGGGCCGCAGGCGGCTGTAACCCGCTTCGATCGCCGCAGTCAGCGGGTCCGCGCCCGCCCGCAGCGCCTCACGCGCGAAGCTCACCACCAGGATGCTGTTGGCGGTGGCGATGCCCATCGCCATGATCGCACCGGTGAGCGCCGGCACGCTGATGGTGGTCTGGGTCAGGAACAGCATCCAGACGATGCCGGCCAGCGCCGCCGGCAGCGCCGTGATGATGATGAACGGATCGAGCCAGGATTGGAAGTTCACCACCATCAGCAGGTACACCAGCACGATGGCGAATATCAGCCCGAACAGCAATCCGTTGAACGAAGACAGCATGGTCTCCATCTGGCCGCGCACGATGATGCGCGAGCCCTTCGGCAACTCCGCTGTCGCGGCATTCACGATGCGGGTGACTTCGTCACCGACCGCCCCGAGATCGCGGCCCTGCACCCCGCCGTAGATATCGATCACCGGCTGCACGTTCCAGTGGCTGATCACCGCCCGCTCGACACCACGCGACACGCTGGCGAAGCTGCCGAGAATATCCGCCTGCGCGTCCTTGCCGCTCAGCGGAATGTTGGCCAGCGACTGGAGTGAATCCATCCGGTATTGCGGCGCCTGCGTGATGACATTGTAGGTGACTCCGTTCTTGGGGTTCAGGAAGAAGGTCGGATTGGTCTGGAAGCTCCCCGACAGCGTGATCAGCAGGTTGCCCGCCACGTCGCGCTGCGAGAAGCCGGCCTGCTGAGCCTTGGTCCGGTCCACCGTCACGTCCAGCTTGGGCTGATCGAACGCTTGTTGGATGCGCAGGTCGGCGATGCCCGGCACACCCTTGAGTTTGTCCAGGAGCTTGACGGCGAACGCGCGGTTCTCCTCGATCTTGCGTCCGATCACCTGGATGTCGATGGGCGCCGGCAGACCGAAGTTGAGAATCTGGCTGACGATGTCGGCCGGCAGGAAGTAGAAGGTGACGCCGGGGAAATCCAGCGGCAGCTGCGCCCGCAGCTTGCGGATGTGCGCTTCGGTGGGGCGATGGCCCTTGCGCAGCGAGACGATGATATCGGCGTCCGCCGGGCCGACCGCGCCCGAGTTGTTGTAGGACATGTTCGTCCCGCTCAAGGGCAGACCGATGTTGTCCAGAATGGTTTCCAGCTCCTCGGGGGGGAGCAGCGCGCGGATCCTCGCCTCGACCAGGTCGCAGATGCGCGCGGTCTCCTCCACGCGGGTGCCGGTTCTGGCCCGCAGGTGCAGCTTGAACTGGCCTGCATCCACGGACGGGAAGAAGTCGCGGCCGACGAACGGGAGCAGCGCACCCGACACGACGAAGCCCGCGAGCACGGCGCCCATGAACAGGAGAGGCGCACCCAGGCACCGCTCCAGGAGGTTGCGATAGCCCGCCCGCATGCGCGAGAAACCGGCCTCGAACGCTGCGTGCACGCGGCCCAACATGTTCCAGCGACCCTGCGCATCGTGCTCGTGACCCCGCAGCAGGTACTTCGCCAGGGTCGGCACCAGCGTGCGCGAGAAGAAGTAGGAGGCGAGCATGGCGAACACGACCGCCATCGCCATCGGTACGAACAGATAGCGCGCCACGCCGGTCAGCAGGAACATCGGCACGAACACGATGCAGATGCACAGGGTGGACACGAAGGTGGGAATGGCAATCTGCTGCGCGCCGTCGAGGATCGACTGCTCCAGCCCCTTGCCCTGCTCGAGGTGCTGGTTGATGTTCTCGATCGCCACCGTGGCGTCGTCGACCAGGATCCCCACCGCGAGCGCCAGGCCGCCGAGCGTCATGATGTTGATGGTCTGGCCCAGCGCCGACATGATGATGATCGACGTCAGGATCGACAGCGGAATCGACACCGCGATGATCAGCGTGCTGCGCCAGCTCCCGAGGAACAGCAGGATCATCAGCGCGGTGAGGCAGGCCGCCAGGATCGCCTCGAAGATCACCCCATCCACCGCCGCGCGCACGAACAGCGACTGGTCCAGCGCGGTCTGAATCTCGATCGCGGGCGGCAGCGCCGCCTGGATGCGTGGCAGCTCCGCCTTGACCCGGTTGACGATGTCCAGCGTCGAGGCGTTGCCGTACTTGAGGATGGTGAGCAGCACCGCACGTTCGCCGTCGTGCCGCACGATGTTGGTCTGCGGCTGGAAGCCGTCGCGCACATGGGCGACGTCGCGGATATAGATGGTGCCGCCGCGCGGCGTGGTGCGCACCGGCAGGTCGTTCAGCTCCTGGACGCTTTTCGGGCTGCCGTTGAGCGCCACGTCGTACTCGAGGTCGCCGATCTTCACCGTGCCGCTGGGCAGGATCAGGTTCTGCAGGCCCAGCGCGTCGACCACGTCCTGCGGCCCCAGGTTCTTGGCCTGCAGCGCCTTGGGATCGATGTCCACCATCACCTGGCGCATCTTGCCGCCGTAGGGATACGGCAGCACCGCACCCTGCACGGTGGCGAGCTGGGTGCGCATGAAGCTGTTGGCGGTGTCGTTGAGCTCGTGCTCGGCGATGGTCGCTGCTGGACAGCGCGAGCTGCAGGATCGGCACGGTCGACGCCGTGTACTGCAGGATCAGCGGCGGGGTCGTGCCGGGCGGAAACGACGCCAGCATCGTTTGAGAGATGGCAACGATCTGCGCCAGCCCGGTCTGGATGTTGGCCGTGGGGTGGAAGAACACCTTGACCACGCCCACGCCGTTGACGCTCTGCGACTCGATGTGCTCGATGTCGTTGACGGTCGCCGACATCGCGCGCTCGAAGGGCGAGATCATGCGCCCTTCCATCTCTTCGGAGGACAGGCCGGTGTAGCGCCAGATCACGCTCACCACCGGGATGTTGATGTTGGGGAAGATGTCGACCGGTGTGCGCAGGATCGTCAGGGGGCCGACGATCAGCACCAGCAGTGCCAGAACGATGAAGGTATAGGGCCGGCGCAGCGCCAGCTGGACAATCCACATAGCTCGGATCAGACCGGTGCCCGGGCGGGCCCGGAGTTCTTCTGGCCCCTCCCCCTGTGCAGGGCGGGTGGGCAGCTTACTGTTCAGCTCGCCTTAACGGGGATCGGCTTCGAACGGTTTACATAGGCGGGCTGTAAGAAAAGTTGTCCATCTCGATCACTTCGCCGCGCTCGTTCACGACCTCCACGGTCCAGTTGCCGGTCCAGTCGGGCTGCATCGTGCTCTTCGACCAGACCGCCTGGCGCTGGCGCCTGACCGGGATACGGATCTCCTGCATGACCTTGCCTTCGAGCTTCCAGCGGTGGATCACCGTCTGGCCGTGCAGGTCCAGGATCTCGGTGTAGTAGAACACCACCGGCGTGTTGGTGTCGAAGCCCTGGCGGAAATCGGCCGGGCCGCCGTCGTCAATCGCCGAGGTGAAGGTGGCATTCGCCACCGAGCCCTGGGTGCCCTGCGCCGTCGCGGGGAGCGCGTGCAGGATCGCGCACAAGCCCAACGCCAACTTGATGAGGGTCCAGGCGTTGCTTCGTCGTGCTTGCATGATGGATACCACGGTTGAATCCTGACCCGGCGCGCGCCGGAAACTGAACCAGAAGGAAACCCGCCGCCGTCCGCCGCTATGGCGCCACCGTCAACTTGAAGTAGCCGCCCAGCGCACCGCTGATCTCCGCAGGCGTGAGGAAGCGGGGCGTCCCGGCCTCGCCCGGCAGCATGCAGGCCAGCCGCTGCGGACCCGGCTGCGGTCCGCTCTGCAGGTTCAGATAAGTGATCGAGCCGAACCCGCCCGCCGCGCCTTCGGCCTGCTCGTCGTACTCCACGCCGCGTCACCGTGAACGCCTGCGGGCCGATCGTGCGAGCTGCGGTCGTGGTCGGACCGAGCTGGAAAAAGCAGTACGGAAGCTCGCGTCGAAGATCCGGCGTAGCGCGCAGAGCGGCATCCTGGAAGTACACGCCCGGCGCGTCGCGCGGGATCACGAAGGGCGCAGTGACCAGAAGCGTGGAACCTGAAGTCACGGTCTGCGGCCGCGGAGGCGGCGGCTTGGGCGCACCACGATGGCATCCGGCCAGGCCCACGCCCAGGAATGCGGCCGCGAGCACGGCCGCGCGTAACCAGCGTCCCCTGTCGGGCGTCATCTAACGGGCCTGCTGGCGCACTGTTGCGCGGTGCACATAGAAGCTTACCGGGCCGGCCGCAATGAGCACGTTGCCGCCAGGGATCGACCACCGCCACCTGCAGCTGGTGCTGGACGTTGTCGCTGGCGGCGGACTGGAAGTCCTGCTCGGAGACCGCGATGTCGCCGGACGTATAGCGGCCCGCGAGCGGCGTCCCGTCCAGGGTGACCACGAAGCTGTCTCCCGCATTGAGGGCTGGCTGCAGGGCGACCTTGAGATCGAACGCGCCCGTGTTGGTGTGCAGGGTGCCCTGGTCGGCCGGGAACAGGATCGCCAGCTGCGCGTACCCTGTCGGTCCCTCCTGCTGGGGTGCGGGCTGCGCTTGCGGTGCGGCGGTGTCGATCACGTTCGGGGGCGGCAGCGTGACCTCGGTGGCGCCCGGTGTCGGCTGCCCGGAGAACTCCGGAACCCCGTCTTTCCCGGTCGACTCGTAGATCTTGTCCTGCGCCGCAACCGCGGCCGCCCACATCGCCAGCCAGACGACCGCGAACCATACCGCACGCTTCATGATGGTGTCAGCTCCATGGACCACGCGGCTCCAGCGCCCCGTGCAGGGGCTTGAGCCCGCGAGGCCCTGCTCGAAGTGCTCGCGGACCCCGCGCGGCGCATCCTAGCACGAACGTTCAGATCAGCTTCTCCTTGTTGAAAAAGGCCTTGCGCCAGCGTGTGACGGTGACTTTCTCGAACAACCCGGCCTTGGTGAACGGGTCCTCATTGATGAAGCGCTCGGCCTCCGCGCGCTCGTCGGTGTCGACGATGAGCACGCCACCGTGGCCGCCGGTGCCATCGTCGTCGATGAGTGCGCCTGCCGCCAGCAGCTTGTCCTTGTGCTTGGTCAGGTACTCGAGATGAGCGGGACGCGCCTGCGCACGGATCGCGGCGCCGTTCGGCTTGTCCTTGGTGTGGATGACGTAAGGCATCGGGCTTCTCCTCGGAGCGATAGCGGAAGCATAGGCTAACGCAAAATTACGCTCGCGGCAGCCCAAGTGAAAGCGCGTGACGGCGCTGCCTGCAGCTTGGTACGCAGGCGCATCGAGCACACCGATGTCGCGATATACAGACATGCTCGCTACGTAGTAAATTTGTGGGCGCACCATTGCCTCGCTCCCCCGCTCCCTGCTATGGTCGCGTTCTGGGGGCGAAGAACAAAAGTTCGGAGGAGGAAACGGCAATGAACCGGGACGCCTCGAGCTTCGCGCTCGCGATCGTCGGCACCGGACGTGCGCGTGGCCAGATCGCGATCAGCTGCTGCCCAGGCCGCGCGTGCGCAACACCACTTCCCAGTCACGCGGCGCGGTCGCTAGAGCGCGACGTCGCCGCTATCGCCCGCTGGGGAGCCGAAGCGGCGGTGTGTTTGCTGGATGAGCTCGAGCTCGCCAGACTCAGAGTCAAGGCGCTGCCGAGCCTGATGGTGGCGAGCTACGTCGCCTGGCATCAGGTCCCGCTGCACCCCAGCCAGCTCCCCGACCCCGCCTTCGAGCACGCCTGGCGCCCGCTTGCGCCTCAACTCATCCGCATTCTCGCGCGCGGCGGACGCATCGCCGTGCATTGCCGCGATGGTAAGACACGCGCGGGTGTGGTCGCGGCGCGTCTGCTGGTGGAAGCGGGATGCACGCCCCAGGACGCCATCAACCGTGTGCGGGCTGCGCGCCAGGGCGCCCTCAACAGCCTCGAACAAGAGGCGTACGTGCGCACGCAATCGTTCCTTGGACGAGCCGACGAAGAGTCCGGCCTCGCGGAGCGCGACGATCTCGTGGACTCCGACTTGGAGTCGGTGACATTCGAGCACATCGCTCGCCGCATCTACGCAGGAAATTGACCGCGAGGGCTCGCTGTGGTTCTGGGAGCGAGCGATCCGGGCTTCTGTAGCCCACCGAAGGGTGGCTCAGCGCCGGGAGCCCCAACTTGCTCGCACAGATATCGATCCTGACCCCGGATTTCTAAGATTTCCGGGGACACGGTATCATCGCGGCCATGCTCTCGATACCGTCCGACCTTCTCCAGCAGTTCACCGCCGACGTCTTCACGGCCTCCGGATGCTCACGCGCCGAGGCCGAGCGCGTCGCCCGCCACCTGGTTGCCGCCAATCTTGCCGGCCACGACAGCCACGGCGTCGCTCGCATCCCGCGCTACGTGCAGATGCAGCGGGAAGGCATGCTGTTCCCCGACCGGCAAGCTGGAGGTCGTCGTCGACACGCCAGTGCTGGCCGTGGTCGATGGGAAGTTCGGCTTCGGCCAGACCGTCGCCCCGCTGGCGGTGCAGCTCGGCATCGACAAGTGCAAGGCGATGGGGCTCTCCGCAATCGGCCTGCGCAACGCCGGCCACATCGGCCGGGTCGCCGACTGGGCCGAGATGGCGGCCGAGCAAGGCCTGGTCTCCGTGCACTTCGTCAATGCAACGGGCAACCCGCTCGTGGCCCCCTTCGGCACTTCCGAGCGGCGCTTCTCGACCGCACCCTACTGCGTCGGTGTCCCGGTGAATGGACGCGAGCCGTTGCTGCTCGACTTCGCAACCTCGGTGGTGGCGGAAGGCAAGGTCATGGTCGCGAGCCAGGGCGGCAGGCCCATCCCCGCCGACGCATTGATCGGCCCCGACGGAAAGGTCAGCGACGACGCGCATCTGTTGTACGGCGACTACGAGTCGACGGGCAAGCGCGACGTCCGCAACGGCCAAGGTGCGATCCGCGCCTTCGGCGAGCACAAGGGCTCGGGGCTCGCCCTCATGTGCGAGCTGCTCGGCGGTGCGTTGTCCGGCAACGGTTGCGTCGCGCCGGGCAGTCGCTTCGCCAACGGCATGTTTTCCTTCTATGTCGATCCTGCCCGCGTCGACCCAGGCGCGATGTTCCCGGCCGAAGTCGTGCGCTATGTCGATTTCGTCAAGCACAGCCGGCCCGCGGCTTCCGGGGGCGAGACCCTGTTGCCTGGGGAAAAGGAGTCGCGCACGCGCAAGGAACGCCTCGCGCGCGGCGTGCCGCTTCCGGAAGAGACCTGGAGCTTGATCCTCAACGCGGCGCGGTCGGTGGGATTGGATACCGGCAAGGTGCAAGGCGCGATCACCGGACACCGGTAACTCAGGACGTCGCCGACGGACCCGCTCCTAGTTTCACCCTCTCCCCTGCCCTCTCCCATCAAGGGAGAGGGAGCAGCTTACTTCCTTCCCGCGCGGCCCCTCTAGTCCCCTCTCCCTCGTGGGAGAGGGTTAGGGAGAGGGGCTGCTTCGAGTGCTTTCCCCCTCACGCAATGCGCTCGCCTCCGCCAGCAGCGCAGCGTCACCGCCGGCCCGGATCGAAGTGCTTCTGCAATCCCTGCCAGCATTCGAAGTAGTCGGCCTGCAGCTGCGGCGACTCGAGTGCGAACCGGGTGGGCCGGATCGCGCAACGGGTTTCGAACATGAAGGCCATCGTGTCCTCGATGACGTGAGGCTTGGACGTGTCGGCTTTGCTGGCCTTCTCGAAGGTCTGCGCGTCCGGGCCATGTCCGCTCATGCAGTTGTGCAGGCTCGCACCGCCAGGCACGAACCCCTGCGCCTTGGCGTCGTACACGCCGTGGATCAGGCCCAGGAACTCGCTGGCGATATTGCGGTGATACCAGGGCGGGCGGAACGTGTGCTGCATGGCCAGGATACGCGGCGGGAAGATGACGAAATCGATGGTGTCCACGCCGGGCGTGTCGGACTGCGACTGCAGCACCAGGAAGATCGACGGATCGGGATGGTCGAAGCTGATCGAGCCCATCACGTTGAAGCGCGCGCAGGTCGTACTTGTAGGGCGACGTAGTTGCCGTGCCAGGCCACCACGTCCAGCGGGGAGTGGTCCATTTCCGCCGCCCACAGGTTGCCCATGAACTTCGCCACCAGCTCGTGCGTGCCGTCGCGGTCCTCGTACCACGCAACGGGCGCGAGGAAGTCGCGCGGATTGGCGAGCCCGTTGGAGCCGAGCGGGCCCAGGTCGGGCAGCCGGAAACCCGCACCGAAGTTCTCGCAGACGTAGCCGCGCGCCGCCCCGTCGAGCAGCTCGGCGCGGAAGCGCACGCCGCGCGGGACCACCACGATCTCCTGCGGCTCGGCGTCGATCACGCCCAGCTCGGTGACGAACCGCACCCTGCCCTGCTGCGGCACGATCAGCATCTCGCCGTCGGCGTTGTAG
This sequence comes from uncultured beta proteobacterium, assembly GCA_963772865.1. Lineage (GTDB taxonomy): Bacteria > Pseudomonadota > Gammaproteobacteria > Burkholderiales > SHXO01 > SHXO01. The sequence continues at coordinate 61,227 of CAVYZA010000037.1, read as the reverse complement.
AACGATCGCTCGCTCATCGAGCGGTTGGCGGCGAACAGATGGATGCCGCAACCGCTTTGCGCGTGCGGATCGCCGTTGCCTGCCATGGTCACCAGCCCCTCGACGAAATCGGTCGGCTTGCCCGGCAGTGGCAGCGGGTCCCAGCGCAGCTGATTCGGCGGCGCGGCCACGGCACCGAACTCACTCGTCAGCAGACCGTTGTCCATGCGCAGGAACGGACGGTGCTGCGCAGCCGGGCGGATGCGATACAGCCACGAGCGGCGATTGGCGCCACGCGGAGCGGTGAACGCGGTGCCCGAGATCTGCTCGGCGTACAGGCCATACGGACACGTCTGCGGCGAGTTCTGTCCGACCGGCAACGCGCCGGGCAAGGCTTCGCTGGCGAACTCGTTGCCGAATCCGGATTGATACAGCAGCGGCGCGGCTTGCGCCTCCGCCGGCCGCTGAGCGGTCTTGGCCTTCGTCGCGGTTTCCATCACCCCTCCAGTGCCTGCCACATCTCCTTGTCACGCTCTGCTGTCCAGATGCGCGCACGGTACTGCGAACTTCTTGGCGGCGCTCATGGCGGCTCCTGATTGCGGCTGCTCAGCCAAATGGTACACCGCCGCGCTGCGACCCAGTGCCCGATTGTCCCCGCGCGAGTGCCCTAGCCCCTAGTCCCTAGCCCCTAGTCCCTAGTCAATCAGAGGTTCCCTAGAACTGATACCGCACCTGGAAGCTGATGCCGTCGTCCTGCAGCGTGTTGCCGGTATGGATGTTGACGTCGACCAGGCGGTAGCCGTAGTTCAGCTCCGCCGTCAGCCCATGGAACTGCCAGTTCAGACCCACGCCGACCGAGCGGATATCCTGTGGATCGGCGCCGACATTCCACGCCGCACCGAAGTCGAAGAACGGAATCACGAACAAGCGGTTGCGCTGCGCCGGGCGGTCGAACAGCGGGTAGCGCAGCTCGATGCTCCCGAAATAGCCCTTGTCGCGTACCAGCAGGTTCTCGGGATAGCCGCGTACCGAGTACACCCCGCCCACCGCGATCTGTTCGATGGGTACGAGGCGGTCGTTAGTCCACTGCACCGTCCCGCGCAGCGACACACTTGCGCCATTGGGCAGGACCAGACGCGAGTATTGCGCCTGTCCGAGCCAGAAGAAGTAGTGCTCCGCAGGGACGAAGGGCGCCAGCGAGGGCGGGACGGAACCCGGTTGCGAGTTGCTGGTCCCCCAGCTGAAGGTGGAGCGCAGCGCCAGCGCCTGGGTATGCCAGCGTTCCAGGTACTCCTGTCCGAAGCGCACCGCATTCACCCGCGATGTTCCGGTCGGCTCCCCGGGCACCACCGGCAGCGGCTCCCCCAGGATCGTCGTGCTGTTCTCACGATATGTGTAGGTGAGACCCAGTGTCAGATTGCGCGCCAGCGTATCGATGAGCGTATGCGTCACCCCTAGCTCGTAGGCGTTGAACGAGCTCTGCAGGTCGAAGGCGTCGAACGGCTCCTGCAGCACCTCCGAGTTCTGGTGGTCGTAGCGGGCGCGCACATTGGTACCGTACCTGACCGGAACGACCCAGTTGAAGATGTACTCCGAGTTGTTTTCCTGCCCTTGTTGCAGAGTCGCGTCGAGGGTATCGCCCAGTCCGGTCAGGTTGCGCAGCGTCCCGGTTACGCCTGCCGCCTCCGGGCTGGTCGAAGGCGCCTGGTAGTTGTTGGCGTACACCGCCAGGTCCCATGGACGCGCGCGCGTCACGTCCACGTCCAGCGTCGCCGATCCGGGCGCTGCGCCGGGCTCGAGCCGCGCGTTCACCTTGTCGAACAGCGGATCAGCCAGCAGCAGCTGAAAGCGCTCCTGCAGCACGTTGGCATTCAGGGCCTCATCGCCGCGCACCAGGCGGTCCTCGACATAAGCGGGCCGCAATCGGCCGAGCCCCTGCAGGCGGACCTGGTCGACGCGTCCCTCCACGATGCGGAAGTGGACGATGCCGTCCTGGTAGAAGTCTTCGGGCAGCAACGCACCCGAGTTGATGTAGCCTCGATCGACGTAGTAGCGGGAGATGGTCTGACGCAGCTGTTCCAGCTCGCCGACGCTGATGCTGCGACCCATGTACGGCGCGGCCAGCGTCTGCAGTGCGTCGGTCGACACCACCCGGTTGCCTGCGAACGCGAAGCCTCTGACGTCGAGCATGGGGCCGGCGTGAAGCGCGTCGGGCGCTTCCGGCTGAGGCGCTACGACCGGTGGCAACTCGAACCCGCCGGGCGGCTGCTGCGGAATGAAGCCCGGCTCCTCCAACGGACGCGAGCTGGGGCGATCGGTGATCGGGTTCTGCGCCTGCGCAGGCGCGCACGTCAGGACGAGCGCCAGCATGGCGGCCCCGCCGGCGACCCGGACGCGACGCTGAAGTCCCCTCCCCGGCACGACACCCTCCGGTTGGCGCTTGTTCTAGCGGGAGCGCTCTGGCTGCGGCGGTCTGCCTGCCCTGGAGGCGTCCGCCGTATTCGGTGCAATATTACCGAGCTTGATTCAAACAGTCAGCGCTACTGCACGACCATCTGTTGCAACAACAGCATCTCGCGCAGATTGCGTTCGGCCGCGCTGGGAGTCGGCACCTCCCGATCGAGCCGGCCGGCCACGCTGCGCGCCGCCGGCGTGGCGATCACGAACTCCTGCCACTGGCTGCGGCGGGCCACAGGCGCAGGTGTCTCCACCTGCCAGTAGAGCCGCTCACCCGCCGTGAGCCGCGCGACCGGCACAGCCAGTTGCCCGGTCTGGGTGTGATTCTCCAGCAATACTTGCCTGCGCGAGTCGGCCAGCCGGAAACGATACTCCTGGATCCCTTTCACCGGCTCCCACCGGAACACCAGCGAATCCTGAGCGAGCACCACGCCGCTTGGCTCCAGCAGGATCACGCTGCCCGCCAGGCGCGGGTCCCGCATCCGCACGCCCGCCGGCGCCAGCCGGGTCCGGTCGAGCCTGATATCACGAAACGCGGTGTTCAGTTGCAGCCGCGACGGCGCCGCAGCCGAGGACAGCGGCCGGACGCTGTCGGTGGCGAGCTCAAAACTGCCGGGCCCGCGCAACTCCAGGGCTTCACCGCTGCCTGGATAGAACAAGGTGATGCGCGCACCCGCTTCCAGAATCATGGTCTTGCCAGCAGGGAAACACTGCAGGAGCTGAACCGGCCAGCGATCTTCCGACCTGGCCGAGGGCCGGTCCGCAACCGCGACGCTGCCCTGGAGATCCGCCACCAGGGTCACGCACGCCTGCGCCCATTGGCTGCCGCCCGCAGCGAGCGCCGCGATGAGGAGAACAGCCACTCGAACCCGTTTCATCTTTCCGCAGTTTGGATGCACTGGTTGCCCCTGCCAAGCTGCAGTCTAGGCAGGGAAGTCGGCTGCGCCAAGCGACTTTTCTCGCACGTCGTCCGGTAATTTGTCACGTGACTTCGGAACACCGAAGGCTTCCACCGGTGCGTGCCCGGTCAGCTCGACGCGCCCGAGCGCAATGAACGGAAGCGCTTCCCCGCACGCCTGCACCACCGCCTCCGACGCGACGATGCGCATGCCACGCGGCTTGCACAACGACTGCAGGCGCGCCGCTACGTTGACGGCATCGCCGATTGCGCTATAGCCATAGCGGCTGGCGGTGCCTACGTTGCCGGCTACCGCATCTCCTGCGCTGAGCCCGATTCCCATCTCCAGCGCTTCGCGCCCTTCCGCCGCCAGGGTCTCGTTCAGGACAGCCAGCCGCGCAAACATCTCGCGGGCGGCCAGAACCGCCCGGCGCGGCCCATCCGTCGCCGGGCGTGGCGCGCCGAAGATAGCCAGGATGCCGTCACCGCGGAAGTTGTCGATGGTGCCGTCGTACTGGTGGATCGCGGGGGCGATGGCTTCGTAGTAGCGGTTGAGCAGCGCGAGCACTTCCTCCGCCGGCAGCCGCTCGGTCAGCGTGGTGAAGCCGCGCAAGTCGGCGAACAGGAAGCCGACGTTGGTATAGCGATGCGGCCGCCTCGGATCGACGCTGCCGGCGACGATGGCGTCGAGGAGGTTCTGGCTCACGTAGCCAGCAAACTGGCGCTCGATGGCAGCCCGGAAGCGCCGGTTCTCGACCGCGTCCGCGCTCGCTCGCACCGTAGCGCCCAGGAGCACCGCCGCGATCGCCGTCGTCGGCGGGACGAACACGCCCGCCAGATACGCGAAGTAAACCGCCGCAACCACGCCGGCGAGCAAGACGGCCGCCGCTGTCCAGGTCCGCCAGGGCCCACCGCCGACGAACACCACTGCAGCGCAGACCGCGACCAGCACGGCTACCACCGGCCACGGCAGCTCCGCGACGATACGACCCGACTGCATGGCTCGCACCGTCTGAGCGAGCAGCACGACCCCGGGGGGCGCGCTCGCGTGGGGCGCCCAATTCGCGACCGACAGGGGCTGGCGCACCATGTCCTCGTCGGGTCCCACTTTGCCGAGCAGGACCACCTTCCCGGCGAACGCGCGTGCCAGAGCCTCCGGGCGCTCGCGGGCCCACGTGACGACATCGTGCATGGGAACGTAGTCCAGCACCTTGCCGCATGCGAAGTCGACGATGCCCGGCATGGTGCGCGACGCCAAGCCTCATGGCGATGCGCTCGGCCAGCAGCGGCAGCATCGAGGCGTCTTTGCTGCGCAGCGGCTCGAAACGCCGTGCAGTGCCGTCTCGATCGACGAATACATACGCGAGCCCGAGTGCGTCTCCCCCAGCTACCGCCAGCAGCAAGTTGTCGATCTTCTGCGGCTTGCCTTGCGCGTCGAGCCTCACGCCGATCACCAGGCGATCGGGATGCTTGGCGGCGACCAGGCCGCGGATCAGCTCGGCGTCGAGGCCTGGCACCAGGCTGTCATACGACCGCTCGGGCAATGCGATGTCGAGCGCGACGATGCGCGGATCGCCACGCGCGATGGCCGCAAGCGCCTCTCCTAGCCGCGCATGCCACAGCGCGAAGGGCTCGGGAAAGCGCCGCTCGGTCTCCTCGTCGATGCCGACGATGACGATGTTCTCGACCGCCGGCCTCGGCGCGACCGCGCGCACCACGCGTTGCGTCAAGTCCAGGGCTGCGCCGTCGAGACGCTCGCGCAACGGCGTGAAATGCAGCAGGGCAAGCAACCAGCAGGACGGCACCGAACGTGACGACAGGGAGTCCGCCCGGGGCGGCAGCGAACGCGGCGCTCGTGCCTTTCACGCTGCGCAGGACATCTCAGTAACGGCAGTCACGTGCCATCGCGAGACTGGCAATCGCAGACTGCCCGGCGTCGAGCTGCGAACCGGCGGCCAGTGGCGCGCTGGCCGCCGGGTCCGGGCGGATCAACCCGGCGGCGCTCGGCCGCAGCCCGCCGCGCCCCACCGGGGTCAGCGAGCTGCCCGCACCAACCCGGCACAAGTCCTTGCCCAACGGACCGGTCTCGATCATCTGGGCTTCCAGCCCGCTCAGCTCCCCGGCGATATCGACGATCGGAGCCGACAGCCCGATCGTACCGCTCACGCCGGTGGGTGCAGCCGCCTGGATCACGTTGAAGCCGAAAACATTGGATTGAAACGTTGCGGGCGTCAGTCCACCGACCGCCAGGCTGTTGCCGCTCGAGATCAGGCCCTGCACCGCGATCCTGACGTTTCCCCCGAAGGTGCCGGTGCCGCCGCTGTTGGCCTGGATGAACCCCGTCTCCAGCAGCAGGAGGCCGGCGCTGATATCGATGTCGCCGCCATTTCCCGTCCCCGCCGAGGTCGTAATTTGCGAGTGGTCGAGCCACAGCAAGCCGCTGCCGCCCGCAATCGTGATGTCTCCGCCGGCGCCGTCGTTGGCGCTGGTGCTGATGCTGCTGGGGTCGACCACCATCCTGTCGCTGAAGCGAATCGAGATGTCGCTGGCGGCAACGTTGCCGGTCGATTCGGCGGTGATCGAGGCGTCGTGCAACGTGACGCGGGGCGCAGAAACGGACAGCAGCGTGGGCGTCAGCGCGCTCGCGGTGCCGACGCGGGCCTGGTTGCGGATGGACAGGATGCCGCCGCGAGACAAGGACAGCGACTGGCCGGCGCTCAGCATCAAGCTGCCGGTCTGACCCGACGAGCCCGCCTGCGCATCCGCAAGGATGGCGCTGCCCTGGCCGTCGACGACAATCTGCCGGGCGGTTGCTTCGATCGATCCCGCCGCACCGCTGCGGCGAGCTCGTCGACGCTGCTGATCACGGCCGCCGTTGACGAGCGTCAGCGTCCCGCTCGAATCGATGCCGACGTTCCCGGCATTCCCGCTGGAGGCCGCCGGACGAATTGCTCGATATCTCGCTGCCGTTCACCACGAGGTTGCGCGGGCGGATCGAGATGTTCCCCGCCGCGCCGCTGCCGAAGGTGTCGGTGGCGATCCTGGCCTGGTTCGACAGCGAGACGTCACCGGAGACTTGCAGGCTGACGGTACCGCCCTTCCCCGATCCACGGGTGATGGCGGACATGGTTGCGCCGTTGCGCACCGTCACGGTGCCCGCATTCACGGTCACATCGCCGCCGATCCCGCTTGGCTTCCCCGGTACCCTGCACGGTCGCCGCACTGGGATTGGCTACCGCGATGGCCGAGCGCAGCAGCCCGTTGTCCGGAATGGCCGCGGGTGCGCCGGTCGATTGGAAGGTCTGCTGGCCGATCTGCAGGGTCCAATTCTGCAGGGTACCGACGTTGCCGGCGGCCTGATCGCGCACGTTCAAGGTCCAGTTGCCCGCGGTCAGCTCGTTGATCAACTGTGCCAGCGGCTCGCGCGGCTGGAACGTGCCGGCGAACGGCGCCGACGCGGACGTGATCTGGCGCGTGGCCTGATCACTGAACCGGGTCCCGGTGAAGTTGTCGCCGCTCCCGCCCACCCGAGACAGCAGTGCCACCCGAGTTCCCGCCGGGGTGTCCAACTGCACGACCAGGTCGCCGTCGTTGGGGTGGAGGATATTGATGGTGATTGTCAGATCGGCGAAGGGCCGCAGGGTGTCGGCGATGATCGCGGTGCCCGGCCCATCGAGCAGGACCTCGCCTGCCTGAATGACGATCGTGCCGCCCTTGCCGGCGCCGCTGGTGCTGGTCGTCACCTGGCCGGCAGTCTGCACCAGCAATCGTTCCGAAGCGCTCAGGCTGATGCTTCCGGCATCGCCTTTGCCACCGGTTGCCGCCGTGACGCTCGCGCCATCGCTTACCGTGATTCGCTTCGCGACCAGCGTGATGTTCCCGCCACTGCCGTCGCCGCGCGTGGCGTCCGATGTCAGGCGAGTGGCGGAACCGGCAATCGTGATGCTGTCGGCAGCCGCGATCGCGACGCTGCCGCCCGCGCCTCCGCTTGTAGTGCTGCTGTCGATCTGAGCACCATCGCCCAGTAGAAGATTCCGCGCGGTGATCGTGATGTCGCCGGCCAGCCCCGGTTTGGTTACCGTGCCGCCACCTCCGCCGCCACCGCCCCCTCCACCGCCACCACCCCCGCCGCCGCCTGCGGTTCCCCCGCTCGGACTTTGCGTCTTGGCGAACAGTCCGCTGCGAGTCTGGCCGTCGGCGCTCACGCCTGTAGCGGTCACATCCCCAGCGGCCACGACGCTGATCGATCCGCCATTGCCTTCGCCGGAGGTGCTCGCTTCGATCCGGCCGCCGCTGAGAATATCGAGACTGTCACCGGTCAGTGTGATGTTTCCTGCCGGCCCCTTGCCGGTGGTTCCCACCGTGATCGTCGCGAGTTTCTCCACCCGTGTCTGCAGTGCGGCGATCGTGATGTTGCCGCCCGTGTTGACTCCGTCCGTGGCTGCGGCAATGGTGGTGCCATTCCCGGAAAGCAGCAGCGATTGAGCGTTGCTTCCTTCACCGAGCAGCCCCTGAATCGTGATGTTGGCTCGACCCGCGATCTTCTGCGTGCCGAGCGAGCTCGACACGATCTGGCTGCCGCCCACCATCGAAAGGTTGTTGGTGTCGATGGTGACGGAGCCGATGTCGCCGACGGCGCTGGCTGCGGTGGTGACCTTCGCCGCGCCGCTCAAGGCCAACGTGTCGGCCACGATGCTCACGCTGCCCGCGTTCGCGGCAATCGCGGTGCCGTTGCGCAGCGCGACCTGGCCGCCGGCCAGGCGAATCGTCCCTACCCCGGTGGTTGTCAGCGTCGCGTTGCTGGCGTCGATCGAGCCAGCCAACGGCATACCTGCCGCGCCGGCGACCGGTACGTTCACAGCTGCGTTGCCGGTCGCAGCGATCCGCACGACCCCGGCGGGAACCGATACATCCGCCGCGGCGAGTTGAACCGCGCCGGCGCTGACATTCAGCGTCGAGCCTGAAGCGAATGCGAGGTTGAGCCGCGCCCCTGCAGTCCCGTTCGCGTTGAGATTGTTGAGCTTGACGGAAGTAACCGGCCGATTGCCCAGAAATCCGAAGGCCTCCGGCGCGGCCATGGTCAAGGTCGAGTCCGACCCCTGCGCCTGCCTTGAACACCGTCGCGTCGCCGAAGCTCAATTGATTCGCGGTACTCACATGGAACGCGGCCGGCACGTCCACCTGCGCGCCGGCCCCGAAGGTCACACCCGCCGGGTTGATGAAGAACAGAGTTGGGCGCCCGCCTGCGCCGGCCTTGAGCGCGAGCAGGCCATTGATCTGGGTCGCCGAGGAGCCGGTCACCCGGCTGATGACATTCAGCAGCGAAGCCGGACTGGTCGTCGTGAACACCGCCGCGTCGTTTGCACCCACGCTGAAGCTCTGGAAGCTGTGAAAGAGATTCGCTCCCGCGACCCTGCCCTGACTCTCGGCGATCGTGTAGACGTTGCCCGAAACGGTGTAGGTTGTGCCGCGGTTGCCGACCACCGTCGTGTTGCTGCCGCTCGGGGCGCAGGCCGGCCTGCGCGCGCCCCCAGCTGCTGTCGGTCGTGATCGCGGTCTGCCCACGAGACCACAGGCAAAAGCGCGAGTACCCCGACCAGCGCGCACTGCATCGCTGCGTGTCTGCAAGGGCGCGTGATGGTTGCACCGTCAGGATCCCCCCTGGCTGATTCTACTCGGCGCGCGCTGCGCCTGCGTCGCAGCGCTCACTGCCAGCTCCCGACCAGGATGAACGGCGCCCAGAAGAACGGATGGTCGAACGAGCGGTTGCCGATCAGCTCGAGCTGCGCCCGCTGCAGCGCCTTGGCCTTGCTCGATCTCGCCGCTCGAGCTCAGCTCGTAGAAGCGCACCATCAGAGTCTTGGTCGCTTCGTCGTCGACCGGCCAGAGGCTGCCCAGCGCGCTGCCCGCGTGGGCTCTGCAGCGCCGCGCCGGCGATGCCGAGCGGCGCGCGGTCGTCGCCTTCGGCGGTCTGGCAGGCGCTCAGCGAGAGCAGGTCGATGGGGTTCTGCTGCACCTCCTCGCGCGCGCAGCAGGGTCTGCAGCTCGTCGATCGTGAGCACGTCGTCGTAGGCGAGGATGAAGCTGGTCTGCGCACGCTGGCTGAACACGGCGTGCGAGGCGATGTGCACGACCCGGTAGTCGCCCGAACCGACCTCGCTCGCGGAAGCGAGCCACGGTGAACTCTCTGTTCAACAATCGGTGGCCCTTGGTCTTGCATCCTTGAGCGCGCGAATCTCTTCGGTCACACCAGGCAACGCCAGCCCTTCCCTGAGTTCCGCCGCGCGGACGCCGCGAGTGCCTTCGGGCCGGTCAACTGCTCCAGCACCTGCTTGACGGCAGCTTGTCCACCACCGGACCCGGCTCCGACAATCCCGGCCAGCAGGACTTTGCCGACGCCCTTCTCCGGCTGCGGAAGCGCTGGTGATGGTCAGGCCCGGCGCCGATGGCGATGGCGAACTTGGCGATGGCGAAGCGCTCGCCGTCGTGCAGCGCGGCGAGCGGGATCAGGCGCAACGCGCCGTCGGGAATCACGACCAGCGTCTCGACTTTGCCCTGCGCCAGCAGGGGCTCGATCGGCCGCAGCAGCAGATCGTAGAGCGCACGCGCCTGGCTCATGTAGTCCGGTTTCGCTTCTCTCACGCTCGCGGCGAAGGCCAGCGCCTGCGCGCGCACGCCGCCGCATCGATATCCACGTGGCGCGCCTGGATGCCGTCGCTGGTCTCGAGCAGCAGCGCGAGGCGCTTGTCGAGGATCACCGGGTACAGGACGGCGGTGCGCGGCGGCAGGCTGGAGCCGCTGAGCGGCCGCGTGCTCTCGACCAGGCAGCGATCGCCGAGATAGTCCTGCAGCTCGGTCTGCTTGATCAGCTCGACGGTATCGCGCGCGCGCCGATACAGCTGCGCTCGCTGCGCGCCGTCGGCCGCGGTCTCGGCCTGCTCCAGCGTGAGATCGGCCAGGCCCAGGTAGATCGGCTCGAGCGTGGCGCGAAACGACGAGCGTCCGTCCACGTACTCGACCGGGATGTCCTGGCGGATCGCCTCGATCTGCTCGACCGCGGACTGATAGGACTGCAGGGCAAGATCGTTGCGGCCCAGCGCGCGATACAGGCGCCCGCGTCGCCACTCCAGCTCCACCAGCAGCTCGGAGGGCGGCTCGGACTGCAGCTGCGCGATGGCGTCCTCGGTCAGTCGCAACGCATCGGCGCTGCGTGCCGTGGTCCTCGTACAGCTGGGCGAGCGCATCCTGGGCTTCGGCGAGCAGCCAGCGGTCGCTGGCTTCCGCGCGAGCGACGCGCGCCTGGTCGAGGCTGCGATAGGCGAGCGTGCGCGCCGGGTTTCCCGAGTGCGCTCGCCTGGCTGCCGAGATTCACCAGAAAGCGTGCACGCTCGCGCGCGATCGGACACGCCCGCGACCGCGTTGGAGAGTGACGTCAGCTCGGCGAGGCGCTGATCCTCGGGAGACAGGCGCGCGAGGTTCAGGCCGGCGCTCACCGCGACGGCGGCGTCGCGCCACCGGCCTGGGCTTCCGGTAGTAGCGCGCCGCGTCGTCCTTGCGGCCCAGGCTCGCGCTCAGGTTGCCAAGATCGTTGGCGATCAAGGCCGTTCGCTGGGCGAACTCGCTTTCGTATAGGCGATGGTGAGCTCTTTCTCCGCGTCCACCAGGCGATGCGCCTGAAAGTACGTGGCGCCGAGCTCGTCGTTGAGCCGTGCCGGGCACGCCGGCCCAAGACGCGCCCGCGCCGCCTCGAGCAGCTCGATCGACAGCCGCACATTGCCATCGCGCCGATACTGGGCCGCCGTGTCGATGACAGCTTGGAGCTCATCGCTCACCGCCGCAGCGCTGGCGCACGCGATCAGGCTCATCAGGAGCCCGAACAGCTTCGCTTTCATGGCCACCTCCTCCCTGCCAGCACGCACGTACGCGGTCTCGCGGGCTGACATCGTATGCCTAACCACTCCGTCACGCTCAGACGAAGAGGTCCCTCTCCCGCATTCAAGGAGGACGCAGGCGGGCTGCCACCGGCGCGCGCCACTCCATAACGCACGTGGAGTCGCGGTATCATTGAACCCATTCGCGGGCGCTTGAGTCCGGCGCCAGCACTCGGGCGGCAACGGCAGGCTGATGCACCAGCGGCTGCGTGACAGGTGCAGCCTCGTGAACCTGCGGGCGATTGCCCGCGCTCGAACCTGTCCCCGACCACTCGGCCCGCATAGCCAATTGGCAAGACCGGCGTCGTCGTCGCCCGGCGACCCTGGCCTCGCCACATGATCATGATATCGACCATGTCCAGAACCTTCGACGCGAGTCCCTGCCCATCGTCCGCGTTCGCGCGTCCGTCGCTCACGTGCCACGGTGAGAAGCGCCTCGTCCTTCCGGGCCGCAGGTCCCCACCGCGCTGGCCCCTCCTGCTTGCAGTGCTGGCAGCTGTCGCGCAGTGCCCCACGGGAGACGCGGCGGATCCGCCCGGATCCTTGTCCTCGCCGCTGGAACAGCCAACCGGGTCAGCCGGCTCACCGCCTTCGAGCGCCCAGAGCCCGTCCGTGTTCGAGGAGGAAATTCCCCCCTTCGGCAAGGGCAACATGCTGACCGAACCGCAGATCCGCTATTGCCTCGCGGAGTTCATCCGGGTCGAAGCGGTGCGCTCCCTCATCAACCGTTACCGTCCCGAACAGGTCGAGTTCTTCAACGCGATGATCGCGGCATTCAACAGTCGTTGCGCCAAGTACCGCTATGAGCTGCCGGCATGGGAGAACGCCAAGCGCGACGTCGATCGCAACCACGCACGCATCGAGAGCGCTGCGCAGCAGCAGTTCTCGCAGCGCTTCGCCACCCCCCCGAAACCTCCAGAGCAGCAAGTGGCGGCAGCCGCGCTGCAACCGCCGACGACAGGCCACGCCGCGGACGCGCCCAGTGCGACGAAGCCGGCCAGCCCATCTCCGGTGCAATCGCAAACTGTGCAATCCCAACCTGGGCAAGCTGCCCAAGTGCAGCCCCCTATCGTGCCAGTCGCGCCGCTGCCCGCGGTGCAGCCGATCGAGCCGGTGCACCCACCCGCCGCGACGACCACTACCCAGGCAGCGACACCAGCGACGCAGGCGCAACCTCCCGCTGCCCGACACGCCGACGCCGGCTCCGAAGCCGCGCAGAGCCGGTGCACAGCGCCGCACGGCAGCTGGCCCGCTCAGTCTGCGACACCAGCACCGCAGCCTTCGCGGACACCGCAGCCTCCTACCACGCCGATCACGACACCGCAGGGCACGGCGCCCGCAAAGCCTGCTGCAAACGCCGGCCGTCACCGCTGCTCAAACGCCGACGCCGGCACCGAAGCCTCCCACCACGCCGGTCACGACGCCGCAGGCCGCAGAGCCCGCAAAACCTGCGCAAACCCCAGCCGTCACCGCTGCTCAAACGCCGACGCCGGCTCCGAAGCCTCCCACCACGCCGGTCACGACGCCGCAGGCCGCAGAGCCCGCAAAGCCTGCGCAAACACCAGCCGTCACCGCTGCTCAAACGCCGACGCCGACACCGAAGCCTCCCGCCACGCCGGTCACGACGCCGCAGAGCCGCAGAGCCCGCAAAACCTGCGCAAACACCGGCAGTCACCGCTGCTCCGACGCCGACGCCAGCACCCAAGCCGTCCGCGATGTCGGTCACAACACCACAAACCGCGGAGCCCCCAAAGCCTGTGCAGACACCACCGGTCGCCGCGCCGACGCAGACACCGACACCAAAGCCAGCCTGCACAACCGCCTTCGACACCCTCGCCATCGCCGTCCGCGTCGACTACCGCGGGCCAGGCACCGTCCGCCGCCGTGGCAGCCGCGGCGCAAACGACTGGCGTTGCGAGTCCACAGTCGAAACCATCCGAGCCGAAACCGGCCGCCGAATCGCCGTCGGCAGCCGCGCAACCCGACTCGAACGCTGCAGCAGATACCGAGGCGGAGCCAACCGACACGCCGGCGTCCCGAAGCCGCAGAGGACAAGGCTGCGTCGCAGCCCGCGACACCCGCGGGAGAATCGTCGAAGGCAGCGCGCGTGTCACCGCCATCCTCCACGACCGCACCTGGCAAAGACCCGGCGCTCGCCCGGTTCACCCGCGAGGTGCAACGCGCTGGCACCCGTGTGCTGGACAAGAAGCGCTATCCCGCCGTCGCCAGCATGGGGAAGAACTGGACGGGCAAGAGCCAGATCGAAGTGCAGTTCGCCCCCGGCGGCTACATCAGCCGGATCGTGCTGGCGGAAAGTTGCGGGCACGCGCCGTTCGACGAGAAGGCGCTGGAGGTCGCCCGCAGCATCATGTTCCCGCACGTGCCGAAGGAACTGTCCGCCCGTGAGTTCAGCGTGCGCTTCCCGATCGAGTTCCGCGCAGGTAAAGGATAAAAGCAGTACTGAGTGCTGAGTACTGGGTACTGAGTGCTGCGTCATCACGCAGCCATTCACTTCTCAGCACTCAGTACTCAGTACCCAGTACTTTCTTTTCGAGGTTTCCAGATGGCATCGTTCGCCTGCGCCGACATTCTCGCCGGCCGCGCCCCGCAGGACGCACCCGTGACCCTCAAGGGCTGGGTGCGCACGCGGCGCGATTCGAAAGCCGGCATCTCGTTCCTGCACGTCTCCGACGGCTCGGGGTTCCATCCGGTCCAGGTGGTGGCGCCCAACACGTTGCCCAACTACGCCGACGAAGTGCTGCGCCTGACGGCGGGCTGCTCGGTGGAGGCGATCGGCATGATCGTGCCCTCGCCGGCCAAAGGTCAGCCGTTCGAGATGCAGGCGAGCGCCGTGCGGGTGGTCGGCTGGGTCGACGACCCCGACTCGTATCCGATCCAGCCCAAGCCGCACAGCTTCGAATTCCTGCGCGAGGTCGCGCACCTGCGCCCGCGCACCAACGTCATCGGCGCGGTCACACGCGTGCGCCACACCATCGCACAGTCGATCCACCGCTTCTTTCACGACAACGGCTTTGTCTGGGTGAACACGCCGATCATCACCGCCTCCGACGCCGAAGGGGCGGGCGCGCTGTTCCGTGTCTCCACGCTGGATCTCGCGAACCTGCCGCGCACCCCGCAGGGCCGGATCGATTTCGCCCAGGATTTCTTCGGCCGCGAGACCTTCCTCACCGTCTCCGGCCAGCTCAACGTGGAGGCCTATTGCCTGGCCCTGTCGAAGGTCTACACCTTCGGCCCGACGTTCCGGGCGGAGAACTCCAACACCAGCCGCCACCTGGCCGAGTTCTGGATGATCGAGCCCGAGATCGCCTTCGCCGCGCTGAGCGACGACGCCACGCTCGCCGAGGCCCTGCTCAAGCACATCTTCCGCAGCGTGCTGAACGAGCGCGGCGACGACATGGCGTTCTTCGAGGAGCGCGTCGAGAAGGGGGTCATCGCCAAGCTGCAGGGAATCGTCGATTCCGAGTTCGTGCGCATGGACTACACCCAGGCCATCGCGATCCTGGAGAAGGCCAAGGAGAAATTCGAGTTCCCGGTCAAGTGGGGCATCGATCTGCAATCCGAGCACGAGCGCTACCTGTCGGAGAAGCACGTCGGCAAGCCCGTGATCCTGATGAACTACCCGCGCGAGATCAAGGCGTTCTACATGCGCCTCAACGACGACGGGAAGACGGTCGCGGCGATGGACGTGCTCGCGCCCGGCATCGGCGAGATCATCGGCGGCAGCCAGCGTGAGGACCGCCTGGACAGTGCTCGACGCGCGCATGGACGAGGCCGGGCTCGACAAGGAGCACTACAGTTGGTACCGGGATCTGCGCCGCTACGGCAGCGTACCGCACGCGGGCTTCGGCCTCGGCTTCGAGCGCACGGTGGCCTATGTGACGGGGCTGACCAACGTGCGCGACGCGATCCCGTTCCCGCGAACACCGGGAAACGCTCGGTACTGAACTGCCGCTGCGGCTCCCGCGTCGGACCCAGCTGCGTGCTCCGCCCGACGCGCTCCCGATATAGAGCGAGAACCTCCGCGCAGTTCCGGCGATCAATGCTATTGTCGCGGGTTCGCGGCGCATGCCCGCCGCGTGACCGACTGGTGCGGGAGTGCAGACACGCGAAGGATGCTGGCCTCAAGCCTGCAGCCAGGCTGTCGTTAAGGGCATCTGGATAGGCAGGTTCCAGGCGGTTTCGACCCGGCCCAGCACCCCCTGCTGGCGCACGGTCGAAAGGGGGCCAGGATCATGCTGCGGCCGCCTCGATGGCGGCCACCGCGACGTCGCAGTTCTCCCGATGAAGGAGGGCTTCATGCAGCCGACGTACTACGAGAAGCTGCTCGCCGATCAGGACCTGGGGTTGGCGAGCACACTCGACGACGACATCACCCGCCTCAAGGCGGCCGGTGCGCTGGCGCCGCTGGCCGAG
The DNA here is from genome assembly GCA_963772865.1 of uncultured beta proteobacterium. GTDB lineage: Bacteria > Pseudomonadota > Gammaproteobacteria > Burkholderiales > SHXO01 > SHXO01. The sequence goes on along the minus strand of CAVYZA010000037.1, from coordinate 45,528 downwards.
CACCCTGGACTGGACGACTGCCGCAGCCGCTACATCCGCAGCGCCGTCGTCTACCTCAGGCAAGCGCTGGCCTCGAGCATGGGTACCGAGCAGTTCGAACGTTTCCAGCAGACGCCCGCCTACCATGAAGTGCTGGTGCAGAAGGCCGCCCAGCAGTACTGGATCTACGAGACCTTCCTGCACCTGCGCGCGCACGGCGAGCGCACTGTCCACGTCGGGCCGGCCGCGTCCATGGAGATGCTGGCGGCGCCGCTCGAGGACTTCGGCAGCGAGTTCGGACTGGAGGTGCCCGCCACGATGCTGGTCTTCGAGTCCCCCGACCTGGTGGAAGCCTTCTACGCCGGCGAGCGCCGGGCCGGCAACGGCCGCAATCATCCCGAGGCGCCGCTATGCGTGCTGGCGCTCGAAGTGAGGTCGCAGCTCGACTCGGTGCGCCGCTATCTGCGGCTGCTCAGCGCCCACGGCGACGGCCGTCACGACTATCGCCTGGAGGTACGGCAGATCGCGCTCGCCGACCATCTTTCGCTCGAGGACATCCTGGAAACCGACGATGGCTTCGCCTGGCGCGGCAGCGAAGAGGTGGAGCGACTGCTCGGCCTGCCGGCGCGCCGGTTGACCTGGGCCTGTCGCAAGGCCGACTGCGGCTTCTACGCCGGCAAGACGTCCTACTACCGCGCCGTGCTGGGGACCTTGCATTGCATCCGCACGACGCCGCAGCGGCTGCTCTGGCATCCACAGCTGTCGGGCCCGGATGAGCGTGCTTCTCGCCTCGGCTACAGCGAGCTGCTCCCGGCAATGGGACCGCCTGGTTCGCGCTGAGCCGACCTGTCGGGGTGCGCGTCGCCGCCGGGCCGAGCCTGATCGCCTATTTCTTACCGCGGGTGCTGCTGCTGACGTCGCATCGCCTCTTCGCGTGCGCGCGTCTCCGCGTCCCGGCGCGCCCGCGTCACCGCCTCGGCGGTCGCCTGGGCCTCGGTTGCGGCGTTGACCCGCGCCTCATCCTCGGCGCGGGCGAGCGCCGCGCGCGCTTCCTCTTCGAGACGAGCGCGGCGCGCTTGCTCCTCGAGGGCCTTGCGCATCGCCGCCTCCTGCGCCGGCGAGGGCTTCGCGGCGCGCACCTCCGCGAGCTTGCGCACCTCCAGGTCCGTAGCGGTCATCGGGGCGGCCGTGAAATCCAATCCGGCGGGGCCGCTGTCCAGCGGCGGTTCCTGCGCAGCCTGGCGCCTGCGCTCGCTCTCCGCTAGGACGGCGGCCGCCTCGGCCTCGACCTGCTGCTGGCGTTGCGCAGCCTCGTTCGCCCGCCGCTCCGCTTCCTCGCGCTCGCGCGCCTCCTGCTTGGCCCGATGCTCGGCTTCGATGCGGGCGCGGATCTCCGCCTCCAGCTTCTGCCGCAGCACCTCGGCCTCCGCGCCTTTGCGCTCGGCCTCTTCGCGCGCACGCTGCTCGGCTTCCAGCTTTTCCCGCGCTTCGCGCTCGGCCTCCTGCTTGGCCCGGCTCTCGGCCTCGAGGCGGGCGCGCATCTCGGCTTCCAACCGCTGGCGCAGCGCCTCGTCTTCCTGGGCCTTGCGCTCGGCTTCTTCCTTCAGGCGCTGCTCGGCTTCCGCCTTCTCGCGGGCACGCCGCTCGGCCTCTTCCCGCGCGCGCGTCTCGGCCTCGAGGCGGGCGCGGGTCTCGGCCTCGAGCTGCTGGCGCAGCGCTTCCGCGTCGCGGGCCTTGCGCTCGGCCTCTTCCTTCAGCCGCTGCTCGGCTTCCGCCTTCTCACGCGCATGGCGCTCGGCTTCCTCGCGCGCCCGGTTCTCGGCCTCGATGCGCGCACGCGTCTCCTCCTCCAGCTTCTGCCGGAGCGCCTCGGCTTCCTGCGCCTTGCGCTCGGCTTCTTCCTTCGCGCGCTGCTCGGCTTCCTGCCGCTCGCGGGCGTGGCGTTCGGCTTCCTCGCGGGCGCGGTTCTCGGCTTCGACGCGGGCGCGCATCTCCGCCTCCAGCTTCTCGCGCTGCGCCTCGTCCTCGCGGGCCTTGCGCTCGGCTTCCTCGCGCGCGCGCTGCTCCGCTTCCTGGCGTTCGCGGGCCAGCCGCTCGGCTTCTTCCCTGGCCCGGTTCTCGGCCTCGATGCGCTGGCGCGTTTCCGCTTCCAGCCGCAGGCGCAGCTCTTCGTCCTCGCGGGCCTTGCGCTCGGCTTCTTCGCGCGCGCGTTGCTCGGCCTCGACGCGTTCGCGGGCCAGTCGATCCGCCTCCTCGCGGGCCCGTTTCTCCGCTTCGATACGCTCGCGCACCTCGGCTTCCAGCTTCTCGCGCCGCGCCTCGTCTTCCTTGGCTTTGCGGGCGGCCTGGTCCTGCTGCTGGCGCTCGGCCTCCAGGCGCTCCTGAGCACGCCGCTCGGCCTCTTCCTTGGCGCGGTTTTCGGCCTCGATGCGTTCGCGCAGCTCGGCTTCCACCTTCTCGCGGCGCGTCTCGTCCTCCTTGGCCTTGCGCCGCGCCTCCTCCTCCGCGCGCCGCTCCGCCTCTTCCGATTCGCGGTGCTGGCGCTCCGCCTCTTCCTTGGCGCGGTTCTCGGCTTCGATTCGCGCACGCACCTCGGCCTCGAGCTTCTGGCGACGGGCTTCGTTCTCCTTGGCCTTCTGCTCGGCTTCGGCCTTGGCCCGCTGCTCGGCTTCGAGCTTCTCCTGGGCACGGCGCTCGGCTTCGGCTTTGGCGCGATTCTCCGCTTCGATGCGCGCCCGCACCTCCGCTTCGAGCTTCTGGCGACGGGCTTCGTTCTCCTTGGCCTTCTGCTCGGCTTCGGCCTTGGCGCGATCCTCGGCCTCGATGCGCGCACGGATCTCGGCCTCGAGCTTCTGGCGACGGGCCTCCTGCTCCTTGGCTTTTTGCTCGGCCTGGACCGCCGCCTCCTTCTCGCGTGCGCGGCGCTCCTCTTCTTCCCGTCGCTCGGCGCGCGGCCTCTTCGCGGGCCTTGGCGGCGTCGACTGGAGGCGCCTTCTGGGGAGGGGGAGCCGGTTCGGGCCGGCCCCGCGCTGCAGGGGGGCTCGGAGCGGCGGCCGGCTTGGTCGCAGGAGCCGTAGCCGGCCCGAGCATCTGAGTGAAGTCGAGGTCTTCAGCCGTCGATGCCGCCGGGGCAGGTGCCGCGCCGCGGCTGGTCTCGGGGGCGGCGGGCTGGGCGAACTCTTTCAGGAACCCGCCGTCGGACAGGCTCTCCAGGATCTTGCGAAGCTCCCCTTCGCCGATCCGGCTCTTCTCCGCCAGGTCCTGCATGGTGGCCTTCCCATCGACCAGATTCAGGACGCGAAAGTGATCCTTCGCCAGGCGGCTAGCCTTGCTCTTGATCTCCAGCAGTCCTTTGCCGGTCTTCGAGAAAACCGTGTTCCTGTTCATCGCGTGGCGCTTGTCATCGCGTGGTGCTTGGGGTGAACCGCGTCGGAAGGCCCGGGGCGAGTGTGTCCACCCCGGCCGAGAAACCGGGCTGCACCGTGCACCTTTATCGTCGCTTTAGCAAGACTCATGACATGCCGCCGGGCGCCGCCACCAGAGGGAAAGCGCGCTACGCACCGCTCGCAAAGTGACGCTCGTCGACGACCTGTGTACCGAGAGCGCACCTGCCCGGAAGTGAGGCCGGGAGGCGGATTCTACCGGTTGGCGCAACGCCCGCACCCGCGCCGAGAACATTCCCGACGTCTTGCCCTTCGGCCCGTCCCGTCGCGATGCCACCGATCTGATTTGACAAGTCGTAGACAGAGCGTCCGATGACGCTCCAGCGCCCGGCGCATGCACCCGCAAAATCAATCGCTTGCGCCCTGAGAGGGGGTCGAAAAGCGCATTCTCGTACCCGACCGGGCCGCTCGCGCTGCCACCTTTTCCACAGCCTGCTATCCCGCGGTGTAGCCGCCGTCCACGGGCAGCGCAACCCCGGTTACGAACGCGGCTTCCTCGCTCGCCAAGAAGAGAATCGCCGCAGCGATCTCCTCGGGCCGGCCAAAGCGGCCCAACGGATAGCGCTTGAGAGTCGCCTGCATCCACGCCGGATCCTGGCGCAATTCGGCAGTCATGGGCGTCTCGATCACGCCGGGGCAGACGCAATTGACGCGCACCCGCGGCGCCCACTCCAGGGCCATCTGCCGCGTCAGGTTCACGATGGCGCCCTTGGACGCCGCATAGGACGACGCCGTAGCGCCTCCCACCAGGCCGAAGATCGAGGCAAGATTGGTGATCGAGCCGGCGCCGCTCGCGGACAGCGCCGGCAGCGCAGCGCGCGATGCAAGGTAGGTCCCCGTCAGGTTCACGTTGACCACGCGCTGCCATTCGGACAATTCGGGCGTTTGCTCACGCCGCAGCGGCCTTACACCAGCCGAGTTCACCAGGGTCGTCAGCCGCCCGAATCGCGCCAGCGTCTCCTCCACGATTCGCGCACACGCTGTCTCGTCGGTGACGTCCCCCGCCAGCGCGATCGCCTCGCCACCCTGGGCGGAAATCGTTCGGGCCGTCTGTCCCGCAGCGTCGGCAGCGGCATCCACACATGCGACCTGAGCGCCCTCGACGCCGAAGCGCAGCGCCGTCTCCCGCCCGATTCCCGAGCCCGCCCCCGTCACCAACGCGACCTTGGCCTTCATCCGCATGCGCGGGTCTCCTCGTAGTTGGGTTCGCTGCGTGTAACTCTACCCTACCCGGCAAATCATCCCCGCGCAGGCGGTGATCCAGAGCAGCTATCCCTCCCCCTCTTGAGGGGGAGGGCCAGGGTGGGGTAAAGAGGTTCGGGCGATGTAACCCTCACCCCCATCCCGGCCTTCCCCCTTACAGGGGGAAGGAGCAGGGAGAAGGAGCGCTGCAGTCGCGAATTGGTTGTCATCCCCGCGCAGGCGGGGATCCATGTGGTCGCCCTGGCACCGGCAGGGATCCGTCACGGCGGGGATCGCTCGGACTTTGCCGATCTCAAGTCCCGATCACCGGGCCAAACCGTACCCAACGCTTCCCATCGAATCGCATCAGCTGCATCTGCTCCAAGGGAAAGTAGTCGGTGGGGCTGGTGTTGATCTTGATGCCGGGCAGCAGCATGGGCAGCTCGAGGTCCCGGATGCTGGTCGCCTGCTTCATCACATTCTCGCGCGTCAGGTCGTCCCCGCACCGCTTCAGGACATACGCCATCGCCTGCGCCGAGGTGTAGCCGTAGACGTTGAGCATGTCGGTGGGATTGCCGTCGGGGTAATACTGCCGCATGAAGGCGAACCACTCCTTCATCTCCGGCGTGTCTGCCCACTGCGCATCGCTCGGGTCCTTGAAGTAGGCCACCGAAATGACGCCGATCGCCTTCTCCAGGCCGGCCGGGGTCAGGACCGAGGCCACCGACGAAGACACCGAAGGCAGAAACTGCAGCGGCTTCCAGCCAATGTCATAGGCCTTGCGGATCGCCTGCGCGGCGAACCTGGGGGTGGTGATGTTGAAGAATGTGTCTGCGCCCGCTGCCTTCAGGCTGACGATCTGCTGATCGACGGTGGGATCGGTCACCTCGTAGCTCTGCTCCGCGACGATCATCTTGCTGGCCTGATCACCCAGACCCTCCTGCAGACCGTGCAGATAGTCGCGGCCGGCGTCGTCGTTCTGGTACAGGATGCCGATCTTCGCGCCGGGATGCTCTTTGAGCACATACTTGCCGAGCACTCTGGCCTGATGCAGCCAGGGCAGATCGAACGCCGTCGTCCACGGGTAGTTCTTCGGGTCGCCCCACTTCGAGGCGCCGGCGGCGATGAACAAGTGCGGCACTTTCCTGGCGTTCATGTACTTGTGGATCGCCGAGTTGGTCGGCGTGCCGTTGGTCGAGAACAGCAGCAGCACTTCTTCCTGCTCGACCAGCTTGCGTGCCTGCTCGACCGTCTTGGCCGGGTTGTAGCCGTCGTCGAGGCTGATGAGCTTGATCTTGCGTCCGTTGATGCCGCCCTCTGCGTTGACCTTGGCGAAATAGGCCAGCTGCGTCTTGCCCATCGTCCCCAGCGCGGACACCGGGCCGCTGTACGGATGGGTTTGCCCGATCTTGATCTCGGTATCGGTCACGCCTGGGCCGTAGTTCTTCTGCGCCGCCGCGGTCGAGACGACCGCCCATCCGACCAAACCCGCCGTCACCAGCAGGATTCTTCTCATGGTGCCCTCCCCATTTGTCGGCCGCGCCTTCGGCCAGACTGCAACAACGCGCAATAAGACGATCCGTCAACGCAACGAGCGACTGTGTGGTTCAAGCAATGCCCAGAACGTGCCGCGCGACAGCCGCCACCAGCCGATTGAGCTGTATCGCGTCGTCTGCCGTCCCGAAGACGTAGCGATCGGGTCGAACCACGGCGGCGGCGCAGCGCTGCTGCCTCATCCAACCCGCGAACAGATCATCGGTCGCAACCAGGCGCTGAATATCGCTCGCCTCAGCAATGTGGTTCGCTCGCGCCTGCTCGGCCGATGCGATGACGATCCGCTCCCCGCCGAGGCGCCGCCACAGGCTGCCCGACTCGGGCGTCAACCAGGTCTGCGGTTCCGTTTCCATCGAGACGATCAGAAAGCGCATGCCGAGCAGGTCGTCGAGCAGGGCCTCGCCGTTGCGCACGTCCGCAGTGTGGCTACGGATCTTCGGCTGCACGAACAGCGTCCCGGCCCCACGCGCGGCCGGCGTCGCGGTCGATGATGCCGGCGGTGAGGTTGGGAACGAAGCGCTGCCGGATCGTTTCGGCTTCGCCGCGCTCGAGCTGCCCCCGCAAAGTCTCGTCGCGGATGCGGGCGACTTCCACGTCGAGCTCCCCGATGATCTGACCGAATTCCTTGGCGGTGGCGACCAGAGTGCGGACATGGGGTCTGCGTTCCTGCGCGTAGCTGTCGAGCAGCGCGTCGGGGGCGCCTTCGCCGCAGAACCGCTTCGAGCTTCCAGGCCAGGTTGGCCGCGTCGCGAATGCCGGCGCACATGCCCTGGCCGAGGAATGGCGGGGTCTGATGACACGCGTCGCCGAGCAGGAAGACCCGGCCGTGCCGCCAGCGCTCGGCGAGCAGCGCGTGAAACCGATACACGGCGGAGCGCCAGATTTCGACGCGGGATGGATCGACGAAGCGGGAGATCTGCCGGGCGACGTTCTCGGGCCGGCCGAACTCTTCGGGATCCTCCCCAGGCAGCAGCTTGATCTCCCACCGGCGCAGATTGCCGGGCCCCGGCACGAAGGTCGACGGCCGCGACGGCCAGCAGTACTGGATGCTTCGCGGCGGCAGCTCCGACTGGAGCCCGCAGCAACACGTCGACGACCATCCACCACTCGTCGAACCCCAGATCCTCCAGCGGGATGTCGAGATGCTTGCGCACGAAGCTGTTGGCGCCATCACAGCCGAGCAAGAAGCGCGTGCGCAGAACCTGCTGCCCGCCTGTGGCACCCTCTCGAACCGTCACGGTCACGCTGTCATCGTCCTGGGTGAAGTCGACAGTGCGCCATCCGAGCATCACGTCCACGGCCGGGTTTCCGGCCACGCCGGCGCGGAGCAGCTTCTCGAGCTGCGGCTGCACGAAGGTGATCGTCGGCGGCCAGGCCAGCGGATGAGGCGGCGGCTGCGACTCGAATTTCTTGATCACCCGCCCATCCATGCCCAGGTAGTGCGTCCCGGGATGAGGCGCGGTGAACTCGGCGATGCGCTGCGCCAGTCCGCAAGCCTGGAAGATGCGCATGACCTCATGGTCGAAGGTCAGCGCGCGCGGCTTGTCGTAGATGTCGAGCTCGGCTTCGACCACGCCGATGCGCAACCCCAGGCGGGCGAGCAGATTCGCCAGCGTGGCGCCCACCGGCCCGAAGCCGATGATGAGGGCATCGTAGGTCATCTTCTGGAACCACCCCGGGCCGCGGCTTCAGGCTGTCAGTGCCGCCGCGCGCCGGGAATCATAGCGCACCGGCGCACGGCCCCCGGCGATGCACCCGCCTTTGCGCGATGCAGGTATGATCCGCCGATCCTCGCACCCCCATGAGCCGCTCCGACTATCGGCCGTTCGTACCCGCTCCGGGGCAATCCCGGATTGCCGGTGCCACGGCGCGTGCCCATGCCCAGGCTCGAATGCAGGGCCAGCGCGCGCGCGACCTGTTCGGCGGCTGGGCCGAGCTGGCGAAGGCGCCGTTCACGGGCGATCACCAGCGATGGCCACGTCATCCCCGGCCTGTTTGCGCTGCGGCCTGCGGACGCGCCGACATCGGCCATGATCGCGGCCGTGAACGCCGTGCTGGCAATCGTGTCGCCCGCACAACGGGCGGCGATGAGCTTCCCCGTCGAATCCGAACGGTGGCGCTGCTGGCAGAACACCGAGCTGTACGTCGAAGACTATGGGTTGCGGCTCGACGAAGCGTCGGACCGCGTGCGCGAAGCGGTGATGGAGGTGCTGCGCGCGAGCCTGAGCGCGAAAGGGTACGAAACCTCGCGCGATGTCATGCGACTCAACCGTTTCCTGGGCGACCTCGTCGGCTGCCCGGCGGTGCTGGGCGAATGGAGCTATCTGTTCTGCCTGTTCGGCGCGCCTTCCACGACCGAGCCCTGGGGCTGGCAGCTCTTCGGGCACCATCTCATCCTCAATTGCTTTGTGCTCGGACGGCAAATGGTGCTGACGCCGGCGTTCCTGGGGGCAGAGCCGGCATACGCGGACACCGGACCGTTCGCGGGCGTGAGCCTGTTCGAGGACGAGGAGCGTGGCGGGCTCGCGCTCATGCGCTCACTCTCGCCCGCGCAGCAGCGCCAGGCCATCGTCGCTCACTCGATGGTAGGCGGAGATCTGCCGGCAGGCCGCCGCCATTTCGCGGACAACCTGCACCTCGGCGGCGCCCATCAGGACAATCGCGTCATTCCCTACGAAGGCGTGCAGGGCTCGGCGCTCTCCGCAGCGCAGCGCCGCGAGCTGCTCGACCTGATCGCGCTCTATGTTGCCTCGCTGCCGCCTGGCCCTCAGGCGGCACGCATGGAGGAGATCGAGCGGACATCTGAGCGAGACACACTTCTGCTGGATCGGCGGCCACGACGAAACCAGTCCGTTCTACTACCGCATCCAGAGTCCGGTCGTGCTCGTCGAGTTCGATCATCACGCTGGGGTCTTCCTGACCAATGCCGAGCCGGCCAAGTTCCATGTCCACACGATCGTGAGGACGCCCAACGGGAACGACTACGGCATCGATCTCTTGCGCTTGCACTATGCACACGCGCATCACCACCAGCAGACCTAGCGCCGCTGTCACAACCTGCGTCGTCAGGGCGCCCAGTCGGCGACACCGCGAGCTTCACGTATTCGGGGTTGAGCTCGATGCCGACGTAGTTGCGCCCGGTCTCTTCGCAGACGAGCCCGACCGTTCCGGCTCCGAAGAACGGATCCAGGACGTAGTCGCCGGGACGGGTGGACGCCAGGATGCACGGACGGATCAGGGCCGGCGGAAAGGTAGCCGCGTGCGGCAAGGAAAGCGGCAGCGTGTTGACGCTCCACACCGAGCGCCGGTTGCGTCCGTTGGCCTCGAGAACGGCCGCACGGTCGTAGTAGTACTGCTCGCTCTTGCTGAGCAGGAACACGTATTCATGCGCCCGCGTCGGGCGGTCCTTCACGCTCTCCGGCATCGCGTTCGGCTTGTGCCAGATGATGTCGCTGCGCAGGTACCAGCCGTCCTCCTGGAGGCGCAGTGCCAGGCGCCATGGAATGCCCAGCAGGTCCTTGGGCTTGAGGCCTGCGGGGGTGTCGGGGCGCACCTCCATCGCTCGTGCCGCGTTTTTCTTGTCCGGCGCGCGCCATCCCCGGTTGCCGCTCGTGTAGCCGTCTCCCAGGTTCAGCCAAAGGGTGCCGTCGTCCTTCAGCGCGCGCCTGATGTCGGCAAAAATCGCGGCCAGCCGGTCCAGGTACTCCTGCAGCGTCTCTTCGAGCCCGATCTGGCCGGGCAAGTCATAGTCCCGCAAGCCCCAGTAGGGAGGCGAGGTCACGATGGACTGAACGCACTGATCCGGGAGGCGCGCCACGACCGCTCGAGCGTCGCCTTCGACGATACGGGACGAATCGATCGTGATGGAATTCGGGGGATCGTTCATATGCAGGGCTGAGTAAGGCGGCAGCCAGCAGCCGTAGTCTACAGGCGACACTGCTTCCGCAGAGCATCATCGCGTACCATTGTCTCCGAAGGCGATCCCGGCCCGACAGCACAGAGCTCGCGGACACCGCCAACACGGATACAAGCGGGTTGCAATGAATGGTTGGTGGTTGAAGGGCCTTCGCCGAGCGCTGGCGTGCGCCGGCGGCAACGCTGTATCTCCTGAAACGAGACCAGCGCCGCCGTACGCGAGTCAGCATTGGCCGCAGATCCGCGCCGAGCAGGTGCGGATTCTCTACGAACAGCTCCCCACCGCACTGATCGCGACGACGATCGTCGGCGTTCTCGTCGTCTACGTCCTGTGGAACCATGTTTCGCCAGTGTGGCTGCTGGGGTGGCTGCTGGTATCCACCGTCACGACCTTGGTGCGCATAGGGTTGATGCGTGCGTACTTCACGGCGAATCCGTCGATTTCGCAAGCTGCGCTCTGGGGGCGACGCTTCCTGTACGGGGTGCTGGTTTCGGGAACGGTGTGGGGAGTCGCCGGTGTGTTTCCCATCTCTCGCGATGCGCCGCTGCAGGAGTTGTTCCTCCTCTTCGTGTTGGCTGGCTTGTCCGCCGGCGGCATGTCGACCCTGTCGTCATTTCGTGGTACCTACGCCGCGTTCCTGCTTCCGGCCATCGTTCCGTTCGCGGTCAAGTTGATGCTGCGCGACGGCGAGATGTTCGTGGCGATGAGCTCGATGCTGATCCTGTTCATCGCGATGATGTCGCTGATCTCGGCGCGCCACTACCGGTCGGTCACGGAGTCGCTGCAGCTGCGCTTCGCCAATGCCGATCTGGTCGACGATCTCGAGACCGCGCACGATCGCCAGCAGAGCATCAACCTGGAGTTGCAGGGGCAGATGCAGGAGAGGCAGCGGACCGAGGAAGCGCTGCGGCGAGCTTACGACGATCTGGAGTGCAAGGTGCAGGAGCGCACCGGGCAGCTCGCCCAGGCAAACGACGTGCTGCGCACCGAGAAGGAGCTGTTCCGCGTCACCCTGGCCAGCATCGGCGACGCGGTCATCACCACGGACGCAACGGCTCACATCACCTATCTCAACGCCGTCGCCGAGCAGCTGACCGGCTGGGACGACGCCGCGGCACGCGGTCGTCCGCTCACCGAAATTTTCCGCATTTTCGACGAGCTCACGCGCGAGCCCGCCGAGGATCCGGTGGCCCGCTGCTTGAAGGGCGACGAGAATCTGGGCCCTACCAACCGCCGCCTCCTCATCTCGCACGATCGGCGTGAGCTCTATATCGACATGTCCGTGGCATCGATCCGCGACAGCGATCAAGCCAGCATCGGCGTAGTGCTGGTATTCCGCGACGTCACCGAGGAACGCAAGCTTGCACAGCAGCTGTCCCACCAGGCCACCCACGACATGCTCACCGGCCTGGTGAACCGGCTCGAATTCGAGCGCCGCCTCTCGCACCTGCTCGACTCGGCCCACCCGCACGCCCCGCATGCTCTTCTGTATCTCGACCTCGACCAGTTCAAGGTCGTGAACGACACCTGCGGTCATGCCGCGGGCGACGACCTGCTGCGCCAGATCTCCGCCCTCCTGCGCACCAAGCTGCGCGGGCGCGACACCCTGGCGCGGCTGGGCGGTGACGAGTTCGGCGTGTTGCTCGAGCACTGCTCCGTCGTCGAGGCCAAGCGCATCGCCAACTCGCTGCGGGAGCTGCTGCAGGGCTTCCGGTTCGGCTGGAACGAAAGGAGCTTCACCATCGGCGTGAGCATCGGCCTGGTGCCCATCATGCAAGCGGGCGAGACGCTGGCGGGCGTCTTCAGCGCCGCCGACAGCTCCTGCTACGCGGCGAAGGAGAAAGGCAGGAACCGCGTGCACGTCTATCAGGCCGGCGACGCGATGCTCGCTCAGCGCGACGGCGAGATGCGCTGGATGCCACGCATTCAGCAGGCGTTGGCCGACGAGCGCTTCCGCCTGTACTACCAGCCGATTCTGCCGGTCAGCCCGCACCCATCGGGCGGTGCGCACGGAGAGATCCTCCTTCGCATGCTGGATGAAACCGGAGCATCTGGTGCCTCCCAGAGCGTTTCTGCCGGCGGCGGAACGCTATGGCCTGATGCCTGCGCTCGATCGCTGGGTGGTGCGAAGAAGCCTGGAAGCCCTGTCGGCTGCGTCCAACATCGATGGTGACGTCGAGTTCGCCATCAACATATCGGGGCAATCGCTCGGTACGAGCGACTTCCTGGATTTCGTGACCGAGCAGATCGATGCGACGCAGATCGCGCCGGCCAAGCTGTGCTTCGAGATCACCGAGACCTCGGCGGTGTCGGAGCTCGCCCATGCGCTGCGTTTCATAGCGACACTGAAGGAGCGTGGATGCCGATTCGCCCTGGACGACTTCGGCACCGGCTTGTCTTCGTTCAGCTACCTCAAGGCGCTGCCGGTGGACTATCTGAAGATCGATGGCGGCTTCGTCAAGGGCCTCGTTGGAGACGATATCGACCAGGCCATGGTCGAGGCAGTCCATCACATCGGGCACATCATGGGTCTCGAGACCATCGCGGAATGGGTGGAGTCCCAGGCCATCCTCCTCAAAGTCAGGCAAATCGGCGTGGATTACGCCCAAGGTTATGCGCTGGGACATCCGCGGCCTCTCGACCCGAATCAGCTGCGACATAGCTGAGCCATTGAACCTCGTACATAATGCCTAACCACCCCGTCACGCTTCGCGTGCCACCCCTCCTTGCAAAAGGAGGGGAGAATGACCCCTCCCCCCCCTCCTCTCATGAGGAGGGGTCGGCCGAAGGCCGGTTGTCGGCTGGGTCGGCCGTAGGCCGGGGGTGCCGGTCTCATGAGGAGGGGTCGGCCGAAGGCCGGGGGTGGTGTGGCTCGGTCTCATGAGGAGGGGTCGGCCGAAGGCCGGGGTAGTGTGGCTCGTATGCGCAACGCGCTGCGCCAGGCGCTTCAGGACTTGCGCACGCACGCTTCCAACAGCTCAATCGCGCGGCGTGCAAACACCCACATGTTGGCCTCCCGGTCCGTGCTCCCCGTCTCCAGAGTGATGACGGCCTCGACTGGACCGGACACAGCGATGCACGCGTGCCCAGGCACATCTCCATAGCGGTTGCCGGTCGGCCCGCTCGCACCCGTCTCGCTCAGACCCCAGGTCGCACCCAGTTTCTCTCGCACACGCCGCGCCAGAAGCTGCGCGAACGGCTCGCTGGCCGAGCGAATGTCGGTCATGTCCCGAGCGGTCAAGCCCAGCAGGCCTGAGCGGCTGGCGAGGGTGTAGACAATCGCCCCGCCGAGATAATAGGCAGACGCACCCGGCACCGCCACGAGCGCAGCGTTGATCAACCCGCCCGCGGACGATTCGGCCACCGCGAGCGTTTGCTTGCGTTCCTTGAGCAGAGTGCCCGCGGTGCTCCCCAGGGCGATAAGGGACTCCATGACATGCCTCCATGACCGGATGGCCCAAGCTTAGACCAACGCGACCGGCTGTGGTGAGCGCATTGCGCGGATGCCCGCGATCAGCGCGTCGCCGACGTGATGTCGGGTCTCTCGTCCGTGTGGGCGCGTGGGGGAACGGCAGGTAGCAGCGAGCGCGGCGCCGAATGCTGCGACTAGAAGAGATTTCTTGAAAGGCATGGGCTTCTATCGTGACGTGAGGTTGGTGATACGGACGTCTGGCCACCGATGCGGGGCCAGCGCCCGGCTTGTGAACGTCGTGTCTGAGCTCAGCGTCCGCCGGTTCCGGCTGCGACCGCCCCGGCATGAATCGCTGCGCCAGCCTCGGCAGGCGGCAGTGAGACCTCGCGGAAGCGCAGCATCTCGCCGATGCGGCGCGACGCCCCATGATAGAAGCCGGTCTCGGCTTCGAACTCGCGCGGGTTGTAGAACGTGCCGAACAGGATGTCGAAAATCGGCAGATCGGAAAAATTCCCATAGTGCACACCGCGTGCGTGGTGGCGCGAATGGCTTTCCGGCCGCTGCACCACGTAGCCCAGCCAGCGGGGCGTGCGGATGTTGCCGTGCTGGAAGACCGCCAGGAGCGTGGTGGCGAGCAGCACCACCGTCGTCGCTTCCGGCGTCAGGCCCACGATCAGCGTCAGGCACAGGCTCGACAACACGGTCCAGCCGATCATGTCGGCGGGGCTGAACCAGAATGCACCGTACGTGTCGAGCCGTTCGGCGCTGTGGTGCATCTGATGAAAGACGCGCCAGAGCAGGTTCGAGCCGTGCATGCTGCGGTGCCAGAAGTACACGCCGGCCTCGTAGACCAGCAGTCCCACCGCGGCGCCGGCCCACGTCCCGAGCGAAGTCAGGTCGAACAGTTGGAACCGCGCCAGGTGCTCGCTCCACAGCAGCGGCAGGTACGACGACAGGAAGAAATAGACCGCGAACGCTCCCAGGCCGAGCGCCTTCCAGCCCTTGACGCGCGGCAATGCCCGTGCCGGGACCAGCGTCTCCCAGACAATCAGCCCCGCGTACAGCGCGAAGACGCCGAGCGAGATCGGGTCGAGCAACAGATCGATCGGGGATGGCATGGCTGCACTCCTTTTGGTTCAATAGCGAGGGCTGCAGGTTAAGGTGAGCCGCCCTGGAGCACTAAAGCCATTTCGGCAACAAACCGGACAGATCGGCCATGACCCCATCGCCCGCCCCGATCAGCGCGGCCATCCTCGCCTTCCCCGAGACCACGGCGTCGGTGACCTACGGCATGTACGACCTGTTCATGGCGGCCGGACGCGACTGGGGCTTCGTCGTCGACGGGCAGCCCGGGCCCTGCGCTGGTGCGTCCACGCATCGTCTCCGCGCAGGCACGGTGTTCACGGCAGCCAACGACGTGCAGATCGCACCGCAGGGCACGCTCGACGAATGCGCGGACGTCGACATCGTCTGCGTCCCCGAGCTGGCGGTCCCGCCGGGCGAGCCGTTGACCGGCCGGTTCACCGACGAGATCGGATGGCTGAAGCGCTGCTACGCGCGGGGCGCAACGCTCGCCACCGCCTGCTCGGGCGCGGTGCTGCTCGCCGAAGCCGGCCTGCTCGACGGGCAAGAAGCGACGACCCACTGGGCCTACTGCGACATCCTGCGCAGCCGCTACCCGGCCGTGAAGGTGCGCACGGAGCGGGCCCTGGTCGTGTCGGGGGACGGCCAGCGCCTGGTCATGGCAGGTGGCGGCACCTCCTGGCTGGATCTTGCCCTCTACCTGATCGCGCGCTTCGTCGGCGTGGACGCCGCGATGCAGGTCGCGCGCATCAACCTCATCGACTGGCACAGCGTCGGCCAGCAACCCTTCGCGCGGCTCGCCCGCTCGCGCCAGGTGGACGATGCGGTGATCGCACGCTGCCAGACCTGGATCGCCGAGCACTATCACGAGCCGTCGCCCGGTGACCGCGATGGTGCGGCTGAGCGGGTTGGCAGAGCGCTCGTTCAAGCGCCGGTTTCAGCAGGCGACCGGAATGTCGCCGCTGGCGTATGTGCATACGCTGCGCCTCGAAGAGGCGAAGCAGATGCTCGAGGCGAGCGAGCAGCCGATCGA
Source organism: uncultured beta proteobacterium (assembly GCA_963772865.1). Classification (GTDB taxonomy): domain Bacteria; phylum Pseudomonadota; class Gammaproteobacteria; order Burkholderiales; family SHXO01; genus SHXO01. The sequence continues at coordinate 29,926 of CAVYZA010000037.1, read as the reverse complement.
GGCCATCGCCAACGAAGTCGGCTACGAGGACGCCGGCTTCTTCAGCCGTCTGTTCCGGCGCCAGGTCAACCTCACGCCGGCGCAGTACCGTAAGCGGTTCGGGTCGATGCGGCGAGCGCTCAAGAGCGGCGGGTGACGGACACTGCCACGTGCGCATCGACCGCCCCCTCGTGACTGAGCAGCGCACATGAAGCCGAAGAGTCGAGCCGATCAGCGGTCCGACTGCGAGTGCAGTGGCTCGGGCACGCACTTGCCTCTGAGTCAGCCTGGCCGCGTCGCGCGCCGCGACTTCATCAAGCGGGCCGCTCTGCTGGGCGCCGGGCTCACAGCGGTCTCCGCCCTCGCTCGATGGGAAAGCAGCATTGCCGCGGCCGCCGAGATGGCCGGCAATGGCGCGGTGCGCGCCGGCAAGGCGCAGCACATCACCATTCTGCACACCACGGACATTCATGCGCAGCTCGACATTCACGACGAGCTCTTCTACGAGGCCGGGAAGGCCGTATTCAAGCGCAGAGGCGGCTTGGCTACGCTGCGCACGTTGATCCAGGCGTTGCGGCTGCAGAACCCCGGCAACACGCTGTTGGTAGACGGGGGAGATTGCTTCCACGGCAGCGCCGTCGCCTCTCTATCCCGCGGTCAGGCGATGATCCCGCTGGTCAATTGCCTGGCCTATGACTTGATGCTTCCCGGCAACTGGGAGGTGGTCTACGGCAAAGAGATGCTGATTCGCAACCTCGGCGCCTATTCAGCGGCCAAGGTGTGCGCGAACATGTTCCACGCGGACGCTCCAGGCGCGAAGCTCATCTTTCCTGCCGTACCAGGTGTTCCGCGTGGGCGGCGTAAAGGTGGGCTTCGTCGGCTACAACGATCCGCTCACGCCAACGCGGCAACCTCCCGCCTACTCCGCAGGCATCCGCTTCACTCGCCCGCAGGAGAATCTCGCCGAGTACGTGACCGCGCTGCGCGAACGCGAAGGTTGCGACCTCGTCTTCGTGCTGGCACATCTCGGGCTTGCACAGCAGATCAACCTGTCGAACGACCCGCGCGCGAAGGGTGTCGACTACGTCCTCGGCGGGGACACTCACGAGCGCATCCGCGAACCCCTGCAGGGAGCCTACGCGAAGGTCACCGAACCGGGCGCGTTCGCCTCCTTCGTCGGCAAGCTCGACCTGGTGGTCGAGGACGGCAGGATCAAGGACGAAGCCTATGCGCTTCTGGACGTCGATCCGGAGCGGTATCCCGAAGACGACGAGATGAGAACGCTGGTGGCCGCTGCGTGTGCGCCGTACCGCAACGAGATCGATCGCGTCATCGGCAAGACGACCACCCCGCTGTTGCGCTACTACGTGATGGAAACACCCACCGACAACCTCATCACCGATGCGCTGATGTGGAAGTTCGGCACCGACTTCGTGGTCTCCAACGGATTCCGCTTCTGCCCGCCGCTGGTACCACCGCCCGGCGGCGAGGCGCAGATCACTGTCGGGTATCTCTGGGCCATGCTGCCGATCGACTCGCGCCTCAAATCCGGCGTCGTCACCGGTCAGCAGATCCGCGACTGGCTGGAGCGTGAGCTGGAAGACACCTTCGCCAGCGATCCAGCCGGCGCTTCGGCGGGTGGCTGGTGCGCTACAAGGGTCTGACAGTGAAGTTCACCATCGGCAACGCCGCAGGCAAGCGAGTGCAAGAGGTGAAGGTCCAGGGCCGTCCCCTCGAACCAGACCGGGTCTACACCGTGCTCGGCGCACAACGCGATGGCGATCCCGACGACGTCATCAATCGTCTGCCACGTACGGGAGGCGCGCGTGCACGACATCGGGATCCATCGCGTGCTCACGGAGTACCTCGCCGCCAACTCTCCGGTGGCACCGGTCATCGAAGGGCGGGCCGTCGCGACCGACGCCCCTGCCGACCTGCTCTCTCAAGTCGAGGCGCCGGGCTACACCTTCAGGTAGATCGGCGGTACGCCATCCGCATGCCGCCGATGCGGTTCAGTCGATAGCAGTCCGTTCCGGTGCGGCTCAGGCGCTGGCGGTGTACTGGGCGTACAGGAACTCGAACAGCTTGCCGGCTTCCGTCAGCAGGCTGTCGTCATCCGCAATCAGGCGTTGAGCGCCTCGCAATATCGCCTCCACGCCGACAGCCTCTGCGACCGGCACGCCGCCCACGTCGAGATAGTGGATGAGCGCACCGATCCTCGCCAGAGCCGGATCGCCGCTCAAGCCGAAACTGGCCAGCAACACTTCGAAGGTCACCTTGGCGCCGACGTGCGTGAACTCGGCGCCATCGAAATCGAACCCCACGGCGCGCTTCGGGCAGTCTTTGGGGTGTTTCAGCCACAACAGCTTCGCGCGCGGGTCGATGAAGCGCTTGATCAGCCACGCGCTCGCGAGTCGATCTGCCCAGGGGCGCGCGCGCGTCGCCCAGGTCCGCCCCTGATAGGCGTTGCCATCGAGCTGCCGGATTCGGCCCAAAGTAGGGTGAGGTTCGTCGGGCGATAGCACGGCATTGGCGGCTACGGTCAGCTCGTCCAGCGCCTCCCGTGTCTGCTCGCGCGCTGCCCCCGGGAAGAAGTCCTGCATTGCGACGCTCTCGTAGTCGCGCCGCAAGCGCGCGAGGCGCCCCGCCAGGTCGATCGGGTCCAGGTCTCCCAGGTCCTGCCCGGCACGTTGGATCTCGGCCACCAGGGCGTGGTAGTCCGAAGTGCGGTCGAAGAGCTGGCGAAACTCGGTTTCCTGCTGCGGATCGCGCGCATCGAAGTGCAAGATCTGCGCGCGGCCGCCGGAAGCGGCGACCTCATCGGCCTGTGCCTGCAAGGGCGCAACGAGCTCTGCCTGGTTAGGAAGCAGGTAGACCCCGTCGCGCAGCACCACGGTGCCGAGCGCCTTGAGGGCCCGCCATACGCGCATCCGCACCGCGGGCTGCTGCCCCTGCAGGCTGAGGACGAAGAGCAGCCAGGCCGGCCGGCTCACTGTCACGTCGGCGGGTGCCACTTTGGAACTTGGTTGTCTCGCCATGGTCTTCAAGGCTGTGTAGTATGCATCACTTACCAGTAACATCCATAACAGACGCCGCCGAGCGAGCTCGATGCACGAGAGATCCGGCTGCAAGCGCTCGACTCCAGCCACTTTGGGGTGGTGGCTCGCCGCCGCCGCGCTGCTGTTCGGCGCCGCGCCTGCCGCACTCGCCCAAGGCGGCCCGCCGATGCTTACCGACGATCCGGGCACACCCGGCCCCGGCGCTTGGGAGATCAACGTGGCCTACCTGGAGCAGCGTACGCGCGAGGAGCGGCTGCGCAGTTTTCCGCACGTCGATTTCAACTACGGCCTGGGTGAGCGCGTCCAGCTCAAGTACGAAACCGGCTGGTCGTTCCTCTCGACCCCGGAAAGCGGCGGGGTGAAAAGCGGCCTCGACGACTCGCTGCTGGGCGTGAAATGGCGTTTTCTGGACCAGGAGCGCAGCGGCGTCGACATGTCCGTGTATCCCCAGCTGCAACTGGAGAACTCTTCCAGCGCGGTCTCCCAAGGCATCGCCGAACCGGGTCCCAACCTCTTCCTCCCGGTCGAAATCGCCCACGACTTCGGCAAGATAAGGTTGGTCGGTGAAGTCGGCTATCAATACTTCCGCTCGCAGGAAAACGAATGGGTCGTCGGAGTACTAGGCGCCGTCGAGGCTACGGACACGCTGGAGCTGATGGCCGAGGTGCGCAGCTACAGCGAGACGTTCGTGAACCGTGGCGATGTGATCTTCAATCTGGGATTGCGGCGGGCGTTGGGCTCGCAGGTCAAGCTGCTCGCTTCGGCGGGCACCGGACTGACCAACGGCCAGGGGACAACGACGTTCATTGCTTACCTCGGCATTCAGGTGTTGCTGGGGCGGAAGTAAGGGGCCATCCGCACGCGTCTGGCGAAACCGGTCAATGAGGAGCAGAGCATGATTCGCAACAAGACCATGACCATCATCTTGGTGAGCCTTGGCGTCATCGCCCTCCTGCTCGGCGGCGCGTACGCGTTCATCGTCTGGGAAGGCTCCAGCGCGCGGGAAGACGCGCCCTGCCCTGGAGGCCAGCATCGCACAATGGCTGTTGCATCACACGGTGCCCACCCGCTTTCGAGCGATGCAGAACCCGTTGAGCACCGCCGCAGGCAGCCCCGATGTCTTCGCCGGGCAGGAGGTGTACCGCACCAAATGCGAGCTGTGTCATGCCTACGACGGCAGCGGCAGGACCGAAATCGGCAGCGGCCAGTATCCGCGTCCCCCGGATCTGCGCAGCGCCACGGTTCAGGCAATGAGTGACGGCGAGCTGTTCTATCACATCAAGAACGGCATCCGGCATACCGGCATGCCGGCATGGGAGCTGCCCGAGCGCAAGATCTGGCAGGTCACCGCCCACCTGCGCCATCTGCCGAAGGTGGCTGCACTGTCTGCGTCGACGGCCGGCGCGCCGCCGGCCGCTGACGTTGCCTCGGCACACTACGTCGGCTCGGCAGCGTGCAAGGACTGCCACGCCGACATCTATGCGCGGTGGGCGAAGACGCGCATGGCGAACGTGGTGCAAGACCCGCGCACGCATCCCGATGCGATCATTCCCGACCTCTCCAAGCCCGATCCTCTGGTTACGTTCACCAAGGAGGACGTCGCATTCACCTACGGGAGCAGGTGGAAGCAGCGCTACTTCAAGCAGATCGGGGACGACTACTTCGTATTTCCCGCGCAATGGGACGTAACGCACAAGATGTGGCGGCCGTACTTCGTCAAGAACGGCACGGACTGGTGGGCGTCACTCTATCCCCCTGACAACTTCCAGCGTCCGACCGGCCCGCTGTGCGACGGCTGCCATTCGGTCAACTACGACATCGCCACCAGAAAAGTCACCGAGTGGAACGTCGGCTGCGAGCGCTGCCACGGACCCGGCAGCGAGCACGTCGCACACCAGGGCCGTCCCAACATCATCAATCCAGCCAAGCTGAACTACGTGCAGGCCAACGACGTCTGCATCCAGTGCCACTCGCAAGGCCAGCCGCTGCACAACCCGATTGAAGGGCGATACTACGATTGGCCGGTCGGCTTCCACGTAGGCAAGCACCTGGCCGACTTCTGGAAGCTCGAAGAGCACAAGCCGGGCGAGACCTCGTTCACCCACTTTGCCGACGGCACCGGACACAAGAACCGGATGCAGGGCAACGACTTCGTGCAGAGCCTGATGTACACGCGCGGGGTGACCTGCTTCAGCTGTCACGACGTGCACGGCACACGCAACGACGCCGTCCTGTGGAAGCCGGCCGCGAACCTCTGCTTCGACTGCCACGGTCCCAACACGCCGAACGGTCCGCACGCTCCGACAATCGAAGCGCATACGCACCACAAGACCGGCAGTCACCGGCAACGAGTGCATAGCCTGCCACATGCCGAAGATCCAACAGACGATCGCCGACGTGAACGTGCGCGCCCACACCTTCCGTTTCATCACACCGGCTGAAAGCGAGGCCCTGAAGATTCCGAATGCCTGCAACGTCTGCCACACGGACAAGACGCCGGCGTGGGCGACCGATGTGCTGAGGACCTGGCAGGATCGTTCACCCTGGAGGGTTGCCCATGAAACGGATCGTACCAATGCTGGTCGCATCACTATGCGCAACGGCCACGCTGGCGGAGACGATCGACTTTGACAAGGATTCCGTCGGCGCCGGGCCGCCAGGCTGGACATGCGGCGTCACCGGGCGCGGCTCGCCGAAGTGGCTGATCGAGGCGGACCCCTCAGCCCCTAGCCGGCCCAACGTGCTGAAGCAGTCCGCCCAGGGCACTTTTCCCTGGTGCGCGCGAAGGGATGTGGCCCTGACCGATGGCTTCGTCGAGGTCAAGTTCAAGCCGATAGAGGGGTCGCGAGGATCGCGCCGGCGGAGTGATGTGGCGCTGGAAGGACGGGGACAACTACTACATCGCTCGTGCCAACGCCCTCGAGAACAATGTGTCGCTCTACCACACGACGCGGGGCAGTCGGCGCACCATCAAGTATGTCGACGCGCCGGTGGCGGCAGGCCAGTGGCACACCCTGCGGGTAGACTTCGCGGGCAAGCGCATCAAGGTTTCACTGGACGGCAAGCCCTACATCGAACTGGAGGACGAGCACATCCCCGGAGCCGGTGCGGTCGGCGTGTGGACCAAGGCCGACAGCGTCACGGCCTTCGACGACTTCTCCTGGAGCGGCAAGTGAGTCCCGCGAAGGTCCGCCGATGAAACAGGTCATGCACCAACACCGAAGGTCAACGGCATCGCCTGCAATTGACCAACAGGGTGCGGAGCTCTCTATGGTCGACGTGGGCTCACAGACCCGACCGAGGCCGACTGAATGAGGAAGGGTATCCTCCTCCCGGTCGTGCTGATCGCCGTGATCGCGGCGGTCCTTTGGCGCGCACTCGTCCCGAGCCCTTCCGACACGGTCGTCGCCTACGTAAGCCACGATCAGGTCTTCTCCGAACCGATCCTGAAGGACTTCGAACGCGACACCGGGATCAAGGTACTGGCAGTCTACGACACGGAAGAAACCAAGAGTGCAGGGGTAACGAACCGGTTGATCGCCGAGAAGGCCAATCCCCAGGCCGACGTCTACTGGGCCAACGAGCCGATCCGCGCCGAAGTGCTCCGCCAGCAAGGCGTATCGGCACCGTACCGTTCGCCGAGCGCCGAAACCATCGCGGCCCAGTTCCGCGACCCGCAAGGGCACTGGACCGGATTTTCCGCTCGGGCTCGCATGCTGATCGTGCATCGAGGCCTGAAGGATCCGCCGACCTCTATCCGCGCGTATGCTGACCCGCAGTTCGCTGGCAAAGCGGTGCATCGCCAACCCGCTGTTCGGTACTACGACCGCACACATCGCTGCGCTGTTCACGGTATGGGGCGATGAGCCGGCCAAGGCGTTTCTCGAATCGATGCGCCACAACGGCGTGCGCATCTCTTCCAGCAACGGGGAAAGCGCGGATCAGGTGGCGACGGGTGACTCTCTGTTCGCCCTGGTAGATAGCGATGATGTGTACAGCCGGCGCGCGCAGGGTCGCCCGGTGGAAGGGGCTTTCCCGGACCAGGAAGAAGGGGGCCTGGGCTGTTTCATCGTGCCGAACGCGGTCCTGCTCATCCAGGGCGCGCCGCATCCGCAGAACGCGAAGAAACTGATGGACTACCTGCTGTCGGCGGAGACGGAGAAGAAGCTCGCCTACTCGGATGCCGCGCAGATTCCGCTGCACCCGGGCGTGGAAACGCCCGCCGGTGTTCCCAGACTGGAGAGCTTGAAGGTGATGAAGGTCGACTACGCGGCCGTCGCAGCCAAGATGCAGGCGATCCAGGCGTGGCTCAAGGGCTGGGCGGGACACTGATTTGCAACGCCGGCTGACACTCTGGCTGGCAGTCGTCGTTTTCCTTGTCGTCGGGCTGCTTCCGGTCGCGGCGATCCTGGCCAAGAGCCTGATCGTCAACGGCGAGTTGACGCTCGCCGTATACGCGAAGCTGTTCGCGACACCAGGGCAGCAATGGGCAGCGCTGGGTCGCAGCCTGACGCTCGCTGGCTTGACCGCGGCCCTTGCAACCCTGATCGGCGTGCCTCTCGGGATTGCGCTGGGTAAGACCGACCTGCCGCTGCGCCGCCCGCTGACGGTGCTGTTGTCGATCCCGCTGCTGCTGCCGCCCTATATTCTCGCGGTCTGCTGGTTCAACTTGGTGGCGAGGGATGGCATCCTGGCGCAGATCCTTCCTGCACGAAGCATGGAGACGCTGGGTGGCTGGCTGTTCGGCTTGCCGGGCTGCGTGTGGGTACTGGTGAGCGCCTTGCTGCCCGCGCCGATGATCCTGACCGTGGTTTACCTGCACGCAGTCAATCCTCGCCTCGAGGAAGCGGGGTCGTTGATCGCGGATTGGGCCGCCACGCTTCGCTACGTCACGATGCCCACGATCTTGCCGGGCATCCTGTTCGGAGCCATCGTCGTGTTTCTGCTGGCTCTGGGGGAGATTGGCGTCCCGATGTTTCTGCGCTATCCCGTCTTCCCTGTTGAAACACTCACGCAGTTCTCGGCTTTCTATGATTTCGGTGCCGCCGCTGCAGCAGCAACGCCTCTCCTGGCGATCACTCTGCTGGTGCTTTGCCTGGAGGGCGGGTATCTGCGCGACAGGATCTACCGACTACGACCTGTTACATCTGGGCGCCACATGCTGATCGTTGCGCTCGGCCGTTGGCGCATCCCGCTCTTCCTAGCAATCAGCACGCTTGGTGTGGTGAGCGTGGTGTTGCCTCTTGTCGCCCTGGTCTGGTCCTCTGTATCGCCGTTCGCCTATCGCGAGGCTTGGTCCAGGGCAGCCGACAGCCTGGGCCGAACACTTGGCTTCGCTGCTGTCGGTGCCTCGCTGCTCACCCTGCTTGGATTTCTCTGCGGCTACCTGATCCACCATCGGGCCCTGCGCTTCTGGCGCAGCTTGGATACGCTGTCCCTGCTGCTGTTCACGCTACCTGGAACCGTGCTCGGCGTTGGTTTGATTGCTCTGTGGAACCGGCCGGCGACGAGTTCCCTCTACGCGTCCGCGGCCATGGTGATCTTCGCGTACGTTGCCCAGTACACCGCCCTGACCAGCCGCATCACTGTGGCAACGCTGATCAATGTGCCGCAGTCGCTGGAAGAGGCGGCGCAGACTGCGGGCGTGCCTTGGCTCGCCCGGATCTGGGAGGTAGTCGTGCCCGCCGCCCTTCCGGGCGTCATCGGCGCGTGGCTGATCGGCTTCATCTTCTGCGTTCGCGATCTCGGCGCTTCCATGCTGGTCTATCCTGCGGGACAGGACACTCTGCCGGTACGCATCTTCACGCTGATGGCGAACGGCGCGCCCAGCCTCATCTCGGCCCTGTGCGTCATGCTGGCAACAATTATCCTCATTGCACTGGCTGTCATGGGTGCGCTGCTGCGGGCGCACGTCGGAAGGCAATGAGCGCCATCGAACTGCATGCAGTATCGAAGTCGTACAACGGACGGCGGGTGGTCGACGAGCTCACGGCATCGCTGGAGCCTGGCGAGCGCGTCGTGTTGTTTGGGCCCTCCGGCTGCGGCAAGACGACGGCGCTGCGCCTGATCGCAGGTCTCGAGGTGCCCGACTCCGGTACCGTCAGCATCGGCGGCACTAAGGTGGCCGAGAATGGGCGCAACTTGGTCGAACCAGAGAAGCGCCGGATCGGCATGGTCTTCCAGGACCTGGCGCTGTGGCCGCACATGAGCGTGTCGCAGCACCTCGAATTCGTGCTGCGCTACGATCCGCGAACCCGACCGGCCCACCGGCCGGCCCGAATCCACGCGATGCTGGAGCTGGTGCATATGTCCGAGCGTGCGCGCGCGAAACCCGGTGCGTTATCTGGCGGCGAGCAACAACGGGTGGCACTCGCACGCGCGCTGGTCGCCAGCCCGGCGATCGTGCTCATGGACGAGCCGCTATCCAGTCTGGATCCCGAGTTGAAGGTGCACCTGCAGGGGGAGATCCTCAGACTGCATGCCGAGATCGGCTTTACCCTCCTCTACGTGACTCACAGCCGCGAAGAGGCACTGGTCATGGGCTCTCGCGTGCTTGCCATGGAGCGCGGGACTCTCCGTCCTTGACTGTTCGTACCGGAGGCGGCTAGGCAACGTTACCCGCGCCGTCGCCACCTCGCTCGGCCCGCGCCAGGCCGATCAGATAGAGAATGTCCGTAGCGAGGGTGGCGCCGGCAAGAGCCGTGATCTGGCCCAGCGCATCGTAGGCTGGCGCGACTTCGACTTGATCGCCGCCCACCACGTTCAATCCGCGCAGCCCGAGCAACAGCTCGCGCGCCTGATGAGTGGTGGGTCCGCCAATGACCGGCGTGCCCGTTCCCGGGGCATAGGCCGGGTCCAGGAAGTCGATGTCGAACGTGAGGTAGACCGGCCTCGCCGCCCACCACGGACCGCACTCTCTCGGCAGCCGCGCGCGGCCCGTGTTCGAGCAGCCAGCGAGCATCGAGTATGGTCAGGCCGTGCGTGTCTGGATTCGGTGTCCGGATTCCGATCTGAATCGAGTGGGCCGGGTCGATGAGGCCTTCTTTGGCCGCGTGATAGAACATGGTGCCGTGGTTGTAGTCCTCCGAGGTCCAGGTATCGGAGTGGGCATCCAGGTGCACCAATGACAGCGGTCCGTGACGGGCCGCCTGCGCGCGCAACAACGGGTAGGCCACGAAGTGATCGCCGCCCAGCCCAAGCAGGGAAACACCGGCATCGAGAATCCGCCTCGCAGCCTGCTCCACCTCCTCGATCATGCGCTGGGGATAGCCGACGTTGAAATCAACATCCCCGCAATCGACCACGCTGAAGCGCTCGCGCAGATCGAACTCCCAAGGCCAGACACCCCACGGGTACTCACCGACGAAAGCCGACTGCTCGCGCAGGGCGCGAGGACCGAAGCGCGCTCCCGGCCGATTGGTCGTCGCCAGATCATAGGGAATGCCCAGAACGGCAAGGTCGACCCCCTGGAGGTCGCGCGTGTACGGACAGCGCAGGAAGCTGAGCGGTCCAGCATAGCTGCCGCCGACGGCGGATTCGGGCAGGGCCCGGTTCTGCGACATGATCAGCTCGCCGCCTCAGCTTCCAGATACGTGTACCCCTCGAGTCCCGCTACGTACTCGGCGATGAACATATTGGCTTCCTGCCGCGACAGCTCCTTCGCGCTCCCCACTTTGCGCCTGAATGTCGCAAGCAAGTTGGATGCGTCGAACTGCACGTAGTTGAGCACCTCGGCCACCGTGTCGCCGTGCACCAGATCGGTGATCTCGTAGCCTTGGTCGGTGAGCTTGAGGTGAAGGGCGTTCGTGTCACCGAACAGGTTGTGCAGGTCTCCGAGGATCTCCTGGTAGGCGCCGGTGAGAAAGATCCCGAGGATGTAGTCATCGCCGTCGCGGAACTCATGGAGGGCCAGGCTGGGACGGCCGTCGCTGCCTCCCACGAAGCGGTCGATCTTGCCGTCCGAGTCGCAGGTCACATCTTGCAGCGTCCCGTGGCGACCCGGCCGCTCGTCCAGGCGGTGCACCGGCATGATCGGAAAGAGCTGATCGATCGCCCACGAATCGGGAAGCGACTGAAACAGCGAGAAGTTGCAGAAGTAGCGGTCCACCAGGACCGCCTCGAGCTCCGCGGCGATCTCCCGGTAGGCGTCGCGGTCCTGCCGCGCCAGCTGCGCGATCCGGTTGACCGTCGCGAAGTAGATCGTCTCCGCCATCGCTCGCTCTCGCAGCGAGAGCACACCGCTGTTGAAGTACTGCCGGGCGCGGTCCTTGTCGAAGGTGGCGTCGTGGAACACCTCGAGCACCTTGCGCGCCCTGGACCCCGGCTTGGGGCTGTCCAGCGTGTGAAAGTCGGCGACCATGTCCTGCAGCAGCGGGTGATCCTCGACGGTGATCTCGGGAAGTGACGGCTGCGCCTGCGACTCGACGTCGATGACCTTGACCAGGAGCAACGCGTGGTGCGCAGTGAGCGCGCGCCCGGATTCGCTGATCAGATGCGGCATCGGCAACCGATGGTCGCGGCACACTTCCGCGATCGTATAGACCACGTCGTTCGCGTACTCCTGGAGCGAGTAGTTCACGCTGGCATGCGACGTGGACGAGGTTCCGTCGTAGTCGACACCGAGGCCGCCTCCGACGTCCACGTAGGCGATGTCCACACCCGCGCGCCGCAGCTCGACGTAGTACCGCGCGATCTCCTGAAGCGCGGACTTGATATAGCGGATGTCCGTGACCTGGCTGCCGATGTGGAAATGGACCAGCTTCAGCACATCGAGCCGGTCCACGGCACGCAACCGATCGATGAGCTTCACGATCTGCGCCGCGTTCAAACCGAACTTCGATCGCTCGCCGCCGCTCTGCGCCCAGCGGCCCGCCCCCTCGGACGAGAGCTTGATCCGCACGCCCGCCAGCGGCTGTACGCCCAGATCGTCGGCTGCCGCGAGGAGCACGTCCAACTCCCTCAGCTGTTCGATGACGATGAACACGCGGTGCCCGAGCTTCTGCCCCATCAGGGCCAGCCGCATGAACTCCTCGTCCTTGTAGCCGTTGCAGACGATCATGTGCTCGCTCGATTCGGTCAGACCCAGCACCGCCTGCAGCTCCGGCTTCGATCCGCACTCGAGCCCCACGCTGTACGCGCCGCCGAACTGGACGATCTCCTGAACCACGTGACGCTGCTGGTTGACCTTGATCGGATAGACGGTGGTGTAGCCGCCGCCGTAGTCGAATTCGCGCACCGCGCTCGCGAAGCGCTCGCTCAGAGACTCGATCCTCGAGCGGAGGATGTCCGAGAACCGGAGCAGCACCGGCAGCCCTACCCCCTGTTCCTGAAGGTCTTTGGCCAGGTCGAAGAGATCGAGCGAACGCTCGGGATGGTCGGCGTCGGGTCGGACGACGACTCGGCCGCGCTCGCTGACGTCGAAATAGCCGGCGCCCCAGCCCTCGACGTTGTAGAGCGCCTTGGCCTTCTCGACGTTCCAACCTTCCTTCCCTCCTGCGACTCAGCAGCGGCAAGAGATGTCTCGACAGCGGTCATTTGCGAAATGATACAGGTGTGCCCGCGAAACTCGACGAGCGGACGATTGAAGTCGGGCTATATGGTAGTCGTTTCATCGGGGTTTGACCCGGGTCGAGTCCGCAGACGCGCAAAGTCCGCCGCGATCAGCCTGCGCACGCCGTTAACACACGGTCAATGGAATGCGGCTCAAACAACCACTCGGTTCGGCGGCGAGGTCGGAGTCCAGACTGCGCCTTTCGGCACACTGCCGAGCCTCAGGTCTAACGTTCAAGCCGCTTCGGCGGGTTGTCGTCGTCGGTCGGACGAACGACTTGGACGGAGCGCCGGTCCGGCCGAGCTTTACCGGCTGAGCGCCTGGCGCTTGGCGTGAGTCGAGGAGGTTCGAGCGCTGAGAAAGGACGCCAGATGCGCGCTCAAGTCGCGAGCATCCTCGCCCGCGCCGTCGATGAGACTGGACTTTCTGCGCCGGAGGAACGGCAGGCCCATCACGTACATGCCAGGCGCTTCGACCACACCGCCGTCGTGTCGGATACAGCCCTTGTGATCGAGCACTGGCACTTCGAGCCACGAGTAGTCGGGCCGGAACCCAGTCGCCCAGACGATGGTCCGGATCTCACTTCGGGTGAGATCAATGGCGAGCGGAGGCGATGCTTCGACCTCGGTGGGCGCAAAGCGGTGTGGGCGGACTGACCACACCGTCGAATCCGCTTTGGGTCGCCCATTGATCGATCCGGTCGAGCAGCCTGTTCATCTTCAGGTCGGCCAGCGCACAGTGGTTTCGCAGCGATCCCGAGAACTGCGCTGTGCCGTCGTTGATCCGGACAAGACGACCAACGAGCTTCACCCCTGTCGAGGTCAGGGCGTTGAGATCGACTGTCCGGCGTTCGGGCGAGCCCGCCAGTTGCAGCGACGCCACGTTGCGAGCTCTGACGATATCGTCGACTTTGTCGTAGCGCTCGTCGAGCACCCCTGCCCCATCCATCCACCACTGGATGTCCCTGTCCCGATAGACCCGCGGCACGCGGACGTGCTCTCCCACCGCGAGAGTCACGGGCCGGCCCGAGCGGTGGATCTCGTCGGCGACCTGGACGCCGGTCGCGGAGGCACCGACAACGAGCACGCCCCCTTTCTCGAGCTGCCCCGGATTGCGGTATTGCATCGGGGTGAGCTGGAGGATCGTCGACGGCACGGCTGCGGCGAGCGCTGGGACGTGCGGCACGTTGCACGCCCCGGTCGCAAGCACAACGGCCTGGCACTGCCAATCACCTTGATTGGTGGCAACCGTGTAGCCATCGCCGTCGCCGCGCAACGAGGTGACGTTCGTGTGAGCCCTGACCGGGGCCGAAATCGCAACGGCGTACCGCTCGACGAAGGCGACGGTCTCCGGCATCGTGCGGAAGCCGTCAGGATCGTCGCCCTGGTAGCCGTAACCGGGCAGCCGGCTCTGCCAGTTCGGCGTGAGCAACCGCAGCGAATCCCACCGCTCGGTCCTCCACGAGTTGGCCACCTCGCCGCGCTCGAGGACCACATGGTCGACCGAGCGCCGCGAGAGCCACCAGCTCATCGCCAACCCGGCGTGGCCAGCCCCGATAACGACAGTTGTCGTGCGACGCGTGCCTCGCGTCGCCGATGCGGAAGGTCACTTGACCTCTACCGTGACGTTCGTCGGGTTTGTGATGATGTCGTACACGGCCGAGCGCTTCTGCGACTGGGCGACAAGCGCCTTGATGTCGTCCGGGCTGGCGTCGGCGTCGATGTTGTACGTGACCTTGATCGCGTCGAAGCCGTTGCGGACGTCACTGTCGATACCGAGGATACCCTGGATGTTCATCCCGCCCTCGAGGTGTCGCCGATACGGAGCGGAGCTGGATCTCGCGCAGCTGGGCGACGGACGCGATGCCGGCGGTCAGGCAACCGGCCAGGCCCGCGAGCACCAGCTCGACCGGCGTGGCGCCCTTGTCCTCGGACGCGAAGATCTCCGGGTGGTCGGCGTCGAAGCTGAACTCGGTCTTGTGTGTCTGCTCGTCGCCAAGCCCGTAGAAGCCTTGCACGGTGGAACGACTGTGCGTGCCGTTGATCCACTTGCACGTCGCTCGCCAAGTAAAGTTCGCCGCTTCCGGCGCTCCAGTCAGCGCCTTGCGTGCGCCGAGCAGCGCATCGACATTGACTCCGTTGTTGACTGCATTGGTCGTCGTCCCCATGGTCTTCTCCTCGTGTCGTTTGAGATGGACAGGCACGGACAATTCCGGTGCCGACACCGGACGGTGTGCGGACACGCGGTGCAGTCTAGTGGGCAGGTGTAACTGCGATATGTTGCCGGGGAGGCTTTTTGTTTCGCTTTTGTTTCAGCTACCCGACGAGGCCAGTTCTCGCGCTTGCCCCACGAATTCGAGGCATGAACCGCTCCCCTCTCCCCTCGCGGGAGAGGGCGCGCTGGAGCGTGGAGCAGGGGCCCCGCTCTGCGGGGATGCGACCGCGAAGGCGCGCGTGGCCCCCCTCGACCGCCCCTGTCCCCTCGCGGGAGAGGGAGCTCCTGAATCGGCCGTTACAGTCCACTAATCTAGACGGCCAGCTCGATCCTCAACTCGTAGAGCTGGTTCTGAACGACGTTAGGCCGATCCGTGCTGCGTGACCACTCGCTACTGCTGCTGGCGATGTGCGAATGACAGCGCGTAGACGCTGGTTCGTAGAAAGGGCAACGGGTCATCGGACAATTCGATCCCATCCGTCAAGCTCGTGGGAAAGAATACCGAGCGCTTTTTCAGCGGCGCGGAAAGAACACCAGCGCCTTTTCAGCGGCGCGGCTGTCGGCAACCACCGAGGTGATGCTGATCGTTCCGACCTCGATGGTCCTGCGATCGTCAGGCCAGACGAGCGAGCCATCGTTGGTAGGATCGCCGGGGTTGGGAAGTTGCACGATCATGCGAAACTTGACCGGCCCGGTCGCCAGCCGCGACTTGAGGTCTTCGACCAGAAAATTCGGCAGGCTTGGCTTTTGCCTCCCCCTCGCTCAGGCTTTTCTGTCCGGCCACCGGAAGAAACTGGTAGCGTCCCGCCTGTTTCACCCCATCCTTGTTCACGAAAATGAACGCGTTGTTGGAGAAGAACGCTTGCGTGGCAAAGCTGGCCGGCGTCACCTGGATCTCTTGCACGAACTTCAATGCCAGGGGATGCGAGCCGAGAAACACCTTCGATCGGCCATGGGTGTGGCTTGCTGGGATCGGTCGCCACGACGGCTTTTTGAAGGGCCAGAAAATCTTCCCCGGTGCCGACAACGAAGCCGTTGTGCGACATCGAGACGATGTCGGTTTCCCCGCCGCCGGGGAGACTGAAGCGAATTGCCATGCCGCGCGGGCCGGCGCCCAGCGACCGGGCGAGTTGTCCGGGATGGCGGGGTCAGGCGGCCCGTCCGAGAAACGAACGGTCACCGGCACTGAACGCGCCCTGGAAGTGCGCAGCTTTGGACAGGGCCGCCGCATCCTTCGACGGCATGAACGTTCCCTGGCCATACGATTCCCTTCGCGTGGACAAGGCGAAACCCTGCCGTGTTTCCCGGCAGCTGTAGCCATGGTCTCGAAGATCTGCTTGCGCGAGACTCTTGTCGACAGGAGGTTGCGCGCCCGCTTCCTGGAGTATCGGCTCCCGACGCCGCTCCAGTCCAGAGCGCTGCCGCAATCAGCAACGCAGCACCAACTCCGACGCGTTGCACTTTTGCGACTTTGGCGAACTCATGCGCTGGTCCCTGTTCCCTTGCTTAAGATTGAACGATTCGACGGTATCACGCAGGTCCGGGCCCGCCGCCAGACCTCACGCGTCTCCAAGCACCCTCAGGGCAGCTTCCACGCGATCGTCGGGCACGAGCAACTGCACGCCTTCCATTCCGCCTTCCATGCCTACGCCTACACCGACGACGACCGCCGGCACGCCGGCGGCATCCAATGCGATCCTTGCCAGATCGGCTTCGACTCTCGTCGGATAGGTTTTGATGGCTTTCATTGATAGGTCGCTCCAGGTTGAGAAAGCGGGCACCCGTTGCGCCCCCTTCCATCACTCTCCAACTTAGCGCAATGATCTGAACGTGCCTCGCATCTCCTCAGCGAAGACTTGCAGCTGTTCCCCGGCTGCGAAGTAACCGGCCTTGTCGACCTCGTTGAAATAGAGGAGCTTGAAATGGACACGCTCGGTCCAGCCTGCCCATGGTCAATGGTTTCAGAAGCGTGGAGGCGAATCCATTGGACGATGGTATCGGTGATACTTTGATATCAATGTTCGCGACGAGGACATTCACTCATCGATACCTCCTGTGTGGATGACTCGCGATTCGGCACCCGTAGCATCCTTCAGATCCCAGTCTCCGGCGTTGACAGGCGCAACTCTTTTGCCTAGTTTAATAGGCACAAGTGCAAACAAGCCCCATGAATGGACAATGAGGTCCAGAGAATGAGCGAGGAACTCGATCAACAGGTCGCACAGCGCACCAGAGAACTCGCCGCAGCGAACGAGGCGCTGAGAAAGGAAGTTGCTGAGCGGAAGCGGGCCGAGGAAGCGCTTCGGCAAAGCGAGGCTCGGCTTGCCGCCAGCGAGCGCGACCTCCAGTTGACGATCGATACGATCCCCGTATTCGTTGCCGCCTATCGGCCCGACGGCACGCGCAGTTTCGTCAATCGGACATGGCAGGAGTACATGGGCCTCACGCTGGAAGAGGCGACCGGCGCAGGAGCGAAGACCTTTCCGCACTTTCATCCCGCCGACGCCGAGCTGAATGACAAGGCGTGGCGCGCGTCGCTTGAGAATGGAGAACCGCTCTCGATCGAAGTGCGCGTGCGTCGAGCCGATGGACAGTATCGGTGGCACACATCCCGGCGCGTACCCTTACGCGACGAGAAGGGAGACATCATCAAATGGTATTCGGTCGGGATCGATATCGAGGACCAGAAGGTCGCGGAGGATGCGCTACGCCGGAGCGAGGAAGCCTTGCGCCGCGAAGTGACGGAGCGGACGCGCGCGGAGCAACTCGCCCGTATCGACGAAACGCGTTTTCGGCGTTTCTTCGATCTACCGTTGATCGGTATGGGCGTCACCTCCCCCGAGCGCCGCTTCCTGGAGGTGAACGATAAGCTGTGCCAGATCCTCGGCTACCCTCGGGAAGAGCTGGTCGGGCGCGACTGGGCCTCGATCACCCATCCGGACGACCTGCCGGGCAACCTGGGACTGATGGACCAGGCGATGGCCGGGACGACCGAGATTTACAGCATGGACAAGCGCTACATACATCGCGATGGCCAGATTGTCTATGCCAGCATCTCGGTCTGCTGCGTGCGTCGGCCGGACGGCACCGCCGACCACTTCGTGCTGACCGTGCAGGACGTGACCGCGCGACGCCGGGCAGAAGAAGCGTTGCGCGAAAGCGAGCAGCGTTTCCGGGACTACGCCGAGGCCGCGTCGGATTGGCTTTGGGAAACAGGGCCCGACCACCGTTTCACCTGGTTCTCGCTGGGGGCCACGCGCGTCCACCAGCCGGACAATCGGATCGGCAGGACTCGATGGGAGATCACGACCGAGGCCGGCGAGGAGCCCGAGAAGTGGCGCAAGCATATTGCGACCCTCGATGCCCACGAGCCGTTTCGGGGGTTCACGTATCGGACGGTACAGGCCGATGGATCCATCGCCTACTTGGCCGTGAGCGGCAAGCCTGTGTTCGACGCCAAAGGCGGCTTCCAAGGCTATCGCGGCGTCGCCAGCGATGTAACCGCGGCGGTGCGCGCAGATCAGGCCGAGAAGGCGCTGCGCCAGACGCAGGCCGAGCTCGCGCACGTGACGCGGGTCACGAGCCTTGGAGCTTTGACGGCGTCGATCGCGCACGAAGTCAACCAACCGCTGTCGGGCATTATCACCAACGCCGGGACCTGTCTGCGGATGCTGGCGAACGATCCTCCAAACATCGACGGCGCACGCGAAACCGCGCGGCGCACGCTTCGGGATGGCAACCGTGCGTCGGAGGTGATCACGCGGTTGCGTACGCTCTTCAGCAAGAAGGACGCCGTGCTGGACGCCGTTGACCTCAACGAGGCTACACGCGAAGTGGTGGCGATGTCGTCGAGTGAACTGCAGAGAGGCCGACTGGTCGCGCGCCTCGAGCTTGCCGAGGATCTCCCGGATGTCGCAGGCGATCGGGTGCAGCTGCAACAGGTCATTCTGAATCTCCTCCTGAACGCGGCAGACGCGATGAGCGGCGTCGAGGATCGTCCAAGACAAGTGCTGATCAGAACGGAGCGAGACGAAGGCGATCGAGCGCGCCTGAGCGTGCAGGATGCGGGCGTGGGCTTGGACCCACAGAGCATGGACAAGCTCTTCCAGCCGTTCTACACCACCAAGAGCAATGGGATGGGCATTGGCCTGTCGATCAGCCGCTCCATCATCGAGAGTCACCGTGGCCGTCTCTGGGCGGTGCCGAATGATGGTCCCGGGGCCACGTTCTCATTTTCGATACCCCGCCGTCTGGAAAGGTGATGACAGCCACCAGCCTGGACGCCGCTCCGACTCCGGCCGAGGACGCGTTGACGGATACGGCTCCGTATCCGCCGGCAGATGCTCGCCCGCTGCGTCCCGGAACGGGTCAACATGGCCGCGAAGCTTTTCGCCGGGGCCTAGCGGCGCCGCTCGCGTCACGCCTCGGTTGGCATCCTGCGCCTGGGCAGCTTCCACTGCGGTCGCACGAAGTGGCATGTGTAGCCGCCGGGATTTCGCAGTAGGTAGTCCTGGTGCTCCGGCTCCGCTTCCCAGAAGTCGCCGGCCGGAACGACTTCGGTGACGGCCTTGCCCGGCCACAGGCCGGAAGCATCGACGTCGGCGATCGTGTCTTCCGCGATCCGCCGCTGCTCCTCGCTGGTGTAGAAGATCGCCGATCGATAACTGCTGCCGACGTCGTTGCCCTGGCGGTCGCGCGTGCTCGGGTCGTGAATCTGGAAGAAGAACTCGAGGAGCTGCCGGTAGCTGATGCGCGCGGGATCAAAGGTGATCTCGACTGCTTCCGCGTGTCCGGGATGATTGCGATAGGTCGCGTGGGAGTTGGTGCCGCCGGTATATCCGACCCGGGTCGACAGAACGCCGCCCTGCCTCCGGATGAGATCCTGCGCGCCCCAGAAGCAGCCCCCCGCGAGAACAGCGCGTTCCTGTGTCATTGGACATCCTCCACCTGGTTCAAATAGGCCGCATAACCCTCGGCCTCCATGTCGTCGCGATGAATGAACCGCAGCGCTGCAGAATTGATGCAGTAGCGCAGTCCGCCGCGGTCCTCAGGACCGTCACAGAATACATGACCCAGATGGCTGTCGCCGTGCGCCGAGCGCACCTCGGTGCCGCCTTCCCTGCAGTCCGGGCGTTCGTTCACGTTGACGGCATCGATAGGCTTGGTGAAGCTGGGCCAGCCGCTGCCGGAGTCGAACTTGTCGGACGACGCGAACAGCGGCTCGCCGGACACGACATCGACGTAGATGCCCGGCTCCTGGTTGTGCAAATATTCCCCGCTACCCGGGAGTTCGGTCGCGGCCTGCTGCGTAACACGATATTGCTCCCGGGACAGCCTGGAGATAGCATCGAGATCCTTCCGGTACTTTTGCATGTGCTCTCCTCAGTCGTGGGACGGCGGAGTGGCGCGCATGCGATGCACGCCATCCGCCGCGCCTGCCATTTACTTGCGCAGCGACCTTAACCCAGCGCGCAGCTCTTCCACGAAGAGCTGCGGCTCTTCCCATGCCGGGAAATGGCCGCCCCTGTCGAGTTTGCGGTAGTGGACGAGCTTAGGATACGCCTGCTCCGCCCAGCTCCGCGGCACCTGGAAGAACTCGCCGGGAAAGACGCTCACTGCGACAGGGATCGTGACGTTCTTGAAATCGAAGAACGGGAATTTGTTCTCCCAATACAGGCGGGCCGCGGAGATCCCCGTGTTCGTCAGCCAGTACAGCGTGATGTTGTCGAGCACGTCGTCTCGCGTGAGCTGGTCCTGCGGTTGGCCTTTCGTGGGCGTGCGCAGTGCCGCCGTGGTCAGCGCCGCCGGCTTGGCATCGCCGTCACCAAGGTCGGTGAGCCAGGCCGCCAGGCCGACGGGGGAGTCCGCGATCCCGTAGAGCGTCTGCGGGCGCGTGGCCATCTCGTACGCGTAGTACACGCCGGCCGCAAAGAGGTGTTTCAGCTTCTGGAACGCACGGCTTTCCTCGTCGGACAGGCCGGCGGGCGCGGCGCCGCCGGTGGCGATCGCCGTCGATACCTCGGGCGGAACCGCGCCGGGCATGTTGCTGTGGATGCCGATCAGTTCCGGATGGCCTTGTGCTGCCATGACATCCGTGACGATCGCGCCCCAGTCGCCGCCCTGAGCGACGAACTTCGTGTATCCCAGGCGCTTCATCAACGCGACCCAGGCGCGCGCGATGCGGGCCGGGTCCCAGCCGGCCCTGTCCGGCTTACCGGAGAACCCGTAGCCCGGCATCGACGGAAAGACCACGTCGAAGGCGTCCGCCGCGCTCCCGCCGTGCGCGGTGGGATTGACCAGCGGATCGACGATCTTCAGCTGATGGAGGATCGAGCCGGGCCAGCCGTGCGTAACGAGGAGCGGCAACGCGTTCGCGTGCTTCGAGCGGACGTGGATGAAATGAATGTCCAGTCCATCGATCCTGGTGATGAACTGCGGCAGGGCGTTCAGCCTCGCCTCCACCTTGCGCCAGTCGTATTCCGTCGCCCAGTAGCGCGAGACGTCCTGCATCAGCGCGAGCGGGACGCCCTGCGAATCGTCCGCGACGGTCTCTTTTTCGGGCCATTGCGTGGCGGCAATGCGCCGGCGGAGGTCCTGAAGCCTGGCCTCGGGCACGTGGACGGCGAAGGGGCGGATCGAGGCGTCTTCAGCCGCCTGGCGCGCGGGCGCTTGGGCAACGGCAACTGCTTCAGTGTCGGTGGTCACGGTCGTTTCCTTTGTGCTGGATGGCGGGCGGCGGATGACGCGCGCGCTTGCGCGCCATCCACCGCACGACATTGATCTACCGCAACGACTTGAACGCCGCGCGCATCTCCGACGCGAAGAGCAGCGGCTCTTCCCACGCCGCGAAGTGCCCGCCCTTGTCCACCTCGTGGAAGTAGGAGAGGTTCGCGTAGCCGCGCTCCGCCCAGCGCCGGGAGGGCTGGTAGATCTCGCCGGGGAAGACGGTGAACGCCGCCGGGATGGAGAAGTTCTTGGGGCCGAAGTACGGGGGCTTGTTGTCCCAGTAGCTGCGGGCCGAGGAGACCCCGGTGTTGGTCAGCCAGTAGAGGGTGATGTTGTCGAGCACGTCGTCCCGCGTCAGCCGCTCCGCGGGCTGTCCCTTGGTCGGCGTGCGCATCGCCGCGAGGACCGTCGCCGCCGGCTGATCGTCGCCGTCGCCGTGGTCGATCAGCCAGGCCGCGAGGGCGACAGGAGAATCGGCGTTTCCATAGAGCGTCTGCGGACGCGTCGCCATCTCGATCGCGTAGGCCGCGTTCTTGACGAAGAAGCCCTTCAGCTTGTCGAGCGCGCGTCGCTCCAGGTCGGAGAGATCGGACGGCGCCGGTGCTCCGGCCTGGATCGCGTTCGACACGTCCTGCGGGAGGGCGAACAGGAAGTTGGTGTGAATGGCCACGAGCTCCGCGGGCGCCTCGACCGCCATGGCGTCCGTGATCTGTCCGCCCACGTCGCCGCCCTGCGCGACGTATCGCGTGTACCCCAGGCGCCTCATCAGCACGATCCAGGCGCGCGCCATGCGGGCATGATCCCAGCCGGTCGCCGCCGGCTTGCCCGAGAACCCATAACCGGGGATCGACGGAATCACGACGTCGAAGGCGTCCTCCGCGCGGCCGCCGAAGGCCGTGGGGTCGGTGAGCGGGCCGATGAGCTTGATCTGCTCGAGGATCGAGCCGGGCCATCCGTGCGTGACGATGACGGGCAGCGCGCCCTTGTGCTTCGAACGCACGTGGATGAAGTGGATGTCGAGCCCGTCGATCTCGGTGGTGAACTGGGGCAGGGCGTTGAGCTTCGCCTCGCACTTGCGCCAGTCGTAGTCCGTCGCCCAGTGGCGCGCGAGGTCCTGGAGCGGCGCGAGCGGCACGCCCTGCGACGTGTCCGCGACGGTCTCCTTCTCCGGCCACCGCGTGGCCTTAATGCGCCGGCGAAGATCATTCAGCTCTGCGTCGCTGGCGTGGTAGGTGAAGGGGCGGATCGAGGTGCTGCCGGCGGCCTGGCGGGTGCCCAGGGCCTGGGCGAGGACGGCTTCTTCGGTTGCGGTGGTCATGATCGTTTCCTTTGCGTTGTCGTGGGGGGCCGCAAGTCGGTTCCATCGATCCACGGCGCGCGACGGAATTGCAGTAGACGCGTCCTACTGTGGAGCGCGCTTGTGGCCTGCGTATGGCGCGCCGGCGGCATTTGCCACAATCGTTTCCTTCGTCCGGTGGAGGTGGCGGATGACGCGCACGCTGGCGCGCCATCCGCCGCACGACTGCTTGCTACCGCATGCGACCTGAATCCCGGCGCGCAGCTCTTTTACGAAGAGCTCCGGCTGTTCCCAGGCGGCAAAGTGCCCGCCTTTGTCGAGCTTGTTGTAGTGCACGAGCTTGGGATAGGCCCGCTCCGCCCAGCTGCGCGGGGCTGGATAGAGCTCGTCGGGAAAGACGCTCACGGCGACCGGAATGGATACGCCTTTGACGCCGAAATAGCTGTACGTGTTCTCCCAGTAGAGACGGCCCGAGGAAACCCCAGTGTTCGTCAACCACGTGAACGTGATGTTGTCGAGGAAATCGTCCCGCGTAAGGCCGGTGGGCTGCCCGTCAAAGGCGCGCGAGATGAGCTCCAGGCTGCGCGCGTCGTGGTCCATGAAATAGGCTGCCAGGCCGACAGGTGAATCCGCCACTCCATACATCGACTGCGGGCGCAACCCCAACTGGTAGCCGTAGCCGACGCCCTTCGCATATACAAATTTCAACCGCTCGTACGCGACTTTCTCGTCGGCGGAGAGATCGGATGGCGCCGGGGCACCACCCTGGGCAAGCTTGTCGATGTCGGGCGGAAAGACGCCCGCCATGTTGGAGTGAATGCCGATCAGCTCCGGGTGGCCTTGCGTGGCCATCACGTCCGTGATGATCGCGCCCCAGTCACCGCCTTGCGCGACATAACGCGTGTACCCGAGGCGCTTCATGAGCGTCGCGTGAGCGCGGGCGATGCGGTCGGGGCCCCAGCCAGTCTCGGTCGGCTTGCCCGAAAATCCGTAGCCCGGCATCGACGGAATCACGACATGGAAAGCGTCCGCGGCGGTGCCGCCGTGCGCGGTCGGATTGATCAGCGGATCGACGATCTTCAGCTGCTCGATGACCGAGCCCGGCCATCCGTGCGTGACGATGATCGGCAGCGCATCCGCATGCTTCGAACGGGCGTGGATGAAATGAATGTCCAGGCCGTCGATCTCGGTGATGAAGTGCGGCAGAGAATTCATCCTGGCCTCGACCTTGCGCCAGTCGTATTCCGTCGCCCAGTAGCGGGCGAGCTTCTGGACCGTCGCGAGCTTCACGCCCTGCGAAAAGTCGGAGACGGGCTCTTTGTCGGGCAGGCGCGTGGCGGCAACGCGCCGGCGAAGATCATCGAGCTCTTCGTCGGTCGCCCGGTAGCTGAACGGGCGGATCGAGGTGTTGCCGGCAGTCTGGCGCGTGGCCTGGGCGACAACGGCTTCTTCGGTTGCGGTGGTCATGGTCATTTCCTTTGCGTGGTTGGGAGAGGCGAACACACAAATGAGCTGACAGAAAGCGCGGCGCCGAACGGGCAAGAGAGTCGCGCCGAGTCAGCGACGAGGACAGAGCCGTCTTGGGGATCGACTTCGCGAAAGGACAAGCTTGTCGCATCCCGGCGGGTACTGCGGTTTTTTGAGTGTCATGGGCGGCTCCTTGCTTGGAGGAGAGAGTCTGTCGCGCGTGCGATTGGATTCCATCGATACACAATGCGCGGAGGCCATTACATCTGACACATCGCGTCGCGTCGATTGGACGATGGTATTGCCCAATACCATGGTATGAGCCGCGCTAGTAAAGGGCGCGGGGCCGCAACACGAACGCTCCGTGCCCAGCCTTCTTACTTGCCCCGAGGCAGTGTTCGCGAAGGGAACGTGGGGGGTTTCACGCGATTTCGCCCCTGGAGGCGGTGATGTCGCCGTCTGGACGGCGACGCCCCCGGTGCTGATCAGTCCTGTCCAGCCAACAGCTGCGCTTGCGTTTTTCCGTACGGAAAGAAACTCGACTTTTCGCCCTTCTCCCAGGCGGTTCGCAGCTCCGCGCTGCTGATGTCCCAATCGGGACGGCAACGCTGCAGCACGGCGCGCAGGTCGAGGCGGAGCTCCTCCACTGTCGGCCGGCCGAAGAACCAGTAGCCGTTGTAGATCTTGTAGACGCGCAGGCCGAGCTCGAGCACCAGGGTGTGGGGGATCATCGGATTGTGATGCGGGTCGGTGTATTCCGCGATGTCGAGATCCTTCTCGCACTTTGCGCCCGAGGTCCGAGAAACGTCCAATGGGCGCCGACGCCAGCGCGGAACTCGTTCGTCTCGAGCAGGTTGTCGGTCGATATGGTTACGAGACGGCAGTAGCCGACCTGCGTCTCGCGGTGGAGTTGCAGCAGCCCCTCGTGTTGCCTCCTTTCTTTTGGACAGTAACCTCCGCGGGAGAGCACCAGCACGAGCGGATCGCCTTGCTGCAACTCCGAGAGCGTCCGGTGCTTGCCGCGGTGGTCGGGAAGCTCGTAGTCGGGAAAGACTGCGCCGGGAACGATGTCCGGCCTCATCGGGCACCTTCCATGTGGACCGCAGCATCTTTGGCTGCCTCCTCGGGGGTCCTGCCGCGCTGGCGCGCAACGATGTACGCTGCGTACCACCCCGACCAGTGATGCTTCGGAGCGCTCGCTTCGTACTCGCCATGGTGCTCCTCTGTCTCCCGCAAAAGGTCGGTCAGAGTCGCCACGTCCATGCTGCTGAGTCCTCGCCCGGGAAGTCGCGTCTTGACCTCCTGCAGCAACCAACTGTTGCCATCCGGGTCGCTGAACGTGGCGAACGAGCTGTAGCTGCGCCTCTCTGGATCTGGGCCGCTGACAGGCGGCTTTCCCGGGCCGGCACGGTGGAACAGTTCGCTCACGTCGACACCGCGACCGACGAGCTCGGCGCGCGCTGCCTCGATGTCGGAGACGATGAGATACAGACCGCTTGCCGAGCCCGGCACGGCCGACGTGAGTCCCTTGCCGAAGTGGATCGAGCATGGCGAGCCTGGAGGCGTGAACTGGACGCCCCGAAACTCGTTGCCGACGACGAAATCGCCGTCGAGCCGCCACCCCAAGTTCGCCGTAGAAACGCTTGGCGCGATCGACGTCGGACACCGGGATGACGACGACCTCGAGCTTCATATCGACCATCCCGACGGTCGCGGTTCGGCTTGCGTGTTCATTGCTCATCTGTGTGGTGCTCATCGCGACCTCCGTAGCGGCGGGGTGAGGGCGCGGAGGCATCGTCGCAGCGGACGGCGGCGACGACATCCTGTACCCGTTCACCTCTTTCCGTACTCCGTGAAAACGTAATCTCTTGTCTTCACTATCGTGTGGCACGCGAACCCGCACTTGGCGTCGTTCCCCTGCGGTGGCGTGCCAGCCATGGTACCGGGCGTGAACGTATCGGACGCGGGGTCGTAATCGAACACTGCATATCCCCATCCGCCGCTGTCCGCGAACCTCTTGCTGTCCTTCACCATGAAGTCGACGTTCAGCAGGCTACCCGGCACGGTCGCATCCGGGAAGAACTGGTTCTGTTTCGGGATCCAGTGGATTTTGGCCATCTTGGCCCCGTCCGGGACAGGCTTGCCGTTGGCGGGAATGCCAGCCCGGTAGGCGTCGATCATCACGGGATTGCCGAGGATTACAGCGACCACCTTGTCGTTCCGACTGATCGAGATAGCCTGCCATGCTTCGTATCCCCTGAACTCAGCGAACGCGAGCCCGCCCGGCACTTTCACGGTGTACTTGTCCTGCGCGGAAATGGCTACGCCGCCCAAGACGGCGAGCACTACCGCGATCGTCGTCACTATCAGCATGCTTCTACGCTCCGTCTGGTCTCCTTATTCTCAATCCCACCGCCGGGGGTGAGACGTACGCTGGCAATAGTCCGTTTGCACGTAACCTTGAAACGGAAGCGACGGGACAATGGACATGCCCATCGATTGAACCATCAGTCATGAGGCGGGTCCAGTAGACGATGGTATCGGTCTATACCTGGGTCGGAAGCACTGCTTCGACGGTGTACTCGCTGTGCACGACGTCATAGTATCTCGTCGATCCTGTGAACCGCTCCGTCCGGTCGAGTTTCGCCGACACCCACGGCAACAACGCGATTCAAGAATGCGTATTTTTCTGTCGAGGTCTCGAATCTCGGCACGGTACGAAAGTAATAGCGGGCGGGATCGACGGCTTCGCCGCGGCCAAGCGCCGCGATCGCTTCCGGCGGGCCATGGCGCAGCCCCTGGAACGTCATATAGATCAGGGCATGATCGTCTGTCTCCAGCGTGATGCGCAGGTCCAGCTCGAGAACACCGTCGGAGCGCAGCAACAACCAGTCACCTCCCCCAGGAAGAATCTTCCCGCGTAGTTGCGGGCCATCAAAGTCGCCTCCCGTCACCGGCACGATGCTACGGATGCCATTGGGTACGGTGCCCAGTTTCTGCGGCGGAGCGGCAGCGATCCTCACCGTCATCAGTGGTCGCGAGTTCATATCCGTCTCTCCGCTCGCGATTGGCAAGCGGTCAGTGGCGCTGGCGGTCTGCACGCATTCAGTAAAGGCGCTCGTCGCACCGGCAACGACAGACGCAGCTACCGCCTTGAGCACATCTCTGCGGCAAACGCCTGCAGATGGTGCGCCCTCTTTCTCAAGTTTACGCATGGCTAAAGGATTTCTTCAATCGTATAGATCGGTCCGCTCGCGCGACGATCGCCGGACGAGACAGCAACCAATCTGTTCAAGAACGCATACCGCGGCGCGCTGGTTTCGAACCTCGTCGCCGTCCGAAAGTAGTACTTGGACGGATCAACGGCCTCGCCGCGCGCAAGCGCAGCCAACACCTCAGGTGGGCCATGGCGGAGGCCAAAGGACGTCATGTAAATCAGGGCCCCGTCGTCCGTTTCGAGCGTGATTCGCAGATCCAGCTGAGAACGGCGTCGGACCGCAACAGCGTCCAGTCGCCTCCGCCGGGCAAGACCTTGCCCTGCAGCCGAGGGCCTTCGAAGGTGCCGCCCGTAATGGACGCTATCACGCGTGTTCCATGAGGCACAGCGCCGAGCTTTTGCGGCGGCGGGACGACAACCTGAAGCGTCATCAGCAGACGTGAATCCATTAACACCTTGGTCCAATTCGGCGGCCCAGGCTCGCATTGCCGTCTATCGAGTACCTTTGCACCGGTTCATCGCGTCTGGTACGGATGGAAGATGTAGTCCTTGTTCTTGACCGCCACGTGGCATGAGTGGCCGCAGTCGGCGGTGGCCGCGTCGGCCGTGAACTTGCCGGTAGCGGCGTCATAGTTGAAGAGCGCGTATCCCCAACCGCCAGTATCCGGAAATCTCTTGCTGTCCTTCTCGATAACGAAAGCCTGCGTGAAGACGTCCGGCACATCCACGAGGAAGGGCGCCTCCGTGCTCTTCTTCGGCTTCCACTGGAGCTTCACGATCTTGGAGCCTTCCGGGACAGGCTGGCCGTTGCCGGGCACGCCGGCCTTGTAAGCCTTGATCATCGCCGGGTTGGCGACGATCACCTTGAGCACTTCATCGGTGCGGGCGGAGGAGACCACCGCCCAGTCCTCGTAGCCCCTGAAGTCGGAGAACGCGATTCCACTGGGCGATTTGAGCGAGTACTTGTCCTGGGCATAGACGGCAGTGACCTGGGCAGCAAGCGCTGCTGTAACAATCGCGATCATCAGCGTGTTCTTGTTCTTCATCTCAACTTTCTTTCTGAAGTTTGGCGTTTCCACTGTAGATCCTAGCGCCGCGCCCTCGGATCGTCGCGCTTATGCGGTGCTCGCTTGCTCCCCGACCGGCAGCTTGCGAATACGCTTGCCGGTAGCGGCGTAGATCGCATTGGTGAGAGCCGGCATCACGCACGACGTACCCGGTTCACCGATACCCCCAGGCGCTTCCGAGCTCTTCCACGAGATGTACTTCGATCTGCGGTGCCTCGTTGATCCGCAGCAGTCGATAGTCGCCGAAGTTGGTCTGCTCAACGCGGCCGTCCTTGATTGTGATCTCGCCATACAGCGCCGCCGACAGCCCGAACACGATGCCGCTCTGCATCTGCGCGCGAATCGTATCTGGATTCACCTGGATGCCGCAATCGACGACGCACCAGACATGCGTCGGGTTGACTGCCCCTTCCTTGTCGACCGTGACCTGAACAACCTGCGCGATGAAACTGCCGAAGCCGGTGGAGAGCGCAATCCCGCGGCCCTGCCCTGCCGGCAGCAGCTGCCCATCCGGACTTCTCTGCGGCGATCTGCAGAACAGCCTTCGCACGAGGATTTTTGTCGAGCAGAGCGACTCGGTAAGCCAGCGGATCCTGCTTGGCATTGACAGCTAGCTCGTCAACGAAGCTCTCGACCGCGAAGGTCCCGCGCGTGACGCCCACGCCACGCCAGAAGGCAGTCGGAATTCCAGGCGGTTCCTGCGCAACCCAATCCACGTGAATGTTGCTGAGTCCGTAGGGGAGATTTGCTGAGCTCTCGATCGCGTCGCCATCGATGCCGTCTTTGAGGTAAGCGGGGAAGTAGCGTGCGATGATCGACGAGCCGGCAATCCGATGCGACCAGCCGGTTAGTTTGCCCTGTGCATCGACTCCCGCGAGCAGCCGATCGTAGTAGTACGGGCGATACATGTCGTGCTGGATGTCTTCCTTCCCGCGTCCAGATCACTTGCAACGGTCCCTCCACCTGCTGGGCAATCTGCACGGCGCGCACGGTGCCGTCGTATTCGAGGCGGCGCCCGAAGCCACCACCGAGCAGATGATTGTGGATGCGGATCTGCTCGCGCTTCAGGCCGGTGACTTTCATGACCGCCGCCTGGGTGCGGCCCGGAATCTGTGTGCCTACCCAGATGTCGCAGCCGTCCTTGGTCATCTGCACGGTGCAGTTCATCGGCTCCATCGTCGCGTGCGCCAGGAACGGCTGCTCGTAGACGGCATCGATCTTCTGCGCGGCCTGCGCAATGGCTGCGGCGGCGTCGCCGTCATCCCGCGCCACCGCGCCGGGTTTTTCCGAGGCTGCGACCAGCTGAGCAACGATGTCGGCCGTGGACAGTTTCGCGTTGGGTCCGGCGTC
>CAVYZA010000036.1:0-47192 GCA_963772865.1 uncultured beta proteobacterium | reverse complement strand
AGGTGCGCCGGCACGAACAGATCGGTACGCTCCCGCGCATCGAACGCCAGCATGCCCAATGCGTCGCCGACCCGGAAAGCGCTTTGACCGAGCGCCTCGACGAACTCCGCCACGACGTGCAGCTTGGGCCTGAGAGCGCCGAAGCGCATGGAGGTGGATACATCCGCCACCACGTGCACCGGTATGCCGGCACGCTGCCGGTTGACCCGCACGAGCCAGTCGCCGCTCAAGTCGCGCAGGCTGGCGCGCAGGTCCAGCCTGCGCGGGTCGGGCCGGTCGTAGAGGCTCATGTGCGAGACGAACTCCTGCCCCGCGCCGAGGCTCGACCCGGGATGCGAGCCGGGCCGCTGACTGCCGACGCGATGCGGCAGGCGGTAGTGAAACTCCTGGACAGCAGCCATTGCTAGCGCGGCGTCGGGACTTTTTCCAGGATCTGTTCGACCAGCGCGTCGGCGATCTGCGAGCGGCGCAGCTCATACACCGGTGTGAAGAACACCCGGTGCCTCAGCGCCGGCGCCACGATGCTCCGGATGTCGTCGGGAACCACGTGATCACGGCCCGCGAACCAGGCTACGACTCTCGCCGCGCGCATCAACGCCATCATGCCGCGGGGACTGGCGCCGGCGAGCACGAGCTTGTCCATGTCCACGCCGTCGATGTGCATGCCGAACTTCTGCGGTGACTGAGTCGCGTCCCACAGGTCCATCACGTAATGCCCGAGCGTCTCGCTGGTCTTGATGCTGCGCTGAATCGCGGCGCCGATCCGGTTCAGCTCCTGCCAGGACAGGATGCCTGGGGAGACTCGCTCGAGCAATTCGTCGACGTCGTGGAACTGCGGGTCGAACACCAGCGAACGGCGCGTGGCGGCGTCGGTCGGGGTGCCCATGCGCAGCTCGAACATGAAGCGGTCGCGCGCGGCCGAAGCCAGCTCGAAGGTCTCTTCCTTTTCGATCCGGTTGCGGTCGGCGTAGACGGTCATGTGCGGGAAGCGGTATTCCCGGCCGAAAGCCGAGACGGTGCGCTCCGCCATGGCGCGCAGAAGCAGCGACTGAACCTGCGGTCGCGCGCGGTTGATCTCGTTGAAGAAGAAGGTGACGAGCCGCTCGCCATGGCGCAGCAGCGGGCCGGGCTCGATGCGTGGTTTGCCGTCGGCGTCGACGTAGGTGTGGTAGATGAGGTCGCCGGGCATGAGGTCGACCGTGCCCTCGACGCGCTCGAACTCCCCACCCACCGCACGCGAGAAAGCGCGCAGGATCGTCGTCTTTCCCACCCCGACGTCGCCTTCGAGCAGCACGTGCCCGCGGGCAAACAGCGCCACGTTGATCAGCCGCACCGTGTCGGGCTGCCCGATGATGGCTTTTCCGACCTCCTCTTCCACGCGCAGCGCGCGTCGCCGCCAGTCCTCGAGCTGCTCTCCGGAAATCATTGTTCTTGTCTGGCCTTTGGGTTTTTGGCAGCGGTCGAAACGCGAGCGTCCCCGAATTTCGCCTGCCAAGCGCAGGGTTGTAGCACGGTGGTGCCCAGGAGAAAAGAGAAGGGCAATGCGCTGCGTCCAGGGGTTGATACCCGCGCGGTCGAGGTGGATGCGACGGGATTTGGCCGCTGGTTCGTGCGTAGCCCCGTCGGCTCTCCCCGGTGACCTGAGCGATCGGGCATCAAGGCCCCGGTTTCGCGGGAGATGCTGGCTCTTTGCCTGTGACTTCTGTGGCTCTTGGGGTCTGCTGTGCTCGCGCGAAGCGCACCAGATCCGGAAAAAACGCGCGGAAATCAGCCTCCAGCGCAGCGTAGTTCGCATCCAGTTCGGCGCCGGCGCCCGCCAGCCGGTTCTCGCGCTTGAACCGCAGGCTCATGCGGTCGAGGGCGGTGTGGACGGATTCGATCTCGGCATAGGAGCCCAGCCAGTCGTGCTGGGCCATCCGTGGCGCGATCAACCGCAGCCGATCGGGCAGCAGGGGCGCGTGGCGCTCGAGGAGCGCATACACGCGCCGAGTGAAGGCG
Source organism: uncultured beta proteobacterium (assembly GCA_963772865.1). Taxonomy (GTDB): domain Bacteria; phylum Pseudomonadota; class Gammaproteobacteria; order Burkholderiales; family SHXO01; genus SHXO01. The sequence goes on along the minus strand of CAVYZA010000036.1, from coordinate 45,194 downwards.
TCGAGGGGCTCGGTGGCATGCGCCGCCCAATCCCGCGCCAGGAAGTGATCGTAAAACAGATCCACCATGATCCCGGCGAAGCGACGGCGCTGCGGACTGATCCGCGCCCGGCTCGCCGCTGTGACCGGATGGGCGTCGGTGAAGGAATCGACCTTGCGGTGCAGTGCCAGCGCGCGCGTGATGGCGGGCGGGTACTGCGCGCCCAGCGGGCCCTTGACGAAATCCCCCATCAAGGCGCCGAGCAAGGCTTCAGGCTCGGGGCCGGCCAGCAGCAGATGTGCGAGGTAGTTCATGCACTTTCCCGCGGAGCGCGGAGAACGCTCTGACCTTCAAAGGGAAGGGCAGGGAGATCGTAAGCCGAGGATAACCCATCCGCGTCCATCCCCCGCTCCCTAGCCCTCTCCCACGAGGAGGGTGTCGCAATAAGTTACTGATTAACCGCAAAGGCGCAAAGACGCAAAGCAAGCGCAAGAAGAGCCTACGTTATCAATGGCAACTCTTTGCGGCCGTTCTTTGCGCCTTCACGCCTTTGCGGTTGACTGCCCTGCGCCCCTCACGAGGGAGAGGGAACTGTTCATGGGCTCGATTCGTGACGCGAGCGTCATGCAATCTCTCTCAGAAGAGGGACGTGTGATTGGTTCCTATGAGAGAGGAAACCGGTTCCTGTCAAGTCTGTTTTCAAAGCGGGATGCAGTTACAACCGACACTTGCACGCATCCTCAGGAATCGCGTCGGGCTGCCGTTGTTACACTCGCGGACCGATCGACAAAAAGCTAGACCTAGAGACCTGCTTTGGAATCCACCTTCCGCCCTCTGACTGCGGCTGCGCCGACCCACCCTGGAGCGATCGCCTGGTCCGACGGCCCGCTGCACACCGCCGCTGACGCGACGCTGATCGTGGCGAGCGTCGCGATCTCGGTGCTCCTGCTTTACCTGTACCGGCGGCGGGCGGATCTGCGCTACCGGGGCATCTTCCTGCTGTTCTCCCTGTTCGTGCTGACCGCTGCCGGCAGTCACCTGCTCTACCGCGTGTGGCTGGAAGGCGGCAGCGCCTGGTCGCCCGGCGTGGTCGACCTCGGGCTCGCCGCCATCGCGGTAGCGACCGGGGTCTATTTGCTGCGGGTCCTGCCGGTCGCGCTGCGCGTGCCCAGCGAGGCGCAGCTGGAACAGATCAACCGCCGGCTCGAAGCCGAGGTGGAAGAGCGGCGCCGCGCGCAGGCGGATCTGCAGACGTTGGCCGAGGTCCTCGAGCAGCGCGTGCAGAACCGCACCGCCGCCATGGAGCAAGCCAACCGCGAGCTGCAGCAGCAGATCGCGGAGCGCCTGCGCACCGAAAGCGCATTGCGGGCCAGCCAGGATCAGCTGCGCGTTGCTCTGGAAGCGGCGCGCATGGGCGTATGGGAGTGGGAGCTGCCCAGCGGCGAGGTGCGCTGGTCCGAGCGCGCCGCCGCCCTGTTCGGCCTGGCGTTGCAGCAGTTCGACGGCTCCGCCGACACCGTGATGCGGATGGTTCACCCTGACGATCGCCAGCGCGTGCGTGCCATCGTGGACGATTGCATCGAGGGGCGCACCGAGGAGTTCTTCGCCGAGTATCGCGTGACGAGGCAGGATGGCAAGGTGCGCTGGCTGGAGGCGCGCGGCCAGGTCTACCGCAGCGAAAGCGGCGAGCCGGTGCGCATGGCCGGCTTGACCACCGACGTGACCGACCAGAAGCTCTCCGAGCTGGCGCTCGCCGAGAGCGAGGAGCGCTACCGCTCGGTCCTGTCCGGCCTGGCCGAGGGTGTGATGCTGATTGCGCCCGACGGCGGCTGTCTGGCTGCCAACGAAAGCGCCGAGCGCATCCTGGGCTTGACCCGCGACGAGCTGATGGGCCGCAGGCTGCGCGACCCCCAGTGGCAGACGGTATATGGGGACGGTACCCCGTTCCCGGCTTCCGACTATCCCGCCATCCGCACCCTCGAGACCGGGCAGCCGTGCAGTGACGTGCTGATGGGCGTGCGGCGCGGAATGGAAGACCTGCGCTGGCTCACCATCAACACCAAGCCGCTGTTCCGCAGCGGTGAAGCGCGTCCGCACGCAGTCGTGGCGTCGTTCGCCGACGTCACCGACCGCATTGCGGCCGAGGCTGCGCAGCGCGAGGGTGAGGAGCGCTATCGCACCCTGGTGGAACATGCCCCCGAGGCGATCGTCGTCCTCGACCCGGACAGCGGCCGCTTCGTCGACGTCAACGAGAACGCCACCCGCCTGTTCCGCCTGCCGCGTGCGGCCCTCCTGGCGCTCGGTCCGGTGGATCTGTCGGCCCCGGTCCAGCTCGACGGGCGCAGCGCTGCGGAAGCGGCGCCCGGCTACATCGCGGCCGCCCTGAGCGGTGAGGCGCCGGTGTTCGAATGGGTGCACCGGGACGCCGACGGCTGGGACATCACCTGCGAAGTGCGCCTGGTGCGGCTGCGCTCGAACGACCGCTGGCTGCTGCGCGGGAGCATCCTCGACATCAGCGAGCGCAAGCGCATCGAGGCGGCCCTGCGCGAGTCCGAGGCGAAGTTCGCGGCGGTGTTCCGCGTCTGTCCCGAGTCCATCTCCATCTCCAGCGTGGACGACGGCGTGTACATCGACGTCAACGACGCCTACGAGAAGGTGTTCGGATACCGTCGCGAGCGCGTGCTCGGCCGCTCGGCCCTGGATCTGGGCGTGTGGGTCGATGCCCTGGAGCGACGCGACCTGGTGCGCCGCCTCGAACAGGACCGCATCGTGCAGGACTTCGACGGCAGCATCCGGCGCGCCGACGGCGAGATCCGCATCGCGCGCATGTCCGGCGGCATCCTCGAGCTCAACGGCAAGCGCTGCGCCATCCTGGTGGTGCGCGACGTCACCCGCCAGAAGGAGCAGGAGGAAGCGCTGCGCCTGGCCGCGCGCGTGTTCGAGAGCACCGCCGAGGGCATTCTCATCACCGACCCGCGCAGCCGCATCGTTGCGGTGAACCAGGCCTTCACCGAGCTCACCGGCTACACCGAAACGGAGGTGCACGGGCGCCAGCCTTCGCTGCTTGCCTCGGGGCGCCACGACCGCCGCTTCTTCGAGGAGATGTGGGACGGCATCAACCGCAACGGCCGCTGGCACGGCGAGGTGTGGAACCGCACCCAGGCCGGCGAGGTGCGGCCCTACCTCATCACCGTCAGCACCTTGCGCGACGACCACGGCACGGTGCTCAACTACGTGGGCGTGCTGCGCGACATCTCCACTCTCAAGCAGTCGCAGCAGCAGCTCGAGTACCTGGCCAACTACGACGGCCTCACCGGCCTGGGCAACCGCAACTTGTTCTACACGCGCCTGAAGGTGGGGATCGAGAAGGCCTCGCGGCACCGCCGCCAGCTCGCCGTGGTGTTCGTCGACCTGGACAACTTCAAGGTGATCAACGACACGCTCGGCCACGACGTGGGCGACGTGCTGCTGTCCGAGATCGCCAAGCGCATCAAGACCTGCGTGCGCCAGGAGGACGTGGTGTGCCGGCTGGGCGGCGACGAATTCACCGTCTACATCGAGGACTTCGTCGACGCGCAGGCGCTGGTGGGCACCGCGCAGCGCCTCACCCAGGCGATCGCCGAGCCCTGTCACATCACCGGGCACGACATCTTCGTGACCGCCAGCGTGGGCATCAGCGTCTATCCCAACGACGGCAAGACCATGTCGGAGCTGCTGAAGAACGCCGACACCGCGATGTACAAGGCCAAGGAGCAGGGCAAGAACGGCTTCCAGTTCTTCCGCGAAGACATGAACGCGCGTGCCTTCGAGCGCCTGGTGTTCGTGTCGGGCCTGCGCCGCGCGCTCGAGCGCGGCGAGTTCCGGCTGGTCTACCAGCCGCAGGTGCAGCTCGCCGACCGCCAGGTGCAGGGCGCCGAGTGCCTGCTGCGCTGGAGCCATCCGGACATGGGCGAAGTCTCACCCGGATCGTTCATTCCGGTGGCCGAGGAGACCGGGTTGATCGTGCCGATCGGCGAGTGGGTGTTCCGCGAGGTATGCAGGCAGCTGCGCGAGTGGGGTGGGGCGTCCGTACGCGTGTCGGTGAACGTGTCGGCCCGTCAGTTCCGCCAGCCGGAGCTGGTGGACATGATTGCGCGCAGCTTGAAGGAGGCGGGGCTGCGGCCCGAGGCGCTGCAGGTGGAGATCACCGAGAGCGCGCTCATCGACGATCCGGAGAATGCGGCTGCCACGCTGGGTCGGTTGAAGGACATGGGGCTGACCATCTCGCTCGACGACTTCGGCACGGGTTACTCTTCGCTGTCGTACCTGAAGCGCTTCCCGATCGACTGCCTGAAGATCGACCGCACGTTCGTCCGCGACATCGTCACCGACCCGGACGACGCCGCCATCGTCACCGCCATCATCACGATGGCCTTGAGTCTGAAGTTGGAGGTGGTGGCGGAGGGCGTGGAGTCGCAGCAGCAGGTCGATTTCCTGCGCGCGCGCGGCTGCCTCGCGGCGCAGGGCTACTTCTTCAGCAAGCCGCTGCCCGCGGACCTGGCGCAGGAGTGGCTGGTGCCGCTGCGCGATCGCAAGATTTCGTTCTAGCCCGGATATCCGGGCTGCCCTACGCGTTGCGCGCGCCGCACTGGCGCGCGATGCGCCGCATCCAGATCGCGATGGTTTCGTGCCGGCTGAGCTGCGCGGCGGGCGGCAGATTGTCGGTGTTGCCCAGCTCGGCGGCCCACTGGTGGACCTGTTCGTCGGTGACCTGCCACTGGTAGGCGTCGGTGATCCAGTCCTGTACCAGGGTGAGCATCCAGGGCGGGGTGTCCGGCGGGAACGGCGCAGAGCGGGTCTTCTCGAGGGAGAAGCCCTGCTCCCAGCGCGCCCACGCGATCATGCGGCCGGCGTCCTGCACCAATTCGTAGCACATGACGCGGCTGAACGCACCGGCGTGTTCGGGCAGCGGATCGGCCTTGGCCGGGGCGAGCAGCATGAAGTAGCACGCCAGCACGATGCCCCACACGGCGCAGGCAGTCAGGATCGGGCGGGTGCGGGCGTGCGCCTGCACGTAGCTGTGGTAGTCGGTGTGCGTGCCGGCATGGTTGAGCCGGGCGGGGGACGCGATCGCAGACACCGCTTCGGGGCGGTGCGGCCCGTTGGTGGCCAGGTGACGCATAGCAAACCCTCCTTACGTGAACGAAGGCTGCCAGGTGGCGAGCCCGGATTGTTCACGATGGCGCAACCACTGCGCTCGGGCTCTTGCCAAGATCAGTGGCAAGTTACGGGCCAGCTCGAGTGCGGGCCGTGTCGCCTCCCGGCGCCTGCGCCGGCTGCGTGGACCGATCCAGACTGCAGTTTGCAGGGGCCGGCCAGAGAACGGAATCCGACCGAGGTCATAGTGCAAGAACTACCAGCCTCTGGCAGTTCTTCAGGTCGGGCTCGCACCGGGCCTGGACAGGAAGCGCTCGAGGCCGTCGGCGGAGCGGATGTGCAGGTCGCGCTGCGGGAAGGGAATCTCGATGCCGGCGTCGGCGAGCGCGCGCGCGACCGCAACCTGGATGGCGTGCCTGACCGGCAGGCGTTTGTCGAGCGTATCCACGAAGGCGCGGATCTCGAAGTTGAGCGCGCTGTCGCCGAAGCCCACGAAGAACACCGACGGAGCGGGATCGCGCAGCACGTCGGCGTTGCTCTCGACGACCGCGAGCATCAAGCGCTGCGCGCGCTCGACGTCGGTGCCGTAGGCGAGCCCCAGCGTGATCAGCAAGCGGGTGGTCTGGTTCGACAGCGTCCAGTTGATCACCCGCTCGGTGATGAACGCCTTGTTGGGGATCATCACTTCCTTGTTCTCGAAATCGGTCACCACCGTCGCGCGCGCCCGGATGCTCGTCACCGTTCCGGTGATGTCTGCCACCGTCACCACGTCGCCTACGCGGATCGGCCGCTCGCCGAGCACGATCAGGCCGGACACGAAGTTCGCGACGATCTCCTGCAGGCCGAAGCCCGAGCCCCACTCCCAGCGCGGCGACCAGCCATTGCGCCTTGCTCCAGCTCACCCCGAGGATGTTGGAGGCGACCACCAGGCCGACCACCGCAATGGCGTAGCGCAGCACCGTCTTGATGCCGTAGGTGATGTCGCGCTGCAGCTCCAGCCGCTGCAGCACGACGATGTCGAGCACCGCGCCGATGTTGACCGACGCGACGTACGTGAGCGTCAGCGTGAGCGCCGCCAGCACCAGGCCGCGGATCGTGAGGGCGCGGGTCACCGGCTCGCCTTGCACCGATGTCGGTGTAGGTCCACAGCGAGACGTCGCCGATGGCGCTCAGGAACGGCACCCAGTCGCGCCAGATCGCCCACAGGCCGGCCAGCAGGAGCAGCGTGGTCACCAGGTTCAGAAGGTGGCTGGTGCGCGCGCCCAGCGTGTGCACGTCGAGCGTCAGCGGCCGCAGAGTTGTGCCGTCCTCCGACACCACCTGCACCACGTGCTCCTCCGATTGTGCCGCCTGCCGGCGCGACAGCCGTGCGCGCTGGATCAGCACCCACAAGGCGATCATGCCGTAGACGACCACAGCGGCCAGCACCAGGAGCAGCGTGGCCATGGTGAGCCGGTAGAGAATGCCGGCGGCAAAGTAGAAGCCGGCGGCCGCGGCCAGCCCCAGGGCGATGGGCAGGGCAATGAGCGCGTTCGCCCACAGCGGATACAGGCGCGCTGGCCAGGTACGCGAGCTCTCCGGCAACAGAGCCTGCATCACCGGACCCGAGCGGCGAAACAGGCGCCACACGAACAGGGACAGCGCGACCATGCCGAAGATGAAGGCGATGCGGCCAAGGCTTTCGCGGTTGACGTGCGGAGCGTAGACCGCGCTGTTCATGAGGGCGACAAACACGGTGGGGACGTAGACCAGCATGAAGAGGCGGATGGCCCGCTTCACCGCCTGCATCGCCTCGACGGGCCAGAGAAAATGCTTGACCGCTACCCCGCGCGCGTCGAACAGCCAGGAGAAGCCGTACATCGCAAAGAAGATCGTGCCGACGTTGCGTAGCGCGTGGCCCACCGACTGCGCGAAAGGGCTGGCCGTCGGAGCGTGCTCGAGCACTCACCCCGACACCCCACAGCATGAGCGCTCCGGGCATGGCGAGCAGCGCCGTGTAGATCAGCGCCGCCAGCGTGTGGCCGATCCGATAGTGCTCGACGGCAACTGCGGCGGGAGCAAGAGCAGCGAGCTGCCGCAGGAAGGTTCTGCGCAAAGACGTAGAGCAACACCACCAGCAGCGCCCAGCCTGCCGTGAGATAGGGGCGCGCCGTGGCCTCTCCCAGCAGCAGTTCACCGGTGCTGCGCCAGTTGCCCGGGGACAGCGCCCATTCGAGTGCGAGCCGCAGGTTGACCAGGCTGTTGGGCCCGAGCGGATCGAGCGGAATCCACACCAACAGCCGGATCGCCTCGTCGCGCGCTTGCGCTGAGCGGGTGAGCACGGCCTGCTCTGCGTCCGCGGCCTCGCGCAGGCTGCGCAGCAGCGCTTTCTCCTGCTCGTCGAGGCGAATGAGCAGCTCGCGCTTCGCCGCGAGCTGCTGGCGAATGGCTGGCCGCAGCGCCACCGCTTCGGCGTCCGGCAGGCCGGCGGCCTGCAGCGCCAGGGTGGTCGCGACGTCCAGGTCATTCACTTGAGCGAGCAAGCGCGTGTTGCGCAGGTTGGACTCGAACGTGGCAGCGGCCAGCTTGCTGCGGGCCTGGCGCTGGCGCGCGAACGTCTCGGCGGTGGGCAGTGAATGCATGCGGTCGAGCAGTGCTTCGACGAACTCGCTGCGCAGTGTGCGGTCGCCCGTTGCCCGGCGGATGGCATCGCTGCGGGCGTCGATCTCGGCCGCCTGTGCGCGCAACGCCGATACCTCCAGCAGCGTCTGCTCGAGGACCGGCTCGACCAGCTGGCCCTTGAGCTTCGCGTTCTCCATGGCGAGCTCGCGCACCGGGCCAGCCAGCGAGTCGCTGCGGGCGGCTTGCGCGAGCGCGCGGTCGGCATCTGCCCGCTGACGCGATACCGCGGCCTGCAGGAGCAGCTTGGCTCGCAACTCCGCGCGCTGCAGACCCACCCGCGCGAGATCGCGCTCCAGCTCGAGGATGCGCTGCTCGGCCGGCAGATACGCGGATTCCGCCGCGAGCCGCTCGAGCTCGGCCTGCATCGCCATGAGCCGCGCGCGGGTGGCGAGCTGCTGCGCTTGCGCCTGTGCGCCGCTGCTATCTGCACCCGCCAGTGCCGGGGGCTCGCTGCGCAGCTGGTCGAGCGCCTTGCGCGCGTCATCCTGCTCCTGGGCCAGCGTGTAGGGCCGGTTGACCGCCAGATCCCGTTCGGCTTCCAGACGGTCGACCTGGAGCTGCGCTTCCTCGTACTGCGCGCGTGCTGCCGCTTCCAGATGCTCGAAGTCGTCGTCGCTGAGCTTCGTCACGTCGGGCAGCGTCCCGGCGTCGCCCGCGGTCTTCTGCTCCGCATCGAGCAGCCTGGTCAGGCGCCGTCGTTCGAGCGGCGCGGCACGCAACGCCTCGCGCAGGCGCGCCGTCTCTTCCCGCGTCAGCCTGGTGCGCTCGACGTCGGCGATCGCGCGCTGATACAGATTGACGAGCTTCGTCCTGGTCTCGGGCGGAAGGTCCTTGCGCGCCTCCACCATCGCCTGGCGGCTCTCGAGATAGGCGACGCTCAGGTCCGAGCGATCCGTGCCGGGCTTGGACTGCGCCAGCGCCGCTGTCATGCCCACGCTCAGCGCGCAGACGCCCGCGACGAGTGCGCGCGACAAGGAGGCTAATGACATCGGCAGCAGATCTGCTACGGGCATGACTGTTCGGGCGGGCGCATGAGGTGTTCGGGCGGCCGGCTTCGACAATCCCTTCGCAACGGGACGGGAGCATACCGCACAAGACCGCCGCCGATCTTCGTTGGCATGCCCCCGCGCTGTTGGGCTGGCCCCGTCGCGTTTAGGCTGGCCGGGGGGCGTCAGACCGGGAGCGGATTGCGCTCCGTGAGGGTCAACTCCTGGTGCCAGTACGGGTAAGCCTTCGGGGTTGCACTGGCGCGATCCAGTGTCGCCACCTGCTCTACCGACAGTTTCCATCCCACGGCCCCGAGGTTCTGGCGCAGTTGCTCCTCGTTGCGCGCTCCGACGATCACGGTCGAGACGGTTGGACGCTGCAGGAGCCAGTTGAGCGCGACTTGCGCGACCGTCTTTCCGGTCTCCTTCGCCACACCATCGAGCGCATCGACAACCTTGAACACATGCTCGTCGGCAACCTGAGGGCCGCGCTCGAGCACCAGCTGGCTGCGCAGACGGCTGGTCTGAGGCAAGGGCTGTCCACGACGGATCTTGCCGGTCAGGCGGCCCCACCCCAGCGGGCTCCAGATCACGGCGCCGACTTTCTGATCGAGGCCGAGCGGCATCAGCTCCCACTCGTAGTCGCGGCCAGCCAACGAGTAGTAAACCTGGTGCGCGACGTGCCGCGGCCAGCCATGGCGGTCCGAAACGGCCAGAGCCTTCATGAGGTGCCAGCCGGAGAAGTTCGAGCAGCCGATGTAGCGAACCTTTCCTGCCGTGATGAGATCGTTGAGCGTGCCGAGTGTCTCTTCGGGCGGCGTCATGGCGTCGAAGCCGTGGAGTTGATATAGATCGATGTAGTCGGTGCCGAGCCGGCTCAAGCTCGCATCGACCGCTTGCAGCAGATGAAAGCGCGACGCTCCCACGTCGTTGGGCCCAGTGCCCTTGCGGAACGTCCCCTTCGTGGAGATCAGCACCTGGCTGCGGCGGCCCTTGATCGCCTGGCCGAGGATCTCCTCGGCAGCGCCGCCCGAGTAGGTATTGGCAGAATCGAACATGTTGAGACCGGCCTCGAGACAGATGTCGACGAGGCGGGTGGCTTCCGCAACATCGGTGGCTCCCCAGGCCTTGAAGAACTCCGAGCCGCCGCCGAACGTCCCGGTCCCGAAGCTCAACGCCGGAACCTTCAGCCCGGACCCGCCCAATGTTCTGTATTCCATACCGGCTCCCCTGTGATGCTGACGTTGTGCGGTGACTCGCGATCGTCCCTTGCGCGAACGGTCGCGCGCGAGAGTATCTGCACGGATTCGCGATTGTCGCACAGCGTCAATCACCGCTCGCAGGCCCCGCGACGGCTGCCTGCATGGCAGAGCCGTCGCGTGCAGCCTATCTAGGCCGGCACCAAGCGAAGGTGCGTGATCTCCGAGGGAGCGCCCAGGCGCTTGGGTGGGCCCCAATAGCCGGTGCCCCGGCTGGTGTATACCCACAGACTGTCGAGGCGATGCAGTCCGGCCGTGAACGGCTGCTGCAGCCGCACGAAGAAGTTCCATGGCCAGAACTGGCCGCCGTGGGTATGGCCCGAGAGCTGGAGATGGAAGCCGGCCGGTGCCGCCTGAAACGCCGATCTTGGCTGGTGGGCCAGCAACAGCTTCACCGCCGCATCACTCGGAGCGCGTGCGAGCGCCGCCGAGGGATCGCTCCGATGGGACGCGTCGAAGTGATGCGCACCGTAGTCGGTGACCCCCGCTACGACGACTTCGGCCCCGTCATGCTGAAGCACGACGTGCTCGTTCATCAGCACGCGCAATCCGAGCCGGCGAAGCTCGGTGAGCCATCCGTGCACACCCGAATAGTACTCATGGTTGCCCGTGACGAAATAGGCTCCGTGCCGCGCCGACAGCCTGGACATGGGCTCTGTGTGGTGCGAGAGCTGTGCGACGCTGCCGTCCACCAGATCGCCGGTGACGGCAATCATGTCCGCCTCGAGGTCATTCACGGCATCGACGATCGCGTCGACGTAATCGCGCCTGATGGTCGGTCCGACGTGGATATCGCTGATCTGAGCGATGGTGAAGCCGTGCAAAGATGCGGGCAGATCTGCGATCGGCACGTCGACCGATCGCACCTTCGCGCGGCGGCGCGCGTTGATCAGCCCCACCGTCGTCAACAAGGCTGCCAAGAGCGGAACTGCCGCGGCGCTGTAGACGCGGATCTTGGGCAACCAGCTCGCCTCGAGCAGGGACGGGCTCGCGGCCAGCGCGAAGAGCAGCCCGACCTCACGCAGGAAAGTCAGAACCAGCAACGAGGAAAACGATCCGATCGAGAGCAGCCCCAGCCACGCCAGCCACTCGGAAAGCGGCTGCCGCTCCCTTCGTCGCGAGCGCAACGCGAGCGGAATGAGTACTGTGGAGCTGACCAACCAGAGCGACGTCAGGGCCGCTCCGACGACACCGAATGGCATGTCCGGCAGAAGACGCCAGCCGATATAGGCGTGGAGCAGCAGCAGGATGGCGTAGAAGGGGAGCACTGCGGAGAAGGGCGGGCGAGGTTTCCGGTCGACTGGCGCAAGCAGCTAGGCGTCGAGCTGACATGGGGGCAGTTGGCCGGAAGGCAAGAACCGGACCGAGCTTGCGCACGCCGAAAGCCTCGCACAATCTCGCGGCCGAGTGGCTAGACTACCGCATCGAGCGGCTGGTCGAGCGCCCAGGCCTACACCCATCGTCGAGGGAGGAGTACCGCCGCTGCGATGATGCGGGAGATGGAGATGGGTATCTGGCTGAAGCAGGCGGAATCGGCCCTGGGTGAGGCGACGGCGTAGGATGGACGGTTTACAAGGAGGTGGAACAGGCTAGCCGGTCATTGACCCGGCAGCTGGGTGGTGTTGGATCGGTTGCACGCTTGGATCATCGATACGGCGGTCACGGAAACCGCTGAACCCATCAGGGAGGAGAACATCATGATCACCGGCTTTCTTCGCATCTTCATTCGCTATGTTCTGCTTGTCTCACTGGTTCCCGGTCAGGTCCTCGCGGCGGAGACGATCAAGTTTGCGTTGATCGAGCCCCTGTCGGGGCCCTTCGCCAATATCGGCACCGGCTCGCTCCACGGCTTCCAAGCGGAGTTCGATCGAATCAATGCGCGTGGCGGCGTGCTGGGACGCAACTTCGAGCTGGTTGGATTCGATAACAAGAGCAGTTCCCAGGAATCGACTCTGCAGGTGCAGGCCGCCATCGACCAAGGCATTCGCTATATTCTGCAGGCGGCCGGCTCGAACAACGGACATGCAATCACCGAGGCGGTTGCCAAGCACAACGCGCGCAATCCGGACCGTGCCGTGCTGTACCTCAACTTCGGCGCGCTCGACCCCGCTCTGACGACGGAGAAGTGTCACTTCTGGCACTTTCGCTTCGCCCCGCATGGCCACATGATCATGGCGGCCGTCACCGACGCCGTGGCGCGCGACCGTTCGATCAAGCGCGTGTACCTGATCGATCAAGACTATGTCTGGGGACGGGCCGTTGCCGCCGATGCCAGGGAGATGCTGGCTGCGAAGCGGCCGGACATTCAGATCGTCGGCGACGATCTCCACCCGATCGGCAAGGTGAAGGATTTCGCGCCCTACATTGCCAAGGTGAGCGCGGCGCACGCCGATGCGATCGTGACCGGGAACTGGGGGAATGACCTCGCCCTCCTCATCAAGGCGACCAAGGACGTCGACATGAAGGTCCAGGTCTATGCGCCGATCGCCGGCCTGCAAGGTTCACCCGCAATGATCGGGGAGGCTGGGGCCGAGCGTGTGCGTGCGGCCTTGTTCTGGCACGCCAACGTGGAGCCCAACCCGCTGCTCGCCTCGGCCCAGGCTTTCAAGGCGAAGTACAAGGAAGACTGGAACTGGCTGCCGGTCTATCTCGTGCCGAGCATGGTGGCCGCGGCAATGACCAAGGCGGGCTCGGCAGAACCGATGGCTGTCGCAATGGCGCTGGAGGGGATGAAGTTCTCGGGTCCCACCGGCGAGGTGTGGATGCGCCCCGAGGATCATCAGATCATGATGCCGATCTACGAGACCGTCTTCGAGCGGGTCGGCGTTCCAGGCGTGAAGTACGACGCCGAGGATACCGGGCTCGGCTGGAAGACCGAGGGAAAGCTGAGCGCGGAGGACAACATTACGCCCGTCACGTGCAGGGTTCAACGCCCCTGAATTTGCTCGCGAGGCGCAGCGAAACGGCGAGGCGTCGTCTGCGTTGGCTTAAGGTCTGAGCGGCACTGCGTGCTTCAGCTGCCGAGGTCGCGGTCGCTTAGGTGACGGGCTGTCTCCGGTCGGACGAGGCAGGGCGGCCCGTCATTCGTGCAAGCGACTGACGATCGCCCTCCTCAGCGCTTCTCCGCCGGAAACGACGTTGCCGGTCCCATACCCCAGACCTGGATCACGGTCTCCTCGTCCTTGGCGCCGTCGTAGTGCACCTTGCCCGCGTAGTGGATGACGTAGCTGCCTGCCGGAACCGGCACCGTGCTGTCGGGATCGAACTTCTCGCCGGTGCCGACCCACCAGGTTCCCGAGATGACGACGAAGTAGCGATCGTTCTCGTGGAAATGCGGCCGGCTCATGTTGCCCGGGAACCATCGCAGCCGCACGACGTACGGTCCGGGTTTGGTCGGATCGCCGAACAGGACCGCTTGCTCGTTGGTGCCGGCCGCATTGCGCACCCACTTGATGTCAGCCGGTGTCTGGAAATCGACGGCGCTGCGGTCGATGTCGCCGTAGCCGGATGAGATGGACAGCAGCGTGAGGAGCAGCGCGGCAGCTGTCCCGCGAATCGTTCGATGCATGGAGCCCTCGGATGGTACGAATCGTAGATGGATCATCGTATCACGGCGGTACCGGCTGACCGCGGGAGTGGCCACCTGATGGCCACCGCATTGCGCTTGCCCACGCTCTAACCGTGGCGAGGCGACTGCTGTCTGAGCGGGTGGGCGCGATCAGGCCTTACTGGGGCTGAGCCAGTACGTTCGCAACGCATCGAACCACCGAAGACGATAAGTCCTTCAAGACTACGTCAGGCCGGTTGCCCTTTGGCCACTGCGAAGATCTCGACGGCGGTGGTCTTGCCCTTCAAGGGCACGGCGCCGATGGCTTCGGTACGCACGCCCTCTAACGCGCGTCGGGTGTCTTCGTCGATCAGGATGCCGTGCCCTGCGACCTTGGTGTGTTCCTCGAGCCGAGCTGCCAGGTTGACCGTGTCGCCGATGCAGGTGTAGGTGGCGCGCTGCTGCGTGCCGGTGTAGCCGGCCACGACGTCACCGGTGGCGATGCCGATGCCGATGCGGATCGTCGGCTTCTGCGTAGCGCTGCGCTCCAGGTTGAACTGCTCGATCAGCTCGATCATTTCCAGCGCCGCCGCCACCGCGCTGCCGGCGCAATCGGCGAGCGGCAGCGGCGCCCCGAACAGGGCCATCAGGCCGTCGCCGATCATCTGGTTGACCACCCCACTGTGGCTGTTGATGGCGTCGAACATCAAGGTGTAGTAGGTGTTGAGCAGCTCGATCGTCTCTTCGGGCGGCTGACTCTCCACCAGTACCGTGAAGTCGCGGATGTCGGAAAACATCACCGACGCGTGCACGCGCTTGCCGCCGAGTGCAAAGCCCGACTGCTGCAGGTCCTGCGCCACCTCTGAGGTGGCGAACCGCCGCACCAGTTCCTTCTGCTGGTCGCGCAGGCGCTTTTTCTCCAGGCTGGCGGCGATGCGCGCCTTCAGCAGCACCGCGTTCACCGGCTTGGGCAGGTAGTCCTCGGCGCCCAGGCCGATGCAGCGCACGACGTTGTCCAGCCCCTCGACCGACGAGGTCACGATCACCGGCAGGTCGCGCAACTGCGGGTCCGCCTTCAGCTGCTCGAGCACCGCAAAGCCGTCCATCTCCGGCATCTCGATATCGAGCAGCAGCAGGTCGAACGGCTCGCGCCGCAGCATCTCGAGCGCGACCCGGCCGTTCTCGGCCAGCGCGGCGCGGTGGCCCTGCAACTGCACGCTGCGCGAGAGCAGCAGGCGGTTGACCTTGTTGTCGTCGACGATCAGCAGACGTGCACCGGGGTCAGCCATGACGCAGGTCCTTCAACGCGGCGGCGGCCCGCGTGTATTCAGCCTCGAGCGCTGCGATTGCGGCCGTGTCGCGGGTGGGGTCAGCGTCCAGGCCCTTGAGCTCCAGGTCGCGCGCGAGCGCCGCCAGTCGCACGGCGCCAAAGGTGTTGCTGTTGGTCTTGAGCGAATGCGCCGCGCGCCGAAAGCGATCGGCGTGGTTCTCGGAGCGGGCGCTGCGAAGCTCGGCGAGCATGCCGGTCGCTTCTTCGATGAATGTGTCCACCAGCTCGGCCGCGAACTCGGCACCCACCGTATCCTGCAGCGCCGCGTAGACAGCCTTGTCGATCACCGATTCATTCATGGGTTCGTCCGACTATTGCGTGGGTTGAGCGACTTGCTAAGCCGCGCGATGCTGCGGTGTTCTCCTCCCCCTTCAAGGGGGAGGTTGGGAGGGGGATGGGGCAGATGTACCGCGTACCCATCCCCACCCCGCCCGCTCCGACAGATCCAGGTGTAGCAGAGGCCGCGGTGTCGCGGGCGACGCGCGCCTCCGCGGTCGCATCCCCGCAAGCGGGGCCCCTGCTCCACGCTTCGACGCGCCTCCCCTTGAAGGGGAGGGAATACACGGCAGCCGCGCCAGGACCCCCAGGAAAGCTCGAAGGACCTCATCCATAACCCGCTCACTCCCGATTCTGATCACTCCCGGTTTCAATTATTCTGGGCGTGCCGGCACGCGCATCAAGGCTTCGACCAGCTGGTCCACGCGGATCGGTTTGGTGATGTAGTCGTCCATGCCCGCGGCGATGCACATCTCGCGGTCGCCCTGCATCGCGTTGGCCGTCATCGCCACGATGCGCGGGCGCTTGGTCGCAGGCCATTGCGCATTGATGCGGCGCGAAGCTTCCAAGCCGTCCATCTCGGGCATCTGGACGTCCATCAGCACCACATCGTAGGTCTGCCGCACCAGCGACTCGACCGCCTCGACGCCGTTGGAGGCCAGGTCGGCACGATAGCCCATCTGCGTCAGGATGCGCAGCGCGAGCTTCTGGTTCACCACGTTGTCTTCCGCGAGCAGAATGCGCAACGGATGGCGCGCCGCCATTTCGGGGTCGGTCTTGGCCTTGGCCGCCTTGCTCTCCTTGGGCGCCTGGGCGTGCGCGAGCAGGCCGACCAGCGTGTCGAACAGCTGCGACTGGTGCAGCGGCTTGCCCAGGTAGGCGCTGAACAGCCCTTCCGTGTCACCGGCCTCGCGCCGGCCGAGCGAGCTGAACAGCACCAGCGGCAGGTTCGGCCGGCTGCGCATGGATGCGTTGCGCGAGCTGCAAGCCGTCCATCTCGGGCATGTGCATGTCCAGAATTGCGACGTCGAATCGCTCTCCGGCCTCGACCCAGCCCAGCGCCTGCGCCGGCGACTCGGTGGCACGCGGCACCATGCCCCACTTGCCCATCTGCAGGTCGAGCACGCGTCGATTGGTGGCGTTGTCGTCGACAACCAGCACACGCCGCCCTTCCAGCTCGGGCTGGGTGCCGATGAACTCGCGCCGGCTCTGCTGCGGCAGCTCGGCCACTGGCGCGCGGATCGTGAAGTGGAACGTCGCCCCCTTGCCGATCCCGTCGCTGGTGGCCCACATGCGCCCGCCCATCAGCTCGGCCAGCTGCTTGCTGATGGCGAGCCCCAGGCCGGTGCCGCCGTACTTGCGGGTGGTCGACGAATCCGCCTGCGAGAACGACTGGAACAGGCGTTCCATGCCCTCGGCCGACAGCCCGATGCCGGTGTCGCGCACGGCGAAGTTGAGCTCCACCTCGCCGTCTGCCGCGGGCGATGCGGTCACCGTGAGCACCACCTCGCCTTGGTCGGTGAACTTCACCGCATTGGCCAGCAGATTGAGGATGATCTGCCGCAGCCGCGTCACGTCGCCGCGGATGCCGGTGGGCACGTCGCCCTCGAACAGGTAGGCGATGTCCAGATGCTTCTCGGTCGCGCGGGCACTCACCAGGTCGAGCGCCGATTCCACGCAATCGCGCAGGTCGAAGGGCTGCGCCTCGATGTCCATGCGCCCGGCTTCGATCTTGGAGAAGTCGAGGATGTCGTTGATGATGGTCAGCAGCGTGTCGCCGCTGTCGCGGATGGTGGCCGCATAGTCGCGCTGCTCGTCGTCGAGCGGCGTGTCGAGCAACAGCCCGCTCATGCCGATGACCGCGTTCATCGGCGTGCGGATTTCGTGGCTCATCGTCGCCAGGAAGGCGCTCTTGGCTTCGTTCGCGGTCTCGGCCGCAGCGCGGGCTTCCTGGGTCTGCTTGAACAGCCGCGCGTTCTGGATCGCGATCACCGCCTGGTCGGCGAAGGTCTTGAGCAGCGCGATCTCCTTGTCGGAGAACGGCTTGGGTGGCTGGCGCAGCACCATGATCGAGCCGATGCCGCGGTCCTCCCACAGCATCGGCACCACGACAGCCGAGGAGTTGCCGAACAGCTCTAGCATGCGGCGCACCGAGGCCGGCGCATCGGGCATGGCGGCCGCATCGGGCACGTGAAGGGGACGTCGTGCGCGAACGACCCGCGCTGTGATCGTCTGATCGAGCGGCATGGGGAAGGTACGCACGATGGCATCGAGCGCCGAGCCGCGCCATGCGGCGCGCATGCACCAGGTCGTCGTCGCCGACCAGGAAGATGCCCAGCTGCTCGGTGGCGAACAGGTGCCGGCAACTGTCGAGGATCTTGTCGAACACCGGTGCGGCGTCGGCTACCGAACTGCTGATCACCTGCAGCACCTCGGCCGTGGCGGTCTGCTGCTCCAGCGCCTCCTTGGTCTCGTTGAACAGCCGCGCGTTCTGGATCGCGATCACCGCCTGGTCGGCGAAGGTCTTGAGCAGCGTTGAGTTCCTTGTCGGTGAAGGTGGCGGTCGGTTCGCGTCTGATCGCGATCGAGCCGATGCCCTCGTTCCTTCCAGAGCATCGGCGTCAGCGACGGTCGAGAAGTTGCCCTGCACGTCAGCCGCCCGGCGCAGACTGGCGTGGCACGTCGGCGCCGTTCACCACATCCGGGAAGTACATCTGTCGGCGCCCGCTGATCACGAGGCTTGCGGAGGTCTGCTCCAGCGGCTGGGGATACAGCGCTGACGAGGTTGGCTACGGCGGCGCCCGTCCCGGCAGCAAAATGCAACTGAGCATCGCCAGCGGCGAGGAAGATCGCCGCTCCCGTGCAATTGAAGAGCCGCGTCGTAGCTCTCGAGGATCTCGCTCGAACACCGGGTTGGGTATCCGACACCGAGCTGCTGATCACCTGCAGCACCTCGGCGGTGGCGGTCTGCTGCTCCAGCGCCTCCTTGGTCTCGTTGAACAGCCGCGCGTTCTGGATCGCGATCACGGCCTGGTGGGCGAAGGTCTCCAGCAGCGCGATTTCCTTGCTTGAGAAGCCCGTGGGTGGCTTTCGGATGACATAGAGAAACCCCACGGCTTGTCCTTCCCAGGTCATCGGGGCGAGAACCTGCGAATAGGGGCCGATCTGCAGCTTCTCCGCCACGGAACGCACCGTCCAGTGAACATCGGTAGCCAGCGTATCGACGAAGTGCAGGGGTTGGCCGCGCAGGATGCCTTGCACGTACGGCTCGGCAGGAACCTTCCCACCATCAAAAATTTCCCGCAGAGTCGCGAGGGCCGAGCCGTGGTGGGCGGCCAGCGCGACATGGCCCTCCGGCGCGACCAGCACGATGCCTTGCTCGGAGCTGTCGAACAGCTTCTTGCAGCTCTCCAGGATCTTGTCGAACACCGGCTGCGTATCGGCCACCGAGGCGCTGATCACCTCCAGCACTTCGGCGGTGGCCGTCTGCTGCTCCAGCGCCTCCTTGGTCTCGTTGAACAGGCGCACGTTCTCGATCGCGATCACGGCCTGGTCGGCGAAGGTCTGCAGCAGCTCGCACCTGGTGTCGGTGCAAATGGCCCGGGCTCGCGCGCGGCGTGACGCTGATCGATGCCGATAGGCACGCGGCCTCCCGCAGCAGCGGGCAGAACACCGCGCTGCGGAAGCCTCGTGCGCGCGCCAGGTCGCGCAGCCGGAAGTCGGATCGTCAAACTGTTCGGTATCGACGATGTGCACCGTCTCGCCCGCTCGCGGAAGGCTTCGCCCGAGCGGGAACGGCCGAGAGGGCGATCGGGAACGAGCGCTGCAGCGCTTCGTCGCCCTCCGGGCTGGTGCCGAGGTAAAGCCCACCATGTGCAGCGTCGTCGTCGAAGATGCGCACCACCGACGTCGAGTGACCGCTCAACAGGCGGTTCGCAGCTGCGGGCGATGGCGTCGAACACCGGTTGCACGTCCGATCGGCGAGCTGGCGATGACCTTCAGGATCTCGGCGGTGGCGGTCTGCCGCTCCAGCGCCTCTTGGTCTCGTTGAACAGCCGCGCGTTCTGGATCGCGATCACCGCCTGGTCGGCGAAGGTCTTGCAGCAGCGCGATCTCCTTGTCGAGAAGCCGCGTGGCCGGTGTTCGCATGGCACACGAAGATCGAGCCGATGGCCTGGTCCTCCCAGATCAGCGGCGCGAGGACGACGCGAATAGTGGCCGATCTGCAATCGGCGCCGCGCCACGGACGCACGGTCCAGTCGAGCGTCCGGTCAAGCGCATCGACGGAAAGTGCATGGCGCTGGCCGCGCGACGGATGGCCCTGCACGTGCCGGACTCGGCAGGTACGTGCGCACCGACGCGACAGATCTGCCCGCAGAGTCGCCTTCGCCGGGCCATGGTGGGCGGCCAGCGCGATCATGGTCCTCCGGGCGCGACGAGCACGATGCCGGCTGCTCGAGCCGTCGAACAGCCGTCTCGCAGCTCTGCAGGAATCTTGTCGAACACCGGCTGCGGTGTCGGCCACCGAGCGCTGATCACCTGCAGCACCTCGGCGGTCGCGGTCTGGCGCTCCAGCGCCTCCTTGCGTCTCGTTGAACAGCCGCACGTTCTCGATCGCGATCACGGCCTGGTCGGCGAAGGTCTCGACGAGCGCAATCTGGCGTGGCGAGAATGGCCTCCACGTGGTGGCGCCAGAGCGTGAAGACTCCGATCGCCTCGTCCGTTGCGCATCAGCGGCACACCGATGATTGTCCGATAGTTCTCGATCGACTGGCCGCCGTAGCTGTACTCGGGGTCGTTCATCGCGTCGAGGACCTGGACGGTGCGCCCCTCGCTGGCCGCACGACCTGTCGCGGTGCGGCGGTCCAGTGCAATGCTGTGGTTGGGGGTCTGGAAGAACTCCACCATCGGGGCGCTGGCCCCTTCCCAGGCGGCCGCGCGCATCAGGTCCCCGTCGCGCCGGAATATCGCGCCGGTCTTCGCTCCGCACAGGCGCGCCGCGTTCTGCACGAGGGCGTCGAAGACCGGCCGCCAGGTCGAACGGTGGACCTGGAGATGACCTGCAGCACTTCGGCCGTCGGCCGTCTGCTGCTCCAGCGCCTCCTTGGTCTCGTTGAACAGCCGCGCGTTCTGGATCGCGATGGCCGCCTGGTCGGCGAAGGTCTTGAGCAGCGAGATCTCATGGTCCGAGAACGGAGAAACCGTGTTCCTGGCCACGAAGATGGCGCCGATGGCCGCGGTCCTCCCAGACCAGCGGCGCGAAGACGACCGAGCGGCCGCCGATGAGTTCGGCGCCGCGCCTCACGGCGCGCGGCACATCGCCTCCCGCGAGCGCATCCGGAAAGTGCACCGCGCGCCGCTCTCGAATGACCAACGCGGTGCCGGACTCGTCGATCCAGCGCGAACGGGATACATCGCCCGGAGTTCCGCTTCGCCCGGGCCGACGTAGGCGGCCAGGTCGATCAATTCGTCAGGCCGCACCAGATTGATTCCGACCGCTGCGCCATTGAACAGGCGCTGACAGCTTTGGGTGATCTTTTCGAAGACCGGCTGCGCGTCGGCCACCGACTTGCTGATCACCTGCAGCACATCCGCGGTCGCGGTCTGCCGCTCCAGCGCCTCCTTGCGTCTCGTTGAACAGGCGCACGTTCTCGATCGCGATCACGGCCTGGTCGGCGAAGGTCTGGATGAGGCCGATCTGCCGCTCGTCGAAGGGCCGGACTTCGCGGCGCCAGGTGGTCATGACGCCGATGAGCGTGGTGTCCCTCAGCATCGGCACGGAGAGAACGGTCCGCACGTTTTCGCGTTCGTAGAGGTCGCGGGGCGTCGGTGAGAACGTAGCATCCGAGAGCAGATCGGCTACGTGAACCGTGCGCCGCTCCAGAGCCGCCAGCCGGGTCGTCGTTTCGTGACTGGGCTTGGGTCGTCCGCGCCGGAGAAGATCAGCGAATTCGGTCGTCGTACCGTGCGACGCGGCGGCGCTGAGGTGCTCCCCGTCAAAGAGGAACAGCACCGCGATCTGCGACTCGCAGAGCCGCGTGATGCTCTCGAGTATCGTGCGATAGACGGGCTCGAGGTCGCTCGGGGACCTGCTGATGACGCTAAGCACCTCCGCGGTCGCGGTCTGCCGCTCCAGCGCCTCTTGCGTCTCGTTGAACAGCCGCACGTTCTCGATCGCGATCACCGCCTGGTCGGCGAAGGTCTGCAGCCAGCGCGATCTTCCTTGTCCGCGAACTCGCCGGCCTCGGCGCGCAGGATCGAGCAGGCAGCCCATCGCCTTGCCTTCGCGCAGCAGCGGCACCCACAGGCCGGATCGCGTAGCCCCTCGTTCAGCGCGAGGTCGCGCATGCGTGGGAAGGTCGGGATGGCCGCTTCGCAATCAGGCACGACGATCAGGCCGCGACTCGAGCACGCAGGCGCCGGCGGCGCTGTCGCGGTCCAGAGGCCATGGCGGGAGCCTGTTCGTCGCCCAGCTTCGATCCGGCGGGTGTTGCGCCTGCCAGCCGTTTGGAGCACGTCCCGCTCGAGGCAGCTACGATCGAGACCAATCGGCCGCGCGAACAGACGCTGGGCGCTGTGGACGATGGCATCGAAGGTCGGTTGCACATCGGTCGGAGATTCGCTGATGACCTTCAGGATCTCGGCCGTGGCGGTCTGTCGCTCCAGCGTCTCCTTGGTCTCGTCGAACAGCCGCACGTTCTCCAGCGCCACGCCCATGCTCGCGGCCACCGTGCTGCAGCAGGCGCACCTCGGCCTCGCCGAAAGCGTTCTCGCGCTCGTGGTTCTCGAGGACGATGGCGCCGATGTAGCGGTCGCCCGTGAAGATCGGCATGATGGCCGTCGCCAGGCTCGGCCGCGTGCCTTCGACGGTGCGCAGGCCCCAGGCGGTCATCTCGGCGCGGTTGTTCGCGATCACCGGGCGCTTGCGATTGCAGCGCCTTGAACATCGGCCCGTCGACGTTCGGCCGCAGCGGCGGAACCTGGATCCGCACGCCGCGCTCGTACGCATACAGCACGTGCGCGGTGCCGGTCGGCGCATCCCAGAGCACGATCTGAGACGTCGCCGAACCGCAGCACCTCGCGCAGCCTGTCACCGACGAGGTCGATGATGGCCTGGAAGCCGAGCTCCGCGGCCATGCCCTGCTGGATGCTGTCGATGACCGCGAGCTCGCTCGTGCGTTGCTCCAGCTGAGCCGCGCCCTCGGCCACCTTGCGCTCCAGCCCCTCACTGAGGCGGATGTTGGCCAGTGCCACGGCCGCCTGTGATGCCAGCATCGCCAGCAGGTCGCGGTCGGCGTCGTGGAAGCGGCCGAGGCGCCTTCGACGTCGGCGTAGAGGTAGCCCAGCAGCTCGCGCTGCGCGATCAGTGGCGCGATCAGGCACGAGCGCTGGTCGATCGGGTCCGCCCCGTCGGGTCCGTGCCGCAGGCTCGCGGCGCGGGTCCGGCTTGCCTCCGAGAGCCACGGGGTGATCGCATGGAGCAGCGTCCGGGCATCCTCGCCCTGCGGCAGCAGCGAGCCGGCGATGCGCAGGCCATCAGGGCCGCTCAGCACCAGCAACACGCGCTGGGCGCCGCTGAAATGCGCTGCTTCGTCGATCAGAGACTCGTACAGGGCGTCGCTGTCGCGAAGCGCGTGCAGGCGCAGGCCGGTGTCGACCAGGCGTTGAACGAGTTCGCCCGGCGCCGCCGAGCTCGAGGCGCGCAGGTCACGCAACGCAACGCGCTGGCTTCCGTCCCGCGCTTCCTTATTGCGCGCCGTGCTGTCGCCTCCAGAGCCTTGGCCCGCTGGCCGCCCAAAGCTGAATCGGCGACCCGACCCGTCCCTTTGCCTTGGCGCATTGACATCGACGCCGGTCGCCGGCGGCGTCTTGCAGCTGGACCGGGTACGGCTACGTTGCTCTTGTTCGCCATGTCTCGCGAATGGGCGTATCCGAGGTGCCGTTGGGTCGAGGTTCGACGCAGGCCGGTTGGACGCGCGGCTGCTCCGGCGTTACCACAAATGTCGCACGGTTTGGCACGGCACGGCCAGGAAATTCAACCGTATCACGTGCGGGCTCCAGGCGGGGGATCGCCTCGGCTTGCTGCGACGGCAAGCGGTCGGGGGACATGCTCAGCGTGAGCATCGTCAGGGCTTCGTTTCGATCAGGTTCAGCAGCAGACGACCGTGCACGAGGCTGCAGCAAGCTCGTGCGCGGTTCGGTTTGCCCATCACAGAAATACAGTGCCGATGGATGCGACAACGCACCAGAGCACCACCAGCAGCGGCGACACGCGCCAGGCAACGAGCAGCGTGAAACCTATCAGCGCGATGGCGAGGTCAACCGGGCCTCGCACCGCGCCTGTCCATACCGGGTCGTAGAGCGCGGCGGCTAACAGGCCCACCACCGCAGCATTCACGCCGGCAATGGCGCGCGCGGCGAACGGGTGTCGAGCGATTGCGCTCCATAGCGGCAGGATGCCGGCGATGAGCAAGAACCCCGGCAGGAAGATCGCGCACAGCGCCGTGGCAGCGCCTGGGAGCCCGCCCATGCTTCCCGGCAAGCGGGCCCCCAGATACGCGGCCAGCGTGAACATCGGTCCGGGGACGGCCTGCGCCGCGCCGTACCCGGTCAGGAAATCGTCAGGGGTGATCCACCCGGGCGTGACCACGAGCTCCCTCAGCAGCGGCAGAACCACGTGACCGCCACCAAATACCAATGCCCCCGCGCGGTAGAACGCTTCCGCAACAGCGACAAGTCCAGCTTGACCGTGCGCGAGCAGAGGGAGTCCGAACAGCAGCGCCGCGAACACCGCGAGGAGGCTGACAGCAAGCGGTGCGCCGTAGCCCAGCTTGAAGCTGACCCCGGCGACCGGCTGCACGCCACGGCAGAACGCCAGCCCCGCCGCAGCGCCGAGGCCAATGACAACGAGTTGCATCCAGGCGATTCCCGTCGCCAGGATGATGGCGGCGGCAATCGTGGCAATGGTCGCACGCTGGGGGTCGGGGCAGAGCTGACGCGTCATGCCGAGCACGCCCTGGGCTACGACCGCCAGCGCCACGAGCTTCAGCCCATGAATGGCCGCCTGTCCGACCGTCCCGGACAGGTGCGGCAAGAAGGCCGCGAAGGCGAACAGCAGGAGTGCGGACGGCAGAGTGAAGGTCAGGAAGGCGGCGAGCGCGCCCAGCCAGCCGGCGCGGAGCAGGCCGAGGCTGAACCCGAGCTGGCTGCTGGCCGGCCCGGGCAGGAATTGGCAAAGGGCAAGGAGCTGGCTGAAGTGATTGTCGTCCAGCCATTTGCGCTTGGTGACGACCTCGTGCCGGAAGTACGAAAGATGGGCGATCGGGCCCCCGAAGGACGTCAGCCCGAGCTTCAAGAACGTGACGAAGACCTCGCCTGCGCTTCCTCCGTCCTTGCTTTCTCGCATCGAGGTGTCCGGGTTTGTGTCCAGATGCTTCCTTTCGTTTAGTTGATCTACGACAGGAGCTGAAAGCAACCTGGTGATCGTAACGCGAGTTACGGCGCGTTGAAAGCGCTTACACGTGCGAAACCGGAGCAGGCCCATGCAGGCCTCGACAGCGCCCCGCGTAAGAGGGAATCCGGGACCTGCAACTTAGTCGAGCAACGACAAGGTTGCCGGTGCGGCTCGCCTTGCCCTGCGTGGTGAGGGATCGATAGTCCGTGGTTCGGCCGATCCGTCTACTAGGGAGCTTCACGCCGCCCTGCAGCGGGTCCCCGTCGAACCTATCGCTCGCTCTCGAAGCGCTTGAAATCTCCCTGCAGGACCGGTCTTTCCGGCAGGGTGATGTTGGCTGTCTTCAACTGGCCGCCGCTCCAGTACTCCACGGTGAGCTTGTCCCCGACCTTTAGAGACCGTGCCACCTTGACAACCGCATCCACCGTCGACAGGGGCACACCGTTGACCTTGGTGATGACGTCGCCCCCCAGCACAAACTCCTGCGTCCCGATCACCACTGGCAGATTGCCGCCCCGAAGGCCGAGCTTTTCGGCCGGACTGCCCGGTTCGATCGTCTCGATCAGGAATCCGGCTTGAAGTTGGAGTGCGAACTGAAGGATCGGAGGAACCAGTTTGCCGTTGATCCCGTGCCATGCACGGATTACGCGCCCGTGCGCTAGGAGCTGAGCGATGATGTCCCGAGCCGCGTCGATGGGGATCGCGAAGTTGAGGTTCTGAGCCCTTTCCCCGGAGGACAGGGTGCTGATACCTACTACTTCCCCGCACCGATTCACCAGGGGTCCGCCCGAATTGCCCGGGTTGAGCGCCGCGTCCGTCTGAATGAACGGCGTCAGCCAACTCATCGGGGTGAGCGGCAACGCCACGTCTGTGCCGGAAAGGATGCCTTTGGTGGCCGTTAGCCTCAGGCCGAGGGGATATCCAATGGCCAGCAGTTCCTCCCCTATCTCGAGTTCACCCGAATGCCCGAATAGCGGCTTCTGCAGCCGGGTGCGCGGGTATTTCGGTCTGACGATGGCGAGATCGGAGATGGGATCAAGACCGACGATCTCGGCTTCCTGCATATCGTCATCACTCATCGAGATGAGGATCGTGCCCGCCGCGTATACAACATGCGCGTTCGTGATCACGTTGGAGCGATCGTCGAGTACCACACCTGATCCCATCCGGATCTGGGTGCGCTTGACCACGCTGAACGGATCGATGGCCACCGAAAAAATCCGCGGGACCGAAGGCGCGACAGCACGAAACACTTCGGCAAAGGATTTGTCGCAGGGTCGGGAGGTCTCGCCAGCGAAGCCAATGGACGGGCAGACAAGCAGCGCGCCCGAAGCGATCAAGATTCGAAGGGGTGTCATAGCTGATCCCAAACCCACGCTACGCTCAGCGCGGTCCTCCCATTGGCGGAGCCGTTGCCTCCTTCATGAGGATCTCGATCATGCTGCGTCCAAATTCGCGGACCACCTCATCGCTCCATTGCTCAACAATGGGTAGAGCCTCGATTTGCCTGACTGCAAGGAAGCCTTTCACTTTCTGGCCAACCGGCGTCGAAAAAAACTCCAGTATCTGCTTTACATCGTCCGCGCTCAGGTGCTTGTGATAGATCACCACGAGCCGATCAGTCAAGCCGCCAGGTTCGTCCCGCTTTACCTCATAGATTCTCAGCGCCTGCTCGCGCATAGCGCTGATGGTCGCGTCCGAGATTTCGGGATGCTGCCGTTTTGTCATGACGAGGGCCTTGTCCATCTGCATGGAGAAGAGCATCAGGTCCGCTTCCCTCGGCATACCGATACTGATCAAGGCCTTGATGTCCCGGATCTCCAGCGGCGTCAAATCATCGGCGCTCGCCGCAACCGACCCGCTTCCCAGCAGCAGAACCCAGAATAGCAGCGCTATCCTCAGCATGATCCGCTTTCTCCCTCATGAGTTGAGCCGCAGCCATTCGGCTTCAGCCACCTTTCCGCGCAAAGCTTAGTCAATTGGCTGGGGGTTGGATTGACCCAAATCAAGATGACATGCCGCTGAGACGAGCATGCTGGCCTTCAGCACAAACCAAGCACTCTCCGGAAGGGTCTCCCTGGGCCACATCGCGCTGAACTTGCGGCGGGTCATTGCGCCGCGCACAGCCTGGCAGGCCGGGATGGCGACGTCGAACGGTTGCCCAACGGGCCGGGGTGGAGTACCCGCGAGGCCCGGCACTGTTCTGCGCGGCGGTCCTGGTCGTGCTTTCAGGCTGCGCCACCAACAGCGTCACGACGCTGCTGAAAGCGTCCAAGCAGACCGGCGCGATCATGCCCAGCGCCGCGGTCGTCCAGGACGAATTGCAAGGGCGCGCCTTCGAGGTCGGAACAGTGGCCTTCGACCTGCGTAGCGCCGCGGACAAACAGGGGCCTGACATCCCCGACAGCGCCTATCTCGAGCTGCTCGACGCGCAGCTCAAGAAAGCCTTCGACGGCGCCGGGCTGGGAAAGGGCGCCTTGCCTGCATATCCGGTGAACGTGGCGATTGAGCGGCTGGAGCTCAAACCGGCCGTGTTCCTGATCCCCCAGATGTCTGTTTTGCGCGTCCGAATGGAGATCGAGCGGCCCGACGCCGAAATTTTGATGCGGGGGCAGTTCCAGAGTTATCTTTCGAGCCCCACGGTCATGGTTATAGCCAGCGGCGTCGTCGCGCCGATAGCCCTGCCCGCCAAGGACTGGGAGTACGTGGCGTTGGCGAAGATGTTCCCCGCCGTCGCGATCGTGATAACCACGACGACGCAGGGCTTGCAGCAGGGCAAGACGTTGAATGAGATCAAGGTGTATCCACAGGACATCGAGGCCGGAAACATCATCAGTCCGGATTTGTTCCTCAAGAATGCCCCGTTCGGCATCACCCAGATAGACCGCAAGGAGATCGAAAGGGCGATCAGGGCAGCGGAAGCCCGCGAAGCGACCGACGTCGGACAAACAAGATAGGCAGACAGTCTGGGGCTATTCGGCTGACACCGCATCTATTGCGCAACGCGCCAGGGCGAACGGTCCTGCCAGGTCTTCAGCGCATCGGTCGCCCACGCCGTGTTCTTATCCGAATGACAGAGGTTGCAGGCATTCGGAATCTTGAGCGCATCGCTCTGCGCGGGTGTGATGAAGCGGAAAGTGTGGGCGCGCACGTTCACGTCCGCGATCGTCTGTTCGATCTTCGGCATGTGGCAAGCCACGCATTCATTGCCGGTGCTGCCGGCTTTGTGGTGTGTATGGGCCTCAATCGTCGGTGCGTGCGGACCGTTGGGTGTGTTGGGTCCATGGCAGTCGAAGCAGATGTTCTTGGCCGGCTTCCATAGAACCGCATCGTTCTGCGTGCCGTGCACATCGTGACAGCTGAAGCAGGTGACCCCGCGCGCAGTACATCAAGCTCTGCACGAAGTCGTTCCCCTGCATTCGGTTCTTGTGCGCGGTGCCCTCGGCGAAGTGCGTGAACGAGCCCTCGCCCAGCTTGTGCTCTTCCAGCTTCCAGAAGTCGGCCAGGTTCTTGCCCACGTGAAAGCCGACCGGCCAATCGTAGTACTTGCCTTGGATCGGATTCGTCAGCGGCTGGCCTTGCGAATGGCACTGAATGCAAACGTCGTTGGCCTGCACGTAGTCGAGCTTCGCCGGGTTGATGATGTTGGGGCGGCCCTGGTGCGCCACGTGCTCGCTGCCCGGTCCGTGGCACCGCTCGCAACCCACGTTCCACTCGGTCACCTTCTTGGTGGCGATGTCGTAGTTGACCGAGTGGCAGCCGTCGCACAGCGGGCCGGTCGGTCGCTGGAAGTTGTCGGGCGGATACAACGATGCCCACCAATCCGTACCGTTCTTGACGAAGTACGGCCGCCACATCTTGTGCGTTACGTCCCATTGCGCGGGGAACACGAAATAGTCGTCACCGACCTGCTTGAAGTAACGCTGCTTCCATCTGCTGCCGTAGGTGAACGCGATGTCGTCCTTCGTGAAGTTGACCAGCGGATCGGGCTTGGAGAGATCCGGAATGATCGCGTCCGGATGCACGCGCGGATCCTGCACCACGTTCGCCATGCGAGTCTTGGTCCAACGCTCGTAGATCTCGGTGTGGCAGTCCTTGCACGCTGCGGATCCGACGTAGTGCGCCGAGGCCACGGATGCGAGCGGTTGCGCGTTCGCAGTCGGCGGGGAAAGCGAAGCCACCTTGGGTAAGTTGCGCAGGTACGCGGCGACTTGCCAGATCTTGCGTTCCGGGAGCTCCCACGCCGGCATGCCCGTATGCCGAATCCCGTTCTTGATGTGGTAGAAGAGCTCGCCGTCGCTCATGCGCTGCACCTGGGTGCTGCGCAGATCCGGGGGACGCGGATACTGACCGCTGCCGATCTCGGTCTTGCCGGCGCCGTCGTAGGCGTGACACAGCTCGCACTTGCTGCGGTACACCTCGTGCCCGGCGACGACGTCCGGGCTGCCTGCTTCGGCGTTCAACGGACTCCTCATCGCCCTGAAGCCGGCGGGTACGGTGTGACGCAGAAGCCACTGCGCAATCCTGGCCTCCAGTGCAGGCGCATCTTCGCGCGCGCTTGACCCTTCCCAGACGATGAAGGCGTACAGACCGCCGAGCACCAAGGCGACGGCCACTGCGGTCACGAGAATGGCTTTCAGCCGATTTCTTGCGAGTCATGTTCCGCTCCTCACCGGCGAGGCTTTGCCCGAAACGCACGAGCGTTCGTTCACTTGGCTCCGAGCAACAGTTGAACGCCGAGATAGGCGATAAAGGCTTGTGGTCCCCTGACCGCTGGTGAGTCCGGTGCCGGCTGAGGCGAGCAGCTTCACTTTGGAGCCCAGGCTTCGGCGCAGGCCGAGATTGAGTATCACGTCGCCGCGATTCGGAAATGTCTCGCTGTAGCTGCGCACTTCTGCCAGCAGCTCGAGCTTGTCCGAAGCTTCCACGGCACCCAGCACCCCGACAACCCACTCGTTCTCCTGCGAATGAAAGTACTGGTAGCCGATCTCGCCGACCAGCCGGATCATTCCCAAAATCGTGCGCGATTTCGATCGGAAGAAACAGATTGGGGCCCGGTTCCGCAATGCCCTGGGCGACCGAATCGGAAGAGTTCTCCAACTGCAGCTGGGGGTACACGGACATATCGACGCCGCTGCGCTCCTGGTCCAGGAAGCGCCATTTCACTCCCAACAGCGAATCATCCAGGCCGCTCTTCACACCGCCTCCTGGGGCAGAGGCAAACAACCAGCCGGTTTCGTACTTGAGCTGGACATGCTCGCCCAGGCCGTAGTTGAAGTCGACGTGCGGAAAGCTGCGCAGCCGGTCCTGTTGCGTGCGCTGCTCGAGGTACGCGATATTGATCTCCCACGCACCGCTGCCGGGCGTGCCGGGATCGTCGGTGAGCATCGGCGGGCCGCCCTGCGCAAACGAGGCTGGCACGGGGCTGAGAAATACCACCACCGCGAAGCATCGCTCCAAGGCAGGCAAAGCCGAGCGCCCGAAGCGGGACTCTCGAGCATGAGGCTGGTCAGTAGTCAAGGATATTACAGTATAGTTATGAATGCTACACTATCCAAGAAGACCATGGCCCGGCAACCAAGTTCCAGAGTCGTGACTCTCCGAAGGCTTGGCCGGCAGGCCGGCATGGCTGCTCTTCATTCTGAGCCTGCAGGGCCAGCAGCCGGCCGTGCGCATGCGTGTCTGGCGGGCGCTCAAGGCATTGGGTACCGCAGTGCTTCGGGACGGCGTCTACCTGCTCCCGAACCGGCCCGAGTTCCTCGAGCCGTTGCAGGAGCAGTCGGACGAAGTCACCGCGTCGGGGGGTAGCGCTCAGACCTTCGAGGTCAATGCACGAGACGAGCAGCAGGAAGCCGAGTTCCGCCAGCTCTTCGACCGTGCGCCGGAGTACGAGAAGCTGATGCTCGACATCAGTGGTGCCCGAAAGGCAGATCGAGGACCTGGATCGGCGCGACGCTGGCCGCACGCCTGACGCGGCTGCGGCGCGACTACGAAGCGATTGTCTCGCGAGATTTCTTTGGGGGAGCCGCACAGGAGCAGGCCAGCGAGGCCCTGGAGGACGTCTCGAGGGCGGTCAATGCCGTGCTGTCTCCCGACGAACCTCACGCCATTGCCCGTCGAATCCAGCGCGTCGACGTGGCGAAGTATCGGGATCGGACCTGGGCTACGCGCGCCCGGCCGTGGGCGGATCGGCTCGCCAGCGCTTGGCTCATCAAGCGCTTCATCGACCGCCGCGCGCAGTTTCTATGGCTGAAGAGCCCGAAGAGCTGTCCCAAGCGAGCAGTCGGGTTCGACTTCGATGGCGCCGAGTTCACCCATGTCGGCGCCAAGGTCACCTTCGAGGTGCTGCTGTCAAGCTTCGAGTTGGAGGCGGATCCCGCGCTCGAGAGAATCGGGGCTCTGATCCACTATCTCGATGTCGGTGGCGTGCCCGCGGCCGAGGCGGCCGGCATAGAAGCGCTGTTGCGCGGCGCCCACGCGACGCTCAGCGATGATGATCGCCTGCTGTCCGAGGCCGGGAAAGTGTTCGACTTCCTCTACGCCTGCTACGGTGCAGAGCAACCCCGTTGAGTGATCACAGAGCAACCAGACGGTGTCGCCGCCGGCGGCGGGAAGAAAACCCGCGCCCCTGGTGGCATAAGCGTTAACCTAACGCCTTCGGGCATACCGGTTCCTCGTCTCGAAGGGGATAGGGTAGGAGGCAGGACTGCTGGATTCACGTCTAAGTGGAACCGGGGCTTCAGACGTTTGTATGAGAGGTGATTCATGGCGGTTACGGGATTGGTTCTTCAGGGTGGCGGCGCGCTGGGCGCATTCGAGCTCGGAGTCATCGAGTGTCTCCTGGATCATGGGATCAAACCGGACGTCGTGTCGGGCGTCTCGATCGGAGCGATCAACGCCACGGTACTTTGCGGCAGCCGGCACGGCGACCCGCGGGTGGGTCTGCGCGCGTTGTGGGAAGACCTCACCACACCGAGCGTGCCGCTGCAGCCCGACGCGATCAACCAGAGGATGTCGCTGTTCGGGAATCCAGGCATGTATCGGCCGCGCATCGACTATCTCAACATTCTGGGATGGACCAGCTTCTACGACACCGATCCTCTGGAGAAGACGCTCGAGAAGCACGTCGACTTCGACAAGCTGGGCCCGGCGCATGTCGAGCGGGCGCCCCGAGCTCCCGCCCCGCGGCTGATCCTGACGGCAACGAATCTGCTGACCGGCCGGTTGGAGAAATTCGACAGCCAGGAGATGCAGATCACGCCGTCGCATGTGCGGGCGAGCGGGAGCCTGCCGCCGAGCTTCCCGCCGACGCCGGCGGTGCCCGAGGCGGGCGGCGCCGAACAGCTGTACTGGGATGGTGGGCTGTTCGACAACACACCCTTGTCCAAGGTGATCTCCGCTTTGCAGGAGAGCGCGGATCAGCACAAGATCATGTACGTGGTGAACCTGTTCCCGTCCGCCGCACCGGTGCCCCAGAACATTCAGGAGGTGGTCGTGCGGATGATGACGCTGGCCTTCAGCAACAAGGCCGAAAAGGATCTCAAGCGCGCCCACCAGACCACCGAGATGATTCGATTCGTCAGCGAGCTGGAAAAGGTGATGGACCGCGACGCTGATCTACAGCGGCTGAAGTCTCACCCCGGCTTCAAGATCCTGAAGCAGTTTCACGCGCCGATCGACATCGTGGAGCTCACCAACGATGATGTGAGCGGCGGGTCCGACTTCTCTGCGGCGGGAATCGAGCAGCGCCGCCGGAGGGGCTACGAGGCCGCCGAGTTGCAGATCCGGAAGCAACCGTTGGCCGCTTGAGGAGCTCTGCTGCCCGACGAGCGTGCTGTCGTTCCCGCGGAAGCGGGAACCCAGGGTACTAACGTATTTCTGGATCCCCGCCTGCGCGGGGATGACATCAATCAGAGGCTCGGTGGCGGCTGCTGCTGCGCCCTTCGAGCCCGGTTCGCCTTCTCCAGCAGGCGCTACAGTCGTATCACAACTTGATCCGACCTCTGGGCTTGCCAGCGGTGGACGGCTTCTCGACGGGCGCCGTCTCGTTGATCGCAGGCCAGGCGCGCGAAAGCTCCCGCTCGACCCGCGTCAGGTGCCGTCGCATGAGGCCCGCAGCACCCTGTGGGTCGCGGGAGCGAAGTGCACCCAGGATGTCTTCGTGATCCTGGTTGCTGCGATCGCGCAGCTCGCGCGTGCTGAAGTGCTCCTCGATACGCCGGTGCAAGCTGCCGTCACGCAGATCCCAAAGCACGTTCGTCAATAGTACCAGTGCCGAGTTACCGCTCGCCTCGGCGACACGCACGTGAAACAGGCGATCGGCAGGGTGACGCAGGTCATAGCGCTGGGCATCGTCGCGTATCGCGTCGACGGTCTCCTGGATTGCTTCGAGCTGTTCGGGGGTCGCGTTTTTCGCGGCTTGTGCGGCGATGTTGGACTCCACCATGCGACGCGCGGCGAGCAGCTCGAATGGCCCGATCTCCCCGGCTTTGCGCGCCTGCCAAGTGGACGCACGTGAGGCTGCCTCTTGGCGCACGTAGACGCCCGACCCCATGCGCACGTCCACCAGGCCCTCCACCTCGAGGGCGATGAGCGCTTCCCGCACGGGTGGGCGCGACACGCCCAGGCGCAGCGCCAGATCTCGCTCCGAGGGCAGGCGTGCGTTGGGCGCCAGCTCGCCGCTGGCAATCATGGCGATGATCTGTTCCTGGATCTGACGGTAGATCCGGCGCGGTTCGAGCACAGTGAGGGGCATGGGGTGTCAATGGTTCTTCTGCGGGCCAGCGCTGGTTCGGCTTCCGGCCGGAAATCGTTCCAGAGGGTGGCTTGCCAGACTGGTAAGACCACTATACCATCTTACACGCCTTCCCGGCCGATGATCGGCGGCTGAAACAACCCTGGCCGCCAGATCGGATGAGCGGTGAGAAGGCGCCTAACCAGGATAACAATCAGGAGGAAGCGGAATGAACAGGACGTTGCTCACACTCACCGGTGCCGCGCTGCTCGCGTTCGCCTTCAGCGGTCCCGCCATGGCTCAGAAAAAGACCCTTGCAGTCGTGGTGAAGGGCCTGGACAACCCGTTCTTTACGGTGCTCGGCAATGGCTGCGCCTTGTGGAACAAGGAGAATCCGAGCTCCGAGTACACCTGTCTGTACACCGGCCCCGCGTCGAGCGCCGACGAAGCCGGCGAGGTGCAGATCGTCGAGGATCTGATCAACAAGGGCGTCGCGGGGATCGCCATCTCGCCGTCGAATGCGCCGGCGATGGCCAACATGCTCAAAGCCAAGAAGCCGAAGATGCCGATCATGACGATCGACGCCGATCTCTCCGCTGCCGACCGCGCCCTGCGCAAGACCTACCTCGGGACCAACAACTACGACATGGGCGTGCTGATGGCGAAGTACCTGAAGGAGCTCAAGCCTAAGGGTGGTACGGTGTGCCTGCAACTCGGTAACGTCGCCGCCGACAACATCAACGCGCGCGCCCAGGGGTTCCGCGACACCGCCTCCGGCAAGAAGGGCATCGACCGATTGAAGGGCGAGGGGGGCTGGACGGAAATCAAGGGCTGCCCGCTCTTCACCAATGACCAGATCGACCTCGCCAACCAGCAGATGTCGGACACCTTCACCGCCAATCCGACCCTCGACGCCTTCATCCTGGTCGGCGGCTGGGCACAGTTTGGCCCACAGGCCTACGCGCAGGTCACCGATCAGGTGATGGCCAAGCTGAAGTCGAACAAGCTGGTCATCATCGCCGGCGACACGCTGCCGCCCCAGATGGATGCACTGAAGGCAGGTCGGAGTCAGGCGCAGATCGGGCAACGGCCGTTCGAGATGGGGCACCGGGCGCCCGCGGTGTTGATCGACCTGATCAACGGCAAGAAGGTCGCAGGATCCGCTCTACACCGGACTGGATGAGTGCACGCCGAAGAACATAGGCAAGTGTCCGGCGCAATAAACCGCGATTCGATGCCTTGCCCAAAAGGGCGCCTCCGGCGCCCTTTTTTGCGCTACCGCACAATCACGCAACCTCCCGGCGAGGAGGTAGGCAGGGAGGATTTGCACCGATGGCAATCCTGGAGCTCTCAGGGATCTCCAAGCATTTCGGCGCTATACAGGCGCTCACCGACGTTTCGCTCGCCTTGCATCCGGGTGAGGTCGTCGGCCTCATGGGCGACAACGGCGCGGGCAAGTCCACGCTCGTCAAGATCATCGCCGGAAACTATCCGCCCAGCAGCTGGGACGATTCAGATGCTGGGCCGCAAGGTCGCCTTCCACAAGCCCGCCGATGCGCGCGCCGAAGGGATCGAGATCGTCTACCAGGATCTGGCGCTCTGCAACAACCTCACCTCCGCCGCGAACGTCTACCTCGGTCGCGAGCTCGAGAGAGGCGTGCGCCCGTTCCGGGTGCTGAACTACAGGACGATGTTCCAGCGCGCGGCGGAGCTCTTCGCCGAGCTCAAGTCGGAAACGAGGCCGCGGGACCTGGTCCGCAGGATGTCCGGTGGCCAGCGCCAGGCCGTCGCAATCGCCAGAACCCGGCTCTCGGAGCCCAAGATCGTGCTCATGGACGAGCCGACGGCGGCGATCAGCGTGCGACAGGTCAGCGAGGTGCTGAGTCTCATCCGCAGGCTGCGCGACCACAACATTGCGGTTGTTCTGATCAGTCACCGGATGCCGGACGTATTCGCGGTGGCGGATCGAATCATCGTGATGAGGCGAGGTGAGAAAGTCGCCGACAAGGCGATCTCAGGCAGTTCCCCCGAAGAGGTGACGGGTCTCATCACCGGCGCAATCGAGTCCGCCTGACGGGCTTGCGGGCAACCGACACAAGAGGCAAACAAGATCATGGCTATGACTCTCGAGGAATCCATTCACAGGCAGGTGCATGGCAACCTGCTGAGCTGGATTGTCAGCCGGCAGACATTCTGGGTATCGGTCGCTGCCATGCTCGCCCTGGTGATCCTGTCCCTGTCCAGCGATGTCTTCGCGACGCAGCAGAACCTGTTCAACGTCACCCGCAACTTCGCTTTCGTGGCCATCATCGCCATCGGCATGACCGCCGTCATCATCACCGGCGGCATCGACCTTTCGGTCGGGGCGGTGCTGGCGCTGTCCGGAATGGTCATCGGCATGCTGATGAACACGGGCACGCCCTTCTGGCTTGCGGCCCTCGCTGCACTCGGCACTTCGCTGCTGGTCGGGGCGTTCAACGGTGCGATGATCGCCTATGTCGGCATGCCGCCGTTCGTGGTGACGCTCGGAATGCTGTCGATCGCGCGCAGCCTCGCGATGGTCCTGTCCGACAACCGGATGGTCTATGAGTTCGGTCCCGACCAGGCCCATCTCCTGACGCTCGGCGGCGGGTTCATCAGCGTAGGCCTTCCGTTCCTCGAGCCCATCCGGGTACCGAATCCGGTCCTGTTCCTGATCGCGATGACGTTGATCACTGGTTTCGCACTTCGGTGGACGAAGTGGGGCCGCCACCTCTTCGCCGTCGGCGGCAACGAGGAAGCGGCGAACCTGACCGGCGTGCCGGTGCGGCGGATGAAGCTGACCGTCTACATGTTCTCCAGCCTGTGTGCGGGGATCGCCGGCATCCTCGAGGTCGGTTGGCTCGGGACGATCACCACCGGCCTCGGCCAGGGCATGGAGCTGACAGTCATCGCCGCGGCGGTGATCGGCGGTGCGAACCTGACCGGCGGCGCCGGCACTGCGTTTGGTGCGGTCGTAGGCGCGGCTCTCATCGAGATCATCCGGAACAGTCTCACGCTGCTCGGCATCAGCACCTTCTGGCAGGGCACGTTCGTTGGCAGCTTCATCATCATCGCGGTGCTGTTCGATCGGCTGCGCAGTCGCACGTCCAACGATTGATGGTTGGGTGCCGCCGATGTGATGTGCTCCTTCCCCTCTCTCGAGGGGGAAGGCGGGGATGGGGGTGAAGCGCTGGCATCGCCGCAGCGCACGCGTAGCACCTCACCCCTCCCCCTGGAAAGGGGGAGGGAATCGGTTTAATCCCGGAACTACTTCGGTCGACGAGTGGCAGGCTTGCGAGCGGCCGGTTTCTTGGCCGACCGCTTGGTCGCCGCGGCTTTCTTGGCGGTGGGCTTTCGTGCAGGCGCCCGCTTGGCGGGAGCCGCTTTCTTCGCAGCGGCCTTGCGACTGAGCCCGCCTTTCTTGGCCGGCCGTTTGGCTGCGGGCTTTGCCTTTGAACGCGGCTTCGCAGGCTTGGCGGCGCCCTTGGCGCCCGGCTTGGCTGCCTTGGATGCGGGTCGAGCCTTCGCTTTCGCGGTCGGCTTCGCGGCAACTCCTGCCCTTCGGAGCGGTAGACGCCTTGACGGCTGGAACTGCCCCGGACGTGCTCGCAATCGCGTGCATTCCAGCAGCGCCTCCCGCGAGTGGAGCGTCGGTGGTCGCCGCCAACACGAGCACTGCAGCTTCGTCGACTACGTCCTTCAGTTGAACAATTCCGGCGATGGTCGTGGCGGGGTCGAACTTCGCGATCAAGGCCTCCATCTCACCGATGAACTGCTGGAACTGCGCGGTGAGGGCGGCGCTGTCGGCGAGAGCCTGATCGATGAAGTTCTTCGTCAAGTCGTTGCGCTTCTTCTTCGCAAGCTCCACTTCCTCCTTGGTTGCATCGCTCGCGCGGATCGTCGCGTTCAGCGCCGCCAACGCCTTCTGATAGGCCAGGTCAACGTTCTCGGGGGTGAGCATCGCTTACTCCTTTCACATGTCCTTGTACTTGATATAGGCCTCACGCAGCAGGATCACGGTGCGCTGGAGCTCGGCTGCTTGCGGGAAGGCAGGCTGGGCTTGCTCGGCGGCGAGCTGCAGGGCACGCATGCTCTGATCGAGCTGGTTGAGCATCTCGACGTAGTGCGTCAGTACCTGGCGGTACGCATCGAGCTCCGCATCCTTGGCCAGGGCCTGGGCAACCAGAGCAGCGGCATCCGCCTGCAGGCTCTGCAACTGCACCAGCGCTTCGGGCGTCGGAGGCGGCGCACCCGCAGCGGGTGGCTTCAGCGTCACCGGGTTCATTGCCGGCTGGGTGGCCGTGCCGACCTTCTGAGCAGGCAGGCGGGACACGCTGGCGTTCAGCGCTTCCAGCGTGCTGACAACCTCCGGCGTTTGTTGAAACTGCTTCGCGACCGCCACAAACCGCTTGCCTGCCTCGTTGACTTCATCGACGACCGGCTCGTACTCCTGGGTGTTCAAGCCCCATCTGACGCGGTAGAAGTACTTTGTATCTTCCTTCAGCAGCGTGATGAACTTGTCGGTGATCAGCGGACCACCCTGCGCGACCGCAGCGACGAACTTGCGTCGAGACTGCTCCCGCACCGCCTCCAGGGCAAGCGGCTTGAGCGGCGCGAGATAACCGCTCACCTGGGTCCACGAGAGCGCTACTTCCGCGATAGGGAAGGTCCCCAGGCTGTTCGAGAGGCCATCCACCGCGGCCGCCAGCTCGTCAGCCGACTTGCCTTCGGCCAGCGCAGTGAGGAGGTCGTTGTAGCGGGCCACGACATCCCAGGCCTTCATGCGAACGGCGATGTGGTCGATGCGCCCGGTCTCCTGGGCGACCATGACCGGGTCAAACGGCTCTCCGCGTGCCTTGGGCACCGGGCTCGCCCGGTCCCGCTCTTCGACCAGGCTGGCAGCCGCACCATGGTCCAGGAGCACCTGCTCTCCCGCGGCGCGCGCTTGATTGAACGTATCCTTGTAGGTCGCGAACTCCTTGCTGGGAACGGTCGTGCAGCCGGACCCCAGGACCAGCAGCACGGCCAGGCACGAATAGACGAGAGCGGGATGCAGCAAGCGGAAGGCAGATTTGATCATGACACGGTCCCCATTTCGAAAGCGCTGCTCAAGACACTGACCCCGCGGCCGGGAGCGGTCTTGTGCGGCCACGGAGTGAGTCACTTCAGGCTGATCAGTTCGCTCGCCTTCTTCGCCATGCTTCTTCGTCATGGGCGGAAGACAGAGCCGGTTACCTCACGCCGCGCAACGTGCCGATCCGAAATGCGGTCGTGTAACTTCTTGGTCCTTGCCCGCCATCTTACCTGACCCTGATTGCGCCTATCTCCGATCTGCCCCGGCACAGGCGCGTCCTGGTCGTTGCGCCAGGTCAGCGTCATGCGGTAGCTTTGGTTTGGCCGCCGGATTATCGCCACTTGGCCCTTACAGATGGCTTACGGATCGACGGGATGGATCGATGACACACAGCGACTTCGTGATCTCCGCCTGCGGCGTGCGCAGCCCCAGGATCATCTACGGCACGGCATGGAAGAAGGCGCACACAGAGGAGCTCGTGCGAAAGGCGATCGGGCATGGATTCAGAGGCATCGATACCGCCTGCCAACCCAAGCACTACCATGAAGCCGGTGTAGGTGCAGGCGTCAGCGCGTGCCTGAACGCGGAACTGAGCCGCGCCGACCTGTATCTGCAGACCAAGTTCACGCCGCTGCCGGGCCACGATCCGAAGCAGATCCCGTACGACCCGAGCGCGCGCCCCGCCGAACAAGTCGCCCAATCGTTCGAGTCATCGCTGCGCAACCTGCAGACCAGCTACCTCGATTGTCTTGTCCTGCATTCGCCCTTGAGTGACGCGGACCAGGCGGCGGAAGTGTGGCACGCGATGGAAGCGATCTTCGATGCCGGCGGCGCCAGGCAGATCGGCATCAGCAACTGCTACAGCCTCGAGTACCTCGAGACGCTCTATCGTACCGCCAGAGTCAAGCCGGCCGTGGTCCAGAACCGCTTCTACGCCCAGACCGGCTACGATCGCGGAATCCGCGCGTTCTGCAGGCAACACCGGATCATCTACCAGAGCTTCTGGACGCTTAGCGCGAATCCGCGTGTCCTTGCTCACGACAAGCTCAAGGCGTTGGCGTTGAAGTACGGACGTACTCCCGCGCAGGTCCTGTTCCGCTATCTCACGCAGGAGGACATCGTCCCGTTGACTGGAACGACAAACGAGACGCACATGCGCGAAGACCTGGAGATCTTCGAGTTCGAGTTGACGCAGGCCGAGCGCGACGCGGTGGCCACGCTGTTCTGATCGAGGCTCACGGCTTTTCAGAGCCGGTGAACAGCTCGCCTCGAGAGGCATCCGGTGCGGGGGGCTTGGGTGCGCTGCGCCGTCCCCGCACCCATAGCTCGCGGAACGCTTGATAGCCCAGGGTCGGCCGGTCCGAGCGGTAGTTGTCCTCCAGGTCCACGATCACGCAACGCTCGGTGCCGCCGAAGCGCGCACCGCGCAGGCCCCGGCCGATCATCTGCTCGTACAGGACCTGGCTGACGGTGGGCCGCGCCATCACCACGTGCGTGACGCGCGGCGCGTCGAATCCGGTGGTGAGCACTTCGCAGTTGCACAGCACTTTCACGGCGCCGGACTTGAAATCGGCGATCACCTTGCGGCGGGTGACGTCGCGGGTGGTTCCGCTCACGAACGCGGCAGGGATGCGGCGGCTGCGCAGCAGAAAGGCCATGCATTCGGCGTCCAGCACGCTGGGGCCGAAGTACAGCACCTGTGCGTGCGGGTCCGCGCAGATCTCGAGCACGCGCTGCAGCACTGTGAGGCGCCGGTCGGG
Organism: uncultured beta proteobacterium; assembly: GCA_963772865.1. Taxonomy (GTDB): domain Bacteria; phylum Pseudomonadota; class Gammaproteobacteria; order Burkholderiales; family SHXO01; genus SHXO01. The sequence goes on along the minus strand of CAVYZA010000036.1, from coordinate 4,977 downwards.
ATTGTCGGCGCGGATCTTCAGCGCATAGTCGATGCGCTCGATGTCGTCTTCGTTCAGGTGCTCGGTATCCTCCAGCACCGGCGCCTTCAGATAGGTCCGGGTCTTGACCGTCTCCCACACCGGCCGCGCCAGGAAGCCCTGAGCCTCCAGTGCGGCGCGCGGGTTGTCTCCCAGCGTCGCCGAGGGCTCGATGATCGACTTGAACAGACGCCGCAGCTCGCGCGTGCCGGCGTCGGGGTCGCGCTGGTCGTACTCCTCGCGAAACGGTGTGGCGGTCAGCCCGATCACGCCGGTGGCGGGATTCACGGCAGTGAACGAATCGATGATGGCGCGATAGGAAGGCGCCGCCGCGCGATGCGCCTCGTCCACCAGCAGCAGCACGACGCTGCGCTGGATGCTCTTCCAGCACCTGCCGGCCATCCCGCAGGCGGTCGGACAGCAGATTGACGATACGCTGCGGGGTCGACACCAGCACCGCCGGCTGCGCGCTCACCGCGTCCAGCGTCTCGCGGTGCGCGACCAGGTCCTGGGTGAAGCGGCCCCAGAAGCGGAACAGCAGCAGCGGGCACACTGCGTTGGAAGCCTGCCACACCTCGCGGAAGCACAGGTAGGCCTGCTCGCACAGCTCCTCGGTGTGGGCGAGCCACAGCACGCAGCTGGCGGGCGCAGCCTCGCGCCAGCGCGCCGTCAGCAGGTCGCGAATGGTGTCGACCGCCATGCGCGTCTTGCCGCCGCCGGTCGGCAGCGTGACGATGGCGCGCCCGCCCGGCTCGCCCAGCACCCTGGCCATCTTGCGCTGGACCTCGAGCTGGAACGGCTCCAGCGGCTTGAGGTCGACGCGCCCTTCCAGATATTCGAAGTCGACCGGCGTGTCCTCGGCGGGGATGCCGGTGAGCTCGGGGGGAAAGCGCGCTTCCCGGACGAACTCCAGCGCCGTGCCCTTGCCGGGATGCCAGCGATTGGGAAACGAAACATCGGTGCGCTTGGCGACCAGCGAGCGGATGCCGCGGTGGCGGAACAGGTCCACGCCGTGCGCGATGATCAGCGCCGCGGCCAGCTCACGCTTCGTGCCGCGCCGATCCTCGCCGGTGAGCTTCATGCGCGCGCGGCGCAGGGTGTACACCAGGCCGCCCAGGAGCGCTTCCAGCTCGGCGTGGGACAGCAGCTCGGCGAGGCGCTCGGCGCCGTTGGATTCCCAGTCGGTGGAGAACAGCCCGGCGAGCGTCCCCGGCTCCTCCGGCGGCAGCGGCCGGCGTGCGATGCGGGCGCGAAAGCCGCCGGTGCCCCGCAGCGGCTCGAGCAGCCGCTCCTGAAGCAGCTGCTGCCGCAGGCTCTCGTAGGTCTCGTCGTTCAGGCCCCACAGGTCCTTGATATCGTCCCGGCGCAGCTCTCCGCGCGCGAAGATGACCTGCACGACGTCCTGCTTGAGGGTGAGTTCCCCGGGCGGGGCGGCTCCGTGTGGCGCATTTGCTGGCGAGAAGTCGAGTGGTGGACCGATGCGGTCGGAGACGGCAGACGGACAATAGAATACCCTGCGCACGCCCCCTCCGGAGACGAGCGCAGCACGAATGGGCTGCAGGCGCAGTCAGGCCCTTGCCTGGGGTCCCGGCTCGCCGCGGCGCCGTCAAGAAGAGCCAACAACCCACGTTGCGGGTTGCGCTGTCGCGCGGGTCCAAGCAAGATTCGCCTTTTGTCCGCGCCGCTTCCAGGTCCTCACATGTTCCGCGCTCTGCCCCCGGTTACCCGCACGCTGATCTTCGTCAACGCGGCTGTCTTCATTGCCCAGTTCGCGCTCGGCCGCGTCTTGATGGTGAACTTCGCGCTGTGGCCGCCCAGCCCCGCGGGCGAGTTCGGCCTGCCGGGCGTGGGCAGCTTCCAGATCTGGCAGGTCGTGACCTACGCGTTCCTGCACGGCAGCTTCATGCACTTGCTGTTCAACATGCTGGCCCTGTACATGTTCGGCGGCGAGATCGAGCGCGTCTGGGGCGATCGCCGGTACACGGTCTACTACTTCGCCTGCGTCGTCGGCGCGGCGCTGGCCCAGCTCACAGTCGTGACGCTGCAGGGCGGGATGCCCTACCCCACCGTGGGTGCCTCGGGCGGCGTGTTCGGGTTGCTGCTCGCCTTCGGCATGATGTTCCCGCGCCGCATGATCCTGCTCATCTTCCCGCCCATCCCGATGCCGGCGTGGCTGTTCGTCACCCTCTACGGGCTCATCGAGCTCGTGCTCGGCGTGACCGGCTCGCAGTCCGGCGTCGCGCACTTCGCGCACCTGGGCGGGATGGTGGCGGGCTTCGCGCTGATCCAGTACTGGCGCAGCAGCCGGCGGCGGTGGTGAGGTGCACAAGCAGCAAGCTCTCACCGCCAAGGACGCCAAGAAAGCGCCGGCGAGAAACTCATGCTATGGTTGATGACGTTTCCCGGGTTTTCCTTGGCGCCCTTGGCGGTGAGAGCTTGTCTCTAAGGGTAGGTGAACGGGTGAGGATACGGCCGCCCGAACGGCACGCCGGCGCGTATCGTCTGCACCGGCTTGAGCCAGCGCGTGCCGGCGCGACGGTGGTCGCGGGTGTCGACGAACTCCACCGGCTCTTCGACCAGCTCGAGGATCGCGACGTCCGCCGGCGCGCCGACCTGCAGCGTGCCGAGCTTCTCGACCCGGTCGATCACGCGCGCAGGGGCGCTGGTGGTCAGTTCCACGACCTGCTCCAGGCTGAAGCCGAGATTCAGGAACTTGCTCATCACCCAGGGCAGGTAGGGTTTGCCCGGCGTGTTGCCGCTGAGCGCGTGGATGTCGCTGCTGATGGTGTCGGGGGTGAACCCCTGCTCGATGGCGGGTATTGCCACCGTGTAGTCGAAGCTGCCGCCGCCGTGGCCGACGTCGATGATGACGCCGCGCCGCTTGGCCTCCAGCGCGGCCGGCAGCACGCGGCCGTTCTGCACGGTGTTGTTGCCGGCGCCGCTGTAGGCGTGGGTGAGAATGTCGCCCGGCCGCAGCAGATCGAGCAGCGCGGACAGATCGCCCGGGGCGTCGCCGATGTGGCACATGACGCGCGCACCCGTGCCCGCTCGCTCTGCTGCCAGGATGCGCGCGCTTGAGCGGTTCCAGCCCGTTGGCGCCGACCACATTCTGCGATTCGCGCACCTTGATGCCGAGCACCACGTCGCGGTTCTCGGCGACGGTCCTGGCGGCGGCATCGACGTCGGCATAGTCGATGTTGAGCGACTCTCCCACCGGGAACCCGGCGAGCCCGATGCTGGAAATGTGGACAAAGGCGAAGATGCGGCTGCGCGAGCTCGCCATGACGGAGTGCCGCAGAGCGCCGAAGTTGTTGGCGCCGGCGTCGCCCGCGGAGACATACGTGGTGGTGGCGGTGAAGGGCGTGAGCTCGTCCGCAGGCAGGCCGAGCGCCGAGCCCAGCGGATAGACGTGCGTGTGCAGATCCACCAGGCCCGGCACCACCAGCTTGCCGCGTGGCGTCGATGGCATGCAGTGCGCTCGGCGGGCGCAATCTGCGGCTCGATTGCCGCGATCCGTCCCCAGCGGATGCCGAGGTCGCGCCGGCCCCGCAACCCCTGACTTGGATCGACCAGCTCGCCGCCGTGGATGACCAGATCGAAGCGCTGCCCGGCAACGGCGAAGGTGACCGGACAGGCCGCCAGTGCCGTCGCCTGCTGAAGGAACCGACGGCGTGTCCCAGTGCTCATCGGTCGCGCAGTGTAATCGGAGTCGGCTGGCCTGTCCTGTGCTTATTTGCGACGCGTTTGCCGCCTCATTCCGCCTCGAAAACCGCACCCTAATGTCGCATCTCAAGCCGGTCACGCTGCTCCTGGTCCTCGCCAACCTCGTCGCATACTATCTCCAGCAGGGGTTCAGGCGACGAACTGGTGCGCACGTTCGGGCTGTGGCCGGTCGAAGGCGGCCACTTCGAGCCGGGACAGGTGCTGACCTACGGCTTCCTGCATGCGAGCCTGACCCATCTTGCCGTCAACATGCTCGCGGTCCTCCTGTTCGGCAGCGAAGTCGAGCACGAGCTGGGCTCCTGGCGCTTCGCTTGTACTACCTGGGCTGCGTCGCCGGCGCTGCGCTGGTTCAGCTCGCCGTGGCGATCGTCATCGGCGCCGCCGACCGTCCCACGCTGGGCGCCTCGGGCGGTGTGTTCGGATTGCTGATCGCCTTCGGCATGCTGTTCCCGCGCCAGAAGCTCGTCCCGCTGATTCTGCCGATCCCGGTGCCGGCCTGGCTGTTCGTGGGCTTCTACGGCCTGCTCGAGCTGGTGCTGGGGATCGTGGAGACGCAGGACGGCGTCGCCCACTTCGCCCATCTCGGCGGCATGCTGGGCGGATGGCTGCTGATGCGCTACTGGCTTCCCCAGCGTCGGGCTGTGGCCTAGCCCACGCGATCCCCGCGTGCCGAGCCCTCGAGGCGTGACAGCTCTGTCCCGGCTGCTCGGGCCGGACCGTCGTGCAAGATTCGCCGCTCTTTGAGGTAGGTCAAGCGACGTGCAGGTGAACCGGGAGCCGGCGAGTACTCCCTGGTAAGCTGCTCGGTGCGACAGCCACGCCAGCGGGGCAGGCTGCGCCGTGGATCCAGGGCATGAATACCAGGTCGAGAAAGTGGATCGTGCTGACCCTGCTTGCGCTGGCCGCGGGGGCAGGCGGGTTCGCCTGGTGGAAGCTGCGGCCTGCGCCGCTGCCGCCGGGCTTCGCCATGAGCAACGGCCGCATCGAGGCGACGCAGATCGACATTGCGACCAAGCTCCCCGGTCGCGTGCAGGACGTCCTGGTCAACGAGGGCGAGTTCGTGGAGTCTGGCCAGATCGTCGCGCGCATGGACACGCAGGTGCTGGAGGCGGAACTGCGCCAGGCGCAGGCCCAGGTGAGTCAGGCGCGCAACGCCATGGCGACGGCGCAGGCGGTGGTGGATCAGCGCGACAGTGAGCTCACCTATGCCCAGAACTCGCTGAAACGCTCCGAAGA
>CAVYZA010000035.1:0-89872 GCA_963772865.1 uncultured beta proteobacterium | reverse complement strand
ACCCGTGGGCAACGTCAGCATGTTCATGCCGATCTGGGTCACCGGCCGGATGTCGACCAAGGCGACCAAGACCAACCTCTACCTGGTAGACGGGGCGTCGGACATCGAAACGGGTTACTCGCTGCGAGCCACCGAGGTCGAGCCGTACAAGGAGTAGGCCAGTCCCGGCGGGCGCGTCTTGCGCGCGACAACAATCCAGCTGCAACAACCGCACGATCCAGCGACAACCCAAGGCCTCGACCATGAAACAGGATCCTCGCTTCCCGAATCTATTCATCCTCGACCATCCCCTGATCCAGCATAAGCTCACCCACATGCGGGACAAGACTACGTCCACGCGCACGTTTCGGGAGCTGTTGCGCGAGATCACCCTGCTGATGGGTTACGAGGTGACGCGCAACCTGCCGCTCACCACCCGCGTCATCGAAACGCCGCTGGTCAAGATGGACGCGCCGGTGATCGCGGGGAAGAAACTCGCCATCGTCCCGGTGCTGCGGGCCGGGATCGGCATGGCCGACGGACTGCTCGAACTGATCCCGTCGGCGCGGGTGGGTCACATCGGCCTGTACCGGGACGAGAGCCATCGCCCGGTGGAATACGTGGTCCGGCTGCCCGAGCCGGAGGGCCGCATCTTCATCCTGTGCGACCCGATGATCGGGACCGGCTACTCAGCCGCGCACGCCGTCAAAGTCCTCAAGGATCGCGGCGTGAAGGCGAAGGACATCCTGTTCCTCGCGCTGGTCGCTTCCCCGGAAGGCATGCAGGTCTACTACGAGCGCCATCCCGACGTGCTGATGTACGTGGGATCGCTCGACGACCACCTGAACGACCACGCGTACATCGTGCCCGGGCTGGGCGATGCCGGCGATCGGCTATTCGGCACCAAGAACTAAACCTGCCCCAACAAACCTGGGAACATACTTGCGCCGAACCAGACTGGGAACTGACTTTGCGTCGAACCCGGCTGGGCACTGACCTGCGCTGAACCCGGCTGGGGCACCAGCCGGGCGCTTGCGCCGGCTACTTCTTCTTGCCCGCCGCGGGCGCTTTGGCGGCGCTGGCCGACCGAGCTCGACGGTCCAGGCGCGGGCTTCTTCGCCTGCTTGGGTTTCTTGGCTTCCTTGTTGCTGCGTAGCTGACCCTTGGCCATTCAAGTTCTCCTTGTAGAGTTGAGGATGCGCCCGCGAGCGTTGCCGGAGGCGAATCCAGTCGTCGGACAGGGAACCGCGCTGTCCGCGCTTGCAAAGCGCTGCGTAAGTCTACGGCAAATGAGCTCGCGATTGCGCGCTCTGCGTCTCACCCGGCAGTCAAGCGGCGGGCGCAAGCACGTGAATCGCGCGAGTCGCGATCAGGTCCTTCACCTTGGCCGCGTAGGCAGCCATGTGCGGCGCGGCCGCGTGCGCTTTCAGCGCATCCGCGTCCTGCCATTTCTCGATCACGAAAATGGTGTCGGGACCGGCCTTGGCTTGAAAGCTGCCGATGCCCTCGGCATCGATCGCCGGTCCGTATTCGATGCAGCCTTTCTCGGCGCGCACGGCCGGCAGGTTGGCACGGATTGCCTCGAGGACCGTGGCGCGCTGGCCGGGCTTGGTGGTGAGGATCGCGATGACGTGGATCATGCTGGCTCTCCTGGCGATGAGGGCAGCGCGAGGCTGCGAGGGCTGCAAGTATCCTATGGATCCGCAGTCCGCTTCCAGCCCCAGCCCGAGGTCCCGCTGCGCAGACTCGGCAGCGATCGGGATGATCTCTCTCGGACGGGTGATTTGCCGCAGGCAACGCCACAGGCAAAATAGTCGACTGGGGAACTATGGCGGACGACACACTGACCCGCGGGCCGGGGCCGCGCGTACTGCGCGCGGAACACGGCATACGCCGTCGAAGGCCTTGTCCCAGCCGGAGCCAGGAATGACGCCGCGCCAGCAGCTGGCCTATCTGACCACCCTCGTCACGCTCGCGGCGATCTACTTCGTCTGCGGCAAGCTTGGCCTGATGCTGGCCTTCGTCAACGTCAGCGCCAGCGCGGTGTGGCCGCCCAGCGGGCTGGCGCTGGCCGCCGCGCTCGTCCTCGGCTACCGGGTCTGGCCTGCGGTTTTTCTCGGCGCCTTCCTGGTCAACATCACCACGGCGGGCTCACTGGCGACTTCGGTCGGCATCGCCACGGGCAACACGCTGGAGGCGCTGATCGGCGCCTATCTGGTCAACCGCTTCGCCAACGGCCGCCATGCGTTCAACCGTGCGCAGGACGTGTTCAGGCTTGCTTTCCTGGCCGGGATGCTGAGCACCGGGGTCAGTGCGACGTTCGGCGTGACCAGCTTGTCGCTCGGCGGCTTCTCGAGCTGGAGCGAGTACGGAAGGGTCTGGCTCACGTGGTGGCTGGGCGACGCGGCGGGCGTCCTGATCGTCGCGCCCGTCGCGCTGCTCTGGTACCTGCAGCCGCAGCCTGCGCTTGCAAGCGCAGGCAGCTTTTCGAGGCCGCAGCGTTGCTGGTGGCGGTGATCGCGCTCGGCTTGATCGTGTTCGGCAACGTCCTGCCTCCGCTCGGGGTCGACTATCCGATCTGGTTCTTCTGCATTCCGCTGCTGGTCTGGATCGCCGCCCGCTTCGGCCAGCGCGAAACGGCGACCGCCACCTTCCTGCTGTCGGCGGTGGCCACCTGGGGCACCTTGCGCGGGTTCGGTCCGTTCGTTCGCGCCTCCCCGCACGAGTCCCTGCTGTTGCTGCAGACGTTGATGGGGGTCATTGCCATGATGGCCATGGCGCTGTCCGCGTCGCTGTTCGAGCGCAAGCGCCTGGAGGCGCACCTGGTCCACCTGGCAGACCACGATCCGCTCACCGATCTGCTCAGCCGGCGCGGCTTTCACGCCGAGCTGTGGCGCCAGCTCGCCAAGGCCAAGCGCTACGGCGTGCGTGGATCCCTGCTGTTTCTCGACCTGGACGATTTCAAGCGCGTCAACGACACCCTCGGCCACGCCGCCGGCGACCAGGTGCTCAACGGCCTGGCGGCGCTGCTGCGGGCGCGGCTGCGCGACTCCGACCTGCTGGCGCGCCTCGGCGGCGACGAGTTCGCGATCCTGCTGCCGCACACCAGCGGAGAGCAGGCCAGCACGGTGGCCGAACAGCTGCTGGCGGCGATTCGCGGCCAAACCATGGCGATCGAGGGTCGGCCGGTAACCGTGAGTGCCAGCATTGGCGTGGCGTTGTTTCCCGATGACGGCCACAGCGTGGAGGAGGTCCTGGCGGGGGCGGACGCCGCGATGTACCGGGCGAAAGCGGCGGGCGGGAACCGCATCTACGTCTGCTCGCCCGAGCTGGACCGCCCCGGCCTCGATCGCCAGCTTCCCGATCCGGAGGCCGTGCGCCGGACTTTCGAAGCCGGCGGCATGCTCCTGTACGGTCACCCGATCCTGGATCTGCGACGCAATCGAATCTCACAGTACGAGCTGTTGCCGCGCCTGCCCTCGTCGATCGGCGAGCGCTTCCCCCCGGCGGCGGTGCTGGCGGCGGCAGAGCGCTCCGGGGTGATCCACGCGATCGACCGGTGGGTCGTCAGCCAGGCGATCGCCCTGCTCGGGCGCACGCGCAGCCGCGGCCACGCGCTGCAGCTGTGCGTCAACCTGTCGACCAAGGCCTTGTCGGACAGCGAACTGGTGCAGACGATCCGGCGCGCGCTCCTCGGCAGCGCGGCCGATCCGCAGAACCTGGTGCTGGAGATCAGCGAGATCGCCACCCTGTCCGACGCGGAGCGGGCGCGCGCGTTCGTCCGCGAGGTGAAGGCGCTGGGATGCCAGATCGCGCTCAATCATTTCGGCGCCGGCTTGTTCTCCCTCTCCCAGCTCAAGCGCCTGCCGGTGGACTACCTGAAGATCGACGAACACCTGATCCGCGACCTCGAAGACGACCGTGTCGATCGGCATCTGGTCGAAGCCATCGTTGGGGTCTCGCGCGCGCTCGGGCCGAAGACAGTCGGTGAGGGCGTGGGCGACAGCACGACCATGCGGTTGCTGCTGGAGTGCGGGGTCGACTATTGCCAGGGGCCGCACATCGGCGACGCACGGGCCGTGGCGGAAATTTTTCCCGCCTGACGCGGCACCGCTGCTTAAGTCAACAGCGTCACATCACGCAGCGGGCAGGTCGGCCGCCGCAATCCCCAACGCCGCGGCAACCCCGCGGCCGTACGCAGGATCGGCCTTCAGACAATTGCCGATGTGGCGCAGTTGGATCGCCCGCGGCGCTGCGCCGATCGACCGGGCGGTGTTCTCGAACAGCGTCCGCTTCTGCTCCGCGCTCATCAAACGGAACAGCGCGCCGGGCTGCGAGTAGTAGTCGGTGTCCTCCCGATGGTTCCAGTGGTCGGCGGCGCCGTTCAGAGGCAACGGCGGCTCGCGGTAGCCGGGCTGCTCCTGCCACTCGCCGTAGCTGTTCGGCTCATAGCCGAGGGTACCGCCGTAATTGCCGTCCACGCGCATCGCGCCGTCGCGGTGATAGCTGTGCACCGGGACAGCGCGCGGCGTTCACCGGGATCAGATGATGGTTCACGCCCAGCCGGTAGCGCTGCGCATCGCCGTAACTGAACAGGCGGCCCTGCAGCATCTTGTCGGGCGAAAAGCCGATGCCCGGCACGATGTTGGCGGGATTGAAGGCTGCCTGCTCGACTTCGGCGAAGAAGTTCTCCGGATTCCGGTTGAGCTCCATCACGCCGACGTCGATCAGCGGATAGTCCTTGTGCGGCCAGATCTTGGTCAGGTCGAAGGGATGGTAGGGCACCTTCGCCGCGTCGGCCTCCGGCATGATCTGGACCTTGAGCGTCCACTTGGGAAATTCGCCGCGCTCGATCGCCTCGTAGAGATCGCGTTGATGGCTTTCGCGGTCCTTGCCGATGATCGCCTCGGCTTCCGCGTCGGTGAGGTTCTTGATCCCCTGCTGCGACTTGAAGTGGAACTTGACCCAGCAGCGCTCGTTGCGGGCGTTGATGAAGCTGAACGTGTGGCTCGCGAAGCCGTGCATGTGACGATAGGTGGCCGGGATGCCGCGGTCGCTCATGACGATGGTGACCTGGTGCAGCGCTTCCGGAAGGGAAGTCCAGAAGTCCCAGTTGTTCTTCGCGCTGCGCATGTTGGTGCGGGGGTCGCGCTTGACCGCGTGGTTCAGGTCCGGGAACTTGAGCGGATCGCGCAGGAAGAACACCGGCGTGTTGTTGCCGACCATGTCCCAGTTGCCTTCCTCCGTATAGAACTTGAGTGCGAACCCGCGGATGTCGCGCTCGGCGTCGGCCGCACCGCGCTCGCCGGCCACCGTGGTGAAGCGGGCGAACAGCTCCGTCTTCTTGCCCACGCTCGAGAAGATCTTCGCGCGCGTGTACTTCGTGATGTCGTTTGTCACGGTGAACGTGCCGTACGCACCCGATCCCTTCGCGTGCATGCGCCGCTCCGGGATCACCTCACGGTCGAAGTGCGCCAGCTTTTCGAGGAACCAGACGTCTTGAAGCAGTTGCGGCCCGCGCGCGCCGGCCGTCAGCACGTTCTGATTGTCGGCCACGGGGCAGCCGGCGTTGGTCGTCAAGGGCTTCTTGTCGCTCATAAGATCCTCCTGCTGGATTGGTCACTGCGCAGCGCGCCAGCCCGACATCGTAGAGCAGGGGTGCGCGCCGATCAACGTCTGTCATGACCACTCCGGGATGACCTCGCGGAGAAGTGTCAGAATCCTGCCCGACTGCTGAGACATCGAACCAATCGGTAAGCCATCCGTAATGCCCGTTCGGCTAGTCTGCGGTGAGCCATCTCCACGGTGGCTGACGCCCGCGGTACAACAACTGTTCTGGAGACACTGATGCACAGGGGAATGACGATCGCACTTCTGGCGGCTCTCACGCTGCCCGCCGTTGCAGCGGCGCAACGCATGGAACCCACGAAGGACTGGGAGGTGGGCGACAAGGCGACCTATGCCTGGACGCTCAACAACAAGACGCAGCAGTTCGACGAAGAGTGCACCGGCGTCACGGACCAGGAGGTTCGCATCACCCAGAAGGTCGCCGCCCGCACCTTCGACGGCGCGCTCGCCAAGGGTTCCTACCACGCGCTCAGGGGGATGTGCTTCTCCAACGGACAGCAGTGCGCCTTCTCTCCCGGACTCGAGTTCGCCGGCTTGCCGCTCGAGAAGGGCAAGCAATGGTCACAGACCTTCACCGTGAAGGGCGAGACCTTCACCGCCGAAGTGGCTCAAGAGCGGAAAGCGGAAAAGATCGAGAAGATCAAAGTTCCGGCCGGCGAGTTCGAAGCTTTCAAGGTCACTCACACCGGGCGCATCCGTGGCACGGACGCGAAGGGCAGCGCCTTCTCGGGTAAAGAGGAAGCCACCAACTGGTTCGCGCTCGTCAACGGCAAGCTGAGCGTGGTCAAGGTCGTGTATCGCAACTCGTTCGGAGACAAGTTCTCGCGCGAGCTGACGGCGATCTCGTTCAAGTAGCCTCAGGTGGCGCCCGACCCCGGTGTCGGGAACGGCTCCACGGCGTAGGCGGTGAGCCTGGGGACCAGCTGCGCGAGCAGGTCCGCTTCCATCGGCTGCACGCCTGCGTCGCCGCGGAAGTTGGCCAGGAACGCGTTGGGGAAGCGCGTTCGAATCAGCGAGGTCATCTCGGCGATCTTGGCCGCATCGTCTGCATCGGAGTAGCGCACGGATGCTACCGGGTCGTAGTAGATGACCGGTGTCCCCTTCTCGATCGGCAGCTTGGCGGTGGGGGCATCGGTCCAGCGCAGGCGCGCGAGCAGCTGCAGCGCATCCTTGCGGTCCTTCGGCCTGCGAAAGGCCCAGATCCAGTCCGGATGCCGATCGCGCAACTCCTCGACCTTCTTGCGGCTCAGTGCGAGCCAGCCGATGCGGCCGGCCTTGAGGTCGGCATCGTAGTCTCGCCAGTAGTAGAAAACGTCCATGGGTTGTGTGTCCTGCGGCGCGAAGGTGCGATCGAGGGGGCGCTGGGGCGGTTGTCGCGTTCAGGCGGCCGGTGCGCAAGCCGCTGCGAGCGCTGCGCTAGATCTGGCCGAGGAAATCGTTCTTGCCGATCTCCACGCCGCAATGACGCAGAATGGCGTACGCGGTAGTCACGTGGAAGAAGAAGTTCGGCAGTGCATTGTGCAGCAGGTACGTCTGTCCCGTGAGCGTTTTGCTGTTGCCACCCAGCTTGAGGGTGATCTCGCGCGTCTCCGAGCCTTCGATCTGCGCCGGCTTCACCGTATTGATGAAGGCCACGGTCTTGTCGATCCTGGCTTTGAGCTGCGCGAAGCTGGCTTCGTTGTCCTCGTAGGCCGGCGGTTCGATACCGGCGAGCCGAGCGGTGCCGCGCTTGGCGTGATCGCTCGCAATCTGCACCTGCCGTGTCAGGTTGAGCATATCCGGCGCGAGACGGTAGCCGAGCAGCACCGAGGGATCGATTTTCTTCGCTTCTGCGAACGCGGCGCCCTTGTCGAGGATCGCGGCCAGATTGCCGAGCATCTTCAGGAACACCGGAACCGATACCTGGTACATCGAGATTGCCATGGGAGGGATCCTTTGGTCTGCTTGCCGGTTGGAATCGGGGTTGTTACGCCAACCATACCACACGCGCCGCGAACCGTTCCGCGGGCGCCGGGGGCGGGCTGTTCGCGTCAACCCGGCGCCCACCGCGGGGGTCGAGTGAAGCAGGTTATCCGCTGCACGTGAGTGCCGCGCCGGACCATGGTTCTTCGGTTACCATGCTGAGCGAACACGTCGCCGCGCAGGCGCGCCTGCTTGTGCGCGCCTGTGCCGGCAAAACCACAGAACATATAGGGGAGGAAGTCATGCAGATCCGCGCTCGCGTCCTTACGTTCGCGTTGCTGGGGGCGATCGGGGTGGGGACCCCAGCGAGTGCAGCGGACCCCACGCTGCCGGTCTGGGCTTATCCGGTCAATCCTCCCGGGCTCCAGCCAGCTCCCGACGACGGTACGGCACGGCATGTACCCGACAGCGCCGCGTCGTTCACGTTGACGCAGATCCGCAACCTGTTCAAGGTCCCCGACTGGCACCCGGACGGGCATCCGCCGATGCCCGAGGTGGTCGCCGACGGACGCAAGCCGAACGTGTTCGCGTGCGGCTTCTGTCATCTGCCCAACGGGCTCGGCCGCCCCGAGAACTCCAGCCTCGCCGGGCTTGCGCCCGAGTACATCGTGCAGCAGGTCGCCGACTTCAAGAGCGGCGCCCGGCGCAGCTCGGAGCCCAACAGCTTGCCTGTCAATCTCATGGTGGCAGTTGCCAAGGCCGCTACCGACGACGATGTGAAGACAGCCGCCGCCTACTTCGCAGCGCTCAAGCGCACCCCTTGGATCCGGGTGGTCGAATCCCCCACTGTCCCCAGGACCCACGTGGCCGGCTGGATGCTGGTCGCCAGCGAGCCGATCGAGCTGGAGCCGATCGGCCAGCGCATCATCGAGATGCCGGAGAATCTGGAGCGCACCGAGCTGCGCGACGCGACCTCGGGCTTCATCGCATACGTGCCTGTGGGCAGCGTCGAGAAAGGCCGTGCACTGGCCACCACCGGCGGCGCCGGCAAGACCATCGCCTGCGCCACCTGTCACGGCCCCGATTTGAGAGGCCTGGGGCCCGTCCCCGGCCTCGCTGGCCGCTCCCCCAGCTATATCGTGCGCCAGCTCTACGACATGCAGCACGGCGTGCGCAAAGGGCTGTGGACCGAGCTCATGCTCCCGGTCGTGGCCCAGCTGAGCGAAGAGGACATGGTCGCGCTCGCCGCCTACACCGCTTCTCTCGCCCCGTAGAGCTTCGCTCGTCCCGTAGATGGGCGCTGCCACGCCGTAGGCAGCGCGATCGGGCCGGGCCGATCGCACGATTCCGATAGCCCGGCCTGCGAGCACGCCCTAGGATGACCTCCTTTCTCACGGAGGTCTTCATGCACGAACACGCATCTGCTCTGGGCCGTGCTCTCCTCGCCGACGGGCCGGCCGCCGATCGTGCTGCGAAAATGATGCTGTACGGCCAGTTCGTCGGCTCATGGGAGGGCACGGTCGTGGTCCACAACCCCGACGGCACCCGGCGCGAATCGTCCAGCGAGGTCCACTTCGGCTGGGTGCTTGGCGGCCGGGCGGTTCAGGACGTGTGGATTGCGCCCGCGCTCCAAGGCCGCCAGCCGGACCAGGATCGCATGCACGGCACCACGTTGCGCGTGTACGACCCGCAAAGCGACGTCTGGCACATCACCTGGATCGATCCCGTCAAGCAGGCCTTCAACCGCATGACCGGCCGCAAGATCGGCGACGAGATCGTGCAGGAATACCGCAACGAGCAAGGCGCCCGCACCCAGTGGCTGTTCACCGAGATCACAGGCGACCTCGTTTCACTGGATCGCGCGCGACTCCAACGACGACGGAGAGAGCTGGACGACACGCGCGGAGTTTTTCCTGCGCCGAAGCGGGTGACAGCCGGTGTGTGTCACCTGTGCCACGCCGCTACGAAGCTCCGCGCCGGCAAAGCTTCCCTTCTTTGACGGGTGAGGTTGTATGAGCTTCGCTTCACGAATCGAGCCCATCAACGGTTCCCCTCTCCCCTTGTGGGAGATGGGTTAGGGAGAGGGGGCTGCGCGCCATGCTTTCACCCTCACCTCGCCCTCTCCCATCAAGGGAGAGGGAGCTCTTGTTGCTCGCGCACGAGGCACGAAGCGAGGGGACAAGTTACTTGCCGGGCGCTCCAATCGGTGCGAGCTTCGGACCCTCGCCGAACACGTCGAGGACAGGACGCAGATTGGCCAGCTCGCGCTCGGCCTGCACGCCCTGGTGCGCCTGCGCGAAATCGCGCTTGAACTGATCGAGCAGACCGTAGCGGTCGAGCAGCGTCGCCAGCACGTTGAGGTGGTCGATGAGCTCGTCGTACCGGCCGGGGATCACCTTGCCCGGCGGCCCATAGAACAGCGTGAGGATCGGATCGATGCCGGTTCGATAGGCATCGCCGTGCGCCGAGTTGGTCGAGCCGTCCTCGTCGAAGGTCACGATCAGCAGGCTGTCGTGGTCGCGCGCCCAGTCGGCGTACGGCTTGATGTTCGCGGCAAGCCAGGCGTCGCACGCGGCCTTGCCGGCGCTGTGCAGGTCGTGCTGCTCGTTGGGGACGACGATGGACACCGTCGGCAACCGGTCGAATCCGATGCGATTGCCATCTGCATCGACGGCGAACCCGCGATAGCGGGTGCCGTCGGCCGGATCGGCCGTGTTGGCGAAACGCCAGGTTCGCCTCCACCGGCAGCAGAAACCTGCGTTTGTCCGCCGCGACGGAACGGCCCGGCAGGTCGATCCAGTTGATCGCCGGGTTGTGCTTGCGCCGGTACAGGTCGGCGATCGGCGAACGGTCCGCCGCCTCGTCGTAGCGAGGGTACGGCAGCGACTCGGAAAACGACGCGAAGGTCCTGCCGCTGTCGATCAGTGCGGCGCCAAGGTTCGGCGTTGTGAACGGGCGCACGCTGGCTGGAATCAGATTGTTCCCGATGCCGACGGCTGTTCCGGGCACCGGGCTGGCCAGCTTGTTGCCGGCCGCGTCGTTCGTCGCAGTCCCCGTGTACGGCGATGCCGGCGACTGGAACCAGCTTGGCAGGACGCCCTGATGGTGGCCGGAGAACAAGTAGAGGTAGTTAGGCTGGCTCGGCCGGGCCGGCAGGTACGAGGCGTGACCGGCGGGAACGATACCGTAGGGAGTCTGCGCGAAATAGGCGCGGGTCATCAGTGCCCCGCCGCTCGCTAGTGCATTGAGGTAAGGCATCTCGCGGTCGCCCACGACCTCATCGAACGACTTGTTCTCGAGGACGACGACGACCACGTGCGCAGGGCTCCAGCCGCCGGCTACGGCACACGCTGGCGCCAGCCCGATCGCGCTGCACACCAGCAGCAGCCACACCCACGCGGCAAACGCCTTCCCCGACATCCGCGGGCCGTGCCTCACAACGGCCGGGCGCCCTTGCAGCAGCCTGCGCCGCAGCAACCGCTTTCCTCCCGCGCGGTCACCTCTGCGCATCCGCACGTCCGCGCGTCAGGGCATCCACGGCACGATCTCCACGGAACCCTTGGGCGCGAACGGAACCTCGATCAGCCACAAACCGCCGGCCTCGTGCGCGCGCCGCACCGCGCTGCCGACATCCTTCGCCTCCACCCGTGTGCTCTTCGCTCCGAACGCCTCGCCGAGCTTGACGAAATCCGGGTTCTTCAGCTCGGCGCCGATGTGCCGCCCGCCGAACACGCGATCCTGGTACTTCCTGATCGCGCCGAAGGCGTTGTCGTTGAACACGAGCACGATCAAGTCCAGGTTCAGCGCGCTTGCCGTGGCCAGCTCCTGCATCGTGAACAGAAAGCCGCCGTCGCCGCAGATCGACACCACGGGCTGCTTGGGGCAAGCGAGCTTGGCGCCGATCGCCGCCGGCAGTGAGTAACCGAGCGTGCCGTAGGTCCCGGGGTGAATCAGCGTGCGCGGCTGGTAGGTGGGCATGAGCAGCGGCATCCAGTACCCGACCAGGGTCAGGTCGTCCACGAAGATCGTGTCGTCCGGCAGCGCGGCACGCAGATCGTCCACGACTTTCACGACCGGCCCGGCGCGCTCCATCAGCGTGGCTTGCTTGCGGCGGCGGAAACTTTCCGCGTCGAACCAGGCCGACCGCGCCTGACCGCCGCCAAGCTGCGCAAGCAACGCATCCAGCACCAGTGCCGCATCGCCGACGATGCCGACCTCCACCGGCCGGCGCTGGCCGACCACGCGCGGGTCGATGTCCACCTGCACGATCCGTTGCGGAAAGCGCGCACCCATGTTCCAGTCGGACACGACGTCGATGCGCGAACCGACGACCAGCACCAGGTCCGCCTGGGTGAGCAGCTCGTCGTACAGATTCAGCCGGCCCCAACCGTCACCCAGCGCGAGCGGATGCCGATCCGAGATCGCCCCTCTGCCGAACACGCTGGTCACCACCGGCGCGCCTAGCTGCTCCGCCACGCGCGCGAGCGCCTGCGTGGCTCCCGCGCTCTCGACCCCGCCGCCCGCGAAGATGAACGGCCGCTTCGCCGACTTCAGCGCCGCGGCTGCACGCGCGATGCTCGCGGGATCGCCCGCGGGGCGGCTGTACTGCTCCGGCGGCAGAAGTGTGACGTCCGCCTCGCCGCTCTGCACATCGAGCGGCATCTCGATGTAAGCCGGCCGCGGCCGCGCGCAGCGCATCGCGCGCATCGCCTCGCGGATCACTTTGGGAACATCGCCGGGCGTGGCCACACGGGTCGCGTACCCGCTGACGGCGCCGGCCACCGCCCACCGAGTTGGCCAGCTCATGAAAGTAACCGCCCTCGCGCTCGAGCTGGGCGAGCGCGTTCTGCCCGCCGAACACCAGCATCGGGGTCGATTCGGAATAGGCCATGCCCATGCCGGTGAGCGCGTTGGTGAGCCCGGGCCCGGGCACCACGAAGCAGGCGGCGATCTTGCCGGAGGCGCGCGCGTAGCCCGCCGCCATCAACGAGGCCCCCTGCTCGTGACGCACGGTCACAACGTGGAAGGCCGGATCGTCGAATACGCCGTCGAACAGCGGACAATCGTGGGTGCCGACGATGCCGAAGACGTGGTCGATTCCCTCGGCCTTCAGCGCCATGGCCACGGCGCGGCCGCCTGTCATGCGTTGCATGGTCTCCTCCTGGGCCGAAAGGGCCCGTTGCCATGCACGCAATATACCGCTAGTCGCGGCTCCGAGTTTGCGACGCTCTCGACAGCTAGCGCAGCGCGACGTTATCCGGCAGCTTGTTCCAGGTCTTGCCGAGGTCGACGCTGCGGAATTGCCCCTGGCTGCAGACCAGCCGCAACGACGCGCCGGACTGCTCGGGCAGGAAATGCGGACAGAACTGCGCGGGGATCTCTCGCTTCACCCAGGTCTGCTCGCCCAACGGCATGAAGTAGACCATCTCGTTGGCGGCCAAGCCGCTGGGATGAGCCGCGACCAGCAAGCCGCGGCCCGGCGACTCGATGACACCGCGGACGCGTCGCGCATCCGCAGGCAGATCGATAGGGCGGACGCCGTCCCCGGCGTATGACACGTACAGCAGCGCCGCCTGCTTGAGATCGGCCCGTGAGTACAGGTAGAAGCCCTGCTTGCCGCGGCGAAAGCCGACTGGACTGTACGGCTCGCTGGTGTCGTACTCGTTCACCCGCATCGGCTCCTTGAGCGCGAGCCAGGTGTGACTCTTCCACGTGCTGCCGTCATCGAGGCTGATCCAGACCCGACCCGTCTGGTCCACGGCGACGATGCCGTTGCGCCCGAATACCCGCAGCAGCGCCGGCTTCGCGCCGCCCGCCGGCCACGGCTTCTGTATCACGGCGGAGCCGCGCACGAGCAGGTAACTGGAATCGGGCAGCGGGCAGATGCCTCGTTCCTGGTCAAAGGTGCACCAATCCAGGCCGGCCAGAGTACCGGACTCGACCGGGGTCAGATCCATTTTCCCGCCAACGCTCGGCACCAGACGGGCGAGCGTGCCGAGCTGTCCGCCCACGTGCTGGACGCTGCGGGTCATGTCGCCCTCCCAGGCCAGCTCCATCAGCTCGCGGCTGGCGATCGCCCGCGCCTGCCAGTCGTCCGATTTGCTGGCTCCGGCACTGACCAGCAGCGCGCTCATATCGCGGACCTTCCTGGCAGCGATGGCCTTGCGCATCGTGGCGAGCTGCGAACCATCCAGGTATTCCTGTGGACCGGCCAACAGCTCGGGCGAAATCAACGACGCATACAGTTCAGCATGCTTCTCCTGCAGGTAAGCAATCATGCTTTTGGAATCGTCCACCGCCACCACGGCGTACTTGCCGTTGCTGCGCTTGGGCGCGTACAGGTACAGCTTGCCGAGGTAGGTGGCGCGGCCACGCTCGATCGTGAACTTGATATCCAGGGGGTACGCCGTCGTCGCAGTCTGCGAGAACGAGCCGAGCCAGCTGGTGAACGACGCCACCGAGGTGCCGTGATTCAGGTTCGTCATCCGGTACTCGCCGGGCGGCAGGGTAAGGACGAGAAAGCCGTCGCGCAGGGCGCGCGCGTACGTGGTCCCGTTGATCTCGGGCGCGAGCAGGTTCTGATATTCGCCGATACCAAGCGGCCGATAGCTGCTGTTGATGTCGACAAAGTTGGAGCGGATCTCGGCGACCAGCAGCCCCGCGGTGCCGACCTTGCTCGGCACGTTGACCGGCATTCGTGCGCAGCCCCCGAGCAGCAGCGCCACACCTGCGAACCACATCATCAGCCGGACCATACGAACCTCCTTGCCACCAAGCCAACCGCGAATGCAAACGAAGTGTCACAGCCGAGGCCCGCGCTGCCCTGCTCGCACGCGGAGAGGGGTTCGTCGTTGCTGCTGCGGCTTGCGGCACTGCGTACGTCGGAGGGAAAAAAGGCAAGGGACATACCACGGAGTCGGAGCGCCACGGGGCGGATCGACGCTTCGAGGATTCATCGCTCTACGCGCGGCCGCACGCCGCGCACGAGTGCCGGGGCGGTCGCGGGCTTCCCAAAATCGGCACATCGCGCGGGCGCAATGGACGCCTCGCGTTGGGCGTGCCTGCTCTCGCATGGATGGCCCTACGTCGGGGGCCCGGCATTGGTGAGTCGGCGCCGATGTGATACGGTTTACATTTCCATCTCTCGACAAGTACGCCCATGAACGGCGCCGAAAGCCTCGTCCGCACCCTCCTCGCCACTGGCGTCGACACCTGCTTCGCCAACCCCGGAACGTCCGAGATGCACTTCGTCGCGGCGCTCGACAAAGTCGCAGGGATGCGCTGCATCCTCGGACTGGCAGAGACCGTGGTGTCCGGCTGCGCAGACGGCTACGCACGCATGGCTGCGAAGCCCGCCGCTACGCTCCTGCATTGCGGCCCCGGCTTCGCCAACGCGATCGCCAACGTGCACAACGCCCGCCGCGCGAACGCGCCGATGCTGAACATCGTCGGCGATCACGCCACCTATCATCGCCCGTTCGATGCCCCGCTGACGGCCGATACCGAAGGGCTTGCGCGCACGGTCTCGCATTGGGTGCGCACCAGCAGCTCCGCGCAACGCGTAGGTGCAGACGGTGCCGCTGCAGTTCAGGCCGCCATGACGCCACCGGGACAGATCGCAACACTGATCCTGCCGGCCGACACGGCATGGAACGACGGCGGTGCAGTCGGTGCGCCTTTGACGGCGCCCGCCCGTGTGAGCGTGGCGCCTGACATCCTGCGCGCGGTCGCGCAGGTACTGCGCAGCCGCGAGCCGGCGATGCTGATCCTGTCGGGGCAAGCGCTGTCCGAAGCCGGTCTGGCTGCAGCGCATCGCGTCGCCCACGCGAGCGGCGCGCAGCTGCGTACTCCAACGCAGGTCGCGCGCATGGCGCGCGGACGCGGGCGTGTGCCGGTCGATCGTATTCCCTACGTGGTCGACAACGCGCTCAAGGTGCTCGCCGGCGTACGGCACGTGATACTGGTCGGCGCCAAGCCCCCTACTGCGTTCTTCGCTTATCCAGGCAAGCCGAGCCTTACTTCGCCCCCCGACGCCGTCACCCACGTGCTGGTCCGCCCGGAGCAGGATGCAGTCGCCGCACTGGAATGGCTGGCCGACGACCTGGGCGCACCGAAGAGCGTTCCGATAGCGGATGTCGGCCGGCCGCCCCAGATCGCCCGCGGCAGGTTCGAGCCCGAGGGTTTCGCCAGCACGCTTGCTGCCCTGCTACCCGAGAACTGCATCGTCGCGGAGGACGCCGTGACCTCGGGACGCGCGCTGTTCGCCCCGACGTTCGGGGCGGCCCCACACGACTGGCTGCAAATCACGGGCGGGGCGATCGGGCACGGATTTCCGTGCGCCACCGGCGCCGCTGTCGGCGCTCCGGGGCGCAAAGTCGTCTGCCTGCAGGCCGATGGCGCCGGCATGTACACGCTGCAGGCGCTGTGGACGCAGGCGCGAGAAAAGCTCGACGTGATCAACGTCGTCTTCGCCAATCGCATCTACAAGATCCTGCATGGCGAGCTGCTGGCGGTAGGCGCACAGCCGGGGCCCGCGTCCAACGAGCTGTTCGACCTTGCCCGCCCTGCCCTGGAATGGACCAAGCTTGCCGCCGGCATGGGCGTGGAGGCCACGCGCGTCGACACGATGGAGGGGTTCGCCGACGTGTTCAAAGCCGCCGCAGGGCGACGCGGACCCTTCCTGATCGAGTTGCAGATCGGATAGCTGCTGGGCTAGACCAAACCGGCTGCGATGTTGATGGTGATCGCCAGCAAAGTGGTGTTGAAGAAGAAGGCGATCACACCGTGGATCAACACCAGCCGGCGCAACGCGCTCGATGAGATCGAAACGTCCGAGGTCTGCGAGGTCATGCCGATGACCACCGCGAAGTAGAGAAAGTCCATATAGTCGGGCTCGTCAGTCCCCGGAAACCCCAGCCTGGGCTGCGCCGTCGCATCCTCGTCATAGAACTCGTGCGCGTAGTGCAGCGCGAAACGCGACGTGCACGTACGCCCACGACAGCACGATGGTGGTGATCACGAGCGCAAGGTGCAGCGTCTGGTCGTGACGCGGCATGTCGCTCACATTGATCAGCTCGACGAAAATCGCGGCAACGCTGGCGACCGCGGCGGCCACCGTCAGGAGAAGCACCACCAGCGCACCGTCGTCTTCGAGCCTCGCCCGCCAGCGCACGTGCTCGACAGTCGACCGCAGCATCAAGATCAGCGCCAGGACCAGGTACAGCCCCACGCCCAGGTCCCAGGCGATCAGCCCGCGAGTCGTGCGCGGCAGGTGATCGGGCAGGAACAGCAGACTGAGCGCGCCGGTGACCACGGCAACGGCCAGCCGCGGCCGGTGACGGATCTGCAGCAGGACTCTGCGCACGATCCTCATCGGTCACTCCGGCGGATCGGCGCAAGCGCGCGCGACCAGGCGCAGTCGGGATGGGCTCGGCGTTGCGCGCCCCGTATTGGTCGGCCGTTGGAACCCACTGCGTTCCGAGCCGCAGGCGCCCATCGCGGCGCCTCCCGTTGTTACTTGACGATCTCGAGCAGCTCGACTTCGAAGACCAGCGTCGCGCCCGGCTTGATGACCGGCGGAGAGCCGCGATCCCCGTAGGCCAGGTTGGCTGGGCATACCAGCCGTGCCTTGCCGCCGACCTTGATCTTTTGCACGCCTTCGGTCCAGCACTTGATCACGTTGCCGAGCGGAAACGTGGCCGGCTCATTGCGCTGCACTGAGCTGTCGAACACCGTGCCATCCACCAGGGTCCCATGGTAGTGCACCTTCACCTTGTCGGCGGCCGTGGGCGTGGGTCCCTTCCCTTCCTTGATCGGTTGGACGACGGCGCCGGATTCCGTCTTGATTGCGCCGGGCGCCGCAGCCGCCTTGGCTACGTAGGCAGCGCCGGCCTTCTTCTCCTGCTCGGCCACGCCTGCCGCGCGCGCCTGCGCCAGCTGCTGCAGCTTCGGTCCATACGTCTGCATGTCCACCTTGATCGGACGCTTCAGCGTGCCGTCCGTCATGCCGGCCTTGACCATCTCCAGCTCGGCCTCGGTGAGCTGGAAGTCCCCGAGCGACTGGCTGATCGCCACGCCCAGCGCATACAAGGTCTTCTGGTCATCGGTCGCAGGGTCCGCCGCAGACGCCACTCGTGCCGAGAACCCGATGCCGAGCAGAACACAGAGGCAGAAAACGAGGCTTCTCATGAAGAATCCTTCCGAAAAAAGCCGTCATGGTACCCCAGTTCGATGTGCAGCCCGTCTGAAGCGCGCTCAGGCAGCGCGAGCAGGTCGTGCCGGTCAACCGCAAAGGCGCGAAGGCCCAAAGAAGAGCCCATGTTTTCAATGGCAACTCTTTGCGGCCGTTCTTTGCGCCTTCGCGCCTTTGCGGTTAATCAATAACCTATTGCGACACCCTCCTTGTGGGAGAGAGGGCGCGTCGGAGCGCGGAGCAGGGGCCCCGCCGGGCGGGGATGCGACCGCGCAGGCGCGCGAGCCCTCGACGCGAGATGCAACACTCCCTCTCCCTTGTGGGAGAGAGGGCGGGGGAGAGGGGTACTACCGAATCTCCTGTTCAGTCCACTGATCAGGTGAGGGGACCGGCGACGGGTGGCCGTCTGCGCAAGCTGTGCGACCGCACCTCGTCGCGCGCCGCGTCGGCCGACGGCGCGCTGACGCGCTCGCGAATCCTCATCCTGTCCGCAGCCTCGCGGGCTGCGCCCTGGCCGCTCGAGCGGAGGAAGCCGTGGAGATGATCCAGATAGCTTTCCAACCGCTCTGCGCGCTCCCGGTACTCCTGGTCGCCAACTGATCCATGCGCAAACAGCAATTCCAGCTGCTTCTGGAACGCATCGTACTGGACCACCAGGAACTCGAGCAGCATCCGCTGCTCGCCAAGCGCCAGCGTGCGCACATAGCTCGCCACTTTCCGGGCGAATTGCTCAGGCCGCAAATTCTGATCGTCGGCCGGGAAGATGTACCACAGTCTGGACAGCACCACTCTGCTCATTGCTTCCTCCTGAAGCGTAAACCGATTGCTGCACCACGCGCACGAGGCGCGAGGCCCACCGCAAACGTCCGGTCCGACGCGCAGCGGGGAGCGATGATCCAGGTCCACGATTCCGGCGTGGCCTCCCGGCTCGATCGCCGCGACTCAGGGAAGCGACGTGCCCCCTCATTCGCGGTGCAACGACTGAGTTAGTCAGGTCTTAGCGGGCAGCGGTTCCGTGAATAAATTAGTGCTTCGAAGTGATGCAAATGGCGGCTTGTTTGTAAGGACTTCGTAAGGCTGTTTCCGAGCGAAGCGCGAGGCGAACGGGTACGACGCCGGCAGCCTTGCCGCGCGGGCCAGGGAACTGCTGGGCGAGGCGAACGAAGAATGAAGCTCGCTGCGGAGTGGATGAATCAGTAGCGCCTAGAACCGAGGCGCCGCTCAGCTGCTGCACGACAACATCGAGCACCCCGCGCGGCTGCGGGCCCAGTCGGGGCGGCGCTGAGCAAAGCGCTCGCGGCCGGGCTGGTCGTCGTAGGGGCGGCGCAGGAGGTCGAGCAGCTCATGGATGCCGCCGTCGTCGCCCTGCTCCGCGCGATCGATCGCCTCTTGCGCGAGGTAGTTGCGGAGCACGTAGCGCGGGTTGGCGGCCAGCATGCGAGCGCGGCGTTCGGCTGCCGGCAGCGAGTCGGAGCGTACGCGTGCGGCATAGCGCGTCAGCCAGTCGACGAACGCGGGCTCCGAGCGCTGCCGTTTACCCTCGTCGTAGAAGGCATGCGCGAGCGGCGCCAGGCGCGGCGCATCCAGGTCGACCTCGCTCAGCGCGCGGAACAACAGCGTCATGTCGGCCTCCGCTTCCTGCATCAGCGTGTGGAGCACCTGCATGAGCTCGGCGTCCTCGTCCAGACATTGGGACAGGCCGAGCTTGCGCGCGATATTGTCCCGATCGGTCGCGACGAACGTGTCGACGTAGTGCTCCAGGCCGGCCTGCAGCGGCTCGATGGAAGGAAACGCCGGCACCAGCGCGTTGGCGAGCTGGGTCAGGTTCCAGTAGGCGATCTGCGGCTGCTGGCCGAAGCGGTACCGGCGTTGGCCGGCGTCGGTGGTGTTGGGCGTCCAGTCGAGGTCGAAGTCGTCGATCCAGCCGTACGGCCCGTAGTCGATCGTCAGGCCGAGGATGGACATGTTGTCGGTGTTCATGACCCCGTGAACGAAGCCCACGCGCATCCAGTGCGCCACCATGCGCGCGGTGCGCTCGCACACCTGGCGAAACCAGTCTGCGCGCAGCTGTTGATCCGGGCCGCTCAACTCGGGGAAGTCGCGGCGAATGGTGAAGTCGACGAGGCGCTCGAGCAGAGGCGTGTCGCCGCGCGCGGTGGGCAGCTCGAAGTTGCCGAAGCGGAGGAACGAGGGTGCCACCCGGCACACGATCGCGCCGGGCTCGGCCTTGGGATGGCCGTCGTAGAACATGTCGCGGACGACCTGCTCGCCGGTGGCCACCAGGCTGAGCGCTCGCGTGGTCGGCACGCCGAGGTGATGCATCGCCTCGCTGCAAAGGAACTCCCGCACTGAGGAGCGCAGCACGGCGCGGCCGTCGGCGGTGCGTGCGTAGGGGGTCGGCCCCGCGCCTTTGAGCTGCAGCTCCCAGCGCTGGCCCGCTGCGTTGACGATCTCGCCCAGCCCGATCGCGCGGCCATCGCCCAGCTGGCCGGCCCAGTGGCCGAACTGGTGCCCGCCGTAGTTGGCGGCATAGGGGCGCATGCCGTCGAGAAGTGTGTTGCCCCCGAACACCTGCGCGAACGCAGGCGAGGCAATATCAGGTTCGCCGATGCCGAGCAGCGCCGCCACCTCCCGCGAATAGGCGATCAGGCGGGGGGCCGCGACCGGGGTGGGTTCCACCCACGAGTAGAGCGCGCCGTGGACCTGGCGTCGCTGCGGACCGGTGAGGGGATCGGCAGGCAGCTCGCGGGTGAAACTGTTGTCGAAGCGCAGCGCTTGCATGGTGCGTTCAGGGTACCACGCCGCCGCAGAGGGTTTGCGATGTGGCGCTGCCGCAGTCTCACTACCCGGTCAAGGCTTCGCGTGCCACTCTTCCTTCCTCGGGACGGACCAGCAGAGGGCGCGTCAGTCGTGCCCGCGCAAATCCGAAACAGCCAGGCGCGCGACTGCAAAAGCTGGACCGCACACGTCGATTACGTCGCGCAAGTCCGGCGAAACTCCAGCTAGCGCGGCGAACTCGAGGTATTCGCGCCCCAACTCCATGGCGACGCGTTTGACCAGGAACTTGCCGGCGCCCAGTCCCACGATCGGCGCCTGTAAATCCAGCACGCCACGCGAGAGCTGTCGATCGCAAGCTGCGCGCACGAGGCACCGTTGCGACTGCGCCAGCCAGCTGGCCAGATGCTCCCAGCGCGCCGCAGGGGCCTGCCCGAGGTCGCACCCGACCATGCGCGCCAGGCGCCGCATGCTCTCCTCTCGAGACTTGCCCCGACCATCCGCAGTGCGGTGTTGATCCGACGCGGGATCCAGATCGCCGGTGATCCGATACACGTCGGCCATGGTCGCGAAGTACTCCGCCATCACGCCGACCCACTGTCCGGCGAAAGGGACACGCTGCGCGATGGCCATGACAGGCGTGCGCACGACCCCGGTGTAGACCAGCTCCTCGTGGACGAGACGGGAATGATCGTCCTGACCTTGCGCATGGACCTCGCCGCCCGCTACGACGACGATGTCCGTTGTGGTGCTGCCTGCGTCGATCACGACCGCCTGCGGCGCCAGCCGCGCCACCAGACTTGCGGTCGCCATCCAATTCGCCGAGGCGACGTCCTCCCATCGCCGGGCTGCCTCGCGCGCCGAAACGAAACCGGCACCCGCGAACATCTCGACGCGTGCGGCGTCGAAGGTGCGCAGAAACGTATCGGTGATGGCGGCCACCCCGGCAGGCCGGTCCTGGAACAGGTCGACCAGCTCCCCGGTCATGGTCACGGCATGCAGAGCCCCGGCCACAGGCTCGCCCGCGGCCTGACGGAGCGCCGTCTCCAGCCGGTCGAGGCCCAGCCACAGCTCGCACGGAACCTGCACCGCGCGTTGTACCCTGCCGTGCACATCGACTACCGCGAGCTTCACATGCGCGCCGCCCAGGTCCCAGCCGTAGATCATGCGCGCTGGTCTCTCGAACCGATTCAGCGTCCGGCCGCTGCCCGCCGCTCGTGCGCCGGCGAGACGACCACAGGACGCCCGCGCACGCCTGTGCTGTGGCCGCCTCCATCTTCGCTCGACGTCGAAAGCACCATGCGCGCGGCGTTGATGCCCAACCCCTCGCGCAGACCCGCGTACGAAGTGGTCAGCCGCGGATTGACGTCGACGACAAACGGGCCGTCCCCAGTCAGGATGAGATCCACGCCGAAGTAGCCGCACAGGCCGGGGATCGCGGTGACGACGCCCTGTGCCAGACGCTGGAAGCGGCCACCGGTATCGGGAAGGCTATTCACCGTGCAACCGCAATAGCGCAAACACTCCCCCTGCAGCGCGATGTCCTGGCGGTTCACGCTCAGCAGCAACGCCCTGCCCTCCCGCCCAAGGACCGACAAGCTGAGCGGCTCGCCCAGCGTATAGGGCTGAAGCACGTAGCGCGGCGCCTCGTCGCACGACTTGAGCCAGTGCACAGCGGTACGCAGATCGGCAAACAGCCGCACCTCCTCGCAGCCGCAGCCGTCGTCGGGCTTGACGATCCAGCGCTGCGCCGGAGGGCGGTGGACGATCGTCGGCGCGAAATGTGGGCACCACGGCAACGCCCGCGCGCTCCAACGCCCGCGCGGTGGCAAACTTGCTCGCTGCGGTGTGCACGGCGTCGGGGCTGCTGCCGATGAGCTGCCTTCCTGCGCGCACGACGCGCCGTGCGATGTCTTCCAGCACGCCGGCAGTCTCAGGAGCAATCGGCCAGGTCGCGTCGCTCGACCGGATCATCTCGTCGATGCTCGCCTCCCAGTGACGCCGGCTGTGCACGACAGCCCAATCGCCGGGCAGCGCGCCTGCGTCGACACGGTGGTCGCGCAATCCGATCACCTGCGTTCCACTGCAGTCGGCGAGATCGGCGATCAGTGCACGCAGCATCAGCAGGGCCTCGGGCAGAAGCCCCTCGGGGAGCGGCGCGTCGAGGCAGCCGCCGCCGGTGATATGCTCGTAGACGAATATCCTCACGGAATCCGAACTCGACCCTGTTGCGCCGACATCGTGCTGATTGTCCCTGTCATCGACCTGATGGGCGGTCACGTCGTGCATGCTCGCCGCGGCGACCGCTCCAACTATCGCCCGCTCGAATCCGCGCTCGTGCGTTCCAGCGATCCGCTGGAGGTCGTCCGCGCCCTGCTCGACTACCGCGCCCTTTCCCGCGATCTACGCCGCCGACCTCGACGCGATCCTGCGGCGCGGCGACCATCGCGAGACGCTGATGGAGGTCGCCGGCTGCTTTCCGTCGCTCACGCTCTGGGTCGATGCCGGCTTCGCACAGGTCTCGCAGCTTCAGGCCTGGACGCACGCAGGCCGCATAGTCCCCGTCATCGGCTCGGAAAGTCTGGCCAGCAGCGACGATCTTTCCGCCCTTCTGGCCGTCGTGCCGCACGCCATTCTATCGCTCGACACGCGGGACGAGCAGCCGCTCGGCCCCGCTGAGCTGTTCGACGAACCGCAGCGCTGGCCGGACCGGGTGGTGGTGATGACGCTGGACCGAGTCGGTGCCGGACAGGGACCGGCGCTTGCAGCGCCTGCGCGCTACGCGGGAACGGGCCCCAACCAAGAAGGTGATCGCCGCCGGCGGAGTGCGTAGCGCCGCACGACCTCGAGACGCTCGAGGCCATGGGCGTCCACGCGGTCGCTGATTGCCAGCGCGATTCATGATGGCACGCTCGATCGCGCGGTGCTGGCACGCTACGTGTAAGGTGCCCCCCACCTGACCCTCCCACGCAAGCAGGGGAGGGAATCGCTGTTCGAGTCCTCTCCCGCCACGGGAGAGGGGAAGGGCTGGTGCTCCGCCGCGTCGAGACTCGCGGCAGCGCGCGCCGGAACTTACTTCGGCGAGAACGGGTGCTTGACGGAGTTGCGCTTGGCCACCACGTCGGCGGGCTGCGGATCGCCGCGCACCGCGCGCTCGATCGACTCCTTCACCGCCTGATAGTTGTAGTCGTAGATCTTCTTGTCGTCGGCCGCTTCCCAGTGGATGAATACACCGACGCAGATGAACACGTCGTTGGCTTCGTCCTGGGGAATGGTGCCCTCGGCCACGCAATCGGCAACCGCGCGCGCCACCGCCGCCTGCGCCGGACCGAACATCTGCACGGCCTGCTTGGCACCCTTGATGGTGACCTTGTTGAACATCACGGTGTTCGGCTTGGTCGGCAGGTTCGGCGCGATCACCGCCAGCAGCGAGGTGAAGCCGTCCTTGTTGTTCACCAGGCAGTTGGCGAACGCCGTTTCGGCGGCGCCGCCGCGCGGGCCGATGATCAGATCGATGTGAGCGACTTCGTTACCGTCCCCGACCAGCGACTCGCCCACCACTAACTTCGTAATCTTCGCCATTTGAGCTCCTCCTAATGTCTATGGATGTTACCGGTTACTGCGTCGAAGAGCGTTCTCGACTCCTTCACGGGCAGCGTGGCAACCCGCGCCACGCGAAACGTGATCCTGTCAGTCCACCGCCAGCAGACCATCTGCAAACAACGTGGCCACGGTGAGGTCCGCGCTCGTCCCTGGATTGAGGGCGCGTGCCTTGAGCGCCGTATCCCAGGCCTGCAGTTGGAGGCGCGTCGCCAGTGTTGCACCGCTGCGATGCGCCGCTTGGGCCTGCAAGCGTGCCTCCTGTTGCAGTGCTTCGGCCTCGGCGGCTCCGAACTTGCGCGCCACGTGCGAATCCGGGTACCGGCAAAGGAACTCCAGGTAAACCTCGGTGGCGGCCCAGCGTCGGTCGTGTCCGCCTGCCCGCGCCGCTGCAAGGCGTTCCAGCCCCGCATCCAGCACGTCCACGTAGCCACTGACGTACTGTCGCGCAATACTATCGCGGTTCGCAGCCTCGCGCATCGCCTCCAGCAAGCCCACCTGTGCGGGCGCCCGCACATCGTGCCGGGACGCCTCGCCCAGCCCGCCCGGATTGGCGAGGCGAATGGCCTGGAAGGCGAGTTGTGCGTCGGCCAAGGTGAGACCTGCCAGGACTCGCGCGAGGCTGGCCTGCAGCGCTGACTTGGTTAGCGCCGCGTGCACGTGCAGCGCAGCGTGCGCCAGTGGCGCGGCCAGCAGGATGATGCCGAGGTTGGTGTTGACACCGACGGCTGCGCGGGTCGCGGCGACTGCCGCGTGGATCCGCTCCCCGACAGTCCCAACCGCTGCTGCGACGGCAGGCGCGGCCGCACGCGCGCTGCGCAGGAAGTCGAGCGGCTGCATGCCATGCCCCCCGGCGTGCACTCCTACGTTGCCGGGCTTGAGGGCGAGAACATCGAGCAGGCAGGCGTCCAGGAAGGCACGCTCAACGTGAGATCGCCTGCTCTCATGCTCGGCTTCGGTCCCAAGTTTGACTGGCAACTCGACGGTCGCCATCACCCATCCCTCTCCTGTTGAAGCTTGCACAACTGCCTAACCACCCCGTCACGAACAGATCAAGCGGTCCCTCTCCCGCTTTGCGGGAGAGGGTAGGGTGAGGGCCGCGTGCCACCCCTCCTTGAAGAAGGAGGGGAGAAGTACAACTCCCCTCCTCTCATGAGGAGGGGTCGGCCGAAGGCCGGGGGTGGTGTGGCTCGTGTCAGCGCTCAACAGCCTCTCCCGGAACGGAAACGACCTCTCGCAGCCGCGCCAGCGGGGAACCGGTGTGCTCCCTGGCCCGCACTCTGCCCATGAGATGCTGTGCCAGCCCGCCTGCGATATCGCATTCCGTGACCGACTGCAGCCCGCGCCAGGCCGGGATCCCGTTGACCTCGATGACGACGGGCTCGCCAGCCCGGTTGCGCATGAGGTCGACTCCGGCGTAGTCCATGCCGATCGCCTCGACGGCGCGCTCGGCCAGCCGCGCCATCTCGGGATCGAGCGCAGCGGCTTCGCAGCGCGCCCCTTGAGCCACGTTGTGCACCCAGCCGGATCCGCGCCGCACCATCGCGGCGATGGCCTCCCCCGCAATCACGAACACACGGTAGTCGCAGGCCTCGCGGTCGCCAGCTTCCACGAAGCGCTGCAGATAGTAGACGTCCGCGTACTCGGCGGCTGCAGGCAGATCGTCCTCCGCGCCCAGCAAGCGCAGGCCTTTGCCCTGCGAACCGAACAGCGGCTTCAACACGAGTTTGTGGCCAGATCCGGTCTCGCGCGTCAGCGTGGCGCGCGCCAGCGATTCGCGCTCGGTCACCCAGGTCGCCGGAGTCGCGATGCCCGCCTTGCGCAGCAGCATGGAGGTCATCGATTTGTCCACGGTGCGCTCGATTGCGCGCGCGCTGTTGCATACCGGCACGCCCCACTCCGCCAGCGTATGCAGCAGACCCAGACGCAGCGTCACCTGCTCGAAGCTGCCCGCGGCGATCTCGCGCACGAATACGCCGTCGGGCAGCCGCGCGTCGAAGCCGGGTACGACGACGCCCCAGCGATTCGCTTCCAGGTCGACTGCGCAGTCGGACAATGACGCGAAGCTGGCCTGCGCCCCGAGCGCTGCCAGCGCACGGGCGA
The DNA here is from genome assembly GCA_963772865.1 of uncultured beta proteobacterium. Taxonomy (GTDB): domain Bacteria; phylum Pseudomonadota; class Gammaproteobacteria; order Burkholderiales; family SHXO01; genus SHXO01. The sequence goes on along the minus strand of CAVYZA010000035.1, from coordinate 63,693 downwards.
GCCGCCGCCCGTGCCAGCCTGGATCGTCGGTCAGGATCGCAATGCGCGGTGCGGGGCTCACAGCCCGAAGGACTCCGCCAGGCGTGCGCCGTCACGGCTCCCGCCGCGCACGCTCGCACCCGAGGCCAGGTTGCACACCAGGACCTCGGCCGGCGCGAACAGCATCGGGTCGATCCGGTAGAAGTCGAACTCGAAATCCTTGAAGATCTGCGCGAAAGGCTTGCCGTAGTCGCGCGAGGCCGACGCGGGGAGCGTGGCGGCGAGCTGCCGCGCCTGGTCGTCTGACGCATCCACGAACAGCGTCACGCTGCCGCCGAACAGGATCGCATCGTTGGTGCGGCCCATCGCGGAGAGGAAATCGGCGGCTGGCGGCGGCAGCGGCGCAACACCGACGCCGTCGATGATGCGATCGAGCGGGAAGTGCAGCGCATGCGCTTTGTGCAGAGCGACCTCGAGAACCCGCGCGACGATCTGGACGCGTGCCGGCCAGGCTGCGGGTAGGCGTCAGGATCAGGGTCACCCGCTCTGCCGGGAGATCGCAGTCGCGCGCGATCTTCTCGATCAGCGCTCCGGGAGGTATGCGGTCGACTTCCAGCACGAATACGGTGCGCTCGAAGCGATCGGCATAGTCGAGCTCGTCGTACAGCGTCTCGCGCCGCGCGATGGCTCGGCCGGGCCCGGAAGCGAGCGCGTGGAACGCGTCCTTGCCCTCACCGTGGCTCAGGCTCCAGCCGGCATACTGGCTCGCCAGGCAGGCGAGCACCGGGTCGGCACTGTGCACGTGCACCTGAGTCAGGCCCTTGACTGTGCCATCGCCGGGCACCAGCGTGATCGTGCCGAGCCCACCCATGCAGATCTCTGCAATGCGCCGCCCCGCTTCCAGCCCGCCGGGCGCAGAGATGCCGGCATCGACGAGCGTCGCACCGACCTCGCTGCGGGATACTCGCAGGCGCAAGGCATCGGCGGCCGCCAGCAGATTCTCGACATGCGGAGCAGCCATGGCGTTCACGCTTGTGCGCAGGACCGGCTGATGTCGCGTAACGGCTGGCATCGCGTTCCTCAGGCTGGGCAGGCGCAGGCTGTGTCGGCGTGCCAGCGCTTCAGCATCAGCTGGACTTCCCGCTGCCTCTGCTGCAACAGCGTTTGCGCAAGCGCTTCGCTCTGCGCCTCGGCGAAGATGGACAGCACGGGCCAACCCGTCGCAATGCTGCTGCCGCCCGCCGGCAAATCGCGGCACCAGCCGGGGAAGTCAACGGCACCCGGTACCTGCATGTCGCACTCTGCATACACGATCGCGTATGCGCGCGCCGGGCACTCGCTTTGCGCGCGACGTTCAGGAAAGCTTCGCAGGGGTCCCGCGAAGCTGCGCACGTGCCAATCCACCAGACCGTGGGCGTAGTCGAGGTCGTAGAGCTCGAACGTGGCAGTAGGCCGTGGGTTGACCTCCAGCACATGCACGCTGCTGCCATCGAGCATGAAGTCGATTCCGTTCAAGCCCCGCAGGCCGGTCACGCGTACCAGCCGGTCCAGGCGCGCCTGCATGTCACGCTCGAGGGCAGGTTCCACTGAGCAAGTCGACGCCCCGGCATAGCAGAACGGCTTCTCCCCCAGCTCGCGGCACGCCAGAAGGTTGAAGCCCACGATCCAGGCGCGCTCGCCGTCCGCAAGGAAGGTGGCGGACAGCGCGCGCCCAGGTACCTCGCGCTGATAGTACGCACGCGGATGCGAGCTGGGTCGTCGCGCACGTCGCACATGCACTCCCCCTGCACCGCCGATCTCCTTCTGCAGCCAGCCGCGCAAGTCTGCGGGCGGCTCGCGGCAGGTCTCTGGAACCTCGCCAGCCGAGCGCGCGTAACAGCTCGGCGGCCAGCTCGGGATCCTTCAGCGCCGCGACGACATCGGCGTCGTTGGCGCACAACCGCCCGTAGCCTGTCAGACGGTCGAGCGTGCTGTGGCGAGCGCTCGAAACCGCTCCCAACGACGATGGTGCGCGGCTCGCGAGGCGCTTCGAGCGCATCCAGCGCAGCGAACAGCTTGTCGTCGTCCAGCGCGATCGCGCCGCTTGCGGCCACGCATACAGTGTGGGCCAGCGCTTGCGTGTCGCGATCGGCAAATGCGTCGAGCACCCGCACGCGCAGGCCCGTGCGGACGGCTGACTGCGCCAGTGCGCGGCCGGTGATGGCGACGATGAGGATCTCTTGCGGCATCGCGACTTCGCTGAGCCAAGGCCGGTTAAGCAACGCGCGCGTCACTTTCCGCCCGCAGAAACTTCGCGCGCCTTCGCGAACGCATGCCGGAAGTCGAGGTACAGCGCCTTCTCGGCGGTGAGCATCTGCTCGAACATGCCGCGCTCGACCTGGTACTTGACGTTGCCGATCGCCAGCGCGCCGATGCCCAGGGCCTTGCCAGACGCCGCCTGCAGCGGCGCACCATTGTCCATCACGCCTATCCCGGCAATCCCCGCGGGGGGTACCGCGTTCACATCCGCGGCGACCAGCAGCTCGCGCGCTTTCCCCAACCCGGTGGTCCCAACGACCTCCACGCCGGCCTTCGCAGCCGCAATCACCACCTGCGCATCGGCCAGAAGCGTCCCGAGCGACCCGGCATCGGCGAGGACCGGTTCCACCGTCCAGGCTGTAGCGCTCGCGCACCATGCGGCATGCGGCCTGCGCGCGGTCCAGCCCGCTGCTGCTGGCGAGCCGCACTCGCGCGCCTTCCTGCGCTGCCAGAACCGCGGAAGCGGTGCCGACCGGCCCCGTCCCGCCCAGCACCAGCACGTTCTTGCCGGCAAGGGTCGTTCCGGCCGAGCGCTTCAAGCAGCCCTCGACGACCGCCACCGCTGCGGCGGCGGTGGTGAACGCGCCGCTGGGATCGACGAACACCGACACCTCGAAGGGCGGCACCATCGCCCGCTTCGCGGCGTCCAGCATCTCCAGCGCCAGCGCGAGGTCGCGCCCGCCGATGAAGATGCCGGTGCGCCTGACACCCTTCGGCCCGCGCGAAAAGATCGCGTCCTGGGTGAGCGTGGCGACGTCGGCCGTACGCATCCCGGCATACGGCACCACGGCCTGGAAGCCGGCGTCGTAGGCCATATTCACGTCGAACGGGCTGGCCTGCGCGGCCGGAGTGAACAGATGCAGGATGTGGGGTCTTTCCATCGCTGTCTAACGTCCGCCCTGAGAAAATCGATTGGACCGCGCGTTCCGGCGTAGTCCTCCAGCCGCGTCTCGAGGTCTGCCGCACCAACCTGCGCTTCGCTCAGGACCTCCAGACTGTGCCCGCGATTGCGCGCGCGCGCTACCGCGAACACCAGCTCGGTGTGCGCGGAGAAGCGCTCCCGAACCTCGCGCAGCAACGCCTGCGCGCGCACCTCGGAGTCGACGACGGCGAAGCCGGTCGGCCCCCAGGACGTTTGTCCCACCCCCGCGATGCCCTTCGCTTCGAGCCAACCCAGAACCTGCGCCACCGCGCCGCTGGCGAAACGCCCGCCTTGGGCCGCCGCGAAATAGTCCCCGACTGCACGCTGGATCTCACCGATCGCGCTGCTGAAGCTCGCGAAATCCTCCTCCGCCAGCGCCGGCATCAGGCGCATCAGCACCAGGTGCGCGAGATGGGCAGCACGCTGCTGCGGGAACGCCTGCAGGGCGCGGAACGCCGCCCGCTCGGCCTCGCCGAACAGGCCGCGCTCGGCGCGGTCGAACACCAGGAGCACCCGCCATGAGCTCGGGAAGGGCATGCGAGCGATCACGGGCGGATGCGACCCGGCGGCGCCGCGGCCGCCGTCCACTACGAAGCCGCCGTCTTCGAAGGCGCCGATGCCGATTCCGGAGCGCGCGCCCCGATCGAGGCGAGCAGCCAGAGCGGGCACCGAGAACGGAAGGTCGAACAGCGTGCTGAAAGCCTGGCCGACCGCCAGTGCGAGCTGCGTCCCGGAGCCCAGGCCGACGTGCTCGGGAATCGCCTGCTGCACGCGCAGCGCAACACTGGTTGGGGGATCGTGATCGTCGAGCAGGCGTCGCAGATAGTCGCTCGCGCGCTGCGCGTCCGGTCCCTGGGCGTCGAAGCGTTCGGCCCGGCGCAGCGATAGCACGGTGGAGAACTCCTCCAGCGTGAGGCCGAGGCTGCCGAAGCGGCGGCCGAGCGAGCCGCTGACATCGACGAACCCCAGGTGCAGACGCGCCGGCGCTTCTACCCGCACGGCAAACGGATCGCCTCCTGCGTGACTGCCGGGGAATGCCTGGTTCATCGTCCTGCGCCAGGGCGCGCTACGTTGTCGACGCTTCGAGGTATACCGCAGCTTGTCGCGCCGGCAGAGAGCGCCGGCGCCTGCGCATTTTGGGCGCCAGTCCGCTGGGTTGGCGCAACGAATCGCTGCTCGGCCGAAGTGTGCCACAAGGCGCGGTGCGTCGCCACGCCCGCGTCGGCGCCTCCGCCTGTTCCCGCCCCTCGCACCACCACAGCGGAAGGTTTAAGCTTCAGGGTCCGATCGCTTCAGCCCGCCTCCCTATTGCAGCGATGCCCCCAGCCACCGCCACATGTCCGTTCTGCGGACTCTTGTGCGACGACCTGATGGTCGAGTCGGCAGGGCGACGGCCTGCGACCGCTGCGCGGTGCTTGCGAGCGCAGCGTCGCCGCGTTCACGCGGCTCGGCGCACCGGCAGTGGCTCGCGTCAGTGCGCGCGTCGCAGGCAAGCCGACAGCGCGCGATGCAGCGCTGGATACAGCGGCGCAGCTGCTGCGAAAGGGGCGCCGGCCGCTGATCGGCGGCCTGGGCACCGATGTCGCCGGCATGCGTGCAACGCTGGCCCTCGCGCGCCGTCTCGGCGCCGTCGTCGATCACGCCGGAAGCGCTGCCAAGTACCGCAACCTGCACGTGCTGCAGGAGTTCGGCTGGATCACCACGACCCTTGCCGAGGTCAAGAACCGCGCCGATCTGTTGCTGTTGATCGGTGACGGCTGGCACGCGCGCTTCCCGCGCTTCGTCGAGCGCGTGCTGGCGCCGGCATCGGATCTCTATGGCACACCCGTGCCGCGGCGAGCGATATTGCTCGACACGGCAAGCGCTGCGGCCGCTGCAGCCCTGCCCCATACCATCGAGCGCCTGACGCTTGCGGTACCGATGGCGCGGCTGCCTGTCCTGCTGACTATGCTCTGCGCACAAGTGGGTGGCAGGCCGGCAGATCCTGCCCGGCTCCAGGGAATCGCGCCGAGCGCGCTGGCGCAGTGCGTGGCGTGGCTGCAGTCGGCCGCGCTACGGCGTGGCGATATGGGCAGCGGGCGATCTGGAGATTGCGCACGCCGAGCTTGCCACGCAGACGCTGTCGCAACTGCTGCGCACGCTCAACGTCGAACATCGCTTCGCAGGGTTGCCTCTCGCCGGGAACAACGCGGATCTCACTGCCAATGCGGTGCACACCTGGCAGTGCGGGTCGCCCTATCCTGCCAGCCACGCCAACGGGCGCGTCGACTTCGATCCGCACCGGTACGCCGCCCAGAGCGTGCTGGCGCGAGGCGAGGCCGATTGCCTGCTGTGGATCTCGAGCCTGTCCGACGAGCCGCCCCCGGCGGTGGACGTGCCTGTCGTCGTGCTGGGCCGAGGCGACATGCAGGTTGCACACCGAACCCGATGTGTTCATCCCCGTCGCCACTCCCGGCATCGACGCCGACGGGCACCTGCTGCGCACCGACAAGGTGGTGAGCCTGCACCTGCGGCGGCTGCGCGCAAGCGCGCTGCCTTCGGTTGCGCAGGTGGCAGGCGAGCTTCTCCAGCGCCTGGGCCAGCTGCGTGAGCCGCCAGGCCTTGCGTCCCAATCACTCATGCTGACCAAGCTTGCCGGCGCGCGCATCATCGACCCCGCCAACGGGGTCGACGACGTCGTGCGAGACCTGTTCATGCGCGACGGCCGCATCGTCGATGGGCCGCGCGACGGCGAGCGCATCGATCGCACCTACGATGTATCCGGTCAGATCGCGATGGCAGGTGCCATCGACTTGCACACGCACATCGGCGGAGGCAAGGTCAACCTCGCCCGCGCCATGCTTCCCGACTTCGATCGCCGCGATCTGCTGCCGGCCACCGACGTGTGCGGAGCCTGCTTCGGCGGCGCCGCGCCGTCGACGCTCGCGACCGGATATCGCTACGCAGCCATGGGTTATACCGCCTGCTTCGAGCCGGCGATGCTGCCGTCCAATGCACGCCAGGCGCACATGGAGATGGGCGACACGCCGATCGTCGACAAAGGCGCCTACGCACTGCTCGGCAACGACGATTTCTTCCTGCGCCTGCTCGCCTCCGGCGCGGCGCAGGCGCAGATCAACGACTACGTCGCGTGGACGCTCAATGCGGCTCAGGCGATTGCCATCAAGGTGGTGAACGCGGGCGGAATCAGCGCCTTCAAGTTCAACCAGCGCAAGCTCGATGTGGACGAGGCGCACGTGCACTACCGGGTCACGCCCCGTCAGGTGATCGCGGCGCTCACCCGCGCCGTGCACGAGCTGGGCGTGCCGCACCCTCTGCACGTGCACGCAAGCAACCTCGGCGTACCCGGCAACGTCGACAGCACGCTGGCGACGATCGCGGCCGCCGAAGGCCGGCCGATCCACCTCACCCACGTGCAGTTCCACAGCTACGGCACGGAAGGCGAGCGCAAGTTCTCTTCCGGCGCCGCGCGCATCGCCGAGGCCGTCGCGCGCTCACCCAACGTCTCGATCGACGTCGGCCAGCTCATGTTCGGCCAGACCGTCACCGCATCGGGCGACAGCATGCTGCAACATCGCAACGCCCGCCACGCCAGCCCGCGCAAATGGGTGGTGATGGACATCGAGTGCGACGCCGGCTGCGGCGTGGTGCCGTTCAAGTATCGCGACCGCGATTTCGTCAATGCCCTGCAGTGGGCGATCGGGCTGGAGCTGTTCCTCCTGGTGGATGATCCCTGGCGCGTCTTTCTCACCACCGATCATCCCAACGGCGGCCCGTTCTGGAGCTATCCGCATCTCATCAAGCTGCTGATGGACCGCAGTTTCCGCAACGAGCGGCTGGCCGCGATCCATCCCGATGCGGCCGCGCTGTCGGCGTTGCGCGACCTCCAGCGCGAGTACTCGCTGTACGAGATCGCGATCATGACGCGCGCGGCCCCTGCCCGTATTCTCGGTCTCGCCGATCACGGCCACCTCGGGGTCGGTGCAGCGGCCGACGTTGTCCTCTACGAGCCGCACGCCGATCCCGAAGTCATGTTCGCCAAACCCCGCTACGTGTTCAAGGACGGCGAAGTGGTTGCGGAACGCGGCGAGATCAAAGCGGCTCCGTTCGGCCGCGTTCACGTGGTGAAGCCGGCATTCGATGCCGGCATCGAGCGCAGCCTGGAGCCCTACTTCGAGCGCTACCAGACGCTGTCGCTGCAGCGACTTCAAGATCGGCGACGACGAGGTGCGTGAGCTCGCACGCACACCCGACCTTGTCGTGCATCCGTGTCGAGCGGGTGCGGCGTGAGCGCGCTCAGTATCGACGGGGTGGCGATCGAGGACACGTTTGCCGAAGCCTTCGGCATGCGCGCCACGCGCCTCGTCATCACGGCCGCCAATCCGCTGTGGGCGCGGCACGCGGCCACGACAGCCACCGGTTTCGCCACGTCGGTGATCGCGTGCGGTTGCGAGGCCGGGATCGAGACGATCCTGGCGCCGCGCGAAACGCCGGACGGCCGTCCGGGCGCAGCGATCCTCATCTTCGCCATGTCGAGCAAGGATCTGCAGAAGCAGCTCGAGCGGCGCGCCGGGCAATGCGTCCTCACCTGCCCCACCACCGCGGCCTACGGCGGCATCCCGGCGGATGCGGCGCACGACTGGCTGGGGCTCGGCCGCTCGCTGCGCTATTTCGGCGACGGCTTCCAGATCTCCAAGCTGATCGGCGGCCGGCGCTTCTGGCGCATCCCGGTGATGGACGGCGAGTTCGTGTGCGACGACAAGATCGGCCTGGTCAAAGCGATCGGCGGCGGGAACTTCCTGATCCTCGCCAAGGACCAGCAGGCGGCGCTGGCCGCGGCGGAGCGCGCGGTGGCGGCGATGAACAAGGTCAGGAACGTCATCCTGCCGTTTCCGGGCGGCGTGGTGCGCTCGGGCTCCAAGGTCGGCTCGAAGTACAAGACGCTGCTGGCCTCGACGAACGACGCGTACTGCCCGACCCTGGTGGGCTTGACCCGCTCGCAACTGCCTGCCGGCGTGGGCGCCGTGCTGGAGATCGTGATCGACGGACTCGACGCGCAAAGCATCAGCCTGGCCATGCGCGAAGGGATCCAGGCTGCCTGCGCGAACGGTCGGGAGCGCGGCGTCGTGAGCATCACGGCGGGCAACTACGGCGGCAAGCTTGGACCCCACCACTTCCATTTGAAGGAAGTGCTGGCATGAGGCCGCTCACGTTCAAGCTCAAGGCCAAGCCGCCCTGCCTCGTCGACGCGGCCGGCCTGCGGCCGCAGGCACTCGCGGGCCAGTCGCGCGAGGCGATCCTGCGCATCGCCCTGCCTGGGTGGAACGAATCGTTCGCCGTGGGGGAACTCTTTTCCGTCAGCGGCGAAGACGCCGGCCGAGTGGTGCTCGAGGACGTGCAAGGTTCATTGATCCGCGTCGGGGCGGGTCTGGAAAGCGGCGAGCTCACCGTCTCGGGCCATGCCGGCGACTATGCCGGCGAGGACATGCGAGGCGGAACTTTGGTCGTGGAGGGACAGGCCGGCGACTATCTCGGGGCGGGGATGCGCGCTGGCGCCATCAGCGTCTCGGGCGATGCCGGGGCCTTCGCCGGTGCCGGGCGCGCCGGGGCGGCCCAGGGTATGAGCGGCGGCAGCATCTTGATTCGGGGAAACGCAGGCGAGCGCGCCGGAGACCGCATGCGGCGCGGACTGCTGCTGGTCGAAGGCAGTGTCGGCAGTTATTGTGCGGCGCGCATGATCGCAGGCACGCTCGTCGCGCTGGGTCAAGCGGGACTTCATACAGGGTATTTGATGCGCCGCGGCACCGTGATGCTCGCCGATGCCCAGCTGGAGCCGCTTCCCACCTTCAACGACAACGGTGTCCACGAACTCCTGGCTATTCGCCTGTTGCTGGACTCGCTGTCAGCGTATGGACCGGCGTTTCGGCGCTTTGCGAAGCAGCAGCGGTTCCGGCGCTGGCTGGGCGACCTGGGCTGCGGCGGGCAGGGCGAGATCCTCGTGCCCGCCGAGTAGTGGAAGGTGAGCGGGACACCTGCAGCGCACTGTTCCGTTGTCGCAGCGTAGGTCTCCCTCTCCCCTCGCGGGAGAGGGCTGGGGTGAGGGGGAGATCGGCGTTTCATATCACCCTCACCCCCACCCTCTCCCATCGAGGGAGAGGGGGTCCTTGCCCTAGCGCCGGCGCAACGCCTCGTAGCCGACGACGCAATCCTGATGTGCCTCCAGCTCTCCCATCGAGGCAGAGGGGTCTTTGCCCTATCGCCGGCGCAGCGCCTCGTAGCCGACCACGCAGTCCTGATGCGCCTCCAGCTTGGCGATCTGCAGGTGCACGCCCCGTACCTGCGGATACGCGAAGCACATCTGCACGATGCGCTCGCCCAGGGTCTCGAGCAGGTTGATGTGACCCGGCGGCGAGGATGTCGAGGATGCCCTGGCGCAGGCGGTCGTAGTCGAGAACGTCCTCGAGCCGGTCGTTCCAGTCGTGGGGCGGGCGCAGGTACGCGCACAGGTTCAGGCGCAGATTCTGGGTGCGGGCCTGCTCCTGGTGATGCACGCCGATCCGCGCCGCCACCACCAGATCCCGCACGAACAGCGCGCGCACGTCGCTGTCGTCCTCCCGGTTCCACACCAGGGGGTGAATCAGCATGATCTGGTCGTTCATGTCCATGGCCGCGCTCCGGCTTTCCGGGGTCGCCGATGTTATATCATGAACCTGTCCCAGCAAGCTGCGTGCGAGGAGGCGCTATGGAACGTCGCGAAACCAGGACCTACTCGGAGCCGGAGATCCAGGAGCGGCTGCAGAAGGAGCTGCCCAAGTGGTACTTCGAGGAAGGCTGGATCCGCCGCAAGTACAAGACCGAAGGCTGGAAAGGCACGCTGATGGTGGTCAACACGGTGGCGCACCTGGCAGAGGCCGCATGGCATCACCCCGATCTCACGGTGTCCTATGCGTTTGTGATCGTGAAGCTGCAGAGTCACGACGCCAAGGGCATCACCGACCGCGACTTCGAGCTCGCCAGGAAGATCGAGGACGTGGTGCACTGGCAGCCGGGCAAGGCAGACGGCGCCCTGAGCGGCACGCCCAACGACGATCAGCGCTTTCGCTACATCAAGTACGACTACTAAAGCAACAGCGGGAACCAAGCCGGCCCCTTGGCGTCCTATGGACGCCACCCGCCAGCTTGCCCGCAACGGCCGGCCCCGATTCCTGGCGGGCTGTCCAAGAAATGAAGCGCAGACTTGCCCTGAAGGTGCAGACAACTTCATGCAAAGCACATTGATCCGAGCACTCGCAGCACTGGCCGCCTGCGGCGCGCTGAGCGCGGTGCCCGCCCACGCAGAGGACGCGGCCGGCGACGGGCCACAGACGTTCCGCGTCTGCCAGGACCCGAACAACCTGCCATTCTCCAACACCAAGGGCGAGGGGTTCGAGAACCACATCGCCCAGCTGTTCGCCGACAAGCTCGGGTGGAAGCTCGACTACTTCTCGTTTCCCCAGCGCCTGGGCTTCATCCGCAACACCCTGCGCTACAAGCTTCCCGGCGAGGAGTATCGCTGCGACGTGGTGATGGGCGTCCCCGCGAACTACGATCAGGCAGCGCCGACGCGGCCCTACTACCGCTCCGTGTATGCGCTGGTCATTCCGCGCGGACGCGGGCTGGACGACGTGAAGACGGGCGATGCGTTTCTGGCCCTTCCGCGCGAGCAGCTGCAGCGGCTGCGCATCGGGTTGTACGACCGCTCCCCCGCCTCGGCGTGGCTGGCCCGCCACGACCTGGTGGACCAGGGCGTGCCCTATCGCATGCTGAACGCCGACCCCGAGTTCTACCCGGGCGAGATCATCGAAAGAGACCTGATGGAGGGCAAGATCGATGCCGCGATCGTGTGGGGCCCGATCGCGGGCTTCGTCACCAAGCGTCGGCCCGAAGCGGGCCTGCGGCTGATCCCGCTCGCCTCCGAGCCGGGCCTGCGCCTCGACTACGAGATCGCGATGGGCGTGCGCCCGCCCGATCGCGAGTTCAAGGCCACGCTGGACCGATTGATCGCAGACAACCAGCCGCGGATCGACGCTATCCTGCGCGACTTCGGCGTACCCCTGGTGGATTCCAATGGCAAGCTGGTTCCCTGACCCGCGCACCGCAGCCGCGCTCCTGGTTTGTTTCTGCGCACTGGGTACGTCTCCCGGCATTTGCGCCGAACCTGAAAACGCCGCAGGCGCCGCTGCCGATCTCCGAGGCCGAGCAGCGCCTGTTCCTGGACGTGCACCTCGCCAACCTGCCGGACAAGGCCGCGGTCAGCTACGACTACGCGAAGACCGGGACGCTCGAACCGGCCTTCGAGGACCGGGTGAAGCTGCAGGTCGAGAAGACGGCCGGAGGCCGGCGTACGCACGTCGACTATCTCAGCGGAAAGGAAGCCCTGGTGCTGCCCGATATCGACGGGGCCAGCGGCAACCCGGTCATCCTTTCGTTCCTCGAGCGCGACGTGCGCGAGATGGAGCGGCGCACCGGCGGGAAATCGAACTACTTCCGCAAGCGCGTGCGGCTCGCGCTCGCCGAGAACGCCCAGATCGAGCCGGTGACCATGGACGTGCAGGGGCGGCAGGTGGAAGCTGTGCGCATCTCCATTCGCCCGTACCAGAACGACCCGATGCAGGCGCGCTTCCCGGCTTTCACCGGCAAGATCTACACCTTCACCATCTCCAAGCAGGTTCCGGGAATGGTGTACGAGATGCGCACCGAAGTGCGCGACCCGCACGCGCCGGCACAGGCTCCGCCGCTCGTGATCGAGCGAGTCGTGTACACGGGAACCAAGCCATGAGGATGCAGCTGCTCATCCCTGTGTTGGCCGCTCTCTCCACGGTGGTTGCTGCGGCCGACGATGAGCCTCAGGTCAGGGCCGACTATCCCACGATCGACCGGGTGCAGTTCGTCGAGTCCTGCGTGCGCGAGCACCCCGACCGCTCACACCAGGAGATGCTGTATAAGTGCTCCTGCGCAATGGACCGGATCGTCGCGCAAATGCCCTACGAAGAATACGTCGAGGCCTCGACTGCCTTCCTTGGCGGCCAGATCGCCGGGGAGCGCGGGGTCGGTGTCCGTGAGAGCACGCTCGGCCATGCCCTGGCGGATCGCTATCGCGCGGTGTACCGCGCGGCGATGAAGGACTGCCTGATTACCCAGTGAGGTGGCCGCAAGAGCCGACGCGTCGATGAAAACCAACCTCCACCGCTGGGCCCTGGCTATCCTGCTCGGACTGGTCTGGCCGCTGGCTGCGCCCGCCGCCGACGGCCCGCCCGATCCGGCGACCGTCGACGTGTGGCTGAAGATGCGTGTTCTGCTGTTCGGCAGCCGGCCAATCACGCTGGACCGCGGGGAAGTGGTGACGTTGCGTGTGCCTCCTCGCGCTCAAGACGCCGCCATCGTCCCCGTCTCCATATCGACCCACCTCGCGCAGACGCCGGAGCGCTACGTGCGCAAGCTCTACCTGCTGATCGACGCGAATCCCTCGCCGCTCGGCGCAATGTTCACCTTCACGCCGGAGAGCGGACGCGCGGACATCGACACACGCGTGCGGGTGGAGGACTACACGTGGATGCGCGCCGTCGCGGAACTGAGCGACGGCTCGCTGTACATGGATCAGCGCTACGTCAAGGCTGCGGGCGGGTGCTCGGCACCTTTTGGGACGGCGCCGGATTTCGATGCATTTCAACCGCGCGCACGCATCAAGATGGAGGCCTCGGTCGCCCCGCACGAGCCGGTGCTCGCCCAGCTCATGATCCAGCATCCCAATTCTTCGGGTCTCGCGAGGGACCAGATGACTCAGCTGTTCATTCCGGCCTACTTCGTGCGCACCGTCGAAGTGACCTACGCGGGCCAGCCGATCATGACGGCCGAGGTGGACTTCACCATCAGCGAGAATCCCAACTTCCGCTTCTACTTCGTGCCCAAGCAGGCCGGTGAGCTCAAAGCCACCGTCGTCGACACCAAAGACCGCACGCTGGTGACCAGCGTTCACGTCGAGCTCGCCACGCCGGCGCAATAGCAACGCCGGGCCGGAAACAACTCCCGCTCGAGCCTCGTCTCGCGTAGTCGACGACGGGCGATGGGTTTGCCGCCCCGGCTTCGCCGTTTTCTCGCTCCTGCTGTGGCGGTCAAGCGCGGAACCTCCCACCGGAGCACGACGCCAGGCGCGTGCGCTGCCATTGCTCGTCGACCTGGCGTATCTCAATGGCCGGCGGCGAAAATTGCCCTCCCCGGAGCCAGCCCGCATTCTTAGGGTGCCAGCTGTCGCACCCGCGGCCGGTTGTCATCCTTAGCCACCGGTACTGCCTGTGCTACCCCTATGCTTGCCACGTGGCTGTGGTGGCGTATATTGGCATCCCCAAATGACGTCTACTTACAGGTTCGGCGTCTTGCGGAAGTGGACAGAACACCCATACGGTGTGCAGGCGACCGTAGAGTCTCATGACAGATATGGAAGTGCTCTTTGAACTGGGCGCCGCCTTCGCCGCTTGCGAACGACCGAACCACTTCACCGATTTCCAGCACTGTTGCGAATGTGCAGAACACGACGAACTCCTTCGCTCCAGAGACTTGGAAAGTCTTCGAATTGAGGATGTCGGCAATCCTGGGTGGGATCCACTGTGTTTCACATCTGCGGAGGGACTGCTCTACTACCTTCCCGCGCTCGGACGCCTTGCCCTTGACGAGCCCACCAAGGACTCTGACTGGTACGTGCCCCAACTACACTTTCATCTTACGTACGAGGGGGAGGAGAACCGAATACTACGGGCCGCCACACCTGCGCAAAGGCGGGCGGTCGTCCGACTGCTTCGGCATATTGTCGAAACGCGAGCCGAGCTTTCTGAGACGTGGTCGTGCCGAGAGGACCTTCTCGCTGCGGCAGAGCTTTGGGAGGGCTGACGAATGCATGTGCTTGAGAAGTCCTTGCGTCTGGAGTGTCGTTCTTCGCAAGCAGCCGCCGAACCACCTATGAGGCCCCAACCTGTCAAGAGGCAAAGGAAGTTCGCCGGAAGATAAGGGTTTTCCGCCTCTGGGTTTCACGCTCAGTCGGCCGCGTTCAGTGTGACCGACTTGATTTCCAGCTCGGGTTTTACAGGAACGTGTCCTGCACCAAACACCTATCGAAGGTCCACGCCCCACGACCGATGAAGCGCTGGCAGTGTGGAGCGGCGGCAGCGGGTGTGCCGCGCCCTAGAAACGATACCGTTCCCTCATGCCGGCCCAATCAAAGTGTCGGGCTGAAGCTCCCGTAGGAGCCCTCCAGTTAGTGCCGGGCTCGGGTGAGGGGCAGCACACGTCAAACGCTGTCCTGTGAACTGAGCATGCTATGTTGGGTGGAGCACGGCGGCGCGTCCAATCAACGCATCGGGCTGCCCGGACTTCATCCACAGCGGCGCAAAGCGTGCTCTGATGGGCACAGCCGAGCATGCGCACGCCGCTGGCATCGGGCTTGTCCGTTGCGGCTCCAGTTAGGCGTCGAGATCGCCCCGCCGGCTCCGAAGTCAATTCTGGAAGAACTTGTGCGTGTCGAATACCTGTCCTCGGCTTGAGCATGAAGTACACCGCGCGGGCGAGCTTGGCGGCGAGCACGGAGAGCGCTTTGCCCTTGCCGTGCTTGTTCTTGAGCCGCTCGTGCAGCTGCTGGGCGGGGGGATTGGCGCGCAGGAACGTGGTGGCGAGCTCCCCGAAGGCCCACTTCAGATGAGCGTTGCCGATCTTGCCCCCCGCATGTCCCTGGATCTTGCCGGCCGACTCGCGAGCGGGCTTGACCAGGCGGCAGTAGGACAAGAACTCCTGCACCCGTGGGAAGCGCCCGATGTCCTGGATCTCGTAGAGAATCACCAGCGGGAGGATCAGATCGGCGCCGTGGATCGAGCGCAACAAGACAAACGACTTGCGGTCATGCTGCTTGGCACACGCCTGGATGTGGCGCTCGAGCTTGGGCAACAGCACGTCGTACTGCTCGATCACGGCCAGATCCAGGGCGACGGAGTTGCGCACCTGGGGATCGGGAAAGTGCGCCAACACCTCGGTGCGCTCGGAGGGCTTCTGGATGCGGCGAGTTTCGAACGGCGGCAGATTGTACTGACTCAACGTGTTCTGGATGTGGGTGATCAACTCCGAGCGCTTGCGCATGAGGTGATTGCGTCGGCGCAGTAAATCGCGGGTGGCGCGCATCTCGGGGGGATAGACGTAGGCCTGCGGGATCATCCCCCCGCGCAGCAGCGCGGCGATCTTGTGCGCATCGATGCGATCGTTCTTGGCCTTGCCCCCGTGGATCGCGCGCATGTACAGCGCGTGCCCCAGCACGAAGCCAATGCCCTCGCGGGCGCACAGATCGGCCAGCCAGTACCAGGTGAACATGCACTCCACCGCCACCACCAGATCGTCGCGGAAGCCCTTCACCGCCGCCAGGAACGCCCTGGGACTGCATTCGATGTTGCGCGACAGGTGCACCGTGCCGGCTCCGTCCAGGACACACAGGTACATCATCCGCGCGTGCAGGTCGATACCGCAGTAGTGCTTGTGCTGCTGGGTATAGAATTTCATCTGAGGCCTCCTTTTCGACTCGTGTCGTGAGCGACACCCTTAGGATGGTAGATCGACTCTACCAAGCCCGCCGGAAACGGAGGCCTCACTCGCCTTGTTCTTGCGATGGTGGATCGGAGTGACCAAGCCTGCCGGAATGCCGGGGCCTCGTATCAATATCAACCGGTTCGACCGGAGCGCCCAACAGCGGCGCCGTTGGGTCCCCGGTCACCGGACCGTTAGAACTCACAGCCACCGAGTCCGAATTGGAGTAGGAGCAGCAATGACTGAACAGGACATAGTTGCGCCCGAGGATGGTTTGAAGGATGACCTCGTCGACCATGATCGCCGAGAGCTCCTATCGGCTTTAGCTACCGTAGTCGCGGGCACCGCGATGGCTATCTCGTCCGCCGCAGTTCACGCGCAATCGGACGCTGGTTCTGCCCCACGTCGCGCTCTGACGGGCCGCGACGAATCGGGTAAATCCGTATTCAAGTCATTTGATATCACACCGCAGGTCGTCAGGTTTGAATCGCGGCCTGGGCTTGCGTTCTACGAGCTTTACTCGACCGACGGCGTGCCGCAAGTCACAGGGCAAGAGCCCGATCCGATGCTGACGAAGAAGGGTTCCTTTCCGGCTCCCGGCGGAACTCTATTCAGGCTGGTTCAGTTTCCCCCCAAGCCTCCGGAAGGATCGAAGCCAGATCCTGCTGCTTACGGTAACTACCTCGCCGAGCTAGATCAGAAGATTCCTGGCATGGCCGATCACTTCGAGCGAGACACTCCGGGGATGCATACGTCCGATAGCGTTGACTACAGGGTTGTAATCCGCGGAGAGATCATTCTCGAGTTGGATGACGGGAAGACAGTTCATCTTCGGCAAGGCGACTGCGTGGTTCAAAATGGAACACGGCATCGCTGGCGAAACGCGCTGTCTGAACCGACCCTCATGGCGTTCGTGCTCATCGGGGGCAGGCGAGCGAGGTAAAAGATGAGTTCTATAAACACGCTGAACCGGAGCGCCCAAGCCTGAGCGTTATGCTGGCATCAGACGCCAGGCCCGCTCGACGTGCAATGGCCGCCACCGGCACAGCCAACGGCGAGTCGAGCCTGGTTCAGAGCAGCCGAGGTAATGAAATGAGACGCATCGCGCTACTCGTCGTCCTCGTCCTTGGCATGATCGCCGCGCCCGCGGCAGGTACCGCCGAGACGAGGACTCCACGGATTGGTTTCTTGTTGATGGGCTCCTCGCAGGCCGGCCTCAAGCCCGCTTTTGATGAATTCCGAGAAGGTCTCCGCGAGCTCGGCTGGATCGAGAACGAGAATGTCGTCATTGAATACCGATGGGCGGGAGAGAGCTCGGACCGGCTTCCGGCGCTCGCCGCCGATCTGGTCCGGTTGAAGGTTGATATCATCATCGGCAGCACGCCCGGGGTCCGCGCGGCCCAGCAAGCAACCGCGAGTATCCCGATCATCATGTGCATTGCAGACGATGCCGTGAAACAGGGATTTGTCACAAATCTCGCCCATCCAGGCGGCAACATCACCGGAATGACGCTGGGTTCGGAACTGGCTGGCAAGCGACTAGAGCTGTTGCTGGAGTCCACACCAAGAGTTTCGCGCATTGCCCTTCTCTGGAATCCGCCAGGCTCCGCGCCCGACTACTTGAAAGCCACCCAAACGGCCGCCCACTCGCTGGGCGTGACGCTTCAATCCATTGAAGTTCGAACAGCAGACGACTTTCAGGATGCGTTTGCCGCCGTACTCAAAGGACGAGCCCAGGCACTGGTAGTGGGGCCGGGCCAATTTATGTTTACCCATCAAAAGCAGGTCGTAGAATTCGCAACCAAGAATGCCCTGCCGTCGGTCTATGCCTGGAAAGGCCCGGTGGCTGCCGGTGGCCTTCTAGCTTATGGCGTGAATATCCCACATGCGTACCGTCGTGCCGCCTACTACGTCGATAAGATCCTCAAGGGCGCCAAACCGGGCGATCTGCCGGTCGAGCAGCCGACGCAATACGATTTCGTAATCAACCTGAAAACCGCGAGGGCACTCGGCGTGACCATCCCCGAGTCAATCCTGTTGCGCACGGATGAGGTGATCCAGTGAAAGTGCGCTCAGCGCACACGCGTATCGCGCGGGCAACCAAGGCCGCTTTTCGCACGTATGTGGCAGAGCAGCTCGCGCGGATCGAATTGAGCGTCTGGTCCGTGTAGGATGGCCCGGCCGCTTCGGGTCGCAGGCGGACAAACAAAGCCTATGCCAAATGCCCATAACAAGCCGTTCAACCGGAGCGCCGAACAGCGGGCCCGCTGTTCGGT
The DNA here is from genome assembly GCA_963772865.1 of uncultured beta proteobacterium. Taxonomy (GTDB): domain Bacteria; phylum Pseudomonadota; class Gammaproteobacteria; order Burkholderiales; family SHXO01; genus SHXO01. The sequence continues at coordinate 45,621 of CAVYZA010000035.1, read as the reverse complement.
TCCCGCCGCGCTTCGCGCGCCGGCGCCCGGCTAACGGCGGCGTTGGGCGCCTGCTCACTGACGCCCCTTGCGCTGCTCATGCGTTCGACCGCAAGCCGTCTTGTGCACGATCTGACTTCCCGGGCCAGTAGCTCATTACAGGAGATACCCATGATCAAGGTAAGCGTGATGTACACGAACAAGCCAGGCGCACGGTTCGATCATACGTACTACCGAGACAAGCACATGCCGCTTGTGAAGGCTCGGATGGGAGATAGCTGCAAGTTCTACACCGTGGACAAAGGACTGGCTGGTGGCCAGCCAGGCCAGCCCGCCACCTACATTGCCATGTGCCACATCTTCTGTGACTCCGTAGAGGCCTTTCAGACCGGCTTTGGTCCTCACGTGCAGGAAATCATGGCCGACATTCCGAACTACACGGATCAGTCGCCGATCGTTCAGATCAGCGAGGTTGTTGTCGGCGAACCTTGAGCCTTCGTCAGATACGAGTCGGTTGAATGGCGTCGCAACTCCGTTTCAGAAGGCATCGCACTTGTTCTCCCACATCTTCGTTGGTGTCAAAGACTTCGATCGCGCACTCGCGTTCTACCGGGCGTTGATGCCCGTGCTCGGTGTGCAGGAGCGTTTCTGCGAACGAGGTCGGGCCTGGGCAGGCTGGCAGTCCCATCCAGAGCCACGGCCGCTATTCCTGATCGGCAAGCCCTACGATGAGACGCCTCATGAAATCGGCAACGGGCAGATGGTCGCCTTCCTCGCCGCTAGCAGAGCTATCGTCGATCAAGCCTATGCCATCGCGTTGGGGTGCGGCGGCACGTCGGAGGGCCCTCCTGGTCCAAGGCCAGAGTACCACGCCAACTACTACGGTGCGTACTTCCGAGATACCGAAGGCAACAAGATTTGTGTGGTGTGCCATGCTGCTCCCACGTAAGCAGGCACTCGGACCACGACGCCCAACCGCAGCTTGCAGCCCAGTCGCTGAAGCTGGTCGTCAGCCCTCTACGGGACACATTTGTAAGAGGAGGAATGATGAACGATAACCAACCTTCAAGTGCGCGGCGTGGGTTCATTCGCAATGCGCTGGGTGCGGTTGCGGGTCTGTCCTCGACTGCACTCCCGCTAGTGCCCGAAGCGAGAAGTTTTGATCCAATCCTGCTAGCCGCCGCCAATCAGCAACAGTCAGACGTCGGGAACGGTCTGAATCACCGCATCGTGGACACGAACGGCATCAAGATGCATATCGCGGAACAAGGGCAGGGACCGCTGGTGATCTTCTGTCATGGCTTCCCGGAGATCTGGTACTCCTGGCGTCACCAGTTACCCGCCTTGGCGGCGGCCGGGTACCACGCGGTTGCGCCTGACCAGCGGGGCTATGGTGGTACCAGCCGGCCCGAAGCCATCGACGCCTATAACCTCCTTGAGCTAACTGCGGACATCGTGGGACTGGTAAACGCACTCGGAGAGTCTCAGGCGATCATCGTTGGCCACGATTGGGGTGCCCCGGTGGCCTGGTCCTGCGCTCTACTTCGACCAGACATCTTCCGCGCCGTAGCCTTGTTGAGCGTTCCCTACCTGCAGCGCTTCTGGAACGCACCGCGTCCAACAGATTTCATGAAGCATATCGCGGGCGACAAGCAGTTCTATCAGCTATATTTTCAGGAACCGGGCAAGGCGGAGGCGGAGATGGACGCGGATGTGCGCGGCACGATCCGCGGGGCGTTGTACGCTGCGTCTGGAGATCCTCCGCCTGCGAAGCGCTGGCGCTTCCTGTTCGAGAAGCGCGAGAGGTTCGTCGATACTCTGTCGACACCTGACATCCTGCCAGGCTGGCTTACCGAGAACGACCTGGACGTCTACGAGCGCGCTTTTCGGGAGACGGGTTTCCGAGGGGGTCTGAACTGGTATCGGAATATCGATCGCAATTGGGAGCGCTCCGCGTTCCTCAGTGGGGCGCCTCTTCGGCAGCCCACGATCTTTATTGCGGGCGAGAATGATGCTGTGATTACCATGTTCCGTCCCGCGTACGATGCCCTGAACCAGACTGTGCCAAACCTAAAGAAGAAGGCTCTTCTCCCTGGTGCTGGGCATTGGATTCAGCAAGAGCGGCCTAGTCAGGTTAATGAACTGCTTCTCGAGTTCGTCCGCTCAGTCTAGCGCGGCGGTACGAGGGCTTACCCTTCGTTCCACCTCTACGTGGGCGAATAGCCAGCGCTGACTTTGCCGAACCGCCAATATGAGGGAAAAGTGAAAGGCACACAGAAATTGGTGACGGCGAGCGTGTTCCTTGGAGCTGCTGTTCTCGTGAGTAACGCTCCGACCACGCAGGTCAGGGCCGCCGAGACTGCGCAGCCTGAGTCGCAGGCCACCAATTCTCAGCGCGGCGGACCAAGGAACCAAATTACCCTCCTCTATGATGCGTTCGGGCGAGATCCCTCGATGAAGAAAGATTGGGGCTTCTCCGCGCTGATAGAAGTGCGTGGCAAGCGCATCCTGTTCGACACCGGCAACAATTCCGAAATCTTCGCCCATAACGTCAAGGCCAAAGGGGTTGATCTCACCAAGTTGGACTTCGTGGTCATGTCTCATCGCCATGGGGATCACATTGGAGGCTTAAATTACCTGCTGAGTGTCAACCCGAACGTGACGATCTACGCCCCGAAGGAGAACTTCGGCGTCTTTGGGTCATCTCTTCCAGGGACCTTTTACCGGCGTAACGAATCGCTCCCTCCTGAAATGCGATACTTTGACGGCAAGCCGCCTGAAACACTGTACTTTGGGAGCCGCATGGCCGCAGGGGAAGTTCACGTGGGTAGCCAAGACGACTGAGGTGGCGCCAGGCTTTCACCTGATCGTGTTGAAGGGGCAGTGGGGTGTCGACCTGGACGTTATGGAAATCTCTTTAGCCATCGATACCCCTGAGGGGGTGGTGCTGGTGGTCGGGTGTAGCCATCCCACGATCGAAAAGATTGTCGAGACCGCGAAGGCGACGATCAACAAGCCGATTCATCTCGTCATTGGCGGGCTGCACCTGCTGCCAGCAAAAGACGAGGAAACCGAACGCGTCGCCACCGGGCTTCACGACACTTGGAAGGTCAACTGGATTGCGCCGGCGCACTGCACGGGCGAGCCCGCTTTTGAGATTCTGAAGAAGACCTTCGGCGATCATTACCTATACGCGGGTCTTGGCAACACGGTCACGCTCGGTCCCGACCCAGTTGCCGGCGATGCCGGAAACGGCTCGTACTCGTTCTTCGACGACGCCGACCTGCAAACCTATCGACGGCTTGCCCGCTTGAGCCCCGACGCTACAGACTACGAGGTCGCCCACGCGAGCCATGGGCACCCAGCATACTGAGTCGGATCGTGCCAGTGAAGGATCGCCGCCCAAGCGTCGCTTCGCTCGCTGTTGGGTTCCCGTCGCGCTTCGCGCGCCGGCCCCCGGTTACGGTCGACGTTGCCTTCGGCCGCTGTCTCGGCGGGTCATGGGCGTCGTCGGCGTAGCGAAGAGCGCAACGGCTACGATCCCGATTTTTGACACCGCGATGGGCGATCCGGTGACGTGCTGGACGCTGTCTAGCCTCGCTTTCAGTCCCAGCCACCGGCATCGCTGAAGAGGGCCCACCTGCTCCTTCGCGGACTTCGAACGCTCACGCGCAGCAAGTGCTGGCATCGCAATGGGCGAGTACTTCCCGCTTTTGGAACGCCGATTGCGCCTTGCTCGAGCGAGCTGTCGGACGCCCAGACTGCCCGCCGATTCGCGAGAGCGAGTCGATGAGCGCACGGCATCTTGTCGCGTTTCGCGACACGAACGGCGACGGTGCTTGATCGATCCTGCCGTCCGCCACCGAGGCGCGAATCTCTTCTTGGGCGCAACGAAAAGGGGCATTCGCTGCATTATCATGGCTGCAAGTTCGGCGTAGACGGTATGCGCCTGAATGCCCAACGTCTGCCCGGCTCCGGCTCACTCGACAGCGTCTGCGTCAGTGGCCATCCGACCCGCGAGTTCGGCAGAGATCGTGTGGTGCCGCATCTGGTGGCCGCCAGAGCGAATGCCTGAGGAAGTCCCGCATGCTGGAACCCGGCACGCTGCCGCCATCGCGATCGCACGGTGACCAGTAGGCTTTGTCCAGTGCAACTGGGCCCACGCCTTCGAGCGGCGCGCTCGATACCGCACATTTCTGTTCTGCACATGCCCGCTCCGCAGTGGCGCTCCACGGAACCCCATCGTTCAGGGCGACGCCGTTGCGCGTGGGTGCGCAACGACCCCTGCCGCGTTCACGATCATCGAGCATGAGTCGAGTTTGCGATTGAGTGGCGCACTGCAAAGCCTGCTCGACACGACCTCTACTGGCGCACCTCGCAGTTCATGCTTCCCGCGTCATCGCTGACGACACCTCGACCATCCCGGGTAGACTTACTTCGGCTACACTGGGTGCCCATCACCGACGAAGCCGTGGATCTATACCTACGCCTGGAACCCGTTGACCAGGTCATTGCCGACGCCGAGCGTCCAGCATTTGACCAAGGGCTATCGTCAGATGGCCGTGCTCGGCGGACATCGTGCCGCTGCGAATGCTCGGCACGACTACCATCGACCGGCAGGACAAGGCACCGCACTTCACCAGGCGTGCGCGAGTCGCGAGCACGATCGCGATTGTGCGAGAAGCTGGGGATCATCGCGGACCGGACGTCGCTGAGCATCTGACCCCTACGATGCAGCGATCGTGCAGGTTCCGTCGTGCGATGCTGGAAGCGAGCAAGCGCTCGCTACCAAGGCCAGTAGAGCCCGCAGCAGCCGCGCCGGTACAACAGTCTACGGCCTGGCGCTCGGGTCGCTCCGTCGCCGCGGAAGCACTTCACTCGAGCGAAGTGACGGACTGCGCTTCGGCGCCCGGTGGGGCGCGTTGTAGGCTGATGTCTCGACGAAAAAGTGCATCGAACATATGTGCCAACCGGTGAACAGTGCGCGCAGCTGCACCGGCTCGCCGCTAAGCAGACTCCGCTGTGATGAGGCCAGCAGCGACCAGAGGCTCGCCTGGGTTCCAATGCGCAGCTGCGCGCTTCCCACAGCCGTTAGCTAGTCGTTGGGCGTCGTCAGTCGCATGAGCGAAGCACTCGCTGCTAAAGCTTTCGAGGCTTTTGCCGCGGACCTCGGAGTGACACCCGCCGTCACCCTGCGCGGCGGCAACTCTCTCGACGAGTATAGATACCCGGAGAAATTTGATTCGGAACTGGACGCTGCGTCAGACAGCTACTTCGAGCGATACTGGTGGGGAATCGCGCATCTCGACCCGTCGTCGTGGCGACACTATCTGCCGCAGCTGATCGACTACTCCCTGCGGCACAAGCACGAGGGCAGTATGGTCATTGATGCGTTTCTGTCGTCACTTCGGCCTCCTGATCGCGAGCCCCCACGGCTGGCCTCCATTTCCAACGAGCAGGAGGCAGTCGTCACCGCGTTTCTTGACATCATGGCCTTCGATGACGCGTCCGTACATCAGGATCTCGCCCGTACCGCGCTTGAGGAGTGGTGGGCACCCGGCGCGCTGTACCGTCCAAGTGACGCCCAACCCAGGGCTGATTGAATCCTGTTCTGACCGTCAATTCGGATAAGATCCCAGGATGTGGAAACTCGTTGGTGCCAAGCACCCAGCGCAGGGACGGAGCGACCGTGCCATGCGGCGGCTGAGTCGGGACCGTGCCACCACGCTGCCGTCAGGCACCGCTCAGAGGATCTCGCGCGAGGAGGTGAGCGATCTGCCCATCCGGCGCTACGAGGGTTCGGTGCACCTGGTCGCGGCGCCCGCGGACCTTCAGCGCGCAATGCAGGACATCTGCCAGGATAGCGTAATCGGCTTTGACACCGAGACACGGCCGGCCTTCAGGCTCGGCGAGAGCTACCTCCCGTCGCTCGTGCAGTTCGCGACGGCGGAGGCGGTGTATCTCCTGCAGGTTCAGCAGCATGACTATTCCGCGGCGATGCAGGAGATCCTTTCATCGGACAGCATCATAAAGGCGGGTGTGTCGGTGACGGACGATCTGCGTAACCTGAAGAAGTTGTTCGAATTCGAAGAACGAGCAGTGGTAGATCTCGGCAAGGTTGCGAAGCACCACGGCCTGAAGCAGACGGGGTTGCGCAATCTCGCGGGAATTTTTCTGGGTACGCGGATTCCCAAGGGCGCGACGACGACGAACTGGGCGGCGCGCCGCCTGACCCCGCAGCAGATCGCGTACGCGGCAACCGATGCCTGGGCGTGTCGCGAACTGTATCTGCGCTTCAAGCAGCTGAACCTGGTCTGAGGACGCGAGAACTCGGCGCTGGAGCGAGCGCACTCGTCGCGACGGGTACCAGATAGTGAGCCGACCGGAGTTCGACCGGACCTCTGACATCACTGCGCAGATCACATGCGTCACTGGAGTGTAGAGAACTAAGATGGCCGCTCATCTCTCTATCGGATCGCTGCGCCTTTCTGCAATCCTCTTCTTGTCGGTCCTCTTCTGCACTGCAGCCTACGCGGATCAGTCGCAGCGAATACCCATAGTCGGGCGGCTTTCAACGGCGTCAGTCGGCCCGAACGATCCTGTCGAGCAAACTCTGCGGGCTGGACTGCACGAGTTGGGATACACAGAGGGTCGCGACTACAGGTTTGAATACCGCAGCGCGGCGGGTCGTCCGGAGGAGCTGCCGCGTCTTGCGGAGGAGCTCGCTCGCCTTCCGGTTGACGTGATCGTCACCGGGACCGAGGCTGCTACTCAAGCCGCCAAGCAGGCCACTAAGACCATACCGATCGTGGCAATCCTGCCGGATCACGATCCGGTCGCCACCGGCCTGATCCAGAGCTTGAATCGGCCGGGAGGGAACGTTACAGGTCTCACCGTCCGCAACTCACAGTTGGCGCCAAAGCGCCTGGAGCTACTAAAGGAGATCTTGCCCGGACTATCCCGAGTCACCGTCGTCTCGGACGCATTCGTCCGCCCGGAGGCAGACGCTCTGCGACCAGCAGCGCGCTCGCTGGGCATCGACCTCGACCTGATTGAACTGAAAGAGCCATACAACTTCGATGCCGCCTTTGCCAGCGCGAAGATGCACAGGGCCGGGGCGATCATGTTGCTCAGTTCTCCGGTGGTATACAGTCGGCGGTTCCAGCTCGGAGCCTTGGCGCTGAACCAGCGGCTGCCTTGCGACGCCGTGTTCCACGACGTGACAAGGGCGGGCGGGCTGATGTCGTACAGCACCGATGTCATGGCGGGTTTTCACCGCTCTGCGTACTATATCGACCGCATCCTGAAGGGAGCCAAGCCCGCAGACCTGCCGTTCGAGCAGACCGCGGATGTGAAGCTCCTGGTCAATTTGCGCTCTGCCAAAGCCCTCGGGATCGACGTGCCCGAATCGGTACTGCTGCGCGCTGACGAAACACTGAAATAGCTGCTCGACCAGGGAACGCCAACAGGAGTGCTCAATTGCAGCGATGTCGGATGCCTGCGTCTGTCATGGCGCGCCGTCCCGCCACCTGTCCGACCGCAATTTGAGTTCCCAATCACACCTTGAACTCGGAGAACCCCATGAAGAAGCAGCAGGCATTCGTGTGCCTGACCGTTGCAGCATGCATGTCGTTCGTATCAGCGCAGTGCCGTGCCGACAGAGGAACGGTGGACATCGTGCTCGCGGCCGTGTCGAACGTGTACTCGGTTCAGATGGAGGAGACGACCGTCACCGCGCGGGGAGGCAACGGGACCGTCACGTTCATCCACAGCAGCGGCGCTCCATTCGTGGAAGGGACCAGCGCCACGGTTCAGTACGCCAGCTTCTCGAAGAAGACGCCGTCCGGATTCGAGCTGGAGGCCGACGGTGTGGCCACCTTCTCCTCCGGAGACACCCTGCTGCTTGTATTCAAGCGTCAATCGGGCGATCTCGCGGCTGGTACCTCTGGCGACGGTACACTGCAGCTGGCGGGTGGCAGCGGACGCTTCGCCGGCGTCAGCGGTCAGTGCACCTACAAAGTGGACAATCTTCCGGGGAACTGGAACGTCACTATCGCGAAATGCGAGTGGAGCTATTCGTTCCCGTATCGGTGACCGGCCGGCTGTCCCAGAGGTAGGTACACCCTGCTCTTGCAATGGGTTTACGGACACTTGCGCGACGCCGCAGTCAGGGTGTCTGCGCCCAAGGCAGCCGCAGCGGCCACCGCCGTCAGTCCCAGCGATCATCCCGGACTTCGACAACGCCGTCCCGAACCCGCACCGGCAGCTTGGCCGTCGGCTCGTAAGCGGGCGGAGAGAGCGCCTCGCCGGTGCGGATGGAGAACTTCGCGCCGTGCCGCGGGCAGACGATGCAGTCGCCTTCGATCGGACCGCCGGTCAGGATGCCGCCATCGTGGGTGCAGACGTCGTCGATAGCGTGCAACTCGCCATCCAGGTTGAATACAGCGATTTGTGCGCCATCGACATCGACGACCCGATGCGAGCCGGGCGTTAGCTCAGCAAGAGGACAGACCGGGATCCAGTCGGACATGATGGTGATCGGTAATCAGTGATCGGTGATCAGTCGCGGCCTATCGGCCGCGGATCACCGATCACCGCCCTTCACACCGCCACCACTTCCAGCTCCGGATCGATCCGCCGCACCATCCCCTCGATCCCGGCCAGAGTGCCCGGAGATGGAGCTGGGGCAGCTGCCGCAGGCGCCCTGGTAGTGGACTTTGAGGACGTTGCCCTCGAGATCCACGACGTGGAGGTCGCCCCCATCGCCTTGCAGGTAGGGGCGGATCTCCTGGTCGAGCATCTCCTGGATGGTGGCAAGCTTGGCCTGCTCCTCCGGGGTCATCTCGCGTTGCATGCGGGGCGCGCCGTCCAGGCCACCTGCCCCCTCGTCGATCAGCTCTGCCGAGCGCTCCTGCGCGGAAGGCGCGTCGCGAATGGGCGCCGCGAGCTGGCGCAGGAGATCCGGCCAGTGCGCCTTACCGTCCTGCGTTACCGTGATCCAGGTATCGACATAGAACACGTTGGTGACATGCGGAACGGCGAAGAGCGCCTCCGCGAGCTCGTCGCCGTTGGCCTGATCGGCGTTCTCGTAGGACTTGCTCACCCCGTAGGTCAACGGGTCGCGCAGGATGAACTTGCGCGCATTGGGGTTGGGGGTGAACTCGATTTCGGCGATTCTCGGCATTGCTGGTCTAGTTAGTCGTCGTGCCCATCGGATCGGCTGCGCCCTCGGTCGATGCGCTGGTCTGGCGCTGGAACGCAGCGTGCAGCGTGTGCCACGGGAGGATCGCGCACTTCACCCGCGAGGGCAGGTCCTTCACGCCCGCAAACACCGACAGCCGGCCCAGGTGATTCGGCTGCTGCGCGATATCCAGCTTGCCCGTTGCCATGTCGCGGAACTCGGTCACCAGTTGCTCGGCCTCGACCACGCTCTTGCCCTTGACGTTGGCGGTCATCATCGACGCGGAGGCCTTGCAGATGGCGCAGCTCTGCCCTTCGAACGCGATGGCCTGCACATGATCGTCCTGGATGTCCAGGCTGACCCAGATGTGGTCGCCGCACAACGGGTTCAACCCTTCGGCGGCATGGCTCGCGCGCTCCAGCTTGCCGAAGTTGCGCGGCTTGCGGTTGTGGTCGAGGATCACGTCCTGATAGAGCTGCTTGGAGTCCATGCGCATCTCACGCAAACATCCCCCGGGCCTTTCTCACGCGAACATCTTCTGGACCCGGGTGATGCCGGCGGCGAGCTGGTCCACTTCCTCGAAGGTGTTGTAGAACGAGAACGACGCCCGCGCCGTCGCCGGGACACCGAAGCGCTGCATGACCGGCTGAGCGCAGTGATGACCGGTACGCACCGCAACGCCCTCTTCGTTGAGGATCGTTCCCACGTCGTGCGGATGCACTCCAGCCACGGCAAAGGAGAGCACCGCCGCCTTGTCGCGCGCGGTCCCGATGATGCGCACGCCGTTCATCCCTTTCACGCGGTCGGTGGCGTACTCCAGGAGCTGGTGCTCCCACGCGGCGATGTTGTGCATGCCGATCGCAGACAGGTAATCGACCGTCGCGCCCAGTCCGATCGCCGCGGCGATGGGCGGTGTACCGGCCTCGAACTTGTAGGGCAGCGCGTTGTAGATGGTCTTCTCGAAGGTCACCGACAGGATCATGTCGCCGCCGCCCTGGTAGGGCTGCATCTTCTCCAGCAGCGCAGCTTTTCCGTACAGGATACCGATCCCGGTAGGGCCCACCATCTTGTGCGCCGAGAAGCAGTAGAAATCGCAGTCGAGCGCCTGCACGTCGACCTGCAGGTGCGGCGCGGCCTGCGCTCCATCCACGAGCACCGGGACGCCGCGGCTGTGCGCGAACTCGATCATCTCCTTGATCGGGTTCACCGTCCCCAGGGCGTTGGAGACATGGGTAACCGACACGAACTTCGTGCGCTCGTTGAACAGCTTGCGGTACTCCTCCTGCAGGAGCTCGCCGGCATCGTTGCAGGGAATCACGCGGAGCTTGCAGCCTTTCTCGCCGCACAGCATCTGCCACGGGACGATGTTCGAGTGGTGCTCCAGGGTCGAGATGATGATCTCGTCGCCTTCCTTCAGGAACGCACGCCCGTAGCCGTGCATCACCAGGTTCAGCGCATCGGTGGTTCCGCGCGTATAGATGACTTCGCGCTCCTCGCGGGCATTGATGAACCGCTGGATCTTGCGGCGCGCACCCTCGTAGGCGGCGGTCGCGATCTCGCTGAGATAGTGAACCGCGCGATGGATGTTCGCGTGCTCGCGCGTCTGGTATTGCACGAGCCGGTCCAGCACCGGTTGCGGCATCTGCGAACTGGCCGCGTTGTCGAGGTACGCGAGCGGCTTGCCGTGCACCTTCAACGACAGGATCGGAAAGTCCGCGCGGATTCTCGCGACGTCGAAGGGTGCGGCGGGCATCGCTATCTCTTTCAGGACCGAGCTCATGTTATCCAGTCATCCGGTGAATCAGTTCTGGCGGCCTCTAGTCTGTCTGACAACACTGTCTTCCAGGCGTTTCACCAGCGAGGGGACCGGAATGCGGTCGACGATCTCGGTGGCGAACGCGAACGTCAGCAGATCGCGGGCGGTAGCTTCGCCAAGGCCACGCGACTTCAGATAGAAGATGTGCTCGGGATCGAGCTGGCCGATGGCCGCGCCGTGCGAGCACTTCACGTCGTCGGCGAAGATCTCGAGCTGCGGCTTGGTGTCCACGTGGGCCTTGTCCGTCAGCAGCAGGTTGCGGCTCTGCTGCGCGGACGCGGTGCGTTGGGCGCCCGGGCGAACCACGATCCTGCCGTTGAACACTGCGTGCCCTGCCCCGCCGACGATGCACTTGTGCATCTGCCGGCTGGTGCCATCGGGACGGGTGTGATCGAGAAAGCTATGGGTGTCGGCGAGCTGCCGGCCGTCGATCAATGCCAGGCCGTCGAGCTGGCAGTGCGCACCTTCGCCCGCCTGCGTGACGTTGAGGTTGTAGCGCGAGATGCGTGCCCCCAGGGCGACTGCGACGCTCTGGTAGCGACTGTCTCGCTCCAGGCGCACAGCGCAGGTGCCGATGTGGAAGGCGGTCTTGCTTTCACGCTGCAACCGTACATGCCGTACCCTGGCATTGGGGGCAACCGCCACCTCCGCCACCGCGTTGGTCAGATACGAGCCCTCGTGCAGGGAGACGAAGTCTTCGATCAGGGTGCACTCGCTGCCCGCTTCCGCCACGACCAGCACGCGCGGATAGCTCGCGACCTCCGCACGAGTGCTTACGAATAGGAGATGCACGGGTTTGCCCACGGCCCGATTGCGTGGCAAAGCGATCAACGCACCGTCCTGCAACCATGCGGTGTTTACAGCAGCGAACGGCTCGGCACGAAAGTCGGCGTACTTGCCAAGATGCGCGGCCAACACCGGGTTAGACTGCGCCACCGCTTCAGCCAAAGGGGTAACGGTGATGCCGGTCTCGAGGCGCAGCTCGGACAGCGCAGCGTCGAATTGCCCATCCAGAAAGACGAGCCGGCTGCCCGCCTCTGGGAACGTCCAGGCGTGCAGCGCGACTCCCGGCGCGGCACCCGGCTGCTCACTCTTTCGGAACGAAGTGCGGTACAACGGCGACAGGTCGGTAAAGCGCCAGTCCTCATCGCGCGTCGTGGGCACCGCCAGCGCGTTCGCGCGTTCCAGAGCTTCGGCACGCAAAGAGACCAGCTCGTTGCCTGGTCCAGCAGGCAGCGCCGGAAGGCCCTGGAGCAATTGCTCCAGGTAGCTGCTCTTCACCGCTTCCATCACACCGTCGCTCCAGCTTGCTGCTCAGCGGAAACCCAGTCGTAACCGCGGCTCTCGAGCTCGACGGCCAGCTCTTTTCCGCCGGTCTTGACGATGCGGCCCGCCTCCATCACGTGCACGTAGTCCGGCACGATGTAATTGAGCAGGCGCTGGTAGTGCGTCACGAGCAGCACGGCGTTGTCGGGCGTGCGCAGCTGACTGACGCCGTTGGCAACGATGCGCAGCGCGTCGATGTCCAGCCCCGAGTCCGCTTCGTCGAGGATCGCCAGCTTGGGCTCCAGGATCGCCATCTGCAGGATCTCGTTGCGCTTCTTTTCCCCTCCAGAGAAGCCGTCGTTGACGCTGCGCTCGAGGAAGGCGGGGTTGATGTCGAGAAGCTTGAGCTTGTCCTGCACGTAGTCGTCGAACTCCAGGGGGTCCATCTCGTCCTTGCCGCGCGCGCCTTGGACCGTGTTGTAAGCCAGCCGCAGGAATGCCGCGTTGGTCACGCCCGGGATTTCGATCGGATACTGGAAGCCCAGGAACAGGCCGGCACGCGCCCGCTCCTCGGAGCTGAGCTCGAACAGGTTGCGCCCTTCGAACAGCACCTCACCGCCGGTGACTGTGTACGCCGGGTGCCCCGCGAGCGCCTTGGCGAAGGTGCTCTTGCCGGACCCGTTGGGTCCCATGATCGCGTGCACCTCGCCGGCACGGATGGTCAGGTCGAGACCTTTCAGGATCTCGATCCCGGCGACCGTCGCGGTCAGGTTGCGTACTTCGAGAATTGTCTTGCCAGTCATTTCGGTTCAATCTTCTTGTGCCGTTCCATTTCGTACCCCTCACCCTAGCCCTCTCCCACAAGGGGAGAGGGGATCGAGACTCCCTCTCCCTTGATGGGAGAGGGGATCGAGACCCCCTCTCCCTTGATGGGAGAGGGCTGGGGTGAGGGTGAAATCACCCCACGCTGCCCTCGAGCTTCAGGCCCAGCAGCTTGGTCGCTTCAACTGCGAACTCCATCGGCAGCTGCGTGAACACGTCCTTGCAGAAGCCGTTGATGATCATCGAGATCGCCTCCTCGGCGCCGACGCCGCGACTGGCGAAGTAGAACAGCTGGTCCTCGCCGATCTTCGAGGTGGTGGCCTCGTGCTCGACCTGCGCCGTGCTGTTGTTCACCTGGATGTAGGGGAAGGTATTCGCGCCGCAGCGGTCCCCGATCAACATCGAGTCGCATTGCGAGTAGTTGCGGGCGTTGTCTGCCTTCGCCCCGACCTTGACCAACCCGCGATAGCTGTTGTTCGACTGGCCGGCGGAGATGCCCTTGCTGACGATCGTGCTGCGGGTGTTCTTCCCGAGGTGGATCATCTTGGTGCCGGTGTCGGCCTGCTGGTGGTGATTGGTGAGCGCGACCGAGTAGAACTCGCCGATCGAGTTGTCGCCCAGCAGCACACAGGACGGATACTTCCAGGTGATCGCCGAGCCCGTCTCGACTTGCGTCCAGGAGATCTTCGAGTTGACGCCCTTGCACAAGCCGCGCTTGGTGACGAAGTTGTAGATGCCGCCCACACCCTGCTCGTCGCCGGCGTACCAGTTCTGCACTGTCGAGTACTTGATCTCGGCGTTGTCGAGCGCTACCAGCTCCACCACGGCCGCGTGCAGCTGATTGGTGTCGAACTTCGGCGCCGTACAGCCTTCCAGGTAGGAGACATGGCTGCCCTCTTCGGCCACGATGCAGACGTGCGCTCGAACTGCCCGGAGTCCGCGGTGTTGATGCGGAAGTAGGTGGACAGCTCCATCGGGCACCGCACGCCCTTTGGGATGAAGCAGAAGCTGCCGTCGGTAAACACGGCGGAGTTCAACGCCGCATAGTAGTTGTCGGTGGTCGGCACCACGGAGCCCAGGTACTTGCGCACCAGCTCGGGGTGATCCCGCACCGCCTCCGACATCGAACAGAAGATGACGCCAGCTTCGGCCAGTCTCTTCTTGTACGTGGTCGTGACCGAGACGCTGTCGAAGATGACGTCCACCGCCACGCCCGCCAGCGCCTTCTGCTCGTGCAGCGGCACGCCCAGCTTCTCGAAGGTGCGGCGCAGCTCGGGATCGACTTCGTCCATCGACGCCAGCTTCTTCCTCGGCTTGGGCGCCGAGTAGTAGATGATGTCCTGGAAGTCGATCTTCGGATACTTGACGTTGGGCCAGGTCGGCTCGGTCATCGTCAGCCAGTGCCGATAGGCCTGCAGGCGAAACTCGAGGAGCCAGTCCGGCTCGTTCTTTTTGAGCGAGATGAACCGGATGATGTCCTCGTTGAGTCCGCGTGGCGCGGTGTCCGCCTCGATGTCCGTGACGAAGCCGTGCCGGTACGGCTGATTCACCAGATTCTGAAGTGCGACGCTGCTCATGCCTGCTCAAGCTCCCGTCAGACGGAGAAACTCTCTCCGCAGCCGCATTGCGCTTTCACGTTGGGGTTCTCGACGCGGAAGGCCTCCTTGAGGCCTTCGCGGACGAAATCCAGGGTGGACCCGTCCAGGTACTGCATCGCCTCTTCACCCACGACTACTCGGGCGTCGTGCGCTTCGAACAGTGCGTCATTCGCGCCCACCTCGTCGGCGTAATCGAAGGTGTAGGCGAACCCCGAGCAGCCCACCTTTCTCACGCCCACCCGCAGACCCAGGCCCTTGCCGCGCTTCTGCAGCGACCTGCGGATCTGCCTGGCGGCGCTCTCTGTCAGTGCGATTGCCACTTGTGTGTCCCCTGCTGCAATGAAAGGTATCTCAGGCTACTGCGTTCTCCGGACGCTGGCGGCGCGTCGGCCGCTGGTCTTTGAGTTCCATCACCTTGCCGTCCTGGCCCTCGGCGTTCTGCTTGGCCACCAGCTGCGCCAACGTCACCGAACGCAAGTACTCGAAGATGTGCTCGTTGAGGCTTTGCCACAGGTCGTGCGTGATGCACTTGCGCTCATCCCGGCAGTTCTCACGCCCACCGCACTGTGTCGCGTCGATCGGCTCGTCCACCGCCATGATGATCTCGGCCACGGACACGCTGTCGGTCGGCTTTGCCAGCCGATAGCCGCCGCCCGGCCCGCGCGTGCTTGCAACCAGCTCCCTGCGCCGCAACTTTCCGAACAGCTGCTCGAGGTAGGACAGAGAAATCTTCTGGCGCTCCGAGATCTCGGCCAAGGTCACCGGCCCGCTGCCGTCCCGCATCGCCAGATCGATCATCGCCGTCACCGCAAAACGTCCTTTGGTCGTCAATCGCATTGGGGCACTCCTGAAGAGTAGTCCAGAGGCGGGCTGAGTCCCGAGTCCGGGGGTACACGGCGTTCTCGGTGGACAACGCCACTGATACCCGAGTCTTGGACTCAACTATACAATTCCCGAACGTTTCGGTCAACAATCCCTAACTGGGGGCGGAAGCGCCCTTTTCCAGCTTCGGTCGGCTACCCACACGACAACGCGGCCAACAGCAGGACCTGGTCCATCAACCGCAGCCCGACCGGACATCGGTGGCCCCAAACCTTTCTCCAAGCTATTGTAGTAACGGGAGAATTATTATAGCCGGCAGGTTCGATCAGCCTTTGCGGCGGCCGGCGGCGCGGGCGTGATCCTGGGCCATATTGAGGATACCGCGCAGGATGTTGACCTCCTCCCGTTCCAGCCGGACGCGGGCAAAGAGGCGGCGCATGCGCTGCATGAGTCGCTTGGGTTCCTTGGGGTTGATGAAGCCGATCTCGAGCAGCGCCTGCTCGAGATGGGTATAGAGCATCTCGATCTCTTCATAGGTCGCGGCATCGAAGCTCTGCTGCGGCATGTGCTCCAACGGCTGCGCGGCCAGCCGAAGTTCGTAGGCGAAAACCTGCACCGCCGCTGCCAGATTGAGTGAGGAATACTCGGGGTTCGCCGGTACCGTGGCGATGACGCTGCAGCGATTGACCTCCTCCACGGTCAAGCCGAACTTCTCGGCGCCGAGCACCAATGCGACAGGGCCGCGCTGCGCTTCTGCGATCATGCGGGCGGCGGCCTCGCGCGGCGTGAGCACGGGATGCGACATGTCGCGGTTGCGTGCCGTGCTGGCGACCGCGTACACCGTGCCGGCCAATGCGTCGTCGAGGGTTGCGCACACTCGCGCCGCGCCCAGAATGTCGGTTGCGCGGGAAGCGAGCGCATCCGCGTCCGCGTGCGGGAAGTGCTTGGGATCGACCAGATACAGCGAAGCGAGCCCCATCGTCTTCATGGCGCGCGCCGCCGCGCCGATGTTGGCAGGCAGGCTGGTGTGGCAGAGCACGATGCGCACGCGCTCCAGCGCACTCGTCTGCGGAGAGGGCTCACTCATACTATAGAATGCGCCCTTCGCACTCGTTCAGAAGGCAGGCAAGAGATGGCAGTCAACCATCCCATGGTCAACATCGCGGTGAAAGCGGCGCGGCGTGCCGGGCGCGTCATCAACCAGGCTTCGGGGAACCTGGATGTGCTCACGGTGCGCCACAAGAGCCTCAACGATCTGGTGTCGGAGGTCGATCGCGCTGCCGAGGAAGCGATCATCGACACCATCCGTGCGGCATACCCGGAGCACGCGATTCTAGCAGAAGAAAGCGGTGCCGCCGGCCGCTCGGACTACGTCTGGATCATCGATCCGCTCGACGGCACCACCAACTATCTGCACGGCTATCCCGCCTACTGCGTGTCGATCGCCATGACGCACAAGGGCGTGCTCACGCACGGTGTGATCTTCGACCCGACCCGCAACGATCTGTACATCGCCTCGCGCGGGCGCGGTGCGTTCCTCAACGACAGGCGGCTGCGGGTGTCGCGCCGCGACAAGCTCATCGATGGGCTGATCGGTACCGGATTCCCGTTCCGGATGCTCGACCACGTCGACGCCTACTGCGGGATGCTCAAGGACCTGATGGGCAAGACGGCAGGCGTGCGCAGGCCGGGCTCCGCGGCCCTCGACCTGGCTGCGGTGGCGGCGGGCCACTACGACGGCTTCTGGGAGATCGGGCTCGCGCCCTGGGACATGGCCGCTGGCGCCCTGATGATCCAGGAAGCCGGCGGGCTGGTTGGAGACCTGCAAGGGGACGAGAACTACCTGCGCAGCGGCAATATCGTCGCCGGGAATCCGAAGATCTTCGCGCAGTTGCTGCAGGCGCTGCAGCCGCATCTGACGCCCGCGCTGCGGGCGTCGAGCAATGGGTGAGCAGTGACCAGTTGAGCTGGGCCGCCGACTTTCCAGCCCAAGCCAAGGATGAAGATCTTCCTGAGCTACGGCCACGACGCCAACGCACCCTTGGTGCTGCGTGTGAAGCAGGATCTGGAGCGGCTCGGGCACGCGCCGTGGGTAGACAGCGCCCAGATCAAGGGCGGTGACGACTGGCGGCGCAGCATCACGGACGGGCTTCTCGCCAGCGATGCGGTCGTCGCGTTCCTCTCGCAGCACTCGGTTCGCGATCCGGGCGTGTGCCGTGACGAGCTCGCGATCGCGCTCGGCGTCAAAGGCGGCAATATCGTCACCGTTCTGCTCGAGGACCCGGCGCTGGTGGCCCCGCCCGTGTCGCTCACCCACATCCAATGGCTCGATCTGTCCGATTGGCGCTCGCGTCACGACGCGGACGGATCGCAGTTCGGCGACTGGTACGTGCGCAAGCTTGACGAGCTCATCCAGGCGCTCGCAAGCAAACGGGGATTCGACGGTGAAGCGAGCTGGCTCGCCGAGCGCCTGCGCCCGGTATCCAGCGCGGCACGCATCGGCGAGCTGTTGCGGAGCGGGTTTACCGGCCGCCGCTGGCTGTTCGAGGAGATCGAGCAGTGGCGCACGGGAATGCCGCAGCAGCGCGTACTGTGCATCACCGGCGAGCCGGGAATCGGCAAGAGCGCGATCGCAGCCTGGCTCGCGCACGCCCACAGCAGCCGGGTCGTCGCGGCGCACTTCTGCCAGCACGATCAGCCCGACCGCTCCGAGCCCGGTCAGGTGATCCGCTCGATCGCGTTCCAGATCGCCGTTCGCTTGCCGGACTATCGGCGCTTCCTCATCGATGCCGTCCAGCGGCTGGAGCGGAATGGCGGTACGCGTCGGCCACGCGCAACGCCGCCGGCGGGACCGGCGGCAGCCGGTTCGCTTCCGACGCACGCGGACCTCGCCGTGTCGGGGCAACTCGCCTCGCAGCTCTTCGACGCGCTCCTGGCTGAACCCGCACATTTCTCCATCGATGGCCAGCGCGAACGGTACATAGTCGTCATCGACGCATTGGACGAAGCCGGCGAGGAGCTCACGCGCCTTCTGGCGCAGCACCAGGACAAGCTTCCCGCATGGCTCGGATTCCTCGTGACGAGCCGCCCGCAGGAGGCGAACATCCGGCACCATCTTGCAGCGCTCCTGCCACACGCGCTCTCGGCCGACGATCAGCGCAACCGCGGCGACGCGCTCGAGTATCTGCGGCAGTGGCTCGCCCGGCTTCCCGACCTCGACGAGTTGCGCCGGCAGCGACTGCGCGAAACGCTTCTGCAGGCGAGCGCCGGAAATTTCCTCTACCTCCGGCTCGCTCACCGCCTCGCGGAGAGCCACGGTATTGCCGCCCTCCTCGAGCATCCCGACCGCGCTCCCGCAGGGCTAGAGAGCTTGTACCACACGTTCTTCGCTCGACAGTTCCCGGACACCACGCGTTATGAAACGGATCAAGCGCCGCTCCTGCGGCTGCTGGCCGCGAGCCGTCACGCCATACCGCTCGAACTTGCGCGAGCCATCCTGGGAATCGACGAAGAACGGCTGCACAAGCAGGTGCTGCTGCCGCTCGGCAGCCTGCTCCACAGCGCCAGCGGTGCGATCGGCGTCTACCACGAGAGCGTACGCGACTGGCTCCGCGATCCGGAGCGTTCCAACAGGTATTTCGTGTCTCCGGGGCAAGGGCACGGCGCGCTCGCCATTGCGCTGTGGAAAATGACGATGCAGCCACCCGTTTCTCCCGACGAAGCGCCGGCCCACGCGACGCTGGAGATGCCGGCGCAGTTCGTGCGGGCAACTGAGCAGCTGCAGACTTCGGTGGTGCCTTCGCGGGCCGACTGGGAGAACCGCCGCGACGCCGCTGTCCGGTTCGCGCGGCACGTCGACAACCGTCAGGACTATCTGGCAGCGCTCGACTGGTGGCGAATGATCTACCTGTTGGACGCGCGGCATCTCGGGGCACTGAACGTACGCACCGCGCAGAGCGGGGCAATGGTGGGCATGTTTCTCGAACACGAGGACGCTGCGGCTGCACGCCTGCATCTGGAACGCTCGCTCGCGGCGTATCGGCAACTCGTGGGCGAGCGGCATGCGGACACGGGAATCGTCGCCCTGCGTCTCGCCCAAGTGCTCACTCGCCTCGGCGACTTCGGCCCCCTTGCCGATCTGCTTCAGCCGCCGCGACCGCGCTTCTGGACGCTGATCCAGAACGGTCGGCGGATGCAGCCGAAGCGCTCCACCTGCTGGCCCTGAACCGGATGCAGCGGGATCCGGCTGCGGCCCGCGCGGCGGCCGAGCGCGCCCTCCAGATCAGCCGGCGCGTGAACGGCGTCGACGTGCGTACGGCCGGTTGTGTCACCACGCTCTCCAAGATCCTGCGAGCGCAGGGCAACGCCTGGGAGGCCCACGCGCTGCTCGAGCACTCCGTGCAGATGTTTCGCGAGCAACTGGGTGAGGACGATCCGTCCGCACTTGCACTCGCGGACGAGCTCGCCACGCTGCTGATAGACCAGGGGAATCTGGAGGCGGCGCAGCCGCTGCTCGAACATTCGCTGGCCGTGCGCCTGGCGCGCCACGGCGAGGACAACGCAGGGGTGGCTAGTGCCCGCCAGTCGCTGGCCTCGATCCATCAAGCGCGCGGCGAGCATCTGGCAGCCTGCGAGCTGTACCGACAAGCCACGACCTACCGGCGCTACAGTCTCGGCCCCGATCACCCGCTGCTGGCCAACCATCTGGTCGCCTGGGGCATGTCCTACCGGGCGCTGGAAGATTGGAATAACGCACGGACGTTGCTCCAGGAGGCCGCGGCGATCTATCGAAAGCAGTTGCCCGAATGCACCGACCAGCTGACCGCGTGCCTCAACAACCTCGCCCTGGTGCTGCAGGCGAGCCGGGAGCTCGACCCTGCCGAGCGCTTGTTCGAAGAAGCATTGACACTGGCTCGCACGATGCACGGTGAACGCCATGCGAATGTCGCGGTTGCGCTCTCCAACCTTGGCCTCCTGCTGAAGGAACGGGGCGATGCCAGGGGCGCGCGGTTGAAGCTGGAGCAGGCGCACGCGATCATGCAGCAGGTGCGCGGCAACAATCATCCGCAAGCGCGAGCCATCGCGGAGGAGCTCGCGTTGCTGCCGGTCGAGCCTCCCCCCTGCAGAGGGTAAAACAAGGCGAGGGGCCGCCTTCTGACTACGCGTCGCCCTTTGCCATTGCCCGAAGCCGCTGCCGATCGATCTTGTCCGTGCCGGTCTTGGGCAATTCATCGAGATACTCGATCGTGCGCGGATACTTGAACGGCACAAGTGCCCGCTTGACGAAGTCCTGCAGCGTCTTCGTCGTCGCGGCGTCCGCGGCATGGCCCGGCCGCAGCGCGACGTAGGCCTTCAGGCTCATCAGCCGGTTCTCGTCCTCGACCGCGA
Source organism: uncultured beta proteobacterium (assembly GCA_963772865.1). Taxonomy (GTDB): domain Bacteria; phylum Pseudomonadota; class Gammaproteobacteria; order Burkholderiales; family SHXO01; genus SHXO01. The sequence goes on along the minus strand of CAVYZA010000035.1, from coordinate 24,749 downwards.
GCACCGCGCACTCCCGCACGTTCGGGTGCTCGGCCAGCGCGCGTTCGACCTCCAGCGGATGCACCCACTGCCCGCTCACCTTGACCAGGTCGTCCGCGCGCCCCTCGAACCAGTAGTATCCGTCGGCATCCTCGCGGAAGCGGTCGCCCGTGTAGATCCAGCCTTCCCGCATCGTCTCGCGCGTCTTGTCCGGCCGGTTCCAGTAGAAAGGTGCGTTCGAGTCGCCGCGCACCCACATGATGCCCGGCTCGCCGACCGGAACCGTGCGGCCTTCCGGATCGCACAGCTTGATCTCGTACCCCGGCACCCGCGCTCCGCTCGCTCCCGGTTTCTGGCGCTCCGGCCGGTTGGAGATGTAGATGTGCAGGACCTCGGTCGAGCCGAGCCCTTCGACGATGCGCAGTCCGTGGCGCCGCTCCCACTCGGAGAACATTTCCTGCGAGAGCGTCTCGGCCGCGGAGATGCACAGCCGCAGGCTGGAAAGATCGCGGCGTTCCGCGCCAGGGTGCACGATCAGGGCGTTGTACAGGGTCGGCAGTCCGAAAAGGATGGTCGGGCGATGCCGTTCGATCACGTCGTACACCGCATCCGCATCCGGCCGACCTGGATGCAGCACTACGGTCGCACCGACCGAGAACGGGAAGGTGATCGCGTTGCCGAAGCCGTAGGCAAAGAAGATCTTGGGCGGCGAGAACACTACATCCGATTCGCGGATACCGAGCACGCGCGCCCCATACGACTCGTATGTGTAGCGCGCGTCGTGGTGCAGATGGACGACACCCTTCGGGCGTCCGGTGCTCCCCGAGCTGTACATCCAGAACGCCATCTCGTCGGGATGCGTGTCGGCTTCGTCGAGCCCGGTGGGCGCGCCGGCAATCCAGGCATCCCATCGGGTGATCTCGACCAGCTCGAGCGGCGGCACTGCACCAGTGCCCACTACAATCAGGTGGCGCAGCCGGCTCGCGCTGGCGTCCGGGTGAGCGAGAAGATGCGCCAGCGAGTCGTGCACAATCGCCGCCTCGGCGCCGCTGTCGCTGAGGTAATAGGCAACAAGCTCCGCCGGGGAGAGCGTGTTGACGAGCACCGGCACGAAGCCTGCTCGCGTCGAGCCGAAGATCGCTGCAACATACTCGGGCGTATCGAGCATCACCAGCAGCACGCGGCTGCCGCGTGCAAGACCCATCGCGGCGAGCCCGTTACCCACCCGGCAGGCGAGTTCGGCGACTTGCGCGTACGTGAGTATGCGGTCCGCGCAGACGACCGCCGCTTTGTCTGCGCGGCCGGCGGCCAAGTTGTCGAACAGGATGCGCGCAGCGTTGTAGCGCTCGGGCACGGTCCAGCCGATCTCCTGCGCTGCGGGCGTGCCGGCGCCACAGGGGTCGGCCTGGCGTTCCGGGTACGCAGCGCGCGGGTGGGCGTTGCGCTCGCCATCGACGTACGCCATGAACCGCGGCGCCTGCGCACGCAGCCGCTCGTCGGGCATGCGACCGCTCCGGGTCATGTAATCATAAGCGAGCCGCCAGGGCGCGAGGGCCATCTTCTCGGAGATCCGCTCGTACCAGTGGGAGCTTGCGTTCGCGGCGGTCACGATCTTCTCGGCGATCGGCTTGCGCGTGCGCTCGAACTCAGCGAGGCCCTCGGCGACGTTGTCGCCGTGCGCATCGACCGCTGCCGCGAGCGCGAGCGCGTCCTCCAGCGCGAGCCGCGTGCCGGAGCCGATCGAGAAGTGGCCTGTGCGCACGGCGTCGCCGATCAAAGCGATGTTGTCCGCGGTCCACTGCGGGGTCCACAGGAGCGGGAAGTTGCGCCAGATCGATCGGTTCGACAGGAGCGGGTGACCATCGAGGTCGGGTGCAAACACGCGTTCGCAGTAGACTCTGCTCTCCTCGTCGCTCATCCGGTCGAGGCCGGCCCGGTACCATGTCGCCGCGTCGCATTCCACGATGAACGTGCTCATGCTGGGCGCGTAGCGGTAGTGGTGCGCTACGAAATGGCCATGCTCGTTCTGACGGAAAGTAAGCGTCAGACAGTCGAACGCTTTGGTCGTGCCGTACCAGGCGAACTTGTTCGTGAGATAGCCGATGCGTGGGCACAGACGACTGGCAAGCGACCGGCGCACCATCGAGTTCACTCCGTCGGCACCGACCACCAGGTCGAAGCCAGAGAGCTCCGCGAGAGTTTCGATCTTGCGTCCGTGCTCGATGCGCACGCCCGCCGCCTCGCACAGGCGCTCGAGAATGGTCAGCAGTCGCAGGCGGCCGATCGCGGAAAAGCCGTTGCCGTCCACGAGCACCGCTTGGTCGCGGTGCACGATCTTTTGCTCGGGCCAGCGCTCCATCTGTGCCTCGAGCAGCGTGAAGATCTGCGGCTCACCAGCACGCAGGAACTCGAGCGCTCCGTCGGAGAACACCACGCCGAAACCGAAGGTGGCGCCGCGCAGATTCTGCTCGAGGACGAGCGCACCGTCCTGCGGACGGCGCCGCTTCAACAGGAGAGCAAGGAGGAGGCCGGCCGGGCCGGCGCCGATGATCGCAGTTCGCATGAGCCGCCGATACGTTCAACCCTATCACGCGTGGCAGCTGTGCTCAAGGTCTCGGTCATCCGCAAGACTTTCAGCCGCGAAAGGCACGGGGCCCATGCTCTACGAAGATTGACCGCCTTCTGCAGGAGGAGCTTCGAAGTCTTTTCGGATGCGATTGACGCTCGCCCGAATCCCGCCGTTGCGCATACGCTGTGGGTCGAGTGCAGTCCTTCGGCAATGCCGGTTACCGCCCCCCTCGCAGACAAGCCCGAAGTGTCACATTCGGGCTGTTGTCACCGGCGACCTACTTCGCCTGCAGCGCGAACGCGCTCTTCAGCGACCGCAGGCGTTGGACAACCATCTGCCCGAAGCCCGACGACACGCTCTTCGACTCAGCCACGTGGTGGCGCTCCAGCAGCTCGGGCGTGCTCTTGTACTCGGCGTAACGGCCCAGCGCGGAGTGCAGGTACTGGTGCATGAGGTTCAGGTTCACCGGCTTGTTGAGGAACCGGTAGATCTGCGCCTCGTTGATCAGATGAATCACCAGCTCGGAGTCTGAAGCACCGGTCAGCACGATCACCAGGATCTGCGGATACTTGGCCTTCAGCAGATTGAAGAAGACCAGGTAGTTCTCGGCCTCCATGTCGATATCGGCGACCAGCACGGCCACTTCCTTGCTCTCGAGCTGGGTAAGCGCTTCCTGGATGCTCTTCGCGTAGAGCAGCTCGAGCCGATTGGCGGCCATCTGGTTCAGCGCGGAGTAGACCTCGCGATGGTCGTCCAGCACCAGGATCGCGGCGTCCACCGACTCCGGCGGCGTCAGCTGCGTGCGGTTGCGGTCCAGCATCTTGGCCCCGATCGCCACCGCCTCGGCGAGCACGCTTTGCAGCTCCTGGTTGTCCCAGGGCTTGCTGATGAAGCGATAGACTTCCCCGTCGTTGATCGAGCCGACGATGGACGCAAGATCGGAGTACCCGGTCAACAGGATGCGCACGCTATCCGGCGTGATCTCGCGTGCACGTCGCAACAACTCTACGCCGAGCATGCCGGGCATGCGCTGGTCGCTGACCACGACCGGGATCTTGAAGCGCTTGATGAAGTCCAGCGCCTCCATACCGTTGGCAGCGGTCAACACGTGGTACTTGTTGCGGAAGATGGTCTTGAGCGCCGTCAGGATGCGCTCCTCGTCGTCCACGAACAGGACGCGGTGCTTGGACTGGCTCTGTGTAGGCTCCGGCACGAACACCGCCGAGCTGCCGGGCCCCATCGTATCGCCGGCAGTGCGCGCGATGTTGCGCAGCTTGCGCGCCGCGTTCATCGCACCGAGATTGGGAACAGGCTGGTCCACGGCCCCATCGTCGGCCCGTGGGTCGGGGATCGCCCCGTAGAGTGCGACCTGGAACTCGCGTGCGCTGGCGTAGCGATCCTCCACGTCCTTCGCGAGCGCCTTCTGCAGCACGAAGTCCACCTGGGGCGGCACCTGCGGGTTGAGCTCGGAGGGGTTCACCGGCGTCTCGTGCAGAATCTTCTGCATGATCTGCCCGCTGCTGTCGCCGGTGAACGGACGCTCGCCGGTCAGCAGCTCGTAGAGGATCACGCCGGTTGCGAAGATATCCGAGCGCCCGTCGGTGGCCTCGCCCATGTACTGCTCGGGTGACATGTAGCTGGGCGTGCCCAGCATGTCGCCGCGCTGCGTGAAGTTGGAAGCTTCGATGCGGGCGATGCCGAAATCGGTGACCTTGATCTGCCCGTCGGCGCGTGACCAGCAGGTTGGACGGCTTGATGTCCCGGTGCACGACACCCTGCCCGTGCGAGTACGCCAGTGCGTCCAGCAATTGGCCGACGATGTCGCGCACGCGCCGGATCTCGGTGCGCAGACCCTCGTCGAGATACGCGGTGAGAGGCTTGCCGGGAACGTACTCCATCGCGATCCAGGCGTAGGCGTCCTCCTCACCGTACTCGTAGACCTGGACGACGTTCGGGATGGGTCAAGCGGGCGGCGGCCTGCGCCTCGCGCTTGAACCGCCGCAGCGCATCGTGCGCGATCGAGGCATCCAGGCTGGTCTTGTCCACCAGCTTGATCGCCAGCAGGCGGTGCAGGACCGGGTCCCAGGACTCCAGCACGATGGCCATGCCGCCGCGGCCGACCATCCGGCGCACTTCGTACCTGCCGATCTGCTGGGGCGTTTCCATCGGCGCGCGCGTCAGGCCGCCAGCGCCTGCGGTTGGGCAGCCTTGACGGGCAGCAGGACGGAGAACACTGTGCCGTTGCCGACCTTAGACTTCACTTCGATGCGGCCGCCGTGCTCCTGGATGATCTTGTAGGCGATCGACAGCCCCAGGCCGGTGCCCTTGCCCACATCCTTGGTGGTGAAGAAGGGGTCGAAGATCTTCGAGATCACGTTGTCCGGGATGCCATGGCCGTTGTCGGCGACGTCCACGCGGATGTGGCCGCCGGGCACCACGCTGGTGGTGATGGTGATCTCACCGCTCTGATCGTCGCTGGTGGCCTGCGCCGCGTTGGTGATGAGGTTGAGAAACACCTGGTTGATCTGCGAGGGCGAGCATTCGATCAGCGGAAGCTCCCCAAAGCGCTTGTTGACGGTCTTGTGTTTCACCAGGTTGCGCGCGATCACCAGCGTGCTCTCCAACCCTTCGTTCAGGTCGAAGCGGCTCACCTTGCTGCGGTCCAGGCGGCTGAAGTTCTTCAGGCTCAGGATGATTTCCGAGATCTGCTCGATGCCGTGCAGCGCATCGCCGTTGAGCGTTTCCAGGTTCGCGGCCATGGCTTCGGCCTGGAACTGGGTCGCCAGCGACGACACGCGGGTGAATTGTTCCGAGAGCTGCTCGTCGGTGGCGTCGCCGCGCTCCAGCAGCGCCATCAACTTGAGTGGACTCCGTCACTACACCTTCGACCTGCGGGAGCCTTTCCTTGAGAGTGGCGAGGCTGCTTTTCACGTAGGCGAGCGGGGTGTTGATCTCGTGGGCGATGCCCGCCACCATCTGGCCCAGGGAGGACATCTTCTCGGTCTGCACCAGCAGCAGCTCCGATTCCTTCAGATGTTTCAGGGCCTCGGACAGCTCCTTCGTGCGATGGTCGACGCGCTGCTCGAGGTTCTCGTTCGCCACCCGCAGCGCCTCGTTGGCGTGGTTGATCTTGACGTAGCTGCGCCCCAGCTGCCACAGCACGTAGCCCAGGAACACCAGCAGCGCCAGCGAATAGAACGCCAGGTAGACGCGATATTGCTCCTTCTCGTCCGCCATGGCCTGGAAAGCGCGGTCGAAGGCATCGCTCATCGAGTTCACCCGCGGCCCCGTAGGCAGGAGCTCGATCTGCTGGACGGTCTGGGTGAGCGCCGGTTCGTCGCGCAGAATCAGCGCGATCGGCTCGGCCAGCCCCACCATGGGGGTGCGCAAGGCCTCCGGCAGTCCCTCGGCCTGCTGCACCAGCGCGGCGGTGGACGCCTCGACGCTGTGCCGCACCGCGTCGTCCGGCTGCACGTACAGGCGCAGAAGCTCGGCGCCCAGCGACACGAGTTGCCCATCCAGCGGCGCCAGCCGCGCCCGCAGGGCTGCCGGCGCGTCGTTGTTCACCCGCGAGGCGGTCTGACGCAGCGCGGCCAGCTGCATGAGCACATCGCGCAACACCTTGCGCAGGGCCTCGACCTGGCGATCGAAGCCCTCGATCTGGGTCTGCTTCTCCAGGAAGGCCTGGCGCAGGCCGTCCACACCTGTGTTCAGCGCGTCGTTGCCAAGGGCGGCGGTATCGACCTTCAAGCGGTCCAGCACCGGCTGAAGCCGGTCCTGTGTATCACGGGAGCGCGGCTGGGCATTCAAGGGATCGCTGCGCACGGCCGCCATAGTGCGGGTCCAGCCGGCGTCGATGTCGCGCAGCTGGCGCACGTAGGTGGCGATCTGGGGCTGCAACCGCAGCTCCCCGCTTTGGCTCTTGAGATAGAGAAACGCCAGGACTCCCACCAGCAGGAGGCCCAGGACGACGCGCACGGCAGCGCCGAGAATGCGTTTAGTCGCAGGGTTCAAGCTATTTCCCTTGGTCGCCTGGCCGCGCCCTTGCCCTTACAGTCCGCAGGGTCTGTCAGTTGAGCCAGCTGTGTATTATCGGCAAAATGCACGACCCGTGCCAGCGACCTGACGGCCAATCAGTCCCGAAATCAATAAGCTGCGGCTCGATTCCCGACCTTCGTGCCGGTTGACGACTTCTCGCCGGACCACCGTTGGCGTTCAGCATGTCCCCACGATGCAGCAGGACGCAAGCCACCAGGATTGATTTTCCGCTCGCGAGCTGATCCCGGAGCAGCTGAACGCAGTGTATCGCGGCCGGTGCCGACTGACCCTACGGCTGCCGTCCACGCCTGTTTTTGATGCCTTGACATCACACGAGTTGATGCTACGATGCCAATCATGCGTACGACTATTCGCATCGAAGATGATCTGCTCGAGCGGCTCAAGCAGCAGGCCGTTAGTGAGAATGTTTCGCTGACCACCCTGGTGAACCGGACTCTGCGAGCCGGCATGCAGCGGTCACGGGCCACGGCTCGGCGTCGCTCGCAGTACCAGGAGAGGACGTACTCGATGGGTGCGCCGAGGTTCGATCTGGACAAGGCGCTTGCGCTTGCAGCGCAACTCGAAGACGAGGAAGTCGTCCGGAAGATAGCGCTGCGCAAGTGAAGCTGGTCGACCTCAACGTCCTCCTCTATGTCGTCAACGAGGACAGTCCGAGACACGAGGCCGTGCTCCAATGGTGGAGCGCAGCAGTGAACGGCGAAGAAGCGATAGGATTGCCGTGGGTCGTAGTCCTCGGCTTCCTGCGGATATCAACCAACCCAAGAGCGTTCCCGCGACCGCTTGCCGCAGACGAAGCGATCGCGAAGGTAGACACCTGGCTGGGGTTGGAGAACGTCCGCCTGGTCCGGGAACAGGACAACCACTGGGCGCTGCTACGGTCCCTGACCGCGGAGACCGGAATGGCCGGAAACCTCACGACCGACGCGCATCTTGCCGCCCTCGCGATCGGTCACGCCGCCGTGCTTGTCTCCTGCGATACCGACTTTGGGCGCTTCAAGGGCCTGCGCTGGGAGAATCCGCTGACTTGATGCTCGTCGAGCGGGGCGACGTTCAGCGCTCCTTCCCACGCTCCCTCCGGATGTCGAGTGCGTAGACCACCTGGTCGCTACTGCGTCGGTGAGAACATCCTTCGATGGGCTGCGAAGCAGACGAATACTCAGGGTCGGATGCCGCGCATTGCAGGAGACTCGCTCAAGTCTGCGGATATCCCACCGTCTGCGCGAAGGTAACGAACTGACCGTCCTCGAGTCGCATGGCTTGTTTCAGCTTCTCGTAGTCGACAGCGCCGCGGAATACAGTGGCTAGACCTTCCGACGCGCAGTAGAGATAAACATTTTGGCCAGCAAAGGCGGCATCGACCGACGCATAGAGCCTGCGTGCCTCCGGCGAGATGCCTTCCATCCTCTCACCGTGAGCCACGTACACAAGGTTAAGCGGAGCCCTGGCAACGAAATCCTGAAGCCCTGTCTGCGCGCGGATGTCGGTCTCGAGATGCGGATGCAGCGCGTGCTGCTTCGGGTCGTACAGCCAGACACCGTCGGTCATCGCTGCATAGACATCGATGACCATGATGTGGCGCCAGTACGGTGCTGTGCGATCGCCGCTCGCGCGGTTGACGCCATAGGCTGCCCACAGCACGTCGGAGAGGAGCTGCGGCGACAGCGGGCGCAGCGAGAACTCCCGAATGGAGCGGCGCAATTGAAGCGCCTGCATGAGCGGCTTGCCTGCCTCCTTTCGAGGGCTAGGTAACATTCGCACCTCCTGTCCGAGCACGGCTGCGGGCATGGCGGCCACCGCTGCGCCCGCGAGCAACGCCGCATTCATCTCTCGTCTGGTCATTGTCCTGTCGCGTCTGGTCATTGTCATACCTTCACCTTGCTGTAAAAAATCCGTTTCGTGATCTCTGCCGAAATGATGTAGCCGATAACAATGACCCCAATGAGCAGAAGGAACGAAATGGGCAATGGATGCAAGCCAAGAATCTCGCCAAGCGGAGTGAGGGGTAAGAGCAGCGTCGCGACAACGACCAGGAGAGTTGCCATGAGCAGGTACTTTGAGGGTCTGCTTTTGAAAGAAGGTTTCCGACTTCGTATGACCAGCACAATCAGCGAGGCTGAAATAACGGACTCCAGAAACCAGCCGGTTCTGAATTGATCCTGACTCGCATGCAGGACGAGCAGAAGCACGCCAAAGGTGACATAGTCGAACACCGAACTCACCAGGCCGAACGTAATCATAAACTTGCGAATGGCTTGAATGTTCCAGCGCCGAGGATAGTCGATCATTTCATCGTCCACTCGGTCGGTCGCGATCGTCATCTCCGGAAAATCGGTCAGTAGATTGGTGAGCAAAATCTGCTTGGGCAGCAACGGGAGAAATGGCAGAACGAGGGACACTCCCGCCATGCTGAACATATTTCCAAAGTTGGCACTGGTGGCCATGAACACGTACTTCAGCGTATTGGCAAAAGTGGTCCGCCCTTCACGCACGCCCTGCACCAGAACCCCCAAGTCCTTTTCCAATAAAACGATATCGGCCGCCTCTTTGGCGACATCCACCGCGCCTTCGACCGAAATGCCAACATCCGCGGCGTGGAGCGCCGAGGCATCGTTGATGCCGTCTCCCATATATCCCACCACATTTCCGGCCTTCCTGAGGGCGAGGATAATTCGCTCTTTCTGATTAGGTTCGATTTCGGCGAACACGTCCACGTCCTGCACCCGCCTGAGCAGGGCCCCGTCGCTTAACTGGCGCAGGTCTGGCCCCGTAATGATCCTCGTCATCGATAGGCCCATCTGCTGGCTGAGGTTGCCCGCGACCAGGTGGTTATCTCCGGTGATGATCTTCAGTGAAACGCCAAGGCTTTTCAGACGGGCAATCGTCTCGACGATATTAGGCTTGGGAGGATCAAAGAGAACAAGAAAACCCAGGAACGTCATGCCCGCTTCGTGCTCTTTGGTAATCCGCGACGCCGTTCCCACGTTTCTATAAGCAACGCCTAGTGTCCGACGGCCCTGACTGCAGAACTGCTCGAACCGCTGCTGGATCCGGTCCCGCACTGCGGCGATATCTACAATGGTCCCGCCTGGAGTTTCCACCGCTGAACAGACGGCGAGCACGTTCGCCAGAGCACCTTTGGTGACCATCAGATGCGTCTCTTGATGAGTAACCAAGATACTCAATCGCTTCCGAAGAAAATCATACGGAATCTCGTCCGCCTTGCTGTAGCCGGAGAGGTCAAAGGAACGATGGGTCCGAATGGCTTGATCGATCGGGTTTGCATAGCCTGTCTCGTAGAAGGCATTGAGGTAAGCGTGAAGAAGGACTTTCTCGCTCGCAGTACCTTCTGCATCAAGCGCGGACTGCAAGCGGACAATTCCCTCAGTCAGGGTGCCGGTCTTATCGGAGCAGATCACGTTCATGCTGCCGAAGTTTTCAATCGAAGCGAGCCGCTTCACAATCACCTTAGCTTGAGCCATCCGTTTCGCACCATGCGCCAGGTTGATGCTGATGATCGCCGGCAACAATTGCGGCGTCAGCCCAACAGCCAACGCCAAAGAGAAGAGGAAAGAGTCCAGGACCGGCCGTGCCAGGTAGACGTTGATGGCAAAGATGGCGACCACCAGCACCAGAGTAACTTCCATGAGGAAATAGCCAAATTGCCGTATGCCACGTTCAAAGTCCGTTTCCTGCGGCCTTAGTTTCAAACGTTCGGACACCTTGCCGAACTCGGTCTCCCTGCCTGTGCCGACGACAAGGGCCTTGGCGCTGCCGCTCACTACATGGGTTCCCATCCAAAGGGCGTTGGTTCGCTGAGCCAGCGGTGTCTCTGCCGGCAACACCGCTACCGCTTTTTCTACAGGGAAGGTCTCGCCGGTCAGCATGGCTTCATCGACGAAAAGATCTTTGGACTCTTGAACCACGCCATCGCCAGGGACGAGATCGCCGGCGCTCAAGATGACGATGTCTCCGGGTACAATTTCTTCGACCGGAATGTCCTTACGGCCTCCATCCCGGAGCACGGCAGCATTAACTCGCACGATGGCAAGCAGCTTCTCCACGGCGTTGGTTGCACTGCGCTCTTGCCAAAACCCTAGAAGACCACTTACCAGGACAATGGTAAGAATAATGAAGGCGTCAACCGGACTACCCAGGAAGAATGAGAGTGCGGTGGCGAAGAGAAGAATGAGGATCAGCGGACTCTTGAATTGAGCCAGGAGGAGAGTAAGCACGTCCGACCGCTTCGCGGGCTCCAGGCGATTAGAGCCATAGCGTGCGAGGCGCTGGCTGGCTTCCTTGCCGGTCAATCCTTCCTTCGCCGTTTGAAGTTGCTGCAGCAGCTCGGTAGCAGAGAGACTCCAAAACGCCAGAGAGCGTTGGTTCATACTGTATGTTCCACCCAAAGCGAGCGGACGGGCAGGGCAACCGGAAGGACAGCCCCGGCGGCGAACGCGAGGCCGTGCACTGTGGCGCCCTCGTTCCTCAGAGGGACTGCCCGGCGGCGAAACCCGACGCCCACGCCCACTGGAAGTTGAACCCGCCGAGCTGGCCGGTGACGTCCACCACCTCGCCGATGAAGTACAGTCCCGCCATTCGCTTCGCCTCCATCGTCTTCGAGGACAGCTCGTCGGTGTCCACGCCGCCGAGCGTCACCTCGGCTTTCGCGTAGCCACTCGTGCCGCAGGGCTTGACCTGCCAATGATGGAGCACCTGGGCGACCGCCCGAAGCGCCTTGTCGCTCATCTGATCGATGGGTTGCGTTGCGCCCATTGCCTCGCACCACTGCTGCGCGAAGCGGCGCGGTAGAGTTTCGGCAAGCACTGTTGCGGGCAGCGCGCGGCTACGTCGGTTCGCGAACAGGATTGCCTCCCCCGAGCGCTCTGGCAACAGGTCGATGTGGATCGGCTGACCGGGCGTCCAGTATGAAGAGATCTGCAGGATCGCCGGGCCCGAGAGACCGCGATGAGTGAAGAGCAGGTTCTCGCGGAAGCGTCCGCCGTTGCAGGTCACCACTGCATCCACCGATACACCTGATAGATCGCCATAGCGCGCGAGCTCCTGCGCATCGAAGGCCAGCGGCACGAGCCCCGGGCGCGGCGCCACGATCGCCAGGCCGAACTGCTCTGCCACCTTGTAGCCGAACGGGCTGGCGCCGAGCTTCGGCACCGAAAGCCCGCCGGTCGCGATCACCAGCGAGGCGCTACGAAGCTCGCCCTTGTCCGTCTTCACCACGAACCTGTCTCCGGTCTTCTCGATCGCGCCGACTTCGCACGGCATTTGCCACTCGACGCCATTCGCAGCACACTCTGCGCGCAGCATGTCGATGATCCTCTGCGAGCTCTCGTCGCAGAAGAGCTGGCCGAGCTTCTTCTCGTGATAGGCAATGCCGTGCTTCTCCACCAGTGCGATAAAGTCGCGTGGCGTGTAGCGGGCGAGCGCAGAGCGGCAGAAGTCCGGGTTTCTCGAGAGGAAGTTCTCGGGCTTGCAGTGGATGTTGGTGAAGTTGCAGCGTCCGCCGCCCGAGATGCGGATCTTCTCGCCGAGCTTTGGCGCGTGCTCGACCAGCACAGCACGGCGCCCGCGCCGCCCCGCGGTCGCGGCGCACATCATTCCGGCCGCGCCGGCGCCGATGACGATGACGTCGAAGTCCAATTCCGCAAGCAAGAATAGTGATGGGGCGGAGCCAGTCGCGATTATGGCAGCCCCGCGCCTCGATGAAACGGTCAGAACCCGAGGTGAGAACGCGTGGCGGAGCCGGCCAAAGCTTCTTATGAACTACTTGCCGGGCCTGCGGCTGGCGGGTCTTGCGGCGCGTGCTTTCGAGGCCGATGGCTCGATCCGGCACGCGCGCGGTTCTGCGCGGTGCCTTGGGCGCGTCCGGCAGCCCGGTATGCTGCGTGCGGAACGGCTTTGCCGACGATCGCACCGCGGGTGCCCGCCGTCTGCTTTCGTGTGCAGCTTCCGTCCCTGCCGGTTGCCACGGGGGCACGAGTTGATGCTTGCCAAGGCCGATCAGGTCGGCCCGGCCCATGCGCTTGAGCGCCTCGCGCAGGATCGGCCAGTTGTTGGCGTCGTGATAGCGCAGGAAGGCCTTGTGCAGCCGGCGCACCCGCGTGCCCTTGGGGACCAGCAATGTGCTCGCTGTCGCGCGTGATCTTGCGCAGCGGATTGCGCTCGGAGTGATACATCGCGGTGGCGGTAGCCATCGGGCCGGGCAGGAAGGCCTGCACCTGGTCGGCGCGGAAGCCGTTGCGCTTCAGCCAGAGTGCGAGCTCGAGCATGTCCTCGTCGGTGGTGCCCGGGTGCGCCGCGATGACGTAGGGGATGAGGTACTGCTTCTTCCCCGCCTCGGCCGAGTACTTGTCGAATAACGCCTTGAAGCGGTCGTAGGCGCCCACGCCCGGCTTCATCATCAACCGCAGCGGACCTTCCGAGATCGCCTCGGGCGCGATCTTGAGATAGCCGCCGACGTGGTGCTGCGCCAGTTCCTTGACATACTCCGGCGACTTGATCGCCAGATCGTAGCGCACGCCCGACGCGATCAGCACCTTCTTGATGCCAGGAAGCTCGCGCGCCCGGCGATACAGGCGGATCAGCGGCGAGTGATCAGTGTCGAGGTTGCTGCACACCGTTGGATAGACGCACGACGGCCGCCGGCAGGCCGATTCGATCTCGCGACTCTTGCAGGCGAGTCGGTACATGTTCGCGGTCGGGCCGCCCAGATCGGAGATGACGCCGGTAAACCCGGGCACCGTGTCGCGCACCGTCTCGATCTCGCGGATCACCGACTCCTCCGAGCGGCTCTGGATGATGCGCCCCTCGTGCTCGGTGATCGAGCAGAAGGTGCACCCGCCGAAGCAGCCGCGCTGGATCGCGATCGAGAAACGGATCATCTCGTAAGCGGGAATCTTGGCGTCGCCGCAGGATGGATGCGGCACCCGCTTGTAAGGCAGCTCGTAGAGCGCATCCATCTCCTTAGTGGTAAGCGGGATGGGCGGCGGGTTGAGCCACACATCGGCGTCGCCGTGTCGCTGCACAAGAGCGCGCGCATTGCCCGGATTCGATTCGACATGCAGGATGCGCGAGGCATGCGCATACAGGATCGGATCGTCGCGCACGGTCTCGTAGGAGGGCATGCGGATGACGCTCCTGTCGCGCATCGCGTTCGGGACCTGCCGCACGAGCCGCACTACCTGAACCGGCGCAGGTGCACCGGTCGGGGAGGGGCGGGTCGCGCGGGCTCCACTGCATACGGATCGACCGGCGGCGCAAGCGGGCCCGGCTCGTCGATCGAGGTCGAATCGATCTCGATCCAGCCGTCGGGCACCGCCTTGCGCACGAAGGCCGTGCCGCGCAGGTCGGTGATGCTGGCGATCGGCTCTCGCTTGGCGAGGCGATGGGCGATCTGGACGATCGCGCGCTCGGCGTTGCCGTAGACCAGCAGGTCCGCGCGCGCGTCGAGCAGGATCGAGCGGCGCACCTTCTCCGACCAGTAGTCGAAGTGCGCGATGCGGCGCAGGCTCGCTTCGATGCCCCCGATGACGATGGGGACGTCCTTGAACGCCTCGCGCACGCGCTGCGCGTAGACGATGACCGAACGGTCTGGCCGCTTGCCGGCTACGCCGCCGGGCGTGTAGGCGTCGTCGGAGCGGATGCGGCGGTCCGCGGTGTAGCGGTTGACCATCGAATCCATGTTGCCGGCGGTGATGCCGAAGAACAGGTTCGGCGCCCCGAGGCGCTTGAAATCGGCGGTCGAGCTCCAGTCGGGTTGCGCGATGATCCCCACGCGAAACCCCTGCGCCTCGAGCAGCCGGCCGACAATAGCCATGCCGAAGCTGGGGTGATCGACATACGCATCCCCGGCCACCAGGATGATGTCGCAGCTGTCCCATCCCAGCGCGTCCATCTCGGCGCGCGACATCGGCAGGAACGGCGCGGGGCCGAAGCGGGCAGCCCAGAACTTGCAATGGGAGAAGAGGTCCGGCGCGTGTTGCATGGCGCGCATTAAACCACGTGTAGGTCGGCGGATTCGCAGTATGAACGAATCCGCCTGTGCGGTGCAGACTTGCGCGGGACGGCGGTCACGGCAATTCGCTAGTACTCTCGGGCCACTCCGCGACCAGCCTTGAACCCTCTCGCGAGGCCTGCTACGGTTGAATCTGCTCTGGCTCGCCGTCCGGCTACCGGCCGTATGACACTGCTCCAATCCGTGTTCGTCGGCCGCCGCCTCCAGGTCTCATGAAACTCCACCAGCTTTCCGCCGAAGACGCCATCGCCAGCGTCCAGAGCACGCCACGGGGGCTGTCACCCGTCGAAGCCGAGCGCCGCCTGCGCGAGCACGGACCCAACGTCGTGCAGGAGCTCGCGCGCGAGTCCCCGTGGCTGCGGTTTGTGCGGGAGCTGGTTCAGTTTTTTTCCCTCATCCTCTGGGCTGCTGCCGGGCTTGCATTCCTGGCAGAGTGGAGCGATCCAGGCGAGGGGATGGCCAAAATCGGCTACGCCATCGTGGCGGTGATCCTGGTGAGCGGCCTGTTCTCCTTCTGGCAGGAGTATCGGGTCGAACAGACCCTGGACGCGTTGCGAAAACTGCTGCCGCAGAAGGTGAAGCTCATGCGCGACGGCAAAGTCATCCTGGGAGCCGTAGAGCAAGTGGTACCCGGCGACATCGTCGTGCTGGAGCAGGGCGACAACGTCCCTGCCGACTGCCGGCTGGTCCAGGCGTTCGACCTCCGGGTCAACAACGCTGCCGTCACGGGTGAGTCTCTGCCGCTGGTGCGGGACGCGGGCGCCTCCGACGCCGATGAGCCGATTCGCGGCAAGAACATCCTCTTGGCTGGCACCTCGATCGTGTCGGGCCAGGCGAAGGCAGTGGTGTTCGCCACTGGCATGCACACCGAGTTCGGCAAGATCGCACGGCTCACCCAGACAGCCGGCGCAGCCGTATCCCCGTTGCGACAGCAACTGGCCCAGTTGAGCCGGTTCATCGCGATGCTGGCGATCCTGATCGGGCTGCTTTTCTTCGCCATCGGCTGGCTGGCCGGGATCCCATTCTGGAAGGACTTCATCTTCGCCATCGGCATCATCGTCGCGATGGTCCCCGAAGGGTTGCTGCCGACGTTGACCCTGTCGCTGGTGCTCGCCACCCAACGCATGGCACGGCGCAACGTTCTCATCCGCTATCTGCCGTCGGTCGAGGCGCTGGGCTCGACCACGGTGATCTGCACGGATAAGACCGGGACGCTGACTCAGAACCGCATGGCGGTCAGACAGCTGTTCCTTGGGCGCACGGTGTATTCGCCCGCAGCAATTGAACCGGGCCGCGCATTCGCGGAGCGCTACCGGGGCTTCTTCCTGACGGCCCAGTTGTGTCACGACCTCAGAGAGACGGGGGAGCGAAGCGGTCAGGCCTTTCTGGGCGACCCGATGGAGATTGCGTTGGTCGACATGGCGCAGCGAATCCTGCCCGGGCCATCCGCCAATGCCCGGCTGGACGAGATTCCCTTCGACGCCGACCGTATGCGGCTGTCCACCGTGCACGCGATGCCGGAGGGTCCAACGCTCTACTGCAAGGGCGCGGCCGAATGCGTTCTGCCCCTCTGCAGCCGGATTTTGCTGGATGGCGACACCCGTCCGCTCGACCGTGCGCTGCAGGAGCAGATCCTCGCAGCCCAAGAGACAATGGCCGAGCAAGGCCTGCGGGTCCTCGCGCTTGCCTATCGACTGGTTGGCCATCAATGCAAGCGCGAGTGCTTGGAACAGGATCTGGTCTTTGCCGGCCTGGTCGGCCTGGAAGACCCGCCCCGGCCCGAGGTGCCAGCAGCGTTGTCCCGGTGCCGCGAGGCGGGAATCAGAGTGATCATGGTCACCGGCGATCATCCGCGCACTGCTAAGGCGATCGCCCGCGAGATTGGGCTCGCCCGCGCAGACGAGCCAGACGTGATCACAGGCGAACAGATGCGCAGCCTCTCGGAAACCCAGCTGATGCTGGTCCTGGACAAGCCCGACGTCATCTTCGCCCGAGTGAGCGCAGACCAGAAAGTGCGCATCGTGGAGGCGCTGAAGAACAAGAACCAGATCGTCGCCGTCACCGGCGACGGCGTGAACGATGCGCCGGCGCTCAGGAGCGCGCACATCGGCATCGCGATGGGGATTGCCGGCACCGATGTAGCCAAGGCAGCAGCAGACATGGTCCTTCTCGACGACAATTTCGCGAGCATCGTCAACGCCATCGAGGAGGGGCGCGCCGTCTATGAGAACATTCGCAAGTTTCTCACCTACGTCCTCGTGCACAATGTCGCGGAGCTGGTTCCATTTCTCGGCTTCGCCCTGTTCAAGATCCCGCTTGCGCTGACGCCCATCCAGGCGCTGGCGATCGACATGGGCACCGATTCGCTTACCGCGCTCGGTCTGGGCGTGGAACGACCCGCCCCGCAGGTGATGCAGCGCCCTCCGAGGCCCCAAGGCGAAGAACTGATGAACTGGCCGCTGGCGCGGCGCGCATACCTGTTTCTGGGACCCATCGAGGCGGCCGCCGCGATGGCGGCGTTCTTCTTCGTGCTCCACACAGGCGGCTGGACGTACGGTCAGGAGCTTGCGCCCTGGGACCCGCTCTATCTGCAAGCGACCACCGCCTGCCTGAGCGCCATCATCGTGCTCCAGATCGTGAACGTGTTCCTGTGCCGTAGCGCGTCGCGATCGCTATTTTCGACAGGCCTGCGCGGAAACCGGCTGATCCTGTGGGGCGTGGCGGTGGAGATCGCGCTGCTGCTGCTGATCAACTACACGTCATGGGGAAACCTGCTCGTCGGTACCTCACCGATCGCGGGGGCGGTGTGGTTGTTCATCCTTCCCTTCCCTGCCGTCATGCTGATCCTGGAAGAACTCCGCAAGTGGCGGGCGCGCGGGAAGCGCGGTGGAGGCTATGCCTGACCGAAGGCGCCCGCGCCCGTCTCATACCCGACTTTGAGCGACACAAAGAATCAGCGAACTCCTCGCCGAACCATGTGCGAGATAATCGCGCCGGTCAGAGGACTTAGCTCATGTAGCGTAGGTTTTATACCCATACCACCACCCTGCAACGCGACCTACAGGAAAGCATCATCGTGCAGCTATGAGAGGCATTCTATGCATGAAGCTAAATGCAGAAACATTTTCTAAAATCGCCGGAATAGATCGAAAAATCGGAAGCCTTTTCCCTCAGGCGCTGACTAGAATCCACTTCAGCAGCTGAGCACCCCATCGGCACAAAATGGGGTGAGGTCAAGGAGAGAGGGCCATTCGGGATCTGCACTCGAGTACGGTCCCAAGCGCAAGGCAGATACTACGCAGGACGGCGCGGGCGTCGCGGACTTCAGCGCGACCGACTTCATGGATCTCGCGGCACAGCTTGGGCTATAGCGCCGATTCCAGGCGACAGGAGGAGTCATGAGCCAAGATCGAGTCCTAGCCACCTATCTGATCGAGACGCCGCACTCGCTCCAGCATGTCGCGGCGGTGATCGCCGGGGAGCAATCGAGCGGCACCTTCGTGTCGGTCCCCGGCGAGACCAGCGAGCTCAAGGAGCGTTTCGGGGCGCAGGTCGTGCGCATCGACGCCCTCGACACCGTGTCTGCGCCGAGCCTGCCCGGAAGCAAGGCCCCGCGTTCGGACGCAGGCCGTACCGTTTACCAGCGCGGCCGCGTCCTCATCTCGTTCCCTTTACACAACTTCGGCCCTTCGCTGCCCAGTCTGCTCGCCACCGTCGCGGGCAATCTGTACGAGCTGCAGGAACTGTCCGGGATTCGCCTCGAGGATCTCGAGCTGCCGCAGGCGTTCGCGCAGCGCTACCCGGGCCCGCGTTTCGGTATCGACGGCACGCGCAAGCTCGCTCAGGTATCCGGCCGCCCGCTGATCGGGACGATCATCAAGCCCAGCATCGGTCTGTCCACCGAGGCGCTGTGCAAGCTGGTGCGCGATCTGGCATCGGCCGGGCTTGACTTCATCAAGGATGACGAGCTGCAGGCCGACCCGCCTTATGCACCTCTGGCTCAGCGAATTGCCGGAGCGATGCGCGAGATCGAGCGCGTGGCCGACGCCACCGGCAGGAAGGCGATGTATGCCTTCAACATTACCGGCGACGTGGACCACATGTTGCACGGCCACGACCTGGTGAAGAAGCACGGCGGCACGTGCGTGATGATCAACATCAACAGCGTCGGCTTCGCGGCCCTGGCCCACGTGCGTCGCCACTGCGAGCTCCCGATCCATGGCCACCGCGCGAACTTCGGCGCGATGTCGCGCCACCCGCTGCTGGGCATCGGTTTCACCGCATATCAGAAGCTGTGCAGGCTGGCCGGCGTGGACCATCTGCACGTTGGCGGCTTCAACAGCAAGTTCTACGAGACCAACGATGAGGTGGGCCGCTCGATCAGCGACTGCCTCACTCCGCTGTTCGGTAACTATCGCGTGATGCCGGCGATCTCTTCGGCGCAATGGGCCGGCTCGGCGCTGCCGATCTATGCCACCAGCAAGAGCGTTGACGTGATCCACCTGGCCGGCGGCGGCATCATCGCGCATCCGGGAGGCACCGCAGCCGGCGTGCTGAGCATGCAGCAGGGGTGGGAGGCTGCACTTGCCGGCGCGACGCTGGAGGGATACGCTGAGACGCATCCGGAGCTGCGCGCAGCGATCGACAAGTTCGGAGGCCGAAGCTGATGGCAATGCGCTCGAAGCTGCTGCTCGCCTTCTACGGCGACGACTTCACCGGCTCCACCGACGCGATGGAGGCGCTTGCCGTGTCGGGGTTGCGCACCGTGCTGTTCCTGTCGCCACCCGCGCCGGAGCTCCTCCACCAGAAGTTCCCCGATCTGCGCTGTATCGGCGTAGCCGGCACCAGCCGGGCAATGTCTCCCGCTGAAATGGATGCGCAGCTCGAGCCGGTGCTGCGGGAGCTGTGGTTGCTGGACGCGCCGCTCACACACTACAAGGTGTGTTCGACCTTCGATTCCGCTCCCGAGGTCGGCAGCATCGGCCATGTGGCAGACATGGTGCGCCGTGCTCTCACCGCAGGCCAGACGATGTCGGTGCTCGCCGGTGCTCCGCCGTTGCGGCGCTACACGGTCTTCGGCAATCACTTCGCGGCGGCGGGAGACGAGGTGTTCCGGCTCGACCGGCATCCGACCATGTCGCGCCATCCGGTCACCCCGATGCACGAGGCCGACCTGCGCGTGCACCTGTCGCGGCAGACGCAGGCCAATATCGGACTGATGAGCCTGCCCGAACTGGCGGGCGACGAGCCCAGCGTTGATGCGCGCCATGCGCGCAAGCTGGAGAGCAAGCCGGACCTGCTGCTCTACGACTGCGCCGACGACCAGAGCCTGCGCACGGTCGGCCGGCTGATCTGGCAGCAAGCTCAGCGTGCACCGCACTTTGCGATCGGGTCTTCCGGCGTCGAGTACGCGCTCGCCGCGCACTGGCGCGCAAGCGGCGTGATTCCGGCCGCGCGGGCAACGTTTCCGGCCGTCCCGCCGGTGCAGCAGCTGCTGGTCGTATCCGGCAGCGCGTCTCCGATGACAGCAGCCCAGATTCAATGGGCATCCGAGCACGGCTTCGACTGCATCCGCGCACCGACCCAGGAGCTGTGCCGGCCGCAGGGGATGGAGATCACGGCCAGGACCTTGTTCGAACGTGCGCTCGCCTCCCTGTCTGCGGGGAAGAGCGTCGTGGTCTATACCGCTGCCGGCCCGGACGATCCCAGTATTCGAGCGACCCGCGAAACCCTGGCGGCGGATTCGGCCGGCAGCTCGGGTAACACAGCAAAGGCACTGGGCACAGCACTGGGGCGGATCGCACGCGACCTGCTGGCGCGTACTGGTCTGCGGCGCGTGGTTGTCGCCGGGGGAGACACTTCGAGCTATGCCACGCAGGAGCTGGGGTTATACGGGCTGGAGATGCTTGCAGAACTGACGCCCGGCGCTCCGCTGTGCCGTGGCTATTCCGACGATCCGAAGTTCGACGGCTTGGAGATCGCGTTGAAGGGCGGCCAAATGGGCAAGGCGGACTATTTCGGCATGGCGCGGGGAGACCATTGAGGAACACCACACCGCCCCGCCCGCTTCACGGGCACCCCGCCTCGTGAGACGCGGGGAGAAACAGAACACTCCCCTCCTGCCCGAGGAAGGGCTGCCCCGCAGGGGGCGGGGTGGTGGGAGTCCTGCCCGAGGAGGGGTGCCCCCGCAGGGGGCGGGGTGGTGGGAGTCCTGCCCGAGGAGGAGTGCCCCTGCAGGCGGCGGGGTGGTGGGAGTCCTGCCCGAGGAGGAGTGCCCCTGCAGGCGGCGGGGCGGTGGGAGTCCTGCCCGAGGGGGGTGCCCCTGCAGGGGGCGGGACGGTGGGAGCATGGCACAGGAGGACCTCGACGCCTCGCTGCAGGGGTCGAGAACAGAGAGTCTCTTTGAGGAGAAACGAGCATGAAGAAGGTCGCAGTTCTTGGCGCGGGCGGCAAGATGGGCTACCGCGTATCGGCCAATCTGAAAGGCGCGCCCTACCAGGTGAGCCACATCGAGGTCAGCGAAGCGGGTCGCAACCGGCTCAAGGAGTTGGGGATCACGTGTCGTGGAGGCCGATCGCGCGCTTCCCGAGGCGGATGTGGTGATCCTAGCGATTCCGGACAACATGATCGAGAAGGTCACTGGAAAGCTGGTAGATAAGTTCAAGCAAGGCGCGACACTGATCGCACTGGATGCGGCCGCACCGTTCGCCGGCCATCTACCCGAGCGCGCGGATCTGACGATCTTCGTCGCCCACCCTTGTCATCCGCCCATCTTCAACGACGAGACCGACCTGGAGGCGAAGCGCGACTACTTCGGCGGCATCAAGGCCAAGCAGGCGATCGTGTGCGCGCTGCTGCGCGGCGAGGAGGCCAACTTCCCCCTGGCCGAGGACGTGGCGAAACGCATGTACGCCCCGGTGATCCGCTCGCACCGGGCCAGCGTGGACCAGATGGCGATCCTCGAGCCGGTCCTGTCGGAAACCGTGTGCGCCACCTGCCTCACCATCATTCGCGAAGCCACGGACGAAGCGGTGCGCCGCGGGGTGCCGGAAGAGGCTGCGCGCGACTTCATCCTCGGCCACCTGAATGTCGAGCTGGCGATCCTGTTCGATCAGCTTCCTGGAGTCAGGATGTCGGACGCGGCCAACAAGGCAGTGGAGCGCGCGAAGAAGGAGATCTTCGCGCCGGACTGGAAGAAGGTGTTCGAGCGCGACGCTATCGCCGAGAACATTCGCATGATCACGTCGGTTTGACGAGCAGAGGCCCAAGATGCTGAAGAAGGAAGTCGCAAAAGGAAGTGGGGGCCGGGTGATCCTGATGGACTCGATCACCAAGGTCACGCCCGAGGACAATGGCGCGATCGTCGTGTGCGCGTCGCACGGCGGCACCAGCTCGGGAGAGTTCGCGCTCGAGGTGCCGCTCAAGGCGGTGATCTTCAACGACGCCGGCGTCGGCAAGGACAACGCCGGCATCGCAGCCCTGGACATGCTGCAGAAGCGCGGAGTCGCCGCAGCGACGGTGGCGCACACCAGCGGGCGCATCGGCGATTCCATGGACATGTGGGAAAACGGGGTGCTGTCCCACGTGAACGCGGTCGGGCAGGCCGCGGGGCTCGCGCCCGGCGCTCGGGTGCGGACAGTGCTCGCGCAATTGGTGTCGCGTTGAGCCAACGAGGGAGCAGAACCACGTTTCACCTGGCTCGCCCGGAAGATGAACCCGCACTCTGAGTTCGCCGATCCCCAGGCCGTCCTCGCACCGCGGGCGGGCGCGCCGAAGTGGCTGCTCGGCGCTCGAGGCCGCAGCCGGGAGCGCCGTGGAAGCCGCCGCTGCGCTGCTCGTTGTGGCCGAGGTTGTCATCCTGTTCGCAGGGGTGGTGTCGCGCTACGTCTTCCACCGGCCGCTTCTCTGGTCGGACGAGCTCGCCTCGATTCTCTTCCTTTGGCTGGCGATGCTGGGTGCGGTGGTAGCGTTGCGCCGAGGCGAGCACATGCGCATGACCGCCGTCGTGAGCGCGGTGTCGCCGCGGGTGCGCGAGTTTCTCGAGGTGCTGGCCATTGCCGCGGCGCTGGTCTTTCTTGCGCTCATCGTCTATCCGGCCTACCAGTTCGCCCACGACGAGATGGTGATCACCACGCCAGCCCTGGAGATCACCAATGCCTGGCGCGCGGCCGCGCTTCCCGTGGGCAGCGCGCTCATGCTCCTGATCGCGTTGATGCGGCTGCTCGAAGCGGGAAGTTGGCGCCTCATCCTCGGTGCGCTCGCGGTGATTGCAGTCGGCATCGGCGTCCTGCTGGCCCTGCAGCCCGTGCTCTTCGAACTCGAAAACGAGAACCTGCTCATCTTCTTCGTCGGGATCGTCGCGCTCAACGTCTTCGCCGGTGTGCCGATCGCCTTTGCGTTCGGGCTCGCGACGTACGGCTACCTGGCGATCACGACCATGATTCCGATGACGGCGATCGTCGGGCGCATCGACGAGGGCATGTCGCATCTGATCCTGCTCTCCGTTCCATTGTTCGTTTTTCTCGGCCTGCTGATCGAGATGACCGGGATGGCACGGGCGATGGTCGCCTTCCTCGGCAACCTGCTAGGCCACGTACGTGGTGGGCTGCATTACGTGCTGGTGGGTTCGATGTATCTGGTCTCGGGCATCTCCGGCTCCAAGGCCGCGGATATGGCGGCGGTCACGCCCGTCCTGTTCCCGGAGATGCAGCGGCGCGGAGCGAAGAAGGGTGACCTGGTCGCGCTGCTCTCCGCGACCGGCGCGCAGACCGAAACCATCCCCCCCAGCCTGGTGCTGCTCACGATCGGGTCGGTGACGGGCGTCTCGATCGCGCACTGTTCACGGGCGGGATGTGCCCGCCGTCGTCCTGCGGACTGACATTGTGCGCGCTGCGTGTGGTGGCGCTATCGCAATGAGGACCTGTCACATGTGCAGCGCGCGAGCGGGGCGCAGTCCGACGCAGCCTGCTCATTGTGGTCGCGCCGGCGATCCTCCTGCCGTTCGTGATACGCGCGACAGTAGTGGAGGGCGTCGCCACCGCTACGGAGGTCTCGACAATAGGTATCGTCTACGCGTCGTGATCGGCCTGATGATCTACCGCGAGATTCGACTGGCGCCGACTGATTTTGCGCGATGCTCGTCGAGACTGCCTCCCTTTCGGGCGCGATTCCTGCTGATCATCGGCGCAGCGACCGCCATGGGCTGGTCGCTGACCCTATCGGGCTTCTCGCCGGACCTCGCACGGACGATGGCTGCGATGCCCGGTGGAAGGGCCGGATTCATCGCGGTGTCGATCGTCGTGTTCATCATTCTGGGCAGCATCCTCGAGGGCATTCCCGCCATAGTCTTCTTCGGCCCGCTGCTGTTTCCCGTTGCCACGCAATTCGGCATCGACGAGGTGCACGACACCTGGTCGTCCTCCTGGCCATGGGCATCGGCCTTTTCGCGCCGCCGTTCGGCGTCGGCTACTACACCGCCTGCGCGATCGGCCGCACAAACCCCAACGAAGGCATCCGCCCGATCGCCGGCTACATCGCGGCCCTGGCAGTCGGGCTGATTCTCGTGGCGGCGGTACCGTGGATCTCGATCGGCTTCCTGAAGAAGTGATTGCGACCGTCCGAGGCTCATGATGAGATCTGATCGGAAGGCCCTCGACCGTGGGACCCTGGGAACTCCCTCTCCCTTCGCGGGAGAGGGGATATCGCGCGTGACACGCCGACAAGTCCTCGCCGCCGGTGCTGCGCTGCCGCTGTTCGCAATCAGCGGCCGCCGAGGCTTGGCCGCACGGCCGAAGTACCGATTCAAGTTCGCGGGCAATCTGCCCATGACACACCCGATCAACGTGCGGGTGAATGAAATCCTGCCGAAGATCCTGGAGGAATCGGGCGGCCGACTGGAAGTGCGGATGTTCCCTAACAACCAGCTCGGCGGCGAGTCCGACATGCTGTCGCAGCTGCGAAGCGGCGCGCTGGAGATGTTCGTGCTGTCCGGCACCAACGTCCTGTCCACGATGGCGAAGCAGACGGCGCTGTACGGGGTTGGCTTCGCGTTCCAGGATTATTCCCAGGTGTGGGCAGCCCTCGACGGTGACCTCGGAGCTTACCTGCGCGGCGTCA
>CAVYZA010000034.1:0-370660 GCA_963772865.1 uncultured beta proteobacterium | reverse complement strand
ACGCAGCGATACGCGAAACCAAAAAGCAGCCCCCGCGCCTCCGGCGCCTGCGCCGTCCGCCGCCGCTCGTGTTCACCGGCGGGCTCGGCATGGATCGGAGCACGCTCGGCGCGCTCAGCCCGGAAGAGGAAGCGTACGCGGCAGCGCTGTGGCCGATCCACGGCGAGGTCAAGCTCGCCGCCATGCGCATGACCTTCGCCGGCATCACCTACAAGATCGAGCATCAGGATCCGGCCAAGGTCAAGGCGACCGTGCAGCCGCTTGACGAGCAGCGTTCCAGTCGGCGGCGCAGCGTGCGCGCCAGCTGCGGCCGCCCGCAGTCGCTGAAGGACGCGCACGCGAGCTATCTCGAAGCCCTCGAGGCTGTACAACGAGGCGTCGCGGGAAATGGTCAAGGTCGCCGCCGATCGGCCGCGATCAGCATCTGGTCACTGCGCACGAGCGCAGCGAGCAGGCCTCGCACGCATTGCTGCAGCTGAGCGATGTGCTGTGGCCGGGCGAGTACAAGCCGAACTGATCTGCAAGAGCTGTGAGACCCAGAATAACGAGCAGCAAATATAAAGCACTGGTGGGGGGAAGGCGGCGGAGGGTCACGAGCACGAAGGCGCCGGAAGCCCGTCAGCTTCATCACGCGTGATAGCCTATGGAGGAAACAATGAAAGTCTGGGAGGTAGTGAAAGGGGCAGCGCTGGCGGGAGCCGCAGTCGCGGCGACCATGGCTGTGCCCAGTGCGTTTGCTCAGCAGTACTCCGTGTGGGTGGTCGAGAACAGCCGGTTCATGGGCGTGCCCTACGGTGCCTTCATGCCCGACCGCGCCTTCGTTCCCGGCAGCACCAGCAAGTTCAACAACATCAACACCGTCGATCTGCCCGGTGAACGTGGGCGTCATCAAGGGCATGGTCAACGGCAAGCTGGAAGTCGTGCTGGCCGACTGCGGCTGGAAGCAGAAGGACTACCACAAGATGACCGGCACCCAGCACTGGAACCCGCTCACCGAACAGCTCGCGGTGCTTGGCATCACGCGCTGATCAGGTGACCAAGATCGTCATCGGCCACGGGCACTGGGACCACGCCGGCAGCCTGAGCGACTTCCCGAACGCCGTTCTGTACGTGCAGCAGAAGGAGCTGGAAGGCATCGAGTGGGCGCTGAACTATCCGGAACCGCACATCCGGGCAGACAACATCGCTGGTTGCATCCGCACCCCTGCCTGCGGCTATCCGCCCAAGACGCTGGACGAGATCTACGGCAAGGTGCTGGGCCAGAAGGCCATGATCGTGGACGGCGAGTTCGACGTCCTGCCGGGGATCAAGATCCACCCCGCCTGGCACTCCCACACCGCC
Source organism: uncultured beta proteobacterium (assembly GCA_963772865.1). Classification (GTDB taxonomy): domain Bacteria; phylum Pseudomonadota; class Gammaproteobacteria; order Burkholderiales; family SHXO01; genus SHXO01. Next base: position 369,319 of record CAVYZA010000034.1, on the reverse strand, counting down.
GGCGCGCAGCTGCTGGAAGTGCGCACCGGTGGCTCGGTCGGCACGCTGGTCTTCGGCAGCGACACCTACTCCTCCTGGCAGGGCATTCGCGACTGGATGGTGGCCAACATCCAAAGCTCGACCGACAGCGCGCAGCAGTTCCTCGCCTACGAGAAGTGCTACAAGCTGACCGGCCGCAGCGATCCGAACAACTGCATCGCCGCGCACGAGCCGACGTCCTATACGCCCGGACTACCCGATCCTGTCGAACTCGTGGGACGGGTCCAAGGGTCGCATGGCCGAGATCACCCTCGCGCCGGGCGAGACCTCGAAGAAGGCAAGTAGAATAGATTGATACAGACGAGCCACTAGCCGTCCTGATTGCTGTCCACTGCGAGGAGCCGCTAGCGCGGCTCCTCGATTTTTTTCGAGCTCCCGGTTTTCCGTGTTGCTCCGTCTCCTTTCTCTGATCTTCGCTGAGCTTGGCTGCCGGGCTTGGGCACGCGCATGACCCGAGCGCCTACGGCGGGTCTGTTCCGGACGCGCGATTTCGGCGCGAGCTGGCTCAACGCCGACGTCGGTCTGTTCCTCGGCGGGGCGGTGGCGCTCGCCATCGACCCGAGCGACTCGACGCATCTGCTGCTCGGCACCGACACCGGCCTGCTCGAGTCCCGCAACGGCGGGCGTGCCTGGACACCCGAGGAGCCTGGCAAGCTGGTCGGCAGCGTGTTTGCTGTCACCTTCCTGGCGGACGGCAAGGCGGCGCTGTGCGCGACGCCGGGCGGGGTGTTCCGCCAGGATGGATGGCGACTGGCGGCAGGCGACGGCTCCGGCCGAAGCGGCGCCCGCACGGGCCATCGCGCTCGGAGCAGCGCCCGGGCGGATCTATCTGATCGGCCGGCGCGAGCTGTACCGCAGCGACGACAGCGGCGACAAGTGGTCGCGCGTCGAGCACGGGCTCCCGGGTCAGCCCGAGTTCACTGCGCTGGCGGTGGCGCGGGAGCCGAGCGAAGTGCTCTACGCAGTTGTCGATGGGGTAGTGATGGCGAGCCGGGATGCCGGCCTCAACTGGCAACCGCGCAATGCCGGCTTGCCGGCGGCGCAAGCCGAGGCGCTGAGCGTGGATCCTGCCGCTGCCGCGCGGCTGTGGGCAGCCGGCGGCGGTCGCATCTACAGCAGCGATGATGGCGGCGCGAGCTGGCAGGCCGTTCGGAAGCTCCCTTGCCAGAACCCGACACCAGCGTGCGAGGGATTGCGGCCGATGCCGCGGGCACCACCGTGGTCCTGACCACGCATCGCGGCCTGTATCGGACCGCCGATGGCGGTCAAACCTGGACGCTTCCTCGAGGGCAACCTGCCGGTGCACCTCGAAGCGCGGCCGCTGGTGCGCGACCCGGGTCACGCCCAGACCCTGTACGCCGGCTACGCTCTCATGCCTTACAGCGAGCTGTGGCGCCGTGCGCTCGAGGGCAGCAACCTGCTGAGCCGCGTCGATCCCATCAGCCTCGCCGGCGCGCTCGCCTTCCTGCTGCTGCTGGCCATCGCGGGCGTGCTTGGCGCTCGCTGGCTGTTCCGCCGCCGCACGCTCGCTCCCATTCCGATGCGGGATTCCTCGAAATGAACGATGCACTCGCTCCTTCTGTCTCCGGCGCCGCGGCGCCGGACCGGCCTGCTCGTCGGGCTCGTCGTTGTGGTCGTACTGGCCGCGGCCGTGGCGGCCTTGGCAGTGGTTCGCGCGACCGCCGGCTCGCGTCGTCGAATACGCGATGCTCGACCCGGGCGATGTCCCGACCGCGATTGCCGCCTCCGCCCGACGGCGGCGTCTGGTTCACGATCGACTCCGCCAATGCCATCGGTCGCGTGCGCAACGGAAAGCTGGAGCGGTTTATAGAGGAGAAGACCAACGGGGAGCCGATCGGCATCGCCACCGCCGCGGACGGCTCTGCCTGGTACACCGATGGTCCGGCCGGGCAGATCACGCGCATCTCCCCGAACGGGGAGCTGAGCTCCGTGCCCCTGGATCGCCCGCTGGCCCGCATCGGTCAGCTCGCCATGGCGCCCGACGGCGCGCTCTGGTTCACCGAGGCGAGTGCCTACAGCATCACCCGCCTGAAGGACGGAAAGTTCGAGCGTCACGTCATCGACAGGATCCGTGGTGTGGCGCTGGGGGTTGCAGTGGCGGGCGACGGCGCGGTGTGGGTCACCCTGCAGGCCGCCAACCAGCTCCTGCGCATCGCGCCCGACGGGAGCATGCAAACCTTCGACATCCCCACGCGCGGCAGCTCGCCCGGCGACGTGGCCGTGGGCAAGGATGGAGCAGTGTGGTTCCTGGAGTTTCGCGGCAACAAGGTCGGGCGCTACGCCGACGGGCGCTTCGAGGAGTTTCCGGTGGGCGCGGAGCAGGCCGGCCTGACCGGCCTGGCGGTGGCGGCCGACGGCGCGATCTGGTTCGCAATGCTGCGCAAGGGCAGTCTCGGGCGGCTCAAGGACGGCAAGCTGGAGGAGTTCCGGCTGCCGCGCAAGGAAGCCCGCCCCTACAACGTCGCGGTCGATCGCGACGGCAACGTCTGGTACACCGATATCCGCGGGTTCGTGGGGATGCTGCCGAGCGGCGTGATCGCTGATCAGCGCTGAATCAGCCGACGTAATCGGTGACGCTGAGCCAGTGGGTCGCTGCGGCATGAGACTCACCGCGTCTACCGATCACCTGATCTACTGATCACCGATCACCGCGTTCAGCGCCATCTGCTTGAACGCCAGCACGGTCAGCACCACGCCGACGACGACGATCACCGCCGAGCGTGCCGATCTGCAGCCGCGCGGCCCAGGGACCGGCCAGCCAATCGAGCACGCGCCTGCCGACCGCGGCGGCGACGACGCCCACCGCGACCAGCACGGCGGCGAAGCCGATGCTGAACACCAGCACGACGCCCAGGCCGAGCATGACCTTGCCGTCCGCGATCGCGCGCAGCAGCAGCGTCGAGCGCCAGCGGATCGGGCAGCAGCCCGCCGGCGATGCCCAGCCAGATCAGCATCCACAAGCTCGGCCGACCCGCGCTGACCAGGTCCATGTTGTGGGTGTGCTTCATGCCCCAGCCGTGGCTGTGATAGCCGGCGCCATCGTGTTGATGGCGTGTGGTCGTGGTCGTGCGTATGGTCGTGGCCGTGGTCATGCTCGTGGTCGTGCGCATGGCCCGTGGCTGTGGTCGTGGTCGTGAGCGTGGCCGTGCAGATGGACGTGACCGCCGCCAGGGTCGCCGCAACCGCCTGGTACTGCAGTGAGCCGGGTCCGCTGGCGGGCGATCGGCGCGGAGCCCAACCGGCGGCTGCGAACAATCCCCGCTGCGTCCACAGCGCCCAGACGCCGATCACGATGACCAGCAGGCCGGTGATGATCTTCAGCCAGATCTCCACCCGCTGCGGCATGAGGCCCGGGCAGCCCCAGCGAGGCCAGCACGCCTACCAGCACGATCCCGCTGGTGTGAGAGAGGGTCACGAAGATGCCCAGGATCCATGCGTCCACCGGCCGGCCGCGCGCACCGACGATGTAGGCGGCGGCGATGGTCTTGCCGTGTCCCGGCTGGATGGCGTGCAGCGCACCGAGCCAGAACGAGGTGGCGAGAAGGACGAGGGCTTCGGTCATGAACTGAGCGTGCGGGACGCGCGGCAGGCGCGGAGGATAGCACGTGCGCGGAGGCAGGCGAGGCGGAGGGGGAGGAGGAGCTACCGGCAAGCGTCGACAGGCTCGGAGGCGCGAGGCCTTCACGGGGAGGGGAGCTTCACGCTCCCGCCTCGTCACCTCGTCCCGCCTCACCTCCGAAGAACCGGAAATCGTTCTTGCCGCTTTCCTTGGCGTGGTACATGGCGGTGTCGGCGTTGCGCAGCAGCGTGTCCGCGTCGGTGCCGTCTTTCGGGTAGATGCTGATTCCCAGCGTCGGCGTGATGCACAGCTCGTGACCGTCGATGCGGTAGGGCTGCGACAGCGCCGCCAGGAGCTTGCGTGCCACGGCGCCCGCGTCGGCCGCGTCGCGCAGCTCCGGCAGCACCAGCACGAACTCGTCGCCGCCGAGCCGGCACACCGTGTCGATCTCGCGCACGCAGCCGGTGGTGCGGGCGGCGATCTCGCGCAGCAGCTCGTCGCCCATGTGGTGGCCGTACGAGTCGTTGATGGCCTTGAAGTGGTCCAGGTCGAAGAACAGCACGCCGACCAGGCGTGCGGTTGCGCTGGGCCGCGGCGATGGCGTGCTCGAGACGGTCGCGCAGCAGCAGCCGGTTGGGCAGGCCGGTGAGCGAGTCGGTGTAGGCGAGCGTGTAGATGCGGTTCTCCCAGGACTTGCGCTCGGTGATGTCGCGCACCACCGCGGTGAAGCGCGGCGGGCGCGGCGCCATGCCGATCTCGGACAGCGCGAGCTCGAGCGGGAAGATCGAGCCGTCCTTGCGCCGCCCGGTGACCTCGCGGCGTCCGCCCATGAGCGGCTGCAGCCAGGTGGCGGGACGCTCGTCTGCCGCCGGCCGCTTCGTCGAAGGCGAGCTCGACGGTGAGCTGGCGCAGGTTCAGTCCGCGCGCGTCCTCGACGCTGTAGCCGAACAGGCGCTGAGCGGCGAGGTTGAAGCGCTCGATGCTGCCGTCGGCGGAGACCACGATGACGGCCTCGGCGGCGTTGTTCAGGATCGACTCGAGCTGCTGCTCGCTCTCGCGCAGGGCCTGGGCGGCGCGGCGCGGCTCGGTGATGTCGCGTGCGACAGCGGTGACGCCCACCACGCGCCCGGCCTCGTTGCGCAGTGCCGCCAGGCTCACCGACACCGGGATCTCGCGGCCGTCGCGATGATGGCTGACAATCTCGAAGGGAGCGATGCGCTCGCCGTGGAACAGGCGCTGCGCCAGCGCCCGCGTCTGCTCGGGCGTCGGTGCTGGGAGTGAGCAGGCGGTAGTCGCGTCCGATCACTTCCTCCGGCCGGTAGCCGAAGATCTCCTCGGCGCCCGCGGTTCCACGACAGGATGGTGCCCTTCCATGTCGTGGCTGATGATCGCGTCCTGGGAGGAATCGGCCACCGCAGCGAGCAGCGCGCGCGCGGCCTCCGCCTCCTTGCGCTCGGTGACGTCGGTGTTCATGCCGACCCACTCGCGAATGCTGCCGTCGTCGTTGCGCACCGGCACCCCGTGCGCGTGCATGTGCCGCCACACCCCGTCGTGTCGCCGCAAGCGGAACTCGGTAGTCGTAGATGACGCCGCTGCTCGCAGGCCTGCCGCCAGCGCTGCGCGGTGAGCGCGCGGTCCTCCGGGATGGATCGCTTGCAGCCAGCCGTGCCCGCGTACCTGCTCGAAGCTCAGGCCCGTGTAGCGCTGCCAGGAGGGGATCTCGCTCTCCACCTCGCCCTGCGCGTTGGTGATCCACACCGCCTGGGCGCTTGCCTCGACCAGCGAGCGGAACCGCGCCTCGCTCGCCAGCCTCTGATCCAGGCGGCCCCGCCGCGCCGCTGCGTCACGTCCTGCGCGGTGCCGGTCATGAGCAGCGGCTGGCCGTCGCGGTCGCGCTGCACCAGCCGCCCGCGGGTGGACAGCCAGCACCAGCGCCCGTCGCGCCGGCGCACCCGGAACTCGCATTCGAAACGCTCACGGACGCCGTTCAGGTGCAAGTCCAGTGCTTCGCGCAACGCGCTGCGTCCTCGCCGTGCACCAGGTGCTCGCACAGGTGCGAGTCGCGCGGCAGCTCGGTGGCGCTGAAGCCGAGCATCCGTGCGAATTCCTCGGAGTAAGTCACGGCGCCCGCCGCGATGTCCCAGTCCCACAGGCTCAGCGCAGCAGACTCGAGCGCGAACTTCAGCCGCTGATAGCTCTCGGAGAGCTTGCGCTGCGCCTCCTTGGGCGCGCGCATGTCGCGGATGATGCTGGCCGCACCGACGATGCGGCCGTCGGTATCCCTGCAGCGGCGACACGCTGAGCGCGACGTCCACGCGGGTGCCGTCCTTGTGCTGCCGCTGGGTGTGGTAGTTCTCGATCGGCAGACCCGCAGCGATGCGGCCGCGAAGCAGCTCGCGCTCCTGGTTGCGGATGTCGTCGGGCAGCAGGGCATCGACGGAGCGCCCGACCAGCTCGGCGGCGCCGTAGCCGAACAAGCGCTGTGCAGCCCGGTTCCAGCTCAGGACGATGCCGTCCACGGTGTGGCTCAGGATGGCGTCGCGCGAGGTGTCGACGATCGCGGCGAGGCGCTCATGCACCAGTTGCTCGCGCCGCCGCTGCGTGACGTCCTGGACGATGGCGAAGCGCGCCCGGCGGCCGCGGAAATCCAGGTCGTAGCCGCTCACCTCGATCTCGCGCAGCTCGCCCGAGCGGGCGCACAGGCGCCAGCCGCCGGCGCTGGCGAAGCCGCCCTGGCGTGGCAGGCGCAGCATGCGCCGCAGGCGCTCGCGATCCTCCGGTGCCAGCAGCTCGACCACCGAGAGCCGATCGACCTCGTCGCGGGCGTAACCCGCGAGCGCGCACAGGCAGGCGTTGGCCGCCAGGATCGGCAGCGTCGCCAGCGGTGTCGAAGACGAGTGCCGCGATGCCGCTGTTGTCGAGGACGGTGAGCGCCTGCAGCGCGACGTAGTCGAGGTCGCCGGCCGCAGCGCGGCCGGCGTCGATCATCGTGGCCAGCCGCGCCTGCAGATCGTGCACGAGCGCGACAAGCTCCTCGCGGCTCAGCTGATCGAGCGCTTGCATGATGGATGACGTGAGGCTTTGCGCCTCCCTCCCCTGATCAACCGTCGTGCCAGAGCGCGCGGGCAGCGTTTCTGGTCGGCACTGCCCGGCGCGCGTGAACCAAGTATATGACGTTTTGGTAAGCGCGCAGCAAGCTGCTTGTTAACCTTGGTCAACTTGTTGATCCGACGCCGGAAACAAACTGTAAATCTGAATCGGCCGGGGCGCTTCCCGGCCGTGCTCGATGATCCGCTCGGCGCACGGCGCCGCCAGGGTCATCCAGTTGTTGCGGAATTGTCAAGGACGCTGAATCGACTCCTGGCCCTCCTTCGCCGGAGGACGGACGCGGCTGATTCGCGCAATTCTGGATCCCAGTCTGTGCGGCGACGCCCCCGCGCTGCTGCGATTGCGTGTCTTCGTCGCTGGCGTGAAGGCTTCACGCTCTCTTCAGAGCATCGCGGATCTCGCGCAGCAGGACGCACGTCCTCCGGCGGAGCGGCGGGCGCGGCCGGCGCCTCGCGCTTGAGGCGATTCATCTGCTTGACGATCACGAAGATGATGAAGGCGAGAATGATGAAGTTGATCAAGATGGTGATGAAATTGCCGTAGGCGAGCACCGGAATGCCTGCCTTCTTCAACTCCACCAGGGTGTTGGGCACGCCTTCGGGAATCGAGGCCAGCGGCACGTAGAGATTGGAGAAGTCGACCTTGCCGACGACGCGACCGACGACCGGCATGATGAGATCTTCCACGACCGAGCTGACGATCTTTCCGAAGGCTGCGCCGATGATCACGCCCACGGCGAGGTCCATGACGTTGCCCTTGGTGGCGAATTCTTTGAACTCTGACAAGAAGCTCATTGGCGGTCTCCTGTTGGGTGCAACGTGGTCTGGGGGGCGCACCTGCGAAGCCGTGTCCGCGGCCGGCCGTAGTGTAACTGCACAGCGCGAGCAGCGCCCGAGCGCAGGGCGCTGGTCAGGTTGCTTCCAGTCCGCACCAGCGGGCCATGAACAGCGCCAGCACCTTGGTGACTTGCAGCGTGCTTGCCAGCGACACCCACTCGTCTATGCCGTGGATGTCGCTCGACTCGGGGCCATAACAGGTGGCAGGCGTGCTGCCGTAGAGATTGAAGAAGCGGGCATCGGTGGTGGCCGAGCTCGCCAGCAGCTGAGCCGGGCTGCCGAAGACCCGCTCGTGCGCGGCGCCCAGCACGCCGATCATCGGATGGCCGGTATCGACCAGCAGCGGCTCAGCCTGCAGGCCCGCGTAGCCGATCTCGTAGCGAACCTGGCGCAGGCGTGGATCGTCGCGGGCCGTGTCACGCAGCCGCGATTCCACGGCCTGCTTGGCCTGAGCGACGCTCATGCCCGGGTAGAAACCGACGCGGATATCCATCACGCAGCGGGTCGGCACCGAGGACGTCCACTCGCCTCCCTGGATCTTGCCCAGGTTGATGTTGATCGGGCGAGGATGCTCGGCGAACGCCGGATGGCGCTGCGCGTTCCACTCTTCCTCCAGCGCTTTCAGTCCTTGAAACAACGCGAAGGACGCTTCGATGGCGTTGATGCCGCTGCGCGCGCTCATGACGTGAGCGGGGCGGCCCATCACCTCGACGCTCAGCCACAGCACGCCGACCTGGGCAGACAGGATGGTCTGCGCAAACGGCTCCGGGATGATCGCGGCGTCCGCGCGGAAGCCGCGGTGCAGACACGCGAGCGCTCCGTTGCCGGTGCATTCCTCCTCTACAACCGATTGCAGGAACACCGGCGCAGCCGGCTGCAGGTCGAGCTGCTGCAGCGCCCGGAAGGCGGTGACGTAGGCGGCGATGCCGGCCTTCATGTCGCCCGCGCCGCGCCCGTACATGCGGCCGTCGCGTACCACCGGCTCGAAGGGCGGCGACGACCACAGCGCCTCGGCGCCGATCGGCACCACGTCGATGTGGCCGTTCAAGATCAGCGAGCGGCCTTGAACGTGGCGCGGCTTGTGACTGGCGACGACGTTGTCGTGCCTCTGCCAGTGCCCGACCGCTGGCGAGTAGCCGGGCAGGTGAGCGAGCTCGCTGTCGCTCACCGCGAAGCGCGCAGTCTTCAGGCCCATGCCCTGGAACAGGCCTTCCATGAAATCCTGAGCGCTGGCCTCTTGACCCAGCAGACTGGGGAAGCGCACCAGCGTGGCCAGCAACGCGGTCAGCTCGGCTTCGTTGGCTTCGACCGCGGAGAGGATGTCGGCTTCGAGGGCGGGGTCGAGCGTGCCGCGCAGTGTCCGGGGCGTTCATGGCGGTGTCCTCGAGGGCGGTGTACCCCGGATTCTAGCGCGGTGGCTTCGTGCAACTGCATGAAGCTTCAACCGCGGAGGCCGCGAGGCTCGAGGAACGCCAAGCGGAGGTCAGCAAACGCTGTTTTGGATCCTGCTTGCGCCTCCGCGCCTCCGCGGTTCAGCCCTAGAGCCTAGCCCTAGATCCGCCGCGCCTCGACGAAATGCCGGCTCCAGTAGTCAGCCTCGAGCTTGTCGGTACGGACCTTGCCGCCCGAGGAAGGGGCGTGGACGAAGACTCCATCGCCGAGATAGATGCCGACGTGCGAATACTTCTTCCCCTCCTGGTCGAAGAACACCAGGTCACCGCGGCGCAATGCGCTTGTGCGCACGAGCACGCCCTGCTCGCGCAGCGTGCGCGTGTCGCGCGAGACCTTCAGTCCAACCTGGGCGAAGCTGTAGTTGACCAGCCCGCTGCAGTCGAAGCCTTTGGGGGTGCTGCCGCCGTACCGGTAGGGCTTGCCCACCATCGCGAGCGCGACGTCGGCCGCACGGCTTGCTTGCTTCTCGGATGCCTGGACCGGCGGCGAGCGGGTTCGACGGCGCAGGCGTGCTGGCGCAGCCGGCGAGGAGCAGGATAGACGCAAGCGGAAGGCAGAGCGGGATGCGCATGGTTCGGCTGCGAGGGACGGTGACGGCCCGGCCGCTGCAAATTACGCGCCCGGCGGCAGTCCCCTGTCAACGAGCCGCAGGGCTGAGCCGGCGAACGCATCGCAGCAGTCACTCGAGCGGCGCGACGGCATGCTCATTTCGCCCATTCCTTTTCCTGCAGCGCCCGCCATTGGATCTTGCCGGTGGCGGAGCGGGGAAGGGCGTCGGTGAACTCGACCAGGCGCGGCACCTTGTAGGCGGCCATGTGCTCGCGGCACCAGGCGATGATGGCGTCGCCGCTGAGGCTGCCGCGGGATTCCTCCCGCAGCACGACGTAGGCCTTGACCGTCTCGCCGCGCCGCTCGTCGGGGACGGATACGACGGCGACTTCCTGGATGGCCGGGTGCTTGTAGAGGGTGGCTTCGAGCTCCGCTGGCCAGACTTTGTAGCCGGCCGCGTTGATCATGCGCTTGAGGCGATCGGCGATGTAGAAGAAGCCGTCCGCATCCACGCGGCCGAGGTCGCCCGTGCGCAGGAACCTGCGGCCGTCGATCTCGGCGAAGGCGGCCGCGGTGGCCGGCGGGTTGTTCCAGTAGCCCTTGAAGAGCTGCGGTCCGCTGGACAGGATCTCGCCGGTCTCGCCCGGCGCGACCGGCGTCAGGGTGTCGGGATCGACGACGATCGACTCGGTGTCGAAGGTCGGGATGCCCAGGCATTGCTTGCGCAGGTTGCCGGGCGGATTCATGTGCGTCTGGGAGATCGTCTCGGTCATCCCGTAGGCTTCCATGTACTGCACGCCGGTGAGCTCGAAGAGCTTCTGCGCCACCGCTTCGGGCATCGACGCCCCGCCGCCGAAAATATTCTGCAGCGAAGACAGGTCGCGGCCGGCGGTGTCGGGGTGTGCCAGCAGATCGACCACCATGGTCGGAACATTGGCCCAGTGGGTCACGGCGTAGCGTTCGATCATGTACGCGGCCGCCTGCGGATCCCAGCGCGGCAGCAGCGCCACAGTCCCGCCGGCGAAGATCGGCGCGTTCAGGCTGTGCTGCATGCCCGTCACGTGGAACATGGGGGCGGTAGCGAGCGCCACCGAATCGGGCGCCATGCCCTCCCACAGCGCGCCGCCCACGGCCGTACACATGATGGTGTGGTGGGTGTGCATGCAGCCCTTCGGTTTGCCCGTGGTGCCCGAGGTGTAGAGGATGGCGGCGAGGTCTTCGCAACCTGCTTGCGGTTGCGTCGGCTTGCAAGCGGCCGCGAGTGCGTCGTGCCAGGCGGTGACGCCGGGATCGGAGAAGTGCCGGCGCGGCGCCCGCAACAGTTCGGGGACGACCAGGGCGGTGGGCGCGGTGAGATGGTCGGCGTAAGTCGCGACCACCACGTGCTCGAGCGCGTGGCCCAGCAGGGGCTGGAATTGCGCGTAGACGTCCTGTGCGACGAGCGCGGTACGTGCGCCGCTGTCTGCCGCGTAGTGCTCCAGCTCGTCGGTGACGTTCATCGGGCTTACGGGCACGACCACGGCATCGGCACGCAGGCATGCATAGTAGGCGAGCATGAACTGCGGGCTGTTCTGCATGTCGAGCAGCACGCGGTCGCCCTTGCGCACGCCGCAGCGCTGCTGCAGGAACCCCGCGAGCGTTTCGGCGTCGCGGCGGAACTGCGCGTAGCTCAGCTTCGAGTCGTAGAACAGCGTGATCGGCTTGTCCGGATAGCGGGTCGCGGCCGCTTCGAGGTTGAACCACAGAGTGGTCCTGGGCACGGTCAGGTTCCTGGGGTATCCCTTCGGCCAGATGGCGTAGTCCTGCGGATTCATGTCGAGATCTCTGCGCGTCCTGGGCGGCTCAAGCGGTTTTCTTCAACTCCTGCTCCTGCAGCGCGCGCCACTGGATCTTCCCGGTGGCGGACTTGGGCAGGCTATCGGCGAACTCGACCACGCGCGGAATCTTGTAGGCCGCCATGTGCCCGCGGCACCAGGCGATGAACTGATCCGCCGAAAGCGTGCCGCGCGAGGCGGGCTTGAGCACGACCACCGCCTTCACCGTTTCACCGCGGTGCGGGTCCATGGTGCCGATGATGCACGCCTCCTGCACGTCGGGGTGCGAGTAGAGCATCGACTCGACCTCCGCCGGCCACACCTTGTAGCCCGAGGCGTTGATCATGCGCTTGAGCCGATCGACGATGAAGAAGTATCCCTCCTCGTCGTAGCGGCCGAGGTCGCCGGTGCGGAAGAACGGCTTGCCCTCCAGCTCGATGAAGCAGGCCGCGGTCGCCTCCGGGCTCTTCCAATAGCCCTTGAAGATCTGCGGGCCGCTGGAGACGATCTCGCCGACCTCGCCGGGTCCCAGCACTCGGAGCGTGTCCGGGTCGATCACTCTGACCTCGGTGTTGCACACCGGGATTCCCAGGCACTGCTTCTTCGGGCGGTGGTCGGGGTTGGTGTGGGTAGGCGCAATGGTCTCGGACAATCCGTAGCCCTCGATGTAGTCGAGGCCGGTGAGGTCCTTGAGGCGCTGCGCGACCGCTTCAGGCATCGCGGCGCCGCCGCCGCCAATGCGCGTCAGGCTCGACAAGTCGTACTCACCGAGGTTCGGATTGGCCAGGAAGTCGATGGCCATGGTGGCGATGTTGGTCCAGCCCTCGACGCGATAACGCTGGATCAGACGCGCTGCCGTGTCGCGATCCCACCGGCTCATCAGCACGCTGGTGGCGCCGAGGTAGATCGGCAGGTTCATGCTGCACTGCATGCCGGTGACGTGGAACAGCGGCAAGGTGCCGAGGATGACGTTATCCTGATGGCCGCCGCCCCACTGCGCCATGATGATCACAGTGCTCATCACCGTCGCGTGGGTGTGGATGCAGCCTTTCGGACGGCCCGTCGTTCCCGAGGTGTAGGGCATCACACACAGGTCCTCCGGGCCGGCGAGATGCGGGCCGGGCGCGAGCGCCGCCGCGAGCGCCTCGCCCCACGGCGTCACGCCCGGCTCGTGCAGGGTCTGGGGCGGTGCTTTCACCGCATCGGGCAACGGCAGGTCGGTGTCGCGCGTGACGTAGTCGCCGTAGGCTGTCACTACCGCGTGCTGCAGGCCGGCGCCGAGCAGCGGCCGCACCTGGCTGAACAGTTCCTGGCCGGTGAGGATGACCGTGGCGTCGCTGTCGTTCACATAGTGGCGCAGCTCCTCGGTGAGGTTCATCGGATTGACCGGCACGACCATCGCGTCGGCGCGCAGGATCGCGTAGAACGCGACAAAAAACTGCGGACAGTTCTGCATGAACAGCAGCACGCGGTCGCCGCGCTTGACGCCACAGCGTTGCTGGAGATAACCCGCGAGTGCCAGCGCCTGCGACTCGAGTTGCGCGTAGCTGAGCGGGGTGTCGTAGAAGACCACTGCCGGTTTGTCGGGAAAGCGCGCCGCCGATACTTCCAGGTTGTAGAACAGGCTGGTCTGCGGAAACGACAACTCCTTCGGCAGATTCTTCGGCCAGAACCTGTAGTGGCGCGGCTGCATTCTCTCCTCCAGCTTGGATGTCGCACGCGGCGCAGTGCGTTGCTGCGGTGCGCAGCCGCATATTCTCCGGCCGGGCGCCGGGAATGGCAACGCGCTCACTTTGCAGGGCGGGCGGTTTGTGTCAGTATCGGGCGCAAATCAACCACCGCCGCCCGTCCGGGCAGGCGTGCGGAAGAGGGGGAGCAAACCAGTGCTGGCGGCGCAGCAGGCGGGCCAGGCAGCGGGGTCGTCGCGCGCGGCGTTGCTCGGCGTGAGGGGCGTGACCGTGCGTTTCGGCGGCATCGTCGCCCTCGACCGCGTCTCGTTCGAGGTCCACCCCGGGCAGGTGTGCGGGCTGATCGGCCCCAACGGGGCCGGCAAGACCACCCTGTTCAACTGTCTGTCGCGGCTCTACCCGTTTCAGGAGGGCTCGATCCTGTTCGAGGGCCGCTCGATCGTCGAGGTGCCCCGGTACGGCATCGCCAGTCTGGGCATCGGGCGCACATTCCAGAACCTCGCGTTGTTCCGCACTCTTACGGTGCAGGAGAACGTCATGCTGGGCGCGCACTGCCGCACTCACGCTGGCTTCCTCGCCTGTGCACTGCGCTTTCCGGGTGCCCGCCGCGAGGAGCGGGCGATGGCCTTGCATGCTGCCGAACTGATGGCCCTGGTGGGGTTGACCGGGTTCGAGCATCGCCGCGTTGCCGACCTGCCGTTCGGCGTGCAAAAGCGAGTCGAGCTGGCGCGGGGGCTCGCCAGCCGCCCGCGCCTGCTGCTGCTGGATGAACCCGCGGCAGGCCTGAACCACAGCGAAGTCGAAGGGTTGATGGATGTGATCCGCGGGATTCGCGACCGCCTGGGCGTGACGGTGCTGCTGGTGGAGCACCACATGAACCTGGTGATGCGCACCTCCGACAAAGTCGTGGCGCTGGACTTCGGCAAGAAGATCGCCGACGGCACGCCCGAGGAAGTGCAGCAGGATCCGGAGGTGATCCGGGCGTATCTGGGAGCGGGTACATGAGGGGCGGCGTGGCAAACTCCGCCGGCACAGGTCAACGCTCGCGGCGCCCGGTAGAGGCGGCCAACTGATGGCGGCACTGCTGGAAGTTTCCGATCTGCATGCCGGCTATGGCGCGCTGACCGTGTTGCACGGGGTGGGCTTTACCGTCGAGCAGGGCGGCATTACCACCCTGCTCGGCGCCAACGGCGCCGGCAAGACGACCACGCTGCGCGCGGTGTGCGGGATGGTCAAGCCGCGGGGCAGCATCGTCCTCGGCGGCGAGGCCATCGGCGGGCGCGCCACCGAGGACATCGTGCGCCGCGGCGTGGCCCACGTCCCCGACGGACGTGGCACATTTCTCAACCTGACGACCGAAGAGAACCTGCGTATCGGTGCCTACACGCGTCGCGACAAGGCCGGTGTGGCGGAAGACCTGGAGCGCTGCTTTCAGTACTTTCCGCGCCTCAAGGAGCGGCGCATGCAGCAGGCGGGAACCCTGTCGGGCGGCGAGCAGCAGATGCTGGCGATCTCGCGTGCGCTGATGCTGCGGCCGCGCCTGTTGCTGCTGGACGAACCCAGCTTCGGGCTGGCGCCGCTGGTGGTCCAGGAGATCTTCCGCATGATGGAGGTGATCCGGCGCGAGCGCGACGTCAGCATTCTGCTGGTCGAGCAGAACGCCAGCCTGGCGCTGGAGGTGGCGGACCAGGCCTACCTCCTCGAGACCGGCCGCGTCGTGCTCGGCGGGCCGTCGCAGGCGATCAAGCAGGATGAGTCGGTGCGCAAGGCGTACCTGGGATACTAGCGCGAGACACCACAGACCATGAGTGAGGTCATGAAGGACTACGATCGCTACGACGCTACCGCGCTCGCGAAGCTGGTGCGGGAGCGGCAGGTGTCCGCGGCGGAGTTGCTCGATGCGGCGATCGCGCGCACCGAAGCCGTCAATCCGCGCATCAACGCTGTGGTGGCGCGTCACTACGATGAGGCGCGTGCCGCGGTGCGCGCCGGCCTGCCGCAGGGCCCGTTTTCCGGGGTGCCGTTCCTCCTCAAGGATCTGAACGCTCTGCTCGCCGGGACGGTCACCAGCAACGGCTGCCGCTTCTTCGCCGACAATCGTGCCGATCACGACACCGAGCTGGTGGCGCGCTACAAGCGTGGCGGGCTCAACATCTTCGGCAAGACCAACACGCCCGAGTTCGGCCTCACCGTCACCACAGAGCCGAGGCTGCATGGCGCCACGCGCAATCCCTGGAATCTCGACACCATGGCGGGCGGTTCCAGCGGGGGTGCAGCCGCTGCGGTTGCGGCCGGCATCTTGCCCGCCGCCCACGCCTCGGACGGGGGCGGCTCGATCCGCATCCCGGCCTCGTGCTGCGGGCTGTTCGGGCTCAAGCCGACGCGCGCGCGCAATCCGCACGGCCCAGACCGTGGCGAAGGCTGGTCGGGCATGTCCACCGAGCACGTCATCACGCGCAGCGTCCGCGACAGTGCGGCATTACTGGACGTGACCTGCGGTCCCGATGTCGGGGCTCCTTACTTTGCGCCGCCCCCGCAACGGCCGTTCGCGCAGGAGGTGGGCGTTGCACCGGGGCGGCTGCGGATCGGTTGGGTGACGCGCACCGCAGCCGGCGAGTCGATCGATCCGGAATGCGAGCAGGCTGTGGGCGACGCGGCCAAGCTGCTGGAGGGCCTGGGTCATCTGGTCGAGCCGACGAAGCTGGCGGCCATCGAAGAAGGCTTCGGCCCGGCGTTCCGGGTGATCATCGCCGGCAATCAGCGCATGGTCATCGAGGCGTACGCGCAGAAGATCGGCCGCTCTCCCGGCCCGGACGAGCTGGAGAAGATCACGCGGCTGTTCTTCGAATCAGGCGCCCAGAGCAGTGCGGCCGACTACGCGCGTGCGGTGGTAGCCGTGCACCGCACCGGCCGGCAGGTCGCGAAACTGTTCGAGACGTTCGATCTGATCCTCACGCCCACCTTGCCCAAGCCGCCTCAGCGCATCGGCACCTTCAGCATGATGACCGATGATCCAGATGCGTACGGCCGCGAGGTCGGGTACTTCACCTCGTTCACGGCGATGGTGAACGTGGCAGGCAACCCGGCTGTCACGCTGCCCCTGCACTGGACGCCGGCGGGGTTGCCCGTCGGCGTGCAGCTGATCGGCCGCTACGCCGACGAAGCCACTTTGCTGCGCGTGTCCGCTCAGCTCGAACAGGCCCGGCCGTGGTTCGACCGTCGGCCGGTGATTTGAACGGCTAGGCACAATGGAAGCACTGCTGCATCAGGTTTTGTCGGGGCTGGCAACGGGCGGGATCTACGCCAGCCTGGCGCTGGCGCTGGTGATGATCTACCAGTCCACCCACCACATCAACTTCGCCCAGGGCGAGATGGCGATGTTCTCGACCTACCTGGCGTGGTCGCTGATCGATGGAGGACTGAGCTGGTGGCTGGCGTTCAT
Source organism: uncultured beta proteobacterium (assembly GCA_963772865.1). GTDB lineage: Bacteria > Pseudomonadota > Gammaproteobacteria > Burkholderiales > SHXO01 > SHXO01. Next base: position 352,811 of record CAVYZA010000034.1, on the reverse strand, counting down.
CATCACCGTCGCGGCCTCATTCGTCGGCGGGATGCTGATCGAGCGCATCCTGATCCGGCCGGTGGAGCACGCGCCGGTGCTCACGGTCGTCATCGTCTTCATCGGCCTGCTGGTGATTCTCAACAGCGTGGCGGGCTGGATTTACAGCTACACCATCAAGAGCTTCCCCAGCCCGTTCCCGGCGCATCCCGTGTTTGGCGGGTTGATGTCGGCGCACGAGCTGGGTGCAATCGGTGTGACGCTTGTAGTGCTGGTGCTGCTCTATCTGTTCTTCCAGTTCACCCCTCTGGGGCTGGCGATGCGCGCGGTGGCGCAGAATCCTGAATCGAGCCGGCTGGCAGGCATCCGCGTGGGATGGATGCTGGCATTCGGCTGGGGGCTCGCCGCGGCCATCGGGGCGATCGCCGGGATGATGGTCGCGCCCATCGTCTACCTCGATCCCAACATGATGTCGGGCGTGCTGCTGTATGCGTTCGCCGCGGCGCTGCTCGGGGGCATCGACAATCCCGGCGGCGCGGTCGTGGGTGGCTTCATCGTGGGCGTGCTGGAGAACGTCATGGGCGCGTTCGTGATCGGGACCGAGCTCAAGCTCACCGTCGCGCTGGTGGTGATCGTGATGGTGCTGCTGGTCAAGCCGACCGGGCTGTTCGGCAGGGTGTTCGTTACCAGGGTGTGAGGCGTGAGCATGGTTGCGGCTGACCTTCCAGCATCCGTCGTTGCGCCGGCCAACCGCGGCCTGCGGCTGATCGGTGTGCTGGTGTTGATCGCCGCCGCTGCGGCGCTGCCTTTCCTGGTCAGCGACTACCGGACCTTTCAGTTCACCCAGGCGCTGGTCTATGCGATCGTGCTGATGGGGCTGAACATCCTCACCGGCTACAACGGCCAGATCTCGCTCGGCCATGGGGCCTTCTACGCGCTGGGCGCGTATACGGCAGCGATCCTGATGGACCGCTTCGGCGTGCCCTATTGGGCGACGATCCCGGTCGGCGGCGCGGTGTGCCTGGTGTTCGGGTTCCTGTTCGGCCTGCCTGCGCTGCGCCTGCACGGGCATTACCTCGCGCTCGCCACGTTCGCTCTGGCCGTGGCGATGCCGCAGATCCTCAAGTACAAGCTGATCGAGGGCTGGACCGGTGGCGTGCAGGGCATCGTGATCCTCAAGCCGGATCCACCGGCCGGCCTGCCGATCAGCCAGGACAAGTGGCTCTATTTCGTCACGCTGGCCATCGCGGTCGTGCTGTTCGTGCTGGCGTGGAACCTGATCCACAGCCGGGTCGGCCGGGCCTTGATGGCGATACGCGACCACCCGATCGCGGCCGAGGCGATGGGGGTCAACACCGGTTTCTACAAGTCGATGGCCTTCGGCGTGAGCGCTCTGTACACCGGCATCGCCGGGGCGTTGAGCGCAATCATCGTGCAGTTCGTCGCGCCCGACAGCTTCGCTGGTGTGCTGTCGATCAACTTCCTGATCGGCGTCGTCGTCGGTGGTCTGGCCTCGATCACCGGCGCGTTGTGGGGTGCACTGTTCATCCAGTTCGTGCCGAACTTCGCGGACCAGATCTCCAAGGCCGCGCCCTGGGCGATCTACGGCATCTTCATGATCGCGTTCGCGTATGCAATGCCCACCGGTGTGGCGGGCTTCTTGCGGATGATCTGGAACCGGCTGTTCCGGCGTGCAGGCGCCTGATCGACCGCAAAGGCGTCACGCGTTAGAATCGACGCAATGGCGCAGCCGCCTGCCATGCGCAATCCGAGAAGCTGCCATGCGCAACCCGAGAAGCACTCGCTTCCTGCGCGCCGGCGTTGTGCCAGCCGGCGGTTTTGTCTCTGTGATCTCGATGTCCTCTGTGGTTAGAAGGGAGTCGGAATGAATACCAAATTTTTGGAAGGCCGAGTGGCCGTGGTGACGGGCGCCAGCCGGGGCATAGGGCGTCAGATCGCACTGGCGCTCGGCGGTGCGGGTGCGCAGCTGGCGCTGGTTGGGCGCGACAAGGCCAAGCTGGCGGAATCGCTCGAGCTGGTGCGCAAGACCGGCGCGCAGGCCGAGGTGTACCTGTGCGACGTGCGCGAGGAGGCGCAAGTCAAGAAGCTCGCCGAGGACGTGAAGGCGCGCTACGGCAAGGCGCACATTCTGGTGAACAACGCCGGCACCGCCATCCGCAAGAACGTGGTCGACTTCTCTCTGGAGGAATGGCGCGCGCTCACGGATACCAACATCACGGGCGTGTTTCTCGTCTCGAAGTACATCGTGCCGCTCATGCGCGGGCAGGGCTACGGGCGCATCATCAACCTGACCTCGATCATGGCGCACGTCTCCACTGCCGGGCGCGGCGTATATTCCGCTACCAAGCATGCGGTAGCCGGGCTGACCAAAGCGCTGGCGCTGGAGTTGGTGGAGGAGGGCATCACCTGCGTCGCGATCAGCCCGGGCTTTGTCGCCACGGATCTCACGGCCCCGGTGCGCGCGGACCCCGCCAAGAATGCGGCATTGATGGCATTGACGCCGATGAAGCGCTGGGGCACGCCAGAAGAGATCGCCTCACTTGCGCTGTATATCTGCTCCGACGCGGCCGCGTTCATGACAGGCAACGACGTGCTCATGGACGGGGGCTGGTGCGCGCAGTAGCCGCGCTTGGATTCGGCGCGGGCGCTGCGGTTGTGCACAGGCGACACAGCCTGATCTGACGCAACGCGTCGGCCCTTTCGCCGGGGGCGACTGCGGCGGGCGCAAGGATTGTGAAAGATCCCGCGCGCCCGCTCACCTGCATTCGATTGTCAACTGTCAAACCGCGGTCAAGCACGCGGCTCGCCGCCATCGGCACAAAGCTTGCAGACGCAATGGGCCGAAGCGCTGCCACCCGGCAACGCAGAACGCGCGATCCAGCGCAGGCGCTACCCAACGGTCCATGCAGCAGACGGTCATCCAGGACTGGCTCGAGAGCCAGTGCGGCCAGATCAACGGCGCCACCCGTGGCGTCGTGATGCTTGCATCGCGCCGCGACGGCGGTCTGTCCTCCGCAGCGTCCTGGCCGCCGGGCGGGCGCGCCACGCAGGAGCTGGAAGACGCCGCCAAGGTCGCCTTCGAGCGCCAGCAAACGCAAGCGCAGGACCGGCTGAACGGCGCCGAACGCCCTACGCCGGTCGGGCCGCTGATCTCCTGCCCGCTGCAGGTCAAGGGCAAGACCATCGGTGCGCTCGCGGTGCTGCTCAGCCCGCAGATGGCGCAGCCGTCCCAGGCGGCCGTCACCAGCCTGCAGCGCGGTGCCGAGAGCTTCGAAGCATCGATGCGCTCCAGCTTGCCAGCGGCGAAGGCCGCTGCCAGCGCAGCCGCGCAGAACTACGCATCCACCGCATCTACTCCGCAATTTCCGGCCCGATCCATTCCTTCGGTTCCTCAGCCCATGCCTGCCGCGACCCTCAAAGCGCCGTCCGGTGCGCACAACGATCCGGACAAGACCCAGGAAATGCCGGCGCCCAACTCGGTGCGCCTGCTGCATCTGCTGGCGACTATCGAGGCGCACGACGACTTCACGGCGGGCGCCGGGGCCTTCGCCACCGAGCTGGCGGAGATCTTTGCCTGCGACCGTGTGAGCGTGGGTCTCATGGGGCGCCGCCACGTCAAGGTGCACGCCCTGTCGCACAGCACCGAATTCAAGGCCAACCAGGGCCTGCTGCGCGATATCGGCGCCGCCATGGAAGAGACCATCTGGCAGGGCTCCACCTTGCTGTTCCCGCAGCCCGAGGGCGCACAGCCGCGCGTGGATCGAGCGCATACCACGCTCGCCCAGCGCCACGGTGCACAGGCGATCTGCACGGTGCTGCTGGTGAAGAATGGCAAAGCCGTCGGCGCGATGATGTTCGAGCGCAATCGGACCGAGCAACTGACCCGCACCGAGTTCACGCTGTGCGAGAACATCGGTGCGCTGCTCGGCCCCTTGATCGAGCGCAAGCATGCGTCCGACCGGCCGTGGCCGCTGAAGATCGTGAGCGCGCTGGGCGAAGCGGTGGCTCCGCTGTTCGGTCCCGGCCACCGCGCACTCAAGATTGGCGTGGGTTCAGCGCTGGTCGCGCTGATTGCCGCTGCCTTCATTCCCGGCGACTACCGGGTCAGCGCGCCTGCCCGCCTGGAAGGCTCGATCCAGCGCGTCATGGTGGCACCCGGCGACGGCTATCTCAAGCAGGCGTACGTGCGCCCTGGAGACCGCGTCAAGGCCGGCCAGCTGCTGGCCGAGCTGGCCGACGAGGACTTGAAGCTGGAGCAGCGCAAGGCGCAGAGCGCGGTCGCGCAGCTTGAGAGCTCCTACGGCGCCGCGCTGACCAAGCAGGACCGTACCGAGGTCGGCATCATCTTCGCCAAGCTGGAAGAGGCGCGCGCGCAACAGCAGTTGACGGAGATCCAGCTCCAGCGCGTAAAGCTCACGGCCCCCTTCGACGGCATTGTGATCACCGGAGACCTCACGCAAACCCTGGGTGCACCGGTCAAGAAGGGCGATTCCCTGATGACGCTCGCGCCCGAGCACGATTTCCGCGTCATCGTCGAGGTCGACGAGCGCGACGTCGGCGATGTTCACACCGGACAGCCCGGCAGCCTGGCGCTCACCGCGCTGCCCGGGGATGCACGCCCCCTGGTGGTGGATCGCATCACGCCCGTGGCCACCGCCGGGCAGGGCCGCAACTACTTCGAGGTCGAGGCGAAGCTCCAGGTCAAGGACGCCGAGCTGCGGCCGGGCTTGATGGGCGTGGCCAAGATCGAGGCCGGCTCGCGCTCGCTGCTGTGGATCCTCACCCACCGCGTGTACGGCTGGCTGCGCCTGATGGTGTGGTCGTGGATCGGGTGATCCAGGAAGCAGTGACCGAGTGGCCTCACGCCTGCCGTGACTGTCCGCCACAGGTGTGCAGCGTTGGTCACGTCAGTTCCAAGCGCCAAGCCTCAGACCCTCTCGCCTAGCCTCCAGTCCCTAGCCCCTAGCCCCTGAGACTATGGATTCCCTCTTCTCCTCCCGCTGGTACCGCGTCGCCGGAATTCACCCGCGCCTGCGCAGTCACGTGCGTGTGTCGCGCCACGTCTACCGCGACCAGGCCTGGTACCTGCTGCAGGACACCAGCACCGGCCGCCATCATCGGGTCGACGAGAACACGTTCCACTTCATCGGTCGCATGGACGGCAAGCGTTCGACCGACGAGATCTGGCACTCGCTGCTCAACAAGCTCGGCGAGAACACGCCGACCCAGGACGAAACCATCGAGATCCTCTGCCAGCTGAGCGACAACGATCTGCTGCAGTGTGAGATCACGCCCAATGTCGCCGAGCTGTTCCGGCGGCGGTTCGAGAAGAACCGCAAGCGCCGCATCGCCATGCTCAATCCGCTGGCGTTCCGCGTGACCTTGTTCGACCCCGACAAGATGCTCGAGCGGCTCGCGCCGGTCGGCCGCGCGCTGGTCCACCCGGTGGCGCTGGCAGCTTGGGCGGTGGTGGTGGTACTCGGGTTGTTGTCGGTCGGCACGAACTGGGCGCCGATCCGGGCTTTCGCTTCGGTCCACATGCTCACGCCCGAATTCCTGCTGCTCATGTGGATCATGTATCCGCTCGTCAAAGTGGTGCACGAGCTGGGTCATGGACTGACGGTGAAAGCCTGGGGCGGCGAGGTGCGCGAGACCGGCATCAGCCTGCTGCTCCTGGTTCCGGTGCCGTTCGTCGATGCTTCGGCGGCCTCGGCGTTTCCGGAGAAGCACCGGCGCGCGCTGGTCGGCGCGGCCGGCATCATGGTCGAGCTGTTCCTGGCGGCGCTGGCTCTGTTTGTCTGGCTGAACGTCGAAGACGGCCTGGTGCGCCAGATGTGCTTCGTGGTCATGGTGATCGGCGGCGTCTCCACCGTGCTGTTCAACGGCAACCCGCTGCTGCGGTTCGACGGCTACTACGTGCTGTCGGACGTGCTCGACGTGCCCAACCTGGGCCCACGCAGCAACCAGTATGTGGCTTACCTGGCGCAACGCTATCTGCTGAAGGTGCACGACGCGACCTCACCGGTGACCGCCAAGGGCGAGCCGATGCTGCTGCTGTGCTACGCGGTGCTGTCGTTCGCGTATCGCTGGTTCGTCTCCATCCTGATCGTGCTTTGGGCCGGCGCCTACTCCTTCTGGCTCGGCGTCGCGGCAGGCCTGTTCATCGCGGTCGGGATGGTGCTCAAGCCCTTGCACAATGTCATGCAGTTCTTGCGCACCGCGCCGCAGCTGGCCCGCAGCCGCTCGCGTGCCTATGCGATTGCGAGCGGCATCGCAGTCGCGACGCTGGTGGCGCTGTACGTGCTGCCGGTCCCGTTCTCGACCATGGCCCAAGGCGTGGTCTGGTTGCCCGAGAAGGCTCGCGTGCGCGCTGAGACCGGCGGCTTCGTCGAACAGGTGCACGCGCAGGACGGCCAGCTGGTCAAGCCCGGCGACCTCCTGGTCACCTTGAGCGATCCCGATCTGGTGGCCAAGCACGCCGCGGTGCAGGCGCGCTTGAGCGCACTGGACATCGAGTACAACCAGATGCTGGACGTGAACGCCGGCCGCGCTGCGTCGATTCGGGAAGAGGCCGATGCGACGCGTGAGGAGCTGAAGGAAACCCAGCGGCGGCTGACAGCCCTGCAAGTTACCAGTCAGGTCGAAGGCAAGCTGGTGATGCCGCGAGCCCAGGACCTGCCAGGGAGCTATCTGGCGCGCGGGGCCGTCATCGCCCATGTGTTGCGCAGCGAAGACATCAGCGTGAAGGTCGCGGTGCCGCAGCAGGACGCCGGCATCATCCGCACCAGCACCCGCGCTGTGGCGGTGAGCCTTGCCGATCAGCCGGGCGAGGCCATCAGCGCGGCGCTCACCGGCGAGGTGCCTGCGGCGACCGCGATCCTGCCTACCGCGGCGCTCGGTGACCGTTCCGGCGGTCCTGTCGTGACCGACCCCGCCGACAATCAGGGCACGCGTACCCTGGAGCCGGTGTTCCTGTTCGACGTGCGAGTCACGGCGACGCCGCTGCAGCGCGTGGGTGGCAGGGTCTGGGTGCGTTTCGATCACGGTGCCAGCCCGCTGGCCATCCAGTGGCAACGCCGGCTGCTGCAGCTCTTCCTCAAGCAGTTCAATCCGCAGAGCTGAGGCCAGACCAGTCCGTGAAGGCGCCGCCGAAGCATCTGCCGCCGAGCCTGGCTCGCGCGCGGCGCGCATGAGCTGCCCGGGCTAGCGGGGATCGCAAGCGGCATGCGAGCGGCCGTCCTGTCCAGCCGCGCGACGGCGCTGGGTCCCTATCCGGAGCGCAGCCACGACAGGCGACCACGCTGCGCGACCCTACTCGGGTTGGGAGCTGCCGCGCGCGCTCGGCCAACGCCGCCAGCAACAGTTCCTCGACGCGGTAGACACGCATTCCAAGGACGCGCGCGGACTGTCCGCATCTGCCTTTGCGGCGCGCGTACGGGAGGTGCGTGCCAACCTCGGCGCCGAGGGCTTCACCGACCCGGCAATGGCGGCAGCCTTCGCGCTGGTGCGCGAGGCGACCTCGCGAGCGCTGGGCATGCAGCAGTTTCACACTCAGCTCATCGCTGCACGCATCATGCTCGGCAACCGTCTGGCGGAAATGGCCACCGGCGAGGGGAAGACCCTGGCCGCCGCGGTCGCGGCAGCCACTGCGGCACTGGCCGGCACGCCGGTACACGTCGTCACCTCCAACGACTACCTGGTGGATCGCGACGCAGCCCACCTCGGCCCGGTCTATCGCCTGCTGGGGCTGACCGTGGGCGCGGTGACGCGCCCGCTGGATCAGGCTCAACGCCGTGCTGCCTACGGCGCCGACATCGCCTACTGTACCGCCAAGGAGCTGACCTTCGACTATCTGCGCGACCGTCTGGTGCGGCGACACCTGCCCAGCGAGCTGCACGACCGCGTGCGTCACCTCGAAACCGGTCAGGCCGAGTCGAGCGGGCTGCTGCTGCGCGGGTTGTGGATGGCATTGGTAGACGAGGCAGACAGCATCCTGATCGACGAAGCGCGCACCCCGCTCATCCTGTCGCAACCGCGCGTGAACCCGCAGCAGCAGGCCTATGTCCAGGAAGCGTTGCGCATCGCTTTGCACCTCGTTCCGGGCCGCGATTTTCGTCTCGATCCCTCGACTCAGCAGGCCGAGCTGACGGGCGCCGGACGCACGCTCCTGGTCGAGCGGGCCAAGGGCATGGGCGGGCTTTGGCAGGACCGCCGCCACCGCGACGAGATCGTCGGTCTCGGCGCTGGTGGCCCATCATCTGCTGTTCCGCGATCAGCACTACCTGGTGCGCGATCGCAAGATCCTGATGATCGACCAGACCACCGGGCGTGTGGCGCCGGGCCGGGTGTGGTCGCGCGGACTGCAGCAACTGCTGGAAGAAAAAGAAGGCTGCCCGCCCAGTGGCGAGATGGAAACCATCGCGCAGATCACCTATCAGCGCTTCTTCCCGCGCTATCTGCGATTGTGCGGAATGAGCGGGACCCTCACCGAAGCTCGGGCGGAGCTCGAGAGCGTGTACGGCCTGCGCGTGCAGCGCGTGCCGCTGCGCAAGACCGTCGCAGCGCCGCAATCTGGGCATGCGTGTGTTCGTCACCGGCGAGGACAAGTGGCAGGCGGTCGTCGAGCGCGTGCGCGAGCTGCAGCAGGCGCGGCGGCCGGTGCTCATCGGCACGGATTCGGTCGCCGACAGCGATCAGCTCAGCATCCGGTTCGCGGCGGCATGCATCGAGCATCAGGTGCTCAACGCGCGCCAGGACAGCGAGGAAGCCGCGATGGTCGCGCGCGCCGGCGAGGCCGGCCGCGTCACCGTCACCACCAACATGGCCGGCCGCGGTACCGACATCCCGCTGGCGCCGGGCGTGGCCGAGCGTGGCGGCCTGCACGTGATCTGCTGCCAGCACAACAGCTCCCCGCGCATCGACCGGCAGCTGCACGGCCGCGCCGCTCGCCAGGGCGATCCGGGCAGCGTCGAGACGGTGCTCAGCCTGCAGGACGGGCTGCTCGCCCGCTCCCTGCCGGCGCCCTTGCGCAGCACGGCGATCGCGCTGGCTGGCGCGCGCCGCCTGGTGCCCGCGCGGTTCGGGGCGTTCCTCGCGCGCCTCCCGCAGCGGCAGGAGGAGCGCCGCCATCGTGCACAGCGCAAGCTGCTCCTCAAGCAGGACCGCAACAGCGAAGCCCGCCTGTCCTTTGCCGGCCGCGGCGAATAGCCGCGGCTTCGGCAAAGAACGGAAAGGTCCCTCTCCCGCTTGCGGGAGAGGGTAGGGTGAGGGCCAGACAGAAAGGTCCCTCTCCCCTCGCGGGAGAGGGTAGGGAGAGGGGGCTGCGTCGCGCGCAGTTCACCCTCACCCCAGCCCTCTCCCGTCAAGAGGAGTGTCACGCTTTGACAATGCCCTGACATGACGTTTGCATCCGCGATGCTGTGCTTCGTCTGGGCAGCCTGCAGGCGCGGCAAGCACAACGTCAAACAACGTAAACGGCGACCGGCGGCATGCCGTCTGTGCTGGCACGGGCACGGGTTCTGCGTTGGCATTTGTGAATGGAACGTCGCGCCCAGCCCCGCCGCCGCCCTCTCGTCGAGGAGATCGAGCCGCGCATTCTCTACTCTGCCGACTTCGCGCCGGCAGGGTTGGACACGCCTGTTCTCACACCCGCGACGGAGCAACGCACCCTCGATCCAAGCGGCGAGTTCAACAGCGATTCGACGATCGACGCAAAGCCCCGGCGCCACGAGCTGGTATTCGTCGACAGCAGCACCCCGGGACAGCGGGAGCTCGTCGAAGGCCTGCAGAACTCCAGCGAACGCGACATCGAGGTGGTTCAGCTCGACCCGGCCCGCGACGGCGTGCAGCAGATCAGCGAGGCGCTCGCCGGCCGCAGCGATATAGACGCGGTGCACATCCTCTCTCACGGCGAGCCTGGCGCGGTGCAGCTGGGCAGCACGACACTCGACTTCGATTCGCTGCTTGCCAACGCGGCGAAGATTCGTGCGTGGGGCGATGCCCTCACCGAGCAGGCCGACCTGCTGATCTATGGTTGCGACGTGGCCGGCTCCGCCGAAGGCCGCTCGCTGCTGGAGGCCATGGCGCGCCTGACCGGTGCCGACGTCGCGGCGAGCACCGATCCCACCGGCGCCCAGCAGCTTGGCGGCGACTGGGACCTCGAGTTCGAGCTCGGGCTGGTGGATACCCCGGTGGTCGTGGAGACGGCTGCGCAAAGCCAGTTTGCCAGCCTGCTGGATCTTGCCACCTCGGACGCCACTGCCACCGAGCCCATCGTAGTGAGCAGCCCGCTCGCGTTCGAGGTCAACGCCGGGCAGAGCGACGGGGACGTCGATTTCCTCGCGCGTGGCAACGGCTACACGGTGTGGCTGACCGACGGCGACGCGGTCATCGGTCTGCAGAACGAAACCGGCGGCTATGCCGTGCGTCTCGACCTGCGCGGCGCCAACGACGACCCGGCGGCGAGCGGCGAGAACCTGCTGGAGGCGAAGAGCAACTATCTGGTGGGCGGCGAGGACCAGTGGCGGCGTGACGTGGCCAACTACGGCGCCGTGCGATACGACGAGGTCTACGACGGCATCGACCTGCGCTACTACGGGAACCAGCGGCAGCTCGAGTACGACTTCATCGTCAAGGCGGGCGCGGATGCCAGCGCAATTCGCTTCGGCTTCGAAGGGGCCCAGAGCGTCTCCGTCGACGCCAACGGCAACCTCATCTTGAGTCTGGGCGAGACCGGACAGACCATCGCCTTTCAGGCCCCGGTCGCCTATCAGGACGGCCCCGCCGGACGCGAGTGGGTGACCAGCCGGTACACGCTACTCGAGGACGGCAGCGTCGGCTTCGAAGTAGGCAGCTACGACGCCTCGCGCCAGCTAGTGATCGATCCAATCCTGTCCTACGGCACCTACCTCGGCGGCAGCAACGGCGAGCAGATCTGGAACATGGATACGGACGCGGCCGGCAATGTATACGTGACCGGCTACACGAACTCCAATGATTTTCCGACCAGCGTCGGCGCCTTCTCCCTCGCCCTCAACAATAAAGATGTCTTTGTCAGCAAGTTCAGCCCGGATCTGGGCACCCTGATCTACTCGACCTACATCGGCGGCGACAAGGAGGACGAGGGCTACGGACTGGCCGTCGACGCGGCTGGCAACGCGTACATTACGGGCTATACGAAGTCGTCCGATTTTACTCTGGTTTCACCCTTCGATTCGACGCTGGGTGGAAATCAGGACGCCTTCCTGGTCAAGCTGAACGCCTCCGGCACAGGCCTGATCTTTTCGACGCTTCTGGGCGGATCCGGCGACGCGGACATCGGCTACGGGGTTGCGGTAGACAGCTCGGGCAGCGCCTACGTGGCCGGCTATACGAACAACGCGACCGGCTTTCCGTTGGTGGGCGCGTTCGATACGAGCGTCGCCGGCGCCGAGGCCTTCGTGACCAAGTTCAATCCCAGCGGCAGCGGGCTCGTCTATTCGACGTTTCTGGGCGGCAGCGGCTTCGACGCCGTCTACAACATGGAGGTCACGCGCTGCCGGCAACGCCGTGGTGGTCGGGGAGAGCACCTCCAGCACGCTTCACAACGGCGCTCCCGAATGCGTATCAGGCAGCCAACGGCTCGAGCGGCAGCAAATCCGACGCCTTCGTGGCGATGCTCAATCCGGCAGGCACCGGACTCGTCTATGGCACTTTCCTGGGCGGCAGCAACGACGACTTCGGCTACACGCTGGCTCTGGGCGCCGGTGGCAAGATCTACGTCGGCGGCGATACCTCGTCCAGCAACTTCGATGTCACCGCCAGCGCAATGCAAGGGACCAAAAGCGGCGGCGCGGACAGCTTCGTCGCGGTCGTCGACCCTGCTGCGTCCGGGGCTGCTTCGCTGGTCTATTCGACCTACGTAGGCGGAAGCGGAGTCGAATCGCTCTGGGGCATCGACGTGGATGCAGCGGGCCGGATCTATGCCGGCGGCTTCACCACCTCCAGCAACTTGACCGTGACCGCCAACGCGTACCAGTCCGCCAACGCGGGGGGCGAGGACATCTTCGTCCTGGTGCTCGACCCCAGCGTCAGCGGTGCCGCCGGCCGAGTGTATGCCAGCTACCTCGGTGGCGGCAACGCCGACGACGCCTGGGCCGCCAGCTACGCCAACGGCAAGTTCTACGTCGCCGGCAACACAGCGTCGGCCTCCGGCATCACGCCGAGCGGCTACGACACCACGTTCAACGGTGGTTTCGACGGCTACGTGGCGGCGTTCAGCATCGAGACGCCGCCGGTGGTCACGACCAGTGTCAGTGTTCTGGCCTACCCCGAAAGCATCGGGCCGGTCCCGGTGGACTCTGGTCTGAGCGTGATCGACGAGGACAGCGCCACCCTGGTGAGCGCGACGGTGCGGATCACCGGCAACTATGTGAGCGGCGAGGACCTTCTCGCCTTCAACAACGCGAACTCGTGGGGCATTACGGGCACCTGGGCTTCGGCCACCGGCACGTTGACGCTGACCGGTGTCTCGACCGTCGCCAACTACCAGGCTGCGCTGCGCTCCGTGACCTACCAGAACACGAGCGAGAAGCCCAGCACGCTGACGCGCAGCGTGACCTTCACCGCGAGCGACGGCGGGTTCACCAGTACCGCGGCCGTGCGCCAGATCGCGGTCAGTTCGGTCAACGATCCCGCAGTCAACACCGTTCCAGGCACACAGCCCGGCAGCGAAGATGCCCCCGTGGTCTTTTCCGCGGGCAACGGCAACCAGATCGTCATCTCCGACGTCGATGCCGGTACCGCGCCGATCCAGGTCACGCTTACGGCGACCAACGGGCGGCTCACGCTGGCGCAGACCAGCGCGCTCACCTTCGTTACCGGCGACGGCAGTGCCGACACGAGTATGACTTTCACCGGCAAGATCGCCGACATCAATAGCGCGCTCAACGGCTTGCGTTTCGATCCGAACGCCAACTACAACGGCCCCGCGAGCGTCCAGATCGCCACCAACGATCTGGGCAACAGCGGGACCGGCGGGGCGCTGATCACCAACAGCACGGTGGCCATCGACTTCGGCGCGGTGAACGATGCGCCGGTGCAATCCGTCCCGGGCGCGCAGTCGACCGCACAGAACGCGCCGCGGGTGTTCTCGAGCGCCGGCGGCAACGCGATTACAGTCAGCGATGTCGACGCCGGCGGCGGCGAGCTGAAGGTCACGCTGAGCGGGACGAACGGAACGCTGACGCTTGGGTCCACGACCGGCTTGAGCTCGGTGCTCGGCAATGGAACCAACGCGGTCACGATCACCGGCACCCTGCTTAACCTCAATGGCGCGCTCGAGGGCCTGAGGTTCACGCCGAGCTTCAACTACAGCGGACCGGCGAGCCTGACCGTCGCAACCGACGATCAGGGCAACAGTGGATCGGGCGGAGCGCGCGCCGACTCGGACGTGATCGCCATCACGGTGTCGCCGAACATCGTGCCGACCATCACCCTGTCCATCCCCTCCCTCGCCTATGCGGAGGGGGCGCCGGCGACGCCGGTGGATGCCGGCCTCGCCCTGAGCGATCCTGACAATCCGATCCTGAGCCAGGCCCGCGTGCGCATTCTGGCCGGCTACGTGCAAAGCGAAGACGAGCTGAGCTTTGTGAACCAGCTGGGGATCACGGGTAGCTGGGATGCCGTGACGGGCACACTGTTGTTGACTGGCGCAGCGAGCCCCGCGGACTATCAGGCCGCCTTGCGCACCGTTGCCTTCCGCAACTTGAGCGACAGCCCAAGCGGTACGCGCACGGTGTCCTTTGTGGTGAACGACGGCATTGCTGACAGTGCAGCCGCCACCCGCGGCATCGTGCTCGCGCCGCAGAACGATGCACCGGTCATCATCGTGCCAGGCCCTCAGACTGCGTCCGAGGACACGCCTCTGGTGTTCTCACCCGGCACTGGAAACCAGATCGCCATCGGGGACGTGGATGCGGGAGGCAACCCGGTGCGGCTCAACCTGTCCGCAACCAACGGCACGGTGAGCCTGCTGCAGACCACCGGACTGACGTTCCTCGGCGGTGCCGACGGCACCGGCAGCATGAGCTTCACCGGCACGGTGGCCGACATCAACGCCGCCTTGAGCGGGCTGCGCTTCCTCGCTGCAGGCGACTATGTCGGTCCGGCGGACGTACAGATTCTGGTCGATGACCTCGGCAATACCGGCGGCGGGCCGCTCGCTGCCAGCCGCACGGTCTTGATCAACGTCACTTCAGTGAACGATGCGCCCGCGGGGACGGACAAGACCTTGACGACGAGCGAGGAGACGGCCTATGCGTTCTCGGTGCTCGACTTCGGCTTCACCGACCCGAAGGACGGTCCGGACGACAGCTTCCAGGCGATCAGGGTCGCGACCCTGCCGGGGGGTGGGACCTTGACCAACAACGGGGTGCCGGTGACCGCTGGCGCCTTTGTCGGGGTCGCGGACCTCCTTGCCGGAAAGTTGGTGTACACGCCGTTTGCCAATGCCAGCGGGGTGGGATATGCGACCCTGGGGTTCCAGGTGCAGGACAGCGGCGGGACTGCCGGTGGCGGCAGCGACCTGGACCCGCTGGTCCGCACACTCACCATCGACGTCGCCGCGGTGAACGACCCGCCCGTCAACGCGGTGCCCGCGAGCCAGAGCACACCGGGCGGCACCCCGCTCACGTTCTCGAGCGCGAACGGAAACGCTATTACAGTCAGCGACATCGACGAGAACGGCGGCGGGCTGGGTATCACGCTTACCGGAGTCAATGGCACGCTCACGTTGTCCACCATCGCCGGGCTGAGCGGAGTCACCGGCAACGGAACCGCAAGCCTATCCTTCAGGGGCAGTCCGGATGGTATCAACGACGCGCTCGACGGGCTGATGTTCACTCCCAACGCCGGGTTCTTCGGCGCCGGCGGCCTGCAGATCGTCACCGACGACCTGGGCAACACCGGAAGCCCGGGTCCGTTGCAGGCGATGAGCAGCGTAGCGATCGACGTCACCTATACGGCGCCGTCCCTGACCGTGAACGCTACTCCGCTCAGCTACGTCGAGAATGATCCGGCGACGCCGGTCGATGGCGGCCTGAGCATAGGCGCGGGCACGCTGGGCGTGCTGAACGGCGCCACGGTGAACATCACCGGCAACTACGTCAACGGTCAAGATCTGTTGAACTACAACGCCGGGGTACTTCCCGGAGGCGTAGGCGCGGTGTGGGATGCGTCTGCCGGGGCACTGACGTTCAGCGGGACTGCTACGCTCGCCCAGTATGAGGCGCTGCTCAGGAGCGTGACGTACCGGAATCTGAGCGACATCCCAGCCACCGCGCTACGCACGATCACGTTTACTCTGGACGATGGCGCGAGCATCGTCAGCAACGCTCGGCAAGTTGGCGTGACCGCCGTCAACGATGCACCGGGCGTTGCGCTGCCGGTGTCGCAGAGCACCGCAATCAATACGTCTTTGGTGCTGTCGAGCGGCAACGGCAACGCCATCACAGTGAGCGACGTGGACGCCGGAGGCGCGCCGCTGCGGGTGACCTTGCTCGCGTCCAACGGGAACGCCACGCTTGCATCCACTACCGGGCTGTCGTTGCTGGTGGGGAACGGAACCTCCAACATCGTCTTCACGGCCTCACTTGCCAACATCAACAATGCGCTGAACGGGCTGGTCTTCACTCCGAACACCAGCTACACCGGCAGTGCGAGCCTGCAAGTCGCCGTCGACGATCAGGGAAATACCGGGTCGGGCGGGGCGAAGCTGACCAATCCGACGCTGTTCATCAGCGTGATCTACATGCCGCCGAACCTGACTACCACCGGCGGCGCGCTGGTCTATGCGGAGAACGCCGCGGCGACCCCTATCGACCCCGGTCTGACCTTGGCCCCGGGCAATGTCAATCCCCTGACCAGTGTTCAGGCGCTCATAGCCAGCAACTACGTGATCGGCGAGGACACGCTGACCTACAACTCGGGTGCGCTGCCCGGAGGCGTCGTTGCGAACTGGAATCCCGCAACGGGAACGCTGAGCTTCACCGGCAATGCAACGGCGGCTGCCTATCAGGCGCTGCTGAGGAGCGTGAGCTACGGCAACGGCAGCGACGCACCCAGCACGGCGACACGCATTGTTACATTCACCGCCAACGACGGACTGGGCAGCGACATCGCAAGCAAGCAGGTCGCCGTCACTGCCGTCAACGACGCGCCCACCGTGAGCGTCATCGCCGACCAGTCGATCCCGCAGGGCTCCAGCGGCGGGCCGATCGCGTTCACGATCGGTGACCTGGAGACCACGCCAGCATCGCTGGTTGTCACCGCGGCCTCCAGCAACGGCACGCTGCTGCCGAACGCCAACATCACGCTGGGCGGGTCAGGTGCGAACCGGACCATCAGCTACACGCCCCTGGCGAGCCAGTACGGCAGTGCCACGATCACCCTGAGCGTCTTCGACGGTACAGACACCACGTTGCAGAGCTTCGACCTTACCGTCGTGCCGCCGAATCTCCCGCCGATGCTGTCGGTGACCACTTTGTCGGTTGCCGAGAACGCTGCTAACGGCACGGTGGTCGGGAATGTCGGCGCGGTCGATCCCGATCCCGAAAAGAGCTTCAGCAAGATCTACTGGACCGATTACTTCGACAACCAGATCAAACGCGCGAATCTCGACGGCAGCGGCGTGGAGACGTTGATCAATGGCTTGAACGACCCGGCCGGGATCGCGATCGACTATGCCGGCGGCAAACTGTACTTCGCGGATACGGGCAGCAACCGGATCTATCGCGCCAACCTGGATGGCAGCGGCCTGCAGGCCATCGTGACATCCGGGCTGAATACCCCGGTCTCGATCAAGGTGGACTCCGCCAACGGCAAGTTGTACTGGGCCGACTCGGGCACCGCCAAGATCCAGCGCGCCAATCTCGACGGCACCGGTGTGCAGGATCTGCTGACCTCGGCGAACGGGTTGTCGGTCCCGACCAGCCTCGACCTCGATCTGGTCAACGGCAAGATCTATTGGACGGACGACGGGACCAACCAGGTGCGAACGCGCGAACCTGGACGGGTCGGGCATGCAGACGCTGGTGAGCGGCATCGGCAACCCCGTGAGCATCGCGCTCGACGTGGCCGGCAACAAGATGTACTGGGCCGACAAGGCCGGCGGCCGGATCGGTCGGGCCGCGCTGGACGGCTCGGGGGCGGTGACGACTTTCGTCTCGACCAGCAACGGCATCAACGGGCTGGTGGTCGACACCGCTCACGGCAAGCTGTACTGGACCGAGGACGACCTCGACCGCATCCGCCGCGTCAACCTGGACGGCACCGGCACGGCCACGGTCGTTTCACACGGGCCTGCTGTCGGATCCGGCAGGGATCACGCTGGGCGCGGCCGTGCCGGGGCTGAGCTACGCGATCACCGCCGGCAACACCGGCGGAGCATTCGCCATCAACTGCCCAGACCGGCGCCATCACGGTGGCCAACGGCTCGCTGCTCAACTTCGAGGGCACGCCCAGCTACGTGCTGAGCGTGCAGGTGACCGACGCTGGCGGGATGAGCAGCACCGGCCCCGTGACGATCAATCTGGTGAATGCAAACGAGGCGCCCACCGCGATCGCGCTCAGCGGGAGCTCGGTCAACGAGGGTATCGACACGTCGGGCGGCTATGCTGTCGGGGTCCTGATCACCACGGACGTGGACGTTCCGGACAGCCATACCTACAGCATCGTTGGCGGCACCGACGCGAGCAAGTTCAGCACCTCGGGAGCGCAACTGCTGATCGCCGACGGTATCCTCGACTTCGAGACCAAGCCGAGCTACCAGGTCACGGTGAGATCGACCGACGCCGGCGGCCTGTTCGTGGACCGCAGCTTCACGATCAGCGTGACGAACCTGAACGAAGCGCCGAGCGTCACCGCCATCACCAACCGGACCATCGGAGAGGGCAGCAGCACCGGGACGATCGCCTTCACCATCGGCGATCCAGAAACGGCAGCCGGCTCGCTCAGCGTGACGGCCGCTTCCAACGATCAGTTGCGCATCCCCAACGCCAACCTCGTTCTGGCCGGCACGGGCGCGAACCGCACCGTCGTCGTGACCCCGCCGATCGATGCGTACGGCGGCCCGGTGACCATCACCTTGAGCGTATCGGACGGTGTGAACACGACGCTGCGAACCTTCGACGTCACGATCGATCCGGTCGCTGACCACTTGGTGGTGGTGGACACCGCCAGCGACATCAAGGACGGCGACACCTCGTCGATCGACGCCCTGCTCATGGACAAGGGTGCGGACGGCTTTATCTCCTTGCGCGAAGCCATCCTCGCGGCGAACGGCAGTGTCAACGCCGGCAGCCCCGACCAGATCCGGTTCAACATCGCCGGTGCCGGCCTGCATACGATCAACCTGCTGTCCGCGCTGCCGGCGATCACCGATGCGGTCGTGCTCGACGCGACCACCCAGCCCGGTTTTGCCGGTGCGCCGATCATCGAGCTGAACGGTGCCGCCGCGGGCGCCGCCGCGGACGGGCTCACCCTCCTGGGCGGCAACAGCACGGTGCGGGGCCTGGTCATCAACCGCTTCGGCGGCTCCGGGATCCATGTGGGCGGCACCGGCGGCAACCTGATCCAGGGCAACTATGTCGGCCTCGACGCGACCGGCAATGCCGACCTGGGCAACGCCCAGTACGGCATCTGGGTCACCAGCAACTCCAACGTCATCGGCGGCACCACCGCGGGCGACCGCAACGTCATCTCCGGCAACAACGTCGACGGCATCCACATCGACGGTGTGAGCGGAAACCTGGTGCAGGGCAACTACGTCGGCACCAACGCCACCGGCACCGGTGCGGTCGGCAACGGCGAGGACGGAATCTGGCTGGACAACGCCTCCAGCAACACCATTGGCGGCACGGTGGCGGGCGCGCGCAACGTCGTGTCCGGAAACAACTGGTCCGGCATCGCGTTGAGCGGCCTGGGCGGCGACAACGTCATTCAGGGCAACTACATCGGGGTGAACGCCTCGGGCACCGGCCCGCTGGGCAATCTCGTCCACGGCATCTCAATCGCCGGCACAAGCGCCGCGATGATCGGCGGCGCGACCGCGGGCGCTGGCAATACCATCGCCTTCAACCTCCAGGACGGGGTGGCGATCACCGGAGGTGTGAGCCATTCCGTTCTAGGCAACTCGATCTATAACAACACCGGGCTTGCCATCGACATCAACGACAACGGCGTGACCGCGAATGACGCTGGCGACGGCGACCTCGGCACCAACCTGGGAATGAACTTCCCCGTGCTCTACAGCGCAGTGGTCGCCGCGGGCAACGTCACGATCACCGGCGAGGCGCGGCCGGGAGCCACGGTGCAGTTCTTCAAGGCGGCAGTGGATCCGAGCGGTTACGGCGAAGGCCAGACCTTGCTCGGCTCTGCGGTGGTGAGCGGCGCGGTTCCCGGATCGCTCGACTCGACCGCCCGGCAGTTCTCGTTCACCTTCGCGGCGGGCGTGCTCGGCGGCCGGCGATCGTGTCACCGCCACCGCGACCGACGCCGGTGGAAACACTTCGGAGTTCTCACTCAACGTAGTCGCCTCCGCCGTAGGACCGGGCATTACCGTCACCCCGGCCTCCGGGCTGACCACGACGGAGGACGGGGGTACTGCCACCTTCTCCGTGGTGCTCAACACTGCGCCCACTGCGAACGTGACCATCGCGCTCGCCTCGAGCGACACAAGCGAAGGCACGGTAAGCGCCGGCGTGCTCACGTTCACGACGACGGACTGGAACATCGCGCGAACGGTGACCATTACAGGCGTGTTCGACCTGGTGACGGACGGGAACGTGCCATACAGCATCGTGCTGGCGGCGGCGACCAGTGCGGACCCCGCATACAACGGGCTCGACCCGGCCGACGTATCGGTGGTCAACCTGGACGGTGTGAACAACGCACCGATCAACCTGATTCCTGGGCCGCAGGCTACTGCACAGGACACGGCGCTGGTGTTCTCGACCGCGAACGGCAATGCGATCTCCGTGGGCGATGCGGATGCCGGTTCCAACCCGGTCGCAGTCACGCTCACGGCCAGCCAGGGCCAGCTCACGCTCGCCACTACCACCGGGCTGGTTTTCTCCGGCGGTGATGGCACCGACGACGCTTCCATGACCTTCACCGGCACGCTTGCTGCCATCAACGCCGCGCTGGATGGAATGACCTTCACTCCGGCCACGTCGTTCGCGGGCAGCGCCCAGCTCGACATCACCACCAACGACCTGGGAGGCAGCGGCAGCGGCGGCGCCCAGACCGACAGCGACAGCGTGGCGATCACGGTCGGCAATGCCAACGACGCGCCCGACGGGGTGGCTCTGAGCAACAGCAGTCTGGACGAGAACATCGACACCAGCGGCGGCTACACCGTGGGCACGCTGAGCGCCAGCGATATCGATGCCGGCGACAGCCACACCTACTCGATCGTCGGGGGAAGCGACGGCTCGCTGTTCAGCGTGGTCGGCGACCAGCTCACGATCGACGACGGCGTGCTCGACTACGAATGGCAGGCGAGCTACGAGGTCATGGTCCGGGCCACCGACGCCGGCGGCCTGTTCTTCGACCAGACCTTCGTCGTGGACGTCAACGACATCGCCACCACCATCGGGGCGGGTCAGACCTTCGCAGTGGGCGAGCTGGCCGCCAACAGCAGCGCGGTCGGGCAGGTGGCAACCGCGGGCGACGTCCCGGTGAGCTTCAGCATCGTCAGCGGCGATCCCCTGGGCGCCTTCACCATCGACGCCAACGGCGCCGTCACCGTCAATGACAACGGTGCGCTGGACTTCGAGACGACGCCAAGCTACATCCTCACGATCGAAGCGGATGACGGTACCAGCGTGTCCGCACAGACGCTCGTGATCAACGTGGCCGACGCCGGCACAAGCGTGCCGACCGGCCAGAACTTTGCCGTCAGCGAGGCCGCCGGTAACGGCGATCCACTGGGCAGCATCGCCACGGTGGGAGACATCCCGGTGAGCTTCGCGATCACCGCGGGCAACGGCGGCGGTGTGTTCGCCATCGACAGCTTTGGCGAGATCAGCGTGGCCGACGCCAGCGGCATCGACTACGAGAGCGCAACGAGCTTCACGCTGACCGTCCGAGTCGGCGACGGGACCAGCACGGTGTTCCAGAACGTCAGCATCGACATCGGGGACGAAAACGACACCGCGCCAGTGGTGACGCCGGCCCAGGTGTTCGCAGTCGCCGAGAACGCGGGCAACGCCGCCTCGCTCGGCACGGTGCTGGCAACCGATGTCGATACCGTGGGCGTCCTGCAGGGTTGGACCATCGTGTCCGGCAACACCGACGCGATCTTCGCCATCGACAGCGCGACCGGGGAGTTGACCGTCGCCGACAACACCAACCTGGATTTCGAAACCACCACCAGCTACGTGCTCGGGATCAAAGTCGAGGATGGGATCAACGCCTCCGCAGTACAGACCATCGTGATCGGCGTCCTGGACGCGAGCGATATCGCGGTCGGGCCGGTGACCGACGCGGATGCCGGAGCCGACAGCGTGATCGAAGGCGCGGCGGCCGGCACCGCGGTCGGGCTGACGGCCGGTGCGATCGACCTGGACACCGGCGATACCGTCAGCTTCAGTCTCGACGACGACGCCGGCGGGCGCTTCGCGATCGATTCGGTGAGCGGTCTGGTGACGGTGGCCAACGGCACGCTCCTCGACCGTGAAGCCGCGGCCAGCCACGATATCGTGGTGCGGGCGCTGAGCAGCGACGGCACCTTCAGCGTTGCGCTGTTCACGATCGCGATCGGCGATGCCGATGAGTACGACGTCACGCCGATCGTCGACACCGACGCAGCGCCCGACACGGTGGCCGAGAACGCGGTTGTCGGGACGGTCGTGGGAATCACCGCTTCGGCCACCGACGCTGACAGCACTAACAGCGAGATCACCTTCAGCCTCGACGACGACGCCGGCGGGCGCTTCGCGATCGACAGCCAGACCGGCATAGTGACCGTCGCCGGCGCCATCGACTACGAGACCACCAGCAGCCTCGACATCACCGTGCGTGCAGGGAGCGCGGACGGCAGCTGGGAAACCCAGCTGTTCACCATTGCGGTGTCGAACGTCAGCGACGTGCCGGTGGGGCCGGCCAGCGATGTGGACGCGACGTCGAATCAAGTGGTCGAGAACGCCGTGGTGGGAACCACCGTGGGTGTCACGGTGCGGGCGACGGACCCGGAGACCGCAGATACGGTGAGCTACTCCCTCGACGACGACGCCGGCGGGCGCTTCGCCGTGGATTCCGTGACCGGCGTAGTCAGCGTCGCCGGCGCGTTGGATCACGAGGCCGCAGCAAGCCACACCATCGTGGTGCGCGCGACCTCCAGCGATGCGAGCTTCAGCACCGCCGCGTTCACGATCCTGGTCGGCGACGTCAACGAAGCGCCTGGGATCAGCGCGGTGCCGAACCTGGGAATCGGCGAAGACGGCAGCACCGGCCCGCTCACCTTCACGATCTCCGACCCCGAGACTGCCTCGGGCTCGCTGATCCTGACCGCCAGCTCCAGCAACAGCGCGCTGGTTCCGAGCGGCAATCTGGTGCTGAGCGGCAGTGGTGCGAGCCGCACCATCACCGTCACGCCGCTGGCTAACACGTACGGGACGACGACCGTCACGTTGCGGGTGTCGGACGGAGTCAATGCTCACCAGCCAGACCTTCACCGTGACCGTCGCGCCGGTGGCGGACACGCCCACCGTGACGAGCACGATCACCAACGAGGACACGCAAAGCACAACCGGGCTGGTCATCATCCGCAACGCCGCTGACGGCGCGTCGGTGACGCACTTCAAGATCACGGGGATCGGCGGCGGCACCTTGTATCAGAACGACGGCGTCACCGCGATCGCGGACGGCGCGTTCATCAGTGCCGCGCAGGGGCTCGCCGGACTGAAGTTCACGCCGAGCGCGGACAGCACGGCCAGCGGCAGGTTCGACGTCCAGGCTTCCATCTCGGCCAGCGATACCGGGCTGGGCGGAGCCGTGCAGACTGCGGTCATCGCCGTCAACCCGGTCGACGACGCTCCCGTGCTCACCCTCGGAGCGGGCGGATCGCTGGGTTACCACGGGACGCTCACCATCGGCGGTGCGCATGCTTCAGGCGACCGACATAGAAGAGGGACCGACGCAGCTCACCTACACCGTGACCGTGCCTCCGAGCACGGGCACGCTATACGTGGCGAGCACGCCGCTGGGAGTCAACGGCACGTTCACGCAAGCGGATGTCACGAACGGCCTGGTGCGCTACGTTCACACGGGTGCGGCAGGCGGGACGGACGGATTGACGCTCACGCTCAGCGATGGCGCGGGCGCGAGCGTTGGCCCGTTCACGATGAGCATGACGATCGCGGCCCCACCGCCGCCTCCACCACCGCCGCCGCCGCCACCACCGCCGCCGCCACCACCACCACCCCCGGAGCCGGTTGTGAAACCGGCAGACCCCGGTGGCGGCGGGTCGGATTCGAGCGATGACGGCGGCAAGTCGGACGACAGCTCGAGCAGCCAGGCCGCTCCGCCGCCGCAAGGCGAGATCGCGCCCGAAGCAGCGACTACGACCATCACGGCGGCCGCAAGCAGCGCCGCGACGCGTGCAGCCGAGCTGCGCATTGTGCTCGCCGACACGGGCAGCGGGCGAACAGCCTCCACGCAGCTGAGCGCGCAGGGCGACGCCGTGCAGCAGTTCTCGGCTGCAGGGTGGCGCCGCCTGGCGCGGCGGCAGCCACTGGCCTGGAAACTGCCTCGATCGGCATCAGCATGGCAACCGGGCCCGGAATCGAGCGTTTTGGCCCCGGCTCGATGGAAGCGGTGACCAGCACGTTGCGCAACGCCGAGTGGGTCGGCGAGCTGGATCACATGCGCAAGCAGATCGACGGCAAGATCGAAGTCGAAGGCAATCTGGTGGTCTCCAGCGTGGCGGTCACCGGCAGCCTGTCGGTCGGGTACGTGATCTGGCTGCTGCGCGGCGGGCTGCTGCTGTCGAGCCTGCTGTCGTCGATGCCGGCGTGGCACGCGGTGGACCCCATGCCGGTGCTGGCGCGCGGCGGCGACTCCGACGACGAGGACGGATTCGAGGAAGACCCGCTGGAGAAGCTGTTCGGGAAAGCCCGCGATGCGCTGCTGGGCGGCCTTACAGGCAAAGGTGCAGTGGCCGAGGAGCCGGCGCCACCTGTCGAGAGCGACGCTGTCGGCGAGGCTCAAACTGAAGGCACGGAGGTGACCGCATGAAGCGCCTGAATGCCAGATTCTTTGTCTCGATGGGGCTGGGGTCTCTACTCGCCAGCGTGATGCTCCTGGCCATGTACCTCGGCTACATCCCCGACCACAACGCCACCATCCGGCAAGCGCGCGCCACGCTCGCGGAAACCATCGCCGTTTCCACCTCGACCCTGATCGGGCAGGACAACCTGAAGGCCGCCGAAGCGATTCTGGAGTTCACGCTCAAGCGCAATAAGGACATGCAGTCGGCTGCCGTGGTCAGGGCCAACGGCGAGACCGTGGCCGTAATCGGCGATCATGCTCAGCACTGGCAGGAGCTGGAAGGTGGCGTCTCAACCGATGCCCAGATCCAGGTCCCGATTCTCGCTGCGGGCACCAAGTGGGGTCGTGTCGAGTTGCGCTTCGTGCCTCTGGATCAGCCCGGAATCATGGGCTGGGTGCGCGAGCCGCGGCTGCAGATGGTGGCCTTCGTGATGATCGTGAGCATGATCGCGTTCTACTTCTACCTCGGGCGCGTGCTGCGGCAGCTCGATCCGTCCCGCGCCATCCCGGGGCGCGTGCGTGCGGCGCTCGATACCCTGGCGGAAGGCCTGTTGGTGGTCGACCCCAAAGGCTACATCGTGTTGGCGAACCAGGCATTCGCGCGGGTGGTTGGACAGACCGCGGACGTGCTGATCGGCAAGCAGGCGTCCGCCTTCGCCTGGACCAGTGCCGACGGCGCGCGGCTTGCCCCCAAAGATTGTCCCTGGAGCGCAACGCTGCGAGACGGCGCCGCGTTGCGCAACGGCTTCGTGCGCCTGGAGGACAGCGCCGGCAAAGTGCGTTCGTTCCTGGTCAACTGCTCAGCGGTACAAAGCGGAGGCAAGAAGCCGCAGGGCCTGCTGATCAGCTTCGAGGACATCACCGAGCTGCAGGAGAAGGAGGTCGAGCTGCGCCAGGCGAAGGAAGACGCCGAGGAGGCCAACCGCGCCAAGAGCGACTTCCTGGCCAACATGAGCCACGAGATCCGCACGCCGATGAACGCGATCCTCGGCTTCACCGACGTGCTGCGCCGGGGCTATCACAAGAATCAGGCGCAGATGATGCAGCACCTGAACACCATCCACTCCAGCGGCAAGCACCTGCTCGACCTGATCAACGACATCCTCGACCTTGCCAAGGTCGAGGCCGGACGCATGGAGATGGAGCGCATCAGCTGCGCGCCGCACGCCGTCATCCGCGAGGTGGTGGAGATCCTGAACGTGCGGGCGCAGGACAAGGGGCTGTGGCTGCGCTTCGATTGCGAAGGCGCCGTGCCCGAGGCGGTGCTCACCGACGCGGGCCGCGTGCGGCAGATCGTGACCAACCTGGTCGGCAACGCGCTCAAGTTCACCGAGAAAGGCGGCGTGACCGTGGTGCTGAGCGTGCGCCCCGGCGCCGGCACGCGCATGCTCGGCATCGACGTGGTCGACACCGGCATCGGCATTCCGTCCGACCGGCTGGAAGCGGTGTTCGAGCCGTTCACGCAGGCGGAAGGCTCGACCACGCGCCGATTCGGCGGCACCGGCCTGGGTTTGACAATCAGCCGACAGTTCGCGCGCGGGCTGGGGGGCGACATCGTCGCCCACAGCGAGATGGGGAAGGGCAGCGTGTTCAGCGTGACGCTGGATCCTGGCCCGCTCGAGGGTGTGCGCATGCTCGAGCCCGAGGAGGCCAAAGCCGGCGAGATCGACACCGGCCCGGTGGCGGGCGTCACCTGGCAGTTCCCGCCTCGGCGGGTGTTGGTGGTGGACGACGGCGAGGCCAACCGCGAGCTGGTCCGGCTTGTGCTCGAGGAGGTTGGCTTGAGCGTGGCGGGAGCCGAGAACGGCCAGGTCGGGGTAGATATGGCCAACCGCGAGCGCTTCGACGTGATTCTGATGGATATGCAGATGCCGGTGATGGACGGCTTCACCGCCACGCGGACGTTGCGGCAGCAGGGCATGAAGCTGCCGATCTTTGCGCTGACGGCCAACGCGATGAAGGGCTTCGAGCGCGAAGTCCTGGACGCCGGATGTACCGGCTATCTGACCAAGCCGGTAGACATCGACCTGCTGCTGCAAACCCTCGGCGAGCTGCTCGGCGGGCGCAAGGTGGACGGCCCGGTCGAGCGCAAGCAGGCCGCGCCCGCGCAGAGCGAGGCGCTGCCGGTCATGGCCAGCGGACCTGCCGGTCCGCCGGTGGTGTCGCGCCTCGCGAATCATCCGCGTCTGCGGCCGGTGGTGCGCAAGTTCGCCGAGCAGATGCCCGCCAAGATGAGCGCCATCGAGCAGGCCTGGGAGGCGCGCGACTTCGCCGCGCTCGCCGCGCTGGCGCACTGGCTGAAGGGCTCGGGCGGCACGACTGGATACGACGCCTTCACCACGCCAGCGCGCACGCTCGAGCAGTACGCCAAGGCGCAAGACGAGCAGCACACCCCTGCAGCGGTGGCCGAGCTGCGTCAGATCGTGGACCGCATGGTGGCTCCGGAAGACGCCGCCGCCGCATGAGCCTGGAACACCACACATGAACAGCGCAGAGAGCATCCCGACCAGAGTGGCCGCCCAGCTCGGCTCCCCGGCCTCCACGGCCGGCACCCGGACGGCCTTCACATCGCTGCGGACCTCCACCGTGATGATGGTGGACGACGATCCGTTGATGCTGGAGGTGGTACAGACCTACCTGGAAGAGGCGGGCTACGTGAGCTTCATCACCACCAGCCAGCCCAAGGAGGCGATGGGACTGTTCGTGCAGCATCGCCCGGACATTCTGCTCCTGGACCTGATGATGCCGGAGGTGTCGGGCTTCGACATCCTGGCGGAAGTGCGCGGGCACGAGGAGCTGCGCTATACGCCGGTGATCATACTGACCGCGGAGAGCGATCCGACCGCCAAGCTGAAAGCGCTGGAGCTGGGGGCCACCGATCTGCTGACCAAGCCGGTAGACCCGAGCGAGCTGCGCCTGCGCCTGCGCAACGCGCTCGCGTTCAAAGCCTACCAGGACCGCCTGGTGGACTCCGACCCGTTGACCGGCCTGCCCAACCGCAAGAAGTTCCGCGTCGAAGTCGAATCTGCGCTCGCCCGCAGCGCTGCCACCTCGTCGCGCGCCTGCAGCTTGCTGCACATCGACCTGGACCGCTTCAAGCAGGTGAACGACTCCCTGGGTCATCGCGTCGGCGACCACCTGTTGGCCGGCGTTGCCAAGATCCTGGAAACCGTGTTCGCCTCGTTCAAGCCGTCGCATGCGACCGGGCGTGAAGCGCCTGTAGGGTTTTCCCGCATCGGCGGCAACGGCTTCGCGGCGCTGCTGCCCGATCTGCACAACTTGACCAAGGTGGACGATGCCACCGCCATGGCGCGGCGCGTCCAGAACGCGCTGTCCGAGCCGTTCGACGTGGACGGCCACAAGCTGCGGATGAGCGCGAGCATCGGCATCGCCGTGTCGCCTGGGGATGGCGAGGATGCCGACACGCTGCTCAAAAACGCCGAAGTCGCCATGTATCAGTCCAAGCAGCGCGGGCGCAAGACCTACACGTTCTTCTCGAACGAGATGAACGCGCATGCCACCGAGCGCATGACGCTGGAAGGGCAGATGCGCAAGGCGGTCGACCAGGGCGAATTCGTGCTGTTCTATCAGCCCAAGGTCGAGATCGCTACCCGACGGATCACCGGTGCGGAGGCGCTGCTGCGCTGGAAGCATCCCGATCTCGGCATCCTGTCACCCGACAAGTTCATCCCCATCGCCGAGGAGACCGGGCTCATCGTCGAGATCGGCCAGTGGGTTCTGCGCACGGCGTGTGCACAGGTGGCGGCGTGGCACCAGCAGGGACTGCCCAAGCTGTCGGTCTCGGTCAACGTGGCGGTGCCGCAGTTCAAGAGCGGCACCATCTGGCACGCGGTGCGCGGCGCGGTGGAGAGAAGCCGGATTCCGCCGCAGCTTCTGTGTCTGGAGCTGACCGAGAGCATGCTGATGGACGACGGCGAAGACACCATCTCCACGCTGCACGAGATCAAGGAGATGGGGGTGCGCCTGTCGGTGGACGACTTCGGCACCGGCTACTCGTCGCTCACCTACCTGAGCCGCTTCCCCATCGACGAGCTCAAGATCGACCGCACCTTCGTGCGCGGCGTCCCCGGGGAGCGGCAGAACAGCGCGATCGTCGGCGCCATCCTCGTGCTGGGCCGCGAGCTCGGCATGAACGTGGTGGCGGAGGGCGTCGAAACCAAGGAGCAGCTGCAGTTCCTGGCGCAGCGCCGCTGCAACGAGTTTCAAGGCTACCTATGCAGCCGTCCTGCGCCCGCGGAGCAGTTCGCTCAGCTCGTGCGCAGGAGTTTGCCGCAGGCCGCAGCGTAGCGCCCGGATCGCAAGGCAGGGAGAACACGGAGGACACGGCAGAAAAGCGGGCGCTCGAGAAAAGCCGAGCGCTCAGCACTGGAGATCGAAGCGTGTCCGTGCAGGCCGCGGTCGCGATCTTCCCCGTGTCCACCGTGTCCTTCTTGCCCCGCGGTCCAGCTGTTAAAAACCAAGCCACACCACACCGCCCCGGCGCGCTGTGCGCGCCACCCCGCCTCGTGAGAGGCGGGGAGAAACCAATCCTCCCCTCCTCCCGGAGGAGGGGTGGCACGCGCAGCGTGACGGGGTGGTGGGAGCCTCCCCGAGGAGGGGTGGCACGCGCAGCGTGACGGGGTGGTGGGAGCCTCCCCGAGGAGGGGTGGCACGCGCAGCGTGACGGGGTGGTGGGAGCCTCCCCGAGGAGGGGTGGCACGCGCAGCGTGACGGGGTGGTGGGAGCCTGCCGGGTGATGGGAATTCGTCCGATGACGGGTCCCACGCGTAGCGTGACAAGCTGATGATCTCACCAGCTCGTGCGCCTCGAGCTCGGCCCGGTCCTTGCATTGTGACGTGCATGAGAAACACCATGCAACCGCAACGTCAAAGGAAAGTGACAATGGCACGACTGATCATGCTCTGCGCGACCGGCGCAGTGTTGTGCGGCGCTGCCCTGGTTCGCGCCGAGCCACTGGGTTGTCTGATTCAACCCTTCCAGGAAGCCGAGGTCGGCGCTCAAGTGGTGGGCGTGATCGACCAGGTGATGGTGGAGCGCGGCGACTTCGTCAAGAAGGGTCAACCGCTGGTCCTGCTCAATCAGGATGTCGAGCGTGCCGCAGTAGCCTCAGCAAAAGTGCGAGCCGAGTCCTACGCGGAATTGCAGGCTGCCGCGTCCAATCACGACTTCGCGCAAAAGAAGCGCGTGCGGACTCAGGACCTGTATCAGAAGAACTTCGTCGCGCAGCAGATCCGGGATCAGGCCGTCACCGAAGCGGAAGTCGCGGAGATGCGGCTGCGCCAGGCGCGCGAGTCGCAGCGCCAGGCCAAGCACGAGCTGGCGCTGGCGAACGCGCAGATGAACCAGCGCACGATCCGCAGCCCACTCAGCGGCGTGGTGGTGGAGAAGTACCTGTCCGAAGGCGAACGGGTCGAGGAGAAGGCGCTAGTGAAGGTAGCGACCATCGACCCGCTGCGTGTCGAAGTGATCGTGCCGTCCAGCTACTTCAGCAAGATCAAGACCGGCATGGTCGCCACGGTCAAGCCAGACATGGTCGATGCCGAAGTGCGCACCGCCAATGTCATCGTCGTGGACCGCGTCATCGATGCCGCGAGCAACAGCTTCCGGGTGCGTCTCGAGCTGCCCAATCCGGACAACGCGCTGCCCCCGGGCCTGCGCTGCAAGCTCGAGTTCGAGGGCATGTCCACCGCCGACAACGGCCGCCAAGCCGGCGCCGGGTAGTCGCGCCGGCCGTGAAGGATGCCGCCGGCAAGCCGGCAGCCGGTGTTGCCGCCACCTTCGAAGGACGCGGCGAGCAGACCGCTCCCGGAAGAGCCGACGCACAAGCCGGTGACCAAGGCATCAGTGGCCGCAGCGCCGTCGAAGTAATCGAGGCCAGCGCGCGGCTGCGGGCGCCGTGCGGCCGGGAGACAAAGGGCGGGTCTGACCCGCCCTTCTTCATTTCCTGCGAGCAGGCGAAGACACGCTCGCCATTGGGCAGGCTCCCTGCATCGTTGCCAGTGCGACGTGCGTCCCGCGCGTCCCCGCTCGCCGAGGGAGTCTGTGAAATCAGGTCAACCTCGGCCGGCGCAACACATAGTAGCAAGCTCCGAGAGAAGGCTTCACGATGAAGGCCGGGCCTGCAAGGAAACGCCGCCCCGTGGTCGAGGAGATCGAGCCAGGCATCCTGTACTCGAATCAGCCGGATGGCTAGCCCGGAGTTTTAGTCAGCCCGCCCTCGCATCGCTCGCATACCCGCACCAGCACATCGCCTCGACATATCGCCCTCCCGGCCGCGCCGATGCCGCGCGCATGCATGGCACGCTACGCCCCTTGTGAACTGCTTGGCCTCGCAGGCAAAGTCCTTGCACGCTATGCACTTGTAGGCTGCGCGCGCAGCAACGGCGCGCCGCCTCGGTTGACAAATCGCGCGCGCAGGACGCCAAGGACCTGAATCCTCGGCGCTTGGCCGAGCGAATCGTCAACCGGAGCGCGGTCACTAGCCGGTCGCTGCGGGGCACCCGCACGACGGGCTGACGGTGTCCGTCAGGAATTGTGAAGGATCGCAAAGGCTAGCGCGCAGCAGCGGCGCGAGCGCAGACACTGGGGTGTGCGATGAGCAGGAAAGCGGCAAGACAGCAGCGTCAAGTGCGAGGGCCTCGGATCGAGGAGATCGAGCCGCGCATCTTGTACTCGGCCGACTTCGCGCCGGCACTCGTGCCCGATACCGGCTTAGACGTCCAGGCCGAGCAGCGCACCGTCGACCCCAGCGGCGAGTTCAACCAGACCTCCGCGCAGAAGGTCCAGGCAAGTCGCCACGAGATCGTATTCGTGGAAACGGCGACGCCCGATTACGAGAAGCTGATCGCAGACATCCGCACCCAGGGCAGTGGGCGCGACATCGAGGTGGTGCTGCTCGATGACGGCAAGGACGGCGTCGCCCAGATCACCCAGACGCTGGCTGGCCGCGATGACGTCAGCGCCGTCCACCTCGTCTCCCATGGCGCGGACGGGTCGGTGCAGCTGGGCAAGACCAGCCTGGACTTCGACTCCCTGCTCAAGAACGGCGCGAAGATCAAGAGCTGGGGCGCGGCGCTCACCGCCGACGCCGACATCCTGATCTATGGCTGCAACGTCGCGCAAACCGACAACGGCCGCTCGCTGGTCGAGGCACTAGCCCGGCTGACCGGCGCGGACGTCGCCGCAAGCGACGACCTGACGGGCAACGCCAAGCTCGGCGGCGACTGGGATCTCGAGTTCCACGCGGGACAGATCGACACATCGATCGTGTTCAGCCAGTCGGTGGTCCTGGATTGGAACGCCACTCTACAGGGCGTCGCGGTGGGAGGCGAGACCAAGGTCAACACCACCACCACGGGCGCTCAGGACACCAACGCGTTTGCCCCGCCGCGAGTTGTGGCGGTGGACGCGAACGGCAACTACGTGGCGGTGTGGACCGGCGAAGGCACCGGTGACACGAACGGCGTGTTCTTCCAGCGTTACAACGCCAGCGGTGTGGCGCAAGGCGCCGAAACGCGGGTCAACCAGACGGTTGCAGACTCGCAGGATTCGCCCACGGTGGCGATGGACGCCAGCGGCAACTTCGTGGTGGCGTGGCGGAGCAACAACCAGGACGGCAGTGGCACGGGGATCTATGCCCGCCGCTACAATGCTGCGGGCACTGCGCTGAGCTCGGAGTTCCGAGTAAACAGTACTACCGCCAACGCTCAAGACAACCCGACTATCGCCATGAACGCCAGTGGTGCATTCGTGGTGGTCTGGGCGAGCGCCGGTCAAGATGGCGACCTCGAAGGTGTCTACGCTCAGCGCTACAACGCTTCCGGTGTTGCGCAGGGTGGACAGATTGCCGTCAACACCACCACCACTGGCAACCAGTGGCCCGACAGCGTGGCGATGGACGCGGCGGGCAACTTCGTCGTCACCTTCTCCAACGCCGATGCCACCGGCTCGGGCGTATGGATGCGGCGCTTTAGCGCGGCAGGCGCTGCTCTGAGCGGCGAAGTACGCGTAAACACCACCACCAGCGGTGACCAGGACTGGTCATCGGTGGCCATGGCGCCCGATGGTGACTACGTGGTGGTCTGGAGAAGCTTCGGCCAGGACGCCGCCAGCAGCAGCGGCATCTATGCGCAGCGCTACAACGCCTCCGGCGTTGCACAAGGCAGCGAGTTCCGCGTCAACAGCACCACCGCCGGCGAACAGCAGCACCCGGCCGTGGCGATAGATGTCAATGGCAACTTCATGGTGGTATGGGCCAGCCAAAACCAGGATGCGGCCGGCACCTGGGGCATCTACAAACAGGAGTACAACGCCGACGGCACAGCCAACGGCGGAGAAGTGCGCGTCAACAGCACCACTGCGGGCGATCAACTCAGTCCTGCTGTCGCTATGAACTCTGTCGGGCAGACGGTGGTCGCTTGGGCGGGCAACGGCACCGGCGACGGCAGTGGTGTGTTCTTTCAGCGTTACGCCACCGCCTTGGTGGTCGACACGGTCAGCAACGCTTACGACTCGTCCTTTGCGTCGGGCACGGTCACGATCAGCCAATTGCTGTCGGACAAAGGCACGGACGGCAAGATCTCGCTGCGGGAGGCGATCTTCGCCGCCAACAATACTGCCAATGCGAACGCCAACAGCCCCGACCGAATCTACTTCAACATCGCGGGTGCCGGACCGCACACCATCGCCTTGAGCTCGGCGTTGCCGAACATCGTTGACGCCGTGATCATCGATGGCACCAGCGCGCCCGACTTCGCCGGCACACCAGTGGTCGAGCTGAACGGTATTGGAGCCGGTGCCTCGGCAGGCCTGACGCTCGCGGCCGGCAGCTCGGGCAGCACGATCAAGGGGCTGGTCATCAATCGCTTCGCGCAGGAAGGCATCCTGATCAGCGCCTCGTCGAACAATGTCATCAAGGGCAACTTCCTGGGAACCAGCGCGGCGGGCACGGTGGGTCTCGGAAATCTGGTCGGCGTGTCGATCATCCTCGGTTCGACCAACAACACGATCGGGGGCACCACAGCTGCAGATCGCAACATCATCTCAGCCAATACCGTCGACGGTATCCAGATCCGCAACGCGGGCACCTCGAGCAACGTGGTGCTCGGCAACTACATCGGTCTGGACGTGACCGGCGCGGTCGATCTTGGCAACACCAATCAGGGTGTGGCGATCTTCGGCAGCGCAACCAATAACACGATCGGAGGCACCGCGGCGGGCGCCGGCAACGTGATGTCCGGGAACAACGGAGAAGGCGTGCGGATTACCGGCTCCGGCACGACCGGCAACGTCGTGCTGGGGAATCTGATCGGCACCAATGCTGCGGGTACTGCCGCGATCGCCAACAGCAGACAGGGCGTGTGGATCGACAACGCGGCGGCGAACAACACCATCGGAGGCACGGGCGCCGGAGCCGGCAACACCATCGCGTACAACGCCTTGGACGGCGTGGCGCTGAGCGCCACCGCCGGTACCGGCAACGCTGTGCTGGGCAACGCTATCTTCTCCAACGGCGATCTGGGCATCGACTTGCTGGACAACGGGGTCACCGCCAACGATGGCGCGAAGACGGCCGGGCAGCCCAACCAGCTGATGGACTTCCCCGTGATCCAGACGGCCAGCCTGAACGGGACGACCCTCACGCTGGCGGGATACATCGGCACTGCGTCCGGCGATACCGATTTCGCCGGGGCGCGGGTCGAGTTCTTCAAGAGCGCGGACGCTGCGGGGACGAACGGCGAGGGCCAGGTCTACCTGGGCTTCCTGACTGCCAACGCCAGCGGCAACTTCAGCGGGTCGCTCACCGTGAGCGGCCTGGCGCTCGGCGACCGCGTTACCGCAACGGCCACGGACGGCTCCAACAACACCTCGGAGTTCGGCGTGAACGCCACGGTGGCGGGCACGGCCCCCGTGGCCACCAACGATGCCTACAGCGTCAACGAGGAGGGCACGCTCACGATCCCGCAAGCGTCCAGCTGGTGGAACACCAGCTGGAGCCAGCGCAAGCAGCTCACCTTCGACAACTCCGGCCAGGCCGAGAACCTGACCAACTTCGCGGTGCTGGTCGAGCTCGACAGCACGCGCATCAACTACGCGCTCACGCAGAACGCCGGTCAGGACCTGCGCTTCGTTGACAGCAACGGGACTCTTCTGGCGCACGAGATCGAAAGCTGGAACGAGAGCGGGACATCGTACGTCTGGGTAAGCGTTCCGCAGATCGACGCGTCATCCGGCTCCGACTACATCTGGATGTACTACGGCAATGCCGCGGCGCCGGACACGCAGAATGCCACTGCGGTCTGGGACGCCGGGTTCAGCGGCGTGTGGCACCTCAACACCGATGAGCAGGATTCGGCTGGAACCAACGATGGCATCAACAGCAACTCCACCAACGGGGCGGGGGTGATAGCCAGCGGGCAGAACTTCAACGGCACCAACGCCCAGGTGTACACGACGACACAGTTCTCCAACCCGCAGCAATACACCATCGAGGCGTGGTTCCGCACGAGCTCGGCAGCCGGCAGGAAGATCCTCGGATTCGAGACCAACCAGACCGGCACCGCCAGCCCGGACTGGGATCGACACCTTTACGTCGGGACGGACGGCCGTTTGTACTTCGGATCGTACTACCAGCCGACCGACAGCGAGGACGTCGCCAACTCGACCACCAACTATGCCGACGGCGCCTGGCACTATGCCGTAGGGGTGCGCAACGACGGCACCGATACCCTCTCGCTGTACGTCGACGGCGTGCTGGTCGACACCTCGCCCAACGCCAGCTCGGAGAACTACAACGGCTACTGGCGGTTGGGCGGATACAAGACCAATGGTTGGCCCAACGGCACCGACGGCTACTACAACGGTAGCATCGACGAAGCCCGCGTCTCCACCCAGGTGCGTTCTGCCGCCTGGATCAAGGCGCAGTACCTATCCATGACAGATGCGTTTGTGGGGTTCAGCGCCGCGCAAGGCATCGGTGTACTTGGCAACGACAGCGATCCCAACGGGGACGCGCTCACCGCTGTGTTGGTCGGAGGCCCCTCGAACGCAGCCTCGTTCACGCTCAACGCCAATGGCGGCTTCACCTATACGCCGACGGCCAACTTCAGCGGCACCGACACCTTTACCTATCGGGCCAACGACGGCACGAACAACTCCAACCTCGCGACGGTCACGATCACGGTCAATCCCGTCAACGATGCACCGACCGCCACGATCACGCCAATCAGCTACGCGGCCACAGAGCAGGCCAGCCTGACCCTGCATGGCACCGGACTTTCGATCGCCGACGTAGACGCGGGCGGCGGCAGCGTGACAGCGACCCTGTCCGTTGTCTCCGGCACGCTCACAGTGACTGCGGGGACCACCGGTGCGGCCGTATCGGGTTCGGGCACCAACAGCGTGACCCTGACCGGCACGCTCACGCAGATCAACAACCTGCTGGCCGGTAACCTGAGCGCCACGGCAAGCTACGTCATTAACTCGAATACACCGCCTGCCAGCGATACGCTCACGCTGCTCGCCAACGACGGAGGCAACACCGGCTCGGGTGGCGCCAAGACCGGATCGGACACCGCCACCATCAACATCAGCGCGGTCAACGACGCGCCCACGGCCACGATCACTCCGGCCACCTATGCGGCGACCGAGCAGACCAGCTTGACCTTGCACGGGACGGGTTTGTCGATCGCCGACGTGGATGCGGGCAGCGCCAGCGTGACGGCCACGCTCTCGGTGGTTTCGGGCACGCTCACGGTGACCGCGGGCACCAGCGGTGCGGCGGTATCGGGCTCGGGCACCAACAGCGTGACCCTGACCGGGACGCTGACCCAGATCAACAACCTGCTGGCCGGTAACCTGAGCGGCACGGCTAGCTACATCATCAGCTCCGACACTCCGCCTGCCAGCGATACGCTCACGCTGCTCGCCAACGACGGAGGCAACACGGGCTCGGGTGGCGCCAAGACCGGATCGGACACCGCCACCATCAACATCAGCGCGGTCAACGACGCGCCCACGGCCACGATCACTCCGGCCACCTATGCGGCGACCGAGCAGACCAGCTTGACCTTGCACGGGACGGGTTTGTCGATCGCCGACGTGGATGCGGGCAGCGCCAGCGTGACGGCCACGCTCTCGGTGGTTTCGGGCACGCTCACGGTGACCGCGGGCACCAGCGGTGCGGCGGTATCGGGCTCGGGCACCAACAGCGTGACCCTGACCGGGACGCTGACCCAGATCAACAACCTGCTGGCCGGTAACCTCAGCGGCACGGTTACGTACATCATCAGTTCCGACACTCCGCCTGCCAGCGATACGCTCACGCTGCTCGCCAACGACGGAGGCAACACGGGCTCGGGTGGCGCCAAGACCGGATCGGACACCGCCACCATCAACATCAGCGCGGTCAACGACGCGCCCACGGCCACGATCACTCCGGCCACCTATGCGGCGACCGAGCAGACCAGCTTGACCTTGCACGGGACGGGTTTGTCGATCGCCGACGTGGATGCGGGCAGCGCCAGCGTGACGGCCACGCTCTCGGTGGTTTCGGGCACGCTCACGGTGACCGCGGGCACCAGCGGTGCGGCGGTATCGGGCTCGGGCACCAACAGCGTGACCCTGACCGGGACGCTGACCCAGATCAACAACTTGCTGGCCGGTAACCTCAGCGGCACGGTTACGTACATCATCAGTTCCGACACTCCGCCTGCCAGCGATACGCTCACGCTGCTCGCCAACGACGGAGGCAACACGGGCTCGGGTGGCGCCAAGACCGGATCGGACACCGCCACCATCAACATCAGCGCGGTCAACGACGCGCCCACGGCCACGATCACTCCGGCCACCTATGCGGCGACCGAGCAGACCAGCTTGACCTTGCACGGGACGGGTTTGTCGATCGCCGACGTGGATGCGGGCAGCGCCAGCGTGACGGCCACGCTCTCGGTGGTTTCGGGCACGCTCACGGTGACCGCGGGCACCAGCGGTGCGGCGGTATCGGGCTCGGGCACCAACAGCGTGACCCTGACCGGGACGCTCACCCAGATCAACAACCTGCTGGCCGGTAACCTCAGCGGCACGGCTAGCTACATCATCAACTCCGACACTCCGCCTGCCAGCGATACGCTCACGCTGCTCGCCAACGACGGAGGCAACACGGGCTCGGGTGGCGCCAAGACCGGATCGGACACCGCCACCATCAACATCAGCGCGGTCAACGACGCGCCCACGGCCACGATCACTCCGGCCACCTATGCGGCGACCGAGCAGACCAGCCTGACCTTGCACGGCACGGGCTTGTCGATCGCCGACGTGGATGCGGGCAGCGCCAGCGTGACGGCCACGCTCTCGGTGGTCTCGGGCACGCTCACGGTGACCGCGGGCACCACGCGGTGCGGCGGTATCGGGCTCGGGCACCAACAGCGTGACCCTGACCGGGACGCTGACCCAGATCAACAACCTGCTGGCCGGTAACCTCAGCGGCACGGTTACGTACATCATCAGTTCCGACACTCCGCCTGCCAGCGACACGCTCACGCTGCTCGCCAACGACGGCGGCAACACCGGCTCGGGTGGCGCCAAGACCGGATCGGACACCGCCACCATCAACATCAGCGCGGTCAACGACGCGCCCACGGCCACGATCACTCCGGCCACCTATGCGGCGACCGAGCAGACCAGCCTGACCTTGCACGGGACGGGTTTGTCGATCGCCGACGTGGATGCGGGCAGCGCCAGCGTGACGGCCACGCTCTCGGTGGTTTCGGGCACGCTCACGGTGACCGCGGGCACCAGCGGTGCGGCGGTATCGGGCTCGGGCACCAACAGCGTGACCCTGACCGGGACGCTGACCCAGATCAACAACCTGCTGGCCGGTAACCTCGGCGGCACCGCTACGCTACATCATCAATTCCGACACTCCGCCTGCCGGCGATACGCTCACGCTGCTCGCCAACGACGGAGGCAACACGGCTCGGGTGGCGCCAAGACCGGATCGGACACCGCCACCATCAACATCAGCGCGGTCAACGATGCGCCTGTGAACGCTGTGCCCTCGGCGCAGGGCACTGGTCAGAACACGGCGCTCGTTTTCTCGAGCGGCAACGGCAACGCCATCTCTATTGCGGACGTGGATGCCGCCGCCAGCTCCGTGCAGGTCACGCTGACCGCGACAAACGGCACACTCACCCTGGCGGGCACCACCGGCCTCACATTTAGCACTGGTAACGGCACGGGCGACGCCACGATGACGTTTACGGGCACAGTGGCCAATATCAACGCCGCGCTGAACGGCATGTTTTTCGACCCGACGATCGGTTTCAGCGGTGCGGCTTCGCTCAGCATCACCACGAACGACCTCGGCAACACCGGGACCGGTGGCGCACTATCGCAGGGCAACTCCATCGCTATCACTGTTAACGCCGCCAGCATTCCTACTGCATCGGCAGACAACTACAGCCTGGACGAGGACGGTTCGCTCAACATAGGTTGGTGGGATACGGCATGGAGCGAGCGCAAACAGATCACGTTTACCGGCAACGCGTTTGCCGGCGCGCAGAACCTGTCAGATTTCCCCGTGCTCTTGACGCTCAACAGCAGCAATACCGATTACCTGCAGACGCGAGACGCGGGTGAGGATCTGCGCTTCTTTGACGCGGATGGGACCCCGCTGGCCTACGAGATCGAGAAATGGGACGAAACCGGCGACTCTTATGTCTGGGTCAAGGTGCCTCAGATCGATACGAGCGGCTCGGATTCCATCTGGATGTATTACGGGAATGCGACGGCAGTCGCCGGAGCGGATCCGACCGCAGTCTGGTCGGGCAACGGCTTCCGTGCTGTCTATCACATGTCCGACACAGGCACGAGCGTCGGCGATTCCACGTCCAACGCATTCGGAGGCAGCGCAACGAATGGAGCCGCGGGCACGACGGGGATAATCGGAGGAGGCTTCGCCTTCGACGGTGCCGACGACTACGTCAACCTGGGCACGAATCGGCCGCTGCTAAACAATACCAGCTACGTCGCGCTGTCCGCGTGGGTCAACACGGCGACCGATCCGCTTGTTGACGGAACGGTGATCGCGGCGAGCCGGGACAACGGCGGCATTCCGACCGGCAATTCGCGCGCGCAACTGCGGATCGCGAACGACAACATCGAAGTGGTCGCACGCTCGACCGACGATGACCTAGACAAAGCGACGGTTATCACGACCGATACACCTCTCGGAGCAGGTTGGCACTATATTGCCGCCACGATCGATTTCTCTACCAATGCCATCCGGATTTACTTGGATGGGGTAGAAGACGCGAACACCTCGGGCATCGCCAACTTTCTCAATAGCGCGACTCCCAACACCAATTCAGACAGCGTAGCCATCGGATCGAACGATGACGGTGGTAGCTCGTTCTTTCACGGCGGCATGGACGAGGCGCGCATTTCGATCGCCGCGCGTTCCGCTGCGTGGATTCAGGCCGAGTACCTGACCATGACCAACGCGTTCCTCAGCGTTGGTGCCGCCCAGACGGCAACAGGATCAAGCGGGGTCCTCGCCAACGATTCGAGCCCAAGCGGACAACCGTTGTCCGCGCTGCTGGTGAGCGGCCCCACACACGCTGCGGCCTTCACCCTGAATCCAGACGGCACCTTCACCTATACGCCGGTGGCGGACTATGCGGGTGCAGATAGCTTCACGTACTTAGCAAATGATGGCAGCAACGACTCGAACATCGCAACAGTCACACTGACCATCAATCCGGTCAACGACCCGCCCGCAGGCAACAGCAACACAGTGACGATCAGCGAGGACGTCGCGTATACGTTTACGGTCGCGGACTTCGGGTTCGCTGATTTAAGTGACAGTCCCGCGAATAGCCTGGACGTCGTACGCATCACAGCGCTGCCCGGGGCAGGCACTCTTACGCTGTCGGGGGTCGCAGTCTCCGCAGGACAAGACATCACCGCAGGCAGTATCACGGCCGGCAACCTCAAGTTCACTCCAGCGGCGGACACGAACGGCACGGGCTATGCGGCGTTCACGTTCCAGGTGCGAGACGATGGGGGCACCGCTAACGGCGGTGTCGACACCGACCCGACGCCGCGGACGATGAATATCAACGTGAGCGCCGTCAACGACGCGCCCAGCGCAACCATTGCGGCGGGCAGCTACAGCGCGAGCGAGCAGGTGAGCCTGGCACTGCAGGGCACTGGGTTGTCGATCGGCGACTTGGACGCGGGATCGGCCAGTCTCATGGCCACCTTGTCGGTCGTCTCGGGAACCCTCACGGTCAACGCAGGGACCACTGGTGTGGTGGTGGGCGGCTCGGGGAGCAATAGCGTGACCTTGACCGGCACGCTGATGCAGATCAACGATCTGCTCGCCGGCAACCTGGGTGGCACGGCGAGCTACATCATGAACTCCGACACTCCGCCGGCGAGCGACACGCTGAGCTTGAACGTGAACGATGGTGGCAACACCGGTTCGGGCGGTGCGCAGATCGGCTCGGCCAGCGTCGCCATCAACATCGGGGCGGTCAACGACGCGCCCACGGCGACGATTACGCCGGCAAGCTATGCGGCCACTGAGCAGGTGGCGCTGGTGCTGCACGGCACCGGGCTGTCGATCACGGATCCGGACGCGGGCGGTGCGGACATCACCGCCACCTTGTCGGTAGTTTCGGGTGCGCTTACCGTCACTGCGGGGACCACCGGCGTGACCATAGGCGGCTCGGGCACTGATAGCGTGACCCTGACCGGCACGCTGGTGCAGATCAATGACCTGCTGGCAGGCAACCTGGGGGCCACCGCAACCTACATCATCGGGTCGGATGCGCCGCCGGCGACCGATACGCTGACCCTGGGTGTGAACGACGGTGGCAACACGGGCTCTGGCGGTGCGCAGACCGGCTCGGACAGCGCCACCATTAATATCTCAGCGGTCAACGACCCGCCCACCGCAACCATCACCGCGGGCAGCTACAGCGCAACCGAGCAGGTGAGCCTCGCACTGCACGGCACCGGGCTGTCGATCAGCGACGCGGATGCGGGCCCTGCCAGTCTCACCGCGACCTTGTCGCTGGTCTCCGGCACGCTCACTGTCAACGCGGGCACCACCGGTGTGGTGGTGGGGGGCTCAGGCGGCAACACGGTGACCCTGACCGGCACGCTGGTGCAGATCAACAATCTGCTGGCGGGCAACCTCGGTAGTACGGCGAGCTACGTTATCAACTCCGACACGCCGCCGGCCAGCGACACGCTGACCTTGAGCGTAAGCGATGGTGGCAACACTGGTTCAGGCGGCGCGCAGAGCGGCTCGGCCAACGTCGCCATCAACATCGGGGCGGTCAACGACGCGCCCACGGCGACGATCACGCCCGCCACCTACTCAGCGGCCGAGCAGACCAGCCTGACCCTGCACGGGACCGGGCTGTCGATCGCGGATCCTGATGCCGGCGGCGCCGACGTTACGGCCACCTTGTCGGTGGTTTCGGGCGCACTCACCGTCACCGCTGGGACCACTGGCGTCACGATCGGCGGCTCAGGCACCAATAGCGTAACCCTGACGGGCACGCTGGCGCAGATCAACAACCTGCTGGCCGGCAACCTGGGCGCCACCGCGGTCTACGCGATCAGCTCCGACGCGCCACCGGCGACCGACACGCTGACGCTGAGTGTGGACGATGCGGGCAACAGCGGCTCTGGCGGAGCACAGAGCGGCTCGGATGCAGCCACCATCAACATTGCGGCCGTCAACGACGCGCCCAGCGCAACCATTGCGGCGGGCAGCTACAGCGCGAGCGAGCAGGTGAGCCTGGCACTGCAGGGCACTGGGTTGTCGATCGGCGACTTGGACGCGGGATCGGCCAGTCTCATGGCCACCTTGTCGGTCGTCTCGGGAACCCTCACGGTCAACGCAGGGACCACTGGTGTGGTGGTGGGCGGCTCGGGGAGCAATAGCGTGACCTTGACCGGCACGCTGATGCAGATCAACGATCTGCTCGCCGGCAACCTGGGTGGCACGGCGAGCTACATCATGAACTCCGACACTCCGCCGGCGAGCGACACGCTGAGCTTGAACGTGAACGATGGTGGCAACACCGGTTCGGGCGGTGCGCAGATCGGCTCGGCCAGCGTCGCCATCAACATCGGGGCGGT
Organism: uncultured beta proteobacterium; assembly: GCA_963772865.1. GTDB lineage: Bacteria > Pseudomonadota > Gammaproteobacteria > Burkholderiales > SHXO01 > SHXO01. Next base: position 310,328 of record CAVYZA010000034.1, on the reverse strand, counting down.
CAACGACGCGCCCACGGCGACGATTACGCCGGCAAGCTATGCGGCCACTGAGCAGGTGGCGCTGGTGCTGCACGGCACCGGGCTGTCGATCACGGATCCGGACGCGGGCGGTGCGGACATCACCGCCACCTTGTCGGTAGTTTCGGGTGCGCTTACCGTCACTGCGGGGACCACCGGCGTGACCATAGGCGGCTCGGGCACCGATAGCGTGACCCTGACCGGCACGCTGGTGCAGATCAACGACCTGCTGGCAGGCAACCTGGGGGCCACGGCTGCCTATATCATGAGCTCCGACGCGCCGGCCACGGCGGACACGCTCACGCTCAGCGTGAACGACGGTGGCAACTCCGGCTCGGGCGGAGCTCTGAGCGGCTCGGACAGCGCCACCATCAACATCAGCGCCGTCAACGACGCGCCCGAGGCCACTATCGGCGCAACCAGCTACGTCGCCGCCGAACAGATTCCACTGGTGTTGTCCGGAACGGGACTGAGCATTGCCGACGTGGATGCCGGCACGACCAGCGTCACAGCAATGGTTTCGGTGGTGTCGGGTACGCTGACTGCGACCGCCGGCGGTACCGGCGTGAGCATAGCGGGTAACGGGAGCAACAGCATTACCCTCACCGGTACGCTCACGCAGATCAACGACCTGCTGGTGGGTGCGGGCGGCGGTGCGCTGTCCTACCTTATCAACTCCGACATGCCTCCGGCGAGCGACACGCTGACCTTGAGCGTGAACGATGGCGGCAACACCGGCTCGGGCGGTGCGCAGAGCGGATCGGCCACTGCGACGATCAACATCGCTGCAGTCAACGATACGCCCTCAGCCACGATCGCAGCGGCGAGCTACGCCGCGACCGAGCAGACCAGCCTGGCGCTGGAGGGAACCGGCCTGAGCATTGCCGACCTGGATGCGGGCGCGGGGATCCTCACCGCGAGTCTGTCGGTCGTGTCCGGCACGCTGAACGTCAGCGCTGGCACCACCGGTGTCGCAGTGGCCGGCAACGGGAGCGGCAGCATTACGCTGACGGGCACGCTGGCGCAGATCAACGACCTGCTGGCCGGCAACTTCGCAGCCACGGCCAGCTATGTAATCAATAGCGACACGCCGCCGGCCTCCGACACGTTGACGTTGAGCGTGGACGATTCCGGGAACACCGGATCGGGTGGTGCGCAGACGGCCTCGGCCAGCGTCACCATCGCCATCACGCCGGTCAACGATGCGCCAACCGGCGCGGCCGGGATCATCGGCATCTCGATCGAGGACGCCGTGCTCACCGCCGACACCAGTGGCATCGGCGACCCCGACGGCCTGGGTGCCGTCACCTATCAGTGGGCGCGCTCCACCGACGGCGGGACCACCTGGAACCCGATTCTTGGAGCCACGGGGTCCAGCTACACGCTGGGCGACGCCGACGTCAACGCATTCATTCAGATGAGCCTGGCCTATGTCGACGGACAAGGTAACGCGGAGAGCCTGAGCAGCCCGAGCCTGGGGCCGGTCAGCAACGTCAATGACGCACCCAGCGGCGCGGTCATCGTCACCGGCACAGTCACGGAAGATCAGACCCTCACCGCCGACACCAGCAGCATCGGCGATGCGGATGGCCTCGGCGGCTTCGCTTACCAGTGGGCACGTTCTACCGACAGCGGCGTAACCTGGAACGACATCACGGGTGAGACGGCTTCCACCTATGTTCTCGGCGACGCCGACGTGGGCAACCTGATTCAGGTCAGCGTGAGCTACACGGATGGTCAGGGCAGTGCAGAGAGCTTAACTAGCGCCGATGTGGGGCCTGTCGCCAACGTCAACGATGCCCCCACGGGTGTGCCCACCATCAGCGGCACGGTGACAGAAGATCAGACCTTGACCGCGAACACGGCGGGCATTGCGGATGCCGACGGGCTGGGTGCCTTCAGCTACCAGTGGCTGCGCAACGGTGCGGTCATCGCGACCGCTACCGGCAGCACCTACACCCTGGGCGATGCCGATGTGGGCACGCAGATCAGCGTGCAGGTGAGCTACACCGACGGGCAGGGCACTCCCGAGAGTCGTCACCTCGGCGCAGACCGCGGCGGTGGCCAACGTCAACGACGCGCCGAGCGGGCGTGCCACCGTCAGCGGCACAGTCACGGAAGATCAGACCCTGACCGCGGACACCAGCGGCATCGGCGATGCCGACGGCCTGGGCGCGCTTCAGCTACCAGTGGCTGCGCAACGCGGCGTACCTGGACGCATCGCGGGCGCGACGGCCTGCACCTACACCCTGGGCGATGCCGACGTGGGCACCCAGATCAGCGTGCAGGTGAGCTACACCGACGGGCAGGGCACTGCCGAGAGCGTTACCTCGGCGCAGACTGCGGCCGGTGGCCAACGTCAACGATGCCCCGACGGGGTTGCCCACCATCAGCGGCACGGTGACAGAAGATCAGACCTTGACCGCGAACACGGCGGGCATTGCGGATGCCGACGGGCTGGGTGCCTTCAGCTACCAGTGGCTGCGCAACGGTGCGGTCATCGCAACCGCTACCGGCAGCACCTACACCCTGGGCGATGCCGATGTGGGCACGCAGATCAGCGTGCAGGTGAGCTACACCGACGGGCAGGGCACTCCCGAGAGTGTCACCTCGGCGCAGACCGCGGCGGTGGCCAACGTCAACGATGCCCCGACCGGGGTGCCCACCATCAGCGGCACGGTGACAGAAGATCAGACCTTGACCGCGAACACGGCGGGCATTGCGGATGCCGACGGGCTGGGTGCCTTCAGCTACCAGTGGCTGCGCAACGGTGCGGTCATCGCGACCGCTACGGGCAGCACCTACACCCTGGGCGATGCCGATGTGGGCACGCAGATCAGCGTGCAGGTGAGCTACACCGACGGGCAGGGCACTCCCGAGAGTGTCACCTCGGCGCAGACCGCGGCGGTGGCCAACGTCAACGATGCCCCCACCGGGGTGCCCACCATCAGCGGCACGGTGACAGAAGATCAGACCTTGACCGCGAACACGGCGGGCATTGCGGATGCCGACGGGCTGGGTGCCTTCAGCTACCAGTGGCTGCGCAACGGTGCGGTCATCGCAACCGCTACCGGCAGCACCTACACCCTGGGCGATGCCGATGTGGGCACGCAGATCAGCGTGCAGGTGAGCTACACCGACGGGCAGGGCACTCCCGAGAGTCGTCACCTCGGCGCAGACCGCGGCGGTGGCTCAACGTCAACGATGCCCCGACGGGGGTGCCCACCATCAGCGGCACGGTGACAGAAGATCAGACCTTGACCGCGAACACGGCGGGCATTGCGGATGCCGACGGGCTGGGTGCCTTCAGCTACCAGTGGCTGCGCAACGGTGCGGTCATCGCAACCGCTACGGGCAGCACCTACACCCTGGGCGATGCCGATGTGGGCACGCAGATCAGCGTGCAGGTGAGCTACACCGACGGGCAGGGCACTCCCGAGAGTGTCACCTCGGCGCAGACCGCGGCGGTGGCCAACGTCAACGATGCCCCCACCGGGGTGCCCACCATCAGCGGCACGGTGACAGAAGATCAGACCTTGACCGCGAACACGGCGGGCATTGCGGATGCCGACGGGCTGGGTGCCTTCAGCTACCAGTGGCTGCGCAACGGTGCGGTCATCGCAACCGCTACCGGGCAGCACCTACACCCTGGGCGATGCCGATGTGGGCACGCAGATCAGCGTGCAGGTGAGCTACACCGACGGGCAGGGCACTCCCGAGAGTGTCACCTCGGCGCAGACCGCGGCGGTGGCCAACGTCAACGATGCGCCCACCGGAGCGGTTGTCGATCGCCGGCACGTGGACCGAAGACCAGACCTTGACGGCTGACACCAGCAGCATCGCCGATGCCGACGGGCTGGGTGCCTTCAGCTACCAGTGGCTGCGCAACGGGGTGGTAATCGGCGGGGCGACCTCAGCACCTACACCCTGGGCGATGCCGACGTGGGCAGCTTGATTCAGGTCAGTGTCGCCTATAGCGACGGGCAGGGCAGCACCGAGAGCCTCCTCAGCACCAATGCCGGCCCGGTGGCCAACGTCGACGACGCCCCAGTGCTCGGCATCAACACCCTGACCATCGGGCGGGGCGAGACGCTGGTGCTGTCGGCGGCCAACTTGAGCGCCAGCGACGTGGACAACCCCGCAGGCGCGTTGACCTTCAGCGTGAGCGGGGTGAGCCACGGGCACTTCGAGCGCACCAGCGCCCCGGGGGTGGCTGTCAGCAGCTTCACCCAGGCCGACGTGCAAGGCGGTCTGGTGGTGTTCGTGCACGACGGCAGCCGCGTGGCCCCCGGTTACGCGGTCACGGTGAGCGACGGGGCGCTCAGCCACGGACCGCTCGCCGCGGGTGTGAGCTTCGATGCGGGCACGATCCTGGTGGTGCCCGTCACCCCACCCGCCGAGCCGTCGACGAATCCTGCGCCAGCCCAGGCCAAACCCGAAGCGCCAGCTGAACCACCGGCCTCAGCCAGTACAGTTGCGCCCGTGATCCCGGCGGTCTATTCGCCTGGGCGCGTCGATGCGCCCGAGGCGCAGGTCAACCAGATGCAGCTGCAGCCACTGAGCCGGCAAAAGCCGACCCAGCCGGTGGCCAGCTTCAACAACTTCGTGGCCGGCCCGTACATCGACCCGGCCCTGGAACTGCTGGCCGCAGCACCGGCCAACCTGCAGTACCTCTCCACGGTGCCGGTGGACTGGCATATCCGGCCGGCCTTCCCCGAGGCCGAGGAGGCGCCCAAGGACCGCATCGACGTGCTGCTCGAGCAGGTGCAGCTGGGCGGCATGGCGCTCTCCGTGGGTGTGGTGTGGTGGGCGAGCCGGGTGAGCGGGCTATTGGGCAGCCTGCTGGCCTCGGCCCCGGCGTGGCGCCACATCGATCCCTTGCCGGTGGTGGGGCGCGATGAGGACGAGGATAAGAAGTGGTACGACCCCGATGATCGCGATGCCGACGCCAACGAGCTGGCCATCGCCAACGTGCTCGGAGGGCGCGCACGCCGATCACGGCGCGCGCGAGCAGAGCGAGCGCGGCTAAGGCGGCCGATGCGTGCGAGGTCCGCCTGGCAGGACCGGAAAAGAGACCAGCGTGTGACTTGCCCGCGATATTCGCGCCAGCGTGGTTTGTCAACGATGGTAAAAGTGCGAGCGTCGAGCGGCGGATCGCCAAGCCGGTGCGGATCTTGCAGAGCCGTTTCAGGATGAGTTTCACTCGGTCGGCCTGTTAGAGGACGACACATGCGTCTCGGACCTGTCTCACGTATCAGCATGGGGCTGATCTCCCTGGTCGCCTTCCTGCTGCTGGTGGCCGATCTCATCTTCGGCCTGCTTCCCGACGAAGCCGACGTCGCCAAGCACGTACGCAAGCGCACCAGCGAAGCGCTGGCCGTGCAGATGACCGCGCTGGTGCAGACCGAGCAGTGGGAAACGCTGCGGCGAACCATGCACGCCGTGATCTCGCGCGATCCGGAAGTGCTGTCGATCGCGGTCCGGCGCAAGAACGGCGAAGTGGTGGCCGAAACCGGTAACCACGCCACACACTGGGTTCCCCCGGCCAACGACAAATCCACGCTCACCAGCGTGCTCGTGCCCATCGACTCCGGCAAGGACATGTGGGGGCGCCTGGAGGTGGCCTATCGGCCCACTACGCCGCAGACGCTGCTGGGGTGGCTGAGGTATCCCGGGGTGGCCCTGACGCTGCTGATGCTGACGGTTGGCTTCGGCGCGTTCTACCTCTACCTCAAGCGGATCCTGCAGCGGCTGGATCCCAACGCCGCCATTCCCGACCGCGTGCGCACTGCCTTCGACGCCCTCTCCGAAGGCGTGCTCGTGATCGACAAGATGGGCCACGTGCTGCTCGCCAACCGTGCTTTTCGGAATCTGCATCCTTCCGCCGGGGGCGAGCTCACCGGCAAGCGCATCAAGGATCTCGCCTGGCTCACGTCGGCGTGCGGAGACGGCCCGCCGCCGTGGACCCGCGCGATGCTGGAGCGCACCGCGGTCACCGGCGAGAGCATCAAGATTCCCCAGGAGGGCGGCGATCCGGTGAAGATCGTGATGAACGTCGCACCGATCGTCGATGACCGCGAAACGGTGCGCGGCTGTCTCATCACCTTCGACGACATGTCGATGGTCGAGCACATGAACCAGGCCCTGCTGGACTCGGTGGCGCAGCTCGAGGTGGCCAAGAGCAAGATCGAGCTCCAGAACGAGGAGCTCAAGCGCCTGGCCAACCACGATCAGCTCACCGGCAGCCTCACACGCCGTGCGTTCCTTGAGCAGTCGCAGCAGATCTTCCTCAACTGCGCCGCGCAGCGCTCCAACGTGTGCATCCTGATGGTGGACATCGATCACTTCAAGTCGATCAACGACCGCTACGGCCACCTCGTCGGCGACCAGGCCATTCGCAACGTGGCCACGACGCTGGCAAGCGCGGTGCGCCCGGGCGACCTCGTGTGCCGCTACGGAGGTGAGGAGTTCTGCTTGCTGCTCGGCGCCATCGAAGCCAACCAGGCGCAGGAGATGGCCGAGCGCATGCGCAAACAGATCGAAAGCGGCGTCGGTTCCTCGGTCGTCCCCGGGGAGAACGTGCGCATCACAGCGAGCTTCGGGGTGGCTTCCATCCAGCACGGCTCGACCACCCTGGCCGAGCTGATCAAGCAGGCCGACCAGGCGCTGTATGCAGCGAAGGCCGCGGGACGCAATCGAGTGCTCCGGCACGACCAGGCCCTGGCGTTGAACCAGGCGCTGCTGGCGATGGACGCGGCATAGTCCTCACGCGCCCCCTTCCACAAGCGTCCTGGGCGCGACCGCGAAACCTCCCGGCGCGATCCGCGAAACCTCCCGGCTGCGATCGCGACACGCTGGCAGCGCTATACTCTGGACGACAACAGTCGTCGGGAGAGCGCCATGGAAGACCTGCTCGCGCGCCGCGCCACCTTCAAGACCATCAAGCAGAGCACGAAAGCCGACTGGGACATCATCATCGCCCATCACATGCCATTCGCGGCCAGGCTGGCCGACCGCGTGCTGGCGCAGCTCAGGCTGCTGGGAGAGGATGAAGGCGGCGGTTACGCCGTCGGCCGGCTGCAGCATCTGCTGCTGAGTGCGACCTTGGCGCACCAAGCCGGCGAAGACGAAGAGTACGTGGTGTGCGCGCTGCTTCACGATGTCGGCGACCTGCTGGGCTCGTGGAATCACCCGGAGGTATCCGCCGCCATGCTCAAGCCGTTCGTGTCGGCTGCCAACCACTGGATGGTGGAGAAGCACGGCATCTTCCAGGGCTACAATTTCTTCCAGCACATCAACATGGATCGGCACATGCGCGAGCAGTTCCGCGGCCATCCGCATTTCGACCGTACGGCGCGCTTCGTAGAGCTGTACGACAACCCCGCCTTCGATCCGGACCTGCAGCATCGGCCTCTCGAGTTCTTCGAGCCGATGGTGCGGCGCGTGTTCGCGGAGCCGAAGAACAGCATGTACCAGGCGAGCATCCCGCAGTAACGCCTGGGTCGCGCAGCCTCGATTCTCCGCAGGCCGCGGCGGCCGTAGCCGCCGCTCAAGTTCCGGCCGCTCTTCTGCGATAATAGAAGCACGCGGTCACTGCAGTCGCCTGCGTCCCGGCAGATCCCGTGGACAGCGTCCGGGCCGCGTCCAGGCCAAAAGCCCGGCACATCGAGGTGATTCTTCCGCGTGCTACCTACTCCTGAACCAGCGGCCAGCGCGCTGCGCCGTTTCCTGCGCTACGTCAGGCCCTACTGGCTGCTGATCGTCGGCGCGACGCTGGCCGGGATTCTGAAGTTCACGCTGCCGGCGGCTTTCGCCATCGCATTGCGCTTCATGACCGACCGGCTGGTGCCGCAGTTCGGGCACGCGCCCGCGCCCACCGATCCCGTCTTCACGGCCACCGAAGCCTACCTGCGCTGGGTCGCCGCGCACCTGCCCGCGACCTGGGACGCGCAGAGCACCTGGGGACTGTTCAACGTCCTGGCGGCGACGCTGCTGGTCGTCTACATGGTCTGGGGCGTGGCCATGTACTACCGCAGCTACTGGGCGCAGCTGGCGGGACACCGCGTCATGCTGGATCTGCGCACCGACCTGTTCCAGCACATCCAGCGCCTGAGTCATTCGTTCTTCCTGTCGCGCCAGTCGGGCGCCATCGTGTCGCGCCTGACCGCCGACATCGCGCTGGCGCAGAATTTCGTCGGCGCGGCCATGACGAACGTCTGGATGGACGTGGTGGCGTGCCTGTTCTACCTCGTGCTGCTGCTGATGATGAACGTCCAGCTCACCGTCGCGGCCCTGGCGGTGTTCCCGCTCTACATCGCCTGCATGCGCATCTACGGCAAGGCGTCCAAGCGCACCTCCAAGCAGGTGCAGGAGGCGATGGAAGAGTTCTCCGGCGACATGCAGGAGCGCATCGGCGGCTACACGCTGGTGAAGAGCTTCGGCGCCGAGCAGCGCGAGGTGCGCGGCTTCTTCACGCGTGCCCGCGGGCTGCACGAGCTGGTGATGGACAACGTGCGCATCACCAACCTGTCGAGCAGCATCGTGCAGTGGCTGACCGAGATGGCGACGCTGGCGCTGATCTGGTACGGCGGCTACTTGATCTTCAAGGGCCAGGCGAGCATAGGCGAGGTGGTGGCGTTCATCCATCTGCTTCGCCAGCTGTATTTTCCGGTCAACCGCATCAGCGAAATGAACACGGTGCTGCAGAACTCGCTTGCGGCGATCGATCGCATCTTCGAGGTGTTCGATACCCAGCCCGAGGTGCGCGAGCGGCCCGGCGCGCTGCGGCTGCCCCGACTGTCGGGCGACATCCGGTTCGAGCGCGTTTCCTTCGGCTATCGGCCCGGCCAGTTGACCCTGCGCGAGCTGGATCTGCACATGCGTCCCGGCGAAATGATCGCGCTGGTGGGGCCGAGCGGAGCCGGCAAGACCACGCTGGTCCAGCTCATCCCGCGCTTCTTCGATCCCGACTCCGGGCGCATCACGGTCGACGGCTACGATCTGCGCGACGTGACGCTACGGTCGCTGCGCAGCCAGATCGGCATCGTCGCCCAGGATACTGTTCTGCTGTCGGGCAGCGTGCGCGACAACATCCTCTACAGCATGCCCGACGCCAGCGACGAGGCGCTGCGCCGGGTGGCGCGCGCCGCGCACGCCGAGGAGTTCATCGTGCAGCTGCCCGAAGGCTACGACACCCTGCTGGGCGAGCGCGGCGCCAAGCTCTCCGGCGGGCAGCGCCAGCGCATCGCCATCGCACGGGCGTTCCTGCGCGACCCGCGCATCTTGATCCTGGACGAAGCCACCAGCGCGCTGGACAGCGAGAGCGAGCACCTGATCCAGGATGCGTTGAGGCAGCTCATGCGCAGCCGCACCAGCGTGGTGATCGCGCACCGGTTGTCCACCATCCTGCACGCCGACCGCATCGTCGTGATGGACCAGGGCAGCATCGTCCAGATCGGTCCGCACGCGCAGCTGCTGGCCGAGGGCGGTTTGTACGGCCGTCTCTACGAGCGCCAGTTCCGGACCGCCCCGGCGCCGGGGCAGCTGAGCCTGGTCAAGCCTCCTGCGTCGGCGGCGGGGTAGCCGTACACCTTCCCGCTTCGCACACCCGGCTCGGTCGGGTGCCCCGAATGCTTTTTTCAACACCCGGCTAAGGGCTGCCGCCAGACTGCCGTTATTCGTGGCAGTGGCAGTGGCCAAGCACGGTCGCGACCTCTGCAGGCCTCTCGGCAACCCGGCGCGTTTTCGGTCCGTGGGCCAACCCATTCATCCATACGGCTTTATCGCCGGCACCGGCGCGGGAATTCGCGCCAGGCAGCGAGTCATGAGAAGACAAGGTTCCGTCGCCCTGCAGGTCGCCCGCTTCGCAGGCTGGTCTATCGGGGCGATCGTGCTGGTGATGGCCGGGGCGGTCGCTGTGAATGCGCTCGATGAGCCTCTGTCAGTCGAAGCTAGACGCCTGGTGGCCGCTGCGCCGCCGCCTCCGGCCGAGGCCCGCAACGCCTACGTGTGGATGCTCGGGCTGCGTGCTCCCGAGACCGAGGACGCCTACGCGTGGGGCGCAGGGGTTCTCGCGCGGCTGCAGCAGGTGGACGCCCGAGGCGGCTTCCTGGACGAGCAGGATCCATTACTCGCCAACTATCTGTCGGATGCTGGCGACCAGCAAATATTCTGCGTCCCTGAAAAGGTCTCATGCATCGACCTGGCAGAGGGGCGCGGCAGCGAGGTGCACCACCAGCTCGCGCAAGCGCGGGTCCTCCTGGACCGTGCGGCACAGATGCGGTCGCGGCCCGGTTTCGCCGACGCCTATGTTCCCCATTCCGTGCTCTCGCCGATGCCGCAGTATCACAACGCAGCACGGGCCCAGAGCGCGACCCTGCTTGCGGCGTCGGCTGCCGCGGTCCAGGGCAGGTTCGACCAGGCCGTGGCACTGGCAGAGGCGGACATGAGTTTCAGCCGGCGCATGCTGGCCGGATCGACCAGCCTGGTCGGCAAGATGGTCGCCAATACGTGTGTCGCCAGGAACGCCCTGTTCCTTTCCGATCTCATCTCCAAACGGCCGGACGCCATGCGCACCTACGGTGAGCGGCTGGCGGCAGCCGTGCGTCCGCTGTCGGCCGCGGAAAGCGTGCTGGAACCGGCGTTGCGCGACGAAGCGGCGAAGCGCCTGCGCTTCCTCTTGAACGAAGTGCCCCGCAACGGGCCGCTGTGGGTCTACCGCGGCGCGCAGACCCCGGGGATCGCCGACCAGCTGGCGACGCTCTTCTACCAACCGAACGTGACGGCCAACGAGGCGACCCGCCGCTTCGAGGAAGACCTGGGTGTGGCGCAGGTGGCGGCTCCGAACTTCGACGCAGCACGCGAGGCCTCCCGTGCCTCCATCAGCCAGTACCAGGCGCTGTCCGTGTGGGACTACGTACGCAATCCCGCTGGAAACATCCTGGTCCGCAGCGCCCGAAACGACTACGCCAACTACGTCGCGCGCATGCACGACCTGCAGGGCCTGATCACCCTGGTGCGCGCGCAGCTGGCCATGCGGTCGCTGACGTCACCAGCGCAGCGGGCCGCGTTCCTGGCCTCCGGCAACGGGACGGCGCTGGCAAATCCGTACACGGGCGCGCCGCTGAGCGTCGATGCAGCCACCGGGGATCTGTTCTTCGCGCCGAGGTCGGACGGCTCCTGGGTGAAGGACGTTTCGGCGCAGTTCGGCGGCACAATTCGAGTCGGCATTCGTTCCCCGCTTGGGCCAGACCGGCAGGTCGGATCGCAGACTGCAGACCTGTCGTCGACGTGGCGGCCGACCGGCGGTTGAATCGGCCTTCGACTCGTCGACTACGCGCCTGTTGCCCGTTCTTCGCCGCGCTTGGCGATGGTAGTCACGGCCGCGACACTCAGCGCAACCAGCCCCGCGGCAATAAAGACCCAGCGTGTGCCGTGCACCAGGGAAGCGGGCGGCAGACCCAGGAGCGCCTGCGTATCGCGCGCGCCGGCGTGACCGAGCGCAACCAGCCCGAAGATCGTCGCCGCAAGAGGCACACCGGTCGACTGGCCGAGTGTGCGCATGAGCGAGAGCAGTCCGGACGCCACACCCAGGCTCTCGCGCTTCACCGAGTTCAGCACGCTGGTGTTGTTTGCGGCGTTGAACATCCCCGTGCCCAGCCCCACGAACGCCACCCGCAGCGCGAAGGACAGCGCGGTGACGTGCTCGTCCAGCGTGGCCAGCAGGAAGCAGCCGAGCGCCACCGAGCAGGCGCCCAGCGCGGTGACCCAGCGCGCACCGACGCGGTCCGCGAGGTGACCCGACATCGGTGCGGTCACGCCTCCGACCACCGGTGAGATCGCCAGCAGCAGTCCGACTTGTGCGGCGGTAAAGCCGCCGACGAGTTGGAGAAAGAACGGTTGGATGAACGTCATGCCGCCGATCACCACGAAGGTCAGCAGGCAGGCGGCCAGCCCGCCGGCGAGCCGGCTGTTGGAAAACAGGCGCAGGTCGATCAGCGGCGAGGCGGCTTGCCGTTGCCAGACCAGGAACGAGCCGATCCCGGCCATCGCCAGCGCGAACAGCGCGAGCACCTGGTTGGTCCCGAACCCCTGTCGCTGCCCGTAGGTCAAGGCGAGCGCCAGGCTCACCAGCCCGACGGCAAGCAGCACGGTACCGAGCCAGTCGAACCCGGCGCGGCCGTGTGACCGGGCGATAGGAGGAAGGACTCGACTCAGCACGCCGATCACCGCGATGCCGATCGGGATGTTGACCAGGAACATCCAGTGCCAGCTCGCGTAGTGCAGGATCAGGCCGCCCAAGGTCGGTCCCAGGGCGACACCGAGCAGCACGCTGGTACCGATGAAGCCGAGCGCCCGGCCGCGCTCCTTGGGCGGAAAGATCTCCGCGATGATCGCCGCGCCCAGCGCGGCTACGAATACGCCGCCCAGCCCTTGCACCGCGCGCATGCCGATCAGCCAGCGCACGTCCGGTGACAGCGCGCAGCCCAGCGACGCCGCGGTGAACAGGCCCAGGCCGCACAGATAGATGCGCTTCTTGCCGTACAGGTCGCCCATGCGCGCCGCGCCCATCACGAGCGAGGACACCACCAGCAGGTAGGCGAGCACGATCCACTGCACGGTCGCGAAGCCCGCGTGCAGTTCGGTCACCAAGGTGGGCAGCGCGACGTTCACGATGCTGCCGTCGAGCGTGAACATGAAGATGCCGGTGCCGATCCCGGCCAGTCCGATCCAGCGTTGGGGCAGGGGGGCGGTAGCGGGCGGTGGAGGCGGAGGCATCGGCGGCAGGGGAGTTGTTCCGGCTGCGCGGCATGCTAACAGGCCGTCGATAAAATCGCTTCGTGCCGTTCACCTCCGCAGCGCTGTCTCGATACGCGGCCCCGTGCATGCCGCACTGGCGCCTTGTGACATTCCGCACAGCGGCGCGCGCGCGCCGGTGCCTACCATGGTGGAACTCTGGGTCGGCATCGCAGTCGTGGTGTGGCCCTCGATGCGGCTCCAGCCAAGGAGGGTTCCACATGTCAAGCGCAGGCTTCGATGGTGGCGTGGATGCAGGAGTCCGGCGGACGAGCGGGCGTGGCGTGGTCATCGCCTGGCCGCTGCGGGCGCTCAAGATCGCCTGCGCGGCGTTGTTCGTATGCGCTTCCGCGGGTCTGTACGCTGCCCCTCAGCGCCATGTCCAGAATGGGGTGGAGTACTTCGTCGGCCCCGCGGGCGACTGGGTGCAGCGCACCCGGATGTCGGGACTGGCAGGCAAGCCCGCGGCGGTGGAAGGTCCGTTGCGCTACCGGTTGCTCGACGCGCAGCTGTTGCTTGCCGACGCAGCGCCGCAGCGCTACTCGCATCGAACGATCCAGGTGCTGACGCCGGCGGGACTGGAGCGTGCGGCACGCGTGGACATCACCTATCAACCGCAGTACGAGACGCTCACGCTGCATTCGGTCGCGGTGCTGCGGGGTCCCAACCGCACCGAGAAGCTGTCCACCTTGCGCCCCGAGCTGATGCGCCGCGAGCTGGGCCTGGAGGCCGGACTCTACGACGGCACTGCGACTGCCAGCTTTACGCTCGACGACGTGCGCGTGGGCGACAGCATCGACGTCGAGTACACCCTGGCTGGCATCAACCCCGCGCTGGGTGGGCGTTACAACCATGTCCTGTCGCTGGCATTTCCCGCCCCGCTCGACCTGTACAAACTGCGGGTTCTGGCGGATGCGCGCCGGCCGGTGCAGCTGCGCACTGTGGGCTCGAGCGCGAAGGTGAGAATCTCGCAGCACGGGCGCTACAAGCAATGGCAGGTGCAGCTCGACAATCTTGCCGCGACCCGCCCCGAGGAGCATGCGCCCCCGGCGGCGGCCATGTCGCCGCGCCTCGAAGTTTCCGAGTACGCGGATTGGGCCGACGTTGCGAAATGGGCCGACAGCCTGTATCGCGTTCCGGACGACCTGTCGCCGGAGCTGCGCGCAGCGATCGCCGAGCTGCGTGCCGGCAGCCAGGACACCCGCCAGAGGGTGCGCCAGGCGCTCAGACTGGTGCAGGAGCAGGTGCGCTACGTCGGCGTGGAAATCGGCGAAGGCTCTTATCGCGCCGCCCACCCGAGCGACGTGTTCCGGCGCCGCTACGGCGACTGCAAGGACAAGTCGGTGCTGCTCGCCGCCATTCTGCGCGGCCTCGGCGAGCAGGCGCGCCCTGCGCTGGTGTCGACCTGGGCGGGGCGTGCGGCGCAGAACTGGATGCCGATGCCCGCCCTGTTCGACCACATGATCGTGCAGGTGCAGGTGGACGGCCAGACCTACTGGCTGGACCCGACCCGTACCCATCAGGAAGGTGGGCTGGACCGCATCGGCATGACCCCGTTCCACTGGGCCCTGGTCACCGGGGTTGCGGCGACCGGCCTGCAGTCGGTGCAAGTGCCGGCGGGCTACCGCCAGGGTGTCGACACGCGCTACGAGTACGCCGTCAGCGACTATCGCGGGCCGATCGCGCTCAAGGCCACCGTCACGTTCAGCGGCGCGCTGGCGGAGGGCGCGCGCGGCGCGATCGCTGCGGCGGGGACCGAGCGCCTCGGCGAAGAGCTGTTCGCGGACGTGCAGCGCATGCATCCCGGTGCCACCGCGGTCGGCGTCCCCGAGGTGCGCGACGAAACCGAAGAGAACCGGCTGAACGTGACGCAAGCCTTCTCGGTGCCGGAGATGTTCGTGGCCCAGGGCGCCAACCTGCGCGCGCAGTTCGTCGCCGCGCCGATCCACGACCTGGCAGAGCCGCCCGCCAAGCTGCAGCGTATTTTTCCGCTGGCGTTGCCGTATCCGTTCGCCCTGACGACGAGCATCGACGTGCAGTTGCCGGATGACGTGCCGATGGGTGCGCTCAGCCCGGTGCGCGTGGACGACGGCAACCTGGAGTTCACCGTCAGCCGGTCGTATGCAGCACGACGCTTGCAGGTCCGCTACGGCGTGGTTTACAAGCGCGACGCCGTGCCGGCGGCGGAGCTTGCCGCCTATGCGCGCACCCTGCGCGAGGTCCGGACCAAGGTGGCCTACCACCTGTCCATCGCCAACGGCGTCGAGCTGGCGCGCCGGCGTGCCGTCGAATCGCGCCAACTGCAGGGGCGCTGGAGCGTGGTGTGGTGGCCGAGGTGGACGCGGGTATCGAGCGAGAGCAACTGGCTGCCGTGCAAGCCCTGTCCGATCAGATCGCCGCGAGCGGCCTGGAAGGGCACGAGCTGGCGCAGGCGCTGGTGGGGCGGGCGATCGCCTACAGCAACATGGAGCGGCCGGCGGATGCGCTCGACGACCTCGAAACGGCCATCCAGGCCGATCCGGCGCTCGCGGTCGCCTACCTCACGCGCGGCGAGGTGTACACCAAGCTCGGCCGATACGACGAGGCGCTGGCGGATTTCGAACAGGTGCGCAGGCTCGATCCAGAATTGGCGGCGCTCCCGCGCAGCCGCGGTCACGCGTTGTTCATGCGCGGAGACTTCCGTGCCGCCCAAGCGGATTTCCGCAGCGCCGTCGCGACCCAGGAGGGTGAGGATCAGCTGCACGCGGTGATCTGGCTCTACCTTGCCACCGCGCGCCTGGGCGAGGACGCGCGCGCAGCGGTCTCCTCGCTGCCGGTTGCGGCCGATGTGTCGCAGTGGCCCGGCCCTGCGGTCATGCTGCTGCTCGGCGAGATCACGCCGGACGAGATGCTCGCCGGCGCGTGGAGCTTCGATCGCAAGACCGAGGTCATGAACCTGTGCGAGGCGTACTTCTTCCTCGGTCACTACCGGCTGCTGGCCGGGGACCGCGAGGGCGCGCGGCGCGCATTTCAGAGCGCCGTTGCCACAGGCGTCAAGCACTACCTCGAGTACGCCTCCGCCAAGATCGAGCTGGGGCGGCTGACCACCGCGGCAGGCACGACCGCTCGCAACTCGCGCTGAGCGGCTGGTCACGGGCGGGGCCCTCGCGCTACACTGCCGGCGTGCCCGCCTGCGTGGCGGGGAATCGCACGCCCAACGAGGAGGAGACTACGATGCGACCGTTGTCCGGGGCGAGGCTGCTTGCCCTCGCCGCCGCTTGCCTGTTGTTCACCGCCGGAGCTGCGCTCGCGCAGAAGAAGCAGGGTCCGGGGGTCACCGATACCGAGATCAAGATCGGCAGCACCAACGCTTACAGTGGTCCGGCGTCGGCGTACGGCACCATCGGACGTGCCGAGGCCGCCTACTTCAAGATGATCAACGATCAAGGCGGAATCAACGGCCGCAAGATCAATTTCATCAGCCTGGACGATGGCTACAGCCCGCCGCGCACGGTGGAGCAGATGCGCAAGCTGGTGGAGGAGGAACAGGTGCTGTTCCTCGCGGGCACGCTGGGCACGCCGACCAACACCGCGATCCACAAGTACGTCAATGCCAAGAAGGTCCCGCACATCTTCGTCAATACCGGCGCCACCAAGTGGGGTGACCCGAAGAACTTCCCCTGGACCATGGGCTTCAACTTGAGCTATACGGCCGAGGGGCAGATCTACGCGAAGTACATCCTGGCGAACAAGCCGGATGCGAAGATCGCGATCCTGTACCAGAACGACGACTACGGCAAAGACTACGTGCGCGGCCTGAAGGACGGGCTCGGAGACAAGGCGGCGAAGATGATCGTTGCCGAAGTGAGCTACGAAGTCACCGATCCGACCGTCGACTCGCAGATCGTGACGCTGCAGGCCTCCGGCGCCGACACCTTCTTCAACGTCACCACGCCGAAGTTCGCCGCGCAGGCGATCCGCAAGAGCTACGACATCGGCTGGCGCCCTCTGCAGATCCTCAACAACGTCTCCTCGTCGGTCGGTGCGGTGCTTGTCCCCGCCGGATGGAAAAGTCCGTCGGCCTGATCACCGCGCTCTATCTGGTCGATCCCGCCGATCCGCAGTGGGCCACCGCAGGCCTCGACAAGTCGGTGGGGCTGATCACCGCGATCTATCTGGTCGACCCGGCCGATCCGCAATGGAGCAACGATCCGGCGTTCAAGGCGTACAAGGCGTGGTTCGAGAAGTACTATGCGGAAGGCGACATCAAGGACGTGTTCAACGTGGCCGGCTACGTCATCGCCGAAGGCGTGGTGCAGGTGCTGAAGATGTGCGGTGACGACCTGTCGCGCGAGAACGTGATGAAGCAGATGGCTTCGATGAAGGACCTGGCGGTGCCCATGATGCTCCCCGGCATCAAGTGGAATACGGCGCCGGACGACTTCTTCCTGATCGAGTCCGCGCAGCTCGGCCGCTTCGACGGCAAGGAGTGGAAGCTGTTCGGCAAGGTGATGGGTAAGTAGACGCTGTCAAGCGAAGGCCCGCGGGTCGTCGGCCTTCGCGTGAGCGAGGGCCTTCAGCGTTCCGGAACCGGACGAGGACGCACATGAAAGCTGCCGAGCTGCTGGTCAGATGCCTCGAGAACGAGGGCGTCGATCTCATCTTCGGACTGCCGGGCGAAGAGAACATCGACGTCATGGACGCGCTGCTCGACAGCCGCATCCGCTTCATCACCACGCGCCACGAGCAGGGCGCGGCGTTCATGGCCGACGTCTACGGCCGGCTCACCGGTAAGGCGGGTGTGTGCCTCGCCACGCTGGGACCGGGCGCGACCAACCTCATCACCGGCGTTGCGGACGCCAACATGGATCGCGCTCCGGTCGTCGCGATCGCGGGGCAGGGCGCCACGACGCGCCTGCACAAGGAAAGCCACCAGATCCTCGATCTCACCAACCTGTTCCAGCCCATCTCCAAGTACACGGCGCAGATTCGCGAGCCGGAGATCGTCCCGGAGATCGTGCGCAAGGCCTTCAAGGTGGCGCAGACCGAGAAGCCGGGTGCCGCCTTCATCGACTTTCCCGAGAACATCGCCGAGATGGCGGTGGACAAGGCCCCGATCGAGGTGCAGAGCGCCTATACCTCGGCGGCGCCAGAGCACAAGATCGAGGAGGCCGCGGGCATCATCTCGCGGGCGAAGTGCCCGGTTATCCTGGCGGGCAACGGCGTGATCCGGCAGGGCGCGGCCGATTCGCTGGTGACCTTTGCCGAGCTGATGCGCATCCCGGTGGCCAACACGTTCATGGCCAAGGGCGTGATGCCCTTCTCCAGCGATTTGTCGCTGGGCACGATCGGGCTCAAGTCGCGCGACTTCCCGTGGTTTGCCTTCGCCAAGGCCGACGTCGTGATCTGCGTGGGCTACGACATGGTCGAGTACCACCCCGAGATGTGGAATCCGGCGGGCGACAAGATCATTGTGCACGTGGACGCGCTGCCCGCCGAGGTGGACGAGCGCTACATCGTCGCGGTGGGCGTGCTGGGCGAGATCGGCGAGGCGCTGCGCGGCATCGCCGTGCGGGCGAGGCCGCATTCGGGCACGCCGCTCAAGGCGTTGCGCGCGGCGATTCTGGCGGACCAGGCGCGCTATGCCGAGGACCGGGAGTTTCCGGTCAAGCCGCAGAAGATCCTGTGGGACCTGCGCGAGGTGCTCGCGCCCGAGGACATCGTGATCTCGGACGTGGGTGCGCACAAGATGTGGACGGCGCGTAACTACCGCGCCGAGCAGCCCAACACCTGCATCATTTCCAACGGCTTCGCCGCCATGGGGCTGGCGGTGCCCGGCGCCATCGCCGCAAAGCTCGCCTATCCGCAGCGCAAAGTGGTTGCGGTCACCGGCGACGCCGGGTTCCTGATGAACTCGCAGGAGATCGAGACGGCGCTGCGTTGCAAAACGCCGTTCGTGGCGCTGATCTGGAACGACTCGGAGTACGGGCTGATCACCTGGCACCAGCTGCGGCACTTCGGCCGCACCAGCCACATCGCCTTCAACAATCCCGACTTCGTCAAGTATGCCGAGAGCTTCGGGGCCAAGGGTTACCGGGTGGAGCGCACCGCCGACCTCGTTCCCACCCTCAAGAAGGCGCTCGCCGAGGACACCGTCACCATCGTCGACTGTCCCGTCGACTATCGGGAGAACATGAAGCTGACCCGGCAGCTCGAGACGCTGGAGTCTCCGCTGTAGCAGGGAACCCCTCTCCTGCGGGAGAGTTGCATGACGCTCGCGTCACGAATCAAGCCCCCGCGTCACGAATCAAGCCCATGAACAGTTCCCTCTCCCCTTTGAAGGGAGAGGGAGCTTTTTTCGGCACGCTTTCTGCTGTCGGCAGTCCAATTCGGACAGGCGGCAGCTCTTGCCGCCCGTCGCGTAGACGCGGCCGGCTCACGAGGCTGGTTTTGCGTCCTTCAGGAGGGGCGACATGACCACCAAGGTCCTCGTTCTGGGCACCGGCCACATCGGCCGGGCCGTGGCTCATCTGCTATCCAGCGCGCAAGGGCAGCCGGAGTTCCGGGTGACCGTAGCCGACCGGCAGGTCGCGCCGGAGGTACGCCGACAATTCCCGGCCTGGGCCGAGTTCGACGCCGACCTGCACAGCCTGACGGATCTGCTGGACGGCTCCGACGTCGTCATCAATGCGCTGCCGTTTCATTTCGCGGGCAGCGTGGCGCGTGCCGCGGTGCAAACCCGAACGCATTACTTCGATCTCACCGAGGATGTTGCCGCGACCCGCGAGATTCGCGCTGCTGGCGGAGAATTCGCCTACCGTCCTGATGCCGCAGTGCGGTTTGGCGCCCGGCTTCATCGGCATGGCCGGCTACGCGTTGTCGCAGGGCTTCGATACCCTCGAGCGGCTGCACATGCGGGTCGGTGCGCTGCCGCAGTACCCGGCCAACGCGCTCAAGTACAACCTCACCTGGTCGGTGGACGGGCTGATCAACGAGTACCTGCATCCTTGCGAGGCGATCGTGGACGGACGCAGGATGGAGCTGCCTCCGCTGGAAGGCTACGAGATCTTCGCGCTCGACGGCGTGCACTACGAGGCCTTCAATACCTCCGGCGGGCTGGGAACGCTGGCGGAAACGCTGGAAGGCAAGGTCCGCTATCTGGACTACAAGACCATCCGCTACCCCGGCCACCGCGACATCTGCAAGCTGCTGCTGCAGGATTTCGGCCTG
The DNA here is from genome assembly GCA_963772865.1 of uncultured beta proteobacterium. Lineage (GTDB taxonomy): Bacteria > Pseudomonadota > Gammaproteobacteria > Burkholderiales > SHXO01 > SHXO01. The sequence continues at coordinate 290,306 of CAVYZA010000034.1, read as the reverse complement.
GCGGGCAAACGCGACGTCATGAAGGACATCCTGCAGACGGCGATCCCCAACACCGAGCAGGACGTGGTGGTGGTGTTCGTCACCGCTTCCGGATTGCGCAACGGGCAGCGCACCCAGATCTCCTTCGCACGCAAGGTCTACGCGCAGAGCTGGGCCGGCCAGCCGATGACAGCGATCCAGATCACCACCGCGAGCGGGATCTGCACCGTGGTCGACCTGGTGGTGCAGGGAAAGCTGCCGCGCGCCGGCTTCATCCGCCAGGAGCAGATGGCGCTCGCAGACTTTCTGGACAACCGGTTCGGGCGTGCGTACGAGGCCGCCGCAGCGGCCTGATGGCTCTGCGGCAAGCGGGTTGGCACAGCGCGTGGCAAGGAGGACTCTCGGTGCGGGTGCAACGGCATGCGCGTTGGCCCGATGCTCGGGCCGCACCGCGATACGCCTGTGCCCCCTGCGTGTGGGAACCAAACCATCCCTCTCCCTTCAAGGGGAGGCTCACGGGGATGCGTCAGGTTTCCATTCGAGGCTCATCCCAACTCAAGCCCCCGCCTTGAACGGGAGGGTCGTTGACAGCGCACAGGAGATCAGGCGTGAACTGCACACCGAAGTGCAATCGCTGCTCAAATCCATCGGCGCGGCCAATGCCGACGCCGTCGGCGGGATCTGGATGTCCGCAGTCCGATAGACGGTTCGCGCATCGGCGGCGTGGAAGCTGGACACGAACTCCACATCGCCGACAAGACCGCGCGCTCTGCGGCTGCGTTCACAGTATGGCGCAGCGTGCCCGCGCCCGCGGCGCGGCGAGCTGGTGCGCCGATTCGGCGAGCTGGTGCGTGCACACAAGGAGCCGCTCGGACGCCTGGTCTCGATCGAAGCGGGCAAGATCCTGCAGGAGGGCCTGGGCGAAGTGCAGGAAGTGATCGACATCTGCGATTTCGCTGTCGGGCTGTCGCGCCAGCTGCACGGCCTGACCATCGCCAGCGAGCGGCCCGGTCATCGCATGATGGAGACGTGGCACCCGCTCGGCCCAGCCGTCGTGATCAGCGCCTTCAACTTTCCGGTCGCGGTGTGGGCCTGGAACGCGGCGCTTGCGCTGGTGTGCGGCGATACCGTGCTGTGGAAACCGTCCGAGAAGACTCCGCTCACCGCACTTGCGATGAACGCGTCTGCTGCGAGCGTGCCGGCCACGGCATGGCGGATGTGCCCGCGCATCTCGATCAGCTGGTGTTCGGCGGCGCCGACCAGGCGCGCGTGCTGCTGGACCAGCCGCAGGTTCGGCTCGTCTCCGCTACCGGCTCGACGCGCATGGGACGAGTCGTCGCCGCGCAGGTTGCGCCAGCGCTTCATGCGCACCATCCTCGAGCTCGGCGGCAACAATGCCGCGATCGTTGCGCCCTCCGCCGATCTCGCCCTCGCCGAGCGTGCAATCCTGTTCGCCGCCGTCGGTACCGCGGGACAGCGCTGCACGTCCTTGCGCCGCCTGATCGTCGAGCGCAGCGTCTACGAACCGCTGCTGGCGCGTCTGCGTCAGGTCTATGCGAAGGTGAGCGTAGGCAATCCGCTGGAGGAGGGCACGCTGGTCGGCCCGCTGATCGATCAGCGGGCTTTCACCGGAATGCAGGACGCGCTGGCGCGCGCGCGCGGCGACGCGCTCTGGGTGCAGGGCGGGGAGCGGGTCCTGGAGCGGGAGCATCCCGACGCCTTTTACGTGCGGCCGGCACTGGTGGCGATGCGGACACAGACCGATATCGTGCTCGAGGAGACGTTCGCTCCCATCCTCTACGCCATGCCCTACGACACGCTCGACCAGGCGATCGCGCTGCACAACGCGTCCCGTCACGGCCTGTCGTCGTCGATCTTCACCAACGATCTGCGCGAAGCGGAAGCGTTCCTGAGCGCCGCAGGCTCCGACTGCGGCATCGCCAATGTCAACATCGGTACCTCTGGCGCCGAAATCGGCGGCGCCTTCGGCGGCGAGAAGGACACCGGCGGCGGCCGCGAGTCCGGCTCCGATGCGTGGAAGGCGTACATGCGGCGCGCGACCAACACCATCAACTACTCGCGCGAGCTGCCTCTGGCGCAGGGGATCCGGTTCGAGGTCGAGTAGGCATCCAGCGCTGAGAAGCACGCTGTGAGACCATGGGTCACACGCACCATCCGCATGGACACGTGATGAGCCAACCCGCGCACCACGACCTGATCCTCGACCAGTTCACCCGCCAGGCCGTCCCGTTCTCGACCGCCAAGACGATCGCCGACGAGAGCGCCCTGCAGCTGCTGGTGGATTTCAGCGGCTGCGGGCCGGACGACAACGTCCTCGACGTGGCCTGCGGCGGCGGCTTGGTGGTCTGCGCCTTCGCGCGACGCGCGCGGCACGCCACCGGCATCGACATGACTCCCGCCATGCTCGAACGTGCTCTCGACCTGGCGCAGCAGTCAGGGCTTGACCAACGTGACCTGGGACCTGGGTCAAGCTACCCCGCTGCCCTATCCGGACGGCGCTTTCACGATCGTCGTCTCGCGGTTCGCCTTTCACCATTTTCACCGACTCCCGCGCGGTCCTCGCCGAGATGGTGCGCGTGTGCGCGCCGGGCGGGCGCATCGTGGTGTGCGACGTGCAAGCCTCCGACGATCCGCACAAGGCGGCCGAGTTCAACCGCATGGAGGTGCTGCGCGATCCCTCCCACGTGCGAGCGATGCCCGCCGCGGAGCTGCGCGGGCTGTTCCGCGCCGTGGGACTGCCCGAGCCGCGGGAGACGCACTACGAACTGCGCGACGAGCTGGAGAACCTGCTGCACCGATCCTTCCCGAATCCCGGAGACGACGAGAAGATCCGCGCGATCTTCCGCGCATCGGTCGAGGACGATCGCCTGGGCATCCCGGTACACCTGCACGGCGCGGAGATTCGCTACGCGTATCCGGTTGTCCTGCTATGCAGTGATCGTCCTGGTCAGGGCGGTCAGGGTTAGTAACGGGGAAATGAGCATGACCGAACTTTGTTCCTGAATCCGGCTCGAGTAGCGTCGCGGTGGAGCCGAGCTGTCCTGCATAGGCTCGCAGCGGCCGACTTGCAAGCCGCCGCTCGAAGCCCGGAAGCAACTCGGTGAATGCCATTTCTGCTTCGATTCCGCCCGAGTCGATCACGAGTGATAGCCCGCCTCGCGCTGATGCCGGATCGCGAGCACTTCCACCCGGTCTCGTCGCGGCGTTACCCGGTACAGCGCCACATATCCGGCCCGGCCGTGAGATATGACCAGTTCACGCAGCCGTCCACGGACGGGACGGCCGATGTGTGGATGGCGCTCGAGTACTTTGACGGCGTCGACGATGAGTTCCGCTGCCTCGACTGCGGCAAGCGGATCGACGGAAGCCAGGAAATCGAACAACCGATCGAGATCGACGAGCGCACGCGCACTGTAGGAGATCGCGGCCAACGCGAGCGACTAGCGCTTGCGGGCGCGTTGCATCGGGCGTGGACGGCGAGCGGCTTTGCCGGTTGCGCGGGCCAGGATGTACGCGTGCACATCCTCGGCGGCGTACAGCGGCCCGCCAGCATCGACCTCCGCCGCCGACGCTTCGGCTTCGGCAATGAACGCCTCGCGCATTTCGGCCAGCGCGGCCTGCGCTTCCAAGGCGTCGATCATCCAGGCGTGCGGCGTCTTGCCCGCGGCCTCGGCGAGCGGGGCGATCCGGGCCTTGAGAGGCTCGGGAAGCTTGAGGGTCGTGGTGGAGGGCATCGCGGCATCCAGAGGAAGTGTCACCAAAGTAACACCTGCTCGGCGAGTCGTCAAGATTCGAACCTCGTCGAGAGCGCGATACAGGCCAGTCGACGGCTTATGCTTTCAATTCCTTATTCAGCTTACTAAGAAACCGCCAGTCGGATGCTCCAGCGGACGCAACAGCAGCGCTGCGCTTGCGGACGCGCGCCGCTGAGCACGGGCGATAGCCGGCAGGCCAGGCGTTTCAGGAGAGTCCCGCACTTTCCGGCAATCCCCAGCATCAGATTGATGTTCTGCACCGCCGCGCCGCTCGCGCCTTTGCCGAGATTGTCCAGGCGTGCGATGAGCATGGCCTGCCCGTCGGCATCGTTGGCGAACACGAAGAGCTCGAGGCGGTTGGTGCCGTTCAGCGCCTCGGGTTCCAGGAACGAGCCGTCGCGCAGCGCTGCCTTGTCGTTCAGCGGTCGTACCGTCACGAAGGGTTCGTCGGCGAAGTGCTCGGCATAGATCGCTCGCAGGTCCGCCCGGAGACGGGGCGGGGCAGGCTGGACAGGTGTAGCGGAACCGATACCAGCATCCCGCGCTTGAAGTAGCCGACGGAGGGCGCGAACACCGGGTTGCGGTCGAGCAGCCCATGCAGGCGCATCTCGCCCACGTGCTTGTGAGCCAGCTCGAGTCCATAGGCGCCGAAGTTCGCGGGCCGCATGCCAGAGGCGGGCTGCTCATAGCTTTCGATCATTTTGCGGCCCCCGCCGGAATAGCCCGAAACGGCGTGAGCGCTGACCGGGAAGCCGGACGGCAGCACCGCGCGCTCGCGCAGCGGCCGCACCAGCGCGAGGAAGCCGGTCGGGTAACAACCCGGGTTGGACACTCGCTTGGCTGCTGCTACGGCCGCCCGATGAGTCTTGGTCAACTCCGGGAAGCCATACACCCAACCCGGCGCGGTGCGGTGCGCGGTGCTGGCGTCGATCACGCGGGTCCGACCGTTGTCGATCAGTGTCACGGTTTCGCGCGCGGCTGCGTCCGGCAGGCACAGCACAACCAGGTCAACGTCGTTGACGACACCGCGTTTGATCGCAGGGTCCTTCGCCGCGTCGCGGCCGAGACTGACCAGCTCGATCTCGCTGCGCGTGGCCAGGCGCTCACGGATCTCGAGACCGGTGGTGCCGTGCTCGCCATCGATGTAGATGCGGGGCTTGCCCATCGCTGCTCCTCTCGGCGCGCCCAGCGGCGCCGCCCTACGAAAAAAGGCCGCGGGGTACGCGGCCTTCAAGTCCAGAATCGAGTGACTGACCGCGAGCGCTATCCTCCGCCAGGGCGGCGGCTGCGTCGGGTGAGCCGGATCGTGATCATGACCGCAATCTAACCACGAAACGGCCGGATTCGCCAAGTACCTCAGCCGGGACACCCGGGTGCAACCTGTACGCCCCCAGCCAACCCTCCCCCGCGTGCGGAGGAGGGCGAGGGAGGGGGCGATGCGTCGCGGAACTTGTGAAATCGGGTACCAAGGGACCGAGCGCGGGCCGCGATCCCCGCGACGGTCTCTAGTCAGGCCGCTCCATGCCGTAAGATCGTTTCATCCGATCGTGCCCGGGCTCGGGCGGAGGTTGCGTGCGCGAGAAGGAGCTGCGGCTGGCGCTGGTCTGCTTCGGGGGCATCTCGCTCGCCGTCTACATGCACGGCATCAGCAAGGAGATCCTCAAGCTCGTCAGGGCCTCGCGGACGCTGCACCGCGTTGCCGACCGCAGCCCGCGAGCGACGGCACGGTTCGAAGACACGGTCAGCGCGGGCGACCCCGAGTACGACACCGAGGCCGTCTACTTCGACCTGCTCCGCACCATCGGCCAGCGCGTCGAGCTGCGCGTGGTCGTCGATGTGATCGCCGGTGCTTCCGCCGGCGGCATCAACGGCGTGATGCTGGGACGGGCGCTGGCGCACGACCTGCCGGTCAGCCACCTGCGCGAGATGTGGCTGGAGGCGGGCGACGTGAGCGAGCTGCTCGCCCAGTCCGGCCGCGCCAAGGCGTGGAGCAAGCTGTTCATGGCGCCGCTGGTGTGGGCGCTGGGTTGGAGCGGGCGCTCGCGCACCGTGCGCAACCCGGAAGTGCGGCAGAAGCTGTCCCTGCTGGTGCGCTCGCGCTGGTTCAAGCCTCCCTTCGACGGCGACAAGATGTCCGAGCTGATGTTCGATGCCGTCGATCGCATGGGCGAGCCCGCCGACCCGGATGGCTCGCTGATGCCGGGCGGACAGCAGCTCGAGATGTTCGTCACGCTGACCGATTTCTACGGCTATCAGCAGCTGATTCAGATCCACGACCCGGCCTTGATCCGCGAGCGCGAGCACCGTCACGTGCTGCGGTTCAGCTATCGCCGCTTTCCCAACGGCGAGGTGCAAAGCGATTTCCGCCGCGACAATGCCGCCGCCCTCGCGTTTGCCGCCCGCGCGACCTCGGCTTACCCGGGCGCCTTCCCGCCGGCGCAGATCCGTGAGATCGACCGGGTGATCGCGGCGCGCGGGTGCGAATGGCCCGGACGTGCCCAGTTCCTGCAGGCGAATTTCGAGCGTTACCATCGCGCCGGTCTCGATCCGCTGGCGACCTCGTTCATCGACGGCAGCGTGCTCAACAACAAGCCGTTCGCCGAAGCGCTGGCCGCGATCCGCAACCGCCCCGCGTATCGTCAGGTCGATCGCCGGCTCGTCTACATCGATCCGGATCCAGTGCAGCCGCCGCCTCCGCCCAGCGGGCGGGTGCCGGGCTTTTTCGCCACGCTCAAGGGTGCGCTGTCGGACCTGCCCCGCAACGAGCCGATCTCCGACGAACTGGACTTCGTCGCCGGCTTCAACGAGCGCGTGCGCCGGTTGCGTGCGATCGTTGATTCGGCACGTCCGCAGATTGCGCGCATGGTGACGGCGCTGGCCGAGTCCAGCATCGAGGCTCCCTTCAGCGTCGCGCAGATTCATGCCTGGCGTGAAGCCGCCAATGCCCGAGCGGCACAAGACGCCGGGTTCGCGTACCAGGGCTATGTGCGGCTCAAGCTCGACTCCGTGCGCACCTACGTGGCTCGTCTCATCGCCTCGATCTGCGGCCTGCGCGAGCTGTCCCCGGAAGCGCGGGCGCTCGAGGCGATCATCGAGGCGTGGGCGGAGCGGCGCGGCATCGTCTACAGCGAGGACGCGGCAGCGGTCAGCGACCAGGACGGGGCGGGCACGGCGCCGGCCTGGGTCAAGTTTCTGCTCGCGTTCGACGTCGAGTTCCGCAAGCGCCGCCTGATCTTCCTGATCCAGGGACAGAACCGACTCTACGCGACGCTGGGCGGCGCTGGAGCACGGGCTGATCCAACCAGCCAGATCGACGCTTTGAAGCGCGACTTCTATCGCTGCCTCGATCGGCTGCGTCGCTACGAGAAGCCGGAGTTCTATTCGGTTAGCACGCGCGCCGGCTTGCAGGCTCTGTTCGGCGCAGCCTTGACCCCGGAACAGGTGGCCTCGCTCGGTGCGTATGCGCGCGGCTTCGCGGCGGAGAACGAGCGCGCGCTGACGCGGTTTGATCGAGCGCCTTGCCGCGGAGATCGACCTCGATGCCGCCACCCACGATGTCGATGTGCTGCTGGCGCGCCTGGATCCGGCCCAGTGGCATCCGCAGGCGCGCCGCGAGGCGCTGGTGAACTACATCGGCTTCCCGTTCTGGGACGTGCTCACGTTCTCCGTGACCAGCTGGCGCGACCTCGGCGAGTTCGACGAGATCCGCATCGACCGCATCAGCCCGGAGGATGCGAGCACGCTGCGCAGCGGCGCGCCGACGGGCGCGCTCAAGGGCACTGCCTTCCTGCATTTCGGCGCGTTTTTCTCGCGCGCCTTCCGTGAGAACGACTATCTGTGGGGTCGGCTGGATGCGGTCGACCGCCTGATCGACATCGTCTGCGATTCCGCCGGCCCCGACGTCGCCGCCGAGCTCGATGTGCTCACGCTCAAGCGGCGAGCCTTCGAGCTGGTGCTGCGTACGGAGGAGCAGCACCTGCCGCACGTGCGGCCTTTGATCGAGGAGCTGCGCGCGGAACTTGCGCGTCTGGCCGGCTCTTCAGTCCCCTCTGCCATTAGGGTATAAGCGCTCGCTTAGGTCTCCCTCCCCTTCAAGGGGAGGGCCGGGGTGGGGATGGGTTTGAGTGCGAATCTGACCCATCCCCCTCCTGACCTCCCCCTTGAAGGGGGAGGAACCAGCGCCCTCGCACCAAATATGCGTGATGCGTTAAGGTGGTATGAACAAACGAGATGATGCCAGGAAGCTCAAACCTGCAGCGCAACAGTTGCTGCGGCGGCAGGTGGTAAACGCCGTGCGCGATGGGATGAAGCAGGTCGAAGCGGCACAGGTGTTTAGGGCGAGTCTTCGGGCGGTGAACAAATGGGTTGCGCTGGACAAGCTGGGCGGGCTGAGGGCGCTCAAGGCAAAGCGCAGAGGTCGGCGCGCGGGAGAAGGCGCGCTCAACGATAAGCAAGCCGGGCGCATCTACCAGCTGATCCTGGGCAAGATGCCCGATCAGTTGAAGTTGCCGTTTTATCTGTGGACGCGCGCGGCGGTGGCGCAACTGATCGAGCGCGAGTTCGCCGTCGCAGTGTCGCTGAGCACGGTGGGGCGTTACTTGAAAGCCTGGGGCCTGAGTGCGCAGCGTCCGGTACGACGTGCCTATGAGCGCAACGATGCAGCGATTGCGGCATGGCTCAAGCAAGCCTATCCGGCTATCGCGCGCGAGGCCAAAGCCGAGCACGCGGCGATCTACTGGGGCGATGAGATGGGCTTGAGGAGCGATCATGTTGCCGGACGCAGCTATGCCCCGTTGGGAAAGACCCCAGTGGTGCGTGCCACGGGTCAGCGCTTTGGCTGCAGCATGATCTCGGCGATCACCAATCGCGGCGCACTGGCCTTCATGGTGTTTCAAGGCAAGTTCGAAGCCAAGGGCTTCGTGGAGTTCATCAAGCGGCTGCTCAAACAAGCCTCGGGCAAGCTGTATCTGATTGTGGACGGGCATCCGGTGCATCGCTCCAGCCTTGCCAAGCGCTTTGTGGCTGCCAACGCGAAACGATTGCGCTTGATCATCCTGCCCGGCTACTGCCCGGAGCTTAACCCCGATGAGTTGCTCAACCAGGACGTCAAGACCAACGCCTTGGGCAAGAGCCGACCGACCAACCGAGCTGAGATGATGGCCACCTTGCGGGGTCATCTGCATCGGCGCCAAAAGCAGCCTGCGCTTATCCAAAACCTGTTCCAAGAAAAACATGTCCGCTATGCTAGTTGACGCCTATGCCATCAAGGGAGAGGGAGCCTACTACGAGTCCGCGACCGAACCGTCCTCGTGCGTGGCGTGGAAGTAGCGCATGGCCATTCCGCCCGCCTTGTCGATGGAGAAGTCCGGCACGCGCCGGGCGCATTCCGCTTCGTCCACCTCCACGCCGAGCCCCGGCTTGGTGGGCGGCAGGATGTGACCTGCGACGACCGGCAGCGGATCCTTCAGCAGCGCTTGCGCCTGCGGCGCGGTCTCCGGGTCGATCATCTCCTGGATCACGAAGTTGGGTGAGGCGAAGTCGATGTGCACGCACACGGCGGTAGCCAGCGGGCCATATGGATTGTGCGGCGCGAGGCCGGCGTAGTAGGTCTCCGCCAGGGTCGCGATTCTGCGCGTTTCGCTGATGCCGCCGGCGTGGCACGGGTCCGGCTGCAGCAGGCTTGCCGCGCCGTGCTCGAGGATCTCGCGGAACTGAAAGCGCGTGAACAAGCGCTCGCCGGTGGCAATCGGCGTGCTGAGCGCCCGCGCGACCGGCGCCATGGCCGCCGGATTCTCGGCTTGCACCGGCTCTTCCAGGAACAGCGGATGGTACGGCTCGAAGCGCTTGCCGTACTGGATCGCCATCTGCGGCGTGAGGCGGCCATGCAGATCGAGGAGGATGTCGATGTCCTCGCCTACCGCTGCGCGGATCGTCTTGAGGAAGGCCTCGGCGTGATCGAGCTTCCTGGGCCCGTCCAGCATGTTCGTAATCGGCACCGGCACCGTCTTGATCGCGCTCCAGCCGCGCTCGACCTTGGAGCGCGCGCTCTCGACGGCGGCGTTGAAGCCGCCACCGCGATCCTTGCCGGGCTCGCCGGGCCCAGTGAAGTGCGTATACACGCGGACCTTGTCGCGCACGCGTCCCCCGAGCAGGTCGTACACCGGCACACCAAGGTCCTTGCCCTTGATGTCCCACAGCGCCTGGTCGATGCCGCTCAGCGCCGACAAGCCGATCACTCCCATGCGCCAGAACCCGCTGCGATACAGGATCTGCCAGCAATGCTCGATGCGGCGCGGGTCCTGCCCGAGGATCATCGGCTCCATGTCCTGGATGCAGCCCACGATCGCACGCGGCTTGCCCTCCAGCGTGGCCTCGCCCCAGCCGATCAGGCCGGGCTGGTCGGTCTCCACCTTGACGAAGACGATGATGCGATGGCCGCCGTCGGCCATGATCGGCGTGATGCGGGTGATCTTCATGATGAGGGCCAGGTGATCTCTATGATGAGGCGATGGCGCAGTGGCGTCATGCGCGCAAGCATAGCACCTGCTCCGCGCTCGTCCCCATTCACGGCTCGGCGCTCGACGCAGCACTGCGCGCAGCCCTGATTGCTTCGGCGTACCATGGTCGGCCCCAAAGACTCACTGACGAGAGGAGGTGCGGCATGAAGCGGATGATTTCTGTATGCGGTCTGGTTGGTGCAATCGGACTCGCGCTGACATCGGGAGGCGCGCTCGCGCAGATCGCCAAGAATGTAGCGGCGAAAAGCCCGTGGGGGCCTGCCGACGAGATCGGCACGCTCAACATGATGACCGACAACTCCCGGCTCGACGTTCTCAAGCAGGTGGCAGGCGGCAAAGTCTACGACCTGGGCGTGGAGCTGTTCGTGGGCATGCCGACGTGCTGCACCCCGTTCGGAGATCCGACCTTCCAGATCTTCCTCACGCATGCGCCGGCGCAGGACCCCAGCAAGGAGCTGCTCTCCTACTCCGGCGACGGTGTGTCCATGTACACCCATACCGGTACCCACATCGACGCGCTCAATCACTTCGGACTGCACGGCCAGATCTGGAACCAGGTCAGCTCCAAGGATGCGCTGGGCGTGCGTGGGTGGACCAAGTCCGGTACGGACAAGTATCCACCCATCGTCGCGCGCGGCGTGCTTATCGATGTCGCAAGCTCCAAAGGTGTGGAGTTCCTGCCGACCTCCTACGCCATCACGGTCGCCGACCTGCAGAACGCGCTGAAGAAACAGGGCACCACGCTGCGGCCGGGTGATGTCGTCCTGACACGGACCGGGGTGATGCACCACTGGCCGGACGGGGAGAAGTACCGGCTGGCCGATCAACCCGGCCTGAGCCTGGAAGCCGCCCAGTGGCTGGTCGAGGGGCAGAAGGCGATGCTCCTCGGCGCGGACAACTTCGGCGTCGAGAGCTTCCCTTCCAAGGACCCCGCGAACTTCGTTCCGGTGCACAGCTACGTCCAGGCCGAGCGCGGCGTCTCGCTGCTGGAGGTGTTGTGGCTGGAAGACCTGTCGAAGGATCAGGTGTACGAGTTCCTGTTCATCGCTTCGCCGCTGAAGATGCGAGGCGCGACCGCGTCGCCGATCCGCCCGCTGGCGATCCCGATTCGTCGCATGTAGCGGCGGGAAGTTGCGGGAAAGGCAAGGTGGCCCGGCGGGATGCATTGAAAGCGCTCGGCGCCGGCGTGCTGGCGGCGGGCTCGGGTTGGGTCATCGGCCGCAACACGGCCGCGGCTGCGGAGCTGCGCTACCCGCCCGAAAAGGGCGCGCAGCTCCGTTTCCTGCGCTGGAAGCGCTTCGTTCAAGGGGACGAAGATCAATGGCTCGCCAGCACGCGCCAGTTCACCGAGCAGACCGGCGTGCCGGTGCAGGTCGAGAGCGTGAGCCTGGAGGATCTGCCCTCGAAGGCGGCGATGGCAGCCAACGTCGGTGCGGGCCCCGATATCGTGCTGGGGAGCTACGGCCAGCCGCAGCTCTATCCCGGCAAGTGCCTGGACCTGACCGAGCTCGCCAACTATCTTGGAGGCAAGTACGGCGGCTGGTATGACGCCGTGAAGGCCTATTGCACGACCGACAGCCGCTGGATCGCACTCGGGATGGCTTTTCCCACGAGCTGCGTGGTCTATCGCGAGAGCATGGTCAAGGCGGCTGGCTTCGCTGCGATTCCGCGCGATCTCGACGGCTTTCTGAAGCTGTGCCGGGCCTTGAGCGCACGCGGCACCCCGCCCGGCTTCGCGCTCGGCAACGCGATCGGAGACGGCACCACCTGGTCGCACTGGCTGGTGTGGTCGCACGGCGGCAAGCTGGTCGACGAGAGCGGGCGTGTGGTCGATCAACTCCAAACAGACCGTCGCCGCGCTGGAGTATGCGAAAGAGCTGTACCCGACCTTTGTCTCCGGCACGCTGTCGTGGCTCGACCCGAGCAACAACAAGGCGTTCCTGGCGGGGCAGATCAGCCTCACCTACAACGGCATCTCCGTCTACTACGCCGCGAAGAATTCACCGGACCCGGCGCTCAAAGCGATTGCCGCCGACATGCAGCATGCGCATTTTCCGATCGGGCCGGTCGGACGGCCGACCGAGCTGTCCCCGTTCGCGCCCGCATGGGTGTTCAACTACACGCGCTATCCCAATGCTGCGCGGGAGTATCTGCGCTTCATGCTCGAGCGTGAGCGGTACGAGGCGTGGCTGAAGGCATCCCAAGGCTACTTTGCGCAGACGCTGCGTGCGTACGAATCGGATCCGGTCTGGACCGAGGACCCCAAGAACACGCCGTTCCGCGACGGGCCGAGCATGACGCTGCATCCCGGCTACGCGGGAAAGGAAGGCGTGGCCTCGGCCGCCGCCGTGGCCGATTTCGTTGTCGTCAACATGGTCGCCGAGGCCGCTACCGGCCAGCTCAGCCCGCAGGCCGCTGCAGCACGCGCAGAGACGCGGGCACGGCGGTACTACAAGACCTGAGAGCCAGGGAAACACCGATCACTGGATTCAACAGCCATGGCCCTCAAGCGCCCCAAAGGTCCCGCCGGCACGCTCGTCGTGCTCGAGCATACGTCGAAGATCCTCGCCGGCAATCCGCTTGGCGATCCGCATGTGCGCAAGCTCGGTGTGTGGTTGCCGCCGCAGTATGACGACGGTGGCGGCAGGCGGCGCTTCCCGGCGTTCTACGACCTGGTCGGCTTCACCGGCTCGGGCCTTGCCCACGCCAACTGGAAACCGTTCGGCGACAACGTTCCGGAGCGCGCGGCGCGCCTCATCCGCGAGCAGAAGATGGGCCCGGCGATCTTCGTGTTCCCGGACTGCTTCACGGCGCTCGGCGGCAACCAGTACGTCAACTCGTCCGCCATCGGCAACTACGCGGACTATCTCACGCGCGAGATCATCCCGTTGGTCGATCGCGAGTTCCGCACGCTGCCGAGCCGAGAACACCGCGGCTGCTTCGGCAAATCGTCCGGCGGCTACGGTTCCATCGTCCACGGATGAAATACGCGAAGCACTGGGGCGCCATCGCCAACCATTCCGGCGACGCGTACTTCGACTTCGTGTACTGGGCCGACTGGCCGAACACCTTGAATGAGCTGGCCAAGCACCGTACGCCCAAGCGCACACCGGGCCTCTACGACGTGCGCGCCGCCGCCGGCCGCAAGGGGCTCGCCGAGGGGCTCGACGATGGGCGCATCAAGCAGTTTCTGGCGCGGGTCTGGAAGAAGGAGAAGCTCTCCGGAGCCGAAATCCATTGCATCATGAACCTGTGCATGGCGGCCACGTACGACCCGGATCCGAAGGCGCCGCTCGGCTTTCGCGTGCCGTTCAACCTCGAATCAGGTGAGCCCATCGAGCGGCGCTGGCGCAAGTGGCGCGAGCACGACCCGATCCATCTCGTCGCCCGCTACCGCGACAATCTCAAGTCCCTGCGCGGCATCTACATCGATTGCGGCTGGCGCGACCAGTATCACATCCACTACGGCACGCGCATTCTGTCGCAGCGCCTCGCCGCGGCCGGCATCCGTCATCGCTACGAGGAGTTCGACGACGATCACTCCGACGTCGACTACCGGATGGACGTGAGCCTGCCGTTCCTGTACCGGGCGTTGAAACCCTGAGTGCCGTACAGGCGTACCGAGCAGTCGTTTTCACCGCAGGTGAAATCCGAGGCTGCGCGACCGCGTTGCTCAGCCGCCCCCTAGTGGATTGCAACGGCCGATTCAACCGTACCCGTGAACCTCGGGCGAGAGCGCGCAGAAAACTCCCTCTCCCTTGATGGGAGAGGGCTGGGGTGAGGGTGAAAGATGCCGCGCGGCCCCCTCACCCTACCCTCTCCCGCGAGGGGAGAGGGAGTGCACTTCAGATCTTAACGTTACTGTCCACTACTGCGCGACGGCTGCCGGGATCGGAGCGCCGAGACGGGCAAGCGGCCCCAGTTCGCGCTCCACCATCGGAACGATGTCGCCCATCAGCTTTTCCATCGTGTGCAGCGCGCTGGCCTGCGAGGACGCGCCGACCTGGAAGTGGAACATCATGTGCGACGGGCGGGAGGCGCGGATCTCGTCGCACAGGCGTTGCGCGATGGTCTCGCAGTCGCCCACCAGGAGGTTGCGCGCCATCTCCTCGAGGGGGATCTCGTTGGGGATGGGGATCTCGCGCATCATCGCGCCGTCGGTGACCTCGGCGCGGCGCCGCAGCGCCGAGGCGAGGCGCATCTGGTGGCGCGCGTTGTCCACGTAGGCGAGCGTCTCCGAGCGGCTGGCGGTGACGCACATGAAGCGCTGGACGGCGAGCGGCATGCTCTCCGGATCACGACCTTCTGCGACGTACGCCGCGGCGATGCGGCTGCGCATCTCGCGCTGGTAGTCGGCGCCGGCCCATCGGCCCGTGAACAGAGGCACGTAGCCGTGGCGCGCGCACAAACGGTGGCCGAATTCGTGATCGCCCGCGATCCAGATCTGCGGGAGTCCCGCCACCGGGCGCGAGCTGATGTGCGTGCTCGGGAGCTGGTAGTGCTCACCCTCGTAGGTGAAGGTCTCGCCCGCGAAGGCGAGGTGCAGCATGTCCAGGAACTCTTTCAGCATCGGCCGCGCCGTCGCCAAGTCCTCGCCGAAGCGCTCGAACTCGTAAGGCTGATAGCCGCTGCCCAGGCCAAGAACCAGGCGGCCGTCGCACAAGCAGTCGACCATGCCGATCTCTGCGAGCAGCCGCGCCGGGTTGTAGAGCGGCGCGACCACCACGGCAGGCCCCAGACGGATGCGTTTGGTCACCCCGGCGCAGCGCGCCGCCATGATCAGCGGAGAGGGGCAGATGCAGTAGTTCGAGAAGTGATGCTCGGCGAACCAGGCGACCTCGAAGCCGAGCTGGTCGGCGTGAACCACCTGCTCGATGTGCTCGCGGAACACTTCGTGCGGCGGCCTTGCCTCGATCGCGGTAGCCCATCAGTCCGAAATAGCCTAGATGCATGACGCTCTCCTGGCGTTCGCCTGCGTGACAGCCTGATTGAGCATGCCCGCTCTCCATGTCGGCGCCTGAGCCTGGTGGGCTGGCTGGGGGCAGCAGACGCCGAGCTTCATCGCAGCGCGTCGCTCACGGGTGGGCGATGTAGTCGGTGCGGCCGCCGTCCACGGTCAGGACCTGAGCGGTGACGAAGCCGGCGTCCTCGGAAGCCAGGAAGGCGGTGGCCGCGGCGATGTCATCGGGCGTGCCCACGCGGCGCACCATCGCCTTGGCCGCGAGGGCGGCGAAGTCGGCGCCGCTGTGCGCTGCCATGTCGGTCTCGATGAAGCCCGGCGCAATCGCGTTCACCGTGATGCCGTGGGGGCCCAGAACGAGCGCGAAGCGGCGGGTGAGGCTGATGACCTCGGCCTTGGTAGCGGCATAGAAGGTGGTGCCGGCGGAGATGGTGCCCATGCCGGCGATCGACGCGATGTTGACGATGCGCCCCCAGCGGCGTGCCTGCATGTCCGCCGCGACCGCGCGGGTCACGCGGATCAGCCCGTCGACGTTGACGCTGCGCATCGCCTCCGTCTCGGCGGGGTCGAAGTCGGCGAGGTCGCCCTTGCGAAAGACGCCGGCGTTGTTGACCAGGATGTCGATCGGGCCCAGCGCTGCGCGCGCGGTTGTCCACAGGCGCGTGCAGTCGGCGGCAACTGCCACGTCGGCGGCAATGGCCACGGCTCGTCCGCCCGCGCGGGTGATGGTCTCGACGACCTCGTCGGCCTGGTCACGGCGGTCGCGGTAGTTGACGGCGACGGCTGCGCCTTCGCGGGCCAGGCGCAGGGCGATGGCGCGGCCGATGCCGCGGGAGGCGCCAGTGACCAGAGCTGTTCGACGGGCCATGCAGATCTCCCCTGCTGTTCTGGTGTCGTGCCCGGCAGGCAGGTTCCGCCGGACGGGTGGACTGTAGCACCCGTCGTGTAGGTGCGCACGGGCTGGACAAGGCGCTGGCGTGCTGGACAGGCCCAGCCGGTTCCCGCACCATTGAAGCTGCAGTGTGCGCAAGCGCAGGAGGCGGTCGCCCCTGAACACCAATGGAGCTCGGACGCGATGCTGATCGACAATGAGCCCAGGCAGAGCGTGAACGCTGGCCAATGCCCGGTCAGCACGGCCGGACGCGACTTCAATCCGTTCGTCGATCCCTATCTCGCCGATCCGTATGCGTTCTGGGCGCGCACGCGGCCCGCCGAGCCGGTGTTCTACAGCCCCGAGCTGGACTACTGGGTGGTGACGCGCTACGAGGACATCAAGGCAATCTTCGCCGACCCGAAGACCTTTTCCGCCAGCATCGCGCAAAATCCGATCAAGCCACTCGCTTCGCAGGTGGCGCACATGCTGCAGAGCGGGGGGTTCCGACCGAAGCCGGTGATGTCGAACGCCGACCCGCCCGAGCACACCCGCATTCGCAAATTCACCTGGCAGGCGTTCACCCCCAAGCGCATCGCCCAGCTCGAACCCGAAGTACGCAAGCTGGTGACGCAGTTCATCGACCAGTTCCAGGTCGAGCGCAAGGCCGACCTGGTGCGCCAGATGTTCTACGAGCTGCCGGTGCTGGTGCTGTTCATCTTTCTCGGCATGCCCGAAGAAGACGTTGGGCGCGTGAAGACCTGGTCACGCAACCGCCTGATGCTGACGTGGGGTCGGCTGTCCGACGAGCAGCAGGCGGCCGAGGCGGCGGGTCTGCTGGACTACTGGAAATACACCGAAGCCTATGTCCACGGCCTGGTGGACCACCCACCGGACAACTATGTCGGGGACCTCATCCGCGTCAGCCTGCAGAATGACGGTGACCTGAGCATCCACGAGATCGTGAATGTCGTCTACGGCCTGTTGATCGCCGGGCACGAGACCACCACCAGCATGTCCGCCAACGCGATCGTCACGCTGATGCGGCATCGCCGGGCCTGGGAGCGGTTGTGCGCCGAGCCGGCGCTGATCCCCAATGCCGTCGAGGAGCTGCTGCGCTTCGACTCTTCGGTGATCACCTGGCGCCGCAAGGCGCTCAAAGCGGTCGAGGTTGCCGGCGTGGCGATTCCGGAAGGCGCCAAGCTGTTACTCGCTCTGTGCTCTGGCAATCGCGACGCGGCGCACTTCCCGGAGCCCGACCGGCTGGACATCGATCGCGACAACGCAAAGACCCACTTGTCCTTCGGCTTCGGCATCCACTACTGCCTCGGTGCCCCGCTGGCGCGGCTGGAGCTCAAGGTCATTCTCGAGGAGCTGACGCGGCGCTTGCCGTCCCTGCGGCTTGCGCCCGATCAGCCGTGGGAGTTCCCTCCGAACACCTCGTTTCGCGGACCCGCCCGGCTATTGGTCGAATGGTGACCGCGGCGCGGGTGCCAAGTGCAGTACGCGCGGGTCACTGTCTGCCCGGCGGATTGTCTCGCGACGCACGAATCTTGTTGTCCATGGTCGCACCGATGAAACACCGGGCCGCCTGCCGTACGCGTACCGAACAAACGCGGCCCCTGTGCGTCGGCACAATCCCACGAACGCTTCGCTTTGGTGCAGAATCCCGTAGGGAGGAATCGAACGGTGCAGCGCCGCTCAGCGGGCGTGTTTCGCTCAGATCCGGGCGGTGGCGCTTTCACAAGCAGATTCCGCTGGTTACGCCGCACGCGCTGCGCCGTTGTCAGGCGGTACGGCTTTTGCGGACCTGGCCTGGTCCTTAGCTTGTCGTCATGCTGCGAACGCCGCGTCGCACCGATCAGCTGACGGCGCACGCGTCACAGGGAGATCCGACGTGGACAGGAGTCCCCGGCCGTGACCGTCATCCCGTTCGTCTTCGACGTTCTGGCCTATGGCGCGATCTTCGTGCTCGTGGTGCTTGGCCTCGGCGTGATTGCCAGCATGATGGGCATCTTCAATTTTGCCCATGGCGAGTTCGTCCTGCTCGGCGCCTACACCGTCTTCGTTCTGCAGCAGCGTAACGTGCCGGTGTGGGCAGGCATGGTCTGCGCGCCAATCGCGGTCGGGGTGGTCGGGCTGCTGCTGGAACGCACGGTCATCCGTCGGTTCTACGCCGCACCCGTAGTGGCCATGCTCGGAACCTATGCCATCGGCCTGGTGCTGCGTGAGGGCGTGAGAGGCCTCCTGGGCGGCCAGTTCTACTCGGTCGTCGCGCCCCTGGTGGGCTCGTTCTCGATCGGGGACGTCTCGATATCGAAGTGGCGCACCGCAGTGATCGTCATCACGGTGCTGGTCATGGTCGGATGCTGGTTGCTGCTCGTGCACACCAGGTTCGGGCTGCAAGTGCGTGCCGCGCTCGAGAATCCCGCGCTGGCGCGGGCGTCCGGCATTTCCACCGACCGCGTCTACGCCCTGACCTTCGCGTTGGGCGCCGCCCTCGCGGGCCTCGCCGGCGGCTTGATGGTGCCCATCTATTCGCTCAGCGCGGACATGGGGGTGCCCTTCCTCATCAAGTCGTTCCTGGCGGTCATGCTCGGAGGGGCCGGCGGATTCGAAGGGGCAATGGCCGGTGCGGCGTTCGTTGGCGGCAGCAGCGCGGCTCTGCCCTGGTTCATCAAACCCGTGGTCGCCGATTTACTGGTCTTCGTGATCGCCATCGCGATCATGAAGTTTCGGCCGCAAGGCCTGTTGTCTCGCGGTAGGAGGTAGCAGATGGCGAACGAGGAGCTCGAAGTCAGGCACCGGCTGCAGTCGTACTCTCGGCGGTTGTTCATCCAGCGCTCCGGCCTGCTCGGCGGCATGATCGCGCTGGGCGCCGGCAGCTATCTCTACAACCCGAAGGGGAGCTGGGCGGCCGACCCGATCAAGGTAGGGGTCGCGACGGATCTCACCGGTCCGATCAGCTGGGGCGGCATCCCCAATGCGAACGTGGCGAAGATGGTGATCGACGACATCAATGCCAGCGGCGGCGTGCTCGGCCGTCCCCTCCAGCTCTACCTCGAGGACACCGCCACCAACGAGGCGCTGGCTGTCACCCGCGTGCGCAAGCTGGTGACGCAGGACAAAGTGGACGTCGTACTCGGCGGAATCACCAGCTCCATGCGCAACGCCATCAAGGACACCATCGTCAACCGCGGAAAGACGCTGTACATCTACCCGCAACTGTACGAGGGCAGGGAATGCACGCCCTATCTGTTCTGCACCGGTCCCACGCCGGCGCAGCAGTGCGACACGTTCATCCCGTGGCTGATCAAGAACGGCGGCAAGAAGTTCTATCTTCCCTCCGCAGACTATGTGTGGCCGCACCTGCTCAACGAATACGCCCGCAAGACCATCGAGAAGCACGGCGGCGAAGTGGTGGGCGAGGAGTACTTCCCGGTGGACCACAACGAGTACAGCGCCACCGTGAACAAGATCATGTCGAACAAGGTGAACGTGGTGTTCAACACGACCATTCCGCCGGGCGTGGCGGTGTTCTTCAAGCAGCTCTACGAAGCCGGGTTCAGCAAGGGCGGCGGCCGACTCGCCTGCGTCTACTACGACGAAAACGCGCTCAATTTCACGCCCGCCAACGAGATCGAAGGGCTGGGGAGCTGCCTGGACTACTTCAAGGCGGTGAACGACGCTGGCGGCAACAAGATCCAGGCCCAGTACAACAAGCTCTATCCCGGAAACAACCCGTTCACCGCGGGCAGTGCGGCCACCGGGATGTATCGCGGGCTCAAGCTCTGGGAGGCGGCGGTGAAGGAAGCCAAGAGCGTGCGGCGCGAGGAGGTGGCCAAGGCCCTGGACCACGCCAAGATTGCCGATGGTCCCGGTGGAGGGTGCGAAATGGTCCCCGGCACCTGGCACGTGAAGCTGAACATGTACACGGCGGTGGCCAAGAACGGTAAGTACGACATTGTCGAAAGAAGCAGAGGACCGGTCATGCCCGGCGAGTGCGGCTGAGCAACGACGAGAGCTTGGCGCCGTGACCAAGCCGACCGTGTCCGCCGTCGGCAGCCGACAGCAGCGCCGCACGATCCCGTGGATCGAGGCGGTGCTGCTGGCCGGCGTTCCTGGTGTTGCCGGCGCTGACGGACGAGTTCTGGATCCTGTTCGCGACGCGCGTCCTGATCGTCGGCTTGCTCGCCCTGTCCTTCGACCTGGTCTGGGGCTACGCCGGAATACTCAGCTTCGGCCAGGCGCTGTTCTTTGGAATGGCCGGCTACAGTTGCGCGTTGCTGGCCACCAAGCTCGGCGTCACCTCTATCCTCGTGCTGCTGCCCACGGCGGTGGGCGTCGGCCTGCTGGTGGCGCTGCTCATGAGCTTCCTGGTCCTTCTGGGCAAGCGCGTGCCCACGGCGGTGTTCATCGCACTCGGCACGCTGACCGGCTCCTACGTGGTGGAGCGCCTCGCGCGCGGCTGGTCTTATGTCGGGGGCCAGAACGGCATCCCTTCGCTCCCGCGCCTCACGCTCGGAACCTATGAGATCGTGGAGGGCAAGGTCTTCTACTACATGGCGCTGGCGATGCTCCTGCTGGTCTACCTCGGACTGCGATGGCTCACTCGTTCGCAGTTCGGCCTGGTGCTGGCGGGCATCCGTTTGCAGGAGCCGCGCATGGCTTTCTTCGGCTACCGCGTGCAGAGTTACAAGGGTGTCGTGTTCGCCTTGGCCGGAATGATCGCGGGGCTGAGCGGAGGACTCTATGCGTTCCACGAAGGCTACGTCGGCCCGGGTCAGCTCGGCCCGGTCCTCTCGACGCAGGTCGTGCTGTATGTTCTGTTCGGCGGCGTAGGTACGCTGGCAGGCGCAGTCGTCGGTGTGGCGATCATCGATCTGTTCAGTCACGTTCTGTCCCAGCTGCTGGGAGACCGGGCTGGCCGATCGTGCTCGGCCTGCTGCTGCTTGCGGTACGTCATGTTCCGTCCCACGGGCCTGCTCGGGGCGATCGTGTCGGAGCGCGAGCGCGTGGGCTCATTCGGCAAGCGCAGCGCACGTAAGACGGGCTCATCCAGCAGCGCCGCCGAAGGCTCGATCTCATGACCGCGGGTCGCACGGCGACGAATCTCCTCGAGGTCCGCGGCCTGAGCGATGATCTACGCCACGCTCACCGCGCTGGACGGCGTGGACCTGACGGTCACCGAAGCTTCGTTTCATGGATCTGATCGGTCCGAACGGATCGCGCAGAGCACCCTGCTGAAGTGCGTCGCCGGTGCTGAAACAGCGAGTCAGGCGGCACGGTGACGTTTCTCGGCCGCGACGTCACCGACGCGACCCCGTCGGAGCGCGCGCGTGCGGGCTTGAGCCTCAAGTTCCAGATCACGAGCGTGGTGCCGCAGCCTCAGCGTCTACGACAACGTGCT
The DNA here is from genome assembly GCA_963772865.1 of uncultured beta proteobacterium. Lineage (GTDB taxonomy): Bacteria > Pseudomonadota > Gammaproteobacteria > Burkholderiales > SHXO01 > SHXO01. The sequence goes on along the minus strand of CAVYZA010000034.1, from coordinate 268,792 downwards.
GCTGGCGCTGCAGGCACGACAGCTCGATGACGGCGCTGCTGTTGTCGCGCACCCGCGATGCGCTGCACGAGCAGACGTATCGAGCGGCTGGCGCGGTTTCGCCTGGACGGCCGCGCTCGACGAGCTCGCTGCGGCGTTGTCCCACGGCGCAGCAGCAGTGGCTCGAGATCGCGATGGCGCTGGCGCGCGCGCCCAAGCTGCTGCTGCTCGACGAGCCCACCGCCGGCATGAGCCCGCAGGAGCGGCGCGCCACCGGCGAGCTGCTGGTGCCGATCAAGCAGAACTGCTCGCTGCTGATCGTCGAGCACGATCTCGACTTCATCAAGGACATCTGCGACACGCTCACCGTGCTCGACGACGGCGAGTGATCGCCAGCGGCCCGACTCGGCAAGTGCAGGACGACGAGCGGGTGCGCGAGGCGTACCTGGGCTGACCGACTGACGCATGACCCGCTGCTCGAAGCCGAAGGCCTGTGCACCTACTACGGCACCAGCCAGGCGCTGTTCGACGTCGGCATCAAGGTGCCCTCGCGCCGCGGCGTAGCGATCCTCGGCCGCAACGGCGCCGGCAAGACGACGCTGCTGAAGACGCTGGCGGGCGACCTGCGCCCGACCCGCGGCAGCGTCAGCTTCGACGGCCAGGACGCTACGCGCATGCCCACCGAGCTGCGCGTGCGCCGCGGGCCTGGGCCATGTCCCGCAGGAGCACGGCGATCTTCGCCGGCCTGACGGTGAAGGAGAACCTGCTGGTCGGCGCGCATGGCCGGCCCGAAGGGCGCACAGCGCATCGACGAGATTGTTGCAGCTGTTTCCGCGCCTGGGCCAGCGCATTGTCGCAGCAGGCCGGCACCCTTTCCGGGCGGCGAGCGCAAGATGCTCGCGATCAGTCGCGCGCTGCTCGGCGGCCGCACCTGATCATGCTGGACGAGCCCACCGAGGGCGTCTGGCACGGAGTGGTCGAGGAGATCGCGCGAGCGCCTGGAGCAGCTCGCGCAGGAGATCGCCGTCTGATCGTCGAGCAGCACGTGAAGCTCGCGCTGCGCGTCTCGCAGTACTGCTACGTGATGGATCGCGGGCGGGTCGCGCTCGAAGGACCGTCCGACAGAGTGCGCAACGACCCGAATCTGACGCGCCTGCTTGCGCCTTGACGCGCGAGGCATTGCCGCAGCCGCAGCCGCAGGAGCATTCCGGGCAGCCGACGTTGACCGCTGCGCACCCATCGTATACCGTGCCACCCTCGAAGGAGACCGATCATGGCAGTCCCGCTACCCACTCCCGATCAGCTCAAGCGCGCCGCCGCCGAAGTCGGCCTGTCTCTGACCGAGCAGACGTTCAGTCCTATCTCGGGTTGATCAAGCCGAACGTCGACGCCTACAACATCGTGGACGCGATGCCGGACGACCTGCCGCCGGTGAAGTATCCGCGTACGCCGGGCTACTTTCCGGCGGCCGAAGAGAACAAGCACAACGCCTGGTACGTGAAGACCTCCATCAAGGGCGCCGCAGTCCGGCCCGCTCAAGGGCAAGAAAGTGGCGATCGAAGGACAACGTGATGGTCGCCGGCGTGCCGATGATGAACGGCAACTCCATCCTCGAAGGCTACGTCGCCGGAGATCGACGCGACCGTCGTCACGCGCTGCTCGATGCCGGCGCCGAGATCGTCGGCAAGACGCATTGCGAGTCCTACTGCATCTCGGGCGGCAGCCACACCGGCGCCAAGGGCCCGGTCCACAACCCCTACAAGATGGGCTACTCGGCGGGCGGCTCGTCGTCCGGGAGCGGCGTGGTCGTCGCGCTCGGCGAGGCCGACATGGCGCTCGGCGGCGACCAGGGCGGCTCGATCCGCATGCCGTCCTGCTGGTGCGGCATCTACGGCATGAAGCCCACCCACGGTCTGGTGCCCTACACCGGCATCATGCCGATCGAGATCTTCGTCGATCACACCGGCCCGATGACCGCGACGGTCGCGGACAACGCGCTGATGCTCGAAGTGATCGCCGGTCCCGACGGCTACGACCCGCGCCAGTACTCGCCCAAGGTGCACGAAGTACACCCAGGCGCTCGGCGCGCGGCGTGAAGGGCCTGAAGATCGCGCTGGTCAAGGAAGGATTCGGCCGGCCCGAGTCCGAGAAGCGCGGTCGACGCGAAGGTGCGGCAGGGCGCGGAACTGTTCAAGAAGCTCGGTGCCACCGTGGACGAAGTGTCCATTCCCGATGCACCTGCTGGGACCCGGCGATCTGGACGCCGATCGGCGTGGAAGGAATCGCGCAGACCATGATGTTCGGCGACGGCTACGGACTGTCGCGCCCGGACCTCTACGTGACCAGCCATGATCGACAAGCTGCACGGCTGGCAGCTGCGCGCCAACGAGCTGTCCGAAACCACCAAGGTGCATCACCGCGCTCGGCGTCTACATCAAGAAGTACTCACGGCAGCCACTACTACGGCAAGGCGGTGAACGTCACCCGCCGGCTGACCGAGGCCTACGACGCCGTGCTCAAGCAGCTACGACCTGCTGCTGATGCCCACCCTGCCGATGAAGCCGCACGCCGCTGCCGCCGCCCGATGCGCCGCGCGAGGTATACTTCCAGCGCGCGCTGGAGATGATCGGCAACACCTGCCCGTTCGACATCAGCACCACCCGGCGATGACCGTGCCCTGCGGCATGATCGACGGCCTGCCGGCGGCGCTGATGCTGATCGGCAAGCACTTGGGACGAGTCCACCATCTACAAGGCCGCCTACGCGTTCGAGCAGGCGGGGGACTGGAAGAAGATGTAGCGCCGGACCTGTCGGAGCGGCATGCGGTGCGGTGATGCGGGCGGTTCACCCCCATCCCAGCCTTCCCCCTGAGAGGGGGAAGGGGTGCAGTACTTCGCCCCCTTCAGGCGGTTCGGGGGTGTGTTCGCGCCTTGGACGCGCTTACCAATGCCGCGGGTTGTTGACTTCGACCGCTATTGCAGCGGCAGCACCGGCCCGCGCTGGATACCAGCCGTGAGTCCGGCGCCTGTCTTGATCACCGCGACGTCGTCGCCGAGTATGTTGACGGCTTCGTCGAGCAAGACGTCTTTTGCCTCCTTCCTGGCTTTTTCGGCCGCGAGTTCGCTGGCGAGTTTGCGTTCGTCGGGCTGCAGGCCGTCGTCCCCGAGAGCGGCACGCTGGTCCGACGCAGCCGCGCCGCCGGTCGCCTTCCTCGTCTCTCGGGACATCCGCCGACTCTCTTCGGCCGCCCGCTCTTTGCGGCGTTCTGCCTCATTCAATGAGATCAGGTTTCTCTTCTGCCGAAGCTTCGATTCGGCGATGTCTTCCTGCAGGTACTGAAAGGCTTTGTCGGTTTTCACGCGCGTGTCGTGAAGGGCCAGGAGAACCGGCACCAGGCCCTTCAAGTCGCCGGCCCGCGAGTAGTTCACCGGCTTGATCTGGCGTCCACGGCAGCGCGTTGTCGTAGGTGGACTCGCCAAAGCTCTCTTCATCCGCAGCCGAAGGGAAGAGGATATCCGGCGTCACCCCGCGAAGCTGCGTAGCGCCGCCATTGACGCGAAAGAACTGCGCGATCGTCATCTTCAGTTCGCCGAACTGCGGCTTGCTGCTCTTGGCGACCCGGTCGAGATCGACCACCGTCTGCACGGTGCCTTTGCCAAAGCTGGGTTCACCGATGATCAGGCCGCGGCCGTAGTCCTGAATCGCGGCGGCAAAGATCTCCGAGGCCGACGCTGAACCTCGATTGATCAGGACCGCGAGCGGGCCGTCCCAGGCGACACCGGCTTTCGTATCGCTTTCCACTCCGACCTGGCCGTTTGCATCGCGGTGCTGCACCACCGGCCCCTGGTCGATGAACAGGCCGGTCAGTTCGACCGCCTGCGTCAACGAACCGCCGCCGTTGTTGCGCAGATCCATCAAGACGCCATCGACCTTCTCTTTCTTCAACCCGTCCAGCAGGCGAGCGACATCACGGGACGCGCTCTTGTAGTCCGGCACGCCTTTCTGTCGGGCCGCGACATCCTCATAGAAGGACGGCAGGGTGATCACGCCGACGCGGCGAGTGACGTTCCCGTCGACGATGGAATGGACGGATGCTTTGGCCGCCTGCTGCTCCAGGCTGACCGTCTTGCGCACGAGCGACACCAGCTTGTGCTTGCTCGTCCGGGCCGGCGTCTGCCGGAATAATCTCGAGCACGACAACCGTATCCTGGGCGCCCCGAATCAGCGCGACAACGTCGTCGAGGCGCCACCCGAACACGTCCGCCATGGTGCCGCCTTCACCTTGAGCAACCCCCACAATGCGGTCACCGGGCTTGAGCTGGCCGGACAGGTTCGCGGGGCCTCCGGGCACCAGCTCTCGTATCGTGGCGTATTCCTCCACCTGGGCCAGCACCGCGCCTATTCCCACCAGGGAGAGCCGCATCGCGATGTCGAACTCCTCCGCCGCTCGTGGCGCCAGGTAGTTGGTGTGGGGGTCGATCGCCATGGTGTAGGCGTTCATGTAGGTCTGAAATGCATCCGCGCTCGTCACCTGGCCGATGCGCTTCAGGAAATTGCCGTAACGCCTGTCCAGGATCTCGGCGATGCTCTTGTCGTCCTTCCCGGCGAGCTTCAGCCGCAGCCAGTCGTTCTTGACGCGCTTGCGCCACACCTCGCGCATCTCGGATTCTGTCTTCGGCCAGGGTTCCTTGTCGCGGGTGTACTGGTAGCTCTCGTACTGGTCGAAATCAAAGCCTTTCTTGAGCAGACTGCGCGCGAAGACGAAGCGCTCGGTCGCCCGCTCCTGGTACAGATTGAACATCGCGAACGGTGCGCTGAGGTCTTGCTTGAGGATGGCCTCTCCGAGCTTGCCTCGATTGACGGAGAGCCGGTCGATGTCCGCCTGCACGAAGAACAGCTTCTCCGGATCGAGCGCCTTCAGGTACTGGTCGAATATCTTCGCCGACATGGCGCTGTCGAGCGGCATCGGTTTGTAGTGGTAGCGGGTCAACATATCTGCCGCCAGGCGCGCCGCTTCGGCCTCCTGCGCGGTCGGCTGCAACTGAGGAGGGTAGGTGCCTGCCTCGAGGGTTGCGCCGTGCACAACCGTCGACACAGCAAAGATCAGCCAAAGCAGTGTGCGTTTCATCCGTGCCCTCCCCCGATGGCGGCGCTGTGAGTGAGGAAAGCAGATTTGGTTCCAGGAAGGTCTATCCCAACCTCGCCGGCGAGGACCCGGAAGTGCTTGAGTATTCTGGGGTTCCTGCCGCCCTATGAGCGGGGGCGGAACGATGGCATAACTGCCCTGGAGACCCCGTTCGACAGTGGGGCCAGCGTTTGGTTTCAGCGGTTGCGCCGAACGGTGCCCGAAATGACGGGTAGAAAGGGCCGCGGGTTCCCGATCGTCACGAACCTCTTCCGCGGACCGCCCACCTGCTGGGTTGACAGCAGCGCGATGTGTACAGGCGCCTCCAATCCGCCCGGATCGCCCCTTGTGCCGGCAGCTTCGCAGTGCTATGGTTTTCGCGTCCCCGGCCTGGATAACGGGAGGGGATCGACACCATCGACTATTCAGGAGCAGGGATTAAGGGGCCCTGCGGTTATACGCTTTCCCACTGTCCGTCCACGGCGTGGACATTCAGGGCACTCGTGGGGCGTGTGCCTGGTTTCCGCCAAAGTCGGACGGTAGAGTCTGCGCAGCCGGGACATCTCGCGTCCCGGCGCCCGTGCCCCCGCTAACCCATTCCTGCAGCACTGCTCCTCCTACAGCCGTCCGTGCCGATTCCCGGCAGGGGATAGCGGATGAAAAGAACCCTGGCGGCTGCGCGACCGTGCGCGACACGCTGGTTTTCCCTTTTGTCGGAGGAGAGCGGATATGTCTGGAAGACAAATGACCCGGCGCACCTTCATCAAGGCTGCCGGAGCGACGGGCATCTCGGTGTACGTTCTGTGGTCTGCCCCTGGGACTCATTCCTGGTTCGGGCCGCGTGTCGCGCTGGCCGCGAATCTGACCGCGCTCAACGCCACTCAAGCCAAGGAGATGCTGGCGATGACTCGCCAGCTGTTCCCTCACGACCAGCTCGGCGACGAGTACTACTGGGTGGTGGTGGAATCGATCGACAAGGACATGGCGGGCTCCGCCGAGCTGGCCACCGAGATCCGCGCCGGCCTGGCGCAGTTGAGCGAAGCCGCCGGAGGCGACTTCACCTCGGCGGATGCGCAGAGACAGCTCGTGGCGATGCAGAAGCTGGAGGGCACGCCGTTCTTCTCCACCATGCTCGGCAAGACGCAGTTCTATTTCTACAACAACAAGGCGGTGTGGCCGAAGTTCGGCTACGAGGGCTCTTCCTGGGAGCAAGGCGGTTACATCAACCGCGGCTTCAACGACGTCACCTGGACCGACGGCTGAACGCAGCGTGCGCTGTTTGCGGCGGTCGCATGTGTTCAACCCCAGTCGAATTCCCGGCCCCGAGCGCGTACCGGAGCCTGCGGAGTTCTCGTGAATACTCCCTGGAAGGAAGGTCATAGACATGGCTGCCAAATATGCACTGAACGACGCGAGCGTCGTCGTGGTAGTCGGCTCGGGAGCCGGCGGCGGAACCCTCTCCAACGAGCTTTGCCAGAAGGGCGTCAAGGTCGTTTGCCTGGAGGCGGGTAACCACCTGACGCAACAAGACTTCGTCAACGACGAATTCGCGATGTGGGGCAAGCTCACCTGGCAGGATCCGCGCACAGGTCAGCCGATCTGGATCGTGAAGGCCGTGGGCGGCTCGACCGTCCATTGGGCTGGCTTGTCCATTCGCTTGAAGGACTACGAGCTGAAGTCGCGTACTACGTATGGCACGGTCGCGGGGGCCAATGTGCTGGACTGGCCGATCAGCTTGAGCGAGCTGGAGCCGTACTACGACAAGGCGGAAAGCAAGATGGGTGTTACCGGCACCAACGGACTTCCGCGCCAGCCCGAGACCAACGCGTTCAAGGTCGTCAACTACTGCGCGAAAAAAGCCGGCTACTCGTTCGAGATGGGACCCTCCGCCATCAACTCGGTGGTGCGCGACGGCCGGCCGGCGTGCCAGATGATCGGCTTCTGTACCTCAGGCTGCAAGATCGGCGCGAAATGGTCCACGCTCTACACCGAGATCCCCAAGGCGATGGAGACCGGGAACTTCGAGCTGCGCCCCAACAGCATGGTCCTGCAGATCCAGCACGACGCCAAGGGCAAGGTCACCGGCGTGCTCTATGCCGACGAGAACGGCAAGCACCAGGTTCAGAAGGCGCGGATCGTCTGCGTCGCCGGCAACTCCATCGAGAGCCCGCGCCTGCTGCTGAACTCGGCCTCCAACATGTTCAAGGACGGGATGGCCAACTCTTCGGGGCAGGTCGGCCGGAACTACATGCGCCACGCAACCCAGCATGTCTATGCGACGTTCGATCGCCCAGTTCACGCGCACCGGGGCATTCACGCGCCCGGCATCATGCGCAGCGAGGCCCGGCACGATCCCTCGCGCGGCTTCGCAGGCGGCTACTACCTGCAGATATTCGACGTCGGGCTGCCGTTCACCGCGCTCAGCGTCGTGCCCGGAGGATGGGGGCGCAAGGTCTCCAGCCTGGTGGACCAGTACGACCACATGGTGGCGGTCTGGACCTGCGCAGAGGATCTGCCTCAGGCCGAGGCACGGGTGACCTTGGACGACTCTGCGAAGGACCAGTACGGACTACCGGTCCCGAACATCGCACCAGTCAAGGATCACCCGAACGACGTCGCGGCGCTCGCTCATGCCCGCAAGACTCTGGAGTCCATCTTTCAGGCCGGCAACGCGAAGGATGTCGCCTGGCGCGCGCCGTTCCCCAACAGCCACAACATGGGCACGCTGAGGATGAGCGCCAAGCCCGCCGACGGGGTGTGCAACGGCTGGGGTCAGACCCATGATGTCGCCAACTTGTTCATCAGCGATGGCAGTCAGTTCACCAGCTCCGGCGCGCCCAATCCGACTTTGACGATTGTCGCGCTGGCTATCCGGCAGGCGGACTACATCCACAAGCAGATGGGTGCGGGGGCGATTTAGCCAGAGCCGGGGTCGTTCGTGCTATGCGGGCCCGCGCTCCCGGGCCCGCATTTGCGGGGTGCCCGGTCGTGCCGCTGTCATTCGAACGAGCGCGGCTGCCCGGTCGCCTCGATGACCGACATCCACAGGTCGAGCGTCGGCTCGACCCGCTTGCGCGTGCGGGTGGCAAGGGCCATCGGAACGTGCACGAAGCGCCCGTGCCAGCGGCCGATCAGCACCTCGGTGTTTCCCGCCATCGCCGCGTGCACGGCGTTGCGCGCCATGTTCCAGCAGTAGACGCTGTCCGAAGGCGTGGCCGGGACGCTGCGAATGCTGTAGCTCGGATCGATGTACTTGAGGGTGACCTCGCGCCCCGTGCGCTGGTAGTGGGCGTTGAACTGATCGCGCAGATAGGTGCCGACGTCCTTGAGCCGGGTGTTGCCGCTCTTGTCGGTGCCCTCGGAGCCTTCCGCGATGAGTTCCTGGGCAGCGCCCTCGGCCACCACTACGACCGCGTTGCCCTTGCGCTGGAGCACACGATCCAGATAGGCAAACACCCCGCGGTCGCCCTCCAGGTGCGCGGGGATCTCGGGGATCAGCACCAGGTCGACGTCGGTCGATGCCACCGCCGCCTGGCACGCGACGAATCCCGAGTGCCGGCCCATCAGCTTGACCAGCCCGACGCCGTGACGCGCGCCCATCGCCTCGACGCGCGCGCTGCGGATCACGTCCACCGCCGCCGAATAGGCGCTCTCGAAGCCGAAGCTGCGGTCGATGAAATGAATGTCGTTGTCGATGGTCTTGGGGATGCCGACCACTGCGATCCGCAGGCCCCGGCGCTCGATCTCGGCGGCGATCAGCATGGCGCCGCGAATCGTGCCGTCGCCGCCGACGACGAACAGAACGTCGATGCCGTTGGCCTCCAGATTGTCCACCACCTCCACGGGATCCTGGGAGCCGCGCGAGGTGCCGAGAATGGTTCCGCCCTGATGGTGGATGTGCGCAACCGCTTCGGGTGTGAGCGGAAGCGGCTCGTGTCCGAACCGTGAGATCAACCCCTCGTAGCCGTAGCGGAAGCCGAAGATGCGCTTGACGCCGTAGCCCTGCGCGAGCTCCAGGACGATGCCGCGCACGACGTTGTTCAGCCCCGGGCACAATCCCCCGCACGTTACGATGCCGCAGCGCACAGTGCGGGGGTCGAAGAAGATGCGGTTGCGCGGGCCTGCCAGCTCGAACGCGGGCTGCTCGCTTACGCTGCCGGCGATGCCGCCGAGGTGGGACATGCGGTCATCGATCAGCACCTTGTCCGCGGCGCCCACGAACAGCATGGCCCCCTCGCCGAGGTGCGCCGCGACCGGCGAAGGCAGGAGACACTTGCCCAGGTCCTTGACCGCCACGTCGGCGGGTGTGAGCGAAGCCAGCAACGGCGGGCCCGGCGACCTCGCAGTTTCAGCGGCCGTCGTGGCGGGTGCGGCGATACTGATTGGACGTATGGACGAACTCATCCCGTCGATACCTCGGGACAAGTCTGCCAGGACAAGATTGTTGATTCTGTTCGCCCAGACGCTACCTTGGCTGCACGCATGTGTCAACGCGCTTGTGCGGCGCGCCCCATCACGGTGCTCGCAGCCCGCTGGTGCCTCACTTTTGTGCCGCGCCGAAATGGCCCCTGCAGCCATGCTATGCTCGACGCGGTCACTCGAGCACACCCCAGATGTGCCCCCCGATCCAGGAACGCGGCTCCTTCATGAGCGTCGCCCGCAAGGGCGCAAGCCCGGCGACTCGCTGCGGCCGGCACGCGCTCGACCTCGAGGGTTCGCCCGCGACACGCCGGTTGCGGTCGCTCCGAGACTGACTCGCCGTCGAGTGCAACCTCAATGACGTCCGTATCCGATTCCACCGCCATCGTGGGGGCGCAGCCCGGGCCCGCCGCTGCGGCCGGCGCGCGGCGGGTCGCGGCAGGGACCGAGGTGGCCATCGAGATCCGCAATCTGTCGCTGACTTTCCAGACGGCGGATGCTCCGGTGGTGGCACTGTCCGACATCGACCTCACGATCCGACGCGGCGAGTTCGTGTCCTTCATCGGTCCGTCCGGGTGCGGCAAGACCACCCTGATGCGCGTCATCGCGGATCTCGTCGCGCCCACCCGCGGACAGATCAGCGTCAACGGCGTCGATCCCCAGACGGCTCGACTGAACCGCGCCTACGGCTACGTGTTCCAGGCGCCGGCGCTGTACGCCTGGCGCAACGTCATGCGCAACGTCATGCTGCCGCTCGAAGTCATGGGCATGCCCGCGCAGGAGCGCAAGGCGCGCGCGGCCAAGTACCTGGGGATGGTCGGTCTGGGCGGATTCGAGCGCAAGTTCCCGTGGCAGCTTTCGGGCGGAATGCAGCAACGCGTGTCGATCGCCCGCGCGCTGGCCTTCGAACCGGATCTGCTGCTCATGGATGAGCCCTTCGGCGCGCTCGACGAGATCACCCGCGACCATCTCAACGAGCAGCTCCTGCGGTTGTGGCACCAGACCGGCAAGACGGTGGTGTTCGTCACGCACTCCATCGCCGAGGCGGTGTTCCTGTCCAACCGGATCGTGGTGATGAGCCCGCGTCCTGGGCGCATCCTCGAGATCATCGACAGCAATCTTCCCGCCGACCGCGGCCTGGACGCGCGCGAGACGCCCGCGTTCCTCGCTGTCGCCCACCGGGTTCGCCAGGCGCTGCGCGCCGGGCACAGCTATGACGACTGACGCGGCAGCGCTGCCCGCTGGGGCCGCCAGCGGAGCGTGGACTGCTCGGCCATCGCGTCCTGCCAGTCGTCACCGTAGTGGCGGTGATCGTGGCGCCTCTGGTATGCCGCCGCGGTCTGGCTCAATGCCCCGCGCGTGATCGAGCAGCTGGAGGGCGATGCAACGGCCTGGACCGTGAGTGACCTGCTGCGGGGAACCTGGTCGATGGATCGCCCGGTGCTACCGGCGCCGCACCAGATCGCCCAGGACCTGCAGCAGACGGTGTTCATGACACCGGTCCAGAGCAAGCGCAGCCTGGTGTATCACGCCGGCGTGACGGTGTCGGCGACCGTGCTGGGCTTCCTGTTTGGTGCGCTGCTCGGCATTCTCCTGGCGGTGGGTATCGTGCATCTGACGGTGCTCGACCGCAGCCTGCTGCCCTGGGTCATCGCGTCGCAAACCGTGCCGATCCTGGCCATCGCTCCGATGGTCGTGGTGGTGCTCGGGAACCTGGGGCTGAGCGGGCTCGTGCCCAAGGCCGTGATCTCGATGTATCTGTGCTTCTTCCCGGTCGCCATCGGGATGGTCAAGGGCTTGCGCTCGCCCGATCCGCTGCAGCTCGACCTGATGAGAACCTACAGCGCCAGCGCGGCGCAGGTGTTCTGGAAGCTGCGCTGGCCAGCCGCGACCGGCTTTCTGTTCACCAGCCTCAAGGTCGCCATCGCCGTCAGCCTGGTCGGGGCGATCGTCGGCGAATTGCCGACCGGCGCGCAGGCCGGTATCGGCGCCCGCTTGCTGAGCGGGTCCTACTACGGTCAGACCATTCAAATCTGGTCTGCGCTCATCGTCGCGTCGGTCGTCGGCGTGGTGCTGGTGGCGGTGGTCGGTAGCGTCGAGCGGCTGGTACGGCGTGCGCAGGGGGCGCCTGCATGAGGCTCAAACTCGCCGACCTCGTACCGACCGTGCTCATGATCGGGGGCCTCGCTCCCTCGGGAGGCGGCAGATGGACCGAGCATCCGGGTGCGATGGGACTCGCGCTGGCCTGCCTGCTTGCCTCGGCGTTGCTGCTGCGGCATTGGCCGCGGCGGGTGGAGCACGGGCTCGCGGCCGCTGGGATCGCCGCTGGTGCAGCGGCCCCGCTCATCCTCCTGGAAGGCGCAGGGCCCCTCGGAATCGACGCACCCGGACTCTGGCTGTTTGTCGCGGGATGGACGGTATTCCTCTGGTTGCGGCTGAGCGCACTGTCGCACCGGGACGTGCAAGGTTGGAGTGCCCTCCTGGCGCCGGCCCTGTTCGGGCTGGCGCTGCTCTACCTCTGGCAGGTCCTGGTCGTGGGATTCGCCGTGCCGCAGGTCCTGCTGCCTTCGCCCGCGCAGGTGGGGCGGGTGCTGCTCACGCGGATGGACATCCTGTGGCCGGATTTTCGGCAGACCTTTCTCAAGGCGGTGCTGGCTGGCTTCGCCCTGGGCTCGGCCGCGGGATTCCTGGTGGCGGTGCTGGTCGACCGCGTCGCGTTCCTCAAGCGCGGGCTGCTGCCGTTGTGCAACCTGTTGAGCGCCATGCCGATCGTCGGCATCGCCCCGATCATGGTAATGTGGTTCGGATTCGACTGGCAGTCCAAGGCGGCGGTGATCGTCGTGGTGACGTTTTTCCCGATGCTCGTGAACACGCTTGCCGGGCTGGCCTCCGTGGATGACATGCAGCGCGACCTGATGCACTCGTACGCCGCCGGCTATTGGCAAACCCTGACCAAGCTGCGTCTGCCCGCCGCCTTGCCGTTCGTGTTCAACGCCCTCAAAATCAATTCGACGCTCGCGCTCATCTCGGCCATCGTCGCGGAGTTCTTCGGCTCGCCGATCCTCGGCCTGGGCTTTCGCATCAGCACCGAGGTGGCCAAGCTCAACGTCGATATCGTCTGGGCGGTGATCGCGATCGCAGCCTTGGCCGGCTCGATATTCTATGGTTTGATCGCTGTGGTGGAGCGGGCGTGCACCTTCTGGCATCCGTCCTACCGCAGGTGACCGTTGCGCCCTCGAAAAAGAGACTCAAGGAGATTGTGAAATGACGAAGAAGACGCTGGCCTCGATTGCAGGGATGTGCTTCGCGCTGGCCGCCGGTGCGGCGGCCGCGCAGGACAAGCTCACGCTGCAGCTCAAGTGGGTGACCCAGGCGCAATTCGCCGGCTACTACGTGGCGAAGGACAAGGGCTTCTACAAGGACGCCGGGCTGGACGTGACCATCAAGGCAGGCGGCCCGGACATCAATCCCAGCCAGGTCATCGCCGGCGGTGGCGCGGACGTGATCGTCGATTGGATGCCGTCGGCGCTCGCCACGCGCGAGAAGGGCGTGCCGATCGTGAACATCTCGCAGGTGTTCCAGCGCTCCGGCATGCAGCTCACCTGCCGTCGCGATTCGGGGGTGAAGACGCCCAAGGACTTCAAGGGCCGCACCCTGGGCGTGTGGTTCTACGGCAATGAATACCCGTTCCTGTCGTGGATGGACAAGCTCGGCTTCAAGACCACCGGCGGCGCCGACGGCGTGACGGTGCTCAAGCAGGGCTTCAACGTCGACCCGCTGCTGCAGAAGCAGGCCGACTGCATCTCCACCATGACCTACAACGAGTACTGGCAGCTGATCGAAGCAGGGATGAAGCAGGACCAGCTGCTCGTCTTCAAGTACGAGGACCAGGGCGTGGCCACGCTCGAGGACGGCCTCTACGCGCAGGAGAAGTCGCTCGCCGATCCGAAGATGGCGGACAAGCTCGCGCGCTTCCTCAAGGCCTCGCTGAAGGGCTGGGACTACGCCATCAAGCACCAGGAGGAGGCGGTCAAGATCGTGCTCGACAACGATGCCTCGGGAGCGCAGACCAAGCAACACCAGACCACGCAGATGCTGGAGATCGCCAAGCTGGTGGAAGGCAGCAAGCTCGGCTTCCTCGAGCCCAAGTCCTACGACCGCACCGTGACGACGCTGATGACGGGCAAGTCCGATCCGGTGATCAGCAAGAAGCCGCAGGGCGCGTGGACGCACAAGATCTGGGACATGGCGCAGAAGTGATGGCGTGAGGCGCGAGCTCGGCTCGCGCCTCACAGGGGCTAGGGACTAGAGGCTAGGGACTAGGGCGGTGTGCGGCACAGCCGCGCTTGAGGGGATAGAGGCTAGTAGGGGTTGTGCGGCATTGCCGCGCCGGCGTTTCCCTAGCCCCTAGTCCCTAGCCCCTCCTCGAAGAGGAACACATGAGCACGCTCAAAGCAGGTCTGATCCAGATGGCATTGAAGGGCGGCACCGACCTGTCGCCCAAGCAGATCCGCGACAAGATGATCGAGGCGCTGGTGCCGATGGTCGAGTCGGCGGGCAAGCAGAAGGTGCAGGTGCTGTGCTTCCAGGAGGTCTGCACGCAGCCCTACTTCTGTCCGAGCCAGGACAAGAAATGGTACGTCGCGGCGGAGGCGATCCCCGACGGCGAGACCACCCAGCTCATGCGCGAGTACGCGAAGAAGCACAGCATGGTCATCGTCGTGCCGCTCTACGAAGAGGAGATGCCCGGCGTGTACTACAACACCGCGGCCGTCATCGACGCCGACGGCAGCTACCTGGGCAAGTACCGCAAGAACCATATCCCGCAGGTGGCCGGGTTCTGGGAGAAGTTCTTCTTCAAGCCCGGCAACCTGGGCTACCCGGTGTTCAAGACCGCCTATTGCAAGCTGGGGGTGTACATCTGCTACGACCGGCACTTCCCGGAGGGGTGGCGCGCGCTGGCGCTGAACGGCGCGGAGTACGTGGTGAACCCCTCCGCAACGGTGGCCGGGCTGAGCCAGTACCTGTGGGAGATCGAGCAGCCTGCGGCGGCGGTTGCGAACGGCTACTACGTGGGCGCCATCAACCGGGTCGGATCCGAGGGGCCGTGGGACATCGGCCGCTTCTACGGCTCCAGCTATTTCGTCAACCCGCGCGGCAAGATCGTCGCGCAGGCGAGCGGGGACAAGGACGAGCTGCTGGTGAGCGATCTGGACATGGACATGGTGCGCGAGGTGCGCAACCTCTGGCAATTCTTCCGCGACCGCCGGCCCGAGAGCTACGGATCCCTCACCGAGCAGCGCTGAGCATGGCAGCCGATCCGACCGCATCGACGCCGGGTGACATCCGCGAAGGCCGCCTCTCGGCGGACCAGTACGCGGCCAACTTCGCCGACATCCATCCGCCGCTGACCTTGCAGCAGTCGCTGGTGGAGAGCGACCGCTGCTACTTCTGCTACGACGCGCCTTGCATCGAGGCCTGTCCGACCGGCATCGACATCCCGAGCTTCATCCACAAGATCGCCACCGGCAACGTCAAGGGCGCCGCGCACGACATTCTCAAGCAGAACATCATGGGCGCCGTGTGCGCGCGGGTCTGTCCGACCGAGGTGCTGTGCGAGGGCGCGTGCGTGCGCAACGGCGGGGAGCACAAGCCGGTCGCGATCGGCGCATTGCAGCGCTACGCGACCGATGCGCTGTTCCGTTCCGGCACGCAGCTGTTCAAGGCCGGGCCCAGCACGGGCAAGCGCATAGCGGTGGTGGGCGGTGGTCCGGCCGGATTGTCCTGTGCTCACCGGCTGGCGATGCTCGGTCACGCTGTCACGGTGTTCGAGGCGCGGCCGAAGCTGGGCGGATTGAACGAGTACGGTGTGGCCGCTTACAAGGTCACCGAACAGATCGCGCAGCGCGAGGTCGATTACCTGCTCGCGATCGGCAACATCGAGGTGAAGGCTGAACCAGGCGCTGGGGCTCAATCTGTCGCTCGCCCAGCTGAGCAAGGACTACGACGCCGTCTTTCTGGGCGTGGGACTGGGTGCGGTCAACAGCCTCGGGGTCGACGAGGGTGGATTGTCCGGCGTTCACGATGCGATCAAGTACATCGAGATGCTGCGTCAAGCCGAAAACCTCGGCTGGCTGGAGGTGGGGCGGCGCATCGTGGTGATCGGCGGCGGCATGACGGCCGTGGACATCGCCTGTCAGACCAAGCGGCTGGGTGCCGAGGACGTGACGATGGTCTATCGCCGTGGACCGGAGCAGATGGGCGCCAGCGACAAGGAGCAGGACTGGGCCCAGACCAACGGCGTGCGCATCAAGCATTGGGCGCGGCCGGTGCGGCTGCTGTCCGACGGCCGCGTACTGACTGGAGTCGAGTTCGAGTACACGCAACTGGACGGCGCAGGCAAGCTGACCGGCACCAACGAGCGGTACACCCTGGCGGCGGATATGGTGTTCAAGGCCATCGGCCAGGTGCTGGTGAAGGACCCGTTCGACGACAACGGCCGCCTGCTGCTCGACATGCGCGACGGTCGTATCGCGGTGGACGAGGAACGGCGCACCTCCATTCCCGGTGTATGGGCGGGTGGCGACTGCGTCGCGGGCGGCGAGGATCTGACGGTGGCGGCCGTCGAAGACGGCAAGCAGGCCGCGCTGTCGATCGACAAGTACCTTCGAGCTTGAGGGATGCACACAAACCTGCAGGCTCAAAGAGAGCTCCCTCCCTTGCGTCCGCAGGACGCGGGGGAGGGAGCGGACAAAAGGTCCCTCTCCCGCTTTTGGCGGGAGAGGGTAGGGTGAGGGCCCGGGAGGGGGCAAGCAGCTGCCTCGCGGATGCCCCCATCCCCGCCTTCCCCCGCAAGCGGGGGAAGGAGTACATAGGCGCAGGAGCGTGCGCATGGCTGATCTGAGCTGCAACTTCCTCGGTATCCGTTCCCCCAATCCGTTCTGGCTGGCCTCGGCGCCGCCGACGGACAAGGCCTACAACGTCAATCGCGCCTTCGAGGCCGGCTGGGGCGGCGTGGTGTGGAAGACGCTGGGCGAGGACCCGCCCATCGTCAACGTGAGCGGGCCGCGGTACGGATTCCTGCACAACACGGCGCGGCAGCTGATCGGCTTCAACAACATCGAGCTGATCACCGATCGCCCGCTGCGTGTGAACCTGGAGGAGATCCGCCAGGTCAAGCGCAGCTGGCCGGATCGCGCGGTGGTCGTCTCGCTGATGGTGCCGTGCGAAGAACACGCCTGGAAGACCATCCTGCCGATGGTCGAGGACACCGGCGCCGACGGCATCGAGCTCAACTTCGGCTGCCCGCACGGGATGTCCGAGCGCGGCATGGGCGCGGCGGTGGGGCAGGTGCCCGAGTACGTCGAAATGGTCGCGCGCTGGTGCAAGGAGAATTCGTATCTGCCCGTGATCGTGAAGCTGACCCCGAACGTGACCAACATCCTCGGCCCGGCGCGCGCCGCCAAGCAAGGCAACGCCGACGCCGTCTCGCTGATCAACACGATCAGCGCCATCATGCACGTGGACCTCGACCGCATGGCCCCGAGCCCGCACGTCGACGGGCGGGCTGCGCATGGCGGCTACTGCGGCCCGGCGGTCAAGCCGATTGCGCTGCGCATGGTGGGCGAGATCGCCCGCGACCCGGAGTGCCAGGGCTTGCCGATCTCGGCGATCGGCGGCATCAACACCTGGCGCGACGCTGCGGAGTTCATGGCGCTGGGCGCGACCAACGTGCAGGTGTGCACCGCCGCGATGGTGTACGGCTTCAAGATCGTGGAGGACATGATCGACGGGCTGAACAACTGGATGGACGAGAAGGGCTATCGCACCTTGTCCGAGTTCACCGGCAAGGCGGTGCCCAAGTTCGTCGACTGGGAGCACCTGAATCTGCAGTACGTGGTGAAGGCGCGGATCGACCAGAATCTGTGCATCCAGTGCGGCCGCTGCCACATCGCGTGCGAGGACACCTCGCACCAGGCCATCACCAAGGAGAAGAACGGCCGGCGCTACTACGAAGTCAACGACAAGGAATGCGTGGGCTGCAACCTGTGCGTGGCGGTGTGCCCGGTGGAAAACTGCATCACGTTGTACGAGCTGCCCGCGGGCAGCATCGATCCGCGGACCGGCAACAAGGTCGGCGGATATGGCGACTGGACGACGCATCCGAACAATCCCAGCTCGGGTGCCGGCTGAAGTGCGGCGGCTTGAACACTGCAAAGAGCAGCGAGGGAACGACTATGGCACTGATCATTCGAGGCGGAACGGTGGTGAACGCGGACCGGTCGTGGCGGGCCGATGTGCTGTGCGACAAGGGCAAGATCGTCGCCGTCGGCGAGAATCTCGACGTCCCGGCCGGGGCGCAGACCGTGGACGCGGGTGGGCAGTACGTCATGCCCGGCGGCATCGATCCGCACACGCACATGGAGCTGCCCTTCATGGGCACGGTGGCGAGCGAGGACTTCTTCAGCGGCACCGCCGCGGGGCTCGCCGGCGGCACGACGATGATCATCGACTTCGTCATCCCGGCGCCGAAGGAGAACCTGCTGGAGGCGTACAAGAAGTGGCGCGGCTGGGCCGAGAAGGCCGCGGCCGACTACAGCTTCCACGTCGCCGTCACCTGGTGGGACAAGACCGTGCATGAAGACATGGGCACGCTGGTGCACAAGCACGGTGTGAACAGCTTCAAGCACTTCATGGCCTACAAGAACGCCATCATGGCGGACGACGAAGTGCTGGTGAACAGCTTCACGCGCTCGCTCGAGCTGGGTGCGCTGCCGACGGTGCACGCCGAGAACGGCGAGCTGGTGTTCCAGCTCCAGCAGAAGCTGCTGGCGGTAGGCATCACCGGGCCGGAGGGCCACGTGCTGTCGCGTCCGCCGGAAGTCGAGGGTGAGGCCGCAAACCGCGCGATCACCATCGCCGGCGTCCTGGGCGTGCCGATCTACATCGTCCACGTTTCCTGCCGGCAATCCCTGGAAGCGATCACGCGCGCGCGGCTGCAAGGGCAGCGCGTGTATGGCGAATGTCTGGCCGGACACCTGGTGGTGGACGACAGCGTCTACTGGAACGAGAACTGGGAGTACGCGGCCGGCCACGTGATGAGCCCGCCGTTCCGCCCGAAGGAGCACCAGGATGCGCTGTGGCGCGGCTTGCAGGCGGGCACGCTGCAGACCACCGCGACCGATCACTGCTGCTTCTGCGTCGATCAGAAGGCGATGGGGCGCAAGGACTTCAGCAGGATCCCCAACGGCACCGGCGGCGTGGAGGACCGCATGTCGGTCCTGTGGCACCTCGGGGTGGGCAGCGGGCGCCTGACGCCGACCGAGTTCGTGCGCGTGACTTCCACCAACGCCGCGCAGATCTTCAACATCTATCCGCGCAAAGGCTCGATCAGCGTGGGAGCGGATGCCGACATCGTCGTGTGGGATCCGGAGGGCACCCGCAAGATCTCAGCGAAGACGCACCATCAGAAAGTCGACTTCAACATCTTCGAGGGCATGACGGTGAAGGGTGTGGCGAGCCACACGATCAGCCAGGGCCGCGTCGCCTGGGCCAACGGCAAGCTCGACGCGGTGCGCGGCAGCGGCCGCTACATCGACCGGCCGCCGTTCGCTCCGCCGTACGAAGCGGTGCTCAAGCTGAACGCGGAGCGCGCGCCGAAGGCGGTGGCGCGGGCGGCCGGCTGACGAGCTAGATTTCTCCCCTTTCAAGCGGGAGGTAGCAGTAGAAATTCCTCTCCCTTCGAGGGGGATGGGTCAGCAACACCCAGTTCCTCCCCATCAAGGGGGAGGGTAGCACCCAGTCCTCCCCTTGAAGGGGAGGGGGCTGGGTCAGCAAGTTCGAAGGTCGAACGACAGCCGGATCGCTATCCGGCCTTTACGCACTTTGCACATCACAACAGGGGAAGGGACATGCGCATGACGAATTTCGGGCGGAGGGCTTTCCTGGCCATCGCTGTCGCTGTAGGGCTGAGCTGGTTCGGCACAACACCGGCTTTCGCACAGCAGAAGCTGAAAGTGGCCGCGATCTACACCGTTCCGGTCGAGCAGCAGTGGGTGTCGCGCATCCACAAGGCGCTCGAGGCCGCCAAGGCGAGGGGCGAGATCGAGTACGTGTTTTCCGAGAACGTCACCAACGCCGACTACGAGCGGGTCATGCGCCAGTACGCCGAGCAGGGCAACACGCTGATCGTGGGTGAGGCGTTCGCGGTGGAAGCGGCGGCGCGCAAAGTCGCCAAGGACTACCCGAAGGTCCACTTCCTGCTCGGTTCTTCGGGCAAGCCGCAGGATCCCAACTTCTCCGTGTTCGACAACTTCATCCAGGAGCCGGCCTATCTCACCGGCATGATCGCCGGCGGGATGACGAAGTCGAACGTGATCGGAATGGTCGGCGGCTACCCGATCCCCGAGGTGAACCGGCTGATGCACGCGTTCATGCAAGGCGCGCGCGAGGTGAACCCGAACGTCAAGTTCCTGGTCACCTTCATCGGCTCCTGGTTTGATCCGCCCAAGGCCAAGGAAGCTGCCTTCGCCATGATCGACAAGGGTGCCGATGTGCTCTACGCGGAGCGCTTCGGCGTGTCCGACGCGGCCAAGGAGAAGGGCAAGCTCGCCATCGGCAACGTGATCAACACGCAAAGTCAGTATCCGGACACGGTGGTCGCCTCCGCGCTGTGGAACATGGAGCCGACCATCGATCTGGCGATCAAGAACGTGAAGGGCGGCCAGTTCAAGCCCGAGGACTACGGTCAGTACTCGACCATGAAGTACAAGGGCTCCGAGCTGGCGCCGCTGGGCACCTTCGAGAAGAAAGTCCCGGCCGACCTGGTGAAGAAGGTGAAGGCCAAGGAGAAGGCGATCCTCGAGGGCAAGTTCACCGTGCCGGTGGTGGAGACCGAGCCCAAGTCGACGATGTGAGCGCCGTGCTCCTTCCCCCTCTTGAGGGGGAAGGCTGGGATGGGGGTGCGGCGCTGGCATCCCCACAGTGCGTGCGTTGCACCCCCACCCTTGCCCTCCCCCTGACAGGGGGAGGGAACATCAGGAAAACTTTGCAACAACCCGTTCTCCGCCTCACCGGCATCACCAAGCGCTTCGGACCGCTGGTCGCCAACGACGCGATCTCACTCGAGCTCGAGCGCGGCGAGGTGCTGGGTCTGCTCGGCGAGAACGGCGCGGGCAAGAGCACGCTTGTCAACATCCTGTTCGGGCACTACGTCGCCGACGACGGGGCGATCGAAGTGTTCGGACGGCCGCTCGCGCCTGGCCAGCCGAAAGCGGCGCTGGCCGCCGGGGTCGGGATGGTGCATCAGCATTTCACCCTCGCCGACAACCTCTCGGTCCTCGACAACGTGATGCTCGGCACCGAGCCGCTGTGGGCGCCGCGGTCGCGTCGGCGCCAGGCACGCGACCGGCTGCTCGATACGTCCAGGCGCTTCGGCCTGGCGGTGAATCCGGACGCCTTGATCGGCGACCTTTCGGTGGGCGAGCGCCAGCGCGTGGAGATCCTCAAGGCGCTGTACCGGGGGGCACGCATCCTCATCCTGGACGAGCCCACTGCGGTGCTTACACCACAGGAGTCCGAAGCGCTGTTCGCAACGTTGCACACTCTGGTCGCGGACGGGCTGTCGATCATCTTCATCTCCCACAAGCTCGACGAGGTGCTGCGAGTGAGTCGGCGCGTTGCAGTGCTGCGCCACGGGCGCCTCGTCGCAACTCGCGATGCCGGTGCAACCAGCAAAGCGGAACTTGCGGAGCTGATGATCGGACATCGAATCGACGCGCCCGAGCGCAGCCCGGTTGCAGCGAAGCCGGGCAGCGGTCCCCGCCTCGTCGTTCACGAGCTCGCCGCGGGAGGCAAGCTCAAGCGCGCGAGCTTCGAAGTGCAGGGCGGTGAGATCTTCGGCATCGCGGGTGTTTCCGGGAATGGCCAGGCGCAGCTCGCAGACGCGTTGTACGGCCTGCTGGAGCCTGAGCGCGGCGCGATCCAGGTCGACGGGCGTGCGTTGAAGCCGGTGCCGCGCGCTTTCATCCAGGCCGGCGTGGCGCGCGTGCCGGAGGACCGCGGCACGGTCGGCGTGATTGGCGAGCTTGCAGTGTGGGAGAACGCCATCTCGGAACGCTATCGCGAGCCGAGGTTCTCGCGGTTCGGCTGGTTGCATCGCAGCGCGGCCCGTGCAGACGCGCAGGCGATCGTGGATCAGTTCGACGTGCGCGGCGGCGGCCTCGATGCGCCGGCTCGCTCCCTCTCGGGAGGTAATATCCAGAAGCTCATCCTGGGCCGCTCACTCGTGACGCAGCCTGGCGTGGTCATCGCGAACCAGCCGACCTGGGGACTGGACGTGGGCGCGGTGTCCTATATCCACTCTCAACTGCTGGCTGCACGGGCGCGCGGTGCTGCGATCCTGCTGATCTCAGAGGATCTGGACGAGCTCTTCGCGGTCGCCGACCGCATTGCCGTGATGTTCCAGGGCGTGCTGTCCGACGCGCGTCGCGACTGGACCATCTCGGCGATTGGCCTGGCCATGGCGGGCAGTCGTGAGGCGGCGGACGCGAGCGCCCTCTCCCTCGACGAGAGAGGGCAGGGGTGAGGGTGGCCCTAAATGGCTAGCGCACTGCGCTTCGAGCTGCGCCCGCGCGTCCCCTGGAGGGTCGCGGTGATCGCGCCCATCGCGGCGGTCGCATTCACGCTGCTTGCGTGCGCGGGTCTGGTCGTCTGGGCAGGTGCCCCAGTCGGGAAGGCGTACCTGCTCCTGTTCGACGGCGCCTTCGGCTCTCGTTTCGCCATCACCGAGACCCTGACCCGCGCCACGCCCCTCATTCTCACGGGACTCGCCGCGGCGGTCGCGTTCCGTGCGCACTTCTACAACATCGGCGCCGAGGGCCAGCTCTACCTGGGTGCGCTCGCTGCCGTCGCGGTGGGCAGCGGTGCCATCTCGGCGCCGCCTGTCGTGCTGTTCCCGCTGATGATCGCTGCCGGAATGGCCGCGGGCGCTGTTCTGCTGGTCGTGCCCGCGCTGGCCAAGACCCGGCTGGGCGTGGACGAGGTGGTGACCACGCTGCTGCTGAACTTCGTCGCGCTGCTGTTCGTCTCGATGATGCTGGACGGGCCGATGAAGGATTCGATGGCGATGGGCTGGCCGCAATCCGTCCCGATTCCTCCCGAGCTCGAGTTCGACAAGCTATTGGAGCGCTCGCGCGTGCATTCAGGTCTGATCTTCGCGCTGGTGCTGGCGCTGGGATTGTGGGTGGTGAACACGCGCACGGCCTTCGGCTATGAGATGCGAGCGGTCGGCGCGAACGCGCGGGCCGCGCGGTTCGCCGGCATCTCGGTGAACGCCGTAGTCGTGAAGACTGCGCTCCTTTCCGGGGCGCTTGCCGGATTGGCGGGCGTGGGCGAAGTGGCGGGCCGCGCCGGTTACCTCACGTTGGACATGTCGCCCGGCTACGGCTACTCGGGCATCGTCATCGCGATGCTGGCGGGGCTGAACCCGCTGGGCGTGGTGCTGGCGGCGCTGTTCGTGGCCGGGCTCATCGTCGGCGCGGACTCGATGAGCCGGGCGGTGGCCGTGCCAACCTATCTCGCCGACGTGATCGTCTCCGTCTCACTGCTGTCCATGCTGGTCGCGGCCATGCTGGCGCGCTACAAGGTGCGCTGGTCATGACGCGAGGTATTCGACATCGTCATCTCCGCCGCCTTCTGGGTTGCGGTGCTGCGCATCGCCACGCCGCTCATCTTCGGCACGCTCGGCGTGCTGCTGTGCGAACGCGCCGGCGTCCTGAATCTGGGGATCGAGGGCATCATGGTTGCCGGCGCCTTCTCCGGCTGGCTCGCCGTGTACCTGGGGGCAGGCTTGTGGGCCGGCGTGCTGGTGGCGGCGGCCACCGGCGCGATTATCGGCGTCCTGCACGGACTGCTCACCGTCGTGGCCGCCCTGTCACAGCACGTGACCGGACTGGGGATCACGCTGTTCGCGACGAGCCTTTCCTATTACGCCTACCGCGTGAGCTTTCCGAAAGTCGACTCGCCGCCGACGGTGAAGACATTCGCTGGAATGCAATGGTTCGATGTCGTGCCGGGCGTCGGACCGATTCTGGGCGCGCAGACGCCGCTCACCCTGCTCGCGCTGCTGATCGTTCCGCGTCATCGCCTACGTCCTGTATCGCACGCCCGTCGGCCTGGCGGTGCGGATGGTCGGCGAGAACCCGGCGGCGGCCGAAGGGCAGGGCATCAGCGTGGCGGCCGTGCGCATTGGCGCCATCGCCGCCGGCAGCGCGCTGATGGCGGTGGCCGGCGCCTTCCTAACCCTGTCGGCGTTCAACGCGTTTTACTTCAACATGGTCAACGGCCGCGGGTGGATCTGCGTTGCGCTGGTGGTGTTCGCGTCCTGGCGTCCAGGCAAGGCGCTGCTGGGAGCGATCCTGTTCGCCGCGTTCGACGCGCTGCAGTTGCGGCTGCAGCAAAGCTCCGGCGGGGTGCTGCCCTATCAGTTCTACCTGATGCTGCCCTATCTGCTGTCGATCCTGGCCCTGGCACTGGTCGCGCGGCGGGCGGCGTATCCTCAGGCGCTGATGAAGCCCTACCGCAAGGGCGAGAGATGAAATGAGGATTACCCGATGCTCGATCTGCTGATCCGCAACGCCAACCTTCCCGACGGCCGCAACGGCATCGACATCGCCGTCCAGGACGGTCGAATCGTGGAAGTCGGCCATGACATTGCCGGAGCCGCGCGCGAAACCATCGATGCGGCCGGACAGCTCGTCACGCCGCCGTTCGTGGACGCCCATTTCCACATGGACGCGACGCTCTCCTACGGGCTGCCGCGTGTCAATCAGAGCGGCACGCTGCTCGAGGGAATCGCGCTGTGGGGTGAGCTCAAGCCGCAGCTCACTTTCGAGGCGATCGTGGAGCGGGCGCTGACCTACTGCGACTGGGCGGTCGCCAAGGGACTGCTGGCGATTCGCTCGCACGTCGACGTGTGCGATCCGCGCCTGCTGGCGGTGGAGGCCCTGCTCGAGGTCAAGCAGCGCGTCGCGCCTTACCTGGATCTGCAGCTGGTTGCCTTTCCGCAGGACGGGGTGCTGCGCTCGCCCGGTGCGCTGGACAACCTCAAGCGTGCGCTCGACCTCGGCGTGGAGGTGGTCGGCGGCATCCCGCACTTCGAGCGCACGATGGCCGACGGCGCGCAGAGCGTGAGGATGCTGTGCGAGCTGGCGGCGCAACGCGGCTTGCGCGTGGACATGCACTGCGACGAGACCGACGACCCGATGTCGCGGCACATCGAGACCTTGGCCGCCGAAACGCAGCGTCTGGGCCTGCACGGCAGAGTGAATGGATCGCACCTGACGTCCATGCACTCGATGGACAACTATTACGTGTCGAAGCTGATCCCGCTGATGGCCGAGGCACGGGTGAGTGCGGTGGCCAACCCGCTGATCAACATCACCATCCAGGGCCGTCACGACACCTATCCGAAGCGCCGCGGGATGACGCGGGTACCGGAGCTGCTTGCGGCGGGCATTCCGGTCGCGTTCGGTCACGATTGCGTGATGGACCCGTGGTACAGCCTCGGCTCGGGCGACATGCTGGAGGTCGCGCACATGGGCCTGCACGTGGCGCAGATGACCGGACAGGACGCGATGCGGGCGTGCTTCGATGCCGTGACTCGAACCCCGGCGGGCATTCTCGGTCTAGAGGGGTACGGGATCGCGCCGGGGTGCCACGCCGATCTGGTGCTCTTGGATGCGCGTGACCCGGTCGAGGCGATTCGGCTGCGGGCCATCAGGCTGACGGTAATCCGGCGCGGCCGGGTGATCGCGCGCACGCCGGCGGCTACGGCAGCGCTGCAGCTGCCCGGGCGGCCGGCCGCGGTGGACTTGCGGCTACAGGCACGCTGATCCGACCCTGCGGCATTATCCGGCCCCTATCCAAGCCGAGGGCCGGTTGCAGCGAAAGCCGGGCCATTGAGCTGCGGCTGAAAGAAAAAGACGAGGAGGAGACTGGCATGAATCTATTCACCCGACGCCGCTTCCTGGCTGCGACCACGGCGGCCACCGCTGCAGGCGCGGTAAACAAGCTGCTCCAGCCATCGCTGGCGCAGGCCGCGCCGCTCAAGTACGAGCCCGAGAAGGGCGCCACCCTGCGCGTGCTGCGCTGGAAGCGCTTCGTGCAGGGCGACGAGGATCAACTCCTGGCGAACACGCGCCGGTTCACCGAGCTCACCGGCGTCGAGGTGCGCATCGACAGCGAGAACTTCGAGGATCTGCGCCCCAAGGCGGCGGTCGCCGCGAACGTGGGTGCGGGACCCGACATCATCATCAGCACCGACGAGCAACCCCAGCTGTACCCGGACAAGCTGGTGGACGTCAGCGAGCTGGCGAACTATCTCGGGCAAAAGTACGGGGGCTGGTTCGAGATCTGTCCGGAGTACTGCACGCACGAGGGGCGCTGGATCGCGATTCCCACCGGGGTGGCCGGCGCCGCCATGGTGTACCGCAAGAGCATGCTGCGCGCGGCCGGCTTCGAGGCGTTTCCGCAGGATCTGCCCGGGTTCCTGAAGCTGTGCCAGGCGCTCAAGGCCAAGGGCACCCCGCCGGGGTTCGCGCTCGCACATGCCACCGGCGATGCCAACGGGTGGACCAGCTGGCTGCTGTGGGCGTTTGGCGGGCGGCTGACCAACGAGAAGAGTGAACTGGCGCTCAACTCCAAGGAGACGATCGCGGCGCTCGAGTACGCGAAGGAGCTGTACCAGACGTTCGCTCCCGGCACTCTGTCATGGCTCGATCCGAGCAACAACAAGGCGTTTCTCGCCGGCGAGATCAGCCTGACCATGAACGGAATCTCGATCTACTACACGGCGAAGACCAGCCCGGATGCCGGGCTCAAGGCGATGGTCCCGGATATTCAGCACGCGGCCTTCCCGATTGGGCCGATCGGCAAGCAGGTGCATGCCGCACTGATGTTCCCCGGCGCGATCTACAAGTACTCCAAGTATCCGAATGCGGCAAAGGAGTACTTGCGCTTCATCATGGAGCGCGAACAATACGAGCCGTGGCAGCGGGCGTCCATCGGCTACATTTCGCACACCCTGCGCGCCTACGACTCCAACGCAGTGTGGACCGAAGACCCGCAGCACATGTTCTTTCGCGACATCGCCCGCGGCGCGCGGCATGCTGGCTACGCGGGCAGGCTGGGCAAGGAATCGGCGGCGGTGCTGGCCGACTTCATCATCGTCGACATGTTCGGCGAAGTGTGCACCGGGCAGCAGACGCCGAAAGAGGCGGCGCAGCGGGCCGAGCGGCGCGCGCGGCGGCACTACCGAACCTAGGCCGGACGCGCTTGCCGGTGGTGGCCGCTATCGCGCGGTGGTCAGTACCGGAGCCTGCCTGTAGGCCTCCGGGAACAGGCGCTTCAGATTGTCGATCTTGGGCAGGTCGTTGATGAGGATGTAGGGATGGTCGGGGTGCCGGGTCAGGAAGTCCTGGTGATACTCCTCGGCCGGGTAGAAGCCCTTCAGCGGATCGACGCGCGTCACGATGGGGCGCCTGAAGACGTGGGCGGCGTCCAGCTGGGCCATGTACGTCCGCGCGATGCGCTGCTGCTCGGCATCGGCGTAGAAGATCGCTGAGCGGTATTGCGATCCGGCGTCGGGGCCTTGCCGATTCAGCTGGGTCGGGTCGTGCGCCACGGAAAAGAAGATCTGCAGGATCCGTCCGTAGGAGATGACTTCGGGATCGAAGACGATCTCCACGGATTCGGCGTGGCCGGTCTCACCGGTTCCCACGGTTTGATACTGAGCCGTAGCCGCAGCGCCGCCGGAATAGCCGGATAGCACGCGCTTGACCCCCTTGGTGTGCTGAAACACGCCCTGCACGCCCCAGAAGCAGCCGCCGGCCAGCACGGCGGTTTGGGTCTGGCCTGTCCCGGGCTTGGCCGCATCCACCGCGGGAGGCGGAAGCATCGTCGCGGTCTCGCCATGGCCCGCGAGATGCCAGAGCGCAACTGGGGTCAGGAGCGCGAGTGCCGCCAGCCATTTTCCTGCCGTCTTGGGCAGTGCGAAACCATCGAGTCGATCGAACAGCATGAGAGCCTCCCGAAAGAGTGGACTGCGGGCGTCTACCGGGATGATACGTAGGACGAGGCGAAACGGTTGCAGTGGCTGGCGTTGCCCGCTACCCCTTGATCGCCCCGGCGGTCAACCCCGCCACGAGATACTTCTGCGCCACGACGAACATGATCACCGCCGGGAGGATGGTCAGCGTGACAAACGCCAGCACCAACTGCCACTCTGTGGAGTACTCGCCCTGGTAGGCCATGATGCCGAGCGGCCACGGGTAGATGTCGTCGCGATTGAGTACGACCAGCGGCAGCAGGTAGTTGTTCCAGCTGTGCACGAAAACGATCACGCCGACGGTTGCCAGGATCGGGCGTGACAGCGGCAGGGTGACGTGGAGGAAGAAGCGAATGTAACCGCAACCGTCGATCAACGCCGCATCCAGCAGCTCGCCGGGGAGCTGGCGGAAGAACGTGCGAAACAGGAGGATGCTCATGGCCAGCCCGAAGGCGACCTGCGGGAGCACCACGCCCCAGTAAGTGTCGAGCAGGCCGAGATCGCGGATCTTGATGAACAGCGGCAGGATTGCGGCCGCCGCCGGGAACATGAGGCCTGCGAGCAGATACTGCAGCAGGAAGCGCGATCCGAAGAAGCGCACGTGTGCGAAGACGAAGGCTGCCATCGAAGCGGCCACCAGCGTCAAGACGACTGTCAGCACCGCGATCGCGAGAGAGTTCCCCAGGAGTTGCCAGTAACGGGCTCCGGACAGGATCGTCCAGTAGTTGCGCCACTCCCATTGTGCCGGCAGGCCGAACGGATTGACCCGCAGGTCTCCGAGAGACTTGAACCCGCCGAGAACGGTGGCCGCCAGCGGAATCAGCACCAGTCCCGCAATCAGGAACAGGATCGCGTAGCGCAGGACTGGCGCGATGACCAGCGGGGTGTCGTAGCGAGCTTGGTCAGTCATAGCGCGTCTTGAGGCGGCTGTACCCGAGCGCGAACGCCGCGCAGATCACGAACAGGACCACGCCGACTGCGCTGCCAAAGCCGATGCGCATGCGCGTGACGCCGTAGGTGTAGAGATACGTCACCATGGTCTGCGTGCTGTCCGACGGCCCGCCCTTGGTGAGCGGCATGATCAGGTCGAACAGCTGGATCGAACCGAGCACCGCGAAGAACACCGAAAGGCGGATGGTGGGCGTGAGCAGCGGCAGCGTGACACCCAGGAACATCTGCCTGCGGCTCGCTCCGTCGATGTGTGCAGCTTCGTAGAGGTTGGGGTCGATCTGCTGCAACCCGGCGATGTAGAGCATCATGTGGAAGCCGAAGTACTTCCACACGATGACGACGAGGATGGCGTACATGGCCAGATCTCGCTCGGCGAGCAGATGAGGCGCTGTGAAACCGAAGGTCTGCGCTGCGTTCGCGAGCAGGCCGTAGTCGCCGTCGTAGACGAAGCGCCAGATCAGGCCGGCGGCGATCTCGGCCAGCACGTAGGGAAGAAAGAAGATCATTCGCAGCGTCACGGCACCTCGAATGCGATCGACCAGCAGAAGCGCGGCCAGCAGTGCGAGGGGAAGCTGGATCGCCAGTGAGACGAGGATGATCAGCAGGTTGTTGGTGAGTGCGGTGCGAAACGCCCGGCTCTCGAACAGCAGCGCGTAGTTCTTCAGGCCGATGAAGGTCTCCGGCGCGCCATAACCGTTCCAGTTGTAGAAGCTGTACCAGGCCGCCTCGCCCATCGGCAGCGCGACGAAGACGGTGAACAGCAGCAGCGCCGGTGGGAGGAAGAGGAGGACGGTGGTGAGCTTGCCGTTCATCGCGGGCGCGCCGCTGCGCAGGTGGGATCCAGAGGCTCCGAGTTCCTGGGTTTGCAGATTTTCCCTCCCCCTTCAAGGGGGAGGGTTAGGGTGGGGGTGAAATCCTCACGCTTCGGCCGTCCGCGCTCGACCCCCATCCCATCCTTCCCCCTCATGAGGGGGAAGGAGCAAAGGCGTTGCTAGTTCGCAAGCTGCCAGGCCTCTTGCACCGCTCGTGCGGCTTCCTGCGGCGTCATGACCTTGGCCGCGATGTCCGCCGAGACGTCGTTGACCACGGCCCCGACCGACGGTCCGAGCATCTGGTCGTAGAAGATCTGGTGGTACTGCGAGCGCTCGAGGTTCTCCGCGATGCGGCGCAGGATCGGGTTCTGCAGCGCGTCCTGGGTTCCCTTTACCACCGGGATATAGAATCCGCGGGCGGCCGCTTCGCGCTGGTTGTCGGGACGCGAGAAGAACTTGAGGAAGTCTACGGCTTCCTTGGGCGAGCCTTTCGTGACCAGCCAGCCGTTGAGACCGCCGAGCGTGTCGGAGGCTGCGCCCTTGCCACCGGCCGTGACCGGGAAGGGGAACCAGCCAAGCTGATCGTCCGCCAGGCCCTTCTTGTTCGCCGAGTTCGCGCGCATGCTGTTGAGCATGAAGTTGCCCTGCAGATCCATCGCCCCCTTGCCGTCGCCAAACTGCCCCGACGACTGCGGAAACGTGATCCCGAGGTAGCCCGCCTGAAACGGATCGAGATCGGCGAGCTGGCGCAGTTGCTCGCCGGCCTTGACGAACGGCGCAGCCGCGAAGCCCTCCCCCTCGCCGCGCACGGCCGCATCGAACGCCGGTTTGCCGCCATTGCGCATGGCCAGATAGGTCCAGTAGAAGTGGATGGGCCACTTGTCGGCGCCGCCCACAATGATCGGCGTCACGCCGGCCGTCTTCAGACGCTTCACTGCCGCCAGCAAGTCGTCCCACGTCTTGATCGCGGCCGCATCTACACCGGCTTTGGCGAACAGCGGCTTGTTGTAGAAGAAGCCGACCTGGGAGATCAGCATCGGCACCCCATAGATCCTTCCGTCCAGGGTGTAGGCTTGCAGGACTGGCGGGTTGAATCGTTGACGCCAGTCGACCGTCATGTCGGCGGTGAGATCGGCAATGACGCCTGCCTTGACTTGCTCTCGGAGCACACCACCGGCCCAGCTGTAGATGATGTTGGGGCGATCGGGCGACTGCAGCAGAGTGGTGAGCTTCTTCTTGTAGGCTTCGTTCTCGAGGTAGCGCAGCTCGATGTGGACGCCGGGATGCTCGGCCATGTACTTGCGCGCGATCTCCTGCCAGAAGCCGCTTGCCTGCGGGTTCTGCTCGACATGGAGCATCTTCACGGTGACGTCGGCCGCAGAGACGCTCGAGATGCTTGCCGCAAGAGCGAGCAGCATGGCGGCGATGCGATTCAGGATCATCCAGTGCTCACTGTTGGTGTGGTTGCGCAGGCTCGCGGGGCTTTCTTGGTGTTGTGGTTAGAATGTGCCTTCGAGCTGGATGGCATGTCAAGCGTGAGGATTCATGGCAATGGAACGCGTCGGTATCGGCATCATCGGCTGCGGAAACATCAGCGAAGCCTACCTGAAGGCTGCCGCAGCGTTCCCGATCCTCGAGGTGCGCGGCGTTGCCGATCTGCGCCCGGAGGCCGCCCGCGCCCGCGCCGAGGCCTTCGGGCTCAAAGCGATGTCGGTCGATGAACTGCTCGCCGATGGGTCGATCGAGATCGTCGTGAATCTCACCATTCCGCTGGCACACGTGGAGGTCGGGCTGCGCGCGATCGACGCCGGCAAGCACGTGCATTCGGAGAAGCCGCTCGGTGTGCGCACTGCAGAGGCGAAGGTGTTGCTCGACCGCGCTGCCCAACGCGGCGTGCGCGTCGGCTGCGCGCCGGACACCTTTCTGGGCGGCTCGCATCAGACCTGCCGCAAGCTGGTCGACGAGGGCGCGATCGGCCGGCCGGTTGCCGGCACCGCGTTCTTCATGTGCCCGGGTCACGAGAGCTGGCACCCGAATCCTGCCTTCTACTACGCGCCGGGCGGCGGGCCTATGCTGGACATGGGGCCCTACTACATCACCACGCTGGTGAATCTGCTCGGGCCTGTGGAACAGGTCGCGGGCATGACCTCCCGCGTACGCGAGCGGCGCACGATCGGCAGTCAACCACTGGCCGGTCAAACCATCGAAGTCCAGGTGGCAACGCATGTCGCTGGCACGCTGCGCTTCGCGTCTGGCGCGGTGGTCAGCGTAGCGATGAGCTTTGACGTACCCCAGCACCGGCACGCTCCGATCGAGCTGTACGGCACCGAGGCGACGCTGCTGGTGCCGGATCCCAACCGTTTCGGCGGCGCAATCGAGATCGGGCGGAACAAGAGCTGGTCCGAGCGGCCGGTCGAGCACACCTATGCGGACGGCAACTACCGCATCATCGGCGTCGCCGATCTGGCGCATGCCATCCGCTCGGGCCGTGCGCATCGCGCTTCGGGGGAGCTGGCTTACCATGTGCTCGAGGTGATGGAAGCGTTCGAGGTGTCGTCCAGCCGTGGCAGCCATGTGGTGATCGAGAGTCGCCCGGAACGGCCGGCGATGCTGCCGACCGAACTCGCGAGCGGCGAGCTAGACTAACGAGCAGGGTGCGGCAGGAAACTTCCTCTCCTCTTAGGAGCATAGGCGTCAACTTAAGGGCCCCCTCCCCTTCAAGGGGAGGGCTGGGGTGGGGATGGGTTGCGGGCGAGTATGACCCATCCCCCTCCTGACCTCCCCCTTGAAGGGGGAGGAAATGTGCAGTGCTTTGCTTGTAGCGGATCGCTTCGCCGCTGCATCATTGGAGAGTTAGGGCGTGTGACCGCTGGCGGAGAGAGGTAAGAGGAGCGATGGATCATGGTTGCCAGTGAATCGGCGCCGAGCCAGCGCAATCGGCGCGAGGCGCTGATCGTCTGGGGCGGATGGGCGGGTCACGAACCCGAGCGCTGCGCGGGGATCGTCCGCGCCATGCTCGAGGAAGAAGGCTTCAGCGTTCGCGTCGAGAACACCACCGAAGCGTTCGCCGATCCTCGGCTCGCTCAGCTCGACCTGATCGTGCCGATCGTCACCATGGCGAAGATCGAGAAGCCCCAGGTCGAGAACTTGTCCAAGGCGGTGCGCGGCGGA
Organism: uncultured beta proteobacterium; assembly: GCA_963772865.1. GTDB lineage: Bacteria > Pseudomonadota > Gammaproteobacteria > Burkholderiales > SHXO01 > SHXO01. The sequence goes on along the minus strand of CAVYZA010000034.1, from coordinate 236,229 downwards.
GCGGGCCTGGCCGGCTTCCATGGCGGCATGTGCGATGCGTTCCGCGATGCCGTGGAGTATCACTTCATGTGCGGTGGGCAGTGGGTTGCGCATCCCGGCAACATCATCGACTACCGCGTCAACGTCTTGCGCCGCGACGATCCAGTGATGCAGGGCATCGAGGATTTCGACTACCGCTCCGAGCAGTACTACATGCACGTGGATCCCTCGAACGAAGTGCTGGCGACCACTACGTTCTCGGGCGAGCACGCGGCCTGGATCAAGGGGGTGGTGATGCCGGTGGTGTGGAAGCGCCGGCACGGCGAGGGCCGGGTTTTCTACAGCGCGCTGGGGCACGTTGCGGCTGAGTTCGATGTCGCGCCGATGCGTACTATTGTCAGGCGTGGAATGGTCTGGGCGGCGCGGTAGCGACACTGCTTTCGGCACGGCGCGGATGCGCTCACGCGCATCGGTCAGATCCAACAGCAGCGCCCTGCCACGGCGCTGGAATGACGAGCTGGCCGTAAGCCAGAACTCGCAACGCTCGACCAGGGGAGGACAATCATGCAGCGCAGAACGTTTCTGAAGAATGCAGCCGCCGGTGCTGCGGCGGGTACCGTTGCGGCTCCTGTTCTCGCTCAGTCGATGCCGACTCTGCAGTGGCGCTTTGCCGCGAGCTGGCCGAAGAGCCTCGACATCGCCTGGGGCACCACGGAGCTGATCTGCAGGCGAGCAAGTGAGCTGACCGAGGAACGCTTCCAAATCCGACCGTTTGCCGGCGGCGAGATCGTGCCGCCGCTGCAGGTGCTCGATGCTGTGCAGGCTGGTACCGTGGAGATGGGGCACACGGCACTGTACTACTACTTCGGCAAGGACCCGGCATTCGCCTTCGGCACATCGATTCCGTTCGGCATGACTACGCGCCAGAATCAGGCCTGGTGGTACGCCGGGGGCGGCGCCGAGGCGCTGGCGCCACTGCTCAGCGAATACGGTTGCGTCGCGATTCCATCCGCCAACACCGGGTGCCAGATGGGCGGCTGGTTCCGCAAGGAGATCAAGACCGTCGCCGATTTGAAGGGACTCAAGTTCCGCATCGGCGGGATGGCCGGCCTGGTGATCGCGAAGCTCGGGGCCGTGCCGCAGATGATAGCGGCGGCCGACATCTATCCTGCGCTCGAGAAGGGTACGATCGATGCGGCCGAGTGGGTTGGTCCGCACGACGACGAGAAGCTCGGCTTCAACAAGGTCGCCCAGTACTACTACTATCCGGGCTGGTGGGAAGGCAATGCGATGGTCGTGACGCTGATCAACGAGGCGAAGTGGAAGGAGCTGCCCAAGTCCTACCAGATCGCGTTGACGACGGCGTGTGCCGAGGCGAATGTCTCGTCACAAGCGAAGTTCGATGCCGAGAACCCCGCCGCGCTGCGCCGGCTGGTGGCCGGCGGCACCAAGTTGCGTCCATTCCCCAAGGAGGTGATGGAGGCCTGCGAGAACGCGGCTTACGAGGTCTACGGGGAGCTCATGGCGAAGAGCGCGCACTGGAAGCGGATCTACCCGGCGTGGAAGAAGTTCCGCGACGAGCAGTTCCTGTGGTTTCGAGTGGCGGAGAGCACCTATGAAAACTATGTCTTCTACTCGAAGCTGGGCGCCGGCAAGTGATGCCTGCATACGGCGCCTGCTTGGCGCCAGGCTGTCATTGGCTGTCATGGCGCCTGGATGATGTTGTTGCGCGATCCCGCTGAGAAGCATCCGCTGCCGCCTTGGGGGCACAGAACGAGATAGGTGGCGCGCTGTCCGCAGCCCGCTACGCCTATGGTGTATTCAGCACGCTCCGGCCCCATGAAGTAGGGACCTTGAATGGCAGGCTGGACCACTTCCTTTGAAAGCACCGACGCGTTCGCGGCCGGGCAGTTGAGCTCGAACTTGCCACGTGCCAGCGCGGCTTGCATCGCCTGCTCCTCCATCGACTGCAGAAACTGCGATTGGGTTTGACACCCGGCCGCCGCCAGCGCGGCGAGCAACATACTCAACGTGACGATTCGCTTCATCTCAAGGCTCTCTTGTGCGGTGGGCATGCGTGAAAGACGGCGCTTGCGGCGATCGGGCTGGCGAAATCGGCTGGCATCGTCCACAGGGCGTGCCCGGGTGCCGGGACGCCACGATAACGATACCACAGCGATGTGCGGCTAGCTTGCTACACTGTCCTGTGCGTGAACAACGAAACGCGATAGACAGGAGACCCTCGCATGGAACCCGCTCCAGTCCACATCCGTCCGGCCAAGAGCACCGATCTTCCTGGCGTCCTGCGGCTATACGGCCAGCCGGGCCTGGACGACGGTGCGGTCCTGCCGCTTGCAGAGGCGGAGCGTATGTTCGCTCGATTCGCCAGCTATCCGGACTACGTCCTGTACGTCGCCGAGCTGGAAGGCGAGATCGTCGGGACGTTTGCGTTGCTGATCATGGACAACCTCGCTCACATGGGCACCCCGTCGGCCGTCGTCGAAGACGTCGTGGTCGATGCCGCCCATCAGGGCCATGGAATCGGGCGCGCCATGATGAACCACGCCGTTTCAGTCTGCCGGCGCAAAGGCTGCTACAAGATGGCGCTCTCGTCGAACCTCAAGCGCGAGAAGGCCCATGCGTTTTACGACTCGCTCGGGTTCGAGCGGCACGGCTACAGCTTCCGAGTCAATCCGCAGGAGAGGTAGCAGGCGGTGCCGCCGCGCAGGCTGCGGCCCGCCCTTGGCGTGCGCTTCAGATCTCGTCTTAACCCCCGGCCGGCCGCGACCCGTGCCATGAAACGAGGGGCCATCGCGGCAAGCCGCTCGTCGGTGACGCGGCCGCTGCGCGTCATGTAGTCGTAGGCGAGCTGCCAGGGCTGATAGTGCATCTTGTCGGCCATGCGTTCGTACCAGAACGAGCTGGCGTTCGCCGCCGCGACCAATTTCTCGACCACCGGCCGGCGCTCGCGCTCGAAGGCGGCAAGCGCGCGGGGGACATCCTCGCCCGACTCGCCGAACGCGCGGTCGAGCGCAATCGCATCCTCGAACGCCAGGCGCGTCCCGGAGCCGATGGAGAAGTGAACCGTTCGAAGGGCATCGCCGATCAGAACTGTGTTGCCCGCGGTCCAGTGCCGGTTCGTGACCAGCGGAAAGTTGCGCCATACCGACTTGTTCGACACCAGCGGCTTCCCACCCAGATCGGCGGCGAACACCCGCTCGCAATAGGCGCGAGATTCCGCGTCCGACATTGTGGCAAGACCGGCTCGTTGCCAGGTCGCCGCGTCGCACTCAACCAGAAAAGTGCTCATCGTCGGGCTGTAGCGGTAGTGGTGTGCGACCCATACCCCGTGTTCGCTGGTGCGGAAGGTGAGCGTCAGGCAGTCGAACGTCTGGGAAGTACCGTACCACGCGAACCTGTTGGTGAGCCACTCGATGCGCGGCTGAAACCGGTCCTCGAGCGAGCGCCTGACCACCGAGTTGATCCCGTCCGCGCCCACGATCAGATCTGCTTGACCCAGCTCCTCGATCGATGCCACCTGTCGAGCATAACTGGCTTGCACGCCCGACTCGTGGCATAGCGTCTGCAGCAGGCGATTGAGGTCCAGGCGGGCAATCGCCGAGAAGCCGTTGCCGTCGATGTCCACGCGCTCGTCCCGGTGCACGATGCGCTGGATCGGCCACACCTCCATGCGCGGGAGCAACTTGCGGTAAAGATCGGGCGCATCGCGCTCGAGGAAGCCGAGCGCGCCCTGCGAAAACACCACACCGAACCCGAATGTGACGTCCGCCGGGTTCTGTTCCACGACCTCCACGCTCCATTGCGGGAAGCGGCGTTTGATGAGCAGGGCGAACAGCAGGCCCGCTGGACCGGCGCCAAGGATCACTGTGCGCATGCGCAGGCAGCTTTCGGATACGAGACGATTCCGCTGGTAGCGATTGCGGCCCTAAGTGAGCCGAGCGGCTGTATGCCCTCGAGATTGAGGACCACGTGCACGGTTGTAGGATACGCCATCGGATGGACAGCGGCTTACCTATTCGTGTTGCGAACGAATCCACGTCCGACCCATCGGCATCGCGGCGCTGCTTGACAGCCGCGCAAGCGCCGAACAAACTGCAACCGCCCGAAAAAATGGGACGAGATCAGCGTCTGGCTAGACGCCCACGTCGCCTGAACAGGGCCTCTGGAGACGCACCGGCTGTTGCAGTGCGCGACCGAGAAAGGGGGGACCTTGAAGCTCGGCGTCGCCGGCGCAGGCCGCATCGACTTCAACAATCCGACCGGCACGCGCGGCCTCGTCGCGGTGGACAAGGTGGGCGGCAAGGTGCGCCTGTACGAGCCCGGCACCTACCGTGAGATGGCTGCGATCGAGGTGGAGAAGCTGCCCCACGAGGTGGCGATCTCACCCGACCACCAGACTGCCTACGTCACCATCTACGGCAGCGGTATCTTCGGCGGCAATCCCAACCCGGCACAGACCATCGCCGTCATCGATTTGATCCGACGCGAGCAGGTCGACCAGATCAGTGTGGCCCCGTACTTCGCCCCGCACGGGATCATGGTGGGGCAGGACGGAAAGCTGTGGGTCTCGTGCGATGCGTCCGCCAAGCTGATCGTCGTCAATCCCCACACCCGCGCGGTCGAGGAGGCGTTCGACACCGGCTCGTTCGGCAGCCACTGGATCACGCTCACGCCCGACGGCGCGAAGGTCTACATCTCCAACAAGACCGATTCGGTCGGCGTGTTCGACGTCGCCACGCGCACCCTCGCCGCTGACCATCACTCTGCCGAACGACAAGCAGGGCACCGAGGGTGTGGCTGGCTTCGCCCGACGGCACCCGCGTGCTGGTGGTGGACAATTTCGACGCACGTGTCCACGTCATCGATCCGGCGTCCGACGCGATCGTCGACTCCGTCGCGCTCGCCGGGAACCCGCCGACCAACCCGAAGCGCAGCCGCAACGTGCGGGTTCGGTATTCGCTCGACGGCCGCCACGTGCTGACCTCGAACTACGCTTCCGGTGTGGTCTACGTTCACGAGGCGGACGATCTGCGCCGGCAGACGCGCGTTGATCGTGGCGAAGGGACCGATGGGCTTCGCATTCGCGCCGGACGGCAATACCGCGATAGTCGCCAATCACGACTCGCGGCATTGTGACGATCATCGATCTGCCGGAGCGGCGGATCACGGGGTATTTCGACGGCGGCAGCGGAATCGAGACGCTCGCGTTCTACTGAGCGCCAGAAGTGGCAAGAGATCGTCAAGCAGCGGTCGCGCAACCGCACGCCAAAGGCGGCGCGTCCAACAACCAGCGGTGACAGAGCCGCAAGCGGGGGAGGTCCATGGATACGCAGCTTGTGTTCCCGGGGCTCGCAGGGCTCTACGCGACGCTCGCCAGCATTGCCGAACCGTTGCTGCGCATCACCGTGGGCGCGTTCTTGATCCCCCACGGCGGGCAGAAGCTGTTCGGCTGGTTCGGCGCCGACATCGCCCATGAGCGGGGACTGTTCGAGGAGGTCGGGCTCAAGCCCGGCAAGGCCTGGGTCGCCTTCATCGGCGTGGTCCAGTTCTTCGGTGGCATCCTGCTCGTGCTGGGTCTGCTGACGCGCCCGATGGCGCTCATCGTGACCATCTGCATGCTCGGCACGGCCTGGTTCGTCACGTATCGGGACGGGTGGTTCTGGCACCATCGCGGGATGGAGTACTCGCTGTTCTGGGCGATCGCGGCGTTCGTCGTGTTCTGCCAGGGCGGGGGCGCATTCTCGCTCGACGCGTTGATCGGCAAGGAGTTCTGAGCGTGCTGCGCGCGGCGGTGATCGGTCTGGGGTGGTGGGGGAAGCAGATCACGCTGTGCCTGAAAGACAGCCCTCACATCCGCGTCACCCACGCCGTGGACGTAGCGCCTGCCAACGTCGCCGACTTCGCGCGCGAGCATGGATTGCAGCTCACGGCATCGCTCGATCAGGTTCTCGCCGACCGCGCCGTGGAGGCGGTGATCGTGGCCACACCGCACAGCCAGCACGAGGCGCAGGTGCTCGAGGCGGCCGCGGCCGGCAAGCAGGTGTTTTGCGAAAAGCCGCTGGCGCTCACGACCGCAGGTGCGCAGCGCATGCTTGCCGGGTGCGACCGGGCCGGCATCGTGCTGGGGATCGGGCACGAGCGGCGGTTCGAGCCCGCGATGGAGCAGGTGCTGGGCATGATCACGAGCGGGCGGATCGGACAGATCCTGCACCTGGAAGCGAACGTGAGTCACAACCTGTTCGCCCGCATGGACGGCTCGAGCTGGCGGGTGAACCCGACAGACGCTCCGGCCGGCGCCATGACGGCGCTCGGAATTCACCTGACCGATCTGTTCATCTCGTTTGTCGGGCGTCCCAAAGCAGTCCAGGCGAAGACCGCCAAGGTGCTGCAGACGATGGTCAGCCTCGATCATGTGTCTGCGCAGATCGATTTCGCCTGCGGCGCGACTGCGGCGTTCACCTGCCTCTCCTCGACACCTTTCCACGGCCGCCTCGCGGTGTATGGAACCGGCGGCTGGATCGAGGTGCGGGAGAACGGCAACGTCGACAAGGGCCTGCCTACCGACGTAGTGGTGGCGGACGCCGAGGGCAGGCGTACCACGGCTTCCTATGCTGCGACAAATACGGTGCTCGCCAACTTCGAGTCGTGGGCCCAGGCAGTGCAGGGACGGGGGACCTATCGATTCACGCGCGAGCAGCTGCTAGACAATATCCGGGTCCTCGAGGCGATCGTGTCCTCCGCGGGGGCGGAGAGGCAGACGGTCGTGTTGTAGGTTCGAGGGTTTGCGTACGCTGATGCCGCCGGGGGTCCGGTTGTCGTCGTTCATTGAACGACAGCATTGCGTGCCAGCCTGATCGACTCGTCCGCGGCCCGCTCCTCCTGCAGAAAACGGTCAATCTTCGTAGAGCATGGGTCCCGTGCCGTTTTCGCGGAACCACTTTGTAATGATGATCTTGTGGCCGCGCACGACCGGCATTCCGCTGTGCAGCGTGTCGTAGTTCGGCGTACCGTCGGGGTACAGATTGTTCCAGATGAGCGCTCGGCCCTTGCGCGGCTGGAAAGTCTTGCCGATGACGGCGAACCGAGTTCCCCCACCTTCCATGTCTTCGTTCAGGTAGACCATGAAGGTCCAGGTACGATTACCCCGATGGGTCGCGTGCTCTCGGTATTCGTCTGTCCCGGGCTCGAAGAAGTCGGTGTGCGCCTTGAACTCCTGGCCGACATTGTAACGCTGCGCCTGTATTCCCTCTGAGTACGCGAGGCGGATGCCAAGGGTCTCGCTGATTCGCTCATCGAGCGCAGCGACGATTGCGCTCTGGATCAGGGACAGGTCACACGTGCTGCTGGTCCGGAAATACCGATCCGCGCTTGGCAGAGTGACTGTCGAAGGCCGCAAATGCTCTCCAATCAAGGCAGCCACGTCGTCGCATTGTGGGCCCGTCATGAAATCGTCCAGCGTGTAGAGCTGTATCTTGTCGGTATCCACTTTCTGCAATTTCAGGCCGGACTTGTTGCGCACCAGCCGCGGCTTTGAAATGGCTTGGAAATCCGGTTCGCCGGATGTTTCCACGCAGGGCTTCCTCCAGCGATCCCGCGCCGCCCGGAAAGTTGTTCCCCATGGCATCCGCGATAGAATTGAGTGAGAACCCCTGCTTGACCAGGGTGCCGACGAGCTCTTGCGGGTCGCATCCGCGATCGATGTTTTCCTTGACCCACGCCTTCCAGGAAGGGTCCAGCTGCTTTCCGATCGCGCCGTGCGCCACAGGAGAGCCCGCGGCCAGCATGGGCCCCATGCACTCGCGTATCGAATCAATCGAAAACTGCTGTTCGAGCAGGATGGCGACCAATTCGCGCGGATCGCACCGGCGATCCATGTTCTCTTTCAGCCAGGCCTTCCAGGCTGCATCCAGTGGTTTGTTGCTCATTGCGAAACCCGCACAAGAATTCCCGCCGCCACATGAACGCAGATTCCCTTTCGGCAGGATGTCAGGCAAGTAACGGCCGCTGGGCCCCGATCTTGATTGCTGCAGGTGCCGGGGGGAGCCACTCTTTCGGGCGCCACGGGGCCGCGATTTCTCGGAAAAGAGCGTGCCGGGAATTGAAAAAGTCGCGCCGCTCGCATACGCTCCCTGCGCTCGACACCCACCCGTCAGGAAGATCTGCATGGAGCCGTTTCCGAAGGACATATTCACCGAGCCCGAGCCGGATCCCCACACGCTGCGTAACCTGGGACCCCTCGCTGCCGCTCGCCGGCGTCTGGGAAGGCAAGCGTGGCCTCGACGTTCATCCGGCGGAGGAAGGCACCGAAAAGAACGCCTACATCGAGCGCATCGAGCTCCAGCCGATCGACGCGCAGACCAACGGGCCACAGCTCTACTACGGCCTGCGCTACCACGTCCACATAGTCAAGCCAGACGATGTCGAGACCTTCCACGACCAGGTCGGCTACTGGCTGTGGGAGCCGGCGACCGGAACCCTGCTGCAGACGCTGGCGATTCCGCGGGGTCAGATCGCCATGGCGATGGGCAAGGCGAGCCCCGATGCCAAGAGCTTCGAGCTGGTCGCGCGGCGCGGCTCCGAAGTGAACGGCATCTGCTCGAATCCGTTCCTCGAGTACGCGTTCCAGACCACCGAGTACCGCATCCGCGTCACCATCAATCCCGACGGCACCTGGTCGTACGAGCAGGACACCATCCTGCTCGTGCGCGATCGGCCCGAGCCTTTCCACCACACGGACCGCAACACGCTGCGCAAAATCGGCGAGCCGACGCCGAACCCGACTGCACGGGCAGTCTCACCTTGAGTCGCCGGTTCCATTCGGCCCCGCACGTGGTCGCCGCTTGCGCGGTACCATGACGTCGACAGACCGTTCTGCTAACGAACTGGGAGGCGCTGCGCATGAACACAGCACCCAAGGACGTTCCACGAGTCGTCGCCCACCAACTGGCGGCCAGCGGTGCGATCCCCAATCACCCGCGCTGGCCGCTGCTGGTCTATACCGGTGCGGTCGCAATCGCGGGCGCGGATCCGGCCGCTGCCTTCGAAGCCCTCTTCGACCGCAATCGCTGGCCTGCGGCGTGGCGCAATGGCGTCTACGCGCACCACCATTTCCATACCACCGCGCACGAGGCGCTTGGTGTGTACAGCGGCGAGGTTACGGTCCAGTTCGGGGGTGAAGACGGCATCGTCGTCACGGCGCATCCGGGTGACGTGATCGTGCTGCCGGCCGGCACCGGACACAAGAGACTGTCCTCGCGCGGCGCGCTTGGCGTCGTCGGTGCGTACCCGGTCGGCCAGCGTGCCGACATGTGCACGCCGCTGCTGGCCGACCGAAAACGCAGTGCCGATGCCGTCGTGCGCGTCCCGCTGCCCGAGTGCGATCCGGTGTATGGCGCGGAAGGGCCCCTATTCCAGCACTGGCGGGCCGATCGGGGCTAGCGATGCACCGCCGCCGCTACCGCGCGCGGTAAGACCTCGCTGACGTCGGCCTCCAAACGCAGCGACACGCAAGGCTCGTCGTCGTGGTCGGTGGGTCCGAGGTTGGCGATGACGTAAGGCACCCCGCGTTGCGCCGCCATCAGCGGGAACGAACAGGCCGGCTGCACGGACAGCGTGGACCCGAGCGAGAGCACCAGGTCGCAACTCGTTGCTGCCGTGTAGGCACGCTCCAGTTCGTCCTCGGACAGACGCTGGCCGAAGCTGATGGTCGCGGTCTTGAAGACACCCCCGCATTCGCAGCGCGGCGGCTTGCGGTGCTGCTTGAAGTAGTCGAGGTGCGGCTCGACCGGATCGCGGCGATGGCAGCTCAAGCACTCGACCAAGGCGTTGGTGCCATGCAGCTCGACCAGCCGCTCGGCGCTTGTCCCTGCCTTTGCGTGCAGCCCATCGACATTCTGGGTAACCACGGCCAGCAGCTTGCCCGCCCGCTCCAGATCATAGATCGCGCGATGCGCCGCATTGGGCTGTGCTTGCCGGAACACGTCCCAGCCCTCGAGCTTGTAGTCCCAGTGCTCGATGCGGGCGGCTTCCGATTGCACGAAGCTCTGGTAGTCGACTGGCCGCCGCTTGGTCCAGGTGCCCTGGGGCCCGCGAAAGTCCGGGATGCCGCTGGCGGTGGAGACGCCTGCTCCGGTGAACACCATGATGCGCCCGGCCGCCCGCAAGTATGCGGTCAGCTCGCCCGCCGGGTCGTGGTGCCGTCCGGGGCTCAGCTGTGTTGCCATTCGATCGACGTCGAGAGGCGCTCGGGCGCGGCGCGAGGCCGGTTGCAACCGCCTCCGGCGCCGCGCAGCGTCGGAGGCGGCAAACCCATGTTTTACTTGGGCACGATGGGTCTTACTTGGGCACGAGGGCGAAAGCGTTGATCGCCGCTCCGGTCATGCCGCGCAGCCGCGGCGGGTTGATGACCACCGCGAACTCATAGCTCTTGCGGGCGGCGAGAACCGGAGCCAGCTCCTCCAGATTCATGTTCTCGACGATGTAGATGCCGCTGTCCGCGATGAGAATTCGGTGGCACGGGAAGATCGTGCCCTTCTCGGGGTAGACCTCGAAGGTGAGCTGGTCGTCACCGCTCAGGAAGACTTTCTTCGACGCGAGCCAGCTGCAGGCGCTCTCGCCCGGCCCGGGACGCAGGCCCATGTACTTGGCCTTGTCGCCGAACAGCTTGCCGAAGCCGGTGCGGATCAGCACCGAGTCGCCGGCGCGCACTTCGACGCCCTGTGCCTTGGCGGTGGCTTCCAGGTCGGCGCCGGTGATCTCGTAGCCCGGCGGCAGCATGTCCATGCCCTTGAACTTGGCCACGTCGAGCAGCACGCCGCGGTTGATGTATTTGTCCTTCGGATAGGTCTCGATCCCGAGCGCCGTCAAGCCATTGGGCCCTTCGTTCTCCTCGGCGTTCAGGCCGCCGAACATCTTGCCGTCGTGGCTGATGTGACCCAGCGCGTCGATGGTGGGTGCGCCGTGCTGACCGCTGAAGTACATCATGTCGGCGGCAAAGGCGATCTGCGGGATCCAGCCCTTGGTCTGCCGGTGGGTGTTGACCAGCGCGGCCGCGAAGGGCGGGTTGAAGGACAACAGTGGCGAGCGCGAGTCCCAGATGAAATTGAGGTCGACGACCTGAGCCGATTGCAGCGACCGCACCGGGTCGGTCTGGGCGTGGGCTGCCGGTATGCCGGCGGCCGCAGCGGCCGCGAGTAGAGTGGAGCAGAGAAGTCCTGTGCTGAAGCGGCGAACGCTCATGAGTATCCCTCCCGGTGGGGCTTTGGTGTTGTGGGCCGGCTACTATAGCATCAGGCGTCTATAGCATCAGGCGTCGGCGCAGCGGTGCCTGCCGGGCCGCAGCGCCCGTGGCCCTATAATGAGCGGCCAACGAAGGGCCGTCGGCCAGTGCGCCGGCGGCAGCACCCAGGAGCACGCATGATTCGTTTTCTCAAGACCGGCATCAGCGCCGAGCAGGACGCCGCCGACGTCGCCAAGGTCCGCCAGACCGTGGAAGCCATTTTGGCGGACATCGAGAAGCGCGGCGACGACGCGGTGCGCGAGTACTCGCGCAAGTTCGACAGCTGGGACCCGCCGGCTTTCGAGCTGAGCGCAGCGCAGATCGAGGCGTGCGTCCGGGCGATGTCGCCGCGCGAGATCGACGACATCCGCTTCGCCCAGGCGCAGATCCGCAACTTTGCCCAGATCCAGAAAGACGCGCTGAAGGACGTCGAAGTCGAGACGCTGCCGGGTGTGATCCTGGGCCACCGCAATATTCCGGTGAACAGCGTCGGCTGCTATGTGCCCGGCGGCAAGTATCCGCTGCTCGCTTCCGCGCACATGACGATCCTCACCGCCAAGGTCGCTGGCGTGAAGCGGGTCATTGCCTGCGCGCCGCCGTTCCAGGGTAAGCCCGCGGCCGCCATCGTCACGGCCATGCATCTGGCCGGAGCGGATGCGATCTACTGCCTCGGCGGTGTCCAGGCCATCGGCGCGATGGCCGTGGGTACAGCGTCGATCCAGGCCTGCGACATGGTGGCGGGCCCCGGCAACGCCTACGTGGCCGAAGCCAAGCGCCAGCTCGCCGGTCGGGTCGGCATCGATCTGTTCGCCGGCCCCACGGAGACGCTGATCATCGCTGACGACACCTGCGACGGCGAGATGTGCGCGACCGATCTGCTGGGGCAGGCCGAGCACGGGCCGACTTCGCCCGCTATCCTGCTGACTAACTCCGAGAAGCTCGCTCGCGACACCGTGGCCGAGGTGGAGAAGCAGCTCAGGACGCTGCCCACCGCTGCCATCGCCGGCCAGGCCTGGAAGGACTACGGGCAGGTGATCGTGTGCGACACCTACGAGGAGATGGTGCAAGGAGGCCGACCGCATTGCCTCCGAGCACGTGCAGGTGATGACCCGCGATCCGCGACTACTTCCTCGACAACATGACCAACTATGGCGCGTTGTTCCTGGGACCGGAGACCAACGTCTCGTACGGAGACAAGGTCATCGGCACCAACCACACCCTGCCCACGCGCAAGGCAGCGCGCTACACCGGCGGGCTGTGGGTGGGCAAGTTCCTGAAGACTTGCACCTACCAGAAGGTCAAGGCCGAAGCCTCGGCGATGATCGGCGAGTACTGCTCGCGGCTGTGCGCGATCGAGGGCTTCGCCGGCCACAAGGCGCAGGCGGACCTGCGCGTGCAGCGCTATGGGCATCTGAAGGAACCGGCGCACCGCTAGAGCTCCACCCTCTCTCCACCTCTGCCGAGGGCGCCTCTCCCCTCGTCAAGGGAGACGGAGCGTTCAGTCCCCTCTCCCCTCGTGGGAGAGGGTAGGGTGAGGGGCAAAGATTCATAGACCGATTTCAACTTCACGACAGTCGAGGCACAACATGGCAAAAGTGGCATTCCTGGGTCTGGGTGTGATGGGCTATCCGATGGCCGGTCACCTGAAGAAGAAAGGCGGTCACGACACGACCGTCTACAACCGCTCCGCCGCCAAAGCGCAGCAATGGGTCCAGGAGTACGGCGGGCGCAGCGCCTCGACACCGCGTGAAGCCGCGGCTGGCGCTGAATTCGTGCTGATGTGCGTAGGCAACGACAACGACATCCGCTCGGTCGTCTATGGCGAGCAGGGTGCGCTGGCTGGTATGAAGGCGGGGTCGATCCTGGTCGATCACACCACGGCCTCGGCCGACATTGCCCGCGAGCTGCACACCAAGTCCAAGGCGGCCGGCATCGGGTTCGTGGACGCGCCCGTCTCGGGCGGGCAGGCTGGCGCGGTCAACGGCCAGCTCGGCATCATGTGCGGTGGCGACGACGACGTGTTCGCACGGGCCAAGCCCGTGCTCGACGTTTACGCCAAGAGCTGCGTCCAGATCGGCGGACCCGGCGCGGGGCAGCTGTGCAAGATGGTGAACCAGATCGCCATCGCGGGCCTGCTGCAGGGGTTGGGCGAGGCCCTCAACTTCGGCAAGAAGGCCGGGCTGGATCTCGAGAAGGTGATCTCGGTGATCTCCAAAGGCGCGGCCCAGTCCTGGCAGATGGAGAATCGCTGGAAGGCGATCAACGAGGTCAAGTTCGATGGCTTCGGCTTCGCCGTGGACTGGATGCGCAAAGATCTCGGCATCTGCCTGCAGGAGGCCAACCGCAACGGCGCGCGCCTGCCTGCGACTGCATTGATCGATCAGTTCTACGCGCAGGTGCAGGCGCGGGGCGGCGGGCGCTGGGACACCTCGTCTCTGGCGCACTTGCTCGCCAAGGACTGAACCCGGCTGCGCCCGCCGGCGATGGAGCAGGACGCGCAGCTGACCGGCCGCGTGGTCGTAGTGACCGGCGGCTCCGGCGGCATCGGCTCGGCGATCTGCCGAGCGTTCGCACAGGCCGGTGCGACGGTTGTCTTCACCTACCGGAACGGACGCGAGGCGGCGCAGCGGCTGCAGCGTGACCTGGGCGCGGGCGGGCACTGGGCCGAGCAGCTGACTGTGGACGACAGCGCCGGGCTGAGCCAGCTGGCTGCAGAAGTGGAGTCGAAGCACGGCCGCTGCGACGTGCTGGTCAACTGCGCGGGCATCACCCGTTTCGTGCCGCATGCGGACCTCGACGCGCTCGACGACCAGATCATCGACGATATCTTTCGCGTGAACTGGCGCGGCGCGTTCGCCGCCGTGCGCGCGTTTCGGCCGCTGCTGAAAGCCACCGGTGCCGGGCTGGTGGTCAACATCTCCTCCATCGCCGGTGTCACGGGAATGGGGAGCAATGTGGCCTACTGCGCGTCGAAGGCGGCGCTCGACTCGATGACCAAATCACTGGCCCGCGCGCTCGCGCCCGAGATCCGGGTCGTCTCGGTTTCCCCGGGGCTGGTCGACACCGACTTTGTGCGCGGCCTGGACCAGAAGTGGCGCGACGAGCAGGCGGCACGCACGCCGCTGCGCAGGCTTGCCACGCCGGACGAAGCCGCCGCAGCGGTGCTCGCAGTGGCTACGGTTCTCAGGTATTCCAACGGCTGCATCATCCCGGTGGATGGCGGGCGGCCGCTCAGCTGAGGGGAGACGAATGCGCTATCTCGGAATGGTGCTGGGACTCGCGTTGTGGGCGCAGGGAGCACAGGCTTTGGAGCCTGCTTCCGAGCTCACGGCCGCGCTGCAGCTGCAACGGCGGCAGGTGGCCGAGCAGGCGATGGCGCAGGCCACGCTGCGCATCGAGTCCGGCGACCTCGACGACAAGCAACTGGCCGCCGCGTTCCGCGCCCGCGCGGTGGCGCGCAATCGCCTCCTGCAGCACGCCGAAGCGCTCATGGACCTGTCGCGTGCGGTGGACCTCGACCCGTTCAACCCGCTGTACTACGAAGAGCGTGCCACCACCTATCTCAAGCTGCGCGAGTTCAAGCAGGCGGATGTCGATCTGGAGATGGCCCTGGGGCTGGACAGCACCCGGCTCGGCGCCCGGCGGGAGAAGGGCAGGCTCGCCTTCTACCTGGGCGACTACCAGGAGGCGGCGCACGACCTGATCCGGGTGGCGCGGGACGCGGAGGGTCCGGCCTTCGTCTACAGCGTGATCTGGCTCGATCTGGCGATCCGGCGCGGCAAACTGGAGCGCGAATCCCGGCTTGGACTGGCCGAGCAGGAGTTGCACGACGGGCAATGGCCCGCTCCTCTGGTGCAGATGTACCAGGGAAGGCTCGATCCGGCAGGCGCGATTGCCGCGGCAGCCGCTCCCGATCCGCGTACTGCCCTCGCGCAGCAGTGCGAAGCGTATTTCTATGCGGGGCAGGAGTACCTGATCCGGCATGAGCCGCAGCAAGCGCGGGCAGCCTTCGAGGCTGTGATCGCCACGGGGTTGACGGATTTCCTGGAGTACGACTGGGCGGTGCGGGAGCTGGAGCTGTTGAAGTAGAGGCGAGACCCGCGAGCCGGCCGGAACGCGATTTACGCCTTGCGCTCTCCGTGCATCGCCGCATCGACTGCTTCCCGCGTCAGGTGCGGCGCGAACATCTCGATGAAATCGTAGACGTAGCCACGCAGGTAGGCGTTGCGCGGGATGCCGATGCGGGTGACGCTCGGCGCGAACAGGTGGCTCGCGTCGATGGCGCGCAGATGCGAGTCGCGCTTGGGGTTGAACGCCATGATGGCGAGGATGCCCACGCCCAACCCGAGCTCCACGTAAGTCTTGATCACGTCGGCGTCGATCGCGGTCAGCACGATCTTCGGCGAGAGCCCCTGGGCGTCGAAGGCCTTCTGCATCGTGGTGCGGCCGGTGAAGGCGAAATCGTAGGTGATCAGCGGGTACTGGGCGATGTCCTGCAAGGTCAGATGTTTGACTTTCAGCAGCGGATGATCCGGGGGCACGACCACGCAGCGGTTCCACTCGTAGCACGGCAGCATCACCAGCTGCTCGTACAGCGCCAAGGCCTCGGTGGCGATGGCGAAATCGGCCTGGCCGCTCAAGGTCAGCTCCGCGATCTGCGTCGGGCTGCCCTGGTGCAGCGACACTTGCACCTGTGGATAGCGTTTCATGAAGCGCCGGATCACCGGCGGCAGGGCGTAGCGCGCCTGGGTATGGGTCGTGGCGATGGTGAGCGAACCCGCCGCCTCGCGTCCGGAACTCTTCGCTGAGCTGCTTGAGATTGCGCGTGTCCGCGAGGATGCGCTGGGAAATCGACAGCACCTCGCGTCCCGGCTCCGTGAGTCCGGTGAAGCGCTTGCCGCTGCGCACGAAGATCTGCACGCCCAGCTCGTCCTCGAGCTGGAGGATCTGCCGGCTCAGGCCCGGCTGCGAGGTGTGCAGCGCCTCCGCCGCCTTCGACAGGTTGAACTTGTGGCGGGCGACTTCGCAGACGGTGCGGAGTTGTTGGAGTTTCATGGGGTGCGATCAGATGGCTGGGAGCGTCTGGCTCGCGTCATACAGAGCCGTCTCCGGGAAGGCGCAACCGAGCTCTTGTGCGGCGGCACTCAGCCTTCTATCGCGCGTCCAGACGCCGTCGCTGCGCAACGCGTAGCTCCGACTGGCTGCCGCCCAGCCTCGCCAGGCGCTTGGCGCTCTCCCGTTCGATCAACGCCTTGAGGCCTTCATGCAACAAAGTCGAACGGCCAACAGGCCCGACGAGCTTCATCGCCTTGGCCAGCAAGTCTTCATCGAGATCAACGGTGGTTCGCATCGGAGGTCCCCATTCGCCTGCATCAATTCTAGCGTCATCTGATGCGAGAGTCGATTCGACGGGACACGGACTCCGTCGAATCGCAGAGGGCGAATGGAGCAGTCAATGCTCGAACCTCCTAGTCACTCTGCGGCGTCCCGCGCCATGCGGGCTTCCAACCGCAGCAGCGCGCCATCGCACCACGTGGACGTGTTGTCCGCGTCGCGCGCATCGAGCAGCTCGTGCTCGATATTGCCGCGTGCCGTCATCGCGTCGATCTCGCGCGTCCATCGCCCCTGCACTTCGCTGGCGATCTGAGCGCCGATCTCTTCCTCGCTTCCGAACAGGATCAGGTCTTCGTAGTGCGCTTGCATCAAGCGCTCGACCTCGCTCGCGGCCTCGTTGAGCGTTTCCTGGTAGATCGCGAAGTGGCGCAGCTCGTGGTGCCACACGGCAGCCACTGCGCAGTCGTTGCCTACCAGCTCGCGTGCGACATACACGTTGGCGCGGTGCAGCGCGATCGTCAGCTCGATGTCGGGCCGCGCGCACGCACGGCCGTCGACTACCGAGCGGAGCAAAGACAGCGACACACGTCGCTCGACGCGTGTCTCGACCTGCGTGAGTCCGAGGCTGACGCCGGGGAGGGTGATGCCGGAGAGCGATTTGATCTCGCGCGCGCTCAGCGCGAACGACATGGCGGGTTCGGCGAAAGTCGCACGGACCCGGATGCGAGGGGGAGGCAATTGCCGATTGCACTGGTCTGGAAGTGGCTCCGCCGACAGGGGAAATGGCGCGGCCAGCAGCAGCGCGAAGAACAGCACACGCATGCGGGGATTGTAGTCGTACGAGGGCGGCGCTTGTGTGCGCGGAGATCCTGGCTCAGCGCGAATCAATTGGTGCGGTGGAATCGAGGAGTAACGTTTGAGAAGGGGCTTGGTTGTACGCCTCACGTTAGCCGCTCCCGCAGGGGGTTACCCCTCTCCCTTCCCACAAGGGGAGAGGGATCTTCGCGAGGGGAGGGATCTTTCGCAAGCGGAGAGGGATTTTTCGCAAGGGGAGAGGAACCTTTGGTCTGCTGCCTCTCCGCAAGGGGATAGGCCTAGCTATGTCTTCGGTCCCGGGCCCTTCATTTCGCGCGCCAGTACCCATGCCATCCAGGCGAGCAGCGCTACGCCGATCGCGAGGCTCGCCCACAGGGCCCAGGTCTTGTAGTTCGGCACCGCCTGCAACGCGCGAGGGCCGGCGAGCGTTTGCTGCGGTCCCGCCGTCGCGCTCGCGGCCGGCAACTCTGCATCGCTGCGCCAACCCGGAACGAGTGTCTGTATCGGCAAATCGCCTGCCTTGGCCTGCCCATTGCCATAGACGAGGATAAACGGGCCCGGTCCGCGCGCGACGAAGACCATTTGCTGCGGCACCCAGCCCACCTCGACCTGCGGGAGGCCAGAACCGAGGCCGCCTCCACGCGCATCCACGCGCAGCAGCCACTGCTTCCAGCCGCGACTGCCGACGCTGAGGTCGGCGTTGGTCACCTCGCGCCCACCATGCATCAGGCGATAGAGAACGCCGTTGGCAACCGGTTGCCAGGGCTGATCGTCCGTGTTTCGAACCAGGATCTGCGCGGACACCAGTGTATTTGGCTCGGGCAGGGTCACGCGCAACCGGTCCACGGGCATCCACCCGCCCGCCTCAAACCGGTACTCGCCGGGTTTGTCGCCAGCGCGCACCGGAGCCTGTTTCCACTGACGGGCAGGCTCCAGCAGCGTGTCGCCCGGGCGAGCGGCGAAGCGGGTCAGCTCGAGCGGCGCCTGGCTCGAAGGCCAGGTCAATCGCAGGTACTTGTATTGAGCGGTCGGCACATCGACTGTCTTCTGCACCAGCTTGTGTCCGCCGAACTCCAGACTCACCAGCGGGGCGGCGGGCACGAGTGTGCGCCAGTGCTGCAGATCGTCGCTCGCCTCGATGCGCAGGCTGCCGCTCAGGCCAGCGCCCGCGTCGCGCCAGTCCAGGTCGATCTCGTGCATTGCGCGCTTGAAAGCCGTGGCGTCGACCAGGTATCCCAAGAGCGCAGGCGCGGCAGCCTTTCCCGTCCCGCCGGTGATGACCCGGACGATGGTTCCGGCTGCCGAGCGCTCGGCGCGGACATCGAGGTGCTCCGCGGGTGTTCCCGGTGAGCCACGCAGCGGAAAGTAGGGCAGCTCGACCCAGGCGGCCGGTTCGGTGCCGGGTGCGGGGCGGGGCTTCCAGGCGTACGGCACGATCTCGCCGCGCCCGTTGAACACGCGCACGTCGGAAAGGTCCGCGCGGGTCACGCCTGCATAGACTGAAGCCGGAACTTCAAGCTGATACAGCGCATTGTCGCCGGAGAGTCCGAGCGGCACCGAGTAGGCGAACTCATCGGCGCGCTCCTGGGCGGA
Organism: uncultured beta proteobacterium; assembly: GCA_963772865.1. Lineage (GTDB taxonomy): Bacteria > Pseudomonadota > Gammaproteobacteria > Burkholderiales > SHXO01 > SHXO01. The sequence continues at coordinate 217,208 of CAVYZA010000034.1, read as the reverse complement.
AGCGCCCAGAGCGGTGAGCATGCACAGCAAACCGGCCAGCCGCCTCACTTGGATTGCTCCTGAATACGGGGCGGGACCGGCGACATGTAGCCGATCAGGAGCATGAGCAGACCCACGCCGATGAAGGACACGATGCGCTCCACGCCACCCACGTTGGAGAGGTCGACCAGGAAGAGCTTCACCACGACAACGCCCATCAGCACGGCGCCCGCGATCCACACTGCGCGCAGCTTCAGGCGGGCGGCGATCACCATCGTGGCCATCGCCAGAACGCTCCAGAAAATCGACAGCGCCGTGTGCACGAGCATGGAACGCAGCATGCTCTCGAGGTGGAACGGCACGTCCGCCCAATGATGCAAGGTGCGCAGCAGGATGCCGTTGGCGGTGATGAACGCTGCAGCGCCGACCACTGCGTACTCTCCCCCCAAGTGCACGAGCTGCAGGCGCCGGAGCGCTCGCAGCCACAGCACGATCACCAGCAGCGCGCCGATCTGGGCCAGATCGAGCGGGCTCAAGATCGGCACGTAGGGCAGGGGTGCCGGGTCGCCGTTGCTGGCGAAGTTCGTGTACAGAGACCCAGACCCACAGAAACACCGCCAATGCTGCGGCCGCCATTGACCAGGTAGGCGTTCAGATGCGCGCGCACCGGCCACGTGATCCGCTCGCCGCGCAGGGTGAGGAGCAGAAGGAGTGCGGCGGGCACGAGCGCCCACGCAATCAACGGCCATACCGCCTGGCCAGCGACGAGCTGGTCGATGCCCCAGGCGACTTCCCATGCGCCGATCGCGGCAAGCAGCCAGATGAATCCGGCGTGCAGGTGCTCGATCCAATCGCCTGGAGGATGCCGGTCGGCCGCTTCATGCCGACGCAGCAGCCACACGTGGACGGCGAACGCCAGAGGCCAGGCGAGCCACCCAAGGCCTGCCGACGGATGCGTGCTCGCATAGATGAAGACGCTCGCCAGCGCGCTCAGCGCCATCAACGGCAAGAGTGCGAGTGCCGGAACGCGTGCGGCGCGCCAGTCGATGCGTTGCCACAGCAGGCTGAAAGCGGCTGCCGAGCCGGTGAAGAACAGGAGCGTGAGGCTGGCTTGGAGGTGCCAGCCCGCGCGATGATCGATCTCGGTCAAGCCAGCGAATGTCCACCACGCCAGACCCCACACGAATGCGGCCGTCGCCGCCCCGCGCTCGTGCGGCTTGCGGTCTTCGGGATGCCGCTCCATGTACCAGTTGGAGAACAGGCCCGCGAGAGCGATCAGTACGCATCCCACGTAGAAGCTGTTGAACACCGGTACGTCACCGCGCACCGCCGAAGCGGAAGCCACGAACGAGATGCCCGCGGCCACCTGCAGCAGCAGTCCAAAAGCGCGCGCCAGCCAGCGCTTCTGGCGCACGCCTGCCCAGACCACGGCGGCGCCTTCGACTGCCCATGAAGCCGCCGTCCATCGACCGTCCAACGCCAGCGGGATCGCCAGGGTGACGAAGACCACGCCGAGTGCAAGGAAGGCCTCGACCAGCATGCGCAGAACCTCGCGGTGGCGCGTATACAGCAGGCGGGCCAGCACGACGTACACGAGGCTCATTCCCAGAGCGCTGAACGCCGCACCGTACTCGAACTCGTGCATCAGCCGGAGCTGGAAGCCGAACGAGATCAGCGGGACGCCGAACACCAGCGTGCTGTCCAGATAGCGCTCCAAGCGCGTGGCCTGGCGCTGTGCGAACAACACGGGGATGGCGAGGTACATGAAGAAGAACAGCAGCAGGAACGGCTGGACGCTGGCGTACAGATCGGGCCGGTAGAAACGCGCACCCCAGGCGGCGCCGATGCCGAACGTGAAGGCGAACCCGACCAGGTTCAGCGGCCGCCACGAGCGGTACCAGGCGATGGCGAGAATGCCAGCGTTGAGCACCGCATAGTAGCTGAACAGCATGACGTGGCTGCCGCCGCCGGTCGAGGTGAGGATCGGCGCGAGAAAGCCGCCGCTGGCGCCCAGGATCGCCAGCGATTGCGAGTTCTGCAGCACGGCGAGAGCGGCCGACAGGATCGCGATCAGCAGCAGAAGGAAGAAGGCCGGCCCCGCGGGCAGCAGGTCGAACAGGCGCAGCGCGGCGAACACCGTGAGGTACAGCACGCCGATCCCGCCGCCCTGGAGAGCGAGTGCGTAGCCGGCGCGGCGCAGGCGCAGGCGCCAGCCCACGAACAGCATGGCGATTGCGCCGACCGCAACAGCGGTCAACCGTACTTCGATGGGGACGTGGGTGTGGTCGTAGGCGTACTTGAGCAGGAAGGCCACGCCGAAGAAGAGCACCACCACGCCCACCCGGACGACGGTGTTGCCCCCCAGCAGCCAGCTCAGCCAGGCAGGCTGCGCGGCCGGGGGCGGTGTCCACCGCGGCTCGGCCGGTGCGGCGGGGGTTGGTCCCGGCTCGCGGACCGGCTCGAAGCTCGGGGCAGGTGCAACCTCGCGCGCCGGCTCCGGCCCGATCTCGAACTCGGGGAATGGCTCGGGTGCGCCCGGCGCCTCGGCAGCTGGCTCTTCGGGCGGGGTGGGGGAGATTGCGGCCGGGGGCTGGAGAGGTGCCACGCGCAGAGCGCGGCGCAGCTCGGCCACCTCTTCCTCCAGTGCCTTGAGCCGCTCTTCCGGAGAACGCCCCAGGGCCAGCCGCAAGGCGTAGCCGGCCAGCGCGCCGAGGGCAGCACCATAGAACGCGCCTTTGAAGTCCTCGATGGCCGCGCCTACGATCAATCCGACGATCAGGCCGATGAACCACATAGGGAGTGGTCCTATTCTGGGGAACCGGGCATGGCATGCATAGGTCATGCCCAGCCAGGTTTCCCGGCGGCTCCTCGCTGGGACCGGCTGTGCGTGGTCGGGCCGCAGTGTAGTCAGGCAGCGAGGATGCGCGCCCGCAGCCTGGAGGACACGTAGTCGGCCGACATGACCAGAGCCAGGATCACGAGCACGCACACGGCGGTGTCCTGATACTGGAACAGCTTCAGTGAGCTCATCAGCTCGAACCCGATCCCGCCGGCCCCGACCATGCCGAGAATAGTAGCAGCCCGCAGATTGACCTCGAAGCGGTACAGGGTCGAAGCGATCCAGGACGGGATGACCTGCGGCAGCACGCCGAACACGACCACCATAGCGGGACCAGCGCCCGTCGCGCGCAGCGCCTCGACCGGGCCGGGATCGATCTCCTCGACCGCCTCGGCGAAGAACTTCCCCAGCATGCCGGCGCCATGGATGGCCAGCGCAAGCACGCCGGAGAATGGCCCGAGCCCGACCGCTGCGACGAAGATCAGCGCGAAGATGATCTCGTTGATGCCGCGCAGCGCATTGAGCACCTGGCGCATGCCGTGAAACACCACGAGGTTGGGGCTGAGGTTGCGCGCCGCCAGGAAGCACAGGGGCAGGGCCAGCACGACGGCGAGCAGGGTGCCCCACAGTGCGATCTGGATGGTCTCCACGACCGGCTTGACCAGCCGCTCGAAGAACGCCCAGTTGGGCGGGAGCATGCGCGCCAGAAGATCGAAGATCCATGGCAGGCCGCGCACCAGCTCGATCAGGCTGAACCCGATGCCGCGCGCACTCCAGGTCAGTACGAGCATGCCGATCGCCAGCACACCTAACCATCGCAGCGTGCGGCCGGGGGTCCATTCGCTGCCGAGCAAGAAGCGGAAGCGACTCACAGCGCGAGTGCCCGATGGAAAGTCACAGGCTGTCGTTCCCGCGCAAGCGGGAACCCAGGGTAGTCAAGCGCTTCTGGATCCCCGCTTGCGCGGGGATGACCGTGGCAAGAGATTCGGTAGCCGCGCCAGCCCGCGAGTCGGTCGCGGGGCTGGACGCATCCGCCGCCGGTCCCGGATAGATGCGGGCCAGCGCGGGCGGCGTGAGCTCGCTGGGGCGGCCGTCGAACACCACCTCGCCGGCGCAGATGCCGACGATGCGGTCGGCGAACTCCATCGCGTACTCGACCTGGTGCAGGTTGCACAGCACCGCGATCCCCAGCTCGTGAGCGGCGCGGCGCAGATCGTCGAGCACGACGCGTGCGGTGCTCGGATCGAGACTGGCGACCGGCTCGTCTGCCAGGATCACCTGCGGCCGCTGCGCCAAGGCCCGCGCGATGCCCACGCGTTGCTGCTGCCCGCCCGAGAGGCGGTCGGCCCGGTCCATGGCGCGGTCGGCGAGGGCGACGCGGCGCAGCGCGTCCAGTGCGATATCCACGTCGGCGCGCGGGAAGAGTTGGAGCGCTGCCGGCAGCGCGGGCATTCCGGCCAGCCGTCCGGTGAGCACGTTCTTCAGCACCGACAGGCGCGGCACCAGGTTGTGATCCTGGAAGATCATGCCCATGTGCCGGCGCAGCTCGCGCAACTCGCGGCGGTTGCGCGGTGCGCCCGTGCCGCCGATCTCGATCTCGCCTGCAGTCGGTTCGGTGAGGCGGTTGAGGCAACGCAGCAGCGTGGACTTGCCCGCGCCCGAGGGGCCGAGCACGACGCACATCTGGCCGGCGGGCACCGCCAGGTCGATGCCGCGCAGAGCCACAAGGCTGCCGTAGGCCTTGGTCAGCCCGCGGACCCGGATCATTTCATCTTGCGCAGGTCGAGGTTGAGGACCTTCGCCGCCTCGCGCACCACGGCGAAATCGGCGTCGGTTGCCGGTACCCAGCGCTTGATGACGGTGCCTTTGCTCCACGGCTGATCGCGCATGGAGGCGAATGCCGCGCGGATGCGCTGCTTGAGCGGCTCGGGCAGGTCGCGACGCATCACCATCGGCGCACCCGGGATCGGATCCGAGGTCCACACGATCTGGATCTCCTCGATCTTCACCATGCCGCGTGCCACCGCCGCGTCCAGCAGACCGTCGGCCACCGCACCGGCATCGACTTTGCCGTTCTGCACGGCGATCGCAGCCGCGTCGTGGCTGCCCGCGAAGATGGCGCGCAGATCGGCGTCGGGGTTGAGCCCTGCGCGCAGCATCGCGGTCTTCGGAAACAGATGTCCGGAGGTCGAGCTGGGGTCGACAAAGGCGAAGGTGCGACCCTTGAGATCTGCAAGCGAACGGATGTTGCGATCCTTGCGCGCAATGATGACGCGCGTGGTACACCGAGCCTTGCTTCTGGGTCTCCGGGATCGCAATCGGGTCCACGTCGGCGATGGCGTTGGCGAGGACATACGAGAAGGGACCGAGCAGAGCAACGTCGAGCTTCTTCGCGCGCAACGCCTCGATCACGCCGTTGTAGTCGGTTGCCACGAACGGCTTGATCTCCATGCCGAGCGATGTGCGCAGCGCTTCGATGATGGCCGCATTGTCCGTGATCATCAAGCGCGGGTCTTCGGACGGAATCAGGCCGAGGGTCAGCGTGCCCTGCGCCGCTGCTGCAGCAGGCGCCAGCACCGCGATCCACAGCAGCAGGCCTGCCAGCCGGCGCCCAGCCGCCATCATGCATCTCCTTGCTGTCACTTCGAATCCCCCCGTTTGTGTTTTTGTATTGGTTAATGCGTCCGAATCAGGCGATGCGCACACCCTGTCGCCAGGTCGCCAGAGGCACCGGTACGGCGGGTAGATGTGGCGCGGTCGTGGTCTCGCGCACGCGGACGAAGTCCGCACGCTTACCCGGCGCGATCTCGCCGCGATCGTTCAAACCGACGAGGCGAGCCGGGTTGCTCGAGACGGTCGCGATCGCCTTGGGCAGACTCCAGCCGGCTTGATCACGCAGCAGAAAGGCGCCGTGCAGCAGAGCGTGCGGTACGTAGTCCGACGACAGGCAGTCGAGCAAATCCCCGCGGGCCAACTCGAGCGCGGAGACGTTGCCCGAGTGCGATCCGCCTCTCACCAGGTTGGGCGCACCCATGACGATCCCCAGGCCGTGCTGGCGCGCAGCGCGCGCTGCGGCCACGGTGGTGGGAAATTCGGAGATCGAGATACCGCTCGCCAGCGCTTCGTCGATGTGCTCGGGCACGGTGTCGTCGTGGCTGGCGAGCGGGATGTGGCGGTCGCGGCACAGGGCGAGCAGCCCGGATCGATTGCGCTCCGCGTTGCGCGTCTGCATGTCCTGCCGTTCCGCGACCACTTGCGCGAGGTACTCGTCGCTCCAGCGCTGGTTGCGCTGCGTGTAGATGCGGAACCGCTCCAGGTCCATCCACTGGCGTTGGCCCGGCGTGTGGTCCATGAGGGACACCAGCCGCACGGTCGAATCGTCGAGAAATGGCGCCGCCACCTCGAGCATGTTGTCGCAGGCCAGTTCGCAGCGGATATGCAGGAGGTGCTCGGCCCGCAGCAAACCCTCATCGCGCGCGTGGCGCAGCGCGTTCGCGGCGTCCTCCAGGCCCTGCGCGCGTACCGACCGCTCGTCGAAGTCGCCCACACCCATGGCGTCGAGGACCGTGGTGATGCCGGCGGCGGAGACCTGTGCGTCGTGCGTCAGCAGCGCCGACATGGCCGGCCAGCGCACGCCGGGGCGGGGCTCGAGGTGCTTCTCCAGGTTGTCGGTGTGCAGCTCGATCAGTCCGGCGATCAGATAGTCGCCGTTCCAGTCTTGCGCGCCGGAAGCGATGGCGCGGGTGGGCTGCAGGTCAGTGATCACGCCGTCTTCGACGCAGATCGTCGCCACCATGACCGCGTCGGCCGTGATCACCCGGGCGTTGCTGATGACTCTCGCCTGATTGGCAGGGATGCTGGATGTGCTCATGGCGCACATGATAACTTTGTTACGGGACCCCATGAGCCGCCGCTACGCCATCTACTTTGCCCCCTCCGAAGCCTCGCCCCTGTGGGCAGCCGGAAGCCGCTGGCTCGGACGCGATGCTGCGCGCGGAGCCGAAGTCGCCCAGCCGGCTGTTCCCGGGCTTGACGGCGAACGGTTGCGGACCCTGACCCATGCGCCGGCGCAGTATGGGTTCCACGCCACGCTGAAGCCGCCCTTCCATCTGGCCGAGAACGAGTCGCTCCCGGGACTTTGTGACGCGCTGCGGCGCTTTTGCGGGCGAGCGTGCTGCATTCTCGCTACCTGGGCTGCAAGTCGGGTCGCTGTCCGGATTCCTGGCACTGCTTCCGATCGGCCGCAGCGAAGCCCTGCATCGGCTGGCCGACGACTGCGTGACCGCGTTCGATCGCTTCCGGCGTCCGGCGCAGGCGGACGAGCTGGCGCGCCGGCGTAGCGCGGGCCTGAATGAGCGGCAGGATGCGCTGCTCGTGCAGTTCGGCTATCCCTTCGTCCTCGACGAGTTCCGCTTTCACCTGACCTTGACCGACCGGCTGCAGCCGCACGACCGCGCGGTTCTGCAGCCGTGGCTCGAGCAGTATTTCGCTGCAGCGTTGCGAGAGCCGATCTTGGTTTCGGACCTCTGCCTGTTCGTTCAGGAGCGCCCCGACGCGCCGTTTTCCATCCTCCAGCGATTCCCTCTGACTGTTCGCTAAGTCCTTGGCTTTGCGGCCGTCTTCCCCGAGCCAGCGGCCTGGGCATGTCAATTGCGTTCTACAACGCGAAAGATCGTCAACTTTCGCCGCTGATATCAGCTCGTTCGGGGAGCCACCGATGCCCGTTCTCATTGCCTTGACCGCGGTCATTCAAGCGTTCTTCATCTATCACGTCTATCGCAGCGGACGCCCGTACTGGTGGGCCTTCATCATCCTGTCCTTCCCGGTGATCGGCTGCGTCGCCTACTACATGCTGGAGATCTTCCCCGGCTCGCGCGAACACCGCTCCGCACGCCGCGCGGCGATGGAGATCGCGCGCGCATTCAACCCGTCGGCCGAGCTGCAACGCCGTCTCGAAGAGCTCGCTACTTGCCCCAGCGTAGCGAACCGGATCGCGGCCGCCGAGGAATTCATGCGGTGCGGCATCTTCAACGAGGCGGTGCGCCTGTACGCGGAGGCGATCGACGGGCCGCATGCGGACGACCCCGAGCCTGCTGCTCGGCCTGGCGCGCGCACACGTCAACAACGCTACCTTTCGGGAGGCGCAGGACACGCTGGGCCGCCTGAAGGCGCTTGACCCCCGTTACCGTCCCGAGGAAGCGCGCCTGCTGTTTGCGCGCACGCTCGAAGGGCTGGGGGACAACCAGCAGGCGCTGGCCGAATACGAGAACCTGGTGCCGGTGTACGTGGGACTGGAGGCGCGTTGCCGCTACGCGATGCTCCTCAAGCAGCTCGGCTTTACGACGCAGGCGACGCATGTGTTCCAGGAGGTCCTGGAGTACGCGCGGCGATTCCGCATCAACCTCGACACCGAGCGTCCCTGGATCGATGCCGCTCGCCGTCACGTCGCGATCGAAGCGTGACGTGCGTTGACTGACTGCTGGCTGGTAGACAGGGCGATCCCCTGGCTCGGCCGGGGTGGCAGTAGCAGCTCGACATCTGCGGAGTAATTGCTCATTCCCCCGCTTGCGGGGAAGGTCGGGATGGGGGACACCGAGGCACTTGCCCCCTCCCCAGCCCTCCCCCGCGTCCTGCGGACGCAAGGGAGGGTGCGAGCGCCGAAGCTGCGGCAAGCGCTAGGCGGATCGCATAGCAGCACAGCGTCTCGGGAAGTCCCGAAGGGCCGCTGGCTAGGCAGCGTCCGTCCAGCGAACGGTCTTTGCCTCGCGGTTCCAGATGGCCGCCCGCGCCTGCGCTTCCTCGACCTGGTGCGGTGTCAGCTGCTGGGTGATGACGTCGAGCAGCTGGTGCACTTCCGCGCTGGCATCGCCTTGCGCAGCAAGCAGCGCCCACTTGCCGGCTTCGACCGGATCGGGCCCCAACCCCTCGCCACGCAACAGGAGCAGTCCCAGGCTGTACATGGCGTCATCGCCGCCCAACGAGATGGCCAGCTCGAACAACTCGCGGGCCAGCCGAGCATCCTTGGGTACGCCCTTTCCCTGCGCAGTCAGAATGCCGAGGTTGTGGGCCGCACCGGCGTGCACGCGGCGCTCGGCCAGGCGCCGGTACCATTTCACCGCTTCCTCGGGATAGGGACGGTCGAGCCCCATGCCGACTTCCAGCATGAGGCCGAGGCTGAACTGGGCTTCGATGTGACCCTGCTCGGCCGCCTCGTGGTAGTAGTGCATTGCCTGCAGGGCGTCCGCGGGCAACCCGTCACCGACACGTAGCCGCCGCGCGATCTCGTACTGGGCTTGCGCGACGCCCAAGTCGGCCGCCTTCGCCATCCACTTCAGCCCGTCGAGGCGATCCTGCGGCACGCTGCTCCCCTGCAGCAGCAGCGCGAGATTGAACTGGGCATCCCCCAGCCCCAGGTCGGCGGCGGCACGGTACCAGTAGGCCGCCTGCTCGCGGTCTTGCTCGAGTCCCGAGCCCGTCAGGTAGCAGCCGGCCAGGTTGAACTGGGCGCGCGCATCGCCGAGCTTGGCGCCGCGCTCGAAGGCGGCGGCCGCCCGGACCGGATCGGGCTCCCGGAGCTTGCCCTGCGAGTAGATCAGGCCCAGCTCGTTGTAGGCCGGTGCATGCCCGGCGTCGCCGGCGCGCTGCAGCCAGTGCTCGGCCTGACGCAGGTCCGTGCTGCCCTGGGCGGAGTCAAGGAGCATCTGCGCGATGAAGAACATCGCCTGGGCGTCGCCCTGGTCGGCTGCGCGTTTGAACCAGCGGCGCGCCTGCTCGGGGTTCTTGCTGCCTCCGGCGCGGGCGATGTCTTCGATGAAGATCACGCCCAAGTTGACTTGTGCGTCGATATGACCCTGCGTAGCCGCCTTCAGGTACCAGCGCATCGCAGTGGGCAGATGCTGCTCGATACCGCCGAGGCCCAGATGGTAGGCGTTGGCCACCGCGTACTGAGCGTCGGGATCACCGGCGTCGGCCCGGGTAAGAAGGGTCTGCAGGTCGGCCATGGAGAGGGGGTGGGTCGGGTCGGCGCTGAATCGACCGTAGGGCAGCTAGAAGCGTGCCAATAAAGACAGGGTCTAGGCACGAGACGGACAAGACCGGCGCGCGGCTCGAGGGGCGAGCCGGGCAGGGGGCGTTGCCAAGCAATTGTCAGCGCGCCGGCAGCTCACGAGGAAGGTCCAATGTCCATCCCCCGCACTGTCCGGTCGCCAGAGAGGGGCTCAGTATCTCGAGCCTCGTGCCTGCTGTTCCCGCCTCGCGCCTTACTTGGCCAGCGTACCGGTGCCTACCGGCTGTACTTGCCCAAGCCGTGGGCCGAGGATGCCCAGCGACGCAAGAAGGCCGGAGTACCCGCCGAGGTGAAGTTCGCCACCAAGACCCAGATCGCCTTGGAGCAGTTGAGGCCTTGCTGGTCGAAGGGCGCCCAAGTACTCGTGCTGGCCGATGCGGCCTACGGGGTGGACCAGGCGTTTCGTCAGCGGCTCGCCGATCTGGGCTTGCCCTATGTGGTAGGCATCACCTCTTCGTGGTCGTTTGGCCTCCGGGCGTGGAGCCTTTGCGCCCAAGCGATACAGCGGAAGGGCGCCCACCCTCGATGCCACGCCGCAATCGATCTCGCCAACCCTGTCGGTCAAGCACTTGCTCAGGCCTGGAGGCCAGTGCGTTTCAGACCATCAGCTGGCGCGAGGGCACCAATGAACCCTCAGCGGGCGCTTGCCGCGGTTCGCGTACGCCATGCCGGCGGAAACATTGGCAAAGCGCGCCTGCACGAGCAGGGCTGCTTTGCACGTACAGCGTGACCGTCTGCGGATCGGAAAAGAGAAAGTTCAGTCCCTTGGCGTAGATCGAGGCGTCGGGCTGGTCCACCCGGGTCCCGACGGCCAGGGGAACGTTGCGGCTCCAGCGCTGGGAGGGGAACAGCTTGCCCGGCATGACCAGCGCCACCATGCCGCCGTAGACGGCGATCACCGGCAGGCCGCCGGCGGCCATGTCGCGCGCCTTGGTCAGGGTGGCCTGGTCGGAGGCGCTTCCCAGCTCGGTCCAGCCCTCGCCCTCGAGGATGGTCTCGGCCACCTGCCAGTGATTTGAGCAGGACTCCCCTTTGCACATCTGTTCGATTCCGAACAGGCGGTCGAGTGCTCGCGCAGGGAAATAGCGGCAGGCGTCGGGGGCTTCGCCGCCGGCGCACTCGCCGACCTGTTGCTGCAACCAGGTGGCATTGCGCTGCCAGGTGGTATCGCCCGCCAGGGCCAGGGGGGCGCCGGCGAGCAGGCATGAAACGATGGCCAGAATCCTGAGCGACATGGACGTCTCCGAAAGCACGAGCTCGATGCGGATGATGCAATCGGCACGGACGCCGCAACCTTGATGCCAGGTCGCGGCGGGCTCAGGCAGGGTCCTTACGGGGGTGCCTTAGAGGTCTGTCTCATAGCGACCGTGGACCGCGCGGTCGAACGCCTCGATGTCTTCGCGGGCGAGGCCGCCGCTCTGGGCGATCTCGTCTCCGAAGGAGATGTTCATGGGCTCGGCCCACGTGTCCGGCCGCCACAGGCTGCTGCGCAGCAACGCCTTCGCGCAGTGGAAGTAACACTGGGTCACGGTGATCTGCGTCACCAGCAGCGCCGGCTTGCCGCGCTCGACAAAGGACGCACACAGGCCCGCGTCATCCAGCAGGGTCACGCGGCCGCTCACCCGCAGGGTCTCGCCGGTGCCCGGCACCAGAAAGATCAGACCGGCGCGCGGATTCGCGAGCATGTTCTGCAGCGAGAACACCAGCTTGTTGCCTTTGCGCTCGGGTATCTGCAGGGTTTGCTCGTCGACCACTCGCACGAATCCCGGCGCGTCACCCTTAGGGGAAACCGTCGGCTGGCCGTGGTCGTCTACCGTAGCCACGAACAGCATCGGCGAACGCGCGATAAAGGCCTGAGCCCGCGCGTTGAGACGATCGTGGATCTTGCCGGGGACCTGCGGGCTCGGCTCCCCTACGATCTCCCGCACGCGGGCGAGCGAGTCGATGACCGCCATGACGGGGCGCGCTACTTCATCGTCGGCATGGCGAACTCGGCGCCCTTGCGGATCCCGGTCGGCCAGCGCGCGGTGATCGTCTTCAGGTGCGTGTAGAAGCGCACGCCCTCGGGACCGTGCACGTAGTGATCGCCGAACAGCGAGCGCTTCCAGCCACCGAAGCTGTGGTACGCCATCGGCACCGGAATGGGCACGTTCACGCCCACCATGCCGATCTGCGCGCGGCTGGAAAACTCTCGCGCGGCGTCGCCGTCGCGGGTGAAGATGGACACGCCGTTGCCGTACTCGTGCTTGTTGACGAGGTCGACCGCGGTCTCGAAATCCGGTACGCGCACCACCGACAGCACAGGCCCGAAGATCTCTTCCTTGTAGATGCGCATCTCCGGCCGCACATGGTCGAACAGGCATCCGCCCAGGAAGAAGCCTTGCTCGTGGCCGGGGACTTTGACGCCACGGCCGTCGACGACGAGCTGCGCGCCTTCGGAGACGCCGGTAGCAACGTAGCCAGTCACCTTGTCCAAGTGCTGGCGGGTGACCAGCGGGCCCATCTCCGCAGCCTCGTCGGTGCCGGTGTTGATCTTCAGCGCCTTGGCGCGCTGGGCGAGCCGGTCGACCAGCGCGTCGGCGACGCCGCCCACTGCCACGGCAACCGAAATGGCCATGCAACGCTCGCCTGCCGCCCCATACGCGGCGCCCATGAGCGCGTCGACTGCCTGCTCGAGATCGGCGTCGGGCATGACGACCAGATGATTCTTGGCGCCGCCCAGCGCCTGCACGCGCTTGCCGCTGCTGGTTCCGGTGCGGTAGATGTACTCGGCGATCGGCGTCGAGCCGACAAAGCTCACCGCGGCGATGCGCGGATCGGTCAGCAGCGCATCCACCGCGACCTTGTCGCCGTGCACGACGTTGAACACACCGTCGGGCAACCCGGCTTCTTGCAGCAGTTTGGCCAGATAGATACCGGTGGAAGGATCGCGTTCCGACGGCTTGAGGACGAAGGTGTTGCCGCAAGCGATCGCGATCGGGAACATCCACATGGGCACCATCGCCGGGAAGTTGAACGGCGTGATGCCGGCGCACACACCGAGCGGCTGGCGCATCGAGTAGCTATCCACGCCGGTGCCGACCTGCTCGCTGAACTCGCCCTTGAGCAGATGCGGAATGCCGCACGCGAACTCCACCACTTCCAGGCCGCGCGTGACCTCGCCGCGTGCATCCGACACGACTTTACCGTGCTCGCTGGAGATGAGCTGCGCGAGCTTCTCCAGGTCGCGCTCGATCAGCTCCTTGAGCTTGAAGATGACGCGAGCGCGCCGCAGGGGCGGGGTGGCGGCCCAGGCCGGGAACGCGGCCTGCGCTGCGGCGACCGCTTTGCCCACGTCTTCGGTGCTGGCGAAGGCCACCCGCCCGCTCACCGCGCCCAGCGCGGGGTTGTACACGTCGCCGAAGCGCCCGCTCGTGCCGGCGACCTCTTTGCCGGCGATCCAGTGGCGAATGTCTCTGACCTGCAGCGCGGGCTGCTCCAGTGGCTTGTTCATGGCTGTCCTCAGTTGAGAGAAAAATCTCACCGCAAAGGCGCAAAGACGCAAAGGAAGCGCGAAGGAAACCAAGCATTACGGAACGCGTGAGGCACAAATCCGTAGCGAACCGCGCGAACCGGCAATCCGCGCAGCACTGGCGAACGAATGTGCTCAGTTCTAGCGGCTTGGTCCTTCTTTGCGTTTCCTTTGCGTCTTTGCGCCTTTGCGGTCATCGGGTTTAGGTTTTACGGTAAGTCAGCGATGCCCAGCCGGAAACTCGTCCAGCGGGTAGATCGGCCGGCGCAGCTTGCGATAGTCGAACAACGTCCAATCCGATGTGCCCACTCCGGGCGCGTCGCAGAACACCATGCCCTTGGCGATGGGCAGGAACACCGGGCGGAAGTACATGCGTGATTTGAGCAAGAGGAACTTCGCCTGAGTCGGGTCGATTCCCACGCTCGTGAAGACGCCTCGATCCCAGGGCTCCTGGTTGCGCTCGATGACGACGATCTGCGCAGCGCCGGTGTCGAGTACGGCGCTGCGGCCCATGTAGCAACGCATGCCCTGAAACTGCGGTCCTGTGATGGTGTACTCGCCGTCGGTGATCGCGCGCACGACGCCGGACAGCTCGAGCGGTTCGCCCCGGCGATCTAGCGCCGGCATGTCCATCTTGCCGCCGACTGTCAGCGTGATCCTGGCGCCGACGCCGGCCTCGATCATCTTGGCGACCGCCGCGGGATCACGTACTGGGCCGACGGCGATACCGGTCAATCCCTGGCGCAGCGCTTCCTTCAAGACGTACATCGTGTCCTGGTTCGCGCCCGACGCGCAGTTGTCGGCGTGGTCGAGCAGCAGCACGGGACCGCCGCCGCCCTCCGCCATCTGCTTGGCGCGGGCGATCGCCCGCTCCAGCGGCTCGCCCCGGTAGATGAAGTCCGCCTTGTGCCGCCAGGCGATGTCGAGGATGGTCTGGCAGGCAGCCTGCGCCTTGGCCCGGTCGCCGTCGGCCACCACCACTGCGCTCAATCCCGCATCGTGGATGTCCGCCTGCTGAAATCCGCCGAATGCGGTGGCGGCCAGCACGCCGTTGCGCTCGGCGGCGCGAGCGGCATCGACGCAGTCCTTCATCGGCGTTTCGGCGGTGTTCTGGCGCAGGGTCTGCGCCAACAACGGCACGTTGCCCCATGCCATCACCGGTTTGACTTCGCCCTTCATGGCCCGCAGCAGCACGCTGCCGGCGAGGTGACCCGACTCGTACTGGTCCACGTGCGGATAGGTCTTGTAACCCGCGATGACGTCGCAGTTGCGCACCATCGATTCGGTGACGTTCGCGTGCAAGTCGAGGGAAACCGCGATCGGTACCTTGGGCGCAACAGCGCGGATCTTCTCCAGCAGCGTGCCTTCGCCGTCGTCCGTGCGCTCCGCCACCACCATGGCGCCGTGCAAGTCGAGAAAGACCGCATCGCAGCCCTTCGCGACCTCGTCGCAGATGAGGTCGCAGATGCGATCGTAGGCGTCGCCGTCCACCGGGCCGCTGGGATTGGCCCAGGCCGCGACCGGTGTAGCGATCTGCGCACCGGCCGCCTCAGCGAGATCGATAAACGCCGCCATTGGCAGCCGCGTGCCCTTCATCGCCGCGTACGCCGCCTTGCCCAGAAACGGCCCGCCGTTGCCGAACGCTTCCCACGGCGTAGGCACCGGCGAGAACGTGTTCGTCTCGTGCTGCATCTGGGCAATGATTATTTTCATGAGCTCGCCAACGAACTGGTCCCAACCGCGTTTACCACGAAGACGCAAAGGACTCACAAAGAGAATCATGCCGACTTGATTCTGTGGCATCCTACAGAGGCTCGATGGGCGACCCTATCCGATTGGTTTCCACACCAGCCCGTTTGTCTTTGTCCTCTGCGTCTCATGCGGTCTCACGGCAAGCGTCTTGAGAATCTCCCGAACGGTCTCGAACAGACGGTCGATCTGCGGCTTCTCGATGATGAACGAGGGCGACAGCGCGATGGTGTCGCCGGTGGTGCGGATCAGCACACCCTTCTCGTAGGCGCGCAGGAACGCCTGGAACGCGCGCGCCGTGGGCTGGCCGGGAATGCCTTCCAGCTCGATGCCGGCGATCAGCCCGATGTTGCGCAGGTCGATGACGTGCGGCAGGCCCTTGAGCGAGTGCACACCCTCTTCCCAATACGACGCAAGGCTGGCGACGCGTTCGAACAACCCTTCGGCCTTGAACAGGTCGAGCGTCGCGACGGCCGCGGCCGAGGCCAGCGGATGGCCGGAATAGGTGTAGCCGTGATACAGCTCGATGGCACCCTCCGGGCCTTGCATGAAGGCGTCGTAGATCTGCTTCTTCACGACAACCGCGCCCATCGGCACGGCGGCATTGGTCAGCGCTTTGGCGCACGTGATCAGGTCGGGCGTGACGCCGAAGGTCTGTGCGGCGAAGGCGCTGCCGGTGCGACCGAAGCCGGTGATGACTTCGTCGAAGATCAGCAGGATGCCGTGCTTGTCGCAGATCTCGCGCAGGCGCTGCAGGTAACCCTTGGGCGGGATCAGGACGCCGGTGGAGCCGGCCACCGGCTCGACGATGACGGCCGCGATGTTGGAAGCGTCGTGCAACGCGACCAGCCGTTCGAGGTCGTCGGCAAAATTGGCGCCGTGCTCCGGCTGCCCGCGGGTGTATGCATTGCGCGCCAGGTCGTGCGTGTGCACGATGTGATCGACCGCCGGCAGGAGCTGGCCGTTGAAAGCCTTCCGGTTGGCGGTCATGCCGCCCACGGAGATGCCGCCGAAGCCCACCCCGTGGTAGCCGCGTTCCCGGCCGATCAGCACCCGGCGCGTTCCTTCGCCGCGGACGCGATGGTAGGCGAGCGCGATCTTGAGCGCAGTGTCGACCGCCTCGGACCCCGAGTTGACGAAGAACACGTGGTCCATGCCTTTGGGGGTGATCTGCACCAGGCGATCCGCCGCCAGGAAGGCGCCCGGGCTGTGCATCTGGAAGCCGGTGGCATAATCCAGGCTCTCGGCCTGCTTCTTGATGGCGTCGACGATGGGCTGGCGGCAATGACCTGCATTCACCGCCCACAGCCCGGCAATCCCGTCGAGGATCTGGCGCCCGTCGTGGGTTGTGTAGTACATGTCCTTGGCCGCGACCAGCAGGCGCGGTTGCGCTTTGAATTGACGATTGGCGGTGAAGGGGATCCACAGCGGCTCGAGATTGAGCTGCTGGAGCAGTTCCTGATCGCGCGTACCCATGCTTGCCTCCTGAAGCCCCAAGTGCCGGGCGGACGGTGGGATTACCGGTCTGATGAACCTGAAATTATAGCCCTCGCAGCGGCCGAGCGCCGGTCGAGCGGCGGCCCGCCGCAAGCGCCGCAGCGCCGTTGCCTCGGCTCAGGCCTTCCCGTATTCTGCTCACTCTCGCCGGCGCGCAATTTGTGCGCCGCACCTAGAGCGTGTCGTCCATGAACCTGAACTACACCCCCGAAGAGCAGGCCTTCCGCGAGCAGGTGCGGGTCTTCCTGAATGAGCGCCTGCCTGCCGAGATCAGCCGCAAGGTGCTGGAGCACAAGCGCCTGAGCAAGGAAGACCAGGTGCGCTGGCAGAAGATCCTGCACGAGCAGGGCTGGATCGCGCCGGGCTGGCCGCAGGAGTACGGCGGCTGCGAGTGGAACGCGGTGCAGCGGCACATTTTCGACGAGGAGTGCGCCGAGGCGGGCGCCCCGCGCGTCATCCCGTTCGGTCTGAGCATGGTCGGGCCGGTGATCATGGCCTTCGGAAGCGACTGGCAGAAGCGCCACTATCTGCCGAGGATCCTGACCAGCGAGGACTGGTGGTGCCAGGGCTACTCCGAACCCGGCGCCGGCTCGGACCTCGCCTCGCTCAAGACGCGTGCGGAACGGCGCGGCGAGCACTACATCGTCAACGGCCAGAAGACCTGGACCACGCTGGCGCAGTACGCGGACATGATCTTTTGCCTGGTGCGTACCGCCAGCACCGGTAAGAAGCAGGAAGGCATCTCCTTCCTGCTCATCGACATGCGCACGCCGGGTGTGACGGTGCGCCCGATCATCACGCTCGAGGGAGAGCACGAAGTCAACGAGGTGTGGCTCGAAAACGTCGAGGTGCCGGTCGAGAATCTGGTGGGCGAGGAAGGGCGCGGCTGGACCTACGCGAAGTTCCTGCTGTCGCACGAGCGCACCGGCATCGCGGGCGTCGGCGCATCCAAACGCGAGTTGCGCATGCTCAAATACATCGCTGCGCAGGAACGCAAGAACGGCCGCCCGCTGATCGAGGATCCGCGCTTCCGCGATCGCATCGCGCGACTGGAGATCGACCTGATGGCGCTGGAGGTCACCAATCTGCGCGTGACGGCTGCCGACCGCGACGGCCGCGCGCCCGGACCGCAGGCTTCCATCCTCAAGATCAAGGGCACCGAGATCCAGCAGGCGCTGACCGAGCTGATGATGGAAGCGGTCGGCCCCTATGCGCTGCCGTTCCTGCCGGACGCGTGGGGCGACCACTGGCTGGGCGAGCGCGTTGGCCCGGACTATGCGGCACCGCTGGCCGCACGCTATTTCAACTACCGCAAGACCAGCATCTACGGCGGCTCGAACGAGATCCAGCGCAACATCATCGCGCAGCACATTCTGGGATTGTGACGGCGACGACCACCTCCCTCTCCCCTTGTGGGAGAGGGCTGGGGTGGGTACAAACCGGGCACATGGGTAACACTTTTGACCGGGGACATGGGTAACAGGTTAGCGTGGCGGCGAGGAGGATCTCGCCGATGCCTTGGAAGCGAACCTGTCCGATGGACGAGAAGATCGAGGTTTGTAGCCGCCGTCAATGCGCAACAGTACAGCTTCGCTGAGGTGTGCCGCGAGTTTGGCATCAGCCGCAAGAGCGGCTACGCATTGATGCGACGCTACGAACAGGAAGGAGCCGTCGGGTTTGCTGGCCCGCTCGCGTGCACCGCACACTCACCCCAACGCGATGGATGAGGCGATGGTCTGAGCAATTGCTCCAGATCAAGCAGCGCTATCCGCGCCTGGGGCCGGGCAAGGTGCTCGACCGCCTGCGTATGCAGGGACACGATCGCACAGGGGCTGCCTGCTCGCAGCAGCGTGGGAGAACTGTTCAAGCGTCACGGATTGGTGCGCCGACGCAAACCGCGCGCGGCCACGGCTCCGCGCAGCGCTCCGCTGAGCCATGCTGTGGCTCCCAACGCGCTGTGGAGCGTGGACTTCAAGGGCCAGTTTCGTCTGGGCAATGGGCGCTGGTGCTATCCGCTGACCGTGTCGGACAACGCCAGCCGCTACCTGCTGGTTTGCCAGGGCATGGAGCACCCCACCGAGCGGGGGGTATGGCCGCACCTGGAGTTGGCCTTTCGCGAATTTGGATTGCCACGCGCCATGCGCAGCGACAACGGGTCCCCGTTTGCCTCTAGTGGTCTGGCAGGGTTGACCAAGCTGTCGGTGTGGTGGCTCAAGCTGGGCATCGGATTGGAGCGCATCGTGCCTGGGCATCCGGAGCAAAACGCCCGACATGAGCGCATGCATCGCACGCTTCGCGAGGACATCGAACAGCCTCGACACGACTTGGCAGCCCAGCAGCGGCGCTTGAACTGGTTCCAACACTACTACAACGAGGAGCGGCCCCACGATTCCCTGGACGGGGTACCCCCAGCACACCGCTACAGCTGCTCGCCTCGACCCTACCCCAGACGCGTGCGTGAGCCCGAGTATCCGGTTGGCTTCACGGTACGCCGGGTGCGCACCAATGGACAGATCAAGTGGCACGGGCGCGCAGTGTTTGTGGCCGAAGCCCTCATCGGTGAACCCATCGCCCTGCGACAGATCGCCGACGACTATTGGCAAGTGTGGTTCTGTCATCTGAAACTGGGCCTGCTCAACATGCGTCGTAATAAAATCGAGCGGCTCGATTGAATGAAAAAGTGTTACCTGTGAGGACAGAGATGGACTTCGACTACACGGAAGAGCAGCAGCTGCTGAAGGACTCGATCGAGAAATTCCTCGCGAAGAGCTATTCGTTCGAGGCGCGCCGCAAGATCATCGAGTCGGGCGAGGGCATGAGTGCGACCGCCTGGGAGGGGTTTGCCTCGATGGGCCTGCTGGGCGTGCCGATTCCCGAGGAGTTCGGCGGCTTCGGTGGTGGTGGCGTGGATACTATGATCGTGATGGAGGCGTTCGGCCGTGCGCTGGTCGTCGAGCCTTACCTGTCGTCGGTGGTCCTGGCAGGCAGCGCCATCAGCCTGGGCGGCACCCAGGAGCAACGCCAGATTCTGCTGCCCAAGATCGTAGACGGCTCGATGAAGTTCGCGTTCGCGCACACCGAGCCTGGCACGCGCTACGAATTGAATCGCGTCGAGACCACTGCGCGCCAGTCGGGCGGCATGTGGGTGATCAATGGGCGCAAGTCGGTGGTCATGCATGGCGCCGTGGCCGATCTCCTCATCGTCACGGCGCGCACCAGCGGCTCGCCCGACAGCCCGCAGGGGATCACGCTGTTCTTCGTCAATCCCGCCGAGCAGGGCGTGTCCGGCCGCGTGTATCCCACCTACGACGGCATGCGCGCCGCGGAGGTCACCTTCGAGGACGTGACCATCAACTCGGAATCGGTGATCGGCGTGCTCGACAATGGCTATCCGTTGCTGGAGGTGGCCATCGACCGCGGCATCGCGGCGGTCTGCGCCGAAGCGGTGGGGTGCATGGATGCGTTGAATGCAGCCACCCTCGAGTACCTCAAGACCCGCCAGCAGTTCGGCGTGCCGATCGGCCGGTTCCAGGCGCTGCAGCACCGCATGGTCGACATGGTCATGCATGCCGAGCAGGCCAGGTCCATGGCGTTGCTGGCCGCGGTCAAGGTCGACTCGGCGGACCTGGCGGAGCGGCGCCGCTGCGTATCCGCGGCCAAGGAGTTCATCGGGCGCGCCGGCCGCTTCGTCAGCCAGCAGGCGATTCAGCTCCACGGCGGCATGGGGATGACCAACGAGCTCAACGTTGGCCACTACGTCAAGCGCCTCACCGCCATCGACGCCACCTTCGGTGACGCGGACCTGCACCTGGACCGATTCAGCGCGGGCGTCGTGGCCCCTGCCGAAGCGCCGTTGAGGCAACCAGCCAAGAAATGGAAGCAGCTGGTCTAGCCCGAGCAGGCTGGATCGGTCTGACCCTCGCGGGGCTGGTCGCGGTACTCGCCGGCTGCGGTCCGGAGCAGTCGCCCGACGAGCAGTTGATCCGCGCGGTCCGGCAGAAGGATCTCCCCGAGGTGGAGCGCCTGCTGGCGGCCGGCGCCAATCCCAACGCCGACAAGGTGCCGGGTTTCGAGGGCCGTCCCGCGCTGTTCCACGCGGCCGTCTTCGGCTACACGGACATCGCCCAGGAGCTGATCGACAAAGGCGCGAACGCCGACTACGGCGCCGCACAGGGAGCGGTCACCCCTCTGATGGTCGCTTCCCTGAACGGTGCGGCCTCGACAGTGGAACTGCTGATCCGCAGCGGCGCCAACGTCAACGCCAGCGCGGGCAAGAGCAGTGCGCTCACCGAGGCCACGCGGCGTGGCCATGCCGACGTGATCGCCTTGCTTCTCGCCGCGCGTGCGAATCCGAATGTGCCGATGGACGACGGCAGCGCACCGATGTGCTACGCGAAGAACCACGCCTACACCGAGGCGGAGCAGCTGCTGCGTGCTGCCGGTGGGCGTGGCGAATGTTGATGAGTCCCGGCGACTGGACGACTGCAGACGGCGTTGCCATCCTACGCACATCTGACTGATTCGAAGAACCTGTCATGACACCGCACAAGGCGCCGACCTACTACTGGGAAGACTTCCAAGTCGGCGACACCTCGGTGCTGGGCGAGAAGGTCGTGGACAAGGAGGAGACGATCGCCTTCGCCACCGCCTATGATCCACAGCCCTTCCACATCGACGAGACAGCGGCGAAGGAGTCGTTCTTCGGCGGGCTGATTGCGAGCGGGTGGCACACCTGCGCGATGGTGATGCGCATGATGGTCGATTCCTATCTGCGCGATTCCGCCAGCCTGGGGTCGCCGGGAGTCGAGAACGTGCGCTGGCTCAAGCCGGTGCGGCCAGGCGATACCATCCGGGCCCAGCGCCGCGTCCTGGAGACTCGCGCTTCGCAGACTAAACCCAAGATCGGCATCGTCAAGCATCGCTGGGAGGTGTTCAACCAGGACGGCGAGCTGGTGATGTCGATGGAAGGGTACGGCATGTTCGAGCGGCGCAACCCGGGGGCATGATGCTGGTCCACTTGAACCACAAGGTGCACGTGCTGTTTCGCCGCCAGGACCTGGACATGGTCAAGCTGGAGGGCAAGATCGTCATCGTGCTCGACGTTCTCTTCGCCACCTCGACGATGATCGCCGCGCTGGGCGGTGGTGCGGCGGAAGTCATTCCGACCCTGAACGAGGAACAGGCGCGTGAGCAGGCGAGGAATCTGCCGGCCGGCTCCTACGTGCTGTCCGGCGAGCTGTTTGCCGAAACCATCCCGGGCTTTGCACCGCCCACGCCTCTCGCGTTGCTGGAGCACAACGTTGCTGGACGTACGTTGGTCTATGCGACCACCAATGGAACCGTCGCGCTGAAGGAGTCCGCCGGCGGTGCTCATGTCTTCGCGGGTGCGCTGCTGAATGCCGATGCTGTGGTCCGCTACATCGCGCAGCGGCATCCCGAGGGCACCATCCTGATCGTCTGCTCCGGGTCGATGGGCAACCCCAACCTGGAGGACATGTACGGCGCCGGCTACTTCGTCGAGCTGATCGCGCGCGAGATCGGCGAGCACCGCGATTTCTCCGACGCTGCGTGGGCGGCCCGTGCGCTGTACCGAAGCGAGCCCGCAGAGTCGCTGCTGCTGCGCTCGCGGGTCGGGCAGATGATGCAGGAGCGGGGGCTGACCCATGAAGTGAAGTACGCGGCGCGCCTGGGTGCGCTGGATGTGGTGCCCAAGCTGATGGACGGGCGCTTGATGCCGGTCATGGTGGCTTGAACTCAGCAGGACGTTGGAACGCCGGCCAGAGCCGATATGCATATCGAGCACCACTACGCGGTACTCCCAAACGGCATCACGCTGCACTACGCCGCGTGCGGCGCGGGGCCGCTGCTCCTGTTCGTGCATGGCTTCCCGGAGTTCTGGTACGAGTGGAAGCACCAGCTGCTCGAGCTCGGCAAGGAACACCGCGCGGTGGCGCTGGACATGCGTGGTTACAACCTGTCCTCGAAGCCTGCGGATGTATCTGCCTACAAGGCGAAGCATCTGATCGAGGATCTGCGCTTGTTCCTCGATCACCTGGGCGCGCAGCGTTGTGTGATGGTCGCGCACGACTGGGGTGGCGCGATCGCCTGGAGCTTCGCGGTTGCACACCCGGAGCGCCTCGACAAGCTGGTCATCATCAACGCGCCGCACCCGGCGATCTTTTCCCGCGAGCTTCGGCACAACCCGGCGCAGCAGGCCGCCAGCGCGTACATGAATTTCTTCCGCAGCGACAAGGCCGAACGCGTGCTCTCCGAAAACGGCTACGCGCGTCTGGTGCGCATGACGTTGGAGGCGTGGGGAGCGCACGGCGGCGGCGCGAGCGAAGAGGACCGCCGCGCCTACATCGACGCGTGGTCGCAGCCCGGTGCACTCACCGGTGCCCTGAACTGGTATCGGGCTTCGCCCCTGCATCCGCCGCAAGGCGACGGTGCGGATCTGCCGCCGCAACTCGACGCCAGCGCGTTTCGAGTGGCGGTGCCCACACTGGTGATCTGGGGCGAGCGCGACGAGGCGTTGCTGACCACCAACCTGGATGGGCTGGAGGACGCGGTCGCGGACTTGCAGGTGGTGCGCATTCCCGATGGATCGCACTGGGTCGTGCACGAGAAACCCGCGGAGATCGTGGCGCTGATTCGCAAGTTCGCGTCCGGCGCGCAACGGCCATGACGCGAGCGCCGGTATGCCTTCTGGCCCTCATCTGGCTGGGCTGGACGTTGCCGGCGGCCGCGCTCACCGACTGCAGCAGACCCAAGACCAACGTGGACCGGCTGATGTGCTCGAGCGACAGGGTGGCACTGGCCGACCAGGTCATGGCCATGGCCTTTCGCGACGCCTTCTATCGCACGCAGGACAAGGACGCGCTGATCAGGGAGCAGGAGGAGTGGCGCAAGAACGTGCGCGATGCCTGCAACGACGTGCCCTGCCTGCTGGAAGCCTATGAGCGGCGGACTTCGGAGCTGGAGACGTACTAGCGGGCTTCGGTACCCCTCTCCCCAACCCTCTCCCACAAGGGGAGAGGGAGCTTACTGCCGATCTCACTGTTACAGGTTTCTAGGCCGGGGCTAGCGTCGTTTCTGCATTGGCCCTTACAGCGCCAGCGGTCTGGTGATGTCGACCCCGGGCAGTACCTGCTCGATCAGCTGCCGTACTTGCGTCGCCACGCCGGGCTGAATGGTCGCACCGGGATGGCGGGCGCGGTTGCCGGCGATCGCGCCGCGCAGTCGCAGGATCTCCTTGCGGATCGCCACACCCGGCTGCTGCTCGAACACGATGAGCGGCAGAAAGCGCGAGTAGATCTGGCGCATGCGTGCGAGATCTCCGGCGCGGCCTGCTTTCACCATCGCCATCAGCGCTTCCGGGAACGCGAAGCCGGTGTTGAAGCCGCTCGAGCCGGCTTCCAGGTCGAACTGTCCGTACAGCGCGCCCAATCCAGTAAGAATCGGCACTCTGCGTGCTTTCATCCCCTGGATCAGCGTACGGATCTTAGGCGCGGTGGGTACGGCTTCCTCCTTCATCGCCGCGATCGCGGGCAACTCCTCGACGATGCGCAACATCAGCGGGGCGCTCATGTGCACACCGCTAGAGGCGGGATGATCCTGCAGCACCACTGGGATGCGGATGCCCGAAGCGATGCCGCGGTAGTACTCGACCACCCGCTCCTCGCTCGGAACCGCTTCGGCATGCGGTGTGACCATCACCGCATCAGCCCCCAGCTCTTGCGCCATCTGGCTGAGATTGAGCGCCGCACGCGTGCCGCTGTGGCTGGTGCCTACGATGACCGGCAGGCCCGCAGCCGCCTTTACGGCTGCCTTGATCAGCGCCTCGCGCTCGCTGTCCAGCATGCGGTTGGCTTCGCCCAGGACACCGAGGATCGTGACCCCATCCACGCCCAGCCCGGCCATGAAGCGGATCAGCCGCTCCATTGACTCGAGGTCGACGCGCTCGTCGTCGTGGAACGGGGTGGCCAGGATCGGATAGACGCCTTCGAAGGAGAGCTTGCTGGTCATAGGCTATAGGGTCGGCTCAAAGATCCGTGCGTGGAATTGTCCGCCCGCCTCGCAGGGCTGTAAACACCAGGGACGCTACAATGCAATGGCTCTTCACGCCTGCCGCACCTTGCGGCGTTTCCAGCTCGCGAAGATCAGAGTAAGCAGCCCGAAGAACAGCTCGTCGGCGAACGGAATGAAATCGGGGATCAGCAGATCAAGCAGGAACAGCGCGCCGGCGATGGCGAACAGGGTCGGGAAGCGCAACCCGGCTGCGAACCGCAGCGCGGAGGCGATCAGCGTGTTGCGCAGGAGGGCGATGGCGCGGACTCCGAAGGAATGGTGCTTGCTTTTGCCTGCTTACCTTTTGCCAGCTTACTCCCAGCCGGCTGACCCCGCAGCGTGAAACAGTTCGAGATTTTCTGTCCCAAGTGCACCTGGCGCCCCGCGCCCGAGGACCGCTGGGAATGCTCGCCCGGCTGCGGCACGGCCTGGAACACCTTCTGGACGCGGGGCCTGTGCCCGGGCTGCGCCAAGCAGTGGAACGTGACGCAATGCCTGGCGTGTCAGCAGATGTCGGCGCACGCGCACTGGTACCACGTTCCGCAGCGCGAGCCTGGTGTGACTCGCGAGCGGCAAGCGCAGCCCGAGGAGGTCTAGAGCACGTGTCTACCATTGTGGTTGTGCGCAAGGGGCGGGTCGCCTGCATCGGCTGCGACACCATGGCCACCATCGGCGCGCTCAAGCAGAGGGCGCACTACGTGGAAGTCCCCGACAAGATATTCCGCTTCCAGGATGCCTTCATCGGGACCGTGGGCTACGCGGTGCACAACGCGGTGCTGCAAAGCTACTTCTCGCGCCATCCGGAGAACGTCAGCCTGGACAGCCCGGCCGGGATCTTCGAGACCTGGCGGGTGATGCACAAGGTCCTGCGCGACGAGTATCACCTCAATCCGCGCAAGGATTCCGAGGACGCCTACGAGACCACGCGCATGACGGCGCTGGTGGCGAGCCCGCGCGGCATCTTCGGCATCACGCCTTCGCGCGATGTCGAGGCGTTCCCGCGCTTCTGGGCCATCGGCTCGGGCGCCGACTTCGCGCTCGGTGCGATGTTCGTCATGTACCAGCGCACCGACGACGTCGAGGAGATCGCGCGCGCGGGCGCCGAGGCGGGGGCGGAGTTCGACGACGGCAGCGACGTGCCGGTGGTGCTGCACCGGGTCGAGCTGCTCTAGGGCCCAGGGCTCAACCGCGGAGAACGCAGAGGCGCAGAGGACCCACAGAGAACACCTGTGGCGGATTGGGTTCCTCGTGGTTCTTGGGTCGTCGCCTTTCTCCGCGGGTCCTCTGCGCCTCCGCACCTCTTCGGTTCAGGTTTGGTGGGCACCAAGCCCGAGATGGGCGCGGATGCGTTCGGCCAGCGCCTCCGGCGGATCGGCGATGTCGATGGTCAGCGCGTCGCGGGGCTCCTCCAGCGTATCGAACTGCGACTGCAGCAGCGACGCCGGCATGTAGCGGTGCTTGCGCTGCTGCAAGCGCGACATGATCAGCTCGAAGCTTCCCTTCAAGTGCACCCAGCGCACGTCCGCGAGCCCCTGCGCGAGCCGGTCGCGATAGACCTGCTTGAGGGCGGAGCAGCCGAGCACGGCGCTGCGGCCCTTGGCGTCCTCGGCGCGCATGAGGCCATTGAGCAGATCCAGCCAGGGCCAACGGTCGGCATCCGTGAGCGGCTGACCGGAGCGCATCTTCTCGACGTTGGCCGGCGGGTGATAGTCGTCGGCGTCGAACCATGCCCAGCCGAGCTCGCGGGCCAAGGCCTCGCCCACCGCGGTCTTCCCGGAGCCTGATACTCCCATCAGCACTACGAACATTCGCACCCTCCCTTGGCTGTCGATCTCGCCGCGCAGGATAGTCTAACGTTCGTCGCGGCGTGAGATGCGGGCCGTGCGTGGCCAGTCTGGCTGCGGGCGTCGAACCGTATAATGCCAAGCCCTTCCACCGCCGGAGCCCCGTATGGCGCGCACCGACTTCACCTTTTGCCAGCCGCTGCGCGTGCGCTGGGCGGAAGTGGACCGGCAGGGCATCGTCTTCAACGGCAACTACCTGCACTATTTCGACGTCGGCATCACCGAGTACTGGCGAGCGATCGGCTACCCCTATCCCGACGCGCTGGTGAGCCACGGTTCGGACATGTTCGTGAAGAAGGCGAGTGTCGAGTACCACGCCCCGGCCGGCTACGACGACGTGCTGGACCTATGCGTCCGCGTGGGGCGCATAGGGCGCAGCAGCATGCAGTTCCTGCTCGAGATCTACCGTGGTGACGAGCACCTCGTCGCGGGTGAGGTGATCTACGTCAACGCCGACCCCGCGACCCGCAAATCCGCCGCAGTGCCGCTGTTTCTTCGCGAAGCGATCCTGGGCTTCGAGCGCACCCGGCCCGAGGGTGCCTGAGGCGGCAGCGTCGCGCGTCGAGGCTGTCGCAGCGCTTCGAGCGGCCGCGGATTTGCGCCGTCGGACAAAACCCGCTACATTTAGTCGAGCCCCCGCAGCATCGCGGCCACGAAGCCGCGAGCGTCCTGGAAGCCCGCACAAAAGAACGCCACACCATGCAGCTTCGCGACAAGCTCTTCATCGGCGGCCGGTGGGTGTCCTCGGCGACCGATGCGCTCCTCGATGTCCACAGCGCGTCCACTGAGCAGGTCATCGCGCGTGTTCCCGCCGGCGCGCCGGCCGATGTCGACCGGGCCGTCGCCGCGGCGCGGCTGGCCCTGGATGGACTGGTCGGCGACTGCGCCCGCGCAGCGGGCCGCCTGCCTGTCCCGCATCCATGACGGGCTGAAGGCACGCGCCGACGAGATCGCCCGCACCATCAGCGCGGAGGTGGGTACGCCGCTGAAGATGGCGAGCCGGATCCAGGCGGGACTGCCGCAATCGAGCTTCGCGTTGTATGCGCAGCTGGCAGCCGAGTTTCCGTTCGAGGAGCAGGTTGGCAACTCGCGCGTCGTGCGCGATCCGGTCGGCGTGGTCGCGGCCATCACGCCCTGGAACTACCCGCTGCACCAGATCGCCGCCAAGGTTGCACCCGCGCTTGCAGCGGGGTGCACGGTAGTCCTCAAACCGAGCGAGGTGGCGCCGCTCAATGCCTTCATCCTGGCCGAGATCATCGAAGCCGCGGGGCTGCCCGCCGGCGTGTTCAACCTGATCTGCGGGACCGGTGCCGCCGTGGGCGAAGCGTTGGTGGGCCATCCGGATGTGGACATGGTGTCGTTCACGGGATCCACGCGCGCCGGGCGCCGCATTGCCGAGGTCGCCGCCGCCAGCGTGAAGCGGGTCGCGCTGGAGCTGGGCGGCAAATCGGCTTCCATCCTGCTCGACGACGCCGACTTCGCGGCGGCGGTCAAGACCACGGTCAACGTCTGCTTCCTCAACTCCGGTCAGACCTGCAACGCGCTCACCCGCATGCTGGTCCCGGAGAGCCGTTACGACGAAGCGGCGCGCCTCGCGGTCGAGATAGCCAAGACCTTTACGGTGGGCGATCCCCTGCAGAGCGATGCCAGGCTTGGGCCGCTGGTGTCGGCGGCACAACGGGAGCGGGTGCGTAACTACATTCGTACCGGGATCGCCGAGGGCGCGCAGCTTCTGCACGGCGGCGCGGATGCACCTGCCGGGCTCAGCCAGGGCTACTACGTCGGTCCCACGGTGTTCGGCCGCGTCAAGCCGACCGCCGCCATTGCCCAGGAAGAGATCTTCGGTCCGGTGCTTTCCATCATCACCTACCGCGACGAGGACGACGCCGTGAGCATCGCCAACGGCACCATCTACGGTCTGGCGGCGGCGGTGTGGTCGGGCGACGAGGCGCGCGCCACGCGCGTTGCCAGGCGCCTGCGCGCCGGCCAGATCGACATCAATGGCGGCAGCTTCAACATCAATGCGCCCTTCGGCGGCTTCAAGCAGTCGGGGCGCGGACGGGAGCTCGGCAAGTACGGGCTCGAAGAGTTCCTGGAGTACAAGTCCCTGCAGATGCGGGCGCCGAAAGCCGCCTAGACGGCCGAAAGCTGCCTAGACGGAAGGGAAGGCCGCGGAGAACAACATGGATTTCGCCTACACCGACAAAGTGCAGAAGCTGCAGGCGCAGGTGAGCGCCTTCATGGAGCAGCACATCTACCCCAACGAAGCGCGCTTCCTCGCGGAGATCGAGGACAACCGTCGCAAAGGCAACCCGTGGGTGCCCACCCGCGTCATCGAGGACTTGAAGCCGGTCGCGCGTGCCCACGGCCTGTGGAACCTGTGGCGGCCCAAGGACCACGGCGGGACGCTGACCAACCTGGAGTACGCGCCCCTGTGCGAGATCATGGGGCGAGTGGCCTTTGCGCCGGAGGTGTTCAACTGCTCGGCGCCGGACACCGGCAACATGGAGGTGCTGTTCCGCTACGGCACGCCGGAGCAGCAACAGCAATGGCTCACGCCGTTGCTCGCCGGCGAGATTCGCTCGGCGTTCCTGATGACCGAGCCGGCGGTTGCCTCGTCCGACGCGACCAACATCGAGTGCCGCATCGAGCGGCAGGGCAACGATTTCGTGATCAACGGGCGCAAGTGGTGGTCCTCCGGCGCCGGCGATCCGCGCTGCCGCATCTTCATCCTGATGGGCAAGACCGATCCCGACAACGCCGACAAGTACAAGCAGCAATCGATGATCCTGGTGCCGGCGGAAGCGGCCGGGATCAGCATCGTGCGCGCTCTGTCCGTGTTCGGCTACGACGACGCGCCGCACGGCCACATGGAGGTGGAGCTCAAAGACGTGCGCGTGCCGGCGTCGAATTTGTTGCTGGGCGCGGGCCGCGGCTTCGAGATCGCGCAGGGGCGCCTGGGGCCCGGGCGCATTCACCATTGCATGCGCATCGTCGGGCAGGCCGAACGCGCGCTCGAGTTGATGTGCAAGCGTCTGAAGGCGCGCGTGGCCTTCGGCAAGCCCGTCTCCGAGCAAAGCGTCTGGCACGAGCGGATCGCCGAGGCGCGCATCGGCATCGACACGGCGCGCCTGCTCACGCTGAAAGCCGCCTACATGATGGACACCGTGGGCAACAAGGCGGCCAAGGCCGAGATCGCGATGATCAAGGTGCTGGCGCCCAATGTCGCCCAGAAGGTGATCGACTGGGCGATTCAGGCGCACGGCGGCGGCGGCGTCTCGCAGGCGTTTCCGCTGGCGCAGATGTGGGCGCACAACCGCACGTTGCGCCTGGCCGACGGGCCCGACGAGGTGCACCGCAACCAGATCGGCAAGCTCGAGCTGCGCAAGCACGACCACCGCTAGGCCGCGCCAGGGGCTAGGGGCCAGGGACCAGCGAGCAGCCGCGGCGAACCTATCGTCGCAACCGGTCTCCAATCAGGACTCGGCACGTTCGTTTGCAGCACCTGCCTGCTGCAATGCAGCATGCGAAATCTCGGGCGGCGCGCACCCGCCACCTCCCGGAAAACCGCGCCAGTCAAGGCGATTCGGGCGCGGCCAAATGTTGAAAGGTGCATATCCTTAGTGTATTTTCCCACTGTTGTACTGATGGTTGTTCCAAGATAAGTCGTCTATATCCAACCTACCCTACCTCGAAGGGGGAGTTTCTCTATGAACGTCACTTTCAACGTTAACGGCAAGAGTCAGACCGTAGACGTTGCGCCGGACACACCTTTGCTGTGGGTTCTGCGCGATACGCTCGGGATGACTGGCACCAAGTTCGGGTGCGGGAAGGCGCTTTGCGGCGCCTGTACCGTGCACCTGAACGGCATGGCGATCCGCTCCTGCCAGACCCCGATCGGGTCGGTTGCGGGACAGAAAGTCACCACCGTCGAAGGCCTGGGCATGAACAAGGTCCAGCAAGCCTGGATCGCGCTGGACGTTCCGCAGTGCGGCTATTGCCAGCCTGGTCAAATGATGTCCGCTACCGCGCTGCTGGCGGTGAACAAGAACCCGTCCGACGCCGATATCGATGCGGCTATGTCCGGGAACATCTGCCGCTGCGGCACCTACCCGCGTATTCGCGCCGCCATCAAGGCGGCGGCGAAGGCCTAAGGAGGGCGGACATGGAAAACATTCAGAACCAATCCCGTCGTGATTTCATCAAGTCCAGCACGGCCGTTGGTGGCGGCCTGACTCTGGGCTTCTTCCTGCCCGGTACGGTCAGCGTCGCAACGGCCGACGCGGGCGGCGGTTTCGCCATGCCCAACGCGTGGGTCAAGATCGGTGCGGACAACCAGATCACCATCATGGTTGCACGCTCGGAGATGGGCCAGGACGTATCGACCTCCCTGCCGATGCTGGTGTGCGAGGAACTCGACGTAGACGTCAACACCGTCAAGGTGGAATTTGCTCCGCCTGGCGAGGTCTACATCAACAGCCTGCTGGGCGGTCAGCTCACCGGTGGCTCGACCTCGGTGCGCGACGCCTGGGAGAAGCTGCGTAAAGCTGGAGCCTCGGCCCGCATGATGCTGGTGGCGGCTGCGGCTCAGGAGTGGGGCGTGGACGCAGGACAAGTTCACGCCGAGAACGGCAGCCTCATCGGTCCCGGCGGCAAGCGCATGAGCTACGGCATGGCCGCACCCAAGGCGGCCCAGCTGGAAGTGCCGAAGGACGTGCCGCTGAAGCCCGTCAGCGCCTTCAAAGTAGTCGGCAACGTCAAGCAGAAGCGGCTGGACACTCCCCGCAAGGTCAAGGGTGCAGCCGAGCTTCGGCATCGACACCCGCGTGCCGGGCATGCTGTACGCTGCCGTCATGATGAGCCCCTACATCGGCGGCAAGGTGAAGAGCTTCGACGACTCGCGCGCCAAGAACATGCCTGGCGTGAAGTCGGTCGTGCAGTACAGCCGCGGCGTGGCAGTGGTTGCCGACTCGTACTGGCAGGCGAAGAAGGCGAAGGATCTGCTGCGTGTCGAGTGGGACGAAGGCGCTAACGCCGGCCTGAACATGACGAAGATCTGGTCCGGCCTGAAGACTGCTTCGCAGCAGCCGGGTGCCGTGTTCCGTGAGAACGGCAACGCCGACCAGGCATCTGTCGGGCGCAGCCAAGACGGTCAAGGCGACGTATCAGATGCCGTTCCTGTCGCATTCGCCGATGGAGCCGCAGAACACCACCGCGCACGTCACGGCGGACAAGGCGATCATCATCACCCCGACGCAGTTCCAGCAGCTGATCCCGCACGTAGTGGCTGGTGTCACCGGGCTCAAGCCGGAGCAGGTCGAAGTGCACACGACCTACCTGGGTGGCGGCTTCGGCCGGCGCGTGGAGTCGACTTCACATCGATGCGGCCGAAATCTCCAAGGTGGCTGGTGGCGTCCCGGTGAAGATGGTGTGGAGCCGTGAAGACGACATGACGCACGACTCCTACCGCCCGGCCGGGCTGTACACGATGACGGCCGGCATGGACGCGAGCGGCAAGATCTCCGCGTTCCGCTTCCATTCCACCAGCCCGTCGATCTCCGCTCGTCTGTTCCCGAGCATCGTCAAGGACGGCATCGACCCGTTCGCGGTCGAGGGCATCGACAACTTCCCGTACGCGGTGCCCAACACCAAGATGACCTACAGATGCACGATACGGGCGTCACAGGTCGGTTACTGGCGCGCGGTGTCGCACAACCTCAACGCCGTTGCGCTCGAGTGCTTCATCGACGAGTGCGCTGCTGCCGCAGGGAAGGACCCGATCGCCTATCCGCCTGTCGATGGTCGACACTGATACCACGCGAAGCACGCGCTGTCCGGGCTTGTCTGCGGGCATGTCAGTGGGCCGTCGCATCAAGAGCCGTACTCGAGACCGTGCGTCGAGAAGTCCGGCTGGGGCTCACCGATGCCCAAGGGGCAGGGACGTGGCGTGGCGGTGATGGAGGGCTACAACACCGTGACTGCGCATCGTTGTCGAAGTGACAGTGTCCCCCGACTACGACGTCAGCGTGGACCGTGTCGTGGCGCGTAGTCGACGCCGGGCCGCTGGTCCATCCGGACCAGGCCCTGGCGCAGATGCAGTCCTGCATCAACTTCGGCCAGTCCGCGTGCATGTAGGGTGAGATCACGGTCAAGAACAACTCGATCGAGCAGAACAACTTCGACATGTACCCGGTTGCACGCATGAACGAAGCGCCGAAGACGATCGAGATCCACTGGATGAAGCCGGCGCCCGACAAGCAGCCGCCCGGTGGTCTCGGCGAACCAGCGACCGCAGTGTCCAGGGGCGATCGCCAACGCGATCTACGCCGCTGCGGCAAGCGTGTCCGCGTTCTGCCGTTGACCCCGGAGAACATCCGCGCGTCGTAGTCGCCGTAGCACAGGCGTTAATTCGACCCCCGTCTCCTCTCCGCTCCTGCCGGGCGGGGAGGAGAGCCGGGGGTTTCTTCGGCCCGGGGTTAGTTGTGACCGGGAATAGCGAGAGCATCTTCCAGGCGGCAAGTCATGGACAGCGTCGATCTGCAGGTATTTCAGAGCACCGCCCAATGGCTCAAGCAGGGCCGGCGCGTGGTGCTGGCCACCGTGGTCGAGACGTGGGGCTCGGCGCCGCGCCCGGCGGGCGCGCTGCTGGCCGTGCGAGACGACGGCCAGGTGGCAGGATCGGTGTCCGGGGGCTGCGTGGAAGATGATCTCATCGAGCGTATCCGCAAGCAGGAGCTGGCCGGCGACAAGCCGGAGTTGACCGTCTACGGCATCACCAAGGAAGAGGCGGCGCGCTTCGGGCTGCCCTGCGGCGGCCAGCTGCGCATCGTGCTGGAGCCGTTGCGCGAAGCGGCGTGGCTCGACCAGTTGCTCGCGCGCGTCGGCAACCGCGAACTGGTGGCGCGGGAGCTGTCGCTCGAAACCGGCGAGGTGCGCCTCACCGCGGCCAGCCGCGCCGACACCATGAGCTTCGACGGCAAGCGGCTGCGCACGATCCACGGGCCGCGCTGGCGGCTGCTCGTCATCGGCGCGGGACAGATCACGCGCTACCTCGCGCAGATGGGGTTGGCGCTCGACTACAACGTAGTGGTTTGCGACCCGCGCGAAGAATACGCCGATACCTGGGATCTGCCTGGCGTCGAGCTGGTGCGCGGGATGCCCGACGACGTCATCGCCTCGCTCGATCTGGACAGCCACAGCGCCGTCGTTGCCCTCACGCACGACCCCAAGCTCGACGATCTCGCACTCATCGAGGCGCTGAAGTCCGCTGCCTTCTACGTCGGCGCGCTGGGTTCGCGCTCGAACACGGCCAAGCGCAAGAAGCGGCTGGCGGAGTTCGATCTGTCGCAGGCCGAGCTGGACCGTCTGCACGGCCCGGTGGGGCTGCGGATCGGCAGCAAGACCCCGCCCGAGATCGCGGTGGCCATCCTCGCCGAAATGACGGCCGTGCGCTACGGCGTGAGCCTGGCTACGGTGGGCACCAAGGAGAGTAAGGAGGTCGAGCAGGAAGGGCCGGTGTGCTCGGCCACCGCGCGCGCCTGAGCTTCGACCGCGCAGTACACTAGAGGGAGCCTGACGGCTCCCTTTTTGTTTTTCGCTGTTGAACCGCAAAGCCTTCACCGCGAAGGACGCAAGGTACGCGAAGGAACGCGAAGGAATACTAAGAAGAGCGATGCGACGCTGAGATTCCGCTGGGGTCGTCCGCGTAGTGCGATCACGCTGCAGCTGAATTGCAGTCTTTAGCGTTCCTTCGCGTACCTTGGCGTCCTTCGCGGTGAAGACGCGTTAGGGGCCACGGAAGAGGAGAAAGCAATGAGACTGAAGGACAAGATCGCAATCGTGACCGGCGCCGGCTCCGGTTTCGGCGAAGGGATCGCCAAGCGCTTCGCGCAGGAGGGCTGCAAGATCCTGGTCAACGACATCAACGTCGAGGGCGGCGAGCGTGTGGCGAGGGAGATCAACGCGGCGGGCGGTAAGGCCGCGTTCTTCAAGGCCGACGTTGCGAAGGGCGCGGACTGGGCGGCGATGGTCAAGTTCACGCTCGACCAGTTCGGCGGCCTCACCACAGTCGTGAACAACGCCGGAACCACACACCGCAACCAGCCGATGCTCAACGTCGGCGAGGAGCAGTTCGACCGCATCTACGCGGTGAACGTGAAGAGCATCTTCCACAGCGCGCATCACTGCGTCCCCTATTTCCGGCAGAAGGGGGGTGGCGTGTTCATCAACATCGCATCCACGGCCGGCGTGCGACCGCGGCCGGGATTGACCTGGTACAACGGCAGCAAGGGCGCAGCCATCATGACCGGCCGCTCGATGGCGGCTGAACTCGCGCCCGATCGCATCCGCGTGTGCACCATCAACCCGGTGGCCGGAGAGACCGCGTTGCTGTCGGAGTTCATGGGCGGCCAGGACACGCCCGAGATCCGCGCCAAGTTCGTCGCCAGCATCCCGCTGGGGCGCTTGAGCAAGCCGCTCGACATCGCCAATGCGGCCCTGTACCTCGCATCGGACGAGGCGGAATTCATTACCGGTGTGTGTTTGGAAGTCGATGGCGGGCGGTGCGTCTGAGGGCAGGGGCTAGGGGCTAGGGACTAGGGGCCAGGGAAACCTCGGGTTAAGAGTGATCCCCGCAGAAGTACTTGAGTAGCCTGGGTTCCTGCTTTCGCAGGACCGACAGCGGCGGGCGTAGAATCAAGTCGGGATCCCGGCCAGGCGTGCCGGGCGCGCTTCGCGAGGAGGCGGACGATGAAGATCCTGATGGCCTATGACGCAACGGCCGATGGACGGGCGGGGCTGCTGACCACCCCCGAACTCGCTTGGCTGCCTCACGAGCAGATGCATCTGCTCGCCGTGATGCCGATGCCGAGCGGCCTGTTCCTCGGTGAAGGCTACGTGCCCGGCGAGATCCAGGAAGAAGACCGCGCACGCGCCCAGGCCGAGCTCGACGCAGGGGTGGCGGAGCTGGTACGCCGAGGCTTCAACGCTCAGGGCCTGTTGAGCTTCGGAGAGCCGGTCGACGAGATCTGTCGGACCGCCCGGGAACTGCGATCCGACCTGATCCTCGTGCGTCATCCGCGCCGCATCTCCTTTGCTGCGCGCTGGTGGAAAGGCTGGGTGGGCGCCTCGCTTCTCGAGCACGCACCGTGCAGCATCCTGATCACCGTCGCGCACGACGGCTAGCCCGGATATTTCACCAGCCCCCCGCGTTGCTGGCGCACCCGCACCAGCACATGCTCTCGCTGAAATATCCCGGCTAGCTCAATTCGCCGGCTTCTGACTGCGCCGGCGGCAAGCATCGAGACCGTCGCGCCAACCCGCGGCGTACTGCTGGTCCGTTCCGAAGCGCTTGGCATCCTGGTGGGTCTTGCCGGCCGCGCTGGCGCAGCCGTCGCCGTAGCCGTCGCGAAAAGCCGGCGGGAAGCCAGACAAGTTGACCGGCGCGGACACCGGCTTGGGGGGTGCACAGCCCGCTGTCAGGAGCAAGACGAGCAGGAGAGGCGCGCGTCGCACGGGACCAGAAAAAAAGATGCCCGACAAGGGAGGCAATCGGGCATTAAAGAGAGCGCTTGACGCGCACGAAACCTATCGGAGGTGTTCCGGTTGGTGCTGCCTGATCCTTGCGTGATCTTCCTGAGCCGTCGCCGCGGTGGCTTACCGCACGGCCTGAGCAGGCCGCTTCGGCGACGGCAGCGCTTTGGCCGTCTGGGCCTCGACCAGATCCACTTGCGCTACCAGTCGTTCGCTCGACTGCTCGAGCGCGTCGTAGTACGTGGGGGTCCCGGCCGCATCGGCGCCTCGCGTTTCCGCGCTGGACAAAGGCAGGAAACCAAGGATGGCTGCGATCCCGAGGCAGCCGAACCCCATCACAGTGCCCGCCGCGGCCACCATCACCGGAAACAACCAGCCTTGCCGCCGTTCCATCGCCATCTCCAGATCGCGCGGGGCCCGCTCGGACCACGGCGCAACTTACCCTGCGGGTGGCTTTGCAACTCGCATACCAGCTTGACATTGTTTAGCAATCAGTGAGTTACGTCGACTCCCCGAGACTGTTTGTCACTGGTCAACGACGTCTACTTCAAGGTTGCCGGACAACGACCTGATCCAGAAAGGATTTCCAGGTCGTTGCCGAATGACAGCGGCGCAGGGGACGTCTTCGCCGGCAGCGGGCGCCGAACGGCTCGCCGGCGAGGCCCTGGCTATGCTGTGCCGGGCTTGAACATCGACGGATTCAGGTGATGGCGCTGGAGCAGCTTGTAGAACTCCGTGCGGTTGCGCTTGGCCAGGCGGGCGGCCTGGGTCACGTTGCCGTTGGTGATCTTCAGCAGCTTGGCCAGATAGTCGCGCTCGAAGTCGAAGCGGGCCGACTCGAAGGACGACAGGTTGCCGGTTTCCCCGCGGATGGCCGTTTCCAGCAGGCCAGGCGTGATGATGGGCGTCGTGGCCAGCGCGATGGCCTGCTCGACGACGTTGTAGAGCTCGCGGACGTTGCCCGGCCAGGAATGCTTGACCAGCACCTCCATGGCGTCCTGGGCGAACCCGTTGAGCACCTTCCCGTAGCGCTCGCCCAGCGTGTTGAGGAAGTGGGTCGCCAACATGGGGATATCCTCGCGTCGCGAAGACAGGGGCGGCAGCGAAAGCGCCACCACGTGCAGGCGGTAGTAGAGATCCTCCCGGAACGCGGCGGCCTTGATGGCATCCTCGAGGTTGCGGTGGGTGGCCGAGATGATCCGCACGTCGACCTTCACCGATTGCGTCGAGCCGATCGGCCGCACTTCCTTCTCTTGCAGGACGCGCAGCAGCTTGACCTGCAGCGGCAAGGGCATGTCGCCGATCTCGTCGAGGAAAACGGTACCGCGTCCGGCCGCCTGAAACAGCCCCTTGTAGTCGGAGGCCGCCCCAGTGAATGCACCTTTCACGTGTCCGAACAGCTCGGATTCGAGCAGCTGCTCGGGGATCGCGCCGCAGTTGACCGCGACGAACGGCTGGCCGGCCCGCGAGCTGGCCCGGTGGATGGCGCGCGCGAGCAGTTCCTTGCCGGTGCCGCTCTCGCCGAAGATCATGACGCTGGCGTCGCTGCCGGCCGACCAGGCGCGCTTTGCCGAGGATCGCTTCCATCTCCGGGCTGCGCGTGATGATCTCTTCGCGCCACGAGCTTTCCGCACTGCCGTCGTTGGCGGCGGCACGGCTGACGCCGAACTGCAGCGCCTTCTGCACTTGCGTGAGCAGTGCCTTACCGTCGAAGGGCTTGGTGATGTAGCCGAACACGCCGCGCTGAGTGGCGGCGACGGCGTCGGGAATCGTCCCGTGCGCCGTCAGGATGATCACCGGCAGGGCCGGGTTCTTCTTCTTGAGCGATTCGAACAGCGCGATGCCGTCCATCCCGCCCATACGCAGATCCGTGATGACGAGATCCGGGCTGGCCACCGACAGCTGCGACAGTGCAGCCTCGCCGCTTTCCACCGCGGTTACGCCGTAGCCGGCGCCCTGCAGGCGGATCGACAATAGACGCAGCAGATCGGGGTCGTCGTCTACCAGCATTACACGGGCTCGTGATGTATTCATGCGATCCTCTGGGGTTTCACTTGCGTTCGAGCAGCTTGCGTTCGGTCTCGACCAGGGCGTCGAGCTTTTGCTTGAGCTCATCGCCCCGGCGCGCTTCGTCCCGGAGCTTCTGCCCCTGGGCCTGGAGTTGGGCTTCCAGCTGCTGGTTGTCGGTCAGCAAGGTCCTGAGCATTAGCCCCATAGCGCGCAGTTCCGGGGTGCCCTCCTGACCGTCCTTGAGGTAAGAAGATAACATTTCCTGAGCCTGGGCGCGTTCCTTGGCCCCCACACCAGGGAGGCAGCGCAGCAGAACCAGCTGCATCATCGAGAACTCCGACCGGTGCTGGGTATAGAAGCGCAGGGTGCGCTCCTGCTCCAGGGCGAGCTGGTCGGGGGGCAGGTTCAGGGCGAACGTGTAATAAGTTAACAGCCTCTCAGCGTCGCTGACCCTGGGCGGCGCCGGAACGGCAGCCGGGGCGGGCGGCGCGGGAGCTGCTACCGGGGCTGGCGCCGCCACGACCGGCGCGGGCTTTCGGGGCGGTGTTGGTGCGCATCCCGCCACCACGATCGCGACGCAAAGGGCCTGGATTCCCGCCCGTAACGCATGGATCGGACGGGATCTCCGGCGGCGGGCGGAAGCTGCCCGCTCAGCCCGCCGGAACAGCGGCCGGGTTGGAAGCGCGGCGCTCCAGAGCGATGCCAGAAGGCGCTGGGACGACATCAGCGTCCCTGAGCAGTGGGCGCAAGCGGTAACCGCAACTGGAAGTGCGCGCCGGAGGCGGCACCTTCGACAACCTCGACCTTGCCGCCGTGCGCGGCGACGTATTCGCGCACGATGGCCAGACCGAGCCCGGTGCCCTTGATGGTCTCGTGGGGGCGCGCCTTGCCCTGGTAGAAGGGGTCGAAGATCCGCTCCCTGTCGGCGGGTGCAATGCCCGGCCCCTGATCCATTACGTCCACCACCACCTCCCGGCCACGTATCCGCGCAGTCACCAGGATCTCGCCGAACGGTGGGGAGAACTTGACGGCGTTGGACACGAGGTTGTCGAGAATAATCTCGAGCTTGTTTTCGTCCGCCTCCAGCGCGATCGCGGGGCAGCTGACTTTCAGCTTGATGTCCTTGGCCTGCATGGGGAGTTGATGGGCCTCCGCCACGCGCCGGATCACCGGATCCAGCTCGATGCGCCGCAGATGCACGCCGGAACGCTGAAACTGAACAGTGTGATAGTTTAACAAATCTTCGATCAATCGCTGCAGCCGCAGCGTGTTCTCGCGCAGGATCCGCGCAACTTCCACTTGCGGTTGGGACAAGGGCCCGACCGAACCGTCGGCCATCAGCTCGGCGCCTTCGCGAATGGCGGATAGCGGCGTCTTCAGCTCGTGTGAGACCTGATGCATGAAACGGGTCTTCTGGTCTTCCAGCTCGATCAGGCGCAGCCGCACCCAGTCGATCTGCCGCCCGAGGTCTTCCAGGTCCTTCGGGCCCGACACGCTCACCGGATAGTGGAAATCACCCTCGCCGAGCCGCTTGAGCGCGGCCTCCACCTGGCGGATCGGCTTGAGGATCAGGATCGTCGCCCCCGATACCAGGAACAGCGCCACCGGGATCAGGGCCACCAGTTGCCAGTAGATGAACGTGTTGACTTCTCCGGACAAGGCCTGCATCGCGGTGGTTTCGCGGCCCACGGCCTCGCGGCCGGACATGTCGAGCGCCCGGCCCAGCCGCCCGAGCTCGCTGTAGTCGTCGGCGAGGTCCACCACCAGGCGCGGCTGCTGGCGCAACGCCGCCACCCCGGCATACAGGCGGTTCTCGACTTCCACCATCTGCTTGAGGATGCTGAGCTGGCCGGGGAGCAGATCGAGGGTCTGCATGCGCCGGGCGGTCTCGGCGAAATCGCGGTGAGCGGTTTCGAACAGCGAGTACAGCTCGGGATCGGCCAGGATGGCGAACTGGCGTGCCCCGCGCTCCATGCCGGTGATCTGCTCGATCAGCAGGCGGGTGCTCTGGGTCACCTGCACGGCGTTGATCACTGCGCGCTGGCTCTTGCTCGCGAGCTCGTGGATGGAGAGCGCGTTGTTGATGAGGGCGAAAATGAGCGGCAGCACCGCGAGCGCGAAGCCAGCCAGAATGAGCATCGGGAACGACTTCGGATAGAACCGCCATGCCGGACGCAATGGCTGGTCTCGCCGGGTGATGACCGGCTCGGCTCTGGACGACATGCGGGTCAGTCCTGGAAGCGCGCCTCGACCGTGCCAAGTACGCCGAAGTCGGCACGGACCCGATCGCCTGCCTCGAGCTCCAAGGGCGTCATGCAGGTTCCAGTCGTGACTACCTGTCCCGTTCTCAGTGCCATGCCCAGCTCCCGCAATTCGTTGGCGAGCCAGGTCAAGGCCACCCGCGGATCGCCCAGCACATTGGCGCCCTTACCGTCGCGGGCGTAGCGGCCACTGACCTCGGCCCGCACCGGGTGCGCAGCCAGATCCAGCCTCCGCCAGTCCGTCGGCGCCGCACTGCCGAGTACGAAAAAGGCAGCGCAGGCATTGTCGGCGATCAGTTGTGCTGCCCCCACGCGGGCGAAATCCTCGAACCGCGAGTCCGGAACCTCGAGGGCCGGGTGCAGCGTCCCGGCGGCCGCCAGGACCTCGTCCTGCGTATAGGGCTCGCTGCGAGAAAGCAGATCCCGCGCCATGCAGAAGGCGAACTCGGGCTCCGCCACCCGCATGTGGTTGCGGGTGAGCGCAAGCACGCTCCCGCTGGGCTGGACCCGGCTGGTCAGGAGCCGGCCGGCCAGCGGCCCGTCGACTCCGATGTGGGCCTGGCCGGCGGGGCTGGTGGCGGCGATCTTCCAGCCTTGCAGCGTATCGCCGGACAGGCTCTGGAGCGCTGCCTGGACCGCATATCCCTCGCGCCGCGAAGCGGGACGGATCGCCTGCGGGAGGGCCTTGATGCGGGTACCGCCTTGCCAGCTCGCCAGCAGGAGTTCGGCTGCGGCGCGCGCGGCTGCATCGTCCATCATGGGCTCCTTCGGGTCGGCGCTGAGTATCGGGTGGGCAGGGTGCCAGTGGGCGCGGGCTCTGTCGGGGTTGTCTCCGCGCAGCGCATCGTGTAGTTGTCGGCTTGTTCCGCCCACCGTGCCGCCCCAATGATAACCGCATCAGGCTGCCAGCGCGGGGTTACTCAGGCGAGACGCGCGCCCGAGGGCTGGTCGGACGCAGATTGCCCGGCCCGATGCTTTTGCGGATAATCGCACCCCTGCCTCGCCCCTGCCGGGATGGCGGAACTGGTAGACGCAGCGGACTCAAAATCCGCCGGTGGTAACACTGTGAGGGTTCGAGTCCCTCTCCCGGCACCACGAGCGCAGGGTAGAACCACGCCGGCGGATTTCGGCGCAGGCTAACCCTGATTGCGCAGCGATCAGGTTAAGCGAAGCGGGCCGGAGCCTCAAATCCGCAACACTGTAAGGGTTCGAGTCCCTCTCCCGGCACCACGAGCGCAGGGTAGAACCACGCCGGCGGATTTCGGCGCAGGCTAACCTGATTGCGCAGCGATCAGGTTAAGCGAAGCGGGCCGGAGCCTCAAATCCGCACACTGTGAGGGTTCGAGTCCCTCCCCGGCACCACGAGCGCAGGGTAGAACCACGCCGGCGGATTTCGGCGCAGGCTAACCTGATTGCGCAGCGATCAGGTAAGCGAAGCGGGCCGGAGCCTCAAATCCGCAACACTGTAGGTTCGAGTCCCTCTCCCGGCACCAACTATAATCCGCGGCCATGCAGCTCGATGCGTTCGACTTCGATCTGCCGGCCGAGCTGATTGCGCAGCGACCGCCGGCGCAGCGCGGTGATAGCCGCCTCCTGACCCTGGATGCCGGAACTGATGCGCTGGCGGATCGACGCTTCACCGATCTCCCCCGCTTGCTGCAGCCCCACGACGTGCTGGTGCTGAACGATACTCGCGTGATCAAGGCGCGCCTGTTCGGGCACAAAAGCAGCGGCGGTCGGGTCGAGTTGCTGGTCGAGCGCGTGCTCGACGGCCGCCACGCGCTGGCGCTGATGCGCGCGAGCCATGCCCCGCGCTCGGGCAGCGTCCTCAGCTTGACGGGCGGGCTGTCGGTCCGGGTGCTGGAGCGCGATGGAGACCTCCATCGACTGGAGTTTCTCGGTAGTTCCGATGTATTGGAAAGTCTGGAGCGCCATGGAGAGGTACCGCTGCCGCCCTACATCGATCGAGCCGTGCAGCGCGAGGACGAGGCGCGCTACCAGACCGTGTACTCGCGAGCGCCCGGGGCGGTGGCGGCGCCCACTGCGGGTCTGCACTTCGACGAGTCGATGCTGAACACGCTGCGCGAGCGGGGCGTGGAGCTGGCATTCGTCACGCTGCACGTTGGCGCGGGCACGTTCCAGCCGGTTCGCAGCGCGCATATCGAAGAGCATGTCATGCACAGCGAACGCTACGCCGTTCCCCCGGAAACAGTTGCGACGATCGAGCGCGCGCGCTCGCGCGGCGGGCGGGTCGTGGCGGTGGGGACGACCAGTCTGCGTGCCCTGGAGTCGGCCGCCGCCGGTGGCAAGCTGGTCGCCGGCAGCGGTGAGACACGACTGTTCGTGACGCCGGGATACGAGTTTCGGGTCGTGGAGCGCCTGCTGACCAACTTTCATCTGCCGCGCTCCACGCTGCTGATGCTGGTCGCGGCCTTTGCCGGCCTCGACCTCGTCCTGCGCGCCTATCGGCATGCCATCGCCCAGCGCTACCGGTTCTTCAGCTACGGCGACGCCATGTATCATCGACCGCACTGGGTTCGTTGATCGCACCGGGTACGTTGACCCCGCCGGGGCGCCGGCCGGTCCTCCAACAGCGCTCTAGCCGATGCAGTTCGAGCTGCTTGCCGCCGACGGCGAGGCCCGCACAGGCCGACTGACGCTCGCCCATGGCGTGGTGGAAACACCGGCATTCATGCCGGTCGGCACGTACGGGGCGGTGAAGGCCGTCAGCCCGGCCGAGCTGCGCGAGACGGGTGCGCAGATCGTGTTGTCCAACACCTTCCATCTGTGGCTGCGGCCCGGCCTGGATGTGATCGAGCGCGTCGGCGGATTGCACCGCTTGATGGGCTGGGACGGCCCGATCCTGACCGACTCGGGCGGGTTTCAGGTGTTCAGCCTGGGGCCACTGCGGCGGATCAGCGAGGCAGGCGTGGAGTTCCGCTCGCCGGTCAACGGCGACCGCTGCTTTCTGTCACCGAAGAGTCGATGCGCATCCAGCGTGTGCTGGGCTCCGACGTTGCCATGATCTTCGATGAGTGC
This sequence comes from uncultured beta proteobacterium, assembly GCA_963772865.1. Taxonomy (GTDB): domain Bacteria; phylum Pseudomonadota; class Gammaproteobacteria; order Burkholderiales; family SHXO01; genus SHXO01. The sequence goes on along the minus strand of CAVYZA010000034.1, from coordinate 173,815 downwards.
ACGCCGTATCCGGCCGACCAGCGCGACGTTGCGGAATCAATGCGCCTGAGCCTGCGCTGGGCCGAGCGCAGCCGGCGCGCGCACGACGGCAACGGCAACGCGGTCTTCGGCATCGTGCAGGGCGGCATGTTCGAGAGCTTGCGCGACGAGTCCCTGCGCGAGCTGCAGCGCATCGGCTTCGACGGCTATGCCATCGGCGGATTGTCGGTCGGTGAGCCCAAGGCGGAGATGCTGCGGATGCTGCGCCACGTTGCGCCGGCGTTACCTGCGCAGCGCCCGCGGTACTTGATGGGCGTGGGCACCCCTGCGGACATCGTGACTGCCGTGCAAACCGGCATCGACCTGTTCGACTGCGTGCTGCCCACGCGCAACGCGCGCAATGGCTGGCTGTTCACCCGGTTCGGCACGGTCAAGTTGCGCAACAGCCGCCACCGGGACGATCCGCGTCCGGTGGATCCAGAATGCGCCTGCTACGCCTGCCGGAATTTCTCGCGGGCCTATCTGCACCACCTGCAGAAAATCGACGAAATGCTCGGTGCGCGCCTGAACACCCTGCACAACCTGCACTACTACCATGAGCTGATGGCGGGCCTGCGCGCGGCCGTGGGCCGGCGCGAGTTGGAGTCGTTTGCCGACAACTTTCACCGCCAGCAGGCCGGAGCGGCCGAAAATAAGTGCTAAACTTCGCGCTTTTCTGCCGGCGGATGCGTGTTTCATTCATGCGCTGCGGCGGGCAGCGACCGGTCCGTCCGATGGCGCCGGCGTGAGGAGGAGGAGAGGTTGCGATGATCAGTTACGCCTTTGCCCAAGCGGCGGCGAGCGGCCCCGGGGGATTGGACCTCATGGGGATGCTGCCCCTGGTCCTGATGTTCGTGCTGCTCTACTTCCTGCTGCTGCGCCCGCAGATGAAGCGCGCGAAGGAGCACCGCAGCATGCTCACGGCGTTGCAGAAGGGCGATGAGGTGGTCACGTCCGGTGGCACGCTGGGCAAGATCACGAACGTTGCGGACAACTATGTCCGCCTGGAGATCGCGCCCAACGTCGAGGTTACGGTGCAGAAGCAGTCGGTGCAGACGCTGTTGCCGAAGGGCTCCATCAAGAATTCAGGCTGACGGTCGCGCCCGGACGTGAACGCCTTGCGAGTTCGATCGACCCCATCCTCTGTGCCGGCGACACACCTCCTGCGCGGTGCGCATGATCGGTCCCGGTTTCCCGGCCTCTGGCCGTTGTTCGTATGAATCGTTTTCCACTCTGGCTCTATATCCTGATCGGCGTGATCGTGGCGGGCGGGGCCCTCTATGCCCTGCCCAATCTGTTCGGCGAATCGCCGGCTGTGCAGGTCTCCTCCGCACGGCCCGCGGGCAAGATCGACCAGGCGCTGCTCACGCGGGCCGAGGATGCGCTCAAGCAGGCCGGGATCGCGGCGCAAGCCAGCTTCATCGACGAGACCAGCGTCAAGCTGCGGTTCGCTGATACCGACACGCAGCTCAAGGCCAAGGATGTGGTCGAGCGCGCCGTCGGCAACGACTACACGGTCGCGCTGAACCTCATTTCCAATTCTCCGCGCTGGCTGGCTGCGATCGGCGCCAAGCCCATGTACCTCGGCCTGGACCTGCGCGGCGGGGTGCATTTCCTGCTCCAGGTCGACATGCAGGGAGCGATCACCAAATCCCTGGACAGTGTGGCGGCCGGCATCCGCAGCACCCTGCGCGGCGAGGACGATGCGCGCAGCAGCGGCATCAGCCGCGAGGGTCAGCAGCTGGTGGTGCGTTTCAAGCAAAGTGCCAATCGGGACAAGGCCCGATCCCTCATCGACAGCAATTTCCCGGATCTGCAGCTGCGTCCTGAGGAACGGGAAGGCGAGTATTTGCTGATCGGGACGCTGCGGCCGCAGGCGCAGAAGCGCATTCAGGAGTTTGCCATCCAGCAGAACCTGACTACCCTGCGCAACCGGGTCAACGAGCTGGGGGTGGCCGAGCCGATCGTCCAGCAGGCCGGGTCCGATCGCATCGTGGTGCAGCTGCCCGGAGTGCAGAACACTGCGGACGCCAAGCGCATCCTCGGGCGCACCGCCACGCTCGAGGTGCGCATGGTGGACGAGGAGCACAACGATCCCGCCTCCCTGCAGGCTGCGATGCAGGGCCAGCCTGCGTTCGGCTCCGAGCTGCTGTTCGATCGCGACGGCCGGCCCATCCTGCTCAAGCGGCAGGTGGTCCTGACCGGCGACCGCATCTCGGATGCGCAACCCGGCTTCGACAACCAGACCGGCGAGCCTGCCGTGCACATCACGCTGGACGGGACCGGCGCGCGCATCTTCCAGCAGATCACGCGCGAGAACGTCGGCAAGCGCATGGCCATGGTTCTGGTGGAGAAGGGCAAGGGGGAGGTGGTGACCGCCCCGGTGATCCGCCAGGAGATCGGCGGCGGCCGCGTGCAGATCAGCGGGCGCATGAGCACCACCGAAGCGCGCGAGGTCGCGCTGCTGCTGCGTGCCGGAGCCCTGGCTGCGCCCATGGAGATCGTCGAGGAGCGCACCGTCGGTCCGAGCCTGGGCGCGGAGAACATCAAGCGTGGCTTCCATGCCACCTGGATCGGCTTCGCCGCCTTGTCCTTGTTCATCATCGTCTACTACAGCCTGTTCGGGGTGGTTTCGGTGATCGCCCTGGCGGTGAACCTGATGCTGCTGGTCGCGCTCCTGTCCATGCTGCAGGCCACGCTGACCCTGCCGGGCATCGCGGCCATCGCGCTCACCCTGGGCATGGCGATCGACGCCAACGTGCTCATCAACGAGCGCATCCGCGAAGAGCTGCGCGGGGGCACCACGCCGCAAGCGGCCATCCACGCCGGATACGAGCGAGCCTGGGCCACCATCCTCGACTCGAACATCACCACGCTCATCGCCGGCATCGCGTTGTTCATGTTCGGCACCGGCCCCGTGCGCGGGTTTGCAGTCGTGCATTGCCTGGGGATCCTCACCTCCATGTTCAGCGCGGTGCTGGTGTCGCGCGCCATCGTGAACCTGACGTTCGGCCGCCGCCGCAAGCTCGAGCGGCTGCCGATCGGCAACACAGACTGGAGCAAGCAGGCGCCCAAGCCCGCCTGATCCCCAGCCCCCCTGATCATCGGCGCACCCGGCGAGAACGGACCATGGAATTTTTCCGCATCCGCAAAGACATCGACTTCATGCGCTACGCGATGGTGTTCAACATCATCTCGTTTGGCGTGTTCCTGCTGTCGGTGTTCTTCCTGGTGACGCGCGGGGTGCACCTGGGCGTCGAGTTCACCGGCGGAACGGTGATGGAGCTGTCCTACGGCCACACTGCCGACGTCAACGCGGTGCGTTCCGCGCTGGAGAAGATCGGCCTGGGCGACGCGACCGTGCAGAACTTCGGCAGTTCCGACAATGCCCTGATCCGGCTGCCGGTGCGCCAGGGCGAGACCGGCGCCCAGCTCAGCGAGAAGGTGATGGAAGCGCTGCGTGCGCAGGATCGCAGCGTGGAGCTGCTGCGCGTGGATTTCGTAGGCTCTCAGGTGGGCAAGGAGCTGGTCGAGAACGGCGCCATCGCGCTGCTGCTGGTGTCGATCGGCATCGTCCTGTACCTGTGGCTGCGGTTCGAATGGAAATTTGGACTGGCGGCCATCATCGCCAACCTGCACGACGTGGTCATCATCCTGGGGTTCTTCGCCTTCTTCCAGTGGGAGTTCTCGGTGCCGGTGCTGGCCGCCGTGCTGGCGGTGCTGGGCTATTCGGTCAACGAGTCGGTGATCGTGTTCGACCGGATCCGCGAGAACGTGCGCAAGATGCGCAAGTCCTCATTGCACGATGTGATCAACAGCGCCATCACCCGCACCATGTCGCGCACCATCATCACCCACGGCTGCACGCAGATGATGGTGACCTCGATCCTGATCTTCGGCGGCGATGCGCTGTTCTACTTCGCGCTCGCGCTCACCATCGGGATCCTGTTCGGGATCTACTCGTCCGTGCTGGTGGCGAGCCCGCTGCTCATCTATCTCAGGGTGACGCGCGAGGACTTGATCAAGCCAGATCGGCCCAAGCAGGAAGCGGTTGTCTAGAGCCTGCTGCCGGCGAGGACCGCAAAGGCGCAAAGACGCAAAGGGCTCGCAAAGAAGAGCTAATGCGTCCGATGAGTAGTCCTGCATTCAGCCGATCATATCGATCACTGTCATCGCGCCGCAGCTATCTCGATGTTCCTTTGCGCCCCCTTTGCGTCTTCGCGCCTTTGCGGTCCTCGGCTTGAAGGCTCTGGCTTGTAGGCCGCAATGGAGCTGATCCAGGGCTTCGTCGATCTGGTCCTCCACCTCGACCGGCACCTGCTGGAGATGGTGGGCAGCTACGGCGGCTGGGTCTACGCCATCCTGTTCCTGATCGTGTTCTGCGAGACCGGGTTGGTGGTGACGCCATTCCTGCCCGGGGATTCGCTGCTGTTCGTGGCCGGGACGGTAGCGGCTACCGGGGCCATGGACGTGCATGGGCTCGTGCTGCTCCTGATTCTGGCAGCGGTGCTGGGCAACTCGGTCAACTATGCCGTCGGCCGCTGGGTCGGGCCGCGCATATTTCGCCTCGAGGACTCCTGGCTGTTCAAGCGCGCCTACCTCGAGCGCACCCACCAGTATTTCGAGAAGTACGGCGGGACAACGATCGTGATCACGCGCTTCATCCCGATCGTGCGTACCTACGCCCCGTTCGCAGCCGGCATCGGCGGCATGGCCTACTGGCGATTCTCGCTCTTCAACCTGGTCGGGGCGCTACTCTGGGTGGCGGGGCTGACCTACGCCGGGCTACTTCTTCGGCAATCTGCCGCTGGTCAAGAACAATCTTTCACTCGTGATCATCGGCATCATCGTCGCTATCGATCGCGCCGGCGATCGTGGAGGTCGCGCGGCACAAGCTGCGCGCAGGACAGTGACTGGTGACTCGTGACTGGTAATCACCTGTCACGTGTACGAATACCAGTCACCAGTCACCACGTCACCAGTCACTCAATTGAGCGCTGCCGCAAGCTGACGCCGGTACCTGGAGACCAGCTCGCCCTGGCCGCCCAGCAGGTCGAACACCGAGAGCATGGTCTTGCGTCCGGCTTCGCCGTTCCATTTGCGGTCGCGGCGAATGATCTCGAGCAACTGTTCCATCGCAGGCTCGTAGCGCTGCTGCGTCACCAGCGCCTTGGCCAGGGCCAGTCGGGCCTCGAGATCGTCCGGGTCGCTGGCGACGCGCGCGTCGAGCGCGGCGGCGTCAGGTGCGGCGTCGTCGGTGAATTGCAGTCGCGCCAGCAAGGCGCTGATGCGCCGATCCTGATTGGCCAATGGCCCGATCTGTCTGGCGGCTGCCTTCGCCTCCGCGACTCGTCCCAGGGCCAGCAGGATCTCGGCGGTGTCCGCATGCAGCGCATCGTTCATCGGATCGAGCTCGACGGCCTGCGCCAATAAGGTGAGGGCGCGATCGCGCTCGCCGAGCCCGGCCAGCTCCGCCGCTTCTTTGCGCAGCAGATCCGCCGGTGTGGGCAACAACCCGTCGATGAACGCACGCACCGCCGATTCCGGCCGTGCGCCGAGAAACTCGTCCACCAGGTTCCCGTCGACGAAGGCCTTCACGCTCGGGATGCTGCGCACGCCGAACTGGCTGGACAGCTCGGGGTTGTCGTCGGAGTTGACCTTGGCCAGGCGAAACTTGCCCTGGTACTGCTCAGCGAGCCTCTCGAGCACCGGTGTGAGCGCGCGGCACGGCCCGCACCACGGCGCCCAAAAGTCCACCAGGACGGGAGCCTGTCTGGACGCGTCGATCACCTCGCGTTGGAAGGTCTCGGCGCTGACGTCGATTGCGTGGGCGGCCATGGTGTGTCTCCGGGTCAAAACCTGCAGATGGTGACGGTGGTTAGAGTTGTCAAGACGGGCGCAGCGAAAGACGAATTCACAGGATTAACAGGATTTCGCAGGATGAACAGGATTCACGCAGAACTGGAGGTTCGTCCGTCACCCGGGAGGTGACTCGCGTTGTTCGGTTTAATCCTGTTGATCCTGAGAAATCCTGTTAATCCTGTGAATTCGCCGTTCCGCTCAGACGCGCCGCGCGAGCTGCACCCGCCAGGCCCACGTAGGTCGCAGGCGTCAGCGCCAGCAGCGCGGCCTTGTCGGGTTCGGGTATGGCGAGTCCGCGGATGAAGGCATGCAGCACGTCTCGAGTGATCGTCTGCTGGCCGCGGGTCAGCGTCTTCAGTTGCTCGTAGGGATCGGCAACGCCGCAACGGCGCATCACCGTCTGGATGGGCTCGGCCAGCACCTCCCAGGCGCCGTCCAGGTCTGCACGCAGGCGTTGCGGGTCGGCTTCGACCTTGCCCAGCCCGCGCAGGCAGCTGTCGAGGGCGAGCAGGGTGTGGCCCAGGGCGACGCCCAGGTTGCGCAATGCGGTGGAATCCGAGAGGTCGCGCTGCCAGCGCGACACCGGCAGCTTCTCGCGCAGGTGATGCAGCAGCGCGTTGGCAATGCCGAGGTTGCCCTCGGAGTTCTCGAAGTCGATCGGATTGACCTTGTGCGGCATGGTCGATGACCCGACCTCTCCTGCTGTCACGCGCTGCCGGAAGTAACCGAGCGAGATGTATCCCCACATATCCCGATCCAGGTCCAGCAGGATGGCATTGGCTGCGGCATAGGCGTCGAGCAGCTCGGCCAGGCCGTCATGCGGTTCAATCTGGGTCGTGTACGGACTGAAAGCGAGCCCGAAGCCTTCGACGAAGCGGCGCGCGAACGCCTCCCAGTCCAGGCTTGGATAGGCCGCCAGGTGCGCGTTGTAGTTGCCCACGGCGCCGTTGGCCTTGGCGCTGAGCACCACCGCGGCGATTCGTGCGCGTGCGCGCCGCAGGCGGTGCGCGAAGTTCGCCATCTCCTTGCCGAGCGTCGTGGGTGTGGCGGTCTGGCCGTGCGTGCGTGAGAGCATCGCCAGATCGGCATGAGCGTGAGCCAGGTCGGCCAGCTTGTCGGCCACCGCGTCCACCGCCGGCAGCAGCACTGCGGAGCGGCTGTCCGCGAGCATCAACGCATGGCACACGTTGTTGATGTCTTCCGAAGTGCACGCGAAGTGGATGAATTGCGAGACCGCGAGCACTTCGGGTGTATCGGCGAGCTTGCCGCGCAGCCAGTACTCGATGGCCTTGACGTCGTGGTTGGTCTGCGCCTCGATGTCCTTCACGGCCTGCGCGTCGGCCTCGCTGAACTCCGCCACGATCAGCGACAAGCGCTGCAGCACCGCGGCCGGGAAAGCCGGGACCTCCGGGATGCCGGGCTCTGCGGCCAAGGCCATCAGCCATTGCACCTCGACGCGGACCCGATAGCGGATCAGCGCGTATTCGCTGAAGTACTCGACGAGCCCCGCGATCTTGGTGCGATAGCGCCCGTCGAGAGGCGAGAGGGCGTTGAGCGTGGTGAGCGGCATCGGGGCGACGTCGCGGTATCACGACGGATTCTAGCACCGGGCCAGCACTGCCGAGGCGTACGTCTCACCGCAGAGGCGCAAAGATCCGCAAAGGAAACTGGCAGCTGCGGATCTGCGAATGGTGTCGTGGTTCCTTCGAGCGGCTGGCCGACGTCCAGGATGAGTTGCCCTAGGTCTTTCTGCGTTCCCTTCGCGTCTTTGCGCCTTTGCGGTCGTCGTGCGTCCTTGCGCCTTGCGGTCATCGGGTTGAGAGCGGTGCCCGCCCGGACTCAGGCGATCACGCCTCCGCCGAGGCAAACCGCCCCGTCGTACAGGACGACCGACTGACCGGGTGTCACCGCCCATTGCGCCTCGGCGAACTCGACTTCGCAGCGTCCAGCCTGCACTTGTGTCAGCGTGCACGCCGCGTCTGCCTGTCGATAGCGCGTCTTGGCGGCGTAGGCGCGTGGAAACCGGGGCGTTTCCCCGCCGATCCAGCTCAACTCGTCCGCCGCCAGACTGCGCTGGTACAGCGCGGGATGATCATGGCCCTGCACCACCACCAGGCAGTTGCGGACCATGTCCTTGTCAGCCACGTACCAGGCCTCTCCCGAGCCGCCGCCTTCCGGGCCTTCACGCTGTCCGCCGATGCCCAGGCCCTGACGTTGTCCAATGGTGTAGTACATCAGCCCCTGGTGTTCGCCGACTACGCGTCCTTCGGGCGTGCGCATGGGGCCCGGGGAAGTGGGCAGGTAGCGCATCAGGAATTCGCGGAACGGCCGTTCGCCGATGAAGCAGATGCCCGTGCTGTCGCGCTTGGCATGGTTGGGCAATCCGAGCTTGCGCGCCAGCTCGCGCACGTCGCGCTTGAGCATCCGGCCGAGCGGGAACAGCGTGCGGGACAGCTGCGCCTGGCTGAGGCGGTACAGAAAGTAGCTCTGGTCCTTGCCTGCATCGTGCGCCTTGAGCAGCTCGAAGCGGCCGTCGACCTCGCGAACCTGTGCATAGTGGCCGGTGGCGATCCGCTCTGCGCCCAGCTCGATGGCGTGATCGAGAAACGCCTTGAACTTGATCTCCGCGTTGCACAGCACGTCCGGGTTGGGCGTGCGCCCGGCCTGATACTCGGCGAGGAAATTGGCGAACACGCGCTCGCGGTACTCGGCCGAGAAGTTCACCGCCTCGATCTCGATGCCGAGGATCTCGGCCACCGACACGGCGTCGACGAGATCCTCGCGCGACGTGCAGTATTCGTCGGTGTCGTCGTCTTCCCAGTTCTTCATGAACAGGCCGACCACCTCGTGGCCCTGCTCCTTGAGCAGCCAGGCGGCGACGGACGAATCCACGCCCCCCGACATGCCGACGACGACCCTGCTACCCATCGTATTGAACCAGCAGATCGAGCGGATAGCGGCGCCCTGCCAGGTAATCGTCCACACTGCGCATCACCAGCGGGCTGCGGTGACGTTCGCGCTGCGCGCGCAGCTCTGCGGGCGTGAGCCAGAGCGCGCGCAGGATCTCCTTGTCGAGCGGCCGTCCGGCCTCGTGCGCGCCCAGGTCCCCGGTGAAAGTGAAGCGAACATACACCACCCCGCTGGACGGATAGCGGTAGCGATAGATCCCTACGAGCGCGGTCGGGACGAAGTGGTAGGCGGTCTCCTCCAACGTCTCGCGCACGGCCCCGGCGATGATCGATTCGTACGGCTCGAGGTGGCCGGCCGGCTGGTTGAACCGCACGCCGTTGTCGGTCTCTTCTTCCACCAGCAGGAATCGACCTTCATGCTCGATGACGGATGCAACCGTGACGCTGATCTTGTCGCTCACTCGATTTCTCCTGCCGCCAGTCGCCGGTGCTGTGCCTGGCGCGATTCCGTGCAAATCCCATGGGCCTACCCGCCAGCGGACCAGTCGCAAAGTAGGATGGCCCACCGCCGCGGTCATGCGCCGCACCTGCCGGTTCTTGCCCTCGCGCAGGGTCAGCTCCAGCCAATCCGTCGGAATCGCCCGCCGCACCCTGATCGGCGGCGTGCGCGCCCACAGGTCAACAGGTTCTTCGATGCGTCGCGTCGCCGCCGGCAAGGTCACGAAGTCGCCGAGGTCCAAGCCCTCGCGCAACCGCTGTAACGCCGTCTCGCCGATGCTGCCCTCGACTTGCACCCAGTACGTCTTCGGCATCTTTGCGCGAGGATCGCTGATGCGGTGCTGCAGCGCTCCATCGGCAGTCAGCACGATCAACCCTTCGCTATCCCAGTCCAGACGGCCGGCCGGATACACATCATCCAAAGCGATGAACTGCTTCAGCGTCGGCCGCGTCGGATGCGCGCTGAACTGGCAGACGACGCCGTAGGGCTTGTTGAACAGGATGACCGATGTCAAATGGGTAGAGCACTCCCTCTCCCCTTGCGGAGAGGGCGGGAGAGGGGTGCTAGCGAGCCGGCTGTTGCGGTCCACTTGTCACCAGTCACGCGCCGCAAGTCACCGCCTTACCGGTGCTCGTGCGCAATCAGATAGTCGTACGCCGGCAGCGTGAGAAATTCGACGAAGTCCTCGCGCAGGGTGAGCTCTTCGAACATCTTCGCCCCCTCCGGGTACTTGCCCGCGGCGTACTGCTGCTCGCCGAGAAGCTCGCGCACGTGCTGCAGCTCCTGCGGCACCAGCTCCTGGAACAGTTCCTTGGTGACCTTGCGGCCGTCGTCGAGCTTGCCCAGCGGGCTGCGGATCCACTGCCAGATCTGCGCGCGCGAGATCTCCGCGGTGGCGGCATCCTCCATCAGATTGAAGATCGGTACGCAGCCCACGCCCGCGAGCCAGGCGCCGATGTACTGGATGCCGATGTTGATGTTCAAGCGCAGCCCCTGCTCGGTGATCGGTCCCTTGGGCTGGAAGTCGAGCAGGTCGGCCGCCGCTGACGTCGACGTCGTCGCGCTGACGCTGGATCTGGTTCGGGGTCTTCATGACCTTGTCGAACGCTTCCTTCGCAATCGGCACCAGCCCGGGGTGCGCGACCCAGGTGCCGTCGTGCCCGTCGTTGGCCTCGCGCTCCTTGTCCGTGCGCACCTTGGCGATGGCCTGCTCGTTGGCAGCCGGGTCGTTCTTGATCGGGATCTGCGCGGCCATACCGCCCATGGCGAAGGCGCCGCGGCGGTGGCAGGTCTTGATCAGCAGCAGCGAATACGCGCGCATGAAGGGCGAGGTCATGGTGACCAGGGCGCGATCGGCCAGGATGAAATCGGGCTTGCCGCGCAGCTTCTTGATGCAGGAGAAGATGTAGTCCCAGCGCCCGCAGTTGAGCCCCGCCGAGTGCTCGCGCAGCTCGTAGAGGATCTCGTCCATCTCGAACGCCGCCGAGGATGGTCTCGATCAGCACGGTGGCCTTGACGCTGCCCTGCGGGCAGGCCGAGCTCGTTCTGCGCCAGCACGAAGACGTCGTTCCACAGGCGCGCTTCCAGATGGCTCTCCATCTTGGGCAGATAGAAGTAGGTGCCCGAGCGTCGCTTGAGCCGCTCCTTGACGTTGTGGAAGAAGTACAGGCCGAAATCGAACAGCGAGCCCGACATCGGCTGCGCCGTCGACCAGCAGGTGCTTCTCGTCCAGATGCCAGCCGCGCGGGCGCACCAGCAGGGTGGCGATCTTGTCGTTGAGCTGATAGCGCTTGCCTTCCGGGCTGGCGAAGTCGATCGCGCCGGCGCACCGCGTCGCGCAGGTTGATCTGCCCCTGCACCTGGTTGTCCCAGGTCGGCGTGTTGGAATCCTCGAAGTCCGCCATGAACATGTTGGCGCCCGAGTTGAGCGCGTTGATCACCATCTTGCGGTCGGTCGGGCCGGTGATCTCCACGCGGCGGTCTTGCAGGTCCGCGGGCACCGGCGCGACCTTCCAGTCGGCGTCCCGAGTTGCCTGCGTGTGCGCGAGGAACGCCGGCATCTGCCCGGCGTCCAGCTCCGCTTGCCGCGCAGCGCGCCGCTGCAGCAACTCCAGCCGGCGGGCGTTGAAGCTGCGATGCAGCTTGGCGAGGAAGGCCAGCGCGTCGGCGCTGAGAATCTCGGCGTACTCGGGCGTCATCCCGCCGGTGATCTGCACGCCTGCGGGGGTCTGGTCGCGCGACATGGCGCTCTCCTTTCTGATTGTTGTGTCCAAAACCGATAATTTTGACACAAGAAGCCGGTATGGCCGTCAAAGCCTGGGGCGGCAAACCAAACGAATGAAGGTGGGAGGCGTGCCGGCGCAGTCGAGCGTCGTCGTCCAGGTGCCCGCCGGATTCGGTCGTTCGCGCTGCAGAGACTTGAGGACGGGCGGTGGAGCATGGCAGTATAGCGGGGTGATTCTGCGCCGCAGCAACAGCATCCTGCAGTCCTCCCGCTGCCGACTCGATCAGTGGCGTTAACGGCCTGATCAAAATGAACATTTGCGATGCCGCAAACGGGTCGCCGACAGGCCTGAGCGACGCCTCCGCTTCACTCCACCCCCAACCCGCCGATAATGTAAGATCCTCGTTCTTTCAAGGCTCTAACGAGGCCCTCTGCACTCCAAAGTCCAATCCTCGAGAGGATTTCATGTACCAGCACATCCGCGTTCCGACCTCCGGCAGCAAGATCACGGTTAATCCGGACTTCACCCTGAAAGTCCCCGCCAATCCGATCATCCCGTACATCGAGGGAGACGGAACCGGAGTCGACATCACGCCGGTGATGAAGAAAGTCGTGGACGCAGCGGTGCGCATCGCCTTTGCCGGCAAGCGCAAGATCGAGTGGATGGAGATGTACTCGGGCGAGAAGTCTTGCAAGGTGTACGGCGAAAACGTGTGGCTGCCGGACGAGACCCTGCAGGCGGCCCGCGAGTTCGTGGTGTCGATCAAGGGGCCCCTCACCACCCCGGTAGGCGGCGGCATCCGTTCCATCAACGTGGCGCTGCGGCAGGAACTCGATCTCTACGTCTGCCTGCGCCCGGTGCGCTACTTCAAGGGCGTGCCCAGCCCGCTGAAGCAGCCCGAGAAGACCGACATGATCATCTTCCGGGAGAACTCCGAGGACATCTACGCCGGGATCGAGTGGCAGGCCCACAGCGACGGCGCCCGCAAGGTCGTCAAGTTCCTGATCGAGGACATGGGAGTCAAGAAGATCCGCTTCCCGCAAACCTCCGGAATCGGCATCAAGCCGGTTTCCCAGGAGGGGACCGAGCGGCTGGTGCGCAAGGCCATTCAGTATGCGATCGCCAACCAGCGCCGCTCGGTGACCCTGGTGCACAAGGGCAACATCATGAAGTTCACCGAGGGTGCCTTCCGCGACTGGGGCTATGCGCTGGCCCAGAAGGAGTTTGGCGCCCAGTTGCTGGACGGCGGGCCGTGGATGAAGCTGCCGGGCGGCATCGTCATCAAGGACGTGATCGCCGACGCATTCCTGCAGCAGATCCTGCTGCGCCCCGACGAGTACGATGTCATCGCGACCCTGAACTTGAACGGAGACTACATCTCCGATGCGCTGGCGGCGCAGGTGGGTGGAATCGGCATCGCGCCGGGGGCCAACATGAGCGATTCGGTCGCCATGTTCGAGGCCACCCACGGGACCGCGCCCAAGTATGCCGGCAAGGACTACGTCAATCCGGGCTCGCTGATTCTCTCCGCGGAGATGATGCTGCGACACATGGGCTGGATCGAGGCCGCGGACCTGATCATCGCGTCCATGGAGAAGACCATCGTCGACAAGGTGGTGACTTACGACTTCGCCCGCCTGATGGACGGCGCCAAGCAGGTGTCCTGCTCCGGCTTCGGCGACGCGATGATCGAGCGGATGGCCGGTTGATCTTGCTGTCATCTCACTCTCTCGGGCGGGGTGCGCTCTGACTCGCACGGTTGGCGCGCGCCCCGGGAGAGAAAGCGGCTACACCCAGACAAACCGGCCAACAAAAACCCGCCTCGTGGGCGGGTTTGGATTATTTTTCTGGGATGGAGCGGGTGGCCGCTCAACCTTCAATCCGAACTGTTCCTCCTCGGGACTCCTGCTTGGGGAACCCTTGACGTTGCTTGAGTCAGGGCTATGAGTGGTCGCGGAATCTGGGCTCACGCCGCCTGGATGTTCGAGGCCTGCTTACCCTTCGGCCCCTGGGTGACTTCGAAGCTGACCTTCTGGCCTTCCTTGAGCGTCTTGAACCCGCTCATGTTGATGGCCGAGAAGTGGGCGAAGAGGTCTTCCCCTCCATCGTCGGGCGTAATGAAACCGTAGCCCTTCGAGTCGTTGAACCACTTGACCGTACCGGTTGCCATACATCCTTTCCTTGTAGAAGATGCGGACCCTGGAATCGCGTCCGCTGCAGCCGCTCGCGGTCCAGAACTCTGGCCACGCCTCCTCCAGCGCACTCCACGAGAGCCGATTTTCTTTTTAGGTCATTTACTGTCCGAAGTCAAGGCATTAGGGCGCCCGTGGGGCGGTACGCAAAATGCTTTCCCGTACTTGTAAATTTCCCCGTTATGCGCCACATTAGCAACGGAGCAATCTTCGGTCTGGTTCTACTGCGAAGCGTCCATGGCTAGTGGAAACCGTGACAACGCTCTGCTGGAGACCCAGAAGAGCCGCGTCAAGCCACCGCCCATGTTCAAGGTGGTCCTGCTGAACGACGACTACACCCCGATGGATTTCGTCGTCGCCGTGCTGCAGACGTTCTTCTCCATGAGCCGCGAGCAGGCGACCCAGATCATGCTCAAGGTGCATCGCGAAGGCATGGGCGTGTGCGGCGTGTATCCTAAGGACGTGGCCGCGACCAAGGTGGAGCAGGTGATCGCCTTCTCGCGCAAGCATGAGCACCCGCTGCAGTGCGTGATGGAGGAAACGTAGGTCGATGAGGCTGAAACGACAGCTTGCCGTTGCCGGCGCGAGCATGACCACCGGTGGCTGGCGCTGCGGTGATGCCTGCAGTTTGCGCTAAAGTGCAAGCCCGACGCAGCCGTAAGCCTGCATCAGGAAGCAGTCACCGGAATCTCTAGAAGCAAGGATCTGTATGATCGCGCAGGAGCTCGAAGTCAGCCTGCATATGGCTTTCATGGACGCGCGCCAGAAGCGCCACGAATTCATCACCGTGGAGCATCTGCTGCTGGCGCTGCTCGACAACCCGTCGGCGTCCGAGGTGCTGCGCGCCTGCGCTGCCAACGTCGAGGAGCTGCGCAAGCTGCTCACCGACTTCATCAACGAGCACACGCCGATCGTGACCGGCGACGAGGTGGACACCCAACCCACCCTGGGCTTTCAGCGCGTGATCCAGCGCGCCATCCTGCACGTGCAGTCCTCCGGCAAGAAAGAGGTGACCGGGGCCAACGTGCTGGTCGCGATCTTCGGGGAGAAGGATTCCCACGCCGTGTACTTCCTGCATCAGAAGGGCGTCACGCGGCTGGACGTGGTCAACTACATCTCCCACGGCATCAGCAAGGTGCCGCAGACCGGCCCGTCGAAGCAGCAGGAATCGGAGAGCGACGGCGAGCAGGACCAGGCCCAGGGCGGGGCGCTGGAAACCTACACCATGAACCTCAACGCGCTCGCCCTGTCCGGCAAGATCGACCCGCTGATCGGGCGCGACCGCGAGCTCGAGCGCGTGGTCCAGACCTTGTGCCGGCGCCGCAAGAACAATCCGTTGCTGGTGGGTGAAGCCGGGGTGGGCAAGACCGCCATCGCCGAGGGGCTCGCGCGCCGCATCATCGAGGGCAGCGTGCCCGACATCCTGGCGCGCTGCCAGGTCTATGCGCTGGATATGGGCGCGCTGCTGGCCGGCACCAAGTATCGCGGCGACTTCGAGCAGCGCCTGAAAGCCGTGCTGAAGCAGCTGGTGGACAACCCCAACGCGATCCTGTTCATCGACGAGATCCACACCCTGATCGGTGCAGGGGCGGCCTCCGGCGGGCACGCTGGATGCGTCCAACCTGCTCAAGCCGGCGCTGTCCACCGGTGCGCTCAAGTGCATCGGGGCGACGACGTACACCGAGTACCGCGGGATCTTCGAGAAGGACCACGCGCTCTCGCGCCGCTTCCAGAAGATCGACGTGGTGGAGCCGAGCGTGCAGGAGACGGTGGAGATCCTGCGCGGACTGAAGAGCCGGTTCGAGGCGCATCATGGCGTGCGCTACACGACCTCGGCGCTGACCACGGCCGCCGAGCTGTCGGCGCGCTACATCAACGACCGCCATTTGCCCGACAAGGCCATCGACGTGATCGACGAGGCCGGCGCGGCCCAGCGCATCCTGCCCAAGTCCAAGCAGCGGCGTGTGATCACCAAGCACGAGATCGAGGACATCATCGCCAAGATCGCGCGCATCCCGCCGCACAACGTCTCCTCCAACGACCGCGGCAAGCTGAAGAACCTGGACCGCGACCTGAAGGCCGTGGTGTTCGGGCAGGACAAGGCGATCGACGCGCTCGCCGCCGCCATCAAGATGGCGCGCAGCGGCCTGGGCAACCCGCAGAAGCCGATCGGCAACTTCCTGTTCTCCGGGCCCACCGGGGTGGGCAAGACCGAGGTCGCGCGCCAGCTCGCCTACATCATGGGCGTGGAGCTGATCCGCTTCGACATGTCCGAGTACATGGAGCGCCACGCCGTGTCGCGGCTGATCGGCGCGCCGCCGGGCTATGTGGGTTTCGATCAGGGCGGCTTGCTGACCGAAGCCATCACCAAGCAGCCCTACTCGGTGCTGCTGCTCGACGAGATCGAAAAGGCGCACCCGGACATCTTCAACATCCTGCTGCAGGTGATGGATCACGGCACGCTGACCGACAACAACGGCCGCAAAGCCGATTTCCGCAACGTCGTGATCATCATGACCACCAACGCGGGCGCCGAATCGTTGAGCCGCACCTCCATGGGCTTCACCCAGTCCAAGAGCCAGGGCGACGAGCTGCAGGACATCAAGCGCATGTTCACGCCGGAGTTCCGCAACCGTCTGGATGCGATGATCTCGTTCGCGGCGCTCACCCACGAGGTCATCCTGCGCGTGGTCGACAAGTTCCTCATCCAGCTCGAGGACCAGCTCCACGAGAAGAAGGTCGAGGCGAGCTTCACCCAGGCGCTCAAGGACTATCTGGCCAAGAACGGCTTCGACCCGCTGATGGGCGCCCGCCCGATGGCGCGGCTGATCCAGGACACCATCCGTCGTGCGCTCGCCGACGAGCTGCTGTTCGGGAAGCTGGCCAACGGCGGCAAGGTGCTGGTGGACGTGGATCCCGCCGGCAAGGTCCGGCTCGAGTTCCCGGAAGAAGAGCCGGCCAGTCCGGCGAGCGTCGAAGAAACCTAGATCGAGCGCGGCGGGCTGCTGGCGGGAGTAACGGACGGGCAGGGCGACCTGCCCGTTCCTGTTTCTGGAGCCCGCGGGCGCAGTCAGCACGGCTCGTCTGTGCTCATGTCCATGGAGTGCGAGCGAATCGCGCATCGATGCGACACTCAGTCTGATGGTCGCCCTCGCCGACGTCGTTCTGGTTCTGCACTTTGGTCTACGTCGCGTTCGTCGTCGGCGGGCTAGCCGCAATCTGGCTCGGCTACGCGCTCGGCTGGCGCTGGGTGCGCAACTGGTGGTTCCGCGTGCTGCACTTCGCCGCCATCGCCTTGGTGGCGATCGAGGCCGTCGGTGGGCGTGCTGTGCCCGCTGACGTTGCTGGAGGATTGGTTGCAGGCCCGGCGCAGACGACCAGGCAACCAGCTTCGTGCAGCGCTGGCTGCACGCACTGCTGTTCTACGACTGGCCGTTGTGGGTGTTCACCGCGCTATATCTCGTGCTTCGCTGCGGTGGTGGCGGTCACCTTTGTCCTGCTCCCGCCGGACCGTCGATCGCGTGCTCATGATGGTTGCGGCTCCGGCGGACTTCACCCGCGGGCGATCGGCCGCGCCGGGTCCGCGCACCACTCGCTCCACGAGCCTGGATAGAGGCGCGAGCCGGTCAGGCCGGCGATCTCCATGGCGAGAATGTTGTGGCAGGCGCTCACGCCGGAGCCGCACTGATGCACGACCTCCTCGGGCCTGCGGTTGCGCAGCAGCACGCTGAACTCCGCCCGCAGATCCTCGGCGGACTTGAAGCGACTGTCGGCACCGAGGTTGTCCTTGTACAGCTGTTCAGCGCGCCGGGAATACGGCCAGCGACGGGGTCGATCGGCTCAGTCTCACCGCGATAGCGCTCCGGTGAGCGAGCGTCGACGATCGTCATTCCGGGCTTGTTCAAGTGCGACAGCACATCGTTCACGTCCACCGCTACGTCGCGCGGCCGACCGGTGAAGGTTGTCGCCTTGACCACCGGAGGTCTGCGCGGTGACCGGCGCGCCGGCCTTGATCCACGCCTCCCAGCCGCCATCCAGCACCGCCGCATCGTCATGACCGAGCCAACGCAGCATCCACCATAGCCGGGTGGCCGACGCCCCGCCGGCGTGATCGTACGCGATCGACCTGCTTGCTGGCGTCCACGCCATTGGCGCCGAGCCAGGCCATGAATCGGGTCGGCTCCGGGAGTGGATGGCGGCCGGTCTTTCCGGTCTTGGGGCCGGAGAGGTCCTTGTCGCTGTGCGCGAAGCGGGCGCCGGGAATGTGCGACTGCGCATAGGCCTGCGCACCCGCATCCGGCTTCATCAGGTCGTGGCGGCAGTCGAAGATCACCAATCCGGCGTCACCGAGATGCTGGCGCAGCTCGTCCACCTGAATGAGAGTCTCGAAAGCCATGTTTGGTCTCCTTAGTCTCCGTCCCTGCGCGATACGCGAAAACGATGGAGTGAACGAAAGCCCGGAAGGTATCGCTCTGGCCCTCGAGCCCCATCTGCCAAATCCTGAGGAATCCTGTTGATCCGGTGAATTCGTTCCCGGTGCCGCCGAACTGGAGTCAGTCAGCAGCCAGCCACTCCCGCGCGGCGGGCTCATCGCTGAACACCTGGACATCGGCATCCAGGAACAGCTGCGACAGCAGCGCGATCCAGCGCACCGTCTCGCGCTCGCTCAGGATCGCGATGCGGCCACGCTCGTGGGCGTGAGCGCGGGTGAAACGGATGTCCTCCAGCGCCACGTCCACCGTATAGTCGACCATGTCGCTCAGGTCTACCAGCAGATTCACGCGCCCCTGTGCCTGCAACTGCCGCGTGACTTCTGCCTCGAAGCGCTTGTAGTCAGCGAGCTCGAACTCGCCGAACACAGCGACGATCCCGAGCTTGCCTTCGTTCTGGATGACGATCAAATTGCAGTCCTTTCTCGAGCGGCCACGGCCTGCGAAGCCGGCGCCAGAATCCGTCGCGGCGCCCGCTCGCGTTTGACCAGAGCATTGATATTGCGCTATTTTGCATCCTTTTCTGCGGCGCTGCTCGCATCCCGCGCGCCGCGACCATCCCAATGCCCATGCAGCCTGCTCCCCCCGACGACTCGGCGCGGCCCCGACCCGGCCGCGACCGCCGGGACTGCTGCGGCCGTACCGTCGAGCTTTGAAGCTGCGCTCGCCGAGCTGGAAGCGATTGTCGCGCGCATGGAGTCGAGCGAACTGCCGCTGGAAGAGGCCCTCGCCGGTTACCGGCGTGGCGCGCAGCTGCTCCAGTTCTGCCAGTCGGCGCTGAAGGACGCGCAGCAGCAGGTCCAGATTCTCGAAGCCGGGTTGCTGCAGGACTTTGCGGATGCAGACCGAGGCGACTGACTTCGCCGATTGGATGCGCCTGCGCCAGGAACGCATGGAAGCCGTGCTGGAGGGCCTGCTTCCGGCAGCGAGCGTGGTGCCGTTCTCCTTGCATCAGGCCATGCGCTATGCGGTCCTCGGTGGCGGCAAGCGGGTACGCCCGTTGCTGGCGTTCGCGGCGGGAGAGGCGGCTGGTGCGCAGGCGCCCCATGTCGAACGTGCTGCTGCGGCGGTGGAGTTGATTCACGCCTACTCGCTGGTGCACGACGACCTGCCTTGCATGGACGACGATGTGCTGCGGCGGGGCAAACCGACGTGTCATGTGGCCTTCGGCGAGGCCACTGCGCTGCTGGTAGGAGATGCGTTGCAGAGCCTGGCGTTCCAGTGCCTTACCGAGCAGCCGATCGCGCCCACGCCGGCGGCTCAGCTCGCGATGGTGCGCACATTGGCTGCCGCCGCCGGGTCGCGCGGCATGGCGGGAGGGCAGGCGATCGACCTCGCCAGCACCGGCGCCGAGCTCACCCTGACCGAGCTCGAGCACATGCATATCCACAAAACCGGCGAGCTGATCCGCGCGGCGGTACTGCTCGGTGCTGGCTGCGGGAGCGGCCTCGGAGCGGAGCATTCGGCGCGGTTGGATCGCTTTGCCAAGGCGGCGGGCCTGGCCTTCCAGGTCGTCGATGACCTGCTCGATGCCCAGGGCGATACCGAGACCCTGGGCAAGACCGCGGGCAAGGATGCCAGGCAGAACAAGGCAACTTATGTCAGTGTGCTGGGTGTGTCGCGTGCGCGGGCCTTTGCTGGCGAGCTCCGCGCGGAAGCGCTGGCGGTGCTCGAGCCGCTGGGCGCCGAGGCCGGCCGGTTGCGCGCACTGATCGATTTCATCGTCCTGCGCAGCCACTGATGCAACGCCCCGTCCCAATGTACGAGCTTCTGAACACGATCAACGACCCCGCCGACCTGCGCAAGCTCGACCGCAAGCAGCTGGTCCGACTGGCGGAGGAGCTGCGCGCGTTCCTGCTCGAGTCGGTTGCGCGCACCGGCGGGCATCTGTCGTCCAACCTCGGCACCGTCGAGCTCACGGTGGCGCTGCACTACGTCTTCGACACGCCCCGCGACCGTCTGGTGTGGGACGTGGGCCACCAGACCTACGTTCACAAGATCCTCACCGGGCGGCGCGAGGCGATGGCGGGCTTGCGCATGCTGGGTGGCATCGCCGGTTTTCCGCGCCGCGAGGAGAGCCCCTACGACACCTTCGGTACTGCCCATTCCAGCACCTCGATCAGCGCCGGGCTGGGCATGGCGGTGGCCGCACGCCTGGCGGGGGAAGATCGGCGCGTGGTCGCGGTGATCGGCGACGGCGCTCTCACCGCGGGGATGGCTTTCGAGGCGCTGAACAACGCCGGGGCGATGGACGCCAATCTGCTGGTGATCCTCAACGACAACGACATGTCGATCTCGGAGAACGTCGGTGCGCTCAACAACTATCTGGCGCGGCTGATGTCGGGGCGCTTCTACTCGGCCGCCCGCCGCGCCGGCGAACGCATGCTCTCGGCGCTGCCGCCGGTCCTGGACTTCGCGCGCCGCGCCGAGGAGCACGTAAAGGGCATGGTGACGCCCGGCACGCTGTTCGAGGAGTTCGGCTTCAACTACATCGGTCCGATCGACGGCCACGACCTCGACGTGCTGGTGGCGACGCTGGCCAACATCCGGGCGCTGGACGGCCCGCAGTTCCTGCACGTCGTCACGCGCAAGGGCAAAGGCTACAAGCTGGCGGAAGACGATCCGATCCTCTACCACGGCGTCACCAAGTTCGATCCCGCCGCCGGTATCCAGCCCAAGCCTCCCGCCAAGCCCACCTATACCCAGATCTTTGGCGACTGGCTGTGCGACATGGCGGCGGCCGATTCACGCCTGATCGGCATCACCCCGGCGATGCGCGAGGGTTCCGGGCTGGTGCGGTTTTCCCAGGAGTACCCGGAACGCTACTTCGACGTGGGCATCGCCGAGCAGCATGCGGTGACCTTCGCCGCCGGCATCGCGTGCGGGGGGCTCAAGCCGGTGCTGGCCATCTATTCGACCTTTCTGCAGCGCGGTTACGACCAGCTGATCCACGACGTGGCGATCCAGAACCTGCCGGTGGTGCTGGCTCTGGACCGCGGCGGCCTGGTGGGGGCGGACGGGCCGACCCATCATGGCGCCTTCGATCTGTCTTATCTGCGCTGCATTCCCAACCTGGTGGTGATGACCCCCAGCGACGAGAACGAGTGCCGGCAGATGCTGTATACGGCGTTCCAGCTCGACCAGCCGGCCGCGGTGCGCTATCCGCGCGGCAGCGGGCCAGGTGTGCCGGTTCAGGCCCGCATGCAGGCCGTCCCCCTGGGCCGTGGGGAGCTGCGCCGGCAAGGCCGCCGTGTGGCTTTCCTGGCCTTCGGCAGCATGCTCAAGCCTTGCCTGGAGGCTGCTGAGGCCCTGGACGCCAGCGTAGCCAGCATGCGCTTCGTGAAACCGCTCGACGGAGCGCTGGTTCTGCAGCTGGCGGCGAGCCACGACCTGCTCGTCACTGTCGAGGAGAACGTGGTGCAGGGCGGGGCCGGCGGCGCGGTCGCCGAGCACCTGGCAGCGCAGGGCCAGGCCGCACAGCTGTTGCACCTGGGCTTGCCGGATCATTTCGTCGAGCATGGCGATCCGGCTCTGCTGCTCAAGCAGTGCGGTCTGGACGCAGACGGGATCCTGGCTGCAGTGCGGGCCCGTTTACCTGACTAGCTTAGTCAGGTACTATACGGGCATACCAAAGATCAGCCCAAGGACCTGGCCATGAACGACCCGCGCGCCTTCGCCATCCCCGACGTGCAGAGCAGCGCAGACACGCGCCAGCTCGCCATCGACCGGGTTGGCATCAAGGGGATCCGCCATCCCGCGCGGGTGCGCGACAAGGGCGGGGGCGTGCAGCATACGGTCGCCGTCTTCAACATGTACGTGCACCTGCCACATAACTTCAAAGGCACGCACATGTCGCGTTTCGTCGAGATCCTCAACAGCCACGAGCGCGAGATCTCGGTGGAATCCTTCGAGACCATCCTGCGCGAGATGGTGCAGCGCCTGGAAGCGCAGTCCGGACATCTGGAGATGAGCTTCCCGTACTTCGTCAACAAGGCCGCGCCGGTGTCGGGTGTGCAGAGCCTGATGGACTACGAGGTGACGTTCGTCGGCGCCATCGAGGATGGGCAGTACCGGTTCACGATGAAGGTGGTGGTTCCCGTCACCAGCCTGTGCCCCTGTTCCAAGGGCATCTCGGAGTACGGTGCGCACAACCAGCGCTCGCACGTGACGGTGACGGCGCGCACCAGCGGCTTCGTCTGGATCGAGGACCTGGTGCGCATCTGCGAGGAGCAGGCCTCGTGCGAGCTGTACGGCCTGCTCAAGCGCCCCGACGAGAAGTACGTGACCGAGCGCGCCTACGACAATCCCAAGTTCGTCGAGGACATGGTGCGCGACATCGCGGCGGTGCTCAATCGCGACGACCGCGTCGAGTGCTACGTGGTGGAGTCAGAGAACTTCGAGTCGATCCACAACCACTCGGCGTACGCGTACATCGAGCACGACAAGTCGCGGTAGGCGCCTGGCCGGGGATGCAAAAGCGATTCACAGGATTAACAGGATTTCTCAGGATTAACAGGATTAGAACTACGAAAGTGCAGGCTCAGCACGCCCCGGAACCACTGGCAATGGGCTGCAGCGAGAAAGTCCCGCTGTTCCTAGGAATCCTGCGTAATCCTGAGAAATCCTGTTAATCCTGTGAATTGCCTTACGCTCTAGAACCGCTTGATGAGCGTGAGGTTGCTGCCCTCGCGCCGCATCTCGACGCGGTTCAGGAAACTCATCCCCAGCAGGACCCAGGGCATGTCCTGGTCGTGCACCAGGGCGTCCACGTTGTTGAGCGTGATGTCGCCGATCCGCACCGTGTCGACCTTCACCTTGTAGACCGGGGCCACGCCGTTGGCGGTACTGGACATCCCCCTCTGGCCTTGCCGATAGTCGATGCCGACCCGGCGCGCGTCGGTCCGCCCCATCGAGATCATCGTCGCACCCGTGTCCACCAGGAACTGCACGGTGCCGCCGTTGATGGTGCCCATGGTGACGAAGTGACCGCGTTCATCGGCGCTCAGGATCACTTGCCCGTTGCCGGAACTGGGTGTAGTCGCCGACACCTGGTTGCCCATGGTCAGCGTGCGGCGCTGGCCGTCGATCTCGAACACCGCTGATTCCGGCGAGGCCTTGATGAGGCGCGCGCCGTTGGGCAGGCTGTCGCCGTCACGCAGGACGCGCGGGCGCGGATTGCTGCCAACGGTGACCACGGCTTTGCCCTGCGACAGCCCGATCACGCTGATCTCGTCGGCTTGCGCACCGGCACTGGGTACCTGCAGCGCCAGTAGCAGGGTCAGCAGAACTGACTTACACTCGCGCCGATTTCCCGTCATCTCCGTGCCATCCCTCCCGTGAAGCCAGTCGCCATCTTCCGCCACAGCCCGACCGAGGGCCCGGGTTACTTCGCCACCTTCCTGGACCGGGCCGGGCTGCCGTGGCAGCTCGATCAAGGTGGATGCCGGCGAGGCGCTCCCGGCCCGGGTTGACCAGTTCGGCGGGCTCGTTTTCATGGGCGGCCCGATGAGCGTCAACGACGAGCTGGAGTGGATTCCGGGCGTGCTCGGTCTGATCCGCGCAGCCGTCGCAAAAGATGTGCCGGTGCTCGGGCATTGCCTGGGCGGGCAGCTCATTTCCAAGGCGCTCGGGGGGACGGTGTCGCGCACTACGGTCAAGGAGATCGGCTGGGGACAAGTAAACGTTGCGGCGGACGCCGTTGCGCAGGCATGGTTCGGTCCAGGGTGCGATGCGTTCGTGACGTTTCAGTGGCATGGCGAGACCTTTTCCGTCCCGCGCGGAGCCACGCCGGTGTTGTCCAGTCCGTGGTGCCAGAACCAAGGGTTCGCGCTGGGCCCGCACCTGGGCCTGCAATGTCACATCGAGATGACCGCGGAGCTGGTGCGCATCTGGTGCGAAGCGGGCACGCGGGAGATTGCCCGCCGCCCCGATGCGGCCGTGCAGCCGGTCGAGCGCATTCTCGCCAACCTGGATGCGCGCCTCGCCGCCCTGCAAGCGGTGGCCGATCGGGTCTATGCGCGCTGGGTCGGTGGACTCAAGCTCTAACCTTGAACCGCAGAGGCGCGGAGGCGCGGAGGACTCGCAGAGGAAAGATGCTGCCAACGACAAGCGCAGATCGGCGCGGCTGACTGGTCATTGCGGCCACACAGCAACTGCTCGGAAATAGTTCGTTGCAGTTCTCCGCGGATCCTCTGCGCCTCCGCGCCTCTGTGGTTCAGACCGCAGTAGCTGGGCCGTAGGCGTCAGTCGCGGAAGTTCTGGTACTGCAGCGGGAAATCGGTGATCGTCTTGCGTATCAGCGCGATCGCGTCCTGCAGCGTGTCCTTCTTCGCACCCGATACCCGCACCGCGTCGCCCTGGATGCTGGCCTGGACCTTGAGCTTGCTGTCCTTGATCAGCCTGACGATCTTCTTGCCGAGTTCCTGGTCGACGCCCGTGTGCACCGTGAGCGCTTGCTTGACCTTGTCGCCGCCGATCTTTTCCAGCTTGCCTTTCTCCAGGGCGCGCAGGTCGACGTTGCGCTTGGCGAGCTTGCCGACGAGAACGTCGTAGACCTGCCCGAGCTTGAACTCGTCGTCGGCGAACAAGGTGAGCGCGGTATCGGCCTGCTCGATGCGCGCATCGGAGCCCTTGAAATCGAAGCGGTTGGCGATCTCCTTGTTGGCCTGCTCGATCGCGTTGCGCAGTTCCACCATGTTGACTTCGGAGACGATGTCGAAGCTCGGCATGAGACCCTCCGGGAACTCCTTGAAGACGAATTCACAGGATTAACAGGATTTCGCAGGATTGACAGGATTAGGTCTTGGTCAGCGGTCCGGCACCGTGCGCTTATCGAGCCCATCGCTCCGGTTCCCTCTTGCCGTAATCCTGCTAATCCTGAGAAATCCTGTTAATCCTGTGAATTGCCGTTACCCCTTGAGCAGGCGAATCGCGAACGACGTGATCGGCGCGGCGGTGCAATCGTCGAACTCCGCGGCCGCCTCCACGGCGTGGCGCGCCAGCTGCTCGGCGTCGCGGGCCTGCATCATCGTACGCCGAGTACAGGGCGCCCAGCGCGTAGTCGCTGCCGCTGCCGTAGGCATAGAAGCGGGAGAACTCCTGGACCGTGCGGTGCCCCGACACGCCGAAGATGCCATGCGGGTTGGCGATCAGCACGTCCATCCGGGAGGACTCCAGCGCATCCTCCTTGTCTTCCTCGGGCATCAGGTAGTAGCGCTGCTTGAGGGTGGAGTGCAGGCGATTCCAGGTGCGGAAGATTTCCTGCGGGTTGGACAGCCGCACGTCGGACGCGTCGTTGAAGTAGTCGCGCAGGATCAGCTTGAACGTCGCCGACCCGGTTACGGCGATTAGGCTCTCGCCCACCTTGAGAATCTTCTCGTGATTGGCGATGTACAGGGCGCTCTCCTTGGCCGATCCCCACTTGGTGAGCGTATCGGCGGCCACGGCGGCCATCCCCTGTTTCCTGACGACGGCAACGGTAGTCATGTTTTTCCCCGGCTTCCTGCTCCTTCCGACCGGAGCGGCGCCCGTTTCGACGGCCGCGGAGACGGAGGCGGCGCTCAAAAGTATAGGAGGGGGGGCAGGACGGGCCAAGCCCCAATGGGACAGGTGGCAAGGAACAGGCCCGCAGGGCGAGTCGTCCGAAGACGACGCCTGACCTGTTCACGGTCTAGTCTAGGGGATTGATTTTATTCACTTCAATGCGGGGCAGCAGGTCGGCAGGCAAAGCCCTCGCGGCGCCCCGGACGACACCTATGCCCCTTCCTGTCCGAGCCTGTTTTTCGAGGAGTCGCCGCAGAAGGCCTGGTGGCGGGCGTGGCGGTTGCGGTGGGCTGCCAACCTGGATTCCGCCACGAATTCAGCGATGCCGCCGCCGAGCCGCAATGCGCATGCGCAGGGCGTTGAGGCGAATGAAGCCCTCGGCGTCCTTCTGGTTGTATGCGCCGCGGTCGTCCTCGAAGGTGGCGATACCGGGATCGAACAGCGAGTCGGTTCTGGACTCGCGGCCGACGACCATGACGTTGCCCTTGTAGAGCTTGAGCCGGACCCAGCCGTTCACGTTGACCTGCGACGCGTCGATCATCTGCTGCAGCATGCGCCGCTCCGGGCCCCACCAGTAGCCGTTGTAGATCAAAGCCGCGTAGCGCGGCATCAGCTCGTCCTTGAGGTGGGCCACCTCGCGATCCAAGGTGAGCGACTCGATGGCGCGGTGGGCTTTGAGCATGATCGTGCCGCCCGGCGTCTCGTAGCAGCCGCGCGATTTCATGCCGACGTAGCGGTTCTCCACCAGATCCAGACGGCCCACGCCGTGCTTGCCGCCCAGGCGGTTGAGCTCGGTGAGCACCTGCGCCGGGCTCAGCGCCGTGCCGTTCACGGCGACGATGTCGCCCTTCTCGAAGCTCACCTCCACGTACTCGGCCTGGTCGGGCGCCTGTCTCCGGCGAAACCGTCCAGCGCCACATGTCCTCTTCGGGCTCCACCGCAGGATCTTCCAGGGCCCTGCCCTCGAAGGAGATATGCAGCAGGTTGGCGTCCATGCTGTAGGGACTGCCACCCTCGCGGTGCTTCATCTCGATCGGGATGCCATGCTGCTCGGCATAGGCGAGCAGGCGTTCGCGCGAGTTGAGGTCCCACTCGCGCCACGGCGCGATCACCCGGATGTCCGGCTGCAGGGCGTAGTAGCCGAGCTCGAAGCGCACCTGGTCGTTGCCCTTGCCGGTAGCGCCGTGCGCCACCGCATCGGCGCCGACCTGGCGGGCGATCTCGATCTGGCGCTTGGCGATCAGGGGGCGCGCGATGCTGGTACCGAGCAGGTACTCGCCCTCGTAGACGGTGTTGGCGCGAAACATCGGGAACACGAAATCGCGCACGAACTCTTCGCGCAGGTCCTCGATGAAGATCTCCTTCACGCCGAGCTTCTGGGCCTTGGCGCGCGCCGGCTCCAGCTCCTCGCCCTGGCCGATGTCGGCGGTGAAGGTGACGATCTCGCAGTGGTAGTGGTCCTGCAGCCACTTCAGGATGACGGAGGTGTCGAGCCCGCCCGAGTAGGCGAGCACTACTTTCTTGATCTGGCTCATGCGCGTCAGGTGCGGTTGGGATCGTCGTTGTCCTCGGGCTCCGACTCGATGTCCCCCTCGTAGACGCCCTCGATCCAAACGCCGATGAAGATCTTGCCATCGGGCCGGCGATACTGGCCCTGGCCGTGCGGCTTGCCGTCCTTCCACTGGCCCTCGTACCAGCTGCCGTCCGGCGCGTCAAAACGGCCGTTGCCGTGCTGCGTACTCTGCTTCCACTCGCCGTCGTACTTGCCGCCGTCGCCGCGCGTGAGCACGCCGCGACCCTCCGCCCAGCCCATCTCGAGGGTACCCTCGTAACGGTCGTCCTCCTGGCCGTTCAAGTACCACTGCAGGACGCCCGGACCCTGGGCAAAGCCGTTCTTGCACTCGCCGCTCCAGGTGATCGACTCGCCGGGGCGCGGAAACGGGTTGGCGACCTTGCACCCGCGTTTGTCCGCGATCCATCCCGAGTCCTCGTCGGGTGCGGCGTGGACTCTGCCAGTCAGCAGAGCGGCGGCTGCCATCAGCGCGGCCAGCAGCCAGACCGGGGTGCTCCGAAGTGCAATCCTCATAACGTCGAATCCTTGTGACAGATAGATGCTGCCGCGGACCACCGGTCCGCTGGGTTGCGAGCAGGGTGTTGAAACATGCCTTGCGGGCACCCGATCGAGCCGCTGGACCAATACCGGGTGACGCTCATACGTTCGTAACGTCGACACTTTTTCCGCCTGCTAGTCCTTCAACTGCTTCACCAGCTTGCCATTCTCCCACACGCCACGCACGACCTCGCCCTTGGCCGAGCGAAAGGAGCCCGGCCCGTCGAACTGTCCGGCGGTCCAGGCGCCTTCGTACTTGCTGCCGTCCGCCGCCGTGTAGGCCCCGTAGCCGTCCGGCTTGCTGTCGACCCAGTCGCCGTCGTAAACAGCTGTTGTCGGGGGATGCGCAGCACGCCGCGGCCGGTCAACCGTCCCTTGGTGAGCGTTCCCTCGTAGCGTGCGCCCGGCTTGCCGTCGGTGGTGAACTGCAGGACGCCCTTGCCCTGCATGTAGCCATCCGACGCACGCACCCGACCACGTCACCGACTCGTTGGGCTTGGGCGTGGGATTGGCGAACTTGCAACCGCGCTTGTCCTGCAGCCAATGGACTTCGGCCGGGGGCAGCGGCTTGCTTCGCTGCTTCGCAGGGGATGCGGCCGGCTTGGTGCGCCTGGGCAGGCGCAGGGTGTGGCCGGCTTCTCCTGCGCAGTGCCGACGGCTGGCGCGAGCAGGCCAAGCAGCATGAAAAGATGAAGCGGGTGTCGCAACATGATGGGACTCCTGAGTAAGTTGGCGCGAGCCGCAACCTCGTTGCCGGCAGTCAGATTCGACCGTTCCGAGGAGCAGGAATTCGATCGGCCTTCTGCGTGTGCAGTCTTTTCCGCGCTGCGCTTCCGCCCGACTCGTGCCCAGCAGGAGAAACTCCATCAGAGGCCTTCTGCGTGTGCAGCCTGTTCTCTGCCTCCTCCCAAACCACGCTCTGCGGCCCGTCGATCACGGCCGCGTCCACCTCCTCGCCGCGGTGGGCCGGCAGGCAGTGCATGAACAGCGCATGGGGCGCGGCAAGCCGCATCAGCTCGGCGTTGACCTGGTAGGCGGCGAACCGGCGCTTGCGTTCCTCGGCCTCGGCCTCGAATCCCATGCTGGTCCACACGTCGGTGGTGACCAGGTCTGCTCCGCGCACCGCATCCTGCGGCTGCGCAAAGCATGTCAGGTACGCGTCAGCGTCGCGCAGCCCGCGTTCGGGCTCGAGCTCGTAGCCGGGCGGGGTCGACACATGCAATCGGAACGAGAACAACCGCGCCGCCTGCAGCCAGGTGTTGCACACGTTGTTGGAGTCGCCCACCCAGGCGACCGTGCGGCCAGTCGATGGATCCGTGCTGCTCCATGAATGTGAACAGATCGGCGAGGATCTGGCAGGGGTGATACTCGTCGGTGAGCCCGTTGATCACCGGAACGCGCGAGTGCGCGGCGAAGCGCTCCACGATGCTCTGCTCGAACGTGCGGATCATCACGATGTCCACCATCCGCGAGATCACCTCGGCCACGTCCTCGATCGGCTCGCCGCGGCCGAGCTGCGTGTCGCGGCTGCTGAGGAACAGAGCGTGTCCGCCGAACTGGGCCATGCCGGCCTCGAAGGACACGCGCGTGCGCGTGGAATTCTTCGCGAAGATCATGGCCAGCGTGCGGCCTTTGAGCGGCTGGTAGAGCGTGCCGGCGCGCTGGCGCTGCTTCAGGATCCGGGCGCGCTCGAGCACATAGTCGAGCTCGGCGCGGCTGAAGTCGGTCAGCTGAAGGAAGTGCCTGACGTTTCCCATCTGGACGCTGCCGGCGGCGGGTGCCGCCAGCCAAAAAACAACACGGCGGGCTCGGGCCGCCGTGCAGTGATGAGCTCAAGGCTCGCTTAAGGAAGTCATATGTATCCGAATCGCCGCGGCCTTGCAAGCCCGCCGGGGCCGCGCTAGCCCTTGAGCCGCTTGAGCCCCTTCTCGTCGCCCGGCGACAGCACCCGCACGCAGGGCAGATAGCCGTCGTAGACGATGCCGTGCAGCTCCACGCGCTTGTGGCTGCGCATCAGGCCGACCAGGTACTGGATGATGTCCTGGGTGATGACCTGCCCCGGCACCAGGACCGGGATGCCGGGCGGGTAGGGCGTGATCTGGTCGGCGGCGACCCTGCCGTTCAGGCCGGTGTTGACCTTGTCCTGCTCGTCCAGGACCGGCACGATCTGTCCGCCGCAGTAGAACGCATCGCGCGGCAGGTACTTGAGCTGCGTGAAACCGGGGATGTCGGGCGTGCGATACAGCCGCCGCGGGGCGCGCCGCTCGCGCGCGATGCGCATCAGCGCGTCGTACAGGCGCGAGACCTTGCTGCGCGTGGTGCCGATGGTGAGCAGCAGGCTCAGCGTGTTGAACGTGGATTTCTCCACCTGGATGTTGTAGCGCTCGAACAGCTCGTGCTGCAGCTCCTCCACCGTGTAGCCGCATTCCGAGATGTCCACCGTCACCTTGGTCGGATCGAGCTGCACGTTGTCGTGCTTGACCTCGTCGGGGAGCAGGTCCTCGAGCTCCAGGACCCGGAACACGCCGGTGGAGTTGATCTGCTGGCGCAGCTCCTGCGCCAGCGCCAGCGTGCGCGACAGCAGCTTGTAGCCCTCCATCACCGCCTGCTGGCGGGCCACGTCCAGGCTCGCGATCATGCTGTACTGCGGGCTGGTGGAGGTGTGCATGTTGAAGTTCTCCCGGAAGATGTGCTCGTTGAAGTCCGGGTCGTTGACGTGGATCATGCTGGCCTGGGAGAAGGCCGACAGCACCTTGTGCGTGCTCTGGGTGGCGTAGTCCGCTCCCGCCTCGATCGCGGTGGGGCGGAACGCCGGGTGGAAGCGCGCGAAGCCGTACCAGGCTTCGTCCACCACCACCTTGATCCGCTTGGCATGGGCCGCCTCGATGATCGGCGCCAGGTCGTAGCGCAGGCCATCGTAGGTGCAGGACGTGAGCACCAGGGCCTCGGCGTCGTCGTGCTCCTCGATCGCCTTGAGCAGGGTCTTCTTCGGGATCGGGCCGAAGATGCCGTGCTTGCGGTTGACCGACGAGTCCAGGTAGATCGGGTGCGCGCCCGACAGCACCACGCCGTGGTGCACGGACTTGTGGCAGTTGCGATCCAGCAGCATCTTCTCGCCCGGCGCGATCAGGGTCTGGAAGATGACCTTGTTGCCGGTGGAAGTGCCGTTGGTGGCGAAGAACGTGCGGCGCGCGCCGAACGCCTTGGCGGCCTTCTTCTGCGCTTCGAGGATGACGCCCTTGGGCTCCATCAGCGAGTCCAGGGTGGGCACGGAGACCGACAAGTCGGCGTCGAAGACGTGCTCGCCCATGAACTCGTAGAAGTCGTTCACCCACGGGCTGTCGCGCAGCGAGTCGCCCGAGCTGTGGCCGGGCGTGTGCCAGGCGTCCTTGGCCATCAGCACGTAGCTCTTCAGCGCGTCGTAGAACGGCGTGTCGGAGCGCTCCTGGAGCTGGGCGTTGAGGATGCGGTAGATGCCGCGATGGTCGCGCTCCTCGCGGTAGAAGTAGCCGTCCACCGCCTCGGTGAACAGCGCGTCGACCACCTCGTCCTCCTGCTCCTGGGCGATCAGGATGTACACGTCGAGCTCCGGGCGCAGGCGCGTGATCCGCTGCACCAGCTCGAGTGCGGACATCTGCAGCATGCGCGAGCCGGCCGAGCCGTTGCTCTTCAGGGTGTAGAGCGTGTCGTCGACGATCACCGCCTGGATGTCGCCGTCGTCCTCGATCGCCTTGAGGGCGTCGCGCGCGGTGGTGACGCCGGTGAAGCACGATGCCCAGCGGGTTGTCCAGGCTCTTGGCGGCGGCGTTCAAGCCCTTGATGAGCTCCTTGAGGACCAGGGTCTCGTCGTTGATCACGAGAATGCGGCTGACCGGGTTGCGCATGCCGGGCCCCCTATCCATGGAGCGCCTGACTCGACGCAGTGGGCATGCGCGGACGCGACCGCCGCGATGCTCGTGCAGGCCTGCGAGCGCTGCTCGACGTCGCCGGCTGCAGCGGAGCGGCGGATGAACTCTGGTAGGATTGCGTGCCACGCCCACACCCCCGATTCATGCCCGACGCCCCGCGCGAGATCATCATCATCGGCATCACCGAGTCGGGCACCACCTTCCGTCCCAGCGACTGGGCGGAGCGCCTCTGCGGCGTGCATGTCACTGTTCGGGGAGGACCAGCGCATCAGCTACTCGCCGCTTCGTGCGGCCGATCGTGTCCGCGGGGGTGCGCTGCGTGGTGGTGGACGTGCGGCTGGAGGAGCTGCAGCCGGAGGCCTTCGAGTTCCTGCTCGGCTTCGCCCGAGACAACGAGCTCAGGGTGCGAGATGGGCGGGAGGTCCCGCGCCGGCCGCGACCCGGCGAGCGGGCCGGCGCGGCCGCAGGCGAGGACCAGGCGCGGCCGCCTCCGGTAACCGGATGATCCCCGGCCGGGCGGCTACCCACGCTGGCGGTGGGTGCCAGGCTCAGGCCAGGGCCTTGATGGCGGCCTGCAGCCGGCTCTTGTAGCGGGCGGCGGCGTTGGCATGAACCGTGCGCTTGCGCGCCACCGAGTCGATCGTGCTGCGGGACCCGTCCAGCGCGGCCTGCGCGGCCGCCTTGTCGCCGCCGGCGATGGCCTTGCGAACACGCTTGATGGCGGTGCGGAACTCGGAGCGCAGGGACGCGTTGTGCGCCCGGCGCTTCTCGGATTGGCGGGCGCGCTTGCGCGCCTGCGCGGTGTTGGCCATCGGCTGCTCCTTGGGAGGCTAGGCTTAAGGCTTTGAAAAAGGGCGTAAGGATACTGGCTCGGCGCCTGCAAGGCAAGGCCCGCGAGGAGTGAGGGCCGGAGCGCGGTCAGTTGCCGCCAGGAGCTCGCCGAGGCCGCGCCACGGCTGCGCCGGCACGCTCATGCAGGCGGACGGCAGAGGGCGCCCTTGAACCTGCTCAAGGCGCTGGTCACCGTCAGCGGCATGACGCTGATCTCGCGCATCTTCGGATTCGTGCGCGACGTCGTGATCGCGCGCGCGTTCGGGGCCGGGCTGTATACCGACGCCTTCTTCATCGCCTTCAAGCTGCCCAACCTGCTGCGGCGGATCTTCGCCGAAGGCGCCTTTTCGCAGGCCTTCGTGCCGGTCCTGGCGGAGTATCAGGTCCAAGCGCGGGGAGGCCGACACCCGCATCTTCGTCGAGCACATCGCCACCCTGCTGGCGCTGGTCCTGTTCGTGGTGAGCGTGCTGGGGATCCTGGCCGCCCCGCTCATCGTGTACCTGAGCGCGCCCGGCTTTGCCGCGGTCCCCAGCAAGTTCGACCTGACCGTGCAGCTGCTGCGCATCACGTTTCCGTACATCCTGTTCATCTCGCTGGCGTCGCTGGCGGGCGGCATCCTCAACACCTACAGCCGCTTCGCCATTCCCGCCTTCACCCCGACCCTGCTCAATCTGTGCTTCATCGGCTTTGCCCTCTGGCTGGCGCCGTTCTTCGACCCGCCGGTGCTGGCCCTGGCCTGGGCGGTGTTCGCTGGGCGGGCTGCTCCAGCTCGGCTTCCAGCTGCCCTACCTGGCTCGCCTGAAGCTGCTGCCGCGCCCGCGCCTGAACCTGCACGACCCCGGGGTGTGGCGGGTGCTGAAGCTGATGGGGCCGGCGATCTTCGGCGTGTCGATCGGCCAGATCAGCCTGCTGATCAACGGCATCTTCGCCTCCTTCCTGGTGACCGGCAGCGTGTCGTGGCTGTACTACGCCGACCGTCTGATGGAGTTTCCCACCGGCGTCCTGGGGGTGGCGCTGGGCACCATCCTGCTGCCCAGCCTGTCGCGCAGCTTCGCCGAGCGCACCGGCGAGGAATACTCGCGGCTGCTCGACTGGGGGCTGCGCCTGACCCTGCTGCTGGCGCTGCCCGCGGCGCTGGGTCTGGCGATCCTGGCCACGCCGCTGATCGCCACGCTGTTCCACCACGGCGCGTTCGACGGCCACGACGTGGCGATGACCAGCCAGGCGCTGACGGCCTACAGCGTCGGGCTGGTCGGGCCTGATCCTGGTGAAGGTGCTGGCGCCGGGCTTCTACGCTCGTCAGAACATCAAGACCCCGGTCAAGATCGGCGTCCTCACGCTGGTCGCCACCCAGCTCATGAACCTGGCCTTCATCTACCCGCTGCGGCACGCCGGGCTGGCGCTGGCGATCGGGCTGGGCGCCTGCCTCAACGCCTGGCTGCTGTACCGCAAGCTGCGCCAGCATGGCGTCTACCAGCCGCAGCCGGGCTGGGCCAGGTTCGCCGCCCAGCTCGGCGCGGCGCCTGGCGGCGATGGGGCTGGTGCTGTGGTTCGCGATGGGAAGCATGGAGAGCTGGCTGGCCGGCGGGGCGCTGGCGCGGGGGCTGCGCCTGATCCTGGTGGTGGCGGTGGGGGCGGCGAGCTACTTCGCCGTGCTCGGGCTGCTGGGGGTGCGGCCGCAGCGACTTCGTCAAGCGCGGCGCCGCGTAGGCTAAAATCCGAGGCTTTTGGGTCCCGTTGGGCTCGTCGCTGCCCGCCGATGTCCATGCTCGTCCTGCGCCATCTGCCGACCGAACCGGCTCGTCCGGTGGCGCTGACCATCGGCAACTTCGACGGTGTGCATCTGGGGCACCAGGCGATGATCGAGCGTGTGACGCGGGCCGCGCGCGAGCGCGGCGCTGGCCTCGTGCGTGATGACCTTCGAGCCGCATCCGCGCGAGTTCTTCGCTCCCGACCAGGCGCCCACGCGGCTGACCTCGCTGCGCGAGAAGCTGGAGCTGTTCGCCGAGCTCGGCCTGGACGCGGTGCTGGTGTCCCGGTTCGACTACGACTTCGCGCGCATCGCCGCCGAGGAGTTCGTCGAGCGCATCCTGGTGCGCGGGCTGGCGGTGCGCTGGCTGCTGGTGGGGGACGATTTCCGCTTCGGTGCCCGGCGCGCGGGAGACTTCGACCTGCTGGCGCGGGCGGGACGCGAGCACGGGTTCGAGGTGGTGCGGATGGACACCTGTGCGGTGGACGGCGTGCGCGTGTCGAGCACGGCGGTGCGACAGCGGCTGGCGGCGGGCGACCTGGACGGCGCGGCGCGGCTGCTGGGACGGCCCTACAGCATCAGCGGGCGGGTGGTGCGCGGCGACCGGCTTGGGCGTGCAGCTCGGATTCCCGACCGCCAACGTGCGGCTGGAGCACAACCGTCCGCCGCTGATGGGGATCTTCGTGGTCGAGGTGCTGGGGCTGGGCCCGCGCCGCTGCCGGGCGTGGCCAGCCTGGGCGTGCGGCCGACGGTGAAGGACGGCGGGGCGCCGACGCTGGAGGTGCATCTGTTCGACTTCGACCGCGACATCTACGGGCGGCGCGTGCAGGTGAGGTTCCTGCAGCAAGCTGCGCGACGAGGAGAAGTATCCGGACCTGCCGACGCTGACAGCCGCGATCGCCCGCGACGTCGCAGAACGCAAAGCCTACTTCTTGAACCGCAGAGGCGCACGCAGAGACGCGAGTAGATTGCTCACGCAGCCAGCGGTCTGAGTAGAAACGACATGGCTGACTACAAGAACACACTGAACCTTCCCGACACCGCCTTCCCGATGCGCGGCGACCTCGCCAAGCGCGAGCCGCAGTGGGTCAAGCAATGGCAGGAGAGCAAGCTCTACGAGCGCATTCGCGAGGCCTCGCAGGGCCGCCCGAAGTTCGTCCTGCACGATGGCCCGCCGTACGCCAACGGCGACATCCACATCGGCCACGCCGTCAACAAGATCCTCAAGGACATCGTGGTCAAGAGCAAGTCGCTGGCCGGGTTCGACGCGCCCTACGTCCCGGGCTGGGACTGCCACGGGTTGCCGATCGAGCACCAGGTCGAAAAGGTGCACGGCAAGAACATTCCGGCCGCCGAGTTCCGGCGACTGTGCCGTGACTTACGCGCAGACCCAGCTCGAGCGCCAGCGCGCCGACTTCATTCGCCTGGGTGTGCTGGGCGACTGGAGCAATCCGTACCTCACGATGGACTTCAAGGTCGAGGCCGATATCATCCGCTCGCTGGGTCGCATCCACGCGCGCGGCTATCTGTACCGGGGCGCGAAGCCGGTGCACTGGTGCATCGACTGCCACTCCGCGCTGGCGGAGGCCGAGGTGGAGTACGAAGATCGCACCTCGCCGGCGATCGACGTTGCATTTGCTGCGGTGGACCTGCGCCAGCTCGCACGGCCGTTCGGCTTCACCCACCTCTACGAGCCGTCGTTCGCGGTGATCTGGACGACGACGCCCTGGACCCTGCCGGCGAACCAGGCGGTGTGCGTGCATCCGGAGCTTCACTACAACCTGGTGCGCACGCCCAAAGGGCTGCTGGTCCTGGCCGAGGATCTGCGCGAGCAGTGCCTGCAGCGCTACGGTCTGACCGGAGAGGTGCTGGCCACTGCGCGCGGCCAGGCCGCTGGAGGGCGTGGAGCTCTACCACCCGTTCTATCGAGCGCAAGGTCCCCGTCGTCCTGGGCGAGTCACGTGACGCTCGACGCGGGCACGGGCCTGGTCCACACCGCGCCGGCCCACGGTCTCGACGACTACGTCGTGGGCATGCGCTACAACCTGCCGATGGACAATCCGGTGGACGACAACGGCCGCTTCTACGACTGGGCAGAGATCGTCGCGGGCATGAGCGTGTGGGACGCCAACCAGGTCATCATCGACACGCTCGAGCAGAACCAGCGCCTGCTGAAGGCCGAGAAGCTCACCCACAGCTACCCGCATTGCTGGCGGCACAAGACGCCGATCATCTTCCGCGCCACGCCGCAGTGGTTCATCGGCATGGACTCCAACCACCGCGCCGGCGGCGGCGCGCTGCTGCGCGAGGTCGCCAGGCAGGCGGTGGCGGACACCGAGTTCTTTCCGGCGTCGGGCCGCGCGCGCCTGGACGCGATGGTCGGCAACCGGCCGGACTGGTGCGTCTCCCGGCAGCGCAACTGGGGCGTGCCGATGGCGCTCTTCGTGCACAAGGACAGCGGCGAGCTGCACCCGCGCACCGCCGAGCTCATGGAGCAGGTGGCCGTGCGGGTCGAGGAGCGCGGGATCGATGCGTGGTTCGATCTGGCTGCCGAGGAGCTGCTGGGCGCGCAGGCGCAGGACTACCAGAAGGTCTCCGACACCATGGACGTGTGGTTCGAATCGGGCACCACGCACGTCAGCGTGCTGGAGCGGCGCGCCGAGCTCACCAAGCCCGCCGATCTGTACCTGGAAGGCTCCGACCAGCACCGCGGGTGGTTCCAGGCCTCGCTGCTGGCCGGATGCGCCATCGACGGACGCGCTCCGTACCGGCAGATCCTCACGCACGGCTTCGTGGTGGACGGGCAAGGGCCGCAAGATGAGCAAGTCGCTCGGCACCGTGATCGCGCCGCAGGAAGTGTCGGACACGCTGGGTGCGGAGATCCTGCGCCTGTGGGTGGCTTCGACCGACTACTCCGGCGAGCTGTCGATCTCCCAGGAGATCCTCAAGCGCGTGGTCGAGATGTATCGGCGCATCCGCAACACCCTGCGCTTCCTGCTGGCCAACGTCTCCGACTTCGATCCGAAGCAGCATCTGCTGCCGGTGGAGCAATGGATCGAGCTGGACCGCTACGCGCTGCTGGCGGCCGAAGCGCTGCAGGCGGAGGTGATGCGCGACTACGAGCGCTACGAGTTCCATTTCGCCGCGCAGAAGCTGCACAACTTCTGCTCCGAGTTCCTGGGCGCGTTCTACCTCGACATTCTCAAGGACCGGCTCTACACGACTGGCTGCGGCGAGCCCTGCGCGCCGCTCGCGCCCAGAGCGCGCTCTACCACATCACCAACAGCCTGCTGCGCCTGTTCGCGCCGATCCTGAGCTTCACCGCCGAGGAAGCCTGGGGCCTGTTCGGCCGCGACGAGCGCGACAGCGTGTTCCTGCACACGGCCTGCGTGCTGCCCGAAGTGAGCGGTGGCGAGACGCTCGCACAAGCGCTGGACGCCTGGTGCGCGAGGTGCGCGCCAACGTGCAGAAGGAGCTCGAGCTGCTGCGGGTCAAGGGGGACATCGGCTCGCCGCTCGCGGCCGAGGTGGAGATCCTGGCGAGCGGGGACCGCTACCAGGCGCTTGCCGCTCTGCAGGACGACCTGCGCTTCGTGCTGATCACCTCGCAGGCGCGGGTGGTGCAGGTCGGCTCCGAGGCCGAGGAGATGGTCAAGGTCCGCGCCAGCAGCCACCCCAAGTGCCCGCGCTGCTGGCACTACCGTGCCGACGTGGGTGCCGATCGCCGCGCACCCGGAGCTGTGCGGGCGCTGCGTGGCGAATCTGTACGGTGCGGGGGAGCCGCGCACCCATGCCTGAGCGACGATGACGGTCGCTGTGTCGCGCAGGCGTTCCCTGGTGGGCGTGGCTGCTGGTGAGCGCCGGGGTGATCGGGCTGGATCAGCTCACCAAGTGGCTGGTCCAGCAGGTGCTCGTCTTCGGGCAGGTCGATCCGCGGTGCTGCCCTTCTTCGACCTCGTGCTGGTGTACAACCCGGGTGCCGCCTTCAGCTTCCTGAGCAGCGCGCCCGGCTGGCAGCGCGATCTGTTCGTGGCCATCGCGCTGGCGGCCAGCGTGCTGATCGTCTATCTGCTGCGCCGGTACGCGCACGACCGCCTGTTCTGCTTTGCGCTGTCCCTGATCCTGGGCGGGGCCATCGGCAACCTGATCGACCGCGTGCTGCTGGGCGCGGTGGTCGATTTCCTCGACGTGCATGCGCTGGGCTATCATTGGCCGGCGTTCAACCTGGCCGACAGCGCCATCACGCTGGGCGCGGCGCTGCTGATCTGGGACAGCCTGCGGCGCCCTCGGGCGCGCAAACCCTAACGACCGTAGAGACTCAGCGCAGAGGCGCGGAGACGCAGAGTAACTCGGCAGGAATCGAAGTCATTCGTTGTCAGCAGCAGCATTGATCCGGACCGGTCTTCTCTGCGAATCTCTGCGCCTCTGCGCCTCTGCGGTTAAGCCGTAGGCCAGTCATGCCATGATAGTCATCCTGGCCAAACCCCGAGGCTTCTGCGCCGGCGTGGATCGCGCCATCGAGATCGTCGAGCGCGCGCTCGCGCTGCACGGCGCGCCGATCTACGTGCGTCACGAGGTCGTCCACAACAAGTACGTGGTCGACGATCTGCGCGCCAAGGGCGCGGTATTCGTGGAGGACCTGGCCGAAGTCCCGGCCGGCAGCACCGTGGTGTTCAGCGCGCACGGCGTGTCTCAGGCGGTGCGGCGCGAGGCCGAGTCGCGCGGCCTCGCGGTGTTCGACGCCACCTGCCCGCTGGTCACCAAGGTGCACGTGGAAGTCAGCCGCATGCGCGAGCAGGGCCGCGAGATCGTCATGATCGGCCACCGCGGCCATCCCGAGGTCGAGGGCACCATGGGGCAGAGCGAGGGCGGCATCTACCTGGTCGAGACGCCGGACGACGTGGCCGCGCTGCAGGTCGCCGACGAGAGCAACCTCGCGTACGTGACCCAGACCACGCTGTCGGTGGACGACGCCGCCAGCATCATCGCCGCGCTGAAGGCGCGCTTCCCCGCCATCGTCGGCCCGAAGAAGGACGACATCTGCTACGCCACGCAGAACCGCCAGGACGCCGTGAAGGCGTTGGCGCAGCAGACCGACGTCGTGCTGGTGGTGGGCTCGCCCAACAGCTCGAACTCCAACCGGCTGCGCGAAGTCGCGCAGAACATGGGCGTGCAGCGCCTACATGGTCGACAACGCGGCCGACCTCGATCCGCAGTGGCTGGCGGGCAAGCGCCGGGTGGGCGTGACGGCCGGGGCCTCCGCGCCGGAGGTGCTGGTGCGCGAGCTGGTCGAGCGGCTGCGGGCGCTGGGGGCGACCGAGGTGCGCGAGATGGACGGGATCCACGAGAGCGGTGGTCTTCCCGCTGCCCAAGAGCGCTTACGGCCTAAGGTCCCGCGAATGACCGCAAAGGCGCAAAGACGCGAGGTCGCAAACGCCGTAGCCTGAGCCGCATCGATTGGCGCTCGGAACATTGCCGACCCGAGCGTCTGCTTCAGGCGAGCTCGTTGCTGCGCTGCGCCATCTGAGTTTCCTTTGCGTCCCTTCGCGCCTTTGCAGTCGCAGGTTGCGCCTCGACGCAAGAAAAAAGCCCCGCCGAAGCGGGGCTTTTCAGGTCGTGACTGTGCCAGCCTGGACTACTGAGCTCCGGGTCATCTCCCGCCAGGAGGTCCGCCGGCTGGGCGAGTCGCCAGGGTTGGTCTGACGATGTCGTCTGGCACCATGTCCGTCGCACTCCGATCTGTGCCGACCACGATGCGAGCCGTTCTGCAGCTGGTAGATCGGTACCCACCGTCAGCACGCCGGGCTGCTTGCGCGCGACCACCTTGTCGGCGCGCGTGCTGATGTAGCTGCCCGGTCGTGTAGTCGACCTGGTAGATCCAGCTGTCGCCGCCGATGCTGCAGGCGCTTCCGTCCGGGACGTTGGTGGACGATCAGCAGCGTACCGAGACGCAGCTGCAGGTCGACGTTCACCCGCTCGCCCGGCGACTTGTTGCCCGGGTTGAAGTCGATGTACCAGCCGTTGTTGGTTTTCCAGTCCACCGCGTTGCGTCGACGATGGTCCGCTCCAGCCCGCCGGACAGCTCGGTGATCGTCTGCTGCACCAGCTCGTTGGCAGGTGCTGCGCAGGTTGCCGTAGTCGCTGTGTCCGGTGATCCTTGAAGGCGTACAGCGACTGCTGCCACGCCCAGTCGCCCTGCGGCGTCTGGGTGGCCGGATCGGTCAGGTCCTGCAAGCCCAGGTAGCGGCCGGTTCCGACGAACACCACCTTGTAGATGTCGTTGACCAGGCCGAGCTCGGGCCTGGTGGTGATGGGCTGCGGGTTGCCGCTGGCATCCGTGGCCGTGCCCAGGCGCATTGACCGTTGGCCGTCGTGCCGGTGCAGATCGAATTTCCAGATGTTGCCCTGCAGATCGCCGCCGTAGACATAGGTTGCGGTGTTGTCGACGTAGAAGTTGTCGGCCCAGGCCGCGATCTTGCCCAGCCCGCTCGGCGCGGTGGTGTGCACCGGCGCCGGTGCTGACCTTGTCCAGCGATCGTGCCGGTCATGGCATCGAGCACGTACAGATAGCCCTTGCCGTCGCCCGGGCCGACGTTGTTGTAGCCCGAGGTGACCAGCACCACCCACTTGCCGTCGGAGGCGCGCTTGGTGATGATCGGGTTGCCGAAGGAGTAGCCGAGGTCTGTCGTCGCTGGATCGAGCACAGGGTGCGTGTCGCTGCAGATCTCCCACAGCGCCTTCGGCGATGCCGGGATCGGTCACGTCCAGCGCGTAGAAGCCGCGGCCGCCGGCGTTGAGCCCGCCGACCAGGATCGTGCGCCAGGTGCTGCCGTCCCACACGTCCATGGAGGTGGGTGAGCCGTCCACGAAGTACTGGTGCTTGGTGGCGTACGACTCGCTCGGCCAGCTTCCACATGTTGGGCGCGACCTGCGCGCGGAATGAAGGCCCACATGCTCCTCGCCGGTGTCGGCGTTGAAGGCGTGCAGCATGCCGTCGTTGGCGCCGACGTACAGGGCCTGGGTGCGGTTCTTCACCGTGCCTTCCTTCCAGGTCGAGGTAGGGCGTGGTCGACCTTGTCGCCGAAGTTGAAGCGCGGCTTGGCGACATACAGCGGCACGGCGTTGACCATGTCGCCCAGCGCGAACTGCCGGTCGCGGTAGAGCGTGGTCTCGTACAGGCTCTGGCCGCGCAGGATAGTTGACCAGGTTCGTCGCCGTTGTTGGCCGTGATCAGGTCGGTGGCCGGATCGAGCAGGGCGC
Source organism: uncultured beta proteobacterium (assembly GCA_963772865.1). Classification (GTDB taxonomy): domain Bacteria; phylum Pseudomonadota; class Gammaproteobacteria; order Burkholderiales; family SHXO01; genus SHXO01. The sequence goes on along the minus strand of CAVYZA010000034.1, from coordinate 132,219 downwards.
ACTGGGTCATGTTGCGAGAGCCGGCGTGCACTTGTTGTCGAACCAGGTCTGCTCCGTGCGCGTGGTCAGGTTCGCGTAGGTGAAGTTCTTCAGCCTGTTGGGCGCGGTGCTGTCGAACATGTAGATGGTGCGGGTGTCCGATGGTGGGACCCACGTGCCCCTCGCAGCTTGCTCTTGGCCGACCAGGACACGCCGGGCAGCACGCGCCCGTTGTTCGGGTCGATCAGCTGCGCGATGATGTCCCCGTTCCACTCGACGGTCTGATAGGTGGTCGAGAAGATGCCGCGGTCCGTCGGCGTGATGTTCGGCGTCGAAGTCGCCGCCGCCGCGCCCGAGGCGCTGCGCTCCTGGAGGCTGGTGAGCGCGCCGTACAGGCCGTCCTGCACCGCCTGGGTGTCGCGGGCGTAGAAGAACTTGCCGCGCCCGTTCACCGCGGCGTGCCACAGGTCGTCCAGGTTGGCGCGGCTTGCGAATCGCCGGGCACCGGCCAGTTGCAGGTCCCGGATACCCAGCTGCAGGCGTTGAGCGCGCCCTTGCGCACGTTGGAGAAGTCGCCGGCGCGTGGCCGACTCGTAGTCCTGCGCGCCAGTCCATCAGGCCTTCGGCCATGCCCAGGCCGAAGGTGATCATGTGCTGCCTGTTGGGCGTCTTCTGGCTCGAGCTGGTTCCCCAGGGGTCTTGCCGGTTGGGCACGTTGTCCGTCCGCCACGTCAGTGCCCAGCGCACCGTTGGAGCCGGCCGGCCGCAGGTCGGTCTGATAGTAGTACAGCGCGACGTCGGCGAGCGTGCCCTTGGCAGCTGTAGGTCGTCCCGCTGCCGTCCGGATCCTGCGCGTCCGTCCGTGGCGCCGTCCCAGATCGGGCGGGCCACCTTGGACGTGTTGAGCTGACGTCGCTGTCCTGGTTGTCCATGCTGTCGCTGGCGTCGAGTCTTCTTGCCGGCGTTGCCGTTCCAGTACCCGTCCGTGGTCAGGATGGTGAAGTTCTGCTGGCAGGAGTACTGCATCGGATCGTCGTGCATGCCCTTGTTGATGCCGTCGTGCTTGCCGGCGAAGTAGCGGCCGGCCCGCGACAGCGCCTCGGGCAGCGGCGTGCCGCCGCTGGGATCCTGCTTGTAGAACAGGTCGTACCACTTCTGCTTCTGGGTCGGATCGAACTTGTCGATCGGGAGAAACTTGTCGGTGCTCACCGGAGATGCCCGGGTTGATGGTGAGGAAGCCCACGCGGTAGCGGCTGTCGATGGGGGCGAAGGCGATCCCGCCGGCGGTCTTCATCATCAGCATGCGGGTGCGGTAGTAGGCGAACCAGTTGGCGAAGTTGGTCATCTCCTCGGTGTACGCTGCAGGTCGGCCTGGCCGCGCAGTCGGTGCGCAGCGGGCGGCCGGCGAAGGTGCCGCCGGAGGTGATGTCCGTGCGGCGGAACTGGCCGTAGCGCGGGTAGATGTAGCCGGACGGCCTCTTCGATACTTCTTGCGGCAGCGCGGCTTCGTGTTGGTCGGTCCTTGCCGGTGGGCGTGTCCAGGCGGTTGGCGTCGTACGGTTCAGGCAGAACCGCACCGGCGCGGGATACGTGAAGCTGGTGCGTGCCGCGCTGCGCAGGTGGTCAGCGCCGCGTCCGTGCAGGACTCCACCGCTTCGATCGTGTAGTAGAACGGGTTGCCGCGGCGAGCTTGGGATAGTTGTACAGGCTGGTGCGCTGGACGTAACCGGTAGAGCCCTCGCCGGTCTTGTTGCTGGCGCCGAGTTGGTGTAGCGGAACGGTCTTGGCGTCGACCACCTGCGAGTACCGCACGACGTTGGTGCGTTGAGCGAAGATGCCGGTGGTCTGCGGGAGGTCACCGGCTGACGTTGATGCTGTCGCCCACGTTCAGGCCGTGGTTGAAGGCGTTGCTCACGGTGACCTACCGCCGGCGCAGGGCGCCGGCTGCAGCTGCCGTTGACGGTCTTAACGCCGACGGTCAGGTCGAAGCTTGCTGGCCGGTCTTGCCGTTGCCGTACGGTGAACGAGTGCTGTAGTCGGCTTGGCGAGCAGTCAGCCGTAGCCAGGTGCTGCCGGCGGTGGTGCAGGTGCCCGCGTCGCAGTGTAGTCCAGCCGGTGGTGCCGGTGCCGGTGCCGGTGCGCGGAATGATCCTGACCGTCGTGCCCGGCCCCGCTCAGCGGGTATGCCAGGCCGACCGTGATCGTCGTGCTGCCCGGACTGCCGGCAGAACTCGTGCACCGCGGCGCTTCCGGGTATCGCCGCCGCTGTCGGCGGTAGCTCGGCGTCGGCAGCCGTCCGGATAGCCGTTGCCGCGTCCCCAGCGTGCCGTTGCTGTAGCGGAACGGGTTGCCGGTGTGGCGCTTGGGAGCGCTCGCGGGCCTGGCGTTGGCCAAGCCGTTGCGGCGGCACTGGTCCAGGTTGGTGACGTCGCCGCTCGCGCTGTTGCAGTAGACGATCTCCGGCCACTGGGTCTGGACGTCGAAGGTGGTGCCGGTGCCGTACCACTGCTTGATGTTGGGGTTGTTGTAGGTCTGGTTGCCGGCGCCTTCGTTGGCGTTCGCGCTGCCGTTGTCGTAGTAGTCGCTGTGGATCGTATGTGTACCAGTCCCGGCAGTTGTCCTTGCAGCCGCTGGTGAACGGATCGCACGGCACCGCGGTCCGGTGGTCTGCTTGCGGATAGCTGGTGCCGTCGGCCTTGATCGGCGGGCGGTAGGTATAGCTCCGGCTTGTAGTACAAGCCGTTGAACTCCGCCGCACCCAGGGCGGGTCGATCCGGTCGCAGTGCGTGGCGAACAGGCCCGCGTTGGTGCCGGTGGTCAGCGGCAGCCTGCGGCTTGCAAGTGTGCTGTGTCGGCCAGTAGCGCCGCTCCGAGCGTCCTGGTTGGTGCTCGACGTTGTCGGGCAGGGCATCGAACGTCATGGAGCCCGAGTCGTCCAGCAGGAACAGCACGTTGGGCAGCACCGTCAGGTTGGACGCGCTCGCCAGCGGCGTTTGCGACGAGTCGGTGACGTCGGCGGCGCAGGCAGGGACCAGAGTCCGGCTGCCGCGCCGAGCATCAGCGCGGCGGCAAGCCTGGAATAACGCATAGACGGGTGTTTCATGGCTGACTCCTTAAAGTCATCGAATTGAAATTCCTGGTCTCCGTCTATGCTTTTCTTGTGGCCGCTCAATGCTGAATGCCGATGTTCGATTGCACGATGCTCAATGTGTCGCGCGGGCCCTGCACGCGCACGGTGACGCGGTAGTAGCACCACCGGCGTCGACGTGAACTGGGAGCCGCCTACCCCCATGCTGTTGCCGGCCTTGCCGCCGGTGCGCGGGGTCTGGGCGCAGTTCACGCGTCGTGTACTTGCCCGGCAGTCGTCGCACATGCGGTGAATCACGTAGCTGAATGGTGTTGCCGGCGGCGTCCGTTCCCACCACCTTGGCGTCTGCCCCACACGGACGTGTCGCTCCAGTCGTTGTTGGGCGGGTCGGAAGCGGCTGCGAAGAACCCGTCGGACGGCTGAGTCCGTCTCGAGCTTGCGTGGTCAGCACGTTGTCCTTGAGGTACTTGAACGCCTCGTCGATGCCGCGGTCGGCCGCCGACAGCGTGCCCTGCTTGAAGGCGACGTTGCCCGAGATCAGGTTGCCGGTGTCCACCGAGCGCATGATCGCGATGCCGGCCAGGCTCATGGCCACCAGCACGATCAGCGCGATGAACAGCACGACACCGCGCTGGTCGCGGCGGCGCCAGCGGCAGCCGCATGCGGTTGCGAAGCGCTTTCATTCCTGCCTCCAGATCATGTTGCGCAGCGGTACCGTGGTCTCGTAGACGCGGTAGCGGTAGCACTGCCAGTCGGCGTGGTGCGCACATCGATGGGCCGTCCCTTCGGCGCGTCCGGGCCGCGCGCCCAGCGCACCGGATAGGTGTCGTTCTTGGCGATCGGCGCTGTAGCGCGGGCGTGGCGTTGCAGGGCGGGCGGTCCGGCGTGAGGCTGCGCGAGACGATGGCCACGCGCACGCTGCGCACCCGCGTCCATTCCTCCGGCTTGTCTCGCGTCCGGGCTGACCGTGGTGAAGTTGTCCACCATGCCGTCGTCGGCCTTGTAGACGCGCGCGGTCGACCGTGCCGTTGTTCTTGCCGTCGTCCATGCCGTACTCGGCCTTGAGCTGGACGATCTGCTCGGCGACCGGCTGGCGGGCTGGCGATCTGCTGCCCCAGATGTTCTGCGCCACCAGCTTGTTGTTGTCGCGCGGGTTGGCCTCGGTCGTTGCGCACGGTGATCTCGTCGCGCACCGGGCTGCGGACGCCGAGGTTCAGGACCTTGGCTCCGAGCAGGAACTTGTAGAGCTCCGGGAGACCCGCGGGATTGTTGAAGCGCGGGATCTTGCTCTGCCCGGTTTGCGGAATCACGTATAGGTGCCTGAGCCGTGCTCCAGATCCACCGGGCCGGACCAGCCGGTCACCTCCATCATCGTGCAGTTGCGCGCCGGGCTGGCCGACGACGACCACGTCGCCGGGATCGAACCCGAAGCGCGACACCAGGCTCACCGGGTCGGTAGCTGTCTCCATGTCGCTGCCGAGCTGGACCGCCGCGGTGGTCTGCTTGCTGCCGCCGTAGATGACGCGGATGACGTCCGGGATCGACGCCGGCGTTGGAGACGATCTGCACGGGCGCCAGCGGGAAAGTCGGGCCGGCATCGTGGTCGGGCGTAGCGCATGTGCGTCGTACATCTTCATGTTGCAGCCCACCAGGGCGAAGTCGTTGATGCCGAAGCCGGCATGCCGCAGATCGCGCTCCAGCGACATCAGCGCCATCAGGCCGCTGGTCTGCTCGTCGCTGCCGCTGGTGGTGGTGCGGCGCACGTCCTCGTTGACCGCGAACACCTGGAAGATGATCAGCACGCCGAGCAGCGAGATGACGGTCGCTACCAGCAGCTCGACCAGGCTCATGCCGCGTTGCGGGGCGATGCAGAGTGTGCCGTCGCATTTTTGCCCGCTCCTAGTCCACGTTGATATAGGCCACCGCCCGGTAGCTGTGCGCGGGGGCGGACGACGCTGTGGTCGCGCGCCTGCTGCCAGCTCACGGTGACGGTCATCGTGTTGGTGGCGGCATCGCGCGTGATGACGGGCGGGTTGGCCTTCGCGCCGGGCAGGCGCGCCTCCACCGTGGCGACCCAGTTCGCGATGGCCTCGGGCGGTGCGCCGCTGCCGTCGTAAACGTAGTCGGCCGAGATTGTCGGGCATTGCTCCACATCTCCGCGATCACCTGGTTGGCGAGAAACGCGGCGTCGGTGCGGTACTTCGACTCGCCCATGTCCTGGAAGGCGGTCGCCTGCATGCCGACGATCGCAAGGATCCCCACCGAGAAGATGAGCAGCGCGATCAGCGCCTCGAGCAGCATGACGCCGCTCTGCTTGGCGGGGTTCGCACGGCCTGGATGGCTGGTCTTCATGTCATGTCCTCCGCTATCTCAAGACGTGCAGCGGCGCGGGTCGCCGGCCGGAAGGTTCGAGTCCGGGTCGCACATCCGCACGCTGCCCGACACCGAGATCACGATCCGCAGCGGGCGCAGTCCGGCTCACGCTCTGCGAGCTGGTGATGTCGATCTGCTGGATCGGGAACGAGCCGTCCTGGTTGCTGCCGGCGGGTGCACCGATCGGGTTGAAGGTGACGCGGTCGGCGCCGGCGGGCGTTGCGTTGAACACCGCGTTCTTGGAGCCGGCGCTGCCCTTGCGCTCCTGCAGTCGTCGTGCGGGGGCTGACCAGCACGACCGACCAGTCGGCTCCCGTCGCGCAGGATCGAACTCCACCGGCTTGTTGCGCCGGATCGCTTCGGCGCGGGCCAGCTGGACGCCGTTGATCACCGCGTCGGCCGCCGTGCGGACCTGGGAGTTCTGGATCCAGCTGCGGAACGTGGGCACGCCCATGCCGACCAGCAGCGCGAGCAGCGCGATGCCGATCAACAGCTCGATGATCGTGACGCCGGCCTGGCGCTTGTTCGGGGTTAGCATTCTCCACCCTTGTTTCTGATCCAGCAGTTGGCGTTGGCGGTCCAACCGGTTGCGACCGCCGGCGTGGCGCGTTGGTTGGCCTCGGTGACAGTGAACTCGAAGCCGTCCACGCCCGAACCGGACGTGCCGGCCGCATGGAGGGTGTAGCTCTGACCGTCGCCGGCGATATCGCAGGTGACCTTGAAGTGCGGGGTGTTGGACACCGTGGCTACCGTGCCGGCATCGCAGGCGCCGGTGTAGGTCCTCATGTCCTGGTAGTACTGCTCCATCCGCACCCGCTGCGACGCCCAGGGCCGCGTGGGCTTCGGTCAGCTTCCCGCGCGTGACATAGTCGCGATAGGTCGGGAGGGCGACCGCGGCCAGGATCGCCACGATCGCTACTGTGATCATCAATTCGAGCAGGGTGAAACCCCTTGCCGTTCTCATCTGTACGCTCCTTTCCCTCAGGTTGTTGCGGATAATACGCAGCTAAATCCGTGGCTTGCAAAAAGGGCCGATCAGCGGTCGGCTGCCGGGAACGAGCGGCCGGGTTGCCGCTCGTCGCCGGAACGAACGGTCGTTTCGGGCTCGCCCTCGCGACCGCGCGCGCGGGAACGGGTGCAAGACCGGTGCCAGACGCGTGCGAACGCTTTAAATCAATGCGTTATCGCGAAGACCGCGGCGGCTCGGCCGGTGCTGGCAGAAGCGCTGCTGAGCGGGCTAACAGGCTGAACAGAAATGAGTTTCGCGGGAAGCGGCTCAGGAGCTTGGCGGCGGCCGGAGGCGGCGCAAATGCGACGTTCACGCAGTCCAGGTGCCTCGTCTATACTTGCGCCCATGGACAACACCCAGTTCACCCGTGACGACCTGGCGGACGTGCTGCGCCGGCACGGCATCAACCCGACCCACCAGCGCATCGAGATCGCGCACGCGCTGTACTCCAGGTCCGAGCACCTGTCTGCCGACCAGGTCCTGGCGATCGTCAACCAGCGCCACCCGGAGACCTCGCGGGCGACCGTCTACAACACGCTCAACCTGTTCGTGGAGAAGAAGCTGATTCGCGAGGTGATCGTGGATCCGAACCGGGTGTTCTACGATCCCAACACCCGGCCGCACTACCATCTATACGACGTGCGCACCGGTCGGCTGACCGACATCGACGCCAAGGACGTCAAGATCAGCCGCCTGCCGCCGCTGCCGCCCGGCATGGTCACCGAGGGCATGGACATCGTGATCCGGGTGCGGTCGACTGGGCTAAGGACTAGGGGCTAGGGAAAGCTCTTCCCTGACTGTCCGGGCCTCCCTACGGTAAACCGTGCGCGGACAGGTCAAATTGCCCGCCCCGGCGCCTGAGCCTATAATCGGCGCCCGGTTGCTGCTGTAGCTCAGTTGGTAGAGCGCTTGATTCGTAATCATGAGGTCCTCGGTTCGACTCCGAGCAGCAGCACCAGAACGCGCGGCGCAGGGAAGCATTAACGTCCGTTGAACCTGCGGCGCTGCGGCGTGGAAGCCAGCTGGACGCCGACTGTGTCCGCTGGATCGGTTGCACCCATCCTGTCAGCAGAGCCCACTCCATCAGTTCCGCACGGGTTGGCAAGCCGCTGATCATTGCGCGGTGACCTGTTTTCCATCCGAGCGATTCACGCACCATGCACGTGACGCGAATACTCCTCCTGCTTGCCATCGCCGCCTGGCATCAAGCCGCTACCGCCGCGATCATTACTTCCCCTGGGACTACGGTGCGTCCTGACAACTACAACTTCAGGGGACACGGCAACTGATATTCGGGCGACGAACAGAGGTCAGGGTAGAAAGGTCGGTGTCTGCAGGCGGATGCCGATGATCGTCCACCATTGGCTGGATGGGCCATCGAACCGATTGCCGTAGCTCACATACGCTTCGAAGCGATTCGGGATCACGATGTAGCGCACGCCGAGCTGGTATTTCCAGAGCCCGGGGTCATCGCGAAAGGTTTCGGCAAGCAATTGCACCTTTGGGACGACTGCATATTGGAGCGCAGCGCCCGCGAGCGCGAAGGTTCCCGACCCTGAAAGGTTGGCGGCTCCCAGGTTGAGGTCGATCTCCAGATCACTGCGCGGATACCACGACGCGAGTCCCTTCGCGTAGTAGGCCTGGAATGCGGAGGAGTCGTCCGCTGCTCCGGTATCTCGCAGGGCACCGGCGACGGCACCGAACGACCACGCGCCGTCCGCGCGACGGAACAGCACAGTCTTGGCTTGCAGCAGAGCGATATTTGATGGTTCTGCGCTGTCCGGATCTACCCGCGCGGCGCCCACGGAGAGCTCGAGGTTGCCGGTAAAGTTGCAGGCTGGCTGCGCCCAGTACTGGTTGCCGTCGTAGGCAAAGCGAACCCACGCTTCGAGCTGGCAGGTCTTTGGCGCGACGATGGCCGCATCGTCTGTGACGAGCGGTTGCGCCGCCCGCGCGGACGGGGCGGCCACGGTCAGGAGCAGAGCGGCCAGCCGCGCCGAACCAGCGGCGAGCGCTTGTCTATCTGTCATTGGACTGGGTCAGTCCAGGCGCAGCCCTACGTACGTTCGAGCGACGAGCGCTGGTGCTTACACCAGGATCGCCTCGGTTTCCTTGTCCTGGAGCTTCGCCGCGGTTGCAGACGCGTGGCGAAAGCGACATGTTTGCGCCGGGCGCGTCCGAGCGCTATTGGCCTGAATCGCTGCGAGCTGAGCTGGCGGTGTCACGCCGACCGAATCGCCACGCCGACCGAATCGTCACCCTGGGCCGGGGAACCCGGCCACGCGGTGAGAAGCGCTCTCACCGTGCTCGCGTCCGGGGCCTTCCTGAGCTTGTCGCGAAAGCCTCTGTCGCTGAACATCGCCGCGGCGGTAGACAGGAGCTGCAGATGGCGTTCGGTTGCTTGCTTCGGCACCAGCAGCCCGAGAAAGATCGACGCAGGTTTGCCGTCGGGCGCGTCGAAGGGGACGGCAACCTTCGTCCGCACGAACACGCCGGTTGCCGCGCCGCACTGAGGCATGCGCGCGTGCGGAATCGCGACACCGTGACCCAGACCCGTCGAGCCCAGTTGCTCGCGGGCTGTGAGGCCTTCGAGCACCTGCGCTTGCGAAAGCCCCTGGCGTCGCGAAAGCAGCGCGGCCATCCGCTGGAGCAGCCGCGCCTTGTCCGGCACGTCGACGTCCAGCTGGATGTCATCCACAGTCAACAGCTCGGAAACCGGATTCATTGCTCCAATCCTCGCAGGCGACCTGCCGGGGAGGCCAGCTGGCGCTCAAGGCGAGGCAGCCGGGCCATCCTCATCGTCATTTTCCGCCGCCTCATGAAGGTATACGGCGTTCGCATTCTGATCGAAATCCACCAGCTCGGCATAGCGTCCCCACGCGATCAGGGTCTGGAACAGCTTGGCCGGCTGATCATACGGGAGCAGCGTCCCCAGCTCGTCGAGGATGGTGCTGGCGTCAACGCGTCCGGCCGGCGCCGCTTGCAAACGAGCGGTGAGCATTTGAAACAGGCGCAGTTTCATGATGGCTTCCCGGAACAGCGTCTTGCGCACGGTCTCGGGCGCGGCGAGGAAATACCAGCCGGCCTGCGTCATGACCACGTCGTCCTTCGGCGTATCGACCAGCCCCAGCATCTCCGCCGCTTTGACGATGGCAATCGTCTCCCCGAATTCCTTGCCGATGCGGGCGCTCAGATCGAACACATTGATCGTCTCCCGGCTGTCCTCCAGAATCTCGAGCAAGCCGACGATCGTTTCCACCGGCGCATTCGGAATCGCTTCGACCCGCGCACTGACGGTCGTGGCCTCGGCTTGCGCCACACCCTGGGCCGCTGCAACCGTCCCGCCGATGCCGGTGCCCGCAGCGGCTGCGACGCGTTCCGCGGGTTCGTCTGGCAGGACCAGTGCCGTAATGGCAGCGTGTACCTGGTCGACCAGCGCTGTGAACTGCGGCGAGTTGACATCGCGCGGGTAGGGCAACGGGTTGGCAATGACCGTCCGGACGCGACCAGGATGCGAGGAGATGATGACAATGCGGGTGGCGATGAACACCGCTTCCGCGATGTTGTGAGTGACCAGAAAGATGCTCTTCAGGCCGGCGTGCCCCGAGCCGCGCCACAAATCGACCACCTGAGTGCGCAGGTTCTCCGCGGTGAGCACGTCGAGCGCGCTGAACGGTTCGTCCATGCACAGGACTTCCGGCTGCGCGACCAGTGCTCGCGCAAACCCAACGCGCTGGCGCATGCCGCCGGAGAGTTGCTTTGGATACGCATTCTCGTAGCCGGTCAGGCCGATGAGCTCGAGCGCCCGGTCGATTTCTTCCTGTTCCTGGCGCCTGTCGAGGCGGCGCTGGATGAGCCCGACCTGGACGTTTTCCTGCACCGTCAGCCAAGGATAGAGGGCAAAGCTCTGGAATACGATCGAGAGCCGGGGGTTGACGCCGTCCAGCGGCGCCCCGTGACTGAGGACTGCGCCTTGCGTCGGCTCGGTCAGCCCCGCCATGAGCCGCAGAATGGTGGACTTGCCAGAACCCGACTGCCCCAGCAACGCGAGCATCTCCCCCTCCCGTATCTCGAGGTTGATGTCGTCGAGCACGGTCACCGGCGCTTCGCCGCCGGCACCCGAATAGGACTTCGATACATGCCGCAGCTCGATGAGTGGCGTCGCGCCAGATGGGCTGGTGCGCGCAGGCTCAGGGGCGGGTCTATCAGTCAGCAAAGTCTCAACAGGCATCGGTCACCCCCGGCAACGGCGCTGGAATGGTACGTATGTGGCGGGATCGAATTTGCGAAGCGGGCGAGTGTCATCGTTGCGCGCTCAGTCGAGCTTGAACCTGCGTTCGGCCAAGTCATAGAGTCGCCGCCAGCAGACCCGATTGATGACGACGACGAAGAGCGCCATCACCAGTATGCTGAAATAGATGGCCGGCTGATCGCCTTTCGCCGTCACCTGCGCGATGTATGCGCCGAGGCCATCGGCAACCAATCTGTCGTTTCCCCACGAGGCAACCTCCGCCACGATGCTGGCGTTCCAGGCCCCGCCGGTCGCGGTGACCGCGCCAGTGACCCAGAACGGGAATATCGCCGGAATGATGAGCGTTCGCCACAGGCGCCAACGGCGCAGGCCGAACAGCGTTGCGGCTTCCTTCAGATCGGCGGGGATCGCCATGGTGCCGGCAATGACGTTGAACAGGATGTACCACTGGGTACCCAGCGCCATCAGCAGCACGCTGCCAAAATTGATCGGGATGTGGGCCGCGATGAAGAACGCGACGATGAACGGAAAGGTCATGTTCACGGGAAACGACGCCGCGATCTGCGCCAGCGGTTGAGCCACGCGCGCGACGCGTGGCCGCAGACCGATCCAGACGCCGATCGGAGTCCAGATCAGCGTGGCGATCACGCTCATGGCCAGGACGCGGAGAAATGTAAGCACACCGAGCCAAACCACGCGCAGCATCTCGACGCCGGTCATGTCCGTCCTGATCTCCTTGGCGATCCCGAGCGCGTCGAACACCAGCCACGCCACGCCGATCGCGGTCAGTCCCCACATGGCGATGTGCAGCAATGCCTTCGCCGGGCGCGGGGTGCGGCGGGAAACGGCCTGCGCCAGATCCGAACCGAGCAACGAGGCGCGCTGAGAAAGACTTCCAAACCCGCGTCCGATGTGACTGGAGCACCAGGCCAGCACGTATGAGCGGCGCAACAGATTCAACACCCACGAGGTCGGGTTGTCCCTGCCCTCGGTCTGTTCGAGCTTGAACTTCTCGGCCCACGCGACCAGGGGCCGCCAGACCAGCTGGTCGAGGACCAGGATCGTGATGATCATCGCCAGGATGGCGTAGACGGCGGCACGCGTATCGCCCGCTTCGACCGCGGCAGCCATGTACGAGCCCAAACCGGGCAGCTTGATGTTCTTGTTCAAGACAGAGATCGCCTCGCTCTGCGCGACGAAGAACCAGCCGCCGCCGAAGCTCATCATCGAGTTCCACATCAGGCCGATCGCCGAGGCGGGCAATTCGACTTTCGTGAAGCGCTGCCAGCGGTTCATTCGGTAGACGGAGGCGGCTTCCTGCAGCTCGGCCGGAATGGTGATCAGCGAGTGATAGAAGCCGAACGTCATGTTCCACGCCTGCGCCGTAAAGATGGCGAAGATGCTGGCGCACTCGACGCCCAGCAGACTGCCCGGAAAGAGCGCCAGGAAGCCGGTCACCGTGACGGAGAGAAATCCCAGCACGGGCACCGACTGCAGAATGTCCAGCAGCGGCAGCATGACCCTGCGCGCGCGTCTACTCTTCGCTGCGATGTAGCCGTAGACGAACGTGAACAGGAGCGCCGCGGCAAAGGCGATGAACATCCGCAGCACCGTGCGAGCGGTGTAATAGGGGATCAGCGCTACGTCGAGGGAAAGTGAGCGGCTGGGTGCAGCTCGTCGAAGCGCACGCGCATGTCGCCCGTCAGGACCACGAGCAACCACAGCAGCACGAAGACGGTCAGGACGACGACCGCGTCGATCCAGCCGAAGCGCCAGCCGCGCTCCAACTGCTGCCCGGTTGTTTGCGGGTACGACCTCGCGATCACCTCGGCCCTCCGATGCGGGCGCTGCTCTCAGTCCCGGCGATGCTCCGGCGCATCCTTCACGGGTGTTCCCGAACGCGACGCCTCTGGGTCGTGCGTGAGCGTCGGCGAGCCCCAGCCCAAATGGGCCGGCGCACACCGGGTTCAAGTGCTATCGGAAGCTCGACGAACGCGGACCTGCCAGGCCCGCCTTCTGGTGCCGCCTCCCGCTCTCGGCGAGACAGCGGCAGGGGATGTCCTGCGCGTTATCTTGCCGAGGGGTCGCCGGGGATCAAGCTCCAGCGCCGACTGCCACTCGAACAACTGCCCACTGAGGGTCTCCGCGGTTACCAGGAACGCGGGCTACGATAGCTCGGAATGCTGGCGCGGTAAAGCGACAGTTTCCTGACAACGTTGTCAGGCATCGCGCTGGGCGTCCGAGGCCTGCGAGGCCGCTGCCGGCCGCCCGACCGCGCCACCGACATTTCACTCCTGGTCGGCGCGTTGCAGACACCTCGCTATCCCCTTCGACATATTCATCGCTTGGGTGCCGGCGGGCACAGTGCGGGCGTGACGACGTGGTTCAAGTCGTCGCGGCCCCTCGATCCACGAGTGAGCGTGCAACCAAATGGCAAGTAATCGGCAACGGCGCCTGGTGCCGGCAAACCATCTGAACTGCGGAGCGAGGTGCGGCGATGGCACTTGATCTCTACCGGGAGGAAGCGCTCGATGCGCAGCGCCAGCGGCAGTACGGTACGGGCCTGCGGGTGCGCTCGCCCTCGCTGCCGTTCTTGACTGCGGCTGCGGCGCTGGTTGCAGCGGCCGTCGTCACGTTTCTGATCGTGGGGCAGTACACCCGCAAGGAGCACGTGTCCGGCTACCTCGCGCCGACCCTGGGGCTGATCAAGGTCTACACGCCGCAGCAGGGGACGGTGGTGGAAAAGCGCGTGACCGAAGGCCAGAGCGTGAAGCAGGGGGACGTGCTGCTGATCGTGTCGAGCGAGCGCGCGACCGCCAGCACGCACGAGGCGCAGGCGGCGATGCTGCGAGAGTTGCGCGACCGCCGCGACAGCCTGCGCGCCGAGCAGCAGAAGCAGGCCGGCATCGACGAGCTTGCCGCCGACGAGCTGCGCAAGCGCATCGCGGCGCTCGGCGCCGAGCTGGCTCAGGCGCGGGCGCAGTTCAGCCTTGCAGCAGCAGCGGGTGGCGAGCGCCCTGCGCACGGTGCGCCGGCACGAGGACCTGGTCGCCGCGAAGTTCGTGTCGGAAGCCACGCTGCAGCAGAAGCAGGAGGTGGTGCTGGAGCAGCGCAGCCAGCTCGTCGCGCTCCAGCGCACCATCACCGGCCTGGTGCGTGACCAGGGCGCGGCGCGCGTCGAGCTGGAGTCGAGCGCGCTGAAGAAGGCCAACAACGCCGCAGCGATCGACCGCCAGATCTCCGAGATCGAGCAGCAGCTCACCGACGTGGACAGCCGCCGCGAGGTGGCCATCACGGCGCCCGCCGACGGCACCGTGACCACGATCCTGGCCGAGGCGGGCCAAGCGGCAGCACCCGGCTCGCCGCTGCTGTCGATCCTGCCCGCCGGGGCCGAGCTGGAGGCCTATCTGCTCGTGCCCACGCGCGCGGCCGGATTCATCCGCCGGCTCAGACGGTGGCGCTGCGCTACCAGGCGTTTCCCGTACCAGCGCTTCGGCCACTACCTGGGCGAGGTGCGCGAGGTGGGCCGCACGATCATCCAGCCGAACGAGGCCAGCATTCCGGTCCAGGTTCAGGAGCCGGTGTACCGCGTGACCGTGCGTCTGCCGCAGCCAGCACGTAGCGGCCTATGGACAGAGCCTCGCGCTGCGCTCCGGCATGCTGCTCGACGCCGACGTGTGGATCGACCGGCGGCCGTTTGATCGAGTGGATCTTCGACCCGCTGCTGTCGGTGGCCGGCCGGGTGTAGTCGGAGCGGCGATGCTCGACTTCTCCTTTACCCGGCGCACGCCGGTGATCCTGCAGAGCGAGGCCGCCGAGTGCGGCCTGGCGTGCCTCGCGATGGTGACGGGCTTTCATGGCCACCGCATCGATCTCGCCACCCTGCGCGCCCGTCACGCCGTCTCGCTCAAGGGCACCACGCTCGCCGACCTGATGCGCCTGGGCGGACAGCTCAAGCTGGCGCCGCGGCCGCTGCGGGTGGAGCTGTCGCACCTGTCGCAGCTGCGGCTGCCGTGCGTGCTGCACGTGGACTTCAACCACTTCGTCGTGCTCGACGCGTGTTTCGGCGAGCCGGGTCACGCTGCACGATCCGGCGGTGGGCCGCGTGGAGCTCCCGCTGAGCGAGCTGTCCCGCCGCTTCACCGGGGTCGCGCTGGAGCTCGCCCGACCACGGAGTTCACGCCTCGCACCGAGCGCCAGCGCGTCGGCCTGGGCGCGCTGATCGGCCGCCTGCCCGGGCCTCGCACCCACGCTGGCGCAGATCCTGGTGCTGGCGCTGGTGCTGCAGGTCTTCGCCATCCTCGCGCCGTTCTTCATGCAGTGGGTGGTCGATCAGGCCATCGTCTCGCAGGACCGCGACCTGGTGATGGTGCTGGGGCTCGGATTCCTGCTGCTCGCGGTGGTGCAGGCGGGCGTGACCGCGCTGCGCGCCTGGGCGCTGATGGTGCTGGGCACGACCTTGAACCTGCAGCTGCTGTCGAACCTGTTCCGCCATCTCGTGCGCCTGCCGATGAGCTGGTTCGAGCGGCGCCATCTGGGCGACATCGTCTCGCGCTTCGAGTCGCTCAACGTGATCCAGCGCACCCTGACGGTGGGTTTCCTGGAAGCGCTGGTGGACGGCGTGATGGCGATCGCCACGCTGGCGATGATGATGGTCTACAGCGTCAAGCTCGCGGCCGTCGCCGTGGCTGCGGCGGCGCTGTACGGCGCCATCCGGCTGCTGCTGTACCGGCCGTACCGGCTGGCCTCGGAGGAGCAGCTGGTGCGCACCGCCAAGCAGAACAGCCACTTCCTCGAGACGGTGCGCGGCATGCAGAGCATCAAGCTGCTGGCGCGCGAGGACACCCGCACCGCGGCCTGGCAGAACCTTGACGGTGGACCAGTTCAACGCCGGCGTGCGCACGCAGCGGCTGGCGATCCTGTACCAGGGGCTCAACGGATTGCTGTTCGGCGATCGAGAACGTCGTGACGATCTGGCTCGCCGCCCTGCTGGTGCTCGACGGCAAGGGCTTCTCGGTCGGCATGCTGTTCGCGTTCATCGCCTACAAGACCCAGTTCGTGCAGCGCATCGCCAATCTGATCGAGAAGGGCCTGGAGTTGCGCATGCTCGGCCTGCACACCGAGCGCGTGGGCGACATCGCACTGACCCCGGCCGAGCCGACCTCCGACGAGCTCGCCGATCGACCAGGCGCCGGTGGACGGCGCGATCGAGGTGAAAGGGCTGAGCTTCCGCTACGCGGAGATCCGAGCCGCTGGTGCTGAGCGACATCGATTTGCGCATCGAGCCCGGCGAATCGGTGGCCATCGTCGGCCCTTCCGGCTGCGGCAAGACCACGCTGGTGAAGCTGCTCCTGGGCCTGCTGCAGCCCACCGAGGGCGCGATCGAGGTCGGCGGCGTGCCGTTGCAGCGGCTGGGACTCGAGCGCTACCGCACCGCGGTAGCCAGCGTGATGCAGGACGACCAGCTGTTCGCCGGCTCCATCGCCGAGAACGTCTGCTTCTTCGACCCGCAGCCCGACTATTCACGCATCGAGCAGTGCGCCCGGCTCGCGGCGGTGCACGAAGACGTCCTGGCGATGCCCATGCGCTACAACACGCTGGTGGGCGACATGGGCACCGTGCTCTCCGGCGGGCAGAAGCAGCGCATCCTGCTGGCGCGGGCGCTGTACCGGCGAGCCCAGCATCCTGGTCCTGGACGAGGCCACCAGCCACCTCGACGTGGCGCGCGAGCGCACCGTCAACGAAGCGGTGCGCGGCCTCAAGCTCACCCGCATCATCGTGGCGCACCGGCCGGAGACGATCGCCAGCGCCGACCGCGCGATCGTGCTGGCCGGCGGCCGCATCGGCACCCAGATGCAGGTGCTCCGGCGGGAGGCCAGCCACGTGTGAGCCGGCCTGCGGCTCTGGCAGTCTGATGCGGACGCAAGCGCTCGGGCCTTCCGCCCGGCGCAGCGAGTCCGGACTCGGGAGACGAGGCTGAACCTTCCGGCGACGAACGGGTCGGTATAATCAGGTGCAGCGCAGGGCTCTGGCCTGCGCGCTCGACTGGGGAGAGAAGGCCCATGACCGACGACAGCGTGCGCAGGCGGCGCCTGTTCTGGGCGGCGCACTGGTCGCGGCCGGCGCGGTAGCCTGTGCCCGAGCGGCAAGGCCTGGCGCAGTCGAAGAAGTACAGCAAGGAGCGGGTCGGCTACCGCGACGAGCCCTATCAGGGGCGGACCTGCGCCAAGTGCGTCCTGTACGCAGGACATGGCGAGTGCGCCATCGTAGAGGGCGAAGTCAGTCCGAACGGCTGGTGCGTCCAGTGGACGCCCGCCACCATGGGAAGCTCGGCCGGCCCGGCCTGATTCCCGACAGCAGACCTTCCGGCAAAGCGCGCCTTGTGGGCGCCGGCAGCGACCCGCGCCCAGAGCATGCGCAAGCCGGCAATCACAGACCCGGCCGCCGTCGGCGGCAAGTGGGCGATGAGCAGGAGGAGACCAGAATGAGCCGCGCCTTCGTCAAGGGCGATGACAGCGATCTCTCGGGTGAAGAGTTTCCCGAGCGCCCCGTCAGCTCGCAGCCGAACTACGTCACGCGCGAGGGCCTCGAGCAGCTGCGCAGGCGCTACGACGAGCTGCAGCAGCGGCACGCGCAGCTGAAGGCGGCCGGGGAGGATTTCGACAAGCCCAAGCTCACCGCCATCGAGCGCGACATGCGCTACTTTTCGCAGCGCCTGGAAAGCGCCATCCTGGTGGATCCCAGCAAGGAACCCCAGGACGAGGTGCACTTCGGCGCGACCGTCAAGGCCGTCGACGAGGACGGCCACGCGCATCGCTTCACCATCGTCGGCGAGGACGAGGCGGACGTGGCCACCGGCAAGGTGAGCTGGATGTCGCCGGTGGCCAAGGCCATGATCGGCGCGCGCGTCGGCGACACGGTCAAGTGGCGCCGTCCCGCCGGAGAAGTGGAGCTGGAAGTGCAGGAGATCCGCTACTGAAGCGGGCGGCCGCCGAGGAAGGGCTGTGAGCGAGGCGCTCGCTGCAAGGCGTGAACAGCCCGTCGATCCAAGCTCCTCGCGCATTTCCGTATCCCGCTTGCGCGGGATGACCCCTCGATCACAGATTCCCTACGCGAGGCGAGACGATGCATGACCTGTTGATCAAGAACGCGCGGATCTACGATGGGCTGGGCAACCCGTCGCAATCGGGCGATCTGGCGGTCGAGGACGGCCGGATCGCGGCCATCGGCCAGGATCTCGGCGCCGCGCGCGAGATCGTCGACGCAGACGGACTGGCGCTGATGCCGGGCATCATCGACACGCACACCCACTACGACGCGCAGATCACCTGGGACCCGATGGCCAGCCCGTCGCCGGCGCTGGGCGTGACCAGCGTGATCATGGGCAACTGCGGCTTCACCATCGCGCCGTGCCGGCCGGCCGACCGCGACCTGGTGATGCGCAACCTCACGCACGTGGAAGGCATGTCGCTGGCCGCGCTGCGCGAGGGCATCCGCTGGGACTTCCAGAGCTTCCCGGAGTACCTCGACTATCTCGAGCGCCGCGGCGTGGGGCCGAACGTGGCCTGCTTCGTCGGACATTCGTCGGTGCGCACCTTCGTGCTGGGCGAGGCCGCGCCGAAGCGGCCGGCGACCGCGGCCGAGATCGCAGGCGATGCGCGCCATCGTGGTCGAGGGGATGAAGGCCGGCGCCTGCGGGTTCTCGACCACGACCTCGTTTCAGCACAACGGCGAGAACGGCATCCCCATGCCCTCGCGGCTGGCCGACGACGCCGAGATGCAGGCGCTGTGCGGCAGCCTGCGCGAGGTCGGGCGCGGTGTGCTGATGATGACCAAGGCCGCCACCACGCCGGTGCCGTGGATCGAGGACCTGGCAGCGCGCGCGGGACGGCCGTTCGTGGTCGCGGCGCTGCTGCACAGCAACTCACGCCCGAAGCGAGCTTCGAGGACCTGGAGCACATCGGCCAGGCCCGTGCGCGCGGCCATCGCCTGTACGGCGCCGTGGCCTGCACGCCGCTGAAGTTCGAGTTCACCATGCACGAGCCGTATGTGTTCGAAGGGCTCGGCGTCGTGGGCGCCGGCGATGAGCGCGCACGGCGACGCGGCGAAGCGGCTGTATCGCGATCCGGCCTTCCGCGCGGCCGTGAAGGCAGAGCTGGCGAAGCCCGCCCGCCGCCTGTTCACCGGCGAGTGGGAGAAGATGCACGTGGTGCAGACGGCGCGCACCCACAACCGGCGCTTCGAAGACCAGCCGGTGGACGCAGCTGGCCGCGCAAGCCGGCCAGCATCCGCTCGATTTCGTGCTCGATCTGAGCCTGGACGAGGATCTCGATACCGTGTTCACCGCGGTGCTGCTGAACTCGGACGAAGAGGCGGTCGGGCGCATGATCCGCGACCCCAACAGCCTGCTGTCGCTGTCGGACGCCGGAGCGCACCTCACGTTCCTGTGCGACGCCGGCTTCGGCCTGCACTTCCTCGGCCACTGGGTGCGCGAGCGCGGGCTCATGACGCTTCGAGGAGGGGGTGCGGCAGCTCACCAGCTATCCGGCCCAGGTGTTCGGCATCCGCGACCGCGGCCGGCTCGTCCCCGGCGCCTGGGCCGACCTGCTGCTGATCGATCCGGCCAGGTGGGACGAGGGCCGGCGCGGCGGGTGCGCGATCTTCCGGCCGGCGCATCGCGCCTGAACACTTCGGCGCGTCGGCGTGCACGGCGTCTGGGTGAATGGGCAGAAGACCGCGGACAGCGCACGGCATCGTGGCGCAGGCGCGCGCCGCCGGGCAAAGTCATGCGTGAGTTCGACGCCTGAAGGCCGATCCATCGCCTTGACCCGGCCGAGTCGCGATCGCCCTATGCAGTCCAGCCCTCCCGCAGCGCCCGGGCCGCTGGCCGGACTGCGTGTGATCGAGCTGGGCACGCTCATCGCGGGTCCGTTCTGCACCCGCATCCTCGCCGAGTTCGGTGCGGAGGTGATCAAGATCGAAGCGCCCGACGGGGGCGATCCGCTGCGCACGTGGCGCAAGGTGCACCAGGGCACGTCGCTGTGGTGGTTCGTGCAGTCGCGCAACAAGAAGTCGGTCACCGTCAATCTCAAGAGCCGAAGCCGGGCAGGAGATCGTGCGCAAGCTCGCGCGCGGCGCCGACATCGTGGTGGAGAATTTCCGTCCCGGTGCGATGGAGAACTGGGGACTGGGCTACGACCGGCTGTCCGCCGACAACCCGGGCTGGTGATGGTGCGGCTGTCGGGCTACGGCCAGACCGGTCCCTATCGCGATCAGCCCGGCTTCGGGGCCATCGGCGAGGCGATGGGCGGGATCCGCTTCGTCACCGGCTATCCCGACCGCCCGCCGGTGCGCGCCGGGATCAGCCTGGGCGACTCGGTCGCGGCGCTGTACGGCGTGATCGGCGCGCTCATGGCGGTGCACGCGCGCCAGCGCAACGGCGGCCGCGGCCAGGTGGTGGACGTGGCGCTTGTACGAGGCCGTGTTCAGCCTGATGGAGAGCCTGCTGCCGGAGTTCGATGTCACCGGCTTCGTGCGCGGCCGCAGCGGCGCCTCGCTGCCCGGCATCGTTCCGTCGAACACCTACACCACGCGCGACGGCAAGTACCTGGTGATCGGCGCCAACGCCGACAGCATCTTCAAGCGCCTGATGAGCGCGATCGGACGCGAGGATCTCGCCAACGATCCGGCGCTCGCGGACAACGCGGGCCGCGTCAAGCGCACCGAGGAGCTCGACGAGGTGATCGGCGCGTGGGCGGCCGGCGTGCGACCTGGACGAGGCGCTCGCGGTGCTCGCGCGCGCGCGCAGGTGCCGGCGGGCAAGATCTACGACGTCGTCGGACATCGTCCGCGACGTCCACTATCAGGCGCGCGGCATGCTCGAGCAGCATCGGCTCGAGGACGGCACCCCGATCAAGCTGCCGGGGATCCTGCCCAAGCTGTCGGACACGCCGGGCGGGACGCGCTGGCTCGGTCCGCGGCTGGGCGCGCACACCGACGAGGTCCTGGGCGAACTCGGTTATAGTGCGCAGGACATCGCGCGCTGCGGACAAGCGTGGAGCGGTGTAGACCATGATGCGCATCCGCGACATTCTGAATCTGAAGGGCGACACGATCTACAGCATCGCGCCGAGCGGGCTGCTGTCCGAGGCCGTGAGCCTGATGGTCAAGCACGACGTCGGCTCGCTGGTGGTGCTCAGCGATGGCGTGATGGTCGGCATGGTCACCTTCCGGGAAGTGCTCGCCGCGCTGGACGCCGCCGGCGGCAGCTGGGGCAGCGTACCGTCGAGGAGGTCATGGTGAAAGACCCGGCTTGCGGCAAGCCCGACGACACCATCGACCACATGCGCAGCCTGATGACCGAGCTGCACGTTCGCTATCTGCCGATCATGGAAGAGCGGCCGCCTGCTCGGGGTCCTGTCGTTTCACGACGTTGCCAGAGCGGCCCTGAAGGCGGCCAGCTTCGAGAACCGCCTGCTCAAGCAGTACATCAAGAACTGGCCCGAGCCCGACCCGGCGGATGACGGCGGGGCCAACCCGCCGGCGGCCGGCCGCTAAATCAGCTATCAAGACTGTCCGCCACGCGCCGAAAAGTGTTTGCGGCGCTGCCGGCCGCGTTTCTCCATGAGCGTTCGGATTTCTATCCACAACCTGACGCGCCTGCTGGCCGTGCTCGTCGCTGATCGCGCTCGGTGGGCGGCTGCTCGCGTGCGCAACTATGCTGCGAACCAGGCCGCCGATGCCCTGGCGCAGCTCGGGTGGCAGCTTTGCCTCGGACAACGACCCGGAGCTGATCCGTGCCGCCGCGCCGTTCAGCCTCAAGCTGATGGACAGCCTGCTGGAGGAGCAGCCGCGGCACGCGGCCCTGCTGACGGCCGCATCGCGCAGCTACACCCAGTTCGCCTATGCCTACGTGCAGATGGACGGCGAGGAACTGGAGGACCAGGATATCGCGCAGGCGCGCGCCAAGTTCGGCCGTGCCCGCGTGCTGTACGTGCGGGCCCGCGACTACGGCTTGCGCAGCCTGGAAGTCGCGCATCCGGGGATCGGTGACAAGCTGCACAAGGATAGCGGTGCGGCGCTGGCCGAGCACCCAGCCGCAGGACGTGCCGGCCCTGTACTGGACAGCAGCTTCCTGGGGCGCGCTGATCGCGGTATCCAAGGGCGATCCCACGACGATCGCCGAGGTGCCGCTGATGCAGGCGCTGATCGACCGCGCGCTGGTGCTCGACGAAGCCTTCGATGCCGGCGCCATCCACACGTTCCTGATCTCGTACGAGCCGCTGCGCCAGGGCGTCAAGGGCGACGCGGCGGCCCGCGCGGAGCAGCATTTCCAGCGTGCCGTCGCAGCTCTCCGGCGGCATGCAAGCTGCACCGTACGTGGCGCTGGCCGAGGCGGTGGCGTTGCCCAGGCAGGATCGCGCGCAGTTCAAGCGCCTGCTCGAGCAGGCGCTCGCCGTGGATGTCGACGCGCGTCCGCAGTACCGGCTGGCCAACCTGATCATGCAGCGGCGGGCACGCTGGCTGCTTTCGCGAACCGACGAACTGATTGCAGAATGACAAGGAGTGATCATGCAGCGACGCCGTAGTCTGGCTCTTCTTGGCGGCCTGGCCGCCTCCTGCGCGCTGGGCGCAATGCCTGCCGCCCTGGCGCAGGAAGCAGTGCGCATCCGCCTGGGCACGCTGGTGCCCAAGGGCTCGAGCTATCACCGCGCCATGCAGGAGATGGCCGAGCGCTGGAAGAAGGCGCAGGGCGCGGGCGCCACGTTCACCATCTACACCGACGGCACCCAGGGCGGCGAGATCGACATGGTCCGGCGCATGCGCGTGGGCCAGCTCAACGCCGCGCTGATCTCGGTGGTCGGCCTGGCCGAGATCGACCGCTCGGTCACCGCGCTGCAGTACATGCCGATGCTGTTCCGCGACTGGAACGAGGTCGACTATGTGCTGGCGCAGATGCACGAGCAGCTCGAAGCCCGCTTCCTGGAGAAGGGCTTCGTGGTCCTGTTCTGGGGCGACGGCGGCTGGGTGCGCTATTTCTCCAAGGAGCCGATGCTGCATCCGGCCGATCTGAAGAAGCACAAGCTGTGGGCCTGGAACGGCGATCCAGCGGCGGCGGACATCATGAAGAGCATGGGCTATTCGCCGGTCCCGCTCGAGACCGCCGACATCCTTCCGGGCCTGCAGACCGGACTGATCACGGCGGTGCCCTCGGCGGCGTTCTTCGCGCTGGCCGGGCAGTTCGACACCGTGGCCAAGTACATGCTGGACGTGAAGTGGGCGCCGGTCCTGGGTGCGGGGGTCATGACCCGCAAGGCCTGGGACAGCATGTCGCCCGCCGCTCAGGAGGAGCTCAAGCGGGCCGCCGCGGAGGCCGGCGCCAAGATCCGCGCGCAGGCGCGCAAGGAAGACCAGGAAGCGGTCGACGCGATGCGCAAGCGCGGCCTCACGGTCTATCCGGGCACGCCCGAGCTCGAGGCCGAGTGGCGCGGGCTGGCCGAGGAGGCCTATCCGAAGATCCGCGGCCGCATGGTGCCTGCCGATCTGTTCGACCGCGTCCAGGCACTGGTGCAGGACTATCGCGCGCACGGCGGCAAGACCGCCGCCCGCTCTTGAAGCCGGTCGCGGCCGGCGACAGGCCCGGCATGAGCTGGCGCCAGGGCGAGAACGCCCTGCTGGCGCTGGCGCTGGGCGCCATGGTCGCTGCTGCCGCTGGCCGAGGCGGCGCTGCGCCCGTTGCACACCGGCATTCCGGCCAGCGGCGCATTCCTGCAGCACCTGACGCTGGTGGTCGGGATGCTCGGGGCGGCGGTCGCGGCGCGCGAGAACCGCCTGCTCGTCGCTGTCCACGCTGCAGACCTTCCTGCGCGGCCGGCCGCTGGCAGCGGTGCGCTGGCTGGCGGCTGTGCCCACCATCGCCGTGGCGACGATGCTGTGCGTGGCGGCCTGGCAGTTCGTGCAAAGCGAGACGCGACGGCCGGCAGCAACCTGGTGCCGCGGCCTGCCGCTGTGGTGGGTGCAGCTGATCCTGCCGATCGGCTTTGGCGTCATCACGCTGCGCGCGGCCTGCCATGCGCGGCCAGACGCTGGGCGCGCACGAGTGGCCGCCGTGGTGGCTGCGGCCGCGCTTCTCGGGCTCGTGCTCGCGGCGCCGGTGCCCCGCGACGCGATGGTCTGGGCCGGCCTCGCCGGCGATCCTCGTTGCGCTGGTGCTGGGCGCGCCGGTGTTCGTCGCGCTGGGCGGCGCGGCGCTGCTGCTGTTCTGGGGCGAGGATCTGCCGGTGGCTTCGCTAGCGGTGGACCACTATCGCCTGGTGGTGAACCCGTCGCTGCCCGCCATTCCGCTGTTCACGCTGGCGGGCTATCTGCTCGCCGAGAGCGGTGCGCCCAAGCGTCTCATCCGCGTCTTCAACGCGCTGTTCGGGGGCGTGCGCGGTGGCGCCGCTGCCGTCGCGATCTGCGCGGGCGCTTTCTTCACCGCCTTCACCGGCGGCTCCGGCGTCACCATCCTGGCGCTCGGCGGACTGTTGTTGCCGCTGCTGATCGGCGTCGGACAGAGCGAGCGCAACGCGCTGGGCCTGATCACCAGCAGCAGCTCGCTGGGCGTGCTGCTGCCGCCCAGCCTGCCGCTGATTCTGTTCGCCATCGTCGCCAAGGTGCCGATGGACCGGATGTTCCTGGGTGCGCTGCTGCCCGGCCTGGTGCTGATGGCGCTGCTGTTTGCGCTGGGCTGGCGCAACAGCCGGCCGGTGTCGCACGCTGCCGCGCGCCGCGGCCGGCGAGGTGCGGCAGGCGCTGTGGGCGGCGAAGTGGGAGCTGCTGCTTCCGGTGGTCGTCTTCGCTGCGCTGTTCGGCGGTTTCGCCACGCCGGTGGAAGCGGCTGCGCTCACGACTCTGTACGCCGGTCTGCTCACCACCGTCGCGCACCGCGATCTGCATGTGGTGCGCGATGTCCCGCGCGTGTCTGCCGAGGCCGGGCTGGTGATCGGCAGCGTGCTGCTGATCCTGGGCGTCGCGCTGGGCTTCACCAACTACCTGGCCGATGCGCAGGTGCCGGACCGGCTGGTCGAGTGGACCAAGGCCAACATCGAGTCGCGCTGGGTGTTCCTGGCGGTGCTCAACCTGTCGCTGCTGCTGGTGGGCTGTTTCATGGACGCCTTCTCGGCGATCGTCGTGGTCGTGCCGATCATCGTGCCGGTGGCAACGGCCTTCGGCATCGACCCGATCCACCTGGGCGTGATCTTCCTCGCCAACATGGAGCTGGGCTACCTGACCCCGCTGGTGGGCATGAACCTGTTCTTCGCCTCCTATCGCTTCGGCAAACCGGTGCTGGAAGTGGCCCGCGCGGTTCTGCCGTACATGCTGGTGATCGCGCTCGGCGTGCTGGTGGTCACCTATGTGCCCTGGCTCACCAGCGTGCTGCCGTCGTTGGTGAAGTAGAAGTGACGCAGCGCCGCAAGAAGGAAAGCTAGCGCAGCGAGTCCCTCCCCTCTTCAAGGGGGAGGCCAGGAGGGGGATGGGTGTTCGCGATCCGGACCATCCCGCCCCGGCCTCGCCTTGAAGAGGAGGGTAGTTGCCGGTGCCAGAGCATCCATGGGTCGTAACTGCGGACGACTCGAGGCAATGAATGCGACCGCACCAGCGCACGCACCAGCCTGGAAGCCGACGTGCGCCCGCGCGAAGTGTGGGCCTGGGCGATGTACGACTTCGCCAACTCGGGCTACACCACGGTGGTCATCACCGCGGTGTTCAACGCCTACTTCGTCGGCGTCGTGGCCGGCGGCGCGGACTGGGCCACGTTCGCCTGGACCGCGGCGCTGTCGCTCAGCTATGCGCTGATCATGCTGACCGCGCCGCTCGTGGGCGCCTATGCCGACGCGCACGCGGCGAAGAAGAAGCTGCTGGTGCTGACCACCGCCGGCTGCGTGCTGGGCACGGCGCTGCTCGGGCTGGCCGGCCCGGGCGATCTGTGGCTCGCCTGCGCGCTGATCGTGGTGTCGAACTTCTTCTTCGGCACCGGCGAGAACGTCGTCGCTGCGTTCCTGCCCGAGCTCGCCAAGGGCGACGCGCTGGGCAAGGTGTCGGCCTGGGGCTGGTCGCTCGGCTACATCGGCGGGCTGATCACCCTGGCGGTGTGCCTGGCCTATGTCATCTGGGCCGAGGCGCACGGCCACAGCGCGCAGCAGTACGTGCCGGTGACCATGCTGATCACCGCCGCGATCTTCGCGGCCGCGAGCCTGCCGACGTTTCTGCTGCTCAAGGAGCGTGCGGTACCTCAGCGCAACGCGCAGGGCACCTACGTGCGCGCCTTCGCCCGCGTCGGCCAGACCCTGCGGCATGCGCGGCGCTACCGCGATCTCGCCCGCTTCCTCGTCTGCATCGTCCTGTACCAGTCCGGCGTGCAGACCGTCATCGCGCTCGCCGCGATCTACGCGCAGCAGGCGATGCACTTCTCGACGCGCGACACGCTGCTGCTGATCCTGGTGGTCAACGTCACCGCCAGCCTCGGCGCGCTTGCTGTTCGGTCAGGTCCAGGACCGGCTCGGACACCGGCTGACCATCGCGCTCACGCTGGTGGGATGGTGCCTGATGGTGCTGGTGGCATGGTCGAGCACCTCGCCCGCCGGGTTCTGGGTGGCCGCCAACATCGCCGGGGTGTGCCTCGGAGCCAGCCAGTCCGCCGGGCGCGCGCTGGTCGGCTACTTGAGTCCCGCGAACCGGCGCGCCGAGTTCTTCGGTCTGTGGGGGCTGGCGGTGAAGCTCGCATCGATCCTCGGCCCCATCACCTACGGGGCGGTCACCTGGATGAGCGGCGCCGACCATCGGCTGGCGATGCTGGTGACGGGCAGCTTCTTCGTGCTCGGTCTGCTGGTGCTGATCGGGGTCGACGTCGAGCGCGGACGCCGCGCCGCGCTGGAGGAGGAATAAAACTTGCAATCCGCTCAGGCAGTTGCGGGCTGAAGACCGGACTGTCACAGAGTTTTGAAGGCGATTCAGCAGGTTATGTGACGCCCGGAAGATTCGCTCGACATAGCTAGAGACCGAGGGGCGGCGATGCTGGCGTGGATTAAGAACCGATCCGACCATCCGTTGGCGGACGAGAAGGGGGCGAAGGAGTTCTTATCCGAGCTGCCTACTCAGGATCCCTACAAGACCCTCGAAGAGATCGCCTTCTGGCTGGACGCGACGCGCACCTCGGAGGGCCTCAAGCCGCTGCGGATCTTCGAGATCATCGATCTGCTCGACCAGGCCGCCAAGCCGCACCAGCGCAAGCTGTCCCAGGAGTACCTGGCCGGCGGCGTGCGCCTGCAGAAGTTCCAGGAGCAGCGCATCTGGACCACGGTGGTCGAGTTCTGGCGCCAGCTGGGCGCCGCCTACGAGTTCTGTCTGGCGCAGACGCTGCCCGGGCGTGTCCGGCTCCGGCGCCCTCAAGCCGCATGGCGCCGACGATCGCCGCGCGGGCGCTGCGCGCCCTCACCCTCGAGCTGAAGTGGTCCCTGATGCGCTACGGCCCCATCGATCCCACGCTGTGGGGACGTCTGGGCGCGCTCTACGCGCAGGCCGAAGCCAGCGGCTTCGCGCTGAAGGCCTGCGCCGTCTACCCCGGCGCGCACGGCGAGACCACGGTCCAGCGCGAATATCTGAAGGCCTGATGCTGACCATGTCCGCCACCGACAGCCTGCTGCCGCGCAAGCTGGAGATTGCCGAGCGCATCGTGTCGCAGTACTCCGAGCAGTTCGTCATGCAGCGCCAGCCGGCCAAGGGCTGCCACTGCACGGTCGATCTGCAGGCGGCGAAGCCGCCGGCGCGCATGGTCGCGCAGGTGACGCCGGCGGCGTCGTTGCGCTATTTCGGCCCGGGCGCGGCGGCCGAAGCGGTCGACCAGGTCATCGACACCATCACCGAGAGCGGGCTGGTCCCGTCCAGCGTCAACCTCGGCGGAACCTACGAGCCGAGCTTCGTGGTCGAAGTGCTGCGCCATCTGGCGCGCCACTGGTCGGCGGTTCCGCCGGCGCGCAAGCAGGAGCGCAAGCAGACCTTCGCCCGCATCCACGTGGTGCACGACTTCGACGACGTGGTCGCCATCATCGCCGGGGAATCCAAGGACCTCGACTTCCAGCAGAACATCGAGACCTGGACGGTGGAGAACGAGAGCGAAGGCGGCTATGGGGCGATCATCCCCGATTCGGCCACCGACTGGCTGCAGGTCGGCACCTTGCTGGGCATCAAGCTCGCCGACGGCAACGCGTGGGGCGTGGGCATCGTCCGGCGGCTGACCAACGGCGCCAACAACCACCGCTACGTCGGGATCCAGACGGTGTCCAAGGGCGGCGCGCGAGTGAAAGTGTTCCCGGCCGAGCCGAAGGCCGGCGCGGCCGAGGGCGACGACGCGGTCCTGCTGCCCAGCAGCTCCGCCGACAGCATGGGAACGGGCGAGCTGAGCCTGCTCATGCGCATGGGCACGTTCTCGCCCAAGCAGAGCCTGCAGATGCGCGCCTACGAGCGCGACTACCTGCTGGTGCCCAAGCAGCTGCTGGAAGGCGGGCAGGACTTCGACATGGCGAAGTTCCGCGTGCTGCAGCGCGCTGCTTAGCGCGCTGAGCCGCTGAGACGCGGACGCTAGCGCGGAGGAACCAGAGAGACGCTTGCAGCGCTGGGACTACGGGCTGGCTCACGGACCACCGAGTCGCTCCGCTGCTCCTCTTGCGGGCAGAGGCGAACTGAACCGAAGTCCCTCTCCCCTCGCGGGAGAGCGGTAGCGTGAGCGGCCGCTCAGGCGGTCAGACGTCAGACCAGCACTTCCCGCAGGAACGCCCCGATGTGGTCGAGCTCTTCGGGGCACAGCGAGTGGGGCATCTCGTATTCGTGCCACTGCACCGGATAGCCCAGCGTCAGCAGACGCGAGCACGAGGCCTGCGCGAGCTTGAGCGGGACGATCGGGTCCTCGATGCCGTGCGCCATGAGGATCGGCACGTCCTGGTTGGCGGCGCTGCGCTCGCTCTCCAGCTTGTCCGGGAGCGGCAGATAGGTGGACAGCGCCAGCACCCCCGCCAGCCGCGCCGGATAGCGCAGCGCGGTCTGCAGCGCGATCGCGCCGCCCTGGGAGAATCCCGCCAGCAGCAACTGCTCGGGGCCGATGCCGCGCTTGCGCTCGCGCTCGATCAGCGCCTCGATGGCTGTGCTGCGAATCGCGCACGCCCCGTTCGTCTTCGCGCAGGCTCAAGTCCTGGTAGCCGATGTCGTACCACGCGCGCATCACGTAGCCGCCGTTGATCGTGACCGGTTGCATCGGTGCGTGCGGAAACACGAAGCGGATGGGCGCCCGCGGCAGGTCGAGCTCCTCGACGATGGGGACGAAGTCGTTGCCGTCGGCGCCCAGGCCGTGCATCCAGATCACGCTGTGGCGCGGATTGGGGCCGGTCTCGATCTCGATGGGCAGCAGGTCGGCGGTCATTGCAGGTGTGCTAACCACGGAGGTGCGACAGGCGCAGGGGGAACCTCTAGCGCCAAGCAATAGCCGCGCCACGCGTGCGCGTCTGCGGTAGTCGAAGGTTGCATGCAGGTCAGGTCCTGGAGCGCCGCTCAGCCGGCTTGGGCCGGAGCGCGGACTTGGGGCGGAACGCCTTGACGACGTCCTCGTTGGTCTCGATGTACGGACCGCCGATCAGGTCGATGCAGTAGGGCACCGCCGCGAAAATGCCGTGCACCACCGCCTTGCCCTCGGCGTCCTTGACGCCCTCCAGGTCTCGCGGATCGACTTGGGCTGGCCGGGCAGGTTGACGATCAACGCCTTGCCACGGATCACGGCGACCTGCCGCGACAGGATCGCGGTGGGGACGTAGTGCAGGCTGATCTGGCGCATCTGCTCGCCGAACCCCGGCATCACCTTGCTCGCCCACCGCGAGCGTGGCCTCCGGTGTCACGTCGCGCGGTGCCGGGCCGGTGCCGCCGGTGGTCAGCACCAGATGGCAGCCCTCGCGATCGACCAGCTCCTTCAAGGTCGCCTCGATCACCGGCTGCTCGTCCGCGATCAGGCGCGTCACCGTCGTCCAGGGCGTGGCGAGCGCGCGCCGGAACCACTCCTCGAGGGCGGGAATGCCTTCGTCCTTGTACACCCCTGCCGAGGCCCGGTCGCTGATCGAGACCAGGCCGATCTTGATGCTATCGCTCATCGTGCCCATTGTTCCTGTGAGATTGCCCGGTGCTGAATGGCTTGTACCTGACGGCCTCGACGCGAGGCCCCGTTCGATGCCCGTGCTCAGTCCTCGGTCTGCGCCGCAGCGGTCTCCGGGATGGCTGCCTTCAGCGCCTGAAACAGCTCGCGCGCGCTCTCCGGCGCGGCGCCCAGTGCCTGCTCGCGGCGCGCATTGCGCACCAGTGTGCGCAGGTGCTGAATGTCGCAGCCCGGGTAGGCCGCCGCCAGATCGGCCATGGCAGTCGTCGCTCGTGCGATCAACCGGTCGCGCCAGCGTTCCAGCACGTGCAGGCGCGCGGCGGCCTCGCGCGATTTGCCCTTCCAGGCGTCGAGCTGCGCTGCGATGGCCGCCGAGTCGACGTCGCGCATGAGCCGGCCGACGTACTGCAGCTGCCGGCGCAGCGCTCCGAACTTGTTGATGCGCTTGGCCAACAGCACGGCATCCAGCAGCTTCTCCGGCAGCTCGAGCTGGGCAAGCTGCGCCTCGGTGAGGCCCGACCAGCTCCTCGCCGAGATCCTGGCGCGCGTGCATCTCGCGCTTGCGGCGGGTCTTGCTGACCGGTTCCGGCGGGTCCACCCGGTCCGTCGCTGCGCTCTTCGCTCATAGTCAAGCTGGTATCATAGCCGACGGTGCCGCTCGCGATGGGCGAGCACCGGACCCCGACAATCCTCTCCAGCTTCCGCAGCCGTGCCCGCCAGCGCCTTCTCCTACAGCATCGACCAGCTGCGCCAGATCGCAGCCGACGTCCTCGACCACGCCCGCAGCCTCGGGGCCAGCGCCGCCGAGACCGAAGTCAGCGAGGGCTTCGGCCAGAACGTCACCGTGCGCCGAGGTGAGGTGGAGACCATCGAGTACAACCGCGACAAGGGCGTGGGCGTCACCGTCTACCTCGGCCAGCAGCGCGGTCATGCCAGCACCTCGGACTTCTCGCCGCAGGCGGTGCGGGACACGGTGCAGGCGGCGTTCTCGATCGCGGGCTTCACGGCCGCCGACGACTGCGCCGGGCTGGCCGATCCCGACCTGCTGGCGCGCGATCTGCCCGATCTCGATCTGTACCATCCATGGGATCTGCCGGTGGAGCAGGCGATCGAGCGGGCGCGCGCGTGCGAGGCGGCGGCGCTCGCGGTGGACCCGCGCATCACCAACTCGGAAGGCGCCAGCGTCTCGACGCAGCAGTCGCACTTCATCTACGCCAACACCCTGGGCTTCAGCGGCGGCTATCCGAGCTCGCGCCACAGCCTCACCTGCTCGGTGATCGCCGGCGAGGGCGACGAGATGCAGCGCGACGACTGGTACACCATCGCGCGCGCCGCCGAGGACCTCGAGGCGGTGGAGGCGGTGGGGCGCAGGGCGGGCCAGCGCTGCGTGCGCCGGCTGGGTGCGCGCAAGCTGGAGACCATGGAAGTTCCCGTGCTGTTCGAGGCGCCCGTGGCGTCCGGGCTGCTCGGTCACTTCGTGGGTGCGGTCAGCGGCGGCAGTCTGTACCGCAAGGCGTCGTTCCTGCTCGACAGCCTCGGCCAGCAGATCTTCGCGCCGCACGTGCAGATCCGCGATATCCCCGACGTGCGCCGCGGCCTGGCGAGCAGCCCGTTCGACGACGAAGGCGTGGCCACGCATGCGCGCGCCGATCGTGCGCGACGGCGTGCTGCAGGGATACTTTCTGGGCAGCTACTCGGCGCGCAAGCTCGGCATGCGCTCGACCGGCAACGCCGGCGGCAACCACAACCTCATGCCTCGACAGCACCGGCGAGGACTTCCCGGCGCTGCTGCGGAAAATGGGCCGAGGCTGCTGGTGACCGAGCTGCTCGGCATGGGCGTGAACCAGGTGACCGGCGACTACTCGCGCGGCGCCGCCGGCTTCTGGGTGGAGAACGGCGAGCTCGCCTTCCCGGTGCAGGAGATCACCATCGCCGGCAACCTCAAGGACATGTTCAAGGCATCCTCGCCGTCGGCACCGACGTGCATCGTGCGTGGCTCGCGGCAGTGCGGCTCCATCCTCGTCGACCGCATGACGCGTCGCCGGCGAGTAGCGGCATGGCGGGATGTGCAGACGCCCGCGTTCGCACTAGCACCGCATGCTGGAGCACTTCAAGCTCAACAGGAAGTGGTTCGGCATGGCCGGGGTGCCGGCGCACGACAACGCGCGTGCCTACGTGTGGGAGAAGCGGCTGCACGGCGTCATGCTGGGCTTTGCGCTGCTCGCGATCTTCGCCTTCTACCTCACCGAGATCGAGCCGCTGCCAGAGCTGCGTTCCGCCGGCCATGCTCTGGAGTGGGTGGTGTTTCTCGGCTTCTCCGCCGAGCTGGTGATCATGCTGGCTGTTACCCGCCAGCGGCTGCGCTACCTGCTCGGCAACTGGCTCGACGTGCTGATCGTGCTGGCGGCCGGGCTTGTCGGTCGCCGGGCACGACGCCGAGTGGGTCGCGTGGACGCGGCTGCTGCGGATGGCCACCGCCGGCATGGTGCTCGCGCGAGCGGCCACCGAGATCCGCACGCTGTTCTCGCGCGGCGGGCTGCCCTATATCCTCGGGTTCGCGGTTCTCGCCATGCTGGTCGGCGGGAGCGGGCTTCTACTGGCTGGATCCCTCCATCCACAGCTATGCCGAGGGGCTCTGGCTCGCCTTCGTCACCGCGGCGACGGTAGGTTACGGCGACGTCGTGCCGACGACACCCGCCTCGCGCGTACTGGCCGTGATCATCGTCGTCATCGGCCTGGCGCTGCTGTCGGTGGTGACGGCCTCGGTCGCCGCGTTCTTCATCGGCGAGGACGAGAAGCTCCTGCGCCGCGAGATGCACAACGACATCCGGCACCTGCGCGACGAGGTGGCCAGGCTGATCGGCGAGGAAGAGGTCGCGCTGCGTCGCGAGATGCACGCACGACATCAAGCAGCTGCGCGACGAGGTGCACGCGCTGCGCGATGTGCTCGAGCGGTACGTCGAGCTCGAGCGCCGTGGCAAGAACTGAGCAGAGGGAGAGTTGCGGATGCGTGACGTTCCTGGGTGCTCTGGCGGCGGCTCTGGTGTGGCTCGGATCGAGCGTTGCCGAGGCGGCGCTGGAGAAGCCGGACCTGGTCCTTGCCGTGGGCGGCAAGACGACCTTGTATTACCTGCCGCTCACCATCGCCGAGCGCCTGGGATACTTCAAGGACGAGGGGCTCAACCTCGAGATCCACGATTTCCCGGGCGGCGCGAAGGCGCTGCAGGCGCTGATGGGCGGCAGCGCCGACGTGGTCTCGGGCGCCTACGAGCACACCATCGTCATGCAGACCCTGGCGCAGAAGGTGCAGGCCTTCGTGCTCCAGGGCACCAATCCGGGGATCTCCTTCGGCGTCGCCGCCGACAAGGCCGCGAGCTACACCTGGCCCAAGGACATGAAGGGGTGGCGCGTGGGCGTGAGCGCGCCGGGCTCGAGCACGCACATGCTGGTCAACCATCTGCTCGCTTCCGTCGGGCTGACGCCGGACGACGTGTCGATCGTCGGTGTGGGCACGGGCGCGCAGGCCGTGGCGGCCATGAAGAGCGGGCAGCTCGATGCGATCTCCAACGTCGATCCGGTGATGATGCTGCTGGAGAAGCAGGGCGTGATCAAGATCAAGCACGAGACCACCACCGCCAAGGGAGCGCGCGAAGTGTTCGGCGGCTCGCTGCCCGCCGCCTGCCTCTACGCGAAGAAGACCTTCGTCGAGCACAATCCCAATACGGTGCAGGCACTGACCAATGCCATCGTCCGCGCGCTGCTGTGGTTGCAGAAGGCCACACCCGAGGACGTCGCGGCCACCGTTCCGCCCGAGTATCTGCTGGGCGATCGCGACGCTGTACCTGAGTGCCTTCGAGCGCGTCCGGCCGCTCTACTCGCCCGACGGCCTGATCTCGCCGAAGGCCCTGGACATGAGCTACCAGGTGCTGCTCAAGCACAACTACGCCGTGCGGCGTGCGCCCGTGCTGTTCTTGAACGACACCTACACCAATGTGTTCGTGCAGAACGCGCTGAAGAAGTACAGGTAGGGCGGGCGAGGCGAGCACGAGGCACGAGGCGCGAGGCGACGAGGCACCAGGCGCGAGGCGCGACGGGAGAGGCGCGAGGCGCGAGGAGGCAGGCACGAGGCGCGGGGTCGCCGAGGGGCGAGGAGGCGACGGGGCGAGGCGGGCGATGGCCCAGGCGCGAGACGCGCGACCTCACGCAAGACTCCCTCTCCCCTCGTGGGAGAGGGCAGGGGAGAGGGGGAAAAACAAATGGCATGTCTCAACCGGCTCTTGCATGCATCGATCGTTGCGAGCCAAGCGACGCCATGACGACGCCGGCCCTCTCGCTGGACAACGTCACCTGCACCTTTCCGGCGCGGGGCGATCGCGGCACCTACACCGCGATCCGCGACGTATCGCTCAGCGTCGCCGACGGTGAGTTCGTCTCGCTGGTCGGGCCGACTGGCTGCGGCAAATCCACGCTGCTCAACGCGGCGGCCGGATTGCTTCCCCGACCTCCGGCAGCGTGTCGGTGTTCGGCCGCCCGCTGGCCGGCATCAACCGCGAGGCCGGCTATCTGTTCCAGGCCGATGCGCTGTTTCCCTGGCGCAACGCGCTGGACAACGTCACCGCAGGGCTGGAGTTTCGCGGTGTCGCCGAAGGACGAGGCGCGGGCGCGTGCCATCGAATGGCTCACGCGCGTCGGGCTCGCTCAGCACATGGCCAAGTATCCGCACGAGCTGTCCGGCGGCATGCGCAAGCGCGTGGCGCTGGCGCAGACCTGGATCCTCGGGCCGCGCATCCTGCTGATGGACGAGCCGTTCAGCGCGCTCGACGTGCAGACCCGCCAGCTGATGGAGAACGAGTTGCTGGGATTGTGGGCGCAGTCCGCCAAGTCCGTTCTGTTCGTGACCCACGATCTGGAGGAAGCCATCGCCCTGTCCGATCGAGTGCTGCTGCTCTCCGCCGGCCCCGAGTCGCGGCAGATCGCCGAATATCGGATCGACCTGCCGCGCCCGCGCGATGTCTCCGAAGTGGGCCTGCAGCCGCGCTTCGTCGAGCTGCACGCGGCGATCTGGCACGCCCTCAAGCACGAAGTCATGAAGGCGCATCAGCATGCAGACGCCTGAGCCCGGTGCGAACCAGTCCGCGCCGCGCCGGCGGCGCTCTCTGGCCCTGGCACCTGGCGCTGCTCGCGCTCGACCTTCGGCGCATGGTATGTGCTGACCAAGACCGAGGTGCTGCCGCCCTTCTTCTTCGGTGAGCCGCTGGGGGTCGCGAGCCGCATCGCCGACTGGTTCCTGTCCGGGAAGATCTTTCCGCATCTCGCCCGCACGCTGCTGGAGACGCTGCTCGCCTTCGTCATCGGCATGGGCCTGGGGCTGGTGTTCGGGCTGTGGCTGGGCCTGAGCCAGTTCGCCTCGCGCCTGTTCGATCCCTACATCACCGCGGTCAACTCGATGCCGCGCGTCATCCTGGCGCCGATCTTCGCGCTGTGGTTCGGGCTCGGACTCTGGTCGAAGGTGGTGCTGGGCGTGACCCTGGTATTCTTCATCGTGTTCTACAGCGTCTATCATGGCGTGCGGGAAGTGAGCCCGGTGGTGCTCGCCAACGCCCGTATGCTGGGCGCGAACCCGCGCCAGCTGCTGCGCCACGTCTACCTTCCGAGCGCGATGTCCTGGGTATTCTCCAGCCTGCACGCCGCTGTCGGCATGGCGTTCGTCGGCGCGGTCGTGGGCGAGTACCTGGGCTCGGACAAGGGCGTGGGCTACCTCATCCTGCAGGCCGAAGGCGTGTTCGACGTGAACACGGTCTTCGCCGGCGTCCTGGTGCTGACCGGGTGCGCGCTGCTGCTCGATGGGCTGGTCACGCTGGTGGAACGGCGCCTGCTGAACTGGCGTCCGACGTCGACGTCGGGAGTGCGCAGGGTTGAGTGCGCAGACCGCGCACTCCTGGAGTTGCCCGCTGTCCATCCGCGAGTCCGCAGCGAACGGACCCCCTCCCTTGCGTCCGCAGGACGCGGGGGAGGGTGGGGAGGGGGCGGTCAGCAGTGAGAACCGTACACGCAAGCATCAGCATGCGTCGCTTGCTCTCGCGCTTCTGGCGTTGCACCTAGCCGGCTGTGCCGGCACGCAGTCGCGCCTGGAACCGCTGTCGGTCACCCTTGCCGACATCCGCCCCGCGCAGATCGGGCTGCTGGAGCAGGAGTACGCCATCAAGATCCGCGTCCAGAACCCCAACAACGCGCGACGTACGCATCGATGGCCTGTCCTACCAGATCGACCTGAACGGCGAGCCCTTCGCCAAGGGCGTGAGCCGTCAGTCCACGTCGGTACGCGGCCTTCGGCGAGGTCGTGCTGGATGCAACCGCTGTGGGCAACCTCGGCGCGATCATGAGCCAGGTCGTCGCAGATCCAGAGAAGCGGCGCGCCGGAGAGCTTCAGCTACCGCCTGAAGGGCAAGCTCGCCTCCGGACAGACCTCCATGCCGTTCGACTCGCAGGGTAACATCGAGCTGCCGGCGCTGGCGGCGAAGCAGCGCAGTAGGCGCCTGCGCGCGAGCGCGCAGTATTGTCTCATGCGGTAGTCGCCGTCTCCGCACGCGGGAGAGGCAGCAGTGACAGAAAGCTCCCTCTCCCCTTGTGGGAGAGGGCTGGGGAGAGGGGGAAGAGGCTTTGGCTCAAACACAACTCGCGCGATCCGCCTGGTTCGCGTCTCGACTGCTGCTCGCTGCCGTGTGCTCTTTGCTCGCGGCGGCTCACTCCACGCCGCCCCCGAGAAGCAGAAAGTCACCATCGCCGTCGGCGGCAAGGCCGCGCTCTTCTATCTCCCGCTCACCCTGGCCGAGCGCCTCGGCTACTTCAAAGACGAAGGCCTCGACGTCCAGATCCTCGACTTCGCCGGCGGCTCCAAGGCGCTGCAGGCGATGATGGGCGGCAGCGCCGACGTGGTGGCCGGCGGCTTCGACCACGTGATCATCCTGCGAGCGCGGGGACAGAAGCTGAAAGCCTTCGTGCTCATGGTAGCGACCCCTTCGCTGGCGCTGGGCGTATCCAAGGAGCGGGCCGCCACCTACAAGTCGCCGCGCGATCTCAAGGGCATGAAGATCGGCGTGACCGCGCCGGGCTCCAGCACCAACATCTTCGTCAATCACCTCCTGGCCAGCGCCGGCTTGAGCCCCGACGACGTCTCCATCATCGGCGTCGGGAGCGGGCCCGACTGCGATCGCGGCGATGCGCGCCGGTCAAATCGACGCCATCGCCAACGTCGAACCCGCCATCACCATGCTGGAGCGCTCGGGAACGATCAAGGTGGTCGCCGAGACCATGAGCGAGCAGGGTTCCCGGGCGGTGTTCGGCGAACCTGCTGCCGTCGGGTTCGCTGTACACGAAGGAGGAGTTCATTCAGCGCTATCCCGAGACCACGCAGGCCCTGGCGAATGCGATCGTGCGTGCGCTCAAGTGGCTGAGCACGGCCTCGGATGAAGATGTCCTGAAAGTCGTTCCGGCCGAGTACGCGCTCGGCGATCGAGACACCTATCTGGCGGCCCTCGGGCGATCGCGGCCGGGCTACTCGAAGGATGGCTTGATCCCGCCGTCCGGCGCCGCGGCGCTATATCAGGTCTTGAGGAAGTTCGACCCGGCAGTCAAGGAGGCGGCAAGCTTCGACGCCGCGCAGACCTACGAAAACAGGTTCGCTGAGCGCGCCCCGAAAACGGGAGCGTTGACGGTCAGTTGCCAGCTCAGGACACGGCTGAGGGCATTGAAGACGTCGTTCTGAGCCACCCGGCTCGGAATCTTCCGGGGCCCATGAACCGGCTCAGTCGCAGCACAGAACGCACTGATACTGGAGCGCCGCTCTCAAACCGCGCGGCTGGCGTCGGCGATCAGGCGCTTGGCGATCAGGTGAACGATGAACAGTGCGAACTGCGGGTTGAGGTAGTAGATCTCCTTGACCTTGTCGGCGGTCATCTTGAGGATCTCTGCGTCGGTCTCGCACACGGCGGTGCAGGTGCGACGATGGTCCGGCGAGAAGATGGCGATCTCGCCGAACAGGTCTCCCGGCTGCAGCGTGACCTTGATCTCCTTGAGGCGCAGCGTCCCACGCTGCAGCAGAAACAGCTCGCGTCCAGAGTCGCCCTTGCGAAAGATGGTAGCGCCCTCCTTGAACCGCTGCGGCGCCATGTGTGGCAGCAGCATCGAGCGGTCCAGCGTACCCCTTTCCGCCTCCTGGATCTCATGGCGGATTACTTTGTCGATGCGCATTGCGATGACGATCGCCTCGCCGCGATTCTTCGCGCCCAGCTTCCTGAGGATGCTGCTCATGTGTGCGCGCACGGTGCCGGGGGCCCGCTCGAGCTCGCGTCCGATGGCTTTGTTCGATTTGCCGGTCGCTGCCTTGGCGAGAACTTCGACCTCGGCGGGCGTGAGCCCATAGTCTTGCAGCGAACTGTCGGTGGCGCGCGCTTCGGACAGCAGGCCTGGGTCTCGGCGGCGCCTTGCCCGAGCTCGCGGGCCGATGGGTCGCGCCGGCCAGCACGATCCGCAGCACGCCCAGGATCACCTGCCGGGTGTAGCTGGTGGGGACGTATCCGAGTGCGCCAGCGTCGAATGCTGCGTTGATAGTTGCATCGTCCTCGGCCGAGGAGAGGGCCACGACCGGGACGCCCGGAAACGCATCCACGAACGTCCGGACGACTGCGTGCGCTTCGCTCCAGCCTGCGTCGATGTCCACCAGGACCAGGCCCGCCGAGGCGTGGTTGCTCGAATCCCCGATGACGACAGCCGGATCGGTGATGTGCAGGACCTCGCAGCCCTCCGTGAGGTCAGGCAGCCATTCCGACAAGGCGTCGCTGTGGATGCCGGGCGGCGCGACCAGGAGGATCTTCATGGCGGCAACATGCTCGCTGTGCGGGCGACGAGCACCATATTGCCTCGAACGGGTTCCCTTGTCATGGTTGCCGGCGGGCTCAGGACGGGAGGATGGGGCGCCGTGTCCCGCGCCCAGGTGGGGCTCATGTCGGGCCAGTACTGCCAGCTCTTCGGCAGTGATCGGATTCATTGTGGTATCCCCCGCCATGGCCAGCGCCGCGGCCCGCCTGATCGAAAGTTGCGGGTACCGAAAGGGCCACCGGTCGTTCGCACAGCAATCAGAAGCCTGGCGCGGAAACTACGCCGGCGCCAGACGTCCCGCATCAGCCAGTCGGCCTAGGCGTTTTGCTTAGGCCGGCGGTGAGGTCAGGCTCCTAAAAGTCGCGCGGAGAAGTCGCGGCGGACGAGTACTCCGCACCACGGCTTGTCGCAATTGCGCCGCGGGCGAGGCGAGGCGCTTGAGGCCGATGCCCTGGATTGCGATCAGTTCATCCAGCGGCAGACGTCGCGCACATCGACGTTGCCGCCGGAGATGATCACGCCTACCCGCGAGCCTGCCGGTGGACTCGCCTTGCCTTCGAACAGTCCGGCCGCGCTCACCGCTCCGGTCGGCTCGATCAGGATCTTCATGCGCTCCCAGACGTAGAGCATGGCGCTCAGGATCTCGCGATCGCTGACCGTGACCATGTCGTGAACGTAGCGCAGCACCAGCGGAAACGTGAGTCTGCCCAGGCACGGTGTGCGGGCGCCGTCGGCGATCGTGTCGGGGTTGTGGACCTTGTGCAGCGTCTTGGTCTTGAACGAGCGGGTGGCGTCGTCGCCGGCCTCTGGCTCGACGCCGATCACCTTGCAGCCCGGCGACAGCGCGTGGGCCGCCAGTGCGCAGCCGGAGATCAACCCGCCGCCGCCCACGCACACGAACAGGAAGTCGAGAGGCCCGGTGTCCTCGATCAACTCCTTGGCCGCGGTTCCCTGCCCGGCGATCACCTGGGCGTGGTCGTAGGGCGGGATGAGCGTCAAGCCCCGCTCCTGCGCGAGGCGTGCGGCCAACTCCTCGCGCTCAGTGGTGTGCTTGTCGTACAGGACGAC
Source organism: uncultured beta proteobacterium (assembly GCA_963772865.1). GTDB lineage: Bacteria > Pseudomonadota > Gammaproteobacteria > Burkholderiales > SHXO01 > SHXO01. The sequence continues at coordinate 92,399 of CAVYZA010000034.1, read as the reverse complement.
CTCGCCGCCGTAGCCGCGGGTGGCCTCGAGCTTGACCTGCGGCGCGTCCTGCGGCATGACGATGACCGCGCGGGTGCCGAGCTGGCTGGCCGCGAGCGCCACCGCCTGTGCGTGATTGCCTGAGGAGTACGCGAGCACACCGCGCCGTCGCTGCTCCGCATCGAGTTGAGCGATGGCGTTGTAGGCGCCACGAAACTTGAACGCGCCCACGCGCTGGAAGTTCTCGCACTTGAAGAACACCCGGCAACCGCTGCGCTCGTCGACCTGCCGCGATGTCAGGACCGGAGTGCGGTGGGCATGACCGGCGAGACGCCGCGCGGCGGCGGCCACGTCGTCGTACGACACCGGCAACGCAGCATCGGCGCCTGTCATGCTGCGCCATTCCCTCTCAACCAGCGCTCCCGGCGTCGGCGGCCCGCCACGTCAGTCGTATCGACGGCGAGCGTGCAGGTGTCCACCGGCGCGCCCTGCAGCACCAGCATGCGTTCCAACAGCTCGTCGCGGCGAAAGGCATGCACCGAGGTGCGCGCACCGGGCCGGTACTGGGCAAGACGCTTGTCCAGATTGCGGGCGGTGGTGCGCAGACCGCCGATTGCGACCAGCACGTCGCCGGCGGCACAGGCCGGCGGCCTGCGCCGCCCCCCATCCAGCACATGGGTGAGACGCACTCCGGCGGAATCCTCAGCGGTGCGTGCACCCAGGACGGCGCGTCCCGCCAACTCACGCGCCGGCTTGCGCGTCGGTTTGCCACCCTTGTCGCCGGAACCTTCGGCCGGCCGCAGCTGCATCTCGAGGCCCACTGCTGGCCAGCCACTGCTTGAGCGGCAGCTCGTCGGTGGAGCGCAGGGCCTTGTCGAAGAAGGGCCGCAGCCGCACCCCGGCGATCTCCTCGGCAAGCCGCTCGATGCCGTCTTCCGGGACGCCGACCCCGGTTTGACCATGGCGCTGCCACAGCGCGCAGCATCACGTCATCCAGCGACTTGCGTCCACGCGTGCGGCTGCGGATGAGCAGATCCAGGCACAGGCGATCAGGCTGCCCTTCAAGTAGTAGCTGACCAACGCGTTGGGGCTGTTCTCGTCCTGCCGGTAGTACTTGATCCAGGCGTCCCAGCTCGCCTCCGCGACGGTCTGTTTCAGTGCGCCCGAGGCGTGCGCAGCAGGTTGGTGATGCTGCGGCCCAGCGTCTCCAGGTATTCCTGCTGCGAGATCAGGCCGCAGCGCACCAGCGCGAGGTCGTCGTAGTAGCTGGTGATGCCTTCGAACGCCCACAGCTGAGCTGGTGTAGTTCTCGCGCGCGAGATCGTACGGCACGAAGGCGGCCGGCTTGATGCGCTTCACGTTCCAGGTGTGGAAGTACTCGTGGCTGCACAGGCCCAGGAAGGTGCGGTAGCTCTCGCTGACCTCGCTGCGTGCCGGGCTGCGGCAAGTCGTCGCGCGAGCACAGCAGCGCAGTCGATGCCCGATGCTCGAGCCCGCCGTAGCCTTCGCCGAGCGCAGTCACCAGGAACACGTATCGATCCATCGGTGCGGGCTCGCCGAACAGGCGGATGTGCCACTCGCACAGGCGTCTTGAGATCGCGGCACAGGCGCTCGAGGTCGGCGTTGTGTCTGCCGGTGATGGCGATGTCGTGCGGCACTCCGCACGCCCGGAAGGTTGCCAGCGTCGAGCTCGCCCATCTCGACCGGATGGTCGATCAGCTCGTCGTAGTCCGCCGCACGATACGTGCCGAAGCCGTGCATCGGTGCGCCGGCCCTCGCGCATCGCGGTGGCGACCCGCCAGTTGCGATAGCGCGCGCCGGTCGGGCGCAGGATGTCGACGCTGCAGGTGCGCTGCTCCCGTCCCAGCGGACGCAGGAACACGCTTGGACCATTGAAGAAGGCATGACTGGTGTCCAGATGCGCACCGCGCACCGACAGGTCGAAGGCATACACCTCGATCGTCACCGACGACGGGCCCGGCGCTGGGTGCCACGATCCAGGTGTGCTTGTCGACCTTGGCGACCGGCAGCGCCTTGCGCCCGCTGCTCGCGCGGATCGACACCACGTGCCGGGCGAAGTCGCGGATCAGATAGCTGCCGGGGATCCAGGCCGGCAGCGCGAAGCGCTGTCCATCCGGGTCGGGATCGGCGACGGTGCAGGTCACTTCGAAGAGATGGGCCTGCGGACTCTTCGGAAAGATGCGGTAGTGGACGGGCGGGGCGCTCTTCATGCGGCTGGCCGGCTGGGAAAGGCCAGCATTCTAGCCGTTACGGCTCCAAACCGCAAGCAGCAACCGCAGAGGCACGGAGGCGCAGAGGACCCGCGGAGAACAGCATGACAGGAGCGCAACAGCAGCAAAACCTCAGTTCGGCACGGAGTCTCTCTGCGCATCCTCTGCGCCTCTGTGTTCTCTGCGGTTCAGCTTTGGCAGACGCTTTGGTGATTTGCTTGCGGCGCAGGCTCTCAGCCGCCGCCCAGGAACCAGTCGACGATGTGATAGTGGTCCTCGAACATCTGCGACTGCATGCCGGGGACGCGGGCGAGCCGCACCCACTTCGCTTCCGCGGCGTCGTCGCCGCCCTGGATCGGCGGCAACTCACCCTCGGGGAAGTGAAAGAAGAAGGCGTGGGTGATGGTGCGGCCCCGCTGCGAGCGGTGCGGAGCATCGAACACGCGCTGCCCCTCGAGCGCGGCGCGCATCGCAGGCGGCCGGGATCGCGAGCGCGGTTTCCTCGCGCAACTCGCGCAGGCAGGACTCGTAGATGGTTTCCTCCTGGTCGACGAAGCCGCCGGGCAAGGCCCACAGTCCCTTGCCCGGGCGATTGCCCCGCCGCACCAGCACGATGTGCCCGGAATGCACCAGCACGGCGTCCGTCGTGACGAATACCGGCGGGTACGGCGCCGCCTTCCAGCGCTCGCTGTTCGCTGCGCAGGAAGCTCGACCTCTTCGGCGAGGGCAGGGAAATGCGGCCCCTGCATGAAGGTGCGCAGCTGCGCGAACACGGGCTCCGGGACGCTCGCCTTGCAGCTGGCGCAACGTCGAAAGATCCGCTCGCGCCGCCGAACATGCAGGCGCGCAGCGTGGCCGCCGGCGGCAGGGGCATGTGCTCGATCTGAACGCGCTCCCACTCGGGGAACGCCAGCCGGCCGGCGGTGCTGCGCGCGCTCTCGACCAATGCAATCAGCGGCGGGGCCTGCTGCGCCAGCACATGATCCATGGCGACGCGCCCGACTTCCTCCTGGACGGCGGTGACCCATTGCAGCTCGTTGTACAGCCGGTCGCCGAGCTTGCGCACGATCAGGCGGTGCGGCGGGATTTGCGGGTAGACGGCGCGCACCATCGCTTCCCGCTCCTCCGCTGACCAGGGGTGGCGTGGTGTGCGGGCGGCGTGGGCCGAGCCGACCAGGACGATCACGTGCTCGGCGATGGCGAGCGCATGGTCGACGGCGGCCTGGTGGCCGAGATGGAAAGGTTCGAAGCTGCCGATGACGACGGCGAAATGGTAGGGCTGCATGTGTCCGGTCCGGGACCGCCGGATGCACCCCTCGCGGCGATGCCGCTCGGTCGAGCAAGAAGGATTCCCGCCGTCCAACAGCCCATCATGCCGGATTCGACCGCCGTCCAGCCCGAGCGGCATGCCCATTCCCATGCGTCCGATTGCGGGGTGCGAACTGCATGCGGGGGCCAGATGGTAGAATCGCCGCTTTCGCCGGCGGCCCCTATGTTCGAGCAAAATCAACGAATTGAATCCTTCGACCCGGATCTGTGGCGGGCCCTGGCCGGCGAGCAGAGGCGCCAGGAAGATCACGTCGAGCTGATCGCTTCGGAAAACTACGCCAGCCCGCTGGTGTTGCAGGCGCAAGGCTCGGTGCTCACCAACAAGTACGCCGAAGGCTATCCCGGCAAGCGCTACTACGGCGGATGCGAGTACGTCGACATCGCCGAGCAGCTGGCGATCGACCGGGCCAAGGCGCTGTTCCATTGCGATTTCGCCAACGTTCAGCCGCACTCCGGCAGCCAGGCCAACGCCGCGGTCTACATGGCGGCCGTGCAGCCGGGCGACACGGTGCTGGGCATGTCGCTCGCCCACGGCGGCCACCTGACCCACGGCTCGCCGGTCAACTTCAGCGGCAAGCTGTACAAGGTGGTGAGCTACGGCCTCAACGAGGCCGAGGAGATCGACTACCCGCAGGTCGAGCGCCTGGCCCATGAGCATCGGCCGAAGCTGATCGTGGCCGGAGCCTCGGCCTACGCGCTGGTGATCGACTGGAAGCGGTTCCGCGAGATCGCCGACAGCGTGGGTGCGCTGCTGATGGCGGACATGGCCCACTACGCAGGCCTGGTGGCCGACCGGGCTGTATCCCAGCCCGATCAAGCACGCCCACTTCGTGACCAGCACGACCCACAAGACGCTGCGCGGACCGCGCGGCGGGCTCATCCTCGGCCACGCCGAGAACGAACGCCCGATCAACTCCGCCATCTTCCCCGGCGGACAGGGCGGTCCGCTGATGCACGTCATCGCGGCCAAGGCCGTCGCGTTCAAGGAGGCGATGGAGCCGGCCTTCCGCGCCTACCAGGAGCAGGTCATCGACAACGCCCGCGTCATGGCGAAGGTGCTGCAGGAGCGGGGCCTGCGCATCGTCTCGGGCCGCACCGACTGCCACATGTTCCTGGTCGATCTGCGGGCGAAGAAGATCACCGGCAAGGAGGCCGAGACGGTCCTCGGGGCGGCGCACATGACCGTGAACAAGAACGCCATTCCCAACGACCCGGAGAAGCCCTTCGTCACCAGCGGCATCCGCATCGGCTCGCCGGCGATGACCACGCGCGGGTTCCGCGAGCTGGAAGCCGAGCAGCTTGCCAATCTGATGGCCGACGTGCTGGACGCGCCGCGGGACGACAAGGTCATCGCGCGGGTGGCGCGCGGAGGTCAAGCGCCTGTGCGCGCGGTTTCCGGTCTACGGCTGAGTCTGACGCGCAGAGGCGCTCAGCCTCAGAGGCGGGAGGGCTAGAGTGGCGGTGCGGCGTTGCGCGATCAAACGGTCGCACCTCCATCCCGAGCCTTTCCTCTTGCAGGGGCAGCAGTGCTGCCTCTCGCGGTGAAGGGGAGTGGAATGAAATGTCCGTTCTGCGGCGCCGACGAGACCCAGGTGGTCGATTCCCGCGTCAGCGAGGAAGGCGACAGCATCCGCCGCCGCCGCCGCTGCCTGGCGTGCGAGAAGCGCTTCACCACCTACGAGACGGTGGAGCTGCGCATGCCGCAGGTGGTCAAGGCCAACGGCATCCGCGAGGAGTACGACCAGGACAAGCTGCGGATCGGCTTCACCCGTGCGCTGCACAAGCGGCCCGTCCCCACCGAATACGTCGACGCCGCCATCGACCGCATCACCCAGAAGCTGCTCAGCCTGGGCGAACGCGAGATCGCCTCGCGGCGCATCGGCGAGATGGTGATGCGCGAGCTCTACCGGCTGGACAAGGTCGCCTACATCCGCTTCGCTTCGGTGTACAAGGACTTCCAGGACCCGGAGGACTTTCGCGACGTGCTGCGCGACGTGCTCAAGGAGCCGCCGAGCAAGTCGGGTACGCGCCGGCGCGCCCGCAAGCCGGCCAGTTGAGCGTCCAGCGAGTCGAAAGTCAGCCACGAGAGCGCAGCGAGACGCAGCAGAGGCGCAGGACTCGGAGCGTGCGCTCGGCCATGTCGGCTGTGTCTGGATTGCTGGCGGACGAACGCCGCTCGCTCTGTGTCCTCTGTGCGCTAGCCTTGCTCATCGACAGTCGAATGTTCACCTCCGCCGACCACGCTTTCATGTCCCGCGCCCTGCAGCTTGCGCAGCGCGGCCTGTACACGACCACGCCCAACCCGCGTGTGGGCTGCGTCGTGGTGCGCGACGGTCAGATCGTGGGTGAGGGATGGCACGAGCGGGCGGGCGAGGCGCACGCGGAGGTCGTGGCGCTGCGGGCCGCCGGGGACCGGGCGAGCGGGCGCGACCGTCGTATGTTTCGCTCGAGCCGTGCAGCCATCATGGCCGCACTCCGCCATGCGCCGACGCGCTGGTCGCGGCGGGCGTGGCGCGGGTCGTGGCAGCCATGCGGGACCCCAATCCCAAGGTCGCCGGCGCGGGGCTGGAGCGCCTGCGCGCCGCGGGGATCGAGACGCTCGAGGGTCTGCTGGAGGAGCAGGCACGCGAGATCAACATCGGCTTCGTCTCGCGCATGCAGCGCGGGCGGCCCTGGCTGCGCGTGAAGGTGGCGGCGAGCCTGGACGGTCGCACCGCGCTGGCCAATGGCGTGAGTCAGTGGATCACAGGTCCGGAGGCGCGCCGCGACGGGCATCGGCTGGCGGGCTCGCTCCTGTGCGGTGATGGCCGGGATCGGGACGCTGCTCGCGGACGATCCGCGGCTGACGGTGCGCGAGGTCGAAACGTCCAGGCAGCCTGTGCGCATCGTCGTGGACCGCGATCTGCGGCTGCCCGCCACCGCGCGCGTCCTCGAGGGCGGGCAACGTGCTCGTGTTCGCGGCCGTTGAGGATCCGCGACCGGATGCGCGCGCTGGCCCAGGCCGGAGCGGAAGTGGTCGTCCTGCCCGACGCGCAGGGCAAGGTCGACCTGCCGCGCATGCTCGCAGGAGCTGGGGCGGCGGGAGATGAACGAGATCCTGACCGAGTCCGGCAGCCGCCTCAACGGGGCGCTGCTGCGCGCCGGGCTGGTCGACGAGCTGGTGCTGTACTTCGCGCCGCACTTGCTCGGCGATACCGCGCGGGGTATGTTTGACCTGCGGGAGCTGACCGGGCTCGATCAGCGCGTCGAGCTGCGAGCTGACGGATGTGAGCCGAATCGGGCCGGATCTGCGCGTGATCGCGCGCCTTGCGCAGCCGCAGGCCTTGACGCATATGTTCACTGGCATCGTCGCAGCGAAGGGCTCAGTGCGCGACGGCCGTGGCGACGGACAAGGGGGCCAGGGTGACGATCGCCGGCGGGCGGGCTGGATCTGTCCGACGTCCGGGTCGGCGACAGCATTGCGGTGGACGGCTGCTGCTTGACCGTGGTTGAGCTGGCCGCGGATGCGTTCGCGGTGGATGTGTCCCAGGAAACGATGGACTGCACCGTCGGGATTTGCACCCGGCAGAACGGTCAATCTGGAAAAGGCGCTGCGCCTGTCGGACCGGCTCGGCGGCCACCTGGTGAGCGGACACGTGGACGGTGTGGGCGAGGTCACGCGCTTCGAGCCGGTGGGAGAGAGCTGGCTGCTGGAGGCGCGGGTGCCTTCGCGGCCTGGCGCAAGTATCTCGCCCGCAAGGGTTCGGTCACGGTCAACGGCGTCAGCCTCACGGTGAACCGGGTCGACGGCGACGCGGTTTGCGGTCAACCTGATTCCGCATACGCTGGCGGTCACGAATCTGCAGGATCTGCAGGCCGGCAGCCGCGTGAATCTCGAAGTCGACCTGGTGGCGCGCTATGTCGAACGGCTGCTCGCGGGCACACGACGGGGGGCAATCGCAATGAGCATCAGCAGCACAGCCAGCGTCACCAGCACACCTGGGATCATCGCCGAGATTCAGGCCGGCCGCATGGTGGTCCTGGTCGACGAAGAGGATCGCGAGAACGAAGGCGACCTGGTGATGGCCGCCGAGTTCGTCACCGCGCAAGCCATCAACTTCATGGCCAGGCACGGCCGCGGGCTGATCTGCCTCACGTTGACGCAGGCGCGCTGCCGCCAGCTCGACCTGCCGCTGATGGTGAACAACAACCAGTCGCAGCTGGGCACCAACTTCACCGTGTCCATCGAAGCCGCCAGCGGTGTGACGACCGGCATCTCGGCCGCGGACCGCGCGCGCACGGTGCAGGCGGCGGTGCGCAGGGAGGCGCGGCCGGAGGACCTGGTGCAGCCGGGCCACATCTTCCCGCTCATGGCGCAGCCCGGCGGCGTGCTGGTGCGCGCCGGGCACACCGAGGCCGGGTGCGACCTGGCCGAGCTGGCGCGGGCTCATGCCGGCGGCCGTGATCTGCGAAGTCTTGCGCGACGACGGCGAGATGGCGCGTCTGCCGGATCTGCTGGCCTTCGCCGATCAGCATGGGCTCAAGGTCGGCACCATCGCCGATCTGATCCACTATCGCAGCCGCACCGAGTCGCTGGTGCAGCGGGTCGCTGAGCGCCAGATCGAGACCGCGTACGGCCGCTTCCGGCTGGTGGCGTTTCGCGACGTGACGGCGGACGAGGTGCACCTGGCGCTGGTCAGGGGCGAAGTGACGCCGGGCAAGGAAATCCTGGTGCGGGTGCACGAGCCGTTCTCGGTCATCGATGCGCTGGACGCGGCGAGCCCCCTGCACTCGTGGAACCTGCACGAGGCGATGAAGACGATCGCCGCCGCGGATGCCGGCGTGATCGTCCTGCTCCACCGCAGCGAGACCGGCGACGGCCTGCTGGAGCGTCTGCAGGCACAGCCGGACGAAAGCGCTCCCCGCAAGATGGATCTGCGCACCTACGGCATCGGCGCGCAGATCCTCAAGGAGCTCGGCGTGACCCGGATGAAGGTCATGGCGATGCCGCGCAAGATGCCGAGCATGGCCGGCTTCGATCTGGAGGTGACCGGCTATCGTGCTGCCGGAGCGTGCGCGCGGCGCCGGCGTGGTCACCGCCATCGGCGAGCGGAAGCGATGAGCGCGTCATGGCACGCTACGACGACATTCTCGAGCTCGAACCCGGACTGCAGGGCGCCGGGCTGCGCGTGGGCATCGTCATGAGCCGCTTCAACATCGACGTCTGCGAGGGGCTGCTGGCCGCCTGCACCGCCGAGCTGCGCCGGCACGGCGTGCGCGCCGAGGACGTCCTGATCGCGACCGTGCCCGGTGCGCTGGAGATCGCGCTGGCGGCCCAGCGGATGGCGGCGAGCGGACGCTTCGACGCGCTGTGCGCGCTCGGGCGCGGTGATCCGCGGCGACACCTATCACTTCGAAGTGGTTGCGGACCAGTCGGCCGCCGGGCTGGCGCGCGTGCAGCTCGATACCGGCGTGCCCGTGGCCAACGGTGTGCTCACCACCGACGACGAGTATCAGGCCGAAGCCCGCATGAGCACAAAGGGCGCCGAAGCCGCGCGGGTGGCGATCGAGATGGCCAACCTGCTGAGGGCGATCGATGGCGCCCGCTGAGATCCGGCGCAGAGTCGCGACGCGGTGCCGCGCGGGGCTCGCGGCGCCGCTCGCGCGAGATGGCGCTGCAGGCGCTGTACGAGTGGCTGCTCACCGGGCACGACGCGCAGACCTTGTGCCAGCAGGCCGCTGGAGAGCGAGGGTCCCAAGGCCGATCAGGCGCACCTGGAAGCACTGGTGCATGGGGTGATCGAGCACGCCAACGATCTGCACGCCGGCATCCAGCCGTTCCTGGACCGGCCCGCCGAGTCGCTGAGCCCGATCGAGCACGCGCTGCTGCTGATCGGCGGCTACGAGTTGACGCAGTGCCCCGATATTCCCTACCGGGTCGTCGATCAACGAGGCGGTGGAGCTCGCCAAGAGCTACGGCGGCACCGACGGGCACAAGTACGTCAATGGCGTGCTCGACAAGCTCGCCGCGCAGGTCCGGCCGGCCGAGGCCAGGCGATGAAGGCTTAAGGCGGACGATGACCGCAAAGGCGCAAGACGCAAAGGACTACGCAAAGGAAGACCATGTGCTCGGGATTCTTTGCGATTCCTTTGCGTCTTTGCGGCTGAGATTTTGACTGAAGGAGGGGATAGATGGCTGAAGCAACCAAGAAGCTGACGATCTTCGACCTGCAGGCGAAGGTTGCGAAGGGCGAGAAGATCTTCCAGGTCACGGCGGTGGACTTTCCGACCGGCCAGCTGGTGGACCGCGCGGGCATCGACTGCATCCTGATCGGCGATTCGCTGGGGATGACGGCGCTGGGCTATTCCAGCACGGTGCCGGTGACCATGGACGAGATGATTCATCACGCCAAGGCGATCTCGCGCGGAGTGAAGCGGGCCATCCTGGTGGGCGACTTGCCGCTCGGCGCCTACCACGCGTCGACTGCCGATGCGATCAACAGCGCGATGCGCATGCTCAAGGAGGGCGGCGCCGACGTGGTCAAGATCGAGGGCGGCGAGGACTTCGCGCCGATGGCCGAGGCGGTGATCAAGGCCGGCGTCCCGGTGATGGCGCACATCGGGCTCACGCCCCAGCTCATGTCCAAGATCGGCGGCTTCAAGGTCCAGGGCAAGGATGCCGGCGCGGGCGTGCAGCTGCTCAAGGACGCGCTCGCCATGGAGAAGGCCGGCTGCTTCGCCATCGTGCTGGAAGCGATCCCCGATCGCGTGGCGCAGCTCATCACCGAGCGGCTGCAGATCCCCACCATCGGCATCGGCGCCGGCCCGCACTGCGACGGGCAGAACCTGGTGCTGCACGACATGGTCGGCTTGTTCGACCGCTTCACGCCGAAGTTCGTCAAGAAGTACGCCGACTGCTGGGGCGTGATCGGCAAGGCGCTCACCGACTTCCAGGAAGATGTCCGCAAGGGCGAGTTTCCCAAGGCCGAGCACAGCTTCACCATGAAGGAAGAGGAGTACCAGGCCCTGCTCGAGCACTCGCAAGGACAAGTGACTCACCAGCAGAGACGCGGGGCAATCTCGAGCTGAGTCCTGGACCGCGTTCAAGTCCGCTCTCGGTTTCTCGTGTCTTCTCGTCTCGGCCGAGCGGTTCAGCTCAATGCTTTCGGAATTCGAGCTCATCGCCCGCTACTTCTCGCCGCGGACCACGCACACGATCCTGGCCGGGGGCGACGACGCGGCGCTGGTGGCGGTGACGCCGGGCATGGAGCTGGTGGTGTCCACCGACATGCTGGTCGGCGGACGGCATTTCTTCGATGACGCCGACGCCTACGGCGTGGGCTGGAAGTCGCCTGGCGGTGAACCTGTCCGACATGGCGGCGATGGGCGCGCGGGCACGCTGGGTCACGCTGTCGCTGGCCCTGCCGCAGGCGGACGAGAACTGGATCAGCGCCTTCATGCGCGGGTTTCTCGATCTTGCCGAGTGCCTTCGACGTCGATCTCATCGGCGGCGATACGACCCGCGGGCCGCTCAACATCTGCGTGCAGATCCTGGGCGAAGTGCCCGCGGGACAGGCGTTGCTGCGCTCGGGAGCGCGTCCCGGCGACGAGGTGTGGGTCTCCGGTACGGTGGGCGATGCGGCGCTCGCGCTCGCGCATTTGCGCGGTGAGCTCCAGCTGCAGCCGCAGGAGCTGGACTACGTTCGCGCGCGGCTCGACCGGCCGACGCCGCGCGTGGGCCTCGGCAACGCCCTGCGCGGGCGCGCGAGCAGCGCGATCGACATCTCCGACGGTCTGGTCGCCGATGCCGGTCACCTCGCCGAGCGTTCCGGAGTGCGGCTCGTCATCGACTGGCCGGCGGTTCCCCTGTCGCCGGTGGCGCAGCGCTACCGCGATCATCCCTCGTGCAGCGCTGCGCCCTGCGCCGGAGGCGACGACTACGAGCTGTGCTTCACCGCGGCCTCCTCCGGCCACGCGGAGATCGTCGAATTGGCGGCGCGCCTGGGCCTCGCCCCTCACCCGTGTCGGCCGCGTGGAGTCGGGGTCGGGGTGCGCGGCCGTCGATGCGGCGGGGCAGGCGACTTACGCTGCGCGGAGCCGGGTTTGATCACTTCGTTTAGGATGGTGGCACGGCCAAACCTGCGCTTTGCGCTGAGCCATCCGGCGCACTTCGTGGCGCTGGGCTTCGGCAGCGGGCTCGCGCCCGTTCGCCCCGGGGACGTTCGGGACGCTGCTGGCGTTGCCCGTCTTCTGGTGGCTGGAGCCGCGGCTGCAGCCGACTCGATTTGCTCATCCTGCTGGGCGGGATGTACGTTGCCGGCGTGTGGATCTGCGACAAGACCGGCCGCGACATGGGCGTGGAGGACCACAAGGCGATCGTCTGGGACGAGATCACCGCGTTCCTCATCGTGCTCTTCTTCACGCCCGACCGCGCTGCTGTGGCAGGCGCTGGCGTTCCTGCTGTTTCGCCTGTTCGACATTTTCAAGCCCGGGCCGATCCGCTACGTCGAACGCATGTTCCGCGGCGGCTTCGGTGTGATGGTCGACGATCTGGTGGCGGCGTTCTTTGCGCTGATCTGCCTGGCGCTGATGCAACTGCTGCTGCCCAGCCTCGGAGGATGGATTGGACCGGGAGCTCTTTGACCTCGCGGCCCGCGCCGGACAGGCGCTGAAGGCGCGCGGCTGGATGCTGGTGACCGCGGAGTCCTGCACCGGAGGCTGGGTGAGCGAGTGCGTCACCATGGTGCCGGGCAGCTCGGAGTGGTTCGAGCGCGGGTTCGTCACCTACACCAATGTGGCGAAGCGCGAGATGCTGGGCGTGCGATCGCAGACGCTGGACACCCATGGAGCGGTTTCCGAGCAGACGGTACGAGAGATGGTCGTCGGCGCGCTCGCGGGCAGCCACGGCCAGATCGCGGTCGCGGTGTCCGGCGTGGCCGGGCCCGCCGGCGGCACAGCCCAGAAGCCGGTCGGGATGGTCTGCTTCGCGCTGGGGGACGCGGGCAACCGAACCGATCGCCGCCACCCGCCTGCTCGGCGGCGACCGCGAGGCGGTGCGGCGGCAGTCGGTGATCGTCGCGCTGGAGGGCGTGCTGGAGATGGTGCGGAGAGGCGTGCAGTAAGGGCCGGGCCTGCCGTCGACGGCAGGCCGCAGAGCCTGGCCCGCTGCCGGGGTGGGTCACGCAGTGAGCCGGCTCGTCGCGCACGATGTGCCCTAAGGCGACCGGGCAACCGGCTCAGGGGAGCGCGCCATCGTGTGACCCCGTCAGCTAGCTAGGTGCAGTCAGCAAGCACGCGCGCAATGACCCCGCCAGGTTCAGCGCAGCTGGCCTATTCGTGCTGCGGTTCCTGCTGCGCTCATTCCATCCATTCCTGTTTGTGGGAGAATAGCGTGCTGATCGAAAAGAACATCGCAACCATCATGGACGACAACAAGCGCAAGGCCTTGCAGGCGGCCCTCTCGCAGATCGAGAAGCAGTTCGGCAAGGGTTCCATCATGAAGCTGGGGGAGGCCGAGGTCTCCCAGGACATCCAGGTCGTCTCCACCGGCTCGCTGGGGCTCGACATCGCGCTGGGCGTGGGCGGCCTGCCGCGCGGCCGGGTCGTCGAGATCTACGGGCCGGAATCCTCGGGCAAGACCACCCTGACGCTGTCGGTCATCGCCCAGATGCAGCGCCTCGGCGGGACTGCCGCCTTCATCGACGCCGAGCACGCGCTGGATGCCCAGTACGCCCGCAAGCTCGGCGTGAACATCGACGAGCTGCTCATCTCCCAGCCCGACAACGGCGAGCAGGCGCTCGAGATCGCCGACATGCTGGTGCGCTCCGGCTCGGTGGACATCGTGGTGATCGATTCGGTGGCCGCGCTCACGCCCAAGGCCGAGATCGAGGGCGAGATGGGCGAGCCGCAGATGGGCCTGCAGGCGCGCCTGATGTCGCAGGCGCTGCGCAAGCTCACCGCCAACATCAAGCGCTCCAACACCCTGGTGATCTTCATCAACCAGATCCGCATGAAGATCGGGGTCATGTTCGGCAACCCGGAGACCACGACCGGCGGCAACGCGCTGAAGTTCTACGCCTCGGTGCGCCTGGACATCCGCCGCATCGGCTCGATCAAGAAGGGCGACGAGGTGATCGGCAGCGAGACCCGCGTCAAGGTCGTGAAGAACAAGGTCGCCCCGCCGTTCCGGCAGGCCGACTTCGACATCCTCTACGGCGAGGGCATCTCCCGCCACGGCGAGATCGTCGACCTTGGCGTCCTGTACAAGGTCGTGGACAAGTCCGGCGCCTGGTACAGCTACAACGGCGATCGCATCGGCCAGGGCAAGGACAACTGCCGCGACTATCTCAAGGAGCACGTGGAACTGGCCACCGAGATCGAGTCCAAGATCCGCGTCGCCGCCGGTGTCACGGGCGCGGCCCCGCAGATCGCGGCGGCGCCGAGGTCGAGGACTAGCCGCTACGGTCCGCGCGGCACCCAAGCTCAGCCTCCGCGCGCGGGCGCTGCGGCTGCTGGCGCGCCGCGAGCACTCCCGCCTCGAGCTGACGAGCAAGCTGCAGGGGCCCGACGCCGATCCCGCCGAGATCGCGGCGCTGCTGGACGAGTTCGAACGGCGTGGCTGGCTGTCCGAGCAGCGGTTGGCCGAACAGCACGTGGCGAAGGCGCGGGGCCGCTACGGCGCGGCGCGCGTGCTCGAGGGACCTGTCGCAGCAAGGGTGTGGCCGGGGACGTTCTGGAGCAGACAGCAGCGCTGCTCAAGGGCTCAGAGCTGGAGCAGGCCCGTACCGTCTGGCGCAAGCGCTTCGGCGCAGCCGGCCGCGGACGCGAAGGAACGGGCCAAGCAATGGCGCTTTCTCCACGGGCGCGGCTTCTCGGCCGAGATCATCCGCCAGGTCGTCGGCGGCGAGTGGGGCGACGAGTAGCGGGCCTCCGCGCGCTTCCGCTCAGTCGGGCCGAAACGCTAGCCGTCTTGCGTACTGCCGTTTTCGTCTCTGACGCGCAATGGCGTGCCGCGAGCCGCCGGCCGCGCCCTTGTTGCGCATTCCTTCCTGCACTTCCCTTGCAACGGCCCGCAGCGCTGCGTGCCTGGCCTCGCCGAAACGCTTCGTGCCTGGGCTCTTTTGTGGTTAAATTTCAGATTCTTGAACGCAGTCCCCGAGGCACAGCGCGGCAGGCAGGGCATCGACGATGAAGAGCAGTGAAATCCGAACGCAATTCCTGAAGTTCTTCGAGCGCAATGGGCACACCATCGTTGCGTCCAGCCCGTTGGTGCCGGGGAACGATCCGACCTTGCTGTTCACCAACGCCGGCATGGTCCAGTTCAAGGACGTGTTCCTCGGGCTCGACAAGCGCCCCTACAACCGCGCCACCACGTCGCAGCGCTGCGTGCGCGCCGGCGGCAAGCACAACGACCTCGAGAACGTCGGCTATACCGCCCGCCATCACACGTTCTTCGAGATGCTGGGCAACTTCAGCTTCGGCGACTACTTCAAGCGCGACGCCATCCGCCTGGCCTGGGAGCTCCTGACCAAGGACTACGGCCTCGCACCCGAACGCATGTGGGTGACCGTCTACCAGGACGACGACGAGGCCTACGACATCTGGGCCAAGGACATCAAGGTCCCGCGCGAGCGCATCGCCCGCATCGGCGACAAGCCGGGCGGGCCGAAGTACCAGAGCGACAACTTCTGGCAGATGGGCGACACCGGCCCCTGCGGTCCGTGCACGGAGATCTTCTGGGACCACGGGCCCGGCATCCCGGGCGGGCCGCCGGGAACGCCGGACGCGGACGGCGACCGCTACATCGAGATCTGGAACCTGGTGTTCATGCAGTTCAACCGCGACGAAGCCGGCACGTTGCATCCGTTGCCGAAGCCGTCGGTGGACACCGGGCATGGGGCTGGAGCGGATCGCTGCCGTGCTGCAAGGCGTGCACTCGAACTACGAGATCGACCTGTTCCAGGACCTGATCCGCGGCGCCGCCCGCGTGACCGGCGCGCGTGACCTCGTCCAGCAACTCGTTGAAGGTCATCGCCGACCACATCCGTGCCTGCAGCTTCCTGGTGGTCGACGGCGTCATTCCCGGCAACGAGGGCCGCGGCTACGTGCTGCGCCGGATCATCCGGCGCGCCATCCGCCACGGCTACAAGCTCGGACAGAAGCAGCCCTTCTTCCACCTGCTGGTGGACGATCTCGCCAAGGTGATGGGCGAGGCCTATCCGGAGCTGGTGCGCGAGAAGAGCCGCGTGATCGGCGTGCTCAAGCAGGAGGAGGAGCGCTTCGCCGAGACCCTCGAGCACGGCATGGAGGTGCTGGAAGGCGCGCTGCACCGCGAGGACCGCATGCTCGACGGCTCGACGGTGTTCAAGCTCTACGACACCTACGGATTCCCGGTCGATCTCACCGCGGACATCGCCCGTGAGCGCGGCTTGCAGGTCGATCTGGCCGGTTTCGAAGCCGAGATGCAGCAGCAGCGCGAGCGCGCGCGCGCCGCTTCCAAGTTCCGCATGACACAGGGCGCGGAGTACACCGGCAAGGCCACCGAGTTCCACGGCTACGAGACCCTCAAGCTCGACGCCACGGTGGTGGCGCTTTACGTCGACGGCTCGTCCGTCGATCGCCTCGGCAGCGGCGAGCGCGGCGTCGTGGTGCTGGACCGCACGCCGTTCTACGCCGAGTCCGGCGGCCAGGTTGGCGATCGCGGTGTGCTGGTGCGGCACGCCACGCCGATCTCCAGCTTCAAGGTCGAGGACACGCAGAAGATCTCGGCCGAAGTGTTCGGACATCACGGCGTGGTGACCAGCGGCGAACTGCGGCTGGGACACACCGTGAGCGCGGAGGTGGACATGGCGCTGCGCTCTGCGGCGATGTTCAACCACTCGGCGACGCACCTCATGCATGCGGCCCTGCGCCAGGTGCTGGGCCATCACGTGCAGCAGAAGGGCTCGCTGGTGGACGAGCACAAGACCCGCTTCGACTTCTCCCACGACCGGCCGCTCTCGGCCGAGGAAATCCGCGAGATCGAGCGGCTGGTGAACGAGGAGATCCGCGCCAACGCCGCGGTCGAAGCCCGCGTCATGCACTACGACCAGGCCATCAAGGCGGGCGCCATGGCGCTGTTCGGCGAGAAGTACGGCGACGAGGTGCGCGTGATCGGCATGGGCGATTTCTCCACCGAGCTGTGCGGAGGAACCCATGTGCGGCGCACCGGCGACATCGGCTTCTTCAAGATCGTGGCGCAGTCCGGAGTGGCGGCCGGCATTCGCCGCGTCGAGGCGGTCACCGCGGACGGCGCGCTGCAGCACGTGCAGCAGCAGACGGCGGCGCTGGAAGGGGTCGCGGAGATGCTGAAGGCGCATCCGATGGAGATCGGCAGCCGGCTCAACCAGATCATGGACAACGTGCGCAGCCTCGAGAAGGAGCTGGCGCAGGCTGAAGGGCAAGCTGGCCGCTTCACAGGGCGACGACCTGGCCGGACAGGCGGTGAGCGTGGGCGCTGCCAAGGTCCTCGCCGTCCGGCTCGACGGTGCCGACGCCAAGAGCCTGCGCGATACGCTGGACAAGCTCAAGGACAAGCTCAAGTCCGCGGCGATCGTGCTCGGCTCGGTCGAAGGCGGCAAGGTCGCTCTCGTGGCCGGCGTGACCAGCGACCTCACCGGCAAGGTCAAGGCGGGCGAGCTGGTGAACTTCGTCGCGCAGCAGGTCGGCGGGAAGGGCGGCGGGCGCGCGGACATGGCGCAGGCCGGCGGCACCGACGCGGCGAAGCTGCCGGAAGCACTCGGGTCGGTGCCGTCGTGGGTGCGGGAGAGATTGGGATAGCGCGGCTGCTGTCGCTCGCGTCGCCTGTAGGCCCGGTGCTAAACGATAAAGAACACAGTGTTGCAACGATAAAGAACAGGAGAGAGGGAATGGGTCGAGCTCTGGCGTGGCTGATCGCTGTGACGGTCGCTGCAATGTGTCCTCAGATGGTGTTCGCTCAAGCGAAGGAGCAATCCATTCTGGAGACGATCACGATCGACGCCGCACCGGATCAGGTCTGGGCAGTTGCCGGCGATTTCGCCGGTCTCGCCAAGTGGTATCCGCTGATCGAGTCCTCCAAACTCGTTCTGGGCAGAAACGGCGAGGTGGGCTGCATTCGCGAGCTGACCCGGCTCAACGGAACCAAGGTCGAGGAGAAGCTGATCGACTTCAACCCGTGGGATCGGACGCTCACTTATACCTATGCCGGCGGGCAGCCGCTGAGCAGCGACTACTTTGCCACCCTCACAATCAAGGACGCGGGAGACGGCCATTCGCTGGTCGAGTGGAAAGCGCGGTTCAAGGGGCTCGACTACACCGTCGACGACCCGGCGCGGGACGAGAAGCTGGTCAAGCTCCTGAGCGGCGGGTATCACAAGGGACTGGTCAGCCTGAAGGAGAAGGTCGAGGGAGCTCAGCCCTAGCGATCGCTCCTGCGGCCGGCCTCTGCCGGTGCAGGCGCTGGCGTCAGCGCGGAACGCGCCGCACGTCCAGCAGCTCGCGCCCCGGTGTGTCGGGCTGCCACTGCGCGCGGGCCGAAGCTGATCAGGCGCGGCCGGCCCAGGTGATAGCCCTGGAACAGGTCGTAGCCCAGATCGCGGCAGCGCTGCACCTGTTCCTCGCTGTCGATCTTCTCGGCCAGCAGTTGGCCGGCCAGCGTCGCAAGCGCGACTGGTGGTCTTCGCCAGTGCACCAGGCGCGACCCGGTGCAGGTCGACCTTGATCACATCCACCACGGGCAGCAGCGGCTCGAAGCGCGTCTCTTGTCCCGAGAAGTCGTCCAGCGCAAGGCGGAAGCCCTGATGCGCTGAGCGCGGCGCAGCGCGCGACCAGATCCGCGTTTACTTCGACCGTCTCCAGGATCTCCAGCACCACCCGGTCCTTGGGCAGGCGCTCGACCACGCTGCTCCTCAGCATGGCCGCGTCCAGGTTGATGAAGCCGAGGTGGGGCCCGAGCACCGCATCCGCGCCGAGCTTGTTGAACACGTGATGCATGACCGTGGCCGAGGCGAGGTGATCGTCCTTGACCAGCGCGTCCTCGCCGTCGCCGGCGCGGAACAGCAGTTCGTATGCATACAGGCGCAGCTCGCGGTCGAAGATCGGCTGCAGCGCGAGATAGGATTCGGGATCCGGCGCGGTGCCGGCGACGTGGGCGCCTTCATTTGCACACCCGCGTCCTGCCGAACGAAGGTCAGAAAGGCAGCTGGGTATCGGGTTTCGCAGCCAGCAGGACCCGGCGGAAGTCGTCCTGGATCCTGTGCAGCGCCGCCTGCGTTGTCGGCCTCGAAACGCAGCACGATCACCGGCGTGGTGTTGGACGCCCGCGCCAGGCCGAAGCCGTCGGCGATACTCGACGCGCAACCCGTCGATCGTGATGACATCGCGCGCGCCAGCGAACTTCGCGGCTCCGCTGCAGCTGCGCGATCAGCGCGTAGTTCTCGCCTTCGGCCAGCTTGAATCTGCAGCTCCGGGGTGTTGACGGAGTCGGGCAGGCGCGCGAACTCCGCGTCGATATCGGCGCGGGCGCTCAGGTACTCGAGCAGCCGTGCGCCGGCGTACAGGCCGTCGTCGAAGCCGTACCAGCGCTCCTTGAAGAAGGTGTGCCCGCTCATCTCGCCGGCGAGCAGCGCGCCGGTTTCCTTCATCTTCGCCTTGATCAGCGAATGACCCGTCTTCCACAGCACCGGCTTGCCGCCGTGGCTGGCGATCCAGTCGAACAGGTTGCGGGTGGACTTGACGTCGAAGATGACCTGCGCGCCCGGGTTGCGGCTGAGCACGTCGGCAGCGAACAGCATCAGCTGGCGGTCGGGGTAGATGATCTTGCCGGCCTTGGTCACCACACCGAGCCGGTCGCCGTCGCCGTCGAACGCGAGGCCCAGCTCGTCGTCGCCGACGGCCAGCGCACGGATCAGGTCTTGCAGGTTGTCGGGCTGCGACGGATCGGGATGGTGGTTGGGGAAGTTGCCGTCGACCTCGCAGAAGAGCTCGCGCACCCGGCAGCCGAGGCGGCGGTACAGCTGCGGTGCGAAAGCGCCGGCCACGCCGTTGCCGCAATCGACCACGATGCGCATGGGCCGCGCCAGCTTGACGTCCGCGACGATGCGCTCGATGTAGGCCTCGGCGATGTCGTGCTGGCTGTAGCTGCCGCTGCCGCTCGCGAGCTCACCCGTCTCGATGCGGTTGCGCAGTGCCTGGATCGCATCGCCGGACAGCGTTTCGCCGGCGACGACGATCTTCATCCCGTTGTAGTCCGGCGGGTTGTGGCTGCCGGTGACCATCACCCCGGACCCGGTCTGCAGGTGGTGCGTGGCGAAGTACAGCATCGGCGTGGCGACACAGGCCGACGTCGATCACGTCCATCCCCGCAGCTTGCAGCCCGCGCGCCAGCGCTGCGGACAGTGCCGGCCCGGACAGACGCCCGTCGCGGCCGATGCATACCGCCTTCTGCTGCAGCGCGCGAGCGCGGGTGCCGATGGCGCGGCCGATCTGCTCGGCGATCTCCGGGGTCAGCGTCTTGCCGACGATCCCACGGATGTCGTAGGCCTTGAAGATCTCTGCTGGAAGCAGCATTGGAGCGGGATCGGCTTCTTGTTTGACTGCAATTATCCCACGGCCCTCGCGTCCGCGCGCGGCAGACTCGAGGCGCGACAGGCTCAGTCGATGAGCCGACCGCGGGATTCACAGTGCAGGACCTCGCGACACGCCCGTCAGCGCGGCCGCTGCGTCGAAGAACGCGAGCAGGCGCCGCGGCAGCCATTCCAGGTTGCCGGGGAACGGCCCCGATATGAAGCCCACATGGCCGCCCGCCGTGGGATACTCGAGCTCGACGCAAGCGGACACCGCTGCGGCGCCGGCAGGTGGGCGCCAGGCAGGAAGGGGTCGTTGCGCGCGTGCACGATCAAGGTCGGCACGCGGATGTGCGTGCAGATCCGGCGCGCTGCTGGCGCGGGTCCAGTAGTCGTCGGCGTCTGCGAAAGCCGTGCAGCGGCGCCGTCACGAGGTTGTCGAACTCGTAGAGATTGCGAGCGCGCGCGACGGCGCGCGCGTCGTAGAGGCCGGGGAAGCGTTCGCAGCTTGGCGAGACTCTTGGGCTTGAGCGAGCGCAGGAAGTGCCAGGTGTAGACGCGGTTCAGTCCGCGTCCGAGCAAGTGACCGGCCGTGGTCAGGTCCATCGGGGCGGAGACGGCCGCCGCGCGCGCAACGATACGCTGCGCGCGGCCTCGCCCGTGTGTGCGAGCCACTTGAGCAGAGCGTTGCCGCCCAGCGAAACGCCGACCGCAAAGCGCGCCCGGGCGAGCGCGCCGCCATCCGCCGCAGGATCCAGTCGATCTCCGCGTAGTCGCCGGAATGATAGGCGCGCGGCAGGCGGTTGGGCGCGCCGCTGCAGCCGCGAAAGTGGGGCACCGCCGCGCGCCAGCCGCGCCGCTGCAAGGCCTGCAGCAGTGCGCGCGCGTAGTGGCTGCGGGAACAGCCCTCCAATCCGTGGAACAGCACGACCAGCGGCTGGTCGGTGCTGCCATCCAGCCAATCGACGTCGATGAAGTCGCCGTCGGGCGTGTCCCAGCGCTCGCGTTGCAGAGCAGGCGCGCGGCAAGCGTCGAAACAGGAAGGGGTAGACGGTCTGCAGATGCCCGCCCGGCAGCCAGCGCGGCGCCCGGTAGCCGGGCCGGTGCGATGCCGATCTTGTCTGCGCGCGCGCTCAATGGATGGTGCCCACGGGTGCTTCCGGCACCGCGGCGTCCGGCGGGCAGCGGCGAGGCGTGATGCATCAGCATCCGCCATCCCGACGGCGCCCAGGATGTAGACGTTGGTCGCGAGCACCAGATGCTGGCGCGGGTCGGCGCCGACGCTGATGCGCTCGTACAGATTGCGGATCGACACCAGCCGGCTGGCATGGGCGCGCACCTGCAGCAGGCTGAAGCGCATGCGCGGACCGCCGGCGAAGATCTGCCGCCAGGATTCGCGCACCGCGTCCACGCCGAGCAGGCGCTGGCCGCCGGGGTGGACGCAGATCACTTCCTCGTCCTCGGCCCACACCGACATCATCGCGATCACGTCGGCCTGCTCGATCGCCTTGTAGAACGCGGCCTCGGCTTCCTCGGGGGTGTTGAACTTCATACGCTGGCGGGGATCGCATGTGGTGCAAGCGCTCGAATACCCGATCCGGCTCGAGGTCGCGCATGCATTTGAAGTGGCCCAGCGGGCACTCGCGCGCGAAGCAGGGGCTGCAGGGCAGCTTCAGCTTCATGACCTCTGCGCGCGGCGACAACGGCGGCGTGAACGACGGGCTGCTCGATCCGTACAGCGCGAGCATGGGACGGTCGAGCGCCGCGGCGATGTGCATCAGTCCGGAGTCGTTCGACACCACCACCTGCGCGGCCGACAGCAGGTCGACGGCCTCCTCCAGGCTGGTGGACCCGCACAGGTTGCGGCAGCGCCCGCCGCTCAGCTGCTCGATCTGCGCCCGATGGCGCGGTCCTTCGACGAGCCGATCAGCCAGACCTGCCAGCCGCGCTGCGGCCAACTGCACGGCGAGGCCGGCGAAGTGCTCGGGTGGCCAGCGTTTGGCCGGGCCCGTACTCCGCACCCGGGCACAGGCACGCGACCGGCGGGCTCGGTGCGCAAGCCGAGGCGCTCGAGCAGCGCATCGCGCGCGGCCCGCGAGACCTTCAGGGACGGCCGCGGCAGCGGGCGCCGCAGCGGCTCGCCTTCTGGCATCGGCGAGGTGAGCGAACCGCTCGGCCATCAACGGCAGCGCGCTCGGCGTCGAGCCGGCGCGCGTCGTTGAGCAGAAGCTGGCGCGCTTCACCGACGAAGCCGGTGCGCAGCCCGATCCCCGCCAGGCGGGGGATCAGCGCGGACTTGAACGAGTTCGGCAGCACGATGGCCTGATCGTACGCGCGCGCCTTGAGCTCGCGCGCGAGCCGCCAGCGCCGCGCCAGCTTCAGCTCCCCGTGCCCGAACGGGCTGGCGAGCCCTTCGCTCACCTCCGGCATGCGCTTGCAGCAGCGGCAGGGTCCAGGCGGGCGCGAGCACGTCGAGCTTCAGCTCGCGGATGCTTCTCGTGCAGGCGCTTGAACAGCGGCTGCGCCAGCACCGTGTCGCCGACCCACGACGGGCCTACTGACCAGAACCTTGTACACCCTACGAGACCTGAACCGCAGAGGCGCAGAGGCGCAGAGAACAGCCGGGAGAACATGCTAACCCGGCGGCGAGCGAACACGCTGGATCCGAAGCTCACCTGTCGCGGCGTTGACGCAAGCAGTTCTCTTCCTCTGCGATCCTCTGCGTCTCTGCGCCTCTGCGGTTCAGGCAGTAGGCTTTAGTGCTTAGCGCGGGCACCGCCCTTGAGGGTATAGCGCGTCCCGCAGTACGGACACAGCGCCTGGCCGGTCTTCTCGATCGGCAGGAACACGCGCGGATGGGCGTTCCACAGCAGCATGTCGGGCATCGGGCAGTGCAGCGGCAGATCCGCGGCCGACACCTCGATGTGCCTCTGGGTGTTCTCGTGCTTGACGTCGTCCATTGCGTGCTGTGACCCGCTCAGACGTGGCTCAGCCAATGGGCGTACTTTGGATTGCGCCCGTTGACCACGTCGAAGAACATCGCCTGCAGCTTCTCGGTGATCGGGCCGCGCTTGCCGGCGCCGATCACGCGGCTGTCCAGCTCGCGGATCGGCGTGACCTCGGCAGCGGTGCCGGTGAAGAACGCTTCGTCGGCGATGTACACATCGTCGCGAGTCAAGCGCCGGGCTTCGACCTCCAGCCCGGCGTCGCGGGCGAGCTGGATGATCGCATCGCGGGTGACGCCGATCAGCGCGGAGGTGAGCTCGGGTTCGTAGAGCCGGCCGTTCTTGACGATGAACAGGTTCTCGCCCGGCCCCTCGGCGACGTAGCCGTCCACATCCAGCAGCAAGGCCTCGTCGTAACCATGCTCGACCGCCTCCTGGTTGGCCAGGATCG
The DNA here is from genome assembly GCA_963772865.1 of uncultured beta proteobacterium. GTDB lineage: Bacteria > Pseudomonadota > Gammaproteobacteria > Burkholderiales > SHXO01 > SHXO01. Next base: position 68,902 of record CAVYZA010000034.1, on the reverse strand, counting down.
AGTTGGCGTAGGTGCCGGAGAACTTGGCCCGGCACATCGTGACATTGATATGGTGGCGCGCGTAGGACGAGGTCTTGACGCGGATGCCCTTCTCCAGGCCCTCTTCGCCCAGGTAGGCGCCCCAGGGCCAGGCGGCGATCGCCACGTGCACCTGCGCGCCCTTGGGGGAGACACCCATCTTCTCCGAGCCGTAGAATGCGATCGGCCGGACGTAGCAGGACTGCAGCTGGTTGGCCCGCACCACCTCGCGCTGCGCCTCCATCAGCGTCTCCCGGTCGTAGGGGATGCGCATCATGAAGATGTGGGCGGAGTTGAACAAGCGCTCGGTGTGCTCCTTGAGCCGGAAGATGGCCGGGCCGCCGGTGCTGTTGTAGGCGCGCAGACCTTCGAACACGGCCAGGCCGTAGTGCAGCGAATGCGTCAGCACGTGGGTCGTCGCGTTGCGCCACGGCACCAGTTGCCCGTCGTACCATATGAGGCCGTCACGGTCTGCCATCGACATGTTCGTTGGTCTCCCTCGCAAAAACCGCCTATTTTAGCGTAGCTTCCAGGCTTGCTCGCGCGTACCCTGCATGTTGCCCCGGGCGCTGCCGGCACGTTACAGCCGTGGCGCCTGGGCATGTTAGCCCGGTGCGGGTGGATTGCAACGCTACAGGAGTGATGCCGGCATGACCGCACAGACGTCGAATCCCCAGGCCTCCGCCCCTCGACGTTCATATCGAGGTGTTCTCCGACGTGGTCTGCCCCTGGTGCTTCATCGGCAAGCGTCGTCTGGAAGAGGCGCTGCGCCGGCTGGCCGCGTCGGGCTCGGATGCGCCGCCACGGGTGCAATGGCGCGCTTTTCAGCTCAATCCCTGGCTGCCACCGGCCGGCATGGAGCGTGGCGAGTACGTCAGCCGGAAGTTCGGCTCGGCGGCCGGCGGCATCTATACGCGCGTCGCAGCGGTCGGGGCAGCAGGTGGGCATCCCTTTTGCGTTCGACCGCATCGCCCGCCAGCCCAACACGGTGGATGCGCACCGGCTGATCCGGTGGGCCGGCGAGGAGTCGCGGCAGGACGCGATGGTCGAGACGTTGTTTCAGGCCTACTTTCTGGAGGGTGCCGACTTGTCCAGCACGGCGGTGCTGCTCGATCTGGCGCAGCGGGCCGGACTGGACCCGCAGCGGGCGCAAGCGTGTCTGAGGGATGAAGGCACGCGCGCCGCGGTGCTTGACGAAGACCGCCAGGCGCGCGAGCTGGGCGTGGAAGGCGTGCCCTTTTTCGTCTTCAACCGGCGGCTGGCGGTATCGGGCGCGCAGGAGCCGGAAGTGCTCCTGGGTGCCTTCGAGCGCGCGGCCGGCGAGGTCGCGCACGGTTGAAGCGTGAACGCAAACTCGGTTTCCGGCACAAAGCGTGCTTTAGGGTGCAAGGTTCGAGTCGTGCCACCCACCGTTACCAAGAATTCCACAATGGCAGACGCCTCCGTAGCCGTCCCTGCACCGGGTGCGGTCAATTCCTCGCGCCTGGCGGTAGCGGAGGTTCCGGTCGCCGCCCGCCGCACCGACGTCGATGCCGCCCTGGGCGCCGACGCCCTCGACGCCGCCGTCCCGGCGCCTGCGCCCAGCGCGCAGAGCGCTGCGCCCGGCAAAGGCTCCTGGCTGCACCGGCTGGGACGCGCCGCGGTGGACGAGAACGACAGCGAGGAGCTGCGGCTGCGCAAGACGCTGCTGATGTTCGCCAGCGGCCTGATGAACATGGCCGCGATCGTGTGGCTGGGCATCTACTGGATGCTGGGGCTGAAGCTGCCCACCACCATCCCGCTCGCATACCAGCTCCTGTCCGCGCTGATCCTGGTCATCTACCTGAAGACGCGCAACTTCGATTTCTTCCGCTTCGCCCAGCTGTCGCTGTTCCTGTTCGCTCCGTTCGTGATCCAGTGGAGCATCGGCAGCTTCGTCAACTCCAGCGGCATCGTCCTGCTGGCGCTGCTCGCCCCGGTCGGGCGCGATGGTCGTCTACGGCCCGCGCGAGTCGATCCCCTGGTTCTTCACCTACGTCGTGCTCACCGCCATGTCCGGGGTGTTCGACTACTTCCTGGCCACCGGAGACATGTCCGGCGTGCCGATGAAGACGGTGGCGGTGTTCTTCGTGCTCAACTTCACCATCCTGTCCACCATCGTCTACCTGCTGCTGCGCTACTTCGTGCTGCAGAAGGATTCCTTCCAGGCCGAGCTGTCGCTGCCAGCACGAGCTGGTGCAGGCCGAGCAGCGCAAGTCCGAGCAGCTGCTCACCACCATCCTGCCGCCAGCAGATCGCGCACCGCCTGAAGAACGATCAGGCCACCATCGCCGATGGCTTCGCCGACGTGAGCGTCATGTTCGCGGACATCGTCAACTTCACGTCGCTCGCCGAGGAGCTCGCGCCGCAGGAGGTGGTGGCGTTCTTGAACGACGTGTTCACCCGCTGCGACGAGCTGGCGGAGAAGCACGGCGTGGACAAGATCAAGACCGTCGGCGACGCCTACATGGTGGCGGGCGGGCTGTCCGGCGACAAGGGTTATGAAGCGGCGGTCGCGGAGATGGCGCTCGAGATGATCGAGCTCACCCGCAGCAACGAGACCATGCGCCGCTACAACATCTCCTTCCACATCGGCATCGCCACGGGACCGGCGATCGCGGGCGTGATCGGCGTCAAGCGCTTCACCTACGACCTGTGGGGCGATACGGTGAACTTTGCCAGCCGCGTCACCACGGAGGCGCCCCCGGGCGAGGTGCTGGTGGACAAGACCACCTACCGGCGCCTGAGCGCCCGCTACGCGTTCGGCGACCCGCAGGAGCTGATGTTCAAGGGCAAGGGCCAGAAGCCGGTATACCGGCTGCTCGGTCGACGGAACGACTGCAATCCGGTCTCGAGCAGGGCCAGACGGCGGAGGACCGCCGGGGACCGAAAGACCGTGGCCTGATGCGCGCCGTGGCCGCCGGGAGCGAGCCTCGGAAATGAATGCAGGCGTTCTCTGCGTATGTCGTTCCGTCGAAACGCTGCACCTGCCCTTCGCGTCTTTCTTTCTCCTGGCGTCCCTCGTCGCAGTCGGCGGTGCGTCCGGCCTACGGGGCAGACGCAGGGCAGGACGCTCGGCGTCCCCGAACACTTCCGCCCACAACTCGATCACCGGGCGCACCAGCTCGCTCACCCGTTCCTTCGGCACCCGCGCATACTGCTCGCCCTGCAGCCGCAGCGCGTGCTGCATGCGCCTGAACTCCCGGTAGCTCTGGTGCACGGCGCTCGGCGAGCGGGACGGGGATCAGCCCCAGCCCGCCCGCCAGCTTGAGCAGGGCGAGATTGCCGATGTTGCCGGTCAGCTCCGCGATGCCGGTGCGCGAAACCCAGTACCAGATACTGGACGATGAACTCGACGTCGACGATGCCGCCGCGGTCGTGCTTGATGTCGAACAGCCCGCTCTTGTTGGGGTGACCGGCCAGCATGCGGCTGCGCATGGCCTGCACCTCGCTGCGCAGCTCCGCCAGCTCCCGCGGCAGGCGCAGGATCTCCACCCGCAGCCGCTCGAAGGCTGCGCCGATGGCCTGATCCCCGGCCACGAAGCGCGCGCGGGTGAGCGCCTGGTGCTCCCAGACCCAGGCCTTGCTGCGCTGGTACTCGGCGAACGCGTCGACCCGGCTGACCAGCAGGCCGCTGGCGCCGTCCGGCCGCAGGCGCAGGTCGGTCTCGTACAGCACGCCGGCGCGCGTGAAGCTGGTGAGCCAGGTGTTGATCCGCTGCGACAGGCGCGCGTAGTTGTCGGCCGCGTCCGGGTGATCGTCGTCGTACAGAAAGATCAGGTCGAGGTCGGAGGCGTAGCCAAGCTCCTTCCCGCCCAGCTTGCCGTAGCCGACCACCGCGAACAGCGGCAGTGTCGCGGTGGCGGGTGCGCAGCCCTTCCCAGGCCAGCCGCAGCACCTCCCTCAGGATGAGGCAGGCGAGATCGCTCAGATGGTCGCTGAGCGTCTCCAGCGGCAGCGTACCGGCGAGGTCCTGCGTCAGCAGGCGCAAGGTCTGCACCTGCTTGAAGTGGCGCAGGATGTCCATCTGGCGCTCGGTATTGCCGGCGACCTCGTCGAGGTCCTGCTCGAGCTGCGCCGCCAGGCTCGCCCAGTCCGGCGGCTCGAAGGCCTGCTGCGAGATCAGCTCGTCCAGCAGCACCGGGTGCTGCGCGAGGTAGTCCGCGGCCCACGGGCTGGCTGCGGCCAGCGCGGCGAGACGGCGCGAGCGCCGCGGGATATTCGAGCAGCAGCGCGAGGTAGGACTCGCGCCGGCCGATGCTCTCGATCACGCGCGCCAGGCGCTCGAGCGTGGCGTCGGGGTGCTCGAACTGAGCTGCCAGCTCGAGCAGCCGCGGCACCAGCTTGTCCAACCGTGCCTGGGTCGATGCCGACATGCGCCGGTACGTGCCGCTCGTGCGCAGATCGCGCACGCGCTCGAAGACGCCGCTGGGCGTCCTGCGTAGCCGAGCGCGCGCAGGCGGGCCTGCGCTTCTTCGCTGCTCACGGCTGCCGGTCCACACCCCCGCCAGCGGATGCTCGCCGTTGCCTGCGGCCGCTCCTGCGAACACGGCTTCGAAGTGCCGGGTGACGTTGCCGCGGTGGCGCTCCAGGGTTGCGCGCAGCTGCGCGGCGTCTGCGCAGCCCATAGCCTGCGCCACGGTCTGCCAGATCCTCGGGGTCGGCCGGCAGCATCTGGGTCTGCTGATCCTCCAGGTACTGCAGCCGGTGCTCGAGGTTGCGCAGAAACACGTAGGCCGCGCGCAGCTCCTCGACGGCATCGGCCGGCAGCAGCCGTCGCTGCGCCAGGCACGCGAGGGTGGCCAGCGTCGGCCGCAGCCGCAGTCCGGCGTCGTGGCCGCCGCGCACGATCTGGAACACCTGGGCGACGAACTCGATCTCGCGGATGCCGCCCGGCCCGAGCTTGATGTTGTCGTGCAGGTCGCGGCGCCCGACCTCGGCGCGGATCTGCGCGTGCAGCTCGCGCAGGCTGGCGATGGCGCTGAAGTCGAGGTGCCGGCGGTAGACGAACGGCGTGACGAGCGCGGCGAGCTCACGGCGCTGCCTGGCCGCTGATCTCGCGCGCCTTGACCCAGGCGTAGCGCTCCCACTCGCGCCCCTGCGTGTGCAGGTAGTTCTCCAGCATCTCCAGGCTCATCACCAGCGGTCCGCTGTCGCCGTACGGCCGCAGCCGCATGTCGACGCGGAACACGTAGCCGTCGGCGGTGAGCTCGGCCAGGATGTTGATGAGCCGGCGGCCCAGGCGCGTGAAGTACTCGTGGTTGCTGATGACGCCCGGGCCGGCGGTCTCGCCTTCCTCGCCGTAGAGGAAGATCAGGTCGATGTCGGAGGATACGTTGAGCTCGCAGCCGCCGAGCTTGCCCATCGCGACCACCAGCAGGCTCTGCGGCCGGCCCGACAGCGCGCCCAGCGGCTGGCCATGGGTGCGCGCGAGCCGCGCGTCCAGGTGGTGCAGGGCGCAGCGCACGCACTCTTCCGCCAGCGCGGTCATGGTGTCCATCACCTCGGCGAGGTCCGCCAGACCGCCGAGATCGCGGGCGATCACGTGCATCATCACCGCCTTGCGTACCTGCCGCAGCCAGCTCGCCAGCGCCGCGTCGTCGTGCGCGGGGCACGCTTCGATCAGCGCGCGGATGTCCGGCGCCGCCAGCGGTGCGCTCAGGCGCGCCGGGTCGAAGCACGCCGGCGGATGATCCAGCGCGCGTTGCAGGTAGCGACTGGCCGGTGCGGCGCTTTGGTGAGCAATCCTGCGAAGTCGGACGTTGGCATGCCTGATTCCAAGCTAGAATACGGGCTGGACGGCGCCACGCCGCGACACCAGCCGGCAGAGCCGGAGCGCGCCCAGCTGGCGGGCAGCGTGGTGTCGAGGATTCTATTGTCACATCCCCGCCCCGGCAAACCGGGCTCGCCGACCCCTCCCAGCATGCCCCGACGCCGCGCCGTGCGCGCGCTCAAACACAGCTCCCTCTGGGTCTACCGGGTGTGCCTGTACTCGCTGCTGGCCAGCGTCCTGCTGGTCGGCCACCTGCGTGCTGGGCGTGCGCTACTGGCTGCTGCCGAACATCGATCAGTACAGCCCGCAGATCTCGGCCGCCATCAGCCAGGCGGCCAAGCAACGCATCGTCATCGGTACGATTCGTGGCGATTGGGACGGCCTGCGCCCGCGCCTCGAGCTGCAGGACGTGCGCCTGTACGACGCGCAGGGCCGAGAGCGGCTGGTCCTGGCCGCGGTGGACAGTACGCTGTCCTGGGCTTCGCTGCTCGCCTTCGAGCCGTTGTTCCACTCCATCGAGCTGACCGGCCTGTCCTTCGAGGTTCGCCGCGACGCCTCGGGCGCGCTGCAGATCGCCGGGATTGCGCTGGGCGGCGGCGGGCACGGCGACGACGCCGGACTGGCCGACTGGCTGCTGCGCCAGCGCCGGGTGACCCTGCGCGACTCCGAGGTGACCTGGGTGGACGAGACGCTCGGCGGAACCCCGGTCCAGCTCAAGCAGGTGCAGCTCGAGGTGCAACGGCTGTTTCGCCGCAACCGCTTCGGCCTGCGCGCCGTGCCCCCGCTGGAGGTGGCCTCACCCATCGATCTGCGCGGCGACCTCGACGGCGGCACCGTGCGCGACCTGCGGCGAGTGGAAGGGGCAGCTGTACCTGCAGATCGGCTACGCCGACCTGGCCGCCCTGCGCCAATGGGTGCCGCTGCCGGTGCAGATCGATCGCGGCGCCGGTGGCATGGAGGTGTGGGTCGAGTCTGCAGGCGGGCCAGGTGCGAGCCGTCACCGCCGATGTCGGGCTGTCCGGCGTGCGCACTCGTCTGCGCGCCGATCTGCCCGAGCTCGAGCTGGAACGGCTGCAAGGGCGGCTGGCGTGGCAGACCCGGCCGGGGTACCTCGAGTTCTCGGCACGGGCACTGAGCTTCGCGACGCCGGACGGACTGGGGCTGGCTCCGGCCGATGTCCGCTACGTGCGCTCCGGCCAGGAGGAGGATCCCGCGCGCCCTCTACGAGGTGCGAGTTCAACGCGCTCGACGTGGCCGCGGTCACCCGGCTGATCGACCGCATTCCGGTCGACGAGACGTTGCGCGCGCGTGCTGGCCGAGCTGCAGCCGCGGGGCACGGTGAAGGGTTGCCGGGTGAGCTGGCGCGGCAGCGTCAAGGAGACCGGCGAGTATGCCCTCAAGGCTGCCTTCGAGCATCTGGCGGTGCGTGCGTCCGGCTACGTTCCCGGGTTCACCAAGATCAGCGGGACGCTGGCGGCCGACCAGAACGGCGGGTCGCTTGACCTTGCGCGCCGACGCATCCACGGTCGAGATGCCCGAGGTGTTCGTCGAGCCGCTGCCGCTGGACGCGCTCAACGCCAAGGTCACCTGGTCGATGGCCGGGCGGGCAGCCGCTGGTGCGCGTGGAGAGCCTGTCCTTCGCCAACGCGCACCTGGAGGGCACGCTTCGCCGGCACCTACCAGGCGCAGGCGCAGGGCCCGGGACGGATCGATCTGGCCGGCGGGCTCGCCCGCGTGGAAGGTGCGCAGGCCTGGCGCTACGTTCCGCTGGTCGTGCACCACGACGTGCGCCACTGGCTGCAGGCCGCGATCGTTGCGGGCAGTTCGCGGATGCGCGGGTCACGCTTGCGCGGCGACTTGCAGCGCTTTCCGTTCGCCGACGGCACCTCCGGCGTGTTCGAGGTGGTCGCGGGGATGCGCAACGGCACGCTCGCGTATGCGCCGCGCTGGCCGGCGCTGGAAGACATCTCCGGTCAGCTCGTGGTGCGCGGCCAGCGCCTGAGCCGTCGACGTGGACTCGGGGCGGGTGTTCGGCGCGCGCGTCGGTCCGGCGACGCGATGCTTCCAGACCTCGGCAGCCATGAGCCGGTGCTGCAGGTGCGCGGCGAAGGTGAAGGCTCGAGCGCGGATTTCCTGCGCTTCCTCGCCGAGAGTCCGATCGAAGGCGGTGCGGCCGGGTTCAGCCGCAGCGTGCAGGCGAGCGGCCGCGGCCGCCTGGCGCTGTCCGCTCGAGGTGCCGCTCAAGCACTCCATCGACACTCAGGTCTCGGGACGCTACCGCTTCACCGACAACGTTCTGCTGGCCGGTGCGGGCGTGCCGCGCCTGGAGCAGCTGGGCGGTGTGTTGTCCTTCACCCGTGACGACGTGAACGTGCGGGAGGGCACGGTGCGGGTGCTCGGCATGCCCGCGCATTTCACCCTGGACCGGCAGCCGGGCGCCGGGCGTCGTGGTGCGCGGCAGCGGACGCGCCGAGATGGCCGGCCTGCGGCAGGAGCTCGGGCTGCCCTGGATGAGCCACCTGGCGGGCGCCACCGACTGGTCGGCGACCGTCACAGTGAGCGACAGCGGCTACGACCTGTCGGTGGAATCCAACCTGCGCGGGGTGAGCTCACTGCTGCCGCCGCCCCTGGCCAAGCCGGCGGCGAGCACGCTGCCGTTTCGCCTCGAGCGGCGGCCGCGGGGCAGCGATCAGGACCTCGTCGTGTTTTCGGTGGGCAAGATTCTGTCCGGGCAGCTGGCCTACAACCGCAGCGACCCCGCGCGCGTTGCGCAAGGCGAGCTGCGGCTGGGAGGCGAGGCGCCTGCCCCGCAGCGCGACGGGATGTGGCTGGCCGGGCAGCTGGACTACTTCGACTGGGACCGCTGGCACGGCGTGCTCGGCGGTCCGCGGACCGAGGACCAGGGCGGCTGGGCCGGGCTGGACCTGCGCGCGAACCGGGTGGTCGCGTTTTCCGGGACTGGACCGACATGCATGATGGAGGCGCGCCGGACGGATCAGGCCTGGCAGATCAGCGTCGCCGGGCGCGAAGCCGCCGGCACGCTGACGCTGGAGCGCGGGCGGGCAGGGCAGCCTGGCGGCCCGCTTCTCGCGCCTGTTCGTCCCGGCGGCGGGGCCGATCCTGCAGGCTGCCCGGATGCCGATGCCGACCGCAGTCTGCCGTCGCTGGATGTGACGGCGGACGATTTTCGCGTCGGCGAGCGCCAGTTCGGCCGCCTGGTCCTGCGGGCCATCCCCGACCGGACCGTTTGGCGCATCGAGCAGCTCGACCTGCACAGCCCCGAGGGCCGGATCAGCATGACCGGCACCTGGGAGGCGTGGACGGCGAACCCGACGACGCGCATGGACGTGCTGGTCGCAGGTGGCAGATATCGGCGGCTACTTCGCCAAGCTCAAGCTGCCCGAAGGCATCAAGGGCGGCAGCGGACGGCTCGAGGGACGGCTGAGCTGGAGCGGCCCGCCGTCTGCGCTGGATCTCGCCACGCTCACCGGCAACGTCACGCTGGAGGCGAAGAACGGACAGTTCGTGCGGGTCGAACCCGGGATCGGCAAGCTGATCGGCGTGCTCAGTCTGCAGGCGCTTCCGCGCCGCGTCACCCTGGACTTCCGCGACATCTTCAGCCAGGGCTTCACGTTCGACGAGATCCGTGCCGGCGCCACGATCCAGCGCGGGGTGGCGCATACCGACAACTTCCGCATGACCGGCACGTCTGCGCGCGTGGACATGAAAGGGGATCTGGACCTGGCGCACGAAACGCAGGCGCTGCAGGTCAGGGTGATTCCTTCGCTCAGCGAAAGTGTCGCCCTGGGCGCGGCGATCGTGAATCCGGCGTGGGACTGGCCACGCTGTTCGCGCAGAAGGCGCTGAAGGATCCGATCAACCAGATGGTGAGCGTCGAGTACCTCGTGAGCGGGACCTGGGCCGATCCGGTGATCGCCAACAAGAGGCGCGAGCCGCCCAATGACGGCAAACAGGGGCGCCGATGAGATCCACGCACAAACCGCCCGGCTCGCAGAGCCGCCATCCGCTCGGGGTTCGGGCGCGCGCGCCCGCGTGCCGCGGCTGCCCGCAAACCGGTCGCCGAGCGCGGCTCCGGCGGGCCGCCGGTGTTCCGCATCGCCGGGGTACAGATGGCTTCCGGGCCCGAATGTCGCCGCCAACCTCAACGAGGCCAAACGGCTGATCGAGATCGCGGTGGAGCAGGGCGCCAAGCTCGTGGCCCTGCCCGAGTACTTCGCGATCATGGGGCTGAAGGACACCGACAAGGTCGAAGCGCGCGAGAAGGAGGGCAAGGGCCCGATTCAGCGCTTCCTGGCCGAGACCGCGCGGCATCACAAGATCTGGCTGATCGGCTGCTCGATCCCGCTCGAATCCTCGGTCGACGGCAAGGTCTACAACAGCATCCTCGCCTACGACGACAGCGGCAAGCAGGTGGCGCGCTACGACAAGATCCACCTGTTCAGCCTGGCCCTGGGCAAGGAGAAGTTCAGCGAGCAGCGCACCATCCAGCCGGGCCGCGGACGTCAGGGTGCTCGAATCGCCCTTCGGCCGCATCGGCCTGTCGGTGTGCTACGACCTGCGCTTCCCCGAGCTGTACCGGGCCATGCAGGACGTGGACATCATCGTGGTGCCCGCCGCATTCACCGAGACCACCGGGCGCGCCCACTGGGAGACGCTGATCCGTGCCCGCGCCATCGAGAACCTGGCCTACGTCCTGGCGCCCGCGCAGGGGGGCTACCACATGAACGGCCGCGAGACCCACGGCCACAGCATGATCGTGGACCCCTGGGGCGTGGTGCTCGATCGCCTGCCGCGCGGTTCCGGGGTTGTGATCGCCGGTGTGAACCCCAACTACCAGAAAGAGCTCCGCGACAGCCTGCCCGCGCTCGGACACCGGACGATCCGCACGCTGTAGCCGCGGTTGCACATCATTCATCACTCGCAATCAGCAGCCCGATCACCTCATCATCATCTGAGCCCGAGTCATGCCCATGAACGCACCCGCGAACAGCGAAGTCCTCTTTGCCACCGCCGACCGTACCTTGCTGGCCCCGTACGGGCTGGACGCCGTCGGGCTCACGCGCGTGTTCGGACAGATCCTGAGCCATCAGGTCGACTACGCCGACCTGTATTTCCAGTACAGCCGCGGCGAGAGCTGGAGCCTGGAGGAAGGCATCGTCAAGTCGGGCAGCTTCCACATCGAGCAGGGCGTGGGCGTGCGTGCCGTGAGCGGCGAGAAAACCGCGTTCGCCTATTCCGACGACATCAGTCTGCCGGCGCTGGAATCCGCGGCGCAGGCCACCCGCGCCATCGCCCGGCAGGGCGCCGAAGGCAGCACGGCGGTCACCCGCCGCAACGAGGGCCGCGCGCTGTACCTGCCGCACGATCCGATCGGGAGCCTGAAGGACTCCGACAAGGTGGCGTTGCTGGAGCGGCTGGAGCGGATGGCGCGCGCGCGCGATCCGCGCGTCCAGCAGGTGATCGCCAGTCTGGCGGGCGAGTACGAAGTCGTGCTGGTGGCCCGCTCGGATGGCGTGCTGGGAGCGGACGTGCGCCCCCTGGTGCGCTTGTCGTTGCAGGTCATCGCCGAGGAGAACGGGCGCCGCGAGCAGGGTTCCGCGGGCGGCGGCGGGCGCTTCGACTACGCCTATTTCAGCGACGAGGTGCTGCGCAGCTACGCCGACAAGGCGGTCGACCAGGCGCTCATCAATCTGCAGGCGCGGGCCGCGCCCGCCGGCAAGATGACCGTCGTGCTCGGCCCGGGCTGGCCGGGAGTGCTCCTGCACGAGGCCGTGGGTCACGGGCTGGAAGGAGACTTCAACCGCAAGGGCAGCTCGGCCTTCAGCGGCCGCATCGGCGAGCGCGTTGCCTCGCCCGGGCGTGACGGTGGTGGACGACGGCACCATCGCCGGCGGCGCGGGTCGCTGAACATCGACGACGAAGGCAACCCCACGCAGCGAACGGTCCTGATCGAGGATGGCGTGCTGCGCGGCTACCTGCAGGACTCGCTGAACGCGCGGCTGATGGGCGTGCCGGTGACCGGCAACGGCCGTCGCGAGTCCTTCGCCCACGCGCCCATGCCGCGCATGACCAATACCTACATGCTGGCCGGCGACAAGGACCCGCAAGGAGATCATTGCTTCGGTCAAGCGCGGGCTGTACGCGGTGAACTTCGGCGGCGGGCAGGTCGACATCGTCAGCGGCAAGTTCGTGTTCTCCGCCTCCGAGGCCTACATGATCGAGGACGGCAAGGTCACCTATCCGGTCAAGGGCGCCACCCTGATCGGCAACGGCCCCGACGCCCTCACGCGCGTATCGATGATCGGCAACGACCTGGAGCTCGACACCGGTGTGGGCACCTGCGGGAAAGAGGGCCAGAGCGTGCCGGTGGGCGTGGGTCAGCCGACGCTTGCGCATCGACGGGCTCACGGTCGGCGGCACGGCCAGCTGACCAGACCTGAACCGCAGAGGCACAGAGGAACGCAGAGCAGCCTTGTGAACACCCGAGCTGTCTGCGGTCGACAGCTCGCCACTTCGCTCTACTGCTTCTTGCTGTGCGTCTGTGATGGGCTCAGTTGCCCATCTCGCGCCGGCAGTCGCGCCAGCCGGCGTCCATGTAGAAGCTCACCGCGCTCCCCTCCCAGCGCAGGTACTGGTTCTGGATGGCGTAGGCCTCGTACTCCTTGGCGTACCAGCCGTGGCAGTCCGGCATCGTGTCGAACTTGCCGGTCTTGCCCTGCACGTGGTGCACCAGCTCGTGCAGGAGGATCGAGCGCGCCTTGAGGTCGCCCTCGAGGTCCAAGGCCTGGTCGAGGTAGACTCCCTTGCCCTTCAGGTAGAAGGCCTTCACGCCGCAGGCAGTCCGGCAGACCATGGCTTCGAGCTCGGCCCGCGGCAAGCGATGGACCTCGGGAGCGGCGTCCGGCACCGGATAGCCGGAGAGCATCTTGATGGCGATGAACAGCTCCGCCACCAGCTGGGAAAGGGCCGCATCCGTCATTCGAAGCTGCGCTGAGACTGAGGCTCGGCAGAAGGCTTCGGGTACGCAGTCATCATCCGCGCAAGGCGGATCGAGTGTCAACGGCAACGCACCCGGCTGGGCTAGAATCGTGCACTTATCCCGATCCCGCCCAGCCATGATCCTGATCCTCAACGAGAGCGCCGAGCCCGACTCCCCCGAGTACCGCAACCTGATGAGCCAGCTTGCGGCCCTGCCCGACATACAGGTGCGTGTACACCGCATCGAAGGGGCGCTGCGGGCGGTGACCGAGGTCTATCTCATCGGCAGCACCAAGCAGCTGGTTGTGGAGGACATGCAGGCGCTGCCGTGCGTGGAGCGGGTGGTCCGGGTGTCCGAGGAATACCGCGTGCTCGGGCGGCACAAGGGCGACGACCGCCCCGCCTGGTTCGACTACCAGGGGCTGCGCTTCGGCCAGGATACCCTGCACATTTTCGCCGGGCTGTGCGCGGTGGACACGCCCGAGCACGTCGAGCGGATGTGCCGCGCGCTGCGCGACAACGGCCTCACCTGCACCCGCATGGGCGCCTACAAGCCGCGCACCAGCCCGTATGCGTTCCAGGGCCACGGGCGCAGCTGCCTCAACTACGTGTTCGAGATCGCCGGCAAGCATGGCATCAAGGTGATCGCGATGGAGGTCACTCACGAGTCGCACGTGGCGGAGATTCGCGCGGCGTTGCAGGAGACCGGCAACCCGGTCGGCGTCATGCTGCAGATCGGCACGCGCAACACGCAGAATTTCGAGCTTCTCAAGGCGGTGGGGCGGCAGAGCGATTTCCCGGTGCTGATCAAGCGCGGCTTCGGCATCACGCTCGACGAGTCGCTGAACGCAGCCGAATACCTGGCGAGCGAGGGCAACCGGCGCGTCGTGTTCGGGTTGCGCGGGATGAAGACGCACATGGGCGATCCGCACCGCAACTTCGTCGACTTCGCGCACGTGCCGGTGGTCAAGCGCCTCACGCGCATGCCGGTGTGCATCGATCCGTCGCACTCGGTGGGCTCGCGCGCGCGCGGACCGGAGGGGATCCTGGACTTGATGCACGTGGTCGCGCAGGGTGTGGCGGCCGGGGCCAACATGATCCTGGTCGACTTCCATCCGGAGCCCGCCAAGGCGCTGGTGGACGGCCCTCAGGCGCTGCTGCTCTCCGAGCTTCCGCACTTCGTCGAAGACGTGGGGATCGCCCGCGAGGCCTATCTCAAGCGCGCGGCAGCTGGCGGCCCGCTATCGCGAAACGACGAGCTGATTGGCCGACGCGCGGCTTTGCCAGCCTGCCTGGCGGCGAGCTGCACGAGCGAGCTGCGATCGACGAATCCGAATTTCACATCTCGTTGAACCTTTGACATGCCTTGTGGGTCGTTCTTTGCCAAAGCTGCCGGGTTGACCCATAATCAGAACGCTTGAAATAGGGGAGCCGGTAGCCAGCATTTGCGCGGACCGGTCGCTCGAGAATCGCCTCGCGCCACCTGCAGCAACACAGCCTGACCCATGTCCGAGTACGAGCGTCTGATCCCTTGTGCGCGCGTGTGCGTGGTCGTACACGCGCACGCTGGCGCTGCGCGCCGCCCGGTAGCGACGCCCTCGAGCACAACCAGCCTCCACCGGCAACGCCATGGCAGAGCTCGCGCCGCAAAACTCCCTGCTCAAGAGCCTCGAGAACCTGGGCGAGGGCACCGCCCTCGCCCAGCAGATCTACGACATGATCGGGCACTCGAAGTTCTTCGACGACTTCAGCCGCGAAGACGTGCAGATGCTGGCGGCATTCATGCAGGTGTATCGGGCCGAGCCGGGCAGCGTGATCATCCGCGAGGGCGACATCGACGACTACATGCTGCTGGTCATCCAGGGCAAGGTGGACATCGTCAAAACCGACAAGCGCGGCGCCGTTCAACCCATGACCAGCGTGGGTCCGGGCATGACTCTGGGCGAGATGTCCATGATCGACGGCGAGCCGCGCTTTGCCACCTGCATCTCGGTGGAGCCCACCACCTTTGCGGTGCTGTCGCGCGACTCGATGGTGCGCATCATCCTGGAAGACCCCGGCCTGGGCTCGAAGCTCCTGATCAAGCTGGTGACCCTGCTGTCCCAGCGCCTGCGCCAGACCAGCTCGACCCTCCTGCACTACATGGAGCGCTAGCCGCCGGCGCACGGTCACAACTTGATGCGCGGGCCCTGGTAGAGCACCGGGCCGGTGGGCAGGCCGGTCGGCGAGCCTCCCGCCGGCTCCACGCTCATGGCCAGCGCCAGCGGCGGAGTTGATCGCGTCCTGCAGCTGCGGCGGGACCACGAGGGTCTGGGTCTCGTGGGTGTTGATCAGTCCGAGCGAGACCGGCTTTCCGCCCCCTGGCGGAACCATCCACAGCTCCCAGGTCGTGTCCGGGGCCATGGTCTGATGGCCGATCACGCGCACGCGCAGCCGCTTCTCGCCGATCTGCTCGCGGTCGCCAGGACACGGTAATCGCGGGGCGCGACTGATCGTCGGACATCACCACGACCATCGTCTCGCGCGGCGGCGCGAACAGCGAGGAGCGCGACCAGGACCGCGGCGGCCATGGTGCTGGCGAGCGCCGTCCCACGCCAGAACCCGATGCTGTTCCAGAGCCGGGAGCGCCGCGAGCGCCGGCGCAATGCGCTGCTGGATTGCCTGCCAGACCCGCCGCGGCGGTGCAATCGGCGCGGCCGCATCGTCCAGCGGAGCCAGCCGCGCCTGCCAGTCGGCCACCAGGCGGCGCAGCTGCGGGTCGTCCTTGAGCGAGCGCTCGAAGCGCCGGCGCGCAGCGCCCCGCAGGGTACCCAGCGCGTACTCCGCCGCCAGCGCTTCGCGGAACTGTTCGTTGCGATACTTCACGCTGCGCGCGCCTTGCATGCAGGTCTTGCAGGCGGTCCAGCCCGCGCCGGATCCAGGTCTTGACCGTCCCCAGGGGCTCGCGCATGTGCTCCGCCAGCTCGGCGTGAGACAGCCCGTGCAGGTAGGCGAGCATGATGCTCTGGCGCTGGCTGGCGCTGAGCTGCGCGAGGCACTCGGCCAGCGCGCGCGCGTCCTCGCCCAGGGCGAGCAGGGCTTCCGGCCCCCGCGCCTCGTCGGGCACGGCCTCCACCAGCAGGTCGTAGTCCGGGCTGCCGTGCTCGAAGTGCGGGCGCCGCAGCCAGTCGAGCGCGCGGTTGCGAACGATCGCGGTCATCCAGGTCATCGGCGCACTCTTGCGTCGCCGAGTACTCCTCCACGTGGTTCCAGATGTTGACGAAGCTTTCCTGCAACACGTCCTCTGCCCAGTCCTGCCTGCGCAATATACGCAGGGCGACCCCGTACAGTTTCGCGGCGGTGTAGCGGTAGAGCTCGCTGAAGGCACGCTGATCGCGCAGCACGCAGCGCGCCATCAACTGGGTTACGTGGTCGCGATCAACCATGGATCACGAGCGGAGCACCGCCGGCGGTCGCGCCGTCGCACCGGCACGAGCGGCGATCAGCTCGCGGCTCGCGGCGCCAGAGGACATCGCCCCGGCCGTCCCGCCGGTTGAGCACGCGGCTCAGCACGAACAGCAGGTCCGACAAGCGGTTCAGGTACTGTTGGGAATACGCTGAAACGGTCTCGGTGGATGCAAGGCCGACGACCTGGCGTTCGGCGCGCCGGCACATCGTGCGCGCCAGGTGGCACAAGGCGGCGGGCCGGCTGCCGCCGGGCAGGATGAACTCCTTGAGCGGCTCCAGCGTCTCGTTGTGATGATCCAGCGCCTGCTCCAGGCGCGCGACCTGCTCCGGCCGGGTCGCGGTATAGCCCGGGATCGAGAGCTCGCCGCCGAGGTCGAACAAGTCGTGCTGGACCTCCGTGAGCAGCGCCTGCAGGTCCGCGCCGAGGGGCTCGGCCAGCAGCACGCCGAGGCAGCTGTTGAGCTCGTCCACCGCGCCGAGCGCCTCGACCCGCGCGCTGTTCTTGGCCACCCGCGAGCCGTCGCCGAGCCCGGTGGTGCCGGCGTCGCCGGTGCGCGTGTAGATCTTGCGTCAGGCGATGGCCCATGGCGGTTCGATCCATGCGAGCGGGACAGGCGCCATTATCCTGGAAACGAGGGCTTCAGCCACGGAGGTTCAACGGAAGACGCAGACGCTAGGCGCGGATCGTGAGCGAGCTGGCGCAGCTTCTCCTTGCGCCGCCAGCACGCCCCTGCGGGTCACCTTTGCGCCCTTGCGCTTGCGAGCCTGGCGATGTCCGGCCGCTGATCGCGGCGGCCTCGGTCCCGAACTCCTCGAGCTCCAGCTCCAGGTAGCGCTGGTGGGCGTTCCGGCGATGCGTCACGGGGTACATGTCCCAGCCGTCATATTGCGGCAGATCCACGCTGTCCACCGCTTCAAGCAGACTCGCGCCCGAGTTGTAGACCTGCGCGTACCCGTGCATCGAGCGCGAGGAGGTAGGCGCGCGTCTGTGCGATTGCGGCCGGCGTGGCCACCGGTCCGTGTGCCGGCACCACCCAGTGCGCCGGGATCTCCTCGAGGCGGTCCAGTGCGAGCAGCCAGCCGGCGAGCTTCCCGTCGCGCAGCTCCGGGATGCGCGCGTTGCTGACCAGGCCGCCGGCGAACAGCACGCCGCTGGCGGGATCGTACACGGCCAGATCGCCCGGCGTGGCGGCCCAGCCGAAGTACAGCAGCTGCAGGTTCAGTCCGGCCACGGCCAGGGGCGTGGAGCGCTCCACCAGGCGCGTCGGGCAGCACCAGGCGAGAGCCCTGCATGAGTTGCGGGCCGAGCACCTTGTTCAAGTTCTCCAGGCAATGCCCGCAGCGGCTGCGCATGAGATCGACGGATTTGGCGTGCGCGAGCAACGGGATGCCGCGCTCCGCGAACGCGGCATTGCCGAACACGAACTCCTGCACCGCGTGGGTGACGATGCCAGCCGCACCGGCTTCGGGCGTGACGCGCGCGATCGCCTCCAGCATGGCGCGGCCATGGCGGTAGGAGATGCCGGTATCCACCACCACGACGCCGTCGTCTCCGACGATGAACCCGGAGTTGCCGATGTTGCCTGCATTCTCCGCCGTCGGCTCTCCCGCGCCGCCGATGAAGGCGTACACGCCGTCGGTGACCTTCACCGGCTCGATCGCCGCTGCGACTGTCGCGAACTGGAGAGCAAGGAGCAGGAAAGTGACTGACAGGGATTGGCGCATGGGGCGGCGGAAGGTCGAGGGAGTTTAACCCGGATAGTTCGACCTGGGCGCACGCCGCGTGCGTTTGCATGTCCCGTCAGCGTGTTTGCGGCATCCTCGGCAGCGACTGCTGCGGTGCCGACAGACCATGCGGACTGGCGAACCTGGCAAAAGGCATCCTCGTGGGAATGGTGGCGGCGCTCAGCTGGGTCGTTGCGGACCGGGCAGCCGGGCAGCCGAGGGCTTTGCCGTCCACGAGATTGCGCCGGGCAACTACGTGCACTACGGCGTGCACGAGGAACGCTCAGCGAGCAACCTCGGCGACCAGGCCAATATCGGCTTCATCGTCGGTGACCGCTGTGTCGCAGTGATCGACACCGGCGGGTCGCTGCCGGTGGGTGCAGCGCTGCGTGCCGCGATCCGGCGCGTCACGCAACGCCCCGTGTGCTACGTGATCCTCACCCACGTGCATCCCGACCACGTGCTGGGCGCGGCTGCGTTTGTGGCGGATCAGCCGCAGTTCGTCGGCCATGCGCAGCTTCCGCGAGCGCTCGCCGCGCGTGGCAAGTTCTACCAGAAGACCCTGCAGCGCGACCTCGGCGACCTGGCGCAAGGCAGCGAGCTGGTGCCTCCGACGCTGCTGGTTGCGGGTGAAATGGTGCTCGACCTCGGCAACCGTCCCTTGCGGGTGCGCGCGTGGCCGGTCGCGCACACCGACAACGACCTCACGGTCTACGACGAAAAGACCGGGACCCTGTGGCTGTCCGATCTGCTGTTCGTCGATCACACGCCGGTGGTCGACGGCAGCATCCTGGGCTTCCTGGCGGTGCTCGAGCAGCTGCGCGCGATGCCCGCGCCCGGTACTTCGTCCCGGGCCATGGCCGCACCGATTTGCCCTGGCCTGCTGCGCTCGACCCGCAGGTGCGCTACCTGGAAGTCATCGTGACGGAGACCCGACAGGCGCTGAAGGACAAGAAGACCATCCAGGAGGCGGTGGACACCGTGGGGGTGGCGCAGGAGGCGAACTGGGTCAACTTCGACCAGTTTCATCGGCGCAACGTGACCGCTGCATACACCGAGCTGGAATGGGAATAGCGCAGAGACACCCTGCCAGCCGCGATTTGACAGGGCTGTGGCAACGTTCTTCGATGGGAGAGGGCAGAGGTTATAATCTGGCCTTTTGTCCGGTGGGTGAATGCTCCAAGCGGTAGGTCTCGAGTGCATGCGCGGACGCCGGCGGCTGTTCCGCGACCTGTCCTTCGAGGCTCAGCCCGGTGAGCTGATCTGGGTGGTTGGCCCCAACGGCAGCGGCAAGACCAGCCTGCTGCGCATTCTCTGTACATTGCTCGTGCCGGAGTCCGGCACGGTGCTGTGGAGAGGGGAGAGTACCCAAGAACTGGGGGAGCTGTTTCGCGCGGAGCTCGCCTACCTCGGCCACGCCCCAGCCGTCAAAGACGACCTTTCGGCGTTGGAGAATCTGCGCTTCGGCCTGGCTCAGCAGGGCATCGACTGCGACGACGCGGCGCTCGCCGGCGCTCTTGCGCGCTTCGGCCTGGGCGGGTGTGAGGAGCTTGCTGCGCGCGCGCTGTCTCAGGGCCAGCGGCGGCGCGTGGCACTGGCGAGATTGGCGTTTGCCGGTGCGCAGACCTTGTGGATCCTGGACGAGCCGTTGACCGCGCTGGACGCTGGCGCGGTCGCACTGGTGCGTGAACGGATTGCCGAGCACCTGGAGCGCGACGGCGTCGTCGTCCTCACCAGCCATCAGGACGCGGAGCTGGGCGGGTTGCGTGCGCGCCGTCTGCTGCTCGGTGGATGAAGCCGGCGTTGCCGCAGCGTCGCGGGCTCGGCAGCGTCTTCGCGAGCGTGTTGGAACGCGACTTGCTGCTCGCAGTCCGGCGCCGCTCGGACGTGGCGACGACCTTTTTCTTCTTCATCATCGTGGTGAGCCTGTTTCCCCTCGGAGTCGGCCCGGAGCCCGAGACGCTGCGCAGCATCGCGCCTGGTGTGGTGTGGGTGGCCGCCCTGCTGGCCTCGGTGCTCGCGCTGGGACGCCTGTTTGCCGCGGACTACGCGGACGGCACCCTCGAGCAACTGGCGCTGAGCCCGCAGCCGCTGCTGGTCCTGACCTTTGCGAAGGTGCTGGCGCACTGGCTGGTCACCGGCGTCCCGCTGGTCCTCATCGCGCCGGTGCTGGGACTGCAGTTCGGTCTGTCGAGCGAGGCCCTGGGCGTGATGACGTTCGGATTGCTGTTGGGGACGCCCGTGCTGTCGATGATCGGCGCGGTCGGTGCGGCGTTGACCCTGGGCGCGCGCGGCGCAGGCGGCTTGCTGGCGCTGCTGGTGCTGCCCCTCTACATCCCGGTGCTGATTTTCGGCGGCGGGATCGGTGTCGGCGAGCATGGCGGGAATGAGTTTCGGAGGCCATCTGTCGCTGCTGGGTGCCTGCCTGCTCATCGCCCTGGTGTTCGCGCCGTGGGCGAGCGCGGCGGCGATTCGCATCGCATTGGAATGAGCTGCCCATGGCGCTGAACATCTGGCGGTTCTCCTCGCCGCAGGTCTTCTATCCGCTGGCCGGAAAGCTCGCGCCGTGGTTTATGGCCGCCGCGGTGATCCTTGCGGCCGTCGGGCTGTACCTCGGGTTGCTCGTTGCGCCGACCGACTTTCAGCAGGGCGATTCGTATCGCATCATCTTCATCCACGTGCCGGCGGCCTGGATGTCGATGCTGATCTACGTCGTGATGGCGTTCTGGTGCGCGGTGGGATTGATCATGCGCACGCGGCTGTCGTTCATGATGGCGCTCGCGCTGGCGCCCACCGGCGCGCTGATGACGTTCATCGCGCTGTGGACCGGCTCGCTGTGGGGCAAGCCGACCTGGGGCACCTGGTGGGTGTGGGACGCGCGGCTGACCTCGGAGCTGATCCTGCTGTTCCTGTACATCGGCTTCATGAGCCTGCACGCGGCGATCGACGACGTGCGCCGCGCCGACAAGGCCGCATCGTTGCTGGCGCTGGTGGGCGTGATCAACGTGCCGATCATCTACTTCTCGGTCAAGTGGTGGAACACGCTGCACCAGGGGGCCTCGGTCAGCGTCACGCGCGCGCCGTCGATGGCGGCGACCATGCTCTCCGCCATGCTGATCATGGTGCTGGCGGCGTGGATGTACAGCATTGCCGTGAGCTTCATGCGCCTGCGCGCGCTGATCCTGGAGCGCGAGGAAGACGCGGAGTGGGTGCGGGACCTGCCGGAGCTGAACGTGAAATGACCTGGAGCAGCGCAGGCGAGTTCTTCGCCATGGGCGGATACGCATTCTACGTGTGGGGCGCGTTCGGGGTGACCGCGCTCGCCGTCGCCGTCGAGCTGTGGCTGCTGGCGCGGCGGCGGCGAACTCTGCTGCTGCGGCTCGGTCGTAGTCTGAGCGGCCGGCGTGGTGCCGGATCAACGGCAACAGAATGAAACCAAGACACAAACGCCTGGCGCTGGTGGCTGCGGGCATGGTGGCGCTGGGCGGGGCAGCCGCTCTGGTGCTGTCGGCGTTCCAGAGCAATTTGGTATTCTTCTACACCCCCACGCAGGTGGCGGCGCACGCGGCGCCGCAGGATCGGGCGTTTCGCATCGGCGGGCTGGTCGAGTCGGGCAGCGTGCAGCGCCAATCCGATGGGGTCACCGTGCGTTTCGTGGTGACCGATACCGCGAAGAGCGTCCCGGTCCTCTATCGCGGCATCCTGCCGGACCTGTTCAAGGAAGGGAAGGGTGTCGTCGCCCAGGGCGAGCTGGGCGCCGATGGCGTGTTCCGTGCGCGCGAAGTACTCGCCAAGCACGACGAGAACTACATGCCGCCCGAGGCCGCCGAGGCCGTCGAGCGTGCCAACAAGGCGATGCAGGAGTCGCAGAAGACGCTGGGTGAGAGTGAGAAGTAACCCATGATTCCCGAGCTCGGCCATTTCGCCCTCATCGTCGCCCTGTGCATCGCGGTCGTGCAGGCGTGCGTGCCGCTGATCGGCAGCTTTCGCGGCAACGTCGCCGTGGATGGAGGTGGCGCGGCCGGCCGCGGCGGGGCAGTTCGTGTTCGTCGCCTTCGCCTTCGGCTGCCTGGCGTGGTCGTTCGTCGGCAACGACTTCTCGGTGCTCAACGTCGCCAGCAACTCCAACTCCAGTTTGCCGGTCCACTATCGCTTCGCAGCGACGTGGGGCAGCCATGAGGGATCGCTGCTGCTGTGGATGCTGATGCTGACAGTGTGGACGCTCGCCGTGACCGTGTTCAGCCGCCAGCTGCCCCCGTCAGATGCTGGCGCGCGTGCTCTCGGTCATGGCCATGATCAGCGTCGGCTTCCTCGCCTTCATGCTGTTCACGTCCAATCCGTTCGAGCGTCTGCTGCCGGCCGCCGTCGACGGGCGCGACTTGAATCCCCTGCTGCAGGATCCGGGGATGGTGATCCATCCCCCCATGCTGTACATGGGCTACGTCGGCTTCTCGGTCGCGTTCGCGTTCGGCATTGCGGCGCTCATGGGAGGCCAGCTCGACGCCGCCTGGGCGCGCTGGTCGCGGCCATGGACCACCATGGCATGGGCATTCCTCACCGTCGGCATTGCGCTGGGCAGCGGCTGGGCCTACTACGAGCTGGGGTGGGGCGGCTGGTGGTTCTGGGATCCGGTGGAGAACGCCTCCTTCATGCCGTGGCTGGTGGGCACCGCGCTCGTGCACTCGCTCGCGGTCACCGAAAAGCGCGGCGGCTTCAAGATCTGGACGGTGCTGCTGGCGATCGTCGCCTTCTCGCTGTCGCTGCTGGGGACGTTCCTGGTGCGCTCCGGCGTGCTGACCTCGGTTCACGCCTTCGCGACCGATCCCGCACGCGGCAGCTTCATCCTCGCCTTCCTGGCGCTGGTGATCGGAGGCTCGCTGACGCTGTTCGCCTGGCGGGCGCCCAAGGTTGGGCTGGGCGGCCAGTTCGCGCTGGTGTCGCGGGAAGCGATCCTGCTCGCGAACAACGTCCTGTTCCTGGCGGCTGCCGGGGTGGTGATGCTGGGCACGCTCTATCCGCTGTTTCTCGATGCGCTCGGACTGGACAAGCTGTCGGTCGGCACCCCGTGGTTCGAGATCATGTTTCCGATCTGTATGGCGCCCGCCGTGTTCCTGATGGGTGTGGGGCCGATCGCGCGCTGGAAGCAAGCGCGGCTCCCCGAGCTGGCAGTGCAGCTGAAATGGGCCTTCGGCGCGGCGGTCGCGAGCGCGCTGGTGCTGCCGCTGGTGATGGGCAGGTGGTCCCCGCTGATCGCGCTGGGCCTGCTGCTGGCGGTGTGGGTGATGGCCGCCGGATTCGTGAACCTGCGCATGCGCTTGATGCAGCTCGCGGCCACCGGACAATCGCTGGGCGCGCGGCTGCGCAGCCTGCCGCGCGGCTACTGGGGGATGCTGCTGGCCCACTTCGGGGTGGGCGTGTTCATCGTCGGCGTGACGCTGGTGCGCGGCTTCGAGACCGAGAAGGACGTGCGCATGCTGGTGGGCGACACGGTCGAAGTCGGAGGGTACACGTTCACGCTCGCCGGACTGGATCAAGTCGCCGGCCCGAACTACGAGTCCACGCGCGGGCAGATCCGCGTGACGCGCAACGGGCGTGAGGTTGCGCTGCTGCAGCCGGAGAAGCGCTTCTACCCCGTGCAGCGGATGCCCATGACCGAGGCCGCCATCGACACGGGCTTCACGCGCGACCTGTACGTGTCGCTCGGCGAGCCGGTCGGGGAGGGGGCCTGGGTGGTGCGCGTCTATTACAAGCCGTTCGTGGACTGGATCTGGGGCGGCGCGTTCCTCATGGCGATGGGCGGCGTGATCGCAGTGACGGACAGGCGATACCGCATCAGGAGTCAGGAGTCAGAGGACAGAAGTCAGAAAGCTCCGCCTGCGGCGGAGCCGAAGATGGTGTCTGCGGCCCGAAACGCCTGATGCTTCGCGCAACACCGATCCTGTGTCCTTCCGCCGCCGTACTTCTGACCTCTGATTTCTGTCCTCTGACTTCTGACTCCTGATTTCTGAATGCTGCGCTTCCTCCTCCCGCTCGCCGTCTTCATCGTGCTGGTGGGCTTCCTCTGGGTGGGCCTCTCGCTCAAGCCGCGCGAAGTGCCTTCGCCCCTCATCGACAAGCCGGCCCCCACCTTCGCGCTGTCTCGCCTGGACAATCCGCAGCAGTCGGTGACGCCGCAGGATCTGCGCGGCCAAGTCTGGCTGCTCAACGTGTGGGCGTCCTGGTGCGTGGCGTGCCTCGATGAGCACCCGGTGCTGGTCGAGTTCTCCAAGTCCGGCGCGCTGCCGATCTATGGCCTGAACTACAAGGACAGCCCGGACGCGGCCCGCGCCTGGCTCGGCAAGCACGGCAATCCCTACACTGTGTCGATCGTCGATGCGGACGGGCGGGTGGGGATCGACTACGGGGTGTACGGGGTCCCGGAGACGTTCTCTGATCGACAAGGAGGGCGTGATCCGATTCAAGCAGATCGGCCCCGTCACGCCCGAGGTGCTGCGCGACAAGATCCTGCCGCTGGCGCGCCGATTGCAGGGATAGACGGTGACATCCCCTCGACTCGCGACCAACGTATTCAAGCTCCTCGCCGCTGTGTTCCTGCTGCTCCTGCCAACTCTGGCTTGGCCGGCCGATGCTCAGCCCGCAGCGGCCGACCCCGCGCTCGAGAAGCGGCTGACGACACTCGCGTCCGAGCTGCGCTGTCTGGTGTGCCAGAACCAGTCGCTGGCCGATTCGCACGCCGACCTGGCGGTGGACCTGCGCAACCAGGTGCGCGAGCAGATGAAGGCCGGCAAGTCGGACGATGAGATCCGCGACTGGCTCACGGCCCGGTATGGAGATTTCGTGCTGTATCGGCCGCCGCTCAAACCCAGGACGGTGCTCCTGTGGCTGGGGCCGTTCCTGCTCCTGGCGGCGGGCGTTGCCGGGCTGATCCTCTACCTGCGGCGGCGCGCGCGCCAGCTCGTCCAGCAGCCGCTGACCGACGAGCAGCGGGCGCGTGTCCAGGCCTTGCTGCGCGGCGACCAAGCCAGCACGGGCCCCGACTCACCGTGACGGCGTTTCTGATCCCGTGACGGTGTTTCTGATCCCTGACTGCGTTTCTGATCTCGGCGGCGCTGTTGACGCTGGCCGGGCTGGTGTTCGTGGTCTGGCCGCTGCTGCGCCCGGCGCGGGGTGCGCGCGCCACGGCCAGTGCCGCCAGCGTATCGATCTATCGGGACCAGTTCGCGGAGCTCGAGCGCGACCTCAAGCTCGGCACGCTCGATCAAGACAAGTACGCCAGCGCCCGCGCCGAGCTCGAGCGACGCCTGCTGGACGAGGTGGCGACGCAACCCGCCGAAGCCCAGTCGGCACGGCGCGACGGACTGGCGGCTCGCCTTGTCCATTGCGGTATTGATGCCGCTGTGTGCCGGGCTGCTCTACTGGCACCTGGGGCAGCCCTCCGGCATCGGGGCTGCCAAGCGCCGGGTCGTGGATCCGGCGAACATGACCCGTGCCGACTTCGAGGCGATGACCACCAAGCTGGCGCAGCGCATGGCCGCCCAGCCGGACGACCCGGTCGGCTGGCTGATGCTGGGGCGCGCGTACAAAGCGCTGGAGCGCTATCCGGAGGCGGTGCAGGCCCTGGTGGAGGCCGTGCGGCGCAGCCCGGAGGAACCGGAGATCCTGGCCGAGTACGCAGAGGCGCTGGCGCTGCAGCGTGGGGGCAACCTCGACGGGCAACCGATGCGTCTGCTCGAACGCGCCCTCAAGATCGACCCGAATCATCCGAAAGCGCTGACATTGGCGGGCGCCGGTGCATTCGCGTCGAAGGACTACCAGCACGCCATCGTCTACTGGGAGCGACTGCTCGCGCAGGTGCCGGTGGATTCCGAGCTGGCCCAGGCGCTCAAGACCGGCCTTGGCCAGGCGCGCCAGGCCCTCGGGGGCAAGGCGCCGGCGCTGGCCGCGGCGCCCAAACCGGCACCTGCCGCCGGAGCCGAGACGATCGTCGGCGAGGTGCGCCTGGATTCAGCGCTCGCGGCCCGCGTCGCGCCGCAGGACACTGTGTTCGTGGTGGCGCGCGCAGTCGAAGGGCCGCGCATGCCGCTGGCGGTGGTCCGCAGCCAGGTGAAGGACCTGCCATTGCGCTTTGCGCTCAACGACAGCCAGGCGATGGCGCCGCAGATGAAGCTGTCGGGTTTTCCCAAGGTGATCGTGACTGCACGGATTTCCAAGAGTGGCAACGCCATGCCGCAGAGCGGCGACCTGCAAGGCGCGAGCGGGCCGGTGGCCCCGGGCGCGCGCGGGGTGCTCGTCACCGTCGATTCGGTGGTGCCGTGAGCGTGAGCCCGTGGATAGCTGGCAGTGCCGCGGCCGCCCTTGTCGCGAGCTGTGCTGTCAGCGCGCTGGCGCAGACGCCTCCCGATGAGGTGCGTCCTCTACGCGAGCCGGTCGAGCAGTTCGTCACCTACATGGTGCAGACGCACGGCTTCGACCGCAACGAGCTGCACGCCATGTTCTCCAAGCTGCGACCGAGCCAGAGCGTGGCACGCGCGATCGCGGCCCCGTCGACCGCCAAGCCGTGGTACGAGTTTCGGCCGCTGTTCGTGGACGAACGGCGCATCTCCGCCGGAGTGCAGTTCTGGAACGAGAATGCCGACACGCTGGCACGCGCGCGCGACACCTACGGCGTACCGGAAGGCATCATCGTCGCGCTGATCGGCGTGGAGACGCGCTACGGCCGGCAGGTGGGAGGACACAAGGTGGTCGAAGCGCTGTCGACGCTCGCGTTCGACCTGGACAATCGCCCGGTCTTCTTCCGCAGCGAGCTGGAGCAGTTCCTGCTGCTGGCGCGCGAGCAGCGCTGGGACCCGCTCACGATGACCGGCTCGTACGCCGGCGCCATGGGCCTGCCGCAGTTCATGCCGAGCAGCTACCGCAGGTACGCGGTGGATTTCGACGGCGACGGCCAGATCGACCTGTGGCGCAGCGTCCCCGACGTCATTGGCAGCGTGGCGAACTACCTGCGCTTGTTCGGCTGGAAGGGGGGTGAGCCGGTCGTCACACCCGCGCGCATCGAGGCGACCGACCCGCAGCCGCTGCTCGAGTTGGGACTGCGCCCTTCGATGACCCTGGACCAGTGGCGCATGCGTGGCGTCGAGGACATGAGCCGCCACAATCCCGCGCTGAACGCCGCGCTGTTTCAACTCGACCTGGTGGGCGGTCCCGAGTTCTGGCTCGGCTTCGACAACTTCTATGCGCTGCTGCAATACAACCGCAGCCGCAACTACGTGATGGCGGTGTACGAACTGGCGCAGGAGATCAAGCGCGAGCGCGAACGGCTCACTGCGATCATGCCGTGAGCGCAGGTGTCGCGCGCGGCATCCTGAATCTCGGGTGACCCCATCGTGGCTCGTCAGTAGACCACTCGGCTTTCTGCATCGAGGGTCTCCGGCGTGGCTTGTTCCTTACTTCGCGTACTCCACGAACGCGGGCCGTCACACCTTGCGCAGCGCCGGGATCAGCTCTTCGGAGATGAGGCGCATGCTGGACAGCGCTACAGGCAGCGGCATGCCAGCCCAATGCGTGCGGATCACCAAATGGTTGACTCCCAACTGCTCCCAGTACGGGCGCAGCTGCTCGAACACCTCTTGCGGCGAGCCCAGCGCGAAGCGATCTTCCAGCAGCGCTATCGAAGTTGCGGTCGAAGGTTTCGCCCTCCGGCAGAGCCTTGTCCTGACCCCACGTGGCGTAGTCGCGGTACTTGGCGGCCAGGTATGGTCCGGCGAGCGCCAGGGCGGTGGCCCGGTCCTTGGCGCAGAACACCTCCTTGAGTGCAGGCTGCACGACCGGCATCGCCTTGCCGGCGCGGCTGCGTTCTTCGCGGAACACATCGAGCTGGCGCAGGATGGTGGTCACGGTGGCGTGGGGATTGATGAACCAGTTGTCACCTAGCCGCGCGGCGCGGCGGATTGCATCGTCGCTGTTGGCTGCGAACCAGATCGGCGGGCGCGGCTGCTGCACGGGGCGGATACCCATGCGCACGTTGTCCAGTCGGCAGTAGTCGCTTTCGAAGGTGACGGCATCGCCGCTCCACAGCTTCTGCACCAAGGCCAGACAGTCCTCGAAACGTCGTACGCGCTGCCCCTTGGGCACCCCGAAGGCGTTGAACTCGATCTCGCGGTAGCCCAGGCCCACGCCGAACACGAAGTTGCCGCGCGCAATCACGTCGAGCGTGGCCACCGTCTCCGCCACATAGACAGGGTTGTGCAGGTTGAGCAGCAGGATGCCCAGCCCACAGGTCATCTCACCCGCCTCGGCCATCAGCCGTGCCAGCAGCGGCACCAGCTGGAGCTGCTTGTTGTCTCCTTCGTTCAGATAGTGCTGGCCCGAAAACAGCGAGTCCCAGCCGCGGTCGCGGGCATGGCGCACCATCACGTACTGCTCCTCGAGCGCGCCCACCATGTCTGTCCTCAGGTGCTGCTGGTTGGTAATGAACAAACCGACTTTCATGGCGTCTCCCAGGGTGATCGAATGGGCCGTCTACCGTAAATGTCTGGGCTCACGGAACGGTACGAGCTCGAACCGTAGCATATGTCCTGCTGGGACGATCAACGCAGGAGTACCGGCAGCCTTTGGCTTGACATGCTGGATCCACCTTGGATCTACGGCACGGTCCCCGCGTCATGCCCGCTGCCAAGCGGGCGGACGCTTGTTGACAAACGCGGAGACGCCCTCGCGACCTTCTGTGGACGTCGCAATCGTGCTGAACGTCTCCACCGCATCCCTCACCGCCTGTTGGTAACCGTGGTCGATCGCGCGGTAGAACGCGGCCCGACCTGTACGGATAGCATCGGGCGCCTTCCCTGCGAGCGACCGTGCCAGCGAACGCGCCTCTTCGAGCACTTGGTCGTCATCGACCACGCGATTGACGAGGCCCAGTGCGTGCGCCTCCTGCGCATCGAAACTGCGGCCCGTAAACAGGAGCTCAAAGGCGCGGTATCGGCCGACAATCCGGTGCAGATGCGCGAAGTGGATGGCGGGTAGCACGCCGATGTCGATTTCCGGATAGCCGAACGACGCGGAGCGCCCCGCCGTGATGAGATCGCAGGAGATGGCCAGCGTCATGCCTCCTCCCCGGGCTGCGCCCGCGACCGCCGCGATGCTGGGTTTGCCAAGCCTCAGCTGCGCCTGGCAGATTCCAGGGTAGAGCTTGTCGAGCAGCGACTCGATCTCCTGCGGGGTCGCGCGCTCGAGGACTGCGAGATCCAGGCCTGCACAAAACCGCCGGGCAAGCGCACTATGCAGGATCACCGCACGCACCGAGCGATCGGCTGCCGCACGATCCAGTGCCGAGATCAGGTCGGCGACGATGGCTTCCGTCAGCGCGTTTACCGGAGCGTTGTCGAGCGTGATCTCGGCGATCGCATCTACTTGCACGTAGTGAACATGTCCCATGGTCGTGTATCGCCTCTAAGAAGATTGAGACTATCGACAGTCGCTGCCATACATTCGCGGGCCGTTGTAACGGCGCGCAGCAACACGGCCCTCTCGCCTCGATGCCGCAGACCGGCGACCAGCTCATGTATGAATCGCCAAGCGGGGCCGGAAGGGCACGCTGCATCAAGCGGTGGTGACGGCAGATCCCGTCGGCGCTCCCGACCGATCCTGCAGATTCTACGGGCCAGCTCTGAGGCCGGTGACGCTGAACACCGGCACCGCCTTGACGAAGCCCTTGAGCGCCAGCGCGCCGACGGGCTCGGTCTCGACCATCGCCTCGACCGACGCCAGCACGCGCTTCGAAATCAGAATCTGACCGGGCTGCGCCTCGCCGCACAGGCGTGCCGCGAGGTTGGTCACGGTTCCGATCGCGCCGTAGTCCAACCGTCCCTCGAAGCCGATCGCACCGATCGTGGCGTAGCCCTGGGCGATGCCGGCACCGAAGTCCAGCTCGAAGCCGTGCTTTTGCCATTCCGCCGCGAGCGCATGCAGGCGCTCACGCATTGCCAGCACCATGCGCACCGCCCGCCCCGCCGGATCGGGCACGGGAACCGGGTCGTTGAAGAACACCATCATGCCGTCCCCGGCGAAGCGCTCCAGCGTGCCGTCATGCGCCATGATGATGCGCCCCATCTCGCCGTGGTAGTCGCGCAGCACCCCCATGACCTCCTCCGGCTCGGCGGTCTCCGCGAACGCGGTGAAGCCACGCAGATCGAGGAACACCACGGTGATCTCGCGCCGATGACTCTTGAGCGGATCCTCCGCCCCTCCGCTCAGGATCAGCTCCGCGAGCTGGGGCGAGAAGAAGCGCTTGAGGCGAGACAGGCGCTCGAGCTGTTCGACCTGCTCGGCGACGCGCTGCTCCAGCGTGCGGTTCGACTCCTCGAGCTGGGTGTAGAGCGCCTTGATCCGCAGCAGCGAGCGCACCCGCGCCAGCAGCTCGGGCTGGTTGATCGGCTTGGTGAGGAAATCGTCGGCGCCGGCTTCGATGCCCTTGATGCGCTCTTCGGCGGGGTCTAGCGCGGTCACCATCACCACCGGCACGATCCGGCCCGCGGGCCCCTCGCGGATGCGCCGGCACACTTCGTAGCCGCTCATCCCCGGCATCACCACGTCGAGCAGGACGAGGTCGGGCTGCGCGCTCGCCACCTGCTCCAGCGCTTCGGCGCCGGAGGCCGCGGTGACGACCGCATATCCCTTGGCGGCGAGCAGGTCGCCGAGCAGCTTGACGTTGCGCGGCGTGTCGTCGACGACGAGGATCTTCGCCGCAGCGCTCACGCGGGCTGACGCCGCTTCTCCCTCCCCCTCTCAGGGGGAGGGTAGGGGTGGGGGTAGGCTGCCGGCACACTTCGAGCGCGCCCGAAGTACCGCAAATTCTCCCTCCCCCTTTCAGGGGGAGGGCTGGGGTGGGGGTCGGCTGCCGGCACACTTCGAGCCAACGCGCAGTACCCCCATCCCCGCCTTCCCCCTGAAAGGGGGAAGGAGTATCCGTACGCAGCCGAGAGATCAGAAATCAGCGTCACCGCGCTCACTTCGCCGACACCGGTACGGTCCCATCCAACGCCTCCCGCACCGCTTTGAGAAACGCGGCCACGTTGATGGGCTTGGGCTGGTAGCCGTCGAAGCCGGCCTCCAGGATCTCCTTGCGGTTCTGCTGCATCGCCGAGGCCGTCACGGCGATGATCGGGATCGCCTGCGTGGCCGGATCGGCACGCAGCCGCTTGAGCGCCTCGATGCCGTTCATCCCGGGAAGCTGGATGTCCATCAGGATCAGGGCGGGGCGCTGTTCGAGCGCGACTCGCAATCCCTCCTCGGCCGTCTCGGTCTCAATCGTTCGGTAACCTTTGGCCTGCAGCACATCGCGCACCAGTTTGCGGTTCAACGGCTGGTCCTCGACGATGAGAATCAGTGTCTCGGTCACTGTGCCGTCCTGCTTTGCTGCGCCAGGGTGATTTGGTCATTGGTTCGCCAGCTCCGTCGTATCTGCTGCTGTCTGCGCCTGCGGTGCGGCGGTCGCCACAGGCAGCGTGAACGTGAAGGTCGAACCTTCTCCGACCGCGCTATCCACCCAGATTCGCCCGCCGTGCAACTCCACGAACTTGCGCGCGAGCGTCAACCCCAGGCCGGTGCCTTCGCGCTTCCCGACATGGTCTCCGCCCACCTGGCGGAACTCCTCGAAGATCGCGGCATGGTCCTCGGGTGCGATGCCGACGCCGGTGTCGCGGACCCAGATCTGCGCCACGCCATCGTGCAGCGCCGCGCCGACGTCGATGCGCCCGCCATCCGCAGTGAACTTCACCGCGTTGGACAGCAGGTTGAGCAGGATCTGGCGCACCTTGCGTTCGTCGGCCACGATCATGCCGAGGCCATCGTCGAGAGACAGACCCATCTGCAGCCCGTGGCGCGCGGCGCGCTCGCGCACCAGGGTCAGCGTGCCGTCGATTGTGTTGGGAGATCGAACTCGGAGAGCTCGAGATCGACCTTACCGGCCTCGATCTTGGACAGGTCGAGGATGTCGTTGATCAGCGAGAGCAGATGCCGGCCGGAGGCGTGGATGTCCTGCACGTACTCCACCTGCTTGTCGTTGAGCTCCCCGAACATCTTCTCCCGCAGCACCTCCGAGAAGCCGATCACGGCGTTGAGCGGCGTGCGCAGCTCATGCGACATGTTGGCCAGGAACTCGGACTTGTGCTGGCTGGCTGCCTCGAGCTCGCCATAGAGCCTCCCGACCTCCCCGCTCATGCGGTTCAAATCCGCGGCGAGCGCACCCAGCTCGTCCCGGTTCGGCACCTCCACGCGCCTGGAGAAGTCGCCAGCCGCGATCTCGCGCATGCGCGCCTCCATCAGGCGCACCGGCCGCACGATAGAGGATGAGATCGTGTATCCGAGCAGCAGGGCCAGCACGATGCTGACCACCGAGAACGCCATCACGACGCGCTGCGAGGTGACGTAAGCGCGATGGCTCGTCTCGATGCTGGCGACCATGTCGGCCTCGGCCTTGTTCACCAGCTCGTTGGTCAGGCGCTCCAGCCGGTCGGCCAGCGGAGTGGCCTGGGTGAGCTGCATCTCCTGCCCCTCGGCGGTGCGGCCGCTGCGGATCAACTCCACGACCTGGGTGACGACCTGGATGAACTCCTCGTAGTCCTTGCGCACGCGCGCGAACAGCTCTTTCTCGTCCTGCGCCACGAACTGCAGGCGATCCAGGTCGTAGCCGAACTGGTTGAGCTGCCGCAGAGTGGCCTCCAGCCTGCGGTCGTCGGGTTTGAGCAGCGACGAGGCGACGCTGTAGAGCTGCCCGATGGTGTCGTGGTTGAGCTGGCGGTAGGCAGCGATCTTGCGCTGCAGCTGCACCATGTCCTCGGCGCGCTTGTTCACTTCCGACAGCGCCTGCAAGCCCACCAACCCGGCGACCAGCATCAAGGCTACGATCATCAGGAAGGCCACCAGCAGCTTGGTGAACACCGACGCGCGCAGGCGCGCGACCATGTCGGGCGGCCAATCGGCCAGCTTTCTCACCTCTGTTGCGCCTCCTCGATCAGGGATCGCAGGTCGCCGAGGAACTCCTTGGGATCGAAGCGCGAGCCCAGGTACTGCACTCGCAGCGTCCCGGCGGGATCGACGATGGACGTCAGGAACGTGTGCTCGATCCCGCCCTTCTCCTTGGGTGCATAGTACACGCCATAGCTGCGCACCACCTTCTGGATCTCGTCGAAGTCACCGGTGAGAAACGCGAAGCGCGACGCTGGCGCCGAGTATGCCTCGGCGTACTTTTTGAGCACGGCGGGCGAATCGTTCATCGGGTCCACGGTAATCTCGACGAAGAACACCGGATCCGAGGACGCCAGCTTGCGCTCGATGCCGACGAGCTTGGCGGTCAGCAGGGGACAGGTATCCGAACAGGTCGTGAAGATGAACGTCACCACCGCGATCTTGCCGCGCAAGTCGCGCATCGAAAAGCGCTTGCCGTCCTGGTTGGTGAGGCTGAATGCCGGCGCCGGGTCCGATCTTGGGCAGAGGCTCGACGCTGAGTGGCTTGCTCGGAAAGGCGAATGAAGGCCAGAACGACACAGCCAGTGCGAAGAGCACGGCGGCGGTTCGCAAGCGCCGGCGCGCAAGAGGACCCCCTCTCCCTCGATGGGAGAGGGCGGGGGAGAGGGTGACAACTAACCCAGGCACCGATCGACTCGCTGGCCAGGATCCGGAGCCTGAGCCTGTAGCGCTGCTTGCGCGCTGTAGGCTGCGCGGGTCGCTCTTCATTCTTCCTCGCAGGTCGAGGCAACGACCGCAAGGTGCTTCTTGGGCCGCACAGGAGAATACTGGTGCTGCGGTGACCGACACTCGAGGTTATCGCCTGAGCTCATGCTTTGAGCTCTTTCTTCAGCTCATTGAGGAAGCGCCAGTCGGTGCCCTGGGCGATCAGCTTCTGGGGACTCGACTTCACCATGCCGACTTCGTGCAGGCGAAGCGCGAAAAAGCGTACGCTGTCCTCCGGCCGGTACTCACGCCAGTTCCGATAAGGGATGTCGCTCAACATTTGCAGCGCGTATTCACGGCTGTGTGCGTAACCTTTGTCGACGAGGAACTGGGCGGAGCGCTGCAGGTTGCAGGGCGCACAGATCCGTAGCCATCAAGAGCGCACGTAGGGCGCGCTTGGTTGCCACCGGGTTCCGCGCTACGAAATCGCGATTGCCTATGACCATGCAGCAGAAGTACTGGGACCATGGCCGGTCGGTGCTGCTGTTGAGCACGACGTGTCCGATGCCCTGCGCGCGCAGCTCCTGAGGGTCGGGCGGGAAGCCCAGATACGCATCGACCTTGCCCTCAGCGAGCTGCTGCTTGCCATCCTCCCGCGACATGGGCACCCAGGAAATCTCGTGGTGCGGGTCCAGCCCGACGTAGGAGGCGATGATGCTCAGGAACAGGTGATGCGTCGAACCGATGCCCGGTACCGCGACCCTGCTTCCGCGCAGATCGCGAATCGAACGGATGCGCTCGCTGCCGAACAGCTCGTAGCACCCGCTGTGGATGCCGCCGAGCATGACCACCGGCTCGCCGGCCTCGACACGGACGAGCGTGGTCAGGCCGAAGGACATGTTCAGATCGGCGGCGCCCGTGGCGACCAGCTTCGAAGTTCCGATCTCGCGTGGATCGTCGTCGAGATAGTGCACTTCGGAAAAGCCTTCCATGCGCAGGAGCGGTTCCGCAACGTAGGCGGGCGCGGTGCAAAGGGATGCCTTGACCAGACGGATGCGCGGCGTTTCCGGCGGCGCATCCGCTCTCGCCGGCTCGCAGTCGAGACCGAACAGGCTTGCCGATCCGGCCAAAGCCCCCAGCTGGGACAGGAACTCGCGCCTGCCCCAACCCCCAAACTCGGGTTGTGTTGAGCCGCTGTCGGGCCTTGCTCGCTGCACCTCGGGCTCCCGCAGCGCCGCTCAGTTACTGGCGAGAAACAGCCGCGCCCGGCGCACTTCCTGGCGGTCGCTATCAGCCTGTTCGCAAGAAGCCAGCAGTTGCCGGTAGTACATCGCGGCCTTTGCGCGATCGCCGGAGAGCTCGGCGGCCTGGGCCGCGCCGTATAGCCCGTTGAAACGGTTCGGGGTCAGCCGCAACGACGCCTCGTACGCGGCAAGGGCTTCGTCGGGTCGCTGTAGGTCCAGTAACAGATCTCCCAGCAGCTCTCGGGCCGGCAGCAGTTGCCCGGGCGTGATCGGGTGCTTGTAGGTCGATTCTTCGAGATCCGCCGCAGCGCCCATCAGTTCGACCGCCCTCGGCGCGGTCCCCCGCGCCTCCATACCAGCCAAGCCTGCGCCGTCTGCCGCTGCACTTCCACTTGCTTCGCCCAGTAGTCCTGCTTGGCCTGCAAGAGCGCGTCGCGGATCTCTGTGAGCTTTTGGACTTCCTTCTCGACGTCCGCTGGCGTCCCTGTGTGGGCCGCTCCGATGGCACGGGCATAGTGCGTGAGCGCTTGAGTCGCCGGGAAGCGGCTGACTCGAGGGGTAAGTGCGGCGGCATCTGCCCAGCGCCGCTGCTCGAGCGCGAACCGCGCAGGGGCTGCCGCCAGCGCATAGTCGACTGGCAAGGTGCGCGCGGCGTCGTCTACGGTCACGCCGCTCAGCTGGCCCACGACTGCTTGCGCGGCTCCTCCTTGGGCCCCCTGCAGATACGCGTACACCAGATAGTCCATCGAGTGCAGCTCTTCCGGAATCCAGCCGAGCTTGCGGGCTGCCGCACCGGCTAACGAGGTTCGACTCGATCGAGTCCTGCCACATCCCGACCGCGATATAGGTGTGGGAAGGCATGTGCAGCGCGTGCGGCATGGACGGAGCGATGGCGCCGTAGCGGCGCGCGGCGGGCAGGGCGCGCGGGGCCAGCTCGGGATAGTCGTACGCGTGGATCAGATAGTGTGCGGCGCCGGGATGATTGGGTTGCTCGGCGAACACCCGTTCCAGGATCGCGGCGCTCGCGAGCTGTTTGGCGTAGGTCTTGTCGTTCGGATCGGCTGTTGCCTGGAGGGCCAGCGCGTAGAGCACCGCTGCTTCGCGGTCGTCCGGGAAGGCGGCGTGGACGCCGGCCATCGCCTTTTCATAGGCTGCAGCGCGGGTCTTGTGGTCGCGCTGGTCGAACTCGTCGTAGAACGTTGCGATGGCCGCGATGTAGGCACGCTCTCGCTGCGTCTTGGCGTCCATCGCCAGGGCCTTGTCGACGGCAGCCTTGCCCTGCTTGAGGCTGTCCTTGGTCGGTGGGTACCAGAGCGGATACCACCAGCTCATCGCCACCCCCCAGTAACCCATCGCACAGGACGGGTCCAGCTCGGCGGCCCGCGCGAACGTCTTGCCTGCCTCGGGATAGAAGAAGGAATGCAGCATCGCGAGTGCGCGGTTGAACTCCTGCTGCGCGGCGGCGTTGCACGAAATCGGAAACACGACCTCACCCACGCGATCCGGGGCGCCGTCGGGAATGCGCTCGTCCTCGTGCGCGCCGGCGCCAGACGAAGCCAGGAACGCGCAGGCGATCGCGGCCAGCAGAGCAGCTTGCTTCATGACAAATCTCCTTTTCACACTTTCAGTTCGCGCTTGGTTTGATTCAGGAAACGCCAGTCCGTGGCGCGGGCGATGAGCTCCTTCGGATTGGTCTTGATCATTCCTGCGTCGTACAGACGCAGCGCGTGGAAGCGCACCGTGTCCTCCGGATCGAAATCGCGCCATTGCCGATACTGAAGGCCCTTGACTACCTCCAGCGCGAGCTCGTAGCGTGGCTCGTAGCCCTTGCGCACCAAGTGCTGAGCGGCGCGCTCCGGTTGGTCCGCGCAGAGGTCGGCAGCTTTGAGCAGTGCGCGCAGCACCCGCTTCGTCGCCTCCGGGCTGCGCGCGGCGAATTCGCGCCGCACCACCGCGACGCAACAGAAGTACTGCGACCACGGGCGGTCGGTGGTCGTGTTGACGATCACGTGCCCGATCTTCTTGGCGCGCAGCTCCTGTGGCTGAGGAGGAAAGCCCAGGAATGCGTCCGCGCGCCCTTCGACGAACAGACGCATCGAATCGGGCACAGTGCGCGCGGCTACCCATTCGACGTCCTTGGCGGGGTTCATTCCCACGTAGGCCAGCATGCTGGCGATGTAGACGTGTTCCCCGGAGCCGAGGACGCTCACGGCGATCCTCTTGCCCTTGAGGTCGCGAACCGCCTGGATGCGCTGGCTCGCGAACAATTCGAAGCAACCGGCGTGCAGGCCCGCGATCATGGTGATGGGCTGGCCGGCGTCAGCGGCGAGCATCAAGCTCGGCGTGTTGACCACGCCGAAATCGGCGCGATCGGTCAGCAGCATGTCGGGGAAGGCCTCGTCGGGGTACCGCCGTACGTACTCGACGCGGGTGAATCCCTCCAGGCGCAGCAGCTCCTCGGCCAGGAACATCGGCGCGACGCAGATGACCGGGTCGTACGCGAGCCGGATGGTTGTCGTCTCCAGCGGCGGTGCGGCGGCGGCCTGCTTCGGCAACGCGAGCAGGCTGGCCGTTCCGAGGGCCGACTGCGCCGGAGAGGAATGTCCGGCGCGGGATAGTCCGAGCCCCACATCGGTTCATCTTCAAGCTTCTCCTTCCATAGCAGAGTGGACCCCAGGGTTTGCCGCAGGATGATGCTTCCCGCCTGGGGCTCTAAGTGGCGCCCAGCGCCGCCCAAGAGCCCTTGCAGAAGGGCTGACAGCGGCGAGTCGGCCGCACCTCGAAAAGATTAACTTCGTCGGGCATGCACGGGCCTTACGGATTGCATTGCCCGCGGCGCCTCAATTCGGGCCCGGCCCGCGCAGGACCAGGCCGCGTTCTCGGCGCTCGGCCGGGTTCATGCCTTCAGCTCGCGCTTCAGCTCGTTCAGGAACCGCCAGTCCGTGCCCTGGGCGATGATCTTCTGCGGTGTGGACTTGATCATCCCGACCTCGTGCAGGCGCAGGGCGTGGAAGCGCAATGGTGTCTTCCGGGTTGGCTCTCACGCCAGCGGCGGTAGGGGAGCTCCTTGAGCACTTCCAGGGCGATCTCGTAGCGCGGTTCGTAGCCTCTTTCGACCAACAGCCGTGCGGCGCGCTCCGGCTCCTGCGCACAGATGTCGGCCGCCTTCAAGAAAGCTCTCAGGGCACGCTTGGTGGCGACGGGATGCTTCGCCACGAACTCCCGGTTTGCGGTCACGACACAGCAGAAGTACTGCGACCACGGACGATCCTGGGTGGTGTTGACGATGACCCGGCCGATCTTCCTCGCGCGCAGCTCCTGCGGCGCCGGGGCGAACGCCAGAAATGCGTCCGACTTGCCTTCGACGAACAGGCGCATCGCATCCAGAGACGGGCTGCCTATGATGAAGGTGACGTCTTTCTGCGGGTTTATGCCAACATAGGCCAGCATGCTGGACAGCAGTACGTGATCGGCCCCGCCGAGGGCGTACACGGAGATGGTCTTGCCCTTCAGGTCGCGTACCGCCCGGACGCGGTCGTTGCCGAACAGCTCGTAGCACCCAGCATGCATTCCCGCGATCGCTATCGCGGATGTCCGCCCATCTGCTGCGTAGATGAACTCTGGCGCAGCGTTCATCGTCATGTCGACTCTGCCCGAGAGGACCGAATCCGCGGTGGTGCTCCCTGGGCTTTCGACGTAGCTCACGTCGGTGAAGCCCTCCATGCCCAGGAACTCCTTCGCCAGTAGCTGCGGGGCATAGCAGATGAATGGGGCCTTGATCGATACGAATGTGCGTGATTTCAGGCGGTGGCTCTGCCGATGCGGTCCTGGGCATCCCGAGCAGCGATGCCACGCCCAGGGCCGAGCCGTTGGCAATGAAGTCACGGCGGGTGAATCGATGGCCGTCCCGAGTGCGCATAGCGAGGTCTCCTTGGCCAGCAAGCCCGCTAGCACTGCCCCGCGTGCGCGGGAAGGGAGCGGACGGAGCCTTGGTCATGCCTTCAACTCTTTCTTCAACTCGTTCAGGAACCGCCAGTCGGTGCCCTGCGCGATGATCTTCTGCGGGCTCGACTGGATCATCCGCGCTTCGTGCAGCCGCAGAGAGAAGAAGCGCAGGCTGTCCTCTGGATTCGCTTCGCGCCAGCGCCGGTAAGGCAGATCCTTCAGCACCTCCAGCGCGACTTCGAGGCGTTTCTCGTAGCCATTCTTCACCATGAAGGCTGCCGCCCGATCCGGCTCTTGCGCACAAAAATCCGCAGCCTTGAGGAGCGCACGCAGCGCGCGCTTGGTGGCGACTGGATGTTGTTCCGCGAACTCCCGGTTCGCCACGGCCAGGCAGCAGAAGTATTGCGACCAGGGCCGGTCATGGGTCGTGTTGACGATCACCTTGCCAATCTTGCGTGCGCGCAGATCCTGTGCCCTGGGCGGGCCAGCAAGAAACGCATCGACTTTCCCCTCGACAAACAGGCGCATCGACTCGGCGGTCGTACCGGTGACGATCCAATTGATGTCGCGCTCGGGATCCATCCCGATATAGGCTGCAAGACTGGCGACAAACATGTGGTCCGACGTCCTCATGGCGCTGGTCGGTACGGTTTTTCCCTTGAGGCCGCTGATCCCGCTGATCCCGTCCTTGGCGAAGAGTTCCAGGCAACCCGCGTGAATACCCGCCAATACGACGAGTGGTTTGCCGGCGTCAAGCGCCGGGACGACGGTCTCCACGGCAATCGACCCAAAATCCGCCGCGCCAGAAGCGAGGAGCATGGCGTCGTCGGTATTGGGGATGTCCACGTACTCGACGCTGGAAAAACCCTCTATGCGCAGCAGCTCCTCCGCAACGAATACCGGCGCCAGGCAGATGACTGGCACGCGAACCAGGCGGATCTTCGTGGTCTCCGGAGGGGGTTCGGCTCTGGCCGCCCTCAGGTCGTAGCCGAGGAACCCTGCGGACGCTGCTAGCGCGGCTGCACCCTTGGCGAACTCCCGGCGGTCCCACGTCCCGCTGCGCTGGAGTTCCAGACCCGTCCCGTGATCGATTGCAAACCGATGCTCAGTCATATAGGCCTCCTTATGCCTTGAGTTCCTTCTTCAGCTCGTTGAGAAAGCGCCAATCGGTGCCCTGGGCGATGAGGTTCTGCGGAGTGGACTTGATCATTCCGACTTCGTGCAGACGCAGGGCATAGAAGCGCAGGGTGTCTTCCGGGTTGGTGTCCCGCCAGCGCCGGTAAGGCAAGTCTTGAGAGTCTCGAGCGCGACGTCGTACCGGGATTCGTGGCCCTTGTCGACGACGTATCGGGCGGCGCGCTCGGGCTCATTGGCGCAGATGTCCGCCGCCTTGAGGACTGGCCCGGATGACACGCTTGGTCGCTGCCGGGTTTGCGCGCACGAAGTCCCGATTCCCGGCCACCGCGCAGCAGAAGTACTGCGACCAGGGCTTGTCCTCCACCATGCTGACGACAGTGTGGCCGATCTTCTGCCTGCGTAGATCCTGCGGTTCCGGAGCGAATGCCATGAACGCGTCCGCCTTACCCGCCATGAACAGCTTCTTGGCGCCCGAGATCTCGGACACGGAGTTCGTTGATCCCGCCTGGTATCCAGGTTACATCCTTCGTCGGATCGATCCCGACGAAGGCCAGGATGCTCGAAATGGAGATGTGGTCTTCATTACCCAGCGCGGACACGGCGATGCGTTTGCCCTTGAGGTCTTTGACCGCGCGGATGCGGTCGCTCGCGATCAGCTCCTGGCAGCCAGGGTGAACCCCAGCCAGGACGCGGATCGGAGCTCCAGCGTCGAGCATCGGGATCAGTGAGAATACACCCCACTGTGTGAAGTCGGCGCGGCCAGCAGCCACCAGGTTGGGGCCGGGCTGCGTTTCGAGCATGACGTACTCCACCTCGGTGAATCCTTCCAGGCGAAGCAGTTCCTCGGCGAGGCGCGCCGGAGCGGTGCAAATCACGGGCGCCGGGGCCAGTCGGACCTTGGTGGTCTCCGGTGGCGGCTCGGCGGCGTGCGAGCGCGAAGCCCCGAGGAACGCAGCTGCGCCCAGCGCGGATGCGCCGGTGAGAAACGTCCGCCGGCTGACTCCGAAGTTCTTCGCGTCGACTAGTTCG
Source organism: uncultured beta proteobacterium (assembly GCA_963772865.1). Taxonomy (GTDB): domain Bacteria; phylum Pseudomonadota; class Gammaproteobacteria; order Burkholderiales; family SHXO01; genus SHXO01. Next base: position 27,898 of record CAVYZA010000034.1, on the reverse strand, counting down.
CGCATACGTTCGTCTCCTCCGATGGCGGTCTCAGGACAAAGCCTGCGTCCCACTCAGCACTGCGCTGTGTCTGCTCGGCTCGTTCCCCTCACCCCAACCCTCTCCCACAAGGGGAGAGGGGGACTTAGGTCTCACAGCCGCGCCAGGCTCAAGCGTGCGCATGTCTCCCATCCACGCCTTGTCCAGCAACTGCTTGGCGGCCTGCGCACTCGCCTTGTCGCCGCGCTGCTTGTAGACCTCCATCAAACCGAACAACGCCCAGCCGTTGTTGGGCGTGCGGACCAGGCTCGCGCGCAGGACTTCTTCGGCACGATCGAGGTTGCCGGCGACGACCAGCGCGGCACCGAGGGACTGGCGCGTGGGGTAGTACCAGTAGGGCGGCTCGGAGTAGGCGAGCGTGTCCTCCAGCCCGACCGCCGGCTTCGAAATGCTTGATGGCACCTGCGGGGTCCTTGCTCGCCTGCGCGATGCGTCCGCGCGCGACGTGCTGGGCGAGCCGGAGGATGTCCTTGGCCGGCACGCCGCCCGCGATCAGATCCGCGAAATCGTTGGCCTGCTCGAGCCGCGCGATGGCGTCGACCTCGGCTTGCGCCGCGGCCACGTCGCCCGCGTTGGCCAATCCGACGGCACGCGCGTAGTGCCACATCGCCTGCACGTACGGGAAGTCCGCACCCGGATCGGCGAGGGCGAGAATGGTCTTCGCGTCGCTGAACTGCGCGTGGGCGAAGTAGGGTGAGGCCTTGATCGGCTGCACCCAGGCGATGCTCTTCGCGGCCGCATCGGACACGATCTGCTCCAGCTTGTTGGCGGACTCGATGACGGTCGCGCCCTCGCCAGCCATCTGCGCGGACACCATCAGCGAATGGACGTTGTGGGGGTAGTAGCCGGTCGGGTAGATGCCGATCGGCGTCGAACGCGCGATGTAGGCCTCGTCCACGGCCACCGCCCGCCGGTTTGCTTCCACCGCTTCCTTGTACATGCCGACGCGGAAGAAGGTGTGGAACGGCATGTGCACCACGTGCCCGGCGCCGGGCATCAGCGAGCCCAGGCGCTGGGCGTAGGGGACGGCCCGTTTCGGATCGCTGGACGCTTCCGTCAGGTGAATGTAGTAGTGAATCGCGCCCGGATGGTCGGGTGCTCTCGCCAGCACCTTCTCCAGCAATGCGACGATCTCGGCCGCGCGCGCCTTGGGTTGACTGCCGCCGGGCTCCCAGTAGTCCCAGGGCTGCAGATCCATGAGGGACTCCGCGTACAGCACGGCGATCTGGTCGTCGTCCGGATAGCTTGCCGCCGCCTGCTGCATCGCATTCGCATAGGCCTGGTCCAGGGCTGCGCGGTCGGCGGGCGCGTCCGGCGCGTAGCGAGCTGCCACGGCTTCGATCAGCGCCCGCTCTTTTGCGCTGGCCCGGCCCGCGAGCGCTTTGGCCTGGCTCGCCGCCTCGAACGCAGGCGCCCCGGACGCGGCGTCCATCGGCGCGTTGATGTTGGGTCCGAGCACCAGGGCTTCACCCCAAAAGCACATGGCGCAGTTCGGGTCGAGCGTGCGCGCCTTGCGAAAAGCGCGCAGCGCCTCGCCGTGGTTGAACGCATAGGTCAGACGCAGGCCCTGGTCGAAAAACTGCTGCGCCAGGGGAACGCTGGTCGTCACCGGGTAGTGCAGCGTTCCCAGGTTGTCCGACCAGCACCGGGTTGGCGTCTGCCTTGGCGATCGATTCGGCGTCCGGGATGGCTTTGCTGAACGGACCGACCTCGGTCTTGGCCGGCTTGCTCGCGTTCTCCGCCTGCGCCATGGCGAGCCGGAAGAAGGTCTTGTACTGCGGGCCGCTGCGTTGCGGCGTGCAGAACGGCACGCCGATCGTGGTCAGCAGCGATGCCGTGCTTGCCGTTCGGGACGCCTGATGCTCGTCAAACGCCAGTGCGCCGACGAGGCCGGCGAAGATCAGAGCGGTGATGAGCAGCTTGCGTTTGAGCATGATCGGGTCCTCCGGAGGTGAACCGTAGCAGCGGGTAGTTGGCGAACTCGCATGGCGGCCGAGCCACTCTGACGTCGTGATTGGTGGGCAGGCTAAGCGTGGGAGGGGGTGTGCGGAACCCTTCTCCCCCGCAAATCTTCATTCAGCTCCTTTCGGAATGGAACGCAAGTGCGCTTGGTCGCGTCCGCCAGGGAGCAGCGTACTCCCGCGGGGCATACACAGGACTTACGGATTGCGGCAGCCGCGTGCCGCCGAGGCCTCACCAGGCGGGGAGCAGGTCAGGCGGACAGCTCGTCCGGCTCCCAACCGGGCGCGGCGGCGGCGGCTTCCAGCGCGGGCAGCCTGGAGCGCGAAGTGCGATTTCTCTGGCGGTGCTCACCAGCTGGTGCAGCTGCGAGCGCAAGCGGGCTCGCGGCGGCCTTGTCCGACTGGCGGCGAGCACTCGGGCGCGTGCCACGAGGCAATCGACGAAGGTGAACGGCTCCGCGCGAAACTTGCGCTCCAGCAGGTCGGCATAGCGCAGCGCAGCGGGCCAGTCGCTGCGCTTCGAGCGATATGTCGATCGCCTCTCGATAGAAGAACACGTGGTTGTGCGCCGGCGACCCGGCGTCCAGGATCTGCTCGCCTTCCTCCAGGCAGCGCCGGCGCTCCTCGGGGTCGTCGGTCGCGCGTGCCAGCGCGCCGAGGATCATCGGCCCGCAGTAGCTGATGTGCTCGCGGGCCTTGGCGAGCGCCTCTCGCATCATCGCTACCGCTTCGACGCGTCTGCCGTCGTAGCAGCAGGCAGGCGGCCACCAGCAGCATGCTTTCGGGCTCGAAGCGGCGGGCGCCGATCGCTCGCGACACGTCGACCGCGGCCTGGGCATGCGGCCGCGCGAGCTCCATCTCGCCGCGCTCCAGGTACGCGATCGCGCACCCGTGATGCGCGACGATCTCGGCGCGCCGGTTGCCCATCCGCTGCGTCAGGCGTGACGGCGGCCTGAGCGGTCTCGTGCACCTCATCGAGCTTGCCCATGAGCAGCGCGGCGAACGCGACCATCGGCAGATTCGCCGCCTCGATCTGCCCGAAGCGGTGCTTGCGGCTCATCTCCACGCACTCGCGGAAGTGCTCGTAGGCGGACACGATGCGGCCCGCGGCGTAGTGTGCATCCCCCATGCCCGCTCAGCGCTCGCAGTTGCAGCTCGATGGAGCCGGAGGCGCGCGCATGCTCGAGGGCCTGCTTCTGCTCCGCCAGGCAGCCCGCGATGTTGCCGAGCGGAAAGTAGAGGCTGCCGCGCAGGTAGTGGATCTGCGCGCGCTCGGCGTCGAACGCCGGCCCGGCGAGGGCCTGCGCCTCGTCGAGCAGGGCGAAGGCTTCCGGCTGCCGGTCGAGCATGCGCAGGCCCGAGGCGATGCCGATCTTGGCCCGGCAGCGCTGGCGATCGTCGGTGGCCAGCTCGAGCAGACGTTCGAACGCATCGATCGCCTCGAGCGGCCGCCCGATCGTCGGCAGCAGTCCGCCCAGCTCGGCGAGCAGGTCGATACGATCCGGCAGATCGGTGGCGAGCTTGAGGCCGCGCTCGAGGAGCTGAATGGTGCGGTCGGTGTGCTGCAGCGCCTTCTCGGCGCGCGCCGCGTCCAGGTACGCGCGCGCAGCCCGCGGGTCGCCGGCGCGCTCGAAGTGCTCGGCGGCCAGCGCCGGGTCGCGCGTCGTGTGCCAGGCAGCGGCAGCGCAGATGCCACTGCTGCTTCTGATTGCTCAGCAGGGAGGCGTAGGTGCCCTCCCAGATCAGTGCGTGGGCGAACAGGAACTCCCCGTTCATCGGGCGGATCAGATGGCCCGCGACCAGTGCGGCGCAGGTGTAACCGGCGTCGCCGATGAGCTCGCGCAGCACCGGCAGAGAAAAGCACTGGCCCGAGCACGCTGGCGGCCTGGATCGCCTGCCGGTCTCGCGGCGGCAGCCGGTCGAGACGGGACAGCACGATGCTCTGCACCGAGCCCGGCAGGGCTTCCTGATCGCCCGCGAGCGCGCTGCGCAGCAGCTGCTCCAGGAACAGCGGATTTCCCTCCGAACGCTGCACGCAGTCGGACAGGATCGTCGTCGCGCCCATGGCGAGCGACCGTGCGAGCTCCAGCGCCTCGGTTTCGCGCAGCGGCCGCAGGTCCAGCGGTCAGCATGCCGACCTGCGGTCCGACCCGCGAGCGCCACGCCGGGGTGAGCGGATCGGCGTCGGGGCGGGTGGTCAGCACGAGCACGACGCTGTGGCCCTGGATGCCGGCGGCGACCTCGGCGAGCATGTCCAGCAGCGGCTCGTCGGCCCAGTGCAGGTCCTCTGCCGCTATCAGCCGGGGCGCGCGCTCGGCTGCGCGCTGCAGCAGCCGCACCACGAACTGCCGCCGCTGCTGCGTACGCGCCGCGTTGTCCATGCCCTCGTAGACCGCTCGCAGGTCCTCGGGCAGCGGTACAGCGAGGAAGTCCGCGGCGAACATTGCCTCGTCGCCGGCGACGAGCCCGGCGGCCAGCGCATCCGCGAGCGCCTGCTGGCGTGCCGCCAGGTCGTCGTTGCCTGCGCAGCCCAGGACGCTCGCCACGATGCGCCCGACGGTGTCCTGGGTCCGGCTCATTCCGAAGTCGAGCGTGAGTGCTTTGTGGCTGGCGAACCCGGCTGCGGCCGCGGCGGTCTCGAACTCCTCGACCAGGCGGGTCTTGCCGATGCCGGCCTCGCCGCGCACCACCACGATCTGGCCGGCGCGCTCCTCGCGGCACGCCTCGCACAGCGCGCGGAACTGGCGCAGCTCGACCGATCGTCCGATCAGCGGCGTGCGCTGCTCGGGCGCGCCGGCCTGCTTCAGTCCGAGCACGCGCCAGACGCCCACCGGCTGATCGAAGCCCTTGACGCTCACCTCACCGATCGACTGGGCGACGCACAGAGCTGCGACGGTCCGGTGGACCGCGCCGGACAGGACGGTCTCGCCAGGCTGGGCCAGGCCCACCAGCCGCGCGCCGAGATTCACCGCATCGCCCACCGTGGAGAAATCGCTCCCGGCGCCCGCATGGCTGGCCACGACCTGACCGCTGGCGATGCCGGCATGCACCGACAGCGGATGCCCGACTTCCTCGCTGAGCAGCGGCATGGCCTCATGGATGGCGAGGGCGGCACGCAGTGCGCGCTCCGGATCGTTGCCGTGCGCGACGGGCACGCCGAACACCGCCATGATGGCGTCGCCGATGTGGCGCTCGACCGTGCCGGAGAAGCTTTGCACGATCCCGGTGACCCGCTCGTAGAAGCGTTGCACCAGCTTGTGGGTTGCCTCTGCGCCGAGCGTGCTGGTCAGGCGCGTGTAGCCGGAGAGATCGACGAAGAGGATGGTGACCTCGCGGCGCTCGACGGTCGCCGCGGCCGGCGGTGTGGCGCTCTGCGGCGACGCTGGCGCGGGCGCTGCGGAAAGCGCCGCGATGGCCCTGAGCAGCCGCTTGCGGTCGCCGAGCGGAATGCCCAGCTTCTCGAGGTCCTGGTCGGTGAGGTCGGGCAGGATGTCGAGCTCGATGCGATTGTCTTCGAACAGCCCTGCGTACTGCCCCAGAGCGAGGGTCTCGAGCCACTGGCCTACCGCAGACATTTCCATTCTCCTTCGGCGCCAGAGCTTAACTCCGCGCCGCCGGTTCTGCTAGTCTCACGCACCAGCGCCGCACCGGTGCATGCGCGGTGCCGACACGAATCCACTCTTGGAGCCTGCTATGAGTGTGCTGCACCCCCAGGTCCAGGCCGTGATGGATGCCATGGCCCGGATGAATCTGGCCCCGCCGCACACCATGCCGGTCGACCAGGCCCGCGCCCAGTTCAAGCGCAGCCGGGCAATCTTTCTCGCGCCTGCGCAGGCGGTGGCTTCGGTTGCGGATCGAACCATCCCCGGTCCAGGCTGGGACATTCCCGTCCGAGTGTACCGTCCCACCGGCAGCGAGCCGGCGGCTCTGCTGCCGGCGCTGGTGTTCTTCCATGGCGGTGGCTGGGTGTTCGGCGATCTCGACAGCCACGATTCGCTGTGCCGCGAGCTGTGCAATCTCGCGGGCTGTGCGGTGATTTCGGTGGCCTATCGCGTCGCCCCCGAGAACAAGTTCCCCGCGGCAGTCGACGACGCCATCGCCGCGATTCGCTACGTTGCCGCGAACGGGAAGGAGCTCGGCGTCGACGGCACCAGGCTCGCTGCCAGGCGGCGACAGCGCCGGCGGCACCCTGGCTGCGGCCGCTGCGCTCACCTTCCGCGATCAGGGCGGGCCGCGGCTGCGCCTGCAGGCGTTGATCTACCCGGTCACCGACATGACGCTGGATTCGCCCGCCTACGCGAGAATTCCAACCGGCCACACCCTGCCGCGCGAGCGCATGCTGTTCTTCCGCGAGGCCTATCTGCGCGGCCCGGAAGACATCGCCGACTGGCGCGCCTCGCCGCTCAAGGCGCGGGACTTGTCCAACCTGCCGCCGGCGCTGATGCTGACTGCCGCGCAGGACCCGCTGGTCGACGAGGGGAAGGCGTATGGTGATCGGCTCGCGGCCGCGGGCGTGCCGGTGACGTACAACTGCTATGAAGGCATGGTGCACGGTTTCCTCAGTATGGCCGGCGCGATCGACGCCGGGCATGCGGGGATCGCAGAAGTCGCGGCTGCACTCAAGCGTGCGTTCGCCGGCGCCTGACATCTGATCCGACCTGAGATTGACTCATGAGCGACCACGATCACGACCACGACGAAGGTTCCCACTTCTCCGATGTCGAGCTGCGCGTCAAAGCGCTGGAATCGCTGCTGGTCGAGAAGGGGCTGGTCAATCCCGAAACGCTCGACAAGCTGATCGACACCTTCGAGACCCGGCTCGGTCCGCGCAACGGTGCGCGCGTGGTTGCGCGCGCCTGGGTCGATCCGGCGTATCGGCAGCGGCTGCGCGAAGATGCCTCGGCTGCGATCGCCGAGCTCGGCTACAGCGGCATGCAGGGCGAGCACATGGTGGTCGTCGAGAACACCCCGCAAGTCCACAACGTGGTGGTGTGCACGCTCTGCTCGTGCTATCCCTGGCCGGTGCTGGGCCTGCCGCCGGTCTGGTACAAGTCCAACGCCTACCGCTCGCGGGTGGTGATCGATCCGCGCGGTGTGCTGAAGGAGTTCGGCGTGGAGTTGCCCGACGACGTGGAGGTGAGGGTCTGGGACAGCACCGCGGAGGTCCGCTATCTGGTGTTGCCGGAGCGTCCGGCCGGGACCGAGAGAATGAGCGAGCAGCGAGCTTGCAGCGCTGGTCACGCGCGACTCGATGATCGGGACGGCAACAGCTATGAACGGTGTACACGACATGGGCGGCATGCACGGCTTCGGTCCCATCGAGCGCGAGGCCGGACGAGCCGGTGTTCCACCATCGCTGGGAAGCGCGCACGTTCGCGCTGCGTCAGGCCTGCGGTGCACTGGGCAAGTGGAACATCGACATCGTCCCGGCATGCCAACGAGCGCATGCCGCCGGAGGAGTACCTGGCCGCGACCTACTACGAGCGCTGGCTCGCGGGGCTGCAGCGCCTTCTGCGTGGAGAACGGCCTGGCTACTCAGGCCGAGCTGGCCAGTGGCAAGAGCGAACGGCCAGCGCCCGCCGGCCTGGTCGCATTCCCGCCCGAGAGGGTGGACACGGCCGTGCGCACTGGGCGCAGCTACCGCGTCGACGCGCGCGGTCCCCGCCGGTTTCGCGGTCGGCGCGCGGGTGACCGCCCGCAACATCAACCCGATCGGCGCGACCAGACTGCCGCGCTACGTGCGAGGCAGGCGCGGAATCGTCGACCGCGACCACGGCGTGTTCGTCTTCCCCGACGCCAATGCGGCGCGACTGGGGCCGAAGCCGCAGCACCTGTACAGCGTGCGATTCTCGGCGCGCGAGCTGTGGGGTGCAGACGCCGGCTCCGAAGGACTCGGTCTGCCTGGACCTGTGGGAAGACTATCTGGAAGCGGCATGAGCGTGGCCGAGGCACTCCGGCTGCCGGGGCTGCCCAAAGACGACGGCGGACCGGTGTTCCGCGCCCCCTGGGAGGCGCAGGCCTTCGGGCTGACGCTCGCGCTGTTCGAGCGCGGCTGCTTCACCTGGAAGGAGTGGACCGAGCCATCTGAGTGCGGAGATCGCCGCGGCGCGCGAGCGCGGTGAGGTCGACGACGGCCAGCCGCTACTACGAGTACTGGCTGGCCGCGCTCGAGAAAGCTCGCAGCGGAGAAGGGTCTGACGACAGTCGCGGAAATGCTCGACGCGCAAGGACGAGTGGGACCGTGCGGCGCGCTCCACGCCGCACGGCAAGCCGATCGTGTTGCGGGCGAGTCCTGATACTGGGTCTAGTCGCGATACGACGGATCGATCTTGTCGAGCTTGCGCAGCAGCGCCGGCCATTCGAGCACCCCGAACGGCCGCCGCGTCTGCGGCAGGTACATGCGGTAGGACGCTTCGACGACCTGCGGCGGCGGCAGCTGCAGCTCGACGTTGCACGACAGCGCCGCCACCTGCACCTGGCAGGCGCGCTCCAGGCGGAACATGCTGTTGAACGCCTCCGGGATGCTCGCGCCCACGGTGAGCAAGCCGTGATTCCTCAGAATCATGCCGGCATGCTCGCCGAGATCGCGCACCAGGCGTTCCTGCTCCTCGAGGTTGACGGCCACGCCCTCGTAGTCGTGGTAGGCGATCTTGGCGAAGCGCATCGACGTCTGCGCGATGGGCATGCAGCCCGCACTTCATCGCCGATACCGCCATGCCGGCGATGGTGTGGGTGTGGATCACGCAGTCCACGTCAGGCCGTGCGCGATGGATGGCGCTGTGGATGACGTAGCCGGCCTTGTTGAAGCCCGAGCTCGGTCGGGTTGAACAGGACGTTGCCCTCCAGATCGAGCTTGACGAAGCAGGACGCGTGCATCTGGTCGTACAGCAGGCCGTAGGGGTTGATCAGGAATGCGCCTTCCTCGCCCGGCACGCCGGTGCTGATGTGGTTTGCGCTCATCTCGGTCATACCGTAGAGGTCCATCAAGCGGTACGCCGCGGCGAGATCGACGCGCTTTTCCCATTCCGCCTTGCTGACTTGCTGGCGGACGGACTTGCCCTTCTTCAGCGAGTGGACGGCCATGGTCTAGGTCCTAGGAATACCCCATCGCGTTCTTCTCGATCGGCGGAACGGATCGGGGCTTGCGCAAAGCAGTATAACGCGGCCGATCTGCTCGATCGCCCGCCGGGCCGGTGCTGAGCTGGTCGCTCAGCGCAACGTGCCGCGGATCGCCTCGGTCTCGGGCGAGGGGCTCAGGCCCAGCACGATCGACAGCATGTCGCGGCAACGCCGGTAGACCTTCAGCGCCTCGGCGGTTTCCCCGAGCTCGCGATAGCTCACCATCAGGCGCCGGTACAGCGCTTCGGCCAGGTTGTCCAGCTCGAGCGCTCGGGAGTACAGCGCCGCGGCTTCCTCCCACTCCTTGTTCTGCTCGAGTTGCGCGCCGAGCTGGGTGACCGCGCGCAGGAACTTGGCCGCGAGGCGGTCGCGGGCGGCAATGGCCCACGGCTCCTGCGAGTCCTTCTCGATGAAGTGCCCGGAGTACAGCCGCAGCAGCTCCTTGGCCAGCTCGCCATGAGTTGCGCCTGCGGCGCTGGAGCTCTGCGTGCCGCGACCGCGGGCGCCTGATGCGCGGCACGGTCGATGCGGGCGACCAGCTCCTCGAATGCCCACACGTCGACCCAGCACTTGGACGGGTCCAGCGACAGCTTGCCCTCGGCGAGGACCAGAACGTCGTCGACGCCGATCAGCTTCCGCAGCCGGTGAAGGTTGCTGTCGAAGGACACCCTGGCGGAATCGCCCTCCGAATCCGGCCACAGGGACTCGATCAAGGTGGAGGTGTTGGTGCGCACGCCGCCGTTGGCAATCAACGCCTTGAGCAAGTCGAGCGGCCGCTTCTGCACCTTGCGGCTGAAGACGATCGGCTGTCCGTCGCGCAGCAGGGTGAACTGCCCGAGTGCGTGGATCTTCAGCGGCCACGCCCGTTGCCCGTCCTGAGCGGCGGCTTTCGCCTTCAGGCCCGTGATGCTGAACGCCAGCACGGGGCGAGCGAAGCCGTCGAGGTTGACCTGGTCGGCCGGCTGAGCGTCCACCATCCCTTCGATCAGCTCGTGCACGGTCCCGCTGATCAGGATCTGGCCGGGCTTGGCTTCCGTGCTGAGGCGTGCGGCGAGATTGGTCACCCGGCCGATGACGCCATAGCCGATGCGGGCCTCGTCGCCGATGGCGCCGATCGTCGCATAGCCATGTGCGATGCCGATGCCCAGCGCGATGTCGTGGCCGCGCTTGCGCCAGGTCGTCACCAGCTCCGCGAAGCGCTGCTGCATCTCCAGGGCCATGCGCGCCGCGTGCGCGGCCGGGTCCTCGACGGTGACCGGGTCGTTGAAGATCACCAGCATCGTGCTCGCCGCTGAACTGCTCCAGCGTCCCGCCGTGGGCCTGGATGAGGCGTCCCATCTCGCTGTGGTAGAGGCGCAGCACGCTCATCACCTCCTCGGGCTCGGAGGTGTCCGCGAAAGCGGTGAAGCCGCGCAGGTCGAGGATGACGACGGTGACCTCGCGCCGGCGCGTGGCGAGCGGATCGTCCACGTCGCCCGCGACGATGCGCTCGGCCAGATGCGGGGGGAAGAAGCGCTTGAGCTGGGTCAGGCGCTGCAGCTCCCCGAGCTGCTCCTGCACGCGCTTCTCCAGGCCGGCATTCAGCTCGGCGAGCTCGCGGGCCTGCGCTTGCACGGTGTCGTGGAACGTCTTGATGCGCAGGAGCGAGCGCACCCGCGCGAGCAGCTCGGGCGCGTTGATGGGTTTGCTCAGGAAGTCGTCCGCGCCGGCTTCCAGGCCTTTGACCCGCTCCTGCGCGGGATCCAGCGCGGTCACCATCACCACCGGCAGGATGCCGGTATCGGGGTCCGCGCGCAGCGCCTTGCAGACTTCATAGCCGCTCATGTCCGGCATGACCACGTCGAGCAGCACCAGGTCCGGCTTGAGCGGCGCGGATCTTCTCCAGCGCCTCGCGGCCGCCGGCGGCGGTCTCCACGCTATAGCCGTTGAATGCGAGCAGATCCGCGAGCAGCTTGCGGTTGGGCGCCTGGTCGTCCACCACCAGCACGCTGGCCTGCTCGTTCATGGCGCTGCATGGGCCGAGGAGGCACGCTCGCCCGTCGAGCGCAGCGCGGATCTTGCGCAGCAGCCCGACGATGCTCACCGGCTTGCTCTCCAGCTCGTCGAAGCCGGCTTTCATCACCTCACTCTGGGGGCCGACCACCGACGCGGTCACCGCGATCACCGCGATGGGGCGCGTGACCGGGTCACGGCGCAGGTGCCGCAGCGCTTCGACCCCGCTCATCCCGGGCAGCCGGATGTCCATCAGGATCAATGCCGGGCGGCGCTCCCCGGCGATCCGCAGGCCGGCCTCGGCGGTAGGCGACTCCACCGTCTCGTAGCCCGCCACCTGGAGGGTGTCGCGCAACAGCTTGCGGCTGCTGGGATCGTCCTCGATGATCAATATCAGCTCGTTGGGCACTTCGGCATCCTCGGCGGCGGACGGACCTCGGGCCGGCTGACCTGCCCACCTTAGAACGCTTGCCGACTCGCTGCAAGAGCGAGTTGCAGGCAGGCAAGCGTCGCGCGCCCGGGACCGCGCGAGCGCAATGCTACGGGCGGGCAGCTTGCACGCGGCATACGGATTGAGAAGATAGCGCTGGCGTTTGTCGGCGGAGTGTGCCGAGGCGTACATGGTGCATTGCGGTGCGGTGGTGCGTGCGGTCCGTAAGTGATCTGTAAGGTCCGGCGTCGCACAATTGCGCACGTTCGGGACGAGCGGTGCTGGTTGCCCATGTCAAGCACGAAGGAGGAAGCCATGAGACTGGTTACGCGCATCAAGATGTTGGCTAGCTTCTGCTGCCGCCGGGGCGATTCTGGCCATGCTGCCGGCGGCTCAGGTGGCGGGGGAGACCTGCCTCTCGCCCTACATCAAGGGGCTCAAGCAGCCCGAGAAAGTGATGTACCTGTGGAGCCTGCCGGCGGTCGCGGACGGCGGACCCGACTTCCTCGCGGTCATCGATGTCAACCTGGCTTCTCCCACCTACGGGAAGATCCTGCGCCGGATCTACGTCGACAGCTCCGGCAACGAGGCGCACCACATGGGCTACACCGACGACCGCACCAAGATCTGGGCGGCGTCGCTCAACAGCGATCGGTTGTTCATCTTCGACGTGAGCGACCAGATGAACCCGAAGCTCGTCCGCACCATCGACAACGTCGCCAAGACCACCGGGCTGTCGGGCCCGCACACGCCCTATGCGATCCCCGGGCGAATCCTGATCAGCATGGCCTCGGGGCCCAACGGCAGCGGTCCGGGCGGCATCGCCGAGTTCACCAACGACGGCGACTTCGTGGCCAGCCACCCGACCGACAACCATCCCTACGAGACCGTGATCAAGCCGGAGTTCAACCGCATGATCACCTCGTCGTGGTTCCCGCAGAAGACCTTCATGGCCTCGCTGGACAAGTGGAACCCGGCGGACTGGTCCAACCCCGACACCATCCTGGTGTGGGACCTGAAGTCGCGCAAGGTGATCCAGACCCTGAAGGGCGATCCCATCAACCTGGCTGCGCGCTGGATGCTCAAGCCCGGTGCGAAGTACGGCTATGCCATCAGCGCGGCCGGCAACTCCATCTGGATGTTCAAGATGCAGGATGACGGCACCTTCACGTACACGAAGGCGGCCAGCACCGGCGAGGGCTGCGGACCCGCCGACTTGCGGCAGTCCCCGGACGACAAGTACCTCTACCTGAGCTGCTTCCGGCGCAGCGAGATCCAGGCCTGGGACATCTCCGATCCCGAGCACATCAAGCTGCACGACACCATCCAGGGTGTGGTCCAGCCGAACATGATGCACATGACCTTCGACGGCCGGCGGCTGTACTTCACCAATTCGGCCATCAGCAGCATCGACTACTCGCCGCGCTACTCGCTGCAGCTGATCCAGGTCGGTCCCGACGGGCGCATGAAGCTCGATCCGAACTTCAAGATCGACTTCTCCCAGGCGCCGGATGGCCCCGCCCGCCCGCACGACATGCTGCTCAACTGACCGACCGAGCGGCGCACGGCTGGCCGTTCCGCGCGAGGTCGGTCATCCCTCGCCGCAGAGCGGGGATCCAGGGTGGGCGTGGAAGGCTGGCGCACCGCAATCTGCGTCGATCCTCGTCGCAGCCTTCCCCCTGCAAGGGGGAAGGAGTGTTCTCGCGGCGGAGGGCTAGGGTGGGGGTGGAAGGCTTGCGCCACCGCAATCTTGCGCTCGACCCCCATCCCTGCCTTCCCTCTGCAAGGGAGAAGGAGTGTTCTCAGGGGTTTCCGCGACCGTCCCGTCACCACGCAAGCCAGAACTCGTGTTGCACGCCCTTCGCAACATGAAGCTCAGTCTCGCTCATCGCCGCGCTTGCCCTGGCGCTTGCGAGTCCAGCCGGGATTGCGGCGGACACCGCGATCGACCGCGCCATCTCCACGACCCCAAGCCTCTCCGTCATCGCGAAGGCGCCGGACTTTGTACTTGCTGGACACCGCCGGCAAGCCCGTGAAGCTGTCCGACTACCGTGGCCGCACCGTCCTGCTCGCCTTCATCTTCACGACCTGTCCGGGCGTGTGCCCGCTGATCTCCAAGCAGATGGAGTACGTGCAGCGCGAGCTGAAGGCGGCCGGCCTGTTCGGGCGGCAGGCGGTGATGCTGTCGATGACCATCGACCCCGAGACCGACAGCGCAGCGGCGCTGGCCGAGTACGCCAGACAGTACGGCGCCGATCCGGCCGGCTGGCGCTTCCTGCGCGAATCGGAAGAGAAGACCAAGCCGGTCCTGAAGGCCTACGACGAGTGGACGAAGAAGCTGCCCAAGGGCGAGATGGACCACCCGGCGCGGGTCTACCTGATCGATCCCGAAAGGCAACATCCGCGAGATCTACAGCCTGGCCTTCTTCAACGAGAAGCAGGCGCTGATCGACATCCAGGCGTTGGCCGCCGAAGCCGGACGCGCCGGCGCGAGGTAGCGCACGGTGCGCGCAGCCTTGACGCGCGATAGGAACTGGTCCGCCCACGGCAGGCAGTGGGCTTAGGTCGTTGCGCGTGGCGGTGCTGAGTCCCGGCTGGCGGCCGTCCGGCTCAGTTCAGCCGACCCTTGCGGGCGCCTGCGCCGCCCGGCTTCCGTGAATTTGTCACACCCCCCGCGGCAAGAAGTCGGCGTATTCGTTCCCATGTCTGTCGTAAATTGCAATGGGCAACATCTTTGGAATGGGGACGACCATGAACTTCCTACATCGGCTTCGGCAGCACCTGACAGGGCGGCTGGCGCAAGGCACCGTCGGTGCCTGAGCGGCCGCAGCTCAGCGAGCAGGACGCAGACACCGGCGCGGCGCCGGTCGCGTTCGACCAGGTCGAGCGGCTTGAGCGGCTCGGGCGCTTCGTTGGAGACGCTCCTCGAGATGAATCGCGTTCAGGGCTGGTAAGCGGCAGCGCGCACCCAGCCGCCGGCGCGGCGCGCTTGACACCTCGTGCGCTGGGCGCGTGTCCCAGCTGCGCTGGGGGATCCGACCAGGCCAAGCAGCTGGCGCTGCCGAGCGCTGACCCGAGCGAGCCACCCGGCGTCCTGCCGGGTGTGGACTATTCACATCTTTTTCGTGAACTCCGCCACCGCCCGGCGCGGAGTCGCCCCGATATCCTGTGGTCACAGACGTTGCGACTGCGCGGCGCCAAAAGGCCGACGCGGGCGTCTGTCTGCGAACCGATCAGGGAGAGACAAACGTGAGACCTTCCGGCGACCCCGCCCCCAACCAGCTCGACGCCGCCGAGGCATTCGCCGGCAGGGTCGTCGAGGATCTGGCTGCATCCCTGAGCTCATTGCTCGTGTGCCTGGGCGACACGCTCGGGCTGTACCGCGCGCTGGCTGCATCCGGGCCGGTCGCGCCGGCCGAGCTGGCGCGCTCGACCGGACTGTCGGAGGCCTACGTGAGCGACTGGCTGCTCAATCAGGCCGCCAGCGGCTACCTGTCCTTCGACGAGCTGACCGGACGCTACCTGTTGCCGCCGGAGCACGCAGCCGTGCTCGCCGACGAGCGCAGCTTGCACTACCTGGGCCAGGGCTTTCATGCCGTGCGTGCACTGGTGCGCGCGCACCCGGAGGTGTTCGACGCGCGCTACGACCCGCCGGCCTCCCACTTGTCGAGCGACAGCGGCGGTGAGCCATTCCTCTATCCGGGCACGGTGGCCCATCTGGTCGGAGACTGGATCCCGGCCTTGACAGGCATACGCGAGAAGCTGGTCGAAGGGGCGAGCGCCGCTGAGGTCGGGTGCGGAGTCGGCACGGCCACGATCGCCATGGCCAAAGCCTATCCGCAGACGCAGTTCTGGGGTTTCGACGCGGAGCTGTCCAGCATCCGCTTCGCTCAGCGCAGCGCCGAAGCCGAGGGCGTGGCGGCGCACACCACGTTCGAGGCGAGGCCGGCGCAACTCCTCCCCAACCACGGCTATATGCTGGTCGTGGTGCTCTCCAGCCTGTTCCGCTTCGACGACCCGCCGAGCATCGCGCGCCGCATCCGCGCCACCTTGGAGCCAGGCGGCGCCCTGCTGCTCGTCGAGCCGGGGTTCGCCGACCGCACGGAGGACAACTTCACGCCGGCGGGCCGCCTCTACTCGGCGTTGACCGCATTGCGGCACTGGCCGGCGGCGGGACGGGTGCAACCCGCCAGCGCGGAGTTGCTGCTGGCCGAGGCTGGCTTCAGTCAGATCCGCCTCATCGCGAGCACCCCGTTCCTGCGGGCATTCGAGGCGCGCCGGTAGACGCTCGTCAGAGCGAGCTAGGGACGCAGACGCGCAAGCCCGAGCACACCGCATAGCGCGCGAAGGCGCGGAGGGCTACGCAATGCCCGCTGCCCCTCACGCGGAGCTCGCGCCTGCCTGAGCTCTCACTCGCCAATCCTCGGCCGGTCGACTTCGGCCAGGGGGATGGTCGCGATCGCGCGAAGGCGGGTGCTGGATGCATCCCCGAACCGCGCCTCTTGGCGGACGTATCTCGGTGTCTTCGCGCAGGCTTCGCATCTTGCGTTCGGCTATCGGGACTGCGTACTCGCGTTCGCCGGCTGTCCAGAGCTCAGCCCAGCCCAGCCGGCGCGAGCTTGACCTTGCGGTGGCGGGCCGAGTCCGCTTCCGAAATCCGGCCCAGCTTGCTCAGGCAGCGGACCAATCCATCATGGAAGGCGCCTACCAGATCGTCGGCGGCGAGTCCGCGCTCATACAGGGTGACTGCGTCCGCAGGCCGGTCGCGCGCTTCCAGGGCGGCGCCGGCTCCGGCCACGATGCTCACGAACCGGGAACGAAGGCGCTCCCGCAGCCGCACCGTCCACGGCTCCTCACCGTCGGCACAGGAATGGACCGCGGTAGAGATCGAAGATGCGCTCGACCGAATCGCACCCGCTTGCCACGCTGACCGAGCGCGCCGCAGTCTCGAACTCCAGCGCATCCACCCAGACATGGTGTGGCTCCAGAGACAGGCGCCCGTGGCGGACCGGGATCGGCTCCGGCCACCCCCAGGTAGTTGCGCAGGCGGTGCAGCGTCACGGTCAGTGCGTTCTGCGCCTTGTCCCCCTCCAATTCAGGCCAGAGCGCGTCCGCCAGTGCGGCTACGGCAGACGTCCTTGCCGCCCAGCGCGATGATCGACTTGAGCAGCGCCAGCGTCCGGCGCGGCTGCTTCTTGCCCTCCGGGAGCGCGGCGCCGTCGACCAGCACTTCGAACGTCCCCAGCGTGCGCACCATGACTCGTGGCGACGGCGCGGAGGAGACCGCACTGCTCGGAGCGCTGGCAGGTGGCGCCGGCCGAACGGTCGGGCTGGCCAGTGCGATCACGTTGCTCGCGGCCCCTGGCGGCAGCGTGTTCGCCCATCGCCAATGCATGCTCCAAGGTCCGGCGGGCGGCAGAGGCGTCCCCGGCGAGCAGTTGCGAGTAGGCACGCGCAACCAGATGAGCGAGCACCTCGCGATGGGGCTCGGACGGCGCAGGCCTGGCTCGATACGGGCTTTCGACCGCTGCGGCATGCTGCAGGCCGTGGCCGGCGGCGTGAACGCCGATACCCCCGATGCGCTGGCGCAGCAACTCCGCTGCGATGGCGGCATCGAGCACCGGTCCTGGCCCGCCGAAGGCCATTTCAGCGCCGCTCGCGGCGCCGGGTGCGAAGATCCTGTTGGCACTCATGTTCAAGTCCCCCTTGCCTGAGTGTGTCGGGCCGCACGGAAGGGCATGCCCACGACACGATCAATGTGCCGGATCCAGGGGAAAACCTCGTTGCTCCAATCCACGCCTGGCCCGTGCGAAATTCACGCTTCCCGGCCTGGACTGGGCGCCGCCTGGGTTTGTCAGGCCGAGCCGGGGTCGATATCATCGTCAGCCGGGGAGCTACCGCACACGCGTTGCGTGACGACCCGCCTGGCATGGCCTGTCTTGCAAGCGTGCAGGGAGCAGGTTCGCCGTGAGATGCTTAATCACCGCTTCCCGCACAGCCCGGACACGATGCTGAACTCCATTCGCGCCACCCGCGGCATGGCAGTCGCGCCCCACGCGCTTGCCGCGCAATCGGCGCTCGCCGTGCTGAGAGAGCGCGGCAACGCGCTCGAAGCGATGATCGCAGCGGCAGCGACCATCCCAGTCGTCTATCCGCACATGAACTCGATCGGCGGCGACGGCTTCTGGCTGATCCACGTGCCGGGTCAGCCGGTGCGCGCGATCGATGCATGCGGCGCGGCGGCGCTCGCGGCGTCGCGCGAGTGGTACGCCGGGCGCGGCATCGCCAAGTCGATTCCGTTCCGCGGCGGCGTGGCCGCGAACACGGTTGCGGGCACGATCTCCGGGTGGGAGCTCGCGTTCGCGTTCAGCCGTGAGCTGGGCGGCAGGCTGCCGCTCGCGCGCCTGCTCGCCGATGCCATCGACTACGCCGAGCACGGCATCGCGGTCACGCGCAGCCAGGCAGCCAACACCGCGGCCAAACGACGCGAGCTCGAATCGCAGCCGGGCTTCGCCGAGACCTTTCTGCCCGGTGGCAACGTCCCGGCGGCGGGGGAGGTCTTCAAGCAGCCGCGCTTGGCCGCAACGCTGCGCCGGCTGGCCGCCAACGGGCTCGACGACTTCTATCGAGGCGAGCTCGCGCGCGCCGATTGCCGCGGACCTGGCCGACACCGGCAGCCCGTTGACGCTGGGCGATCTCGAGCGGCACCGCGCGCAGTGGCGCACGCCGCTGCGGCTCGATCATTCGCTGGGTACGCTGTACAACCTGCCTCCGCCGACCCAGGGCCTGGTGTCGCTGCTGATCCTCGGCATCCTCGACGCATTGCAGATCGGCAAGGTCGACCCCGCAAGCGCCGACTACGTGCATCTGTGCGTCGAGGCCGTCAAGCAGGCGTTCCGCGTCCGCGACCGCCACATCACCGATCCCGCCTACATGACGGTCGATCCGCAGGGCTTCCTCGCTGCCGCCGAGATCCGCGGGCTCGCGGGCGCGATCGACCGGCAGAAGGCGGCGCCCTGGGGCGCCGGCAAAGGACCTGCAGATACCATCTGGATGGGCGTGATCGACGCGGACGGCCGCGCGGTGAGCTTCATTCAGAGCCTGTACCACGAGTTCGGCAGCGGCGTCGTGCTGAAGGAGACCGGGATCAACTGGCAGAACCGCGGCTGCAGCTTCTCGCTCGATCCCGCGGCGCTGAACGCGCTCGAGCCTGGCCGCAAGCCATTCCACACGCTCAACCCCGCGCTCGCCGTCCTCGGTGACGGGCGCGTCATGGTCTACGGGAACATGGGCGGCGATGGCCAGCCGCAGACGCAAAGCGCGGTGTTCACGCGCAGCGTCGTCTACGGCTGGGGTCCGCAGGCCGCGATCAGCGCGCCGCGCTGGCTGCTCGGCCGCACCTGGGGCCAGACGACCGACACCCTCAAGCTCGAGTCGCGCTTCCCGCGCGAGGTCGTGGAGGAACTGCGAGCGCGCGGGCACGACGTGGAAGTCATCGGCGCGTTCGACGAGAGCGTGGGTCATGCCGGAGCCATCCTGCGGCACGCCGAACGGTGTGCTCGAAGGCGGCGCGGATCCGCGGTCCGACGGGAGCGTTGCCGGCTTCTAGCCGAGTGTTCCCCGCGGCGGAATCCGTCGCGGGCAGTTCTGCTATCGTTGCCGGGCCACCTCGGTGGCACTCGGGCATGTCAAGGTCGAGAGGAGCACGTGGAGCAGTTCTGGGTGATCCGCGACCACGAGCGCAGCGGCCCCTTCTCGGAAGCCGAGATCCTGCGCGCCTACCAGGCCGGCGAGTTGAAGCCGACCGATCGCCTGTGGGCGCGAGGGCGTGCCGGCGCCTGTAACCGTGGCGGACGCGTTCGCGCAAATGTGCGGGCAGGAGCCCATAGGGGAGATCGACCTGACGCTGGTCGACGTCGACGAGCCCGTGCCGGTGCGCGCGCGCGGACGACGAGTCGCCGTATCGGCCGCCGCTTGCGGCGGTCGAGGATCGCAGCGACGAGCGAGGTGCGCTACGCGGGGTTCTGGGTTCGCTATGCCGCCAACGTGCTCGACGCCGTCATCCTGGGCGTGCTCAACGGGCTGGTCGGGCTTCGTGCTCGGCATGGGATTGCGAGGTGCTCGGCGTGCGCGCGGATCGGGACGGATCTGGATCACGCGTTCGCGGCCGGTCTCGTCATCGGCTGGCTCTACTATCGCGCTGGGAGAGTCGGTCCCGCTTCCGCGACCTGGGGCAAGCGCGCCTTCCACCTGCAGGTGCTGCGGCGCCGACGGGCTCGACCGGATCTCATTCCTGCGCGCGACCGGCCGGCTCCTGGGCCGCTATCTCTCCATGCTGCTGTTCATGATCGGCTACCTGATGCAGCCGTTCAATGCGCGCAAGCGCGCGCTGCACGACTTCCTGTGCGGGACCGTGGTGGTCGTCAAGCGGCCGTACTCGCGACTCCTGGTGCGCTGGTCGTGCTCGGCCGGCCGCATCGTGATCGGCGCGCGTGGCGGCATCGCCACGTCGCGCAAGTCGGCGCGCGCGCCGGTCACGCCTGCCACGCGCGATCCAGCGTCTGGCGCACAGGGCACGCTCCGGCTCGCTGGCCGAGGCGGGACACCGCCGAGCCTCAGGGACGCCGTACTGACGCGCCAGCGGGTGATCCCGTCAGCTGGACTGCCGGGAGGGCCCGCTGATCTCCATCATCGAACGCGATCACTGAGCTGCCAGGCGGGGACGCTGCCGCTGGTGCGCGGCAGTGCCTGCGGACCGCCGCGCGGATGCAGCGTAACGCCGGTGTGACCAGCGCGCAGCGCTGTACAACAGCTCCAGCGCTTCGCGCGGGCTGAGGCTGTCCGGCTCGAGATTGCGCAGCTGTTCCAGCGCCGGATGCTCCTGCGGCTCCTGTTCCCGGGTGCTCGCAGGCGCGGGCGCCGAGAACAGATCGCCCTGCGGTTGCGCCGCAGCGGCCTGCGATTCGAGAAATGCCAGATGCTTGCGGGCCGCCTTGACCACCGCGGCCGGGATGCCGGCGAGCTGCGCGACCTGGATGCCGTAGCTCTGCGAGGCCGGGCCTTCCTCGACCGCGTGCAGGAACACGATGCGGTCCTTGTGCTCCACCGCGTCGAGGTGCACGTTGGCGACTTCGCGGTACTCGTCGGCGAGCCGGGTGAGCTCGAAATAGTGGGTCGCGAACAGCGTGTAGCTCTGGTTCTTCTCGGCGAGCTGGCGGGCGATGGCCCAGGCCAGCGCCAGGCCGTCGAAGGTGGAGGTGCCGCGGCCGACCTCGTCCATCAGCACGAGGGACTGGCGGGTGGCGTTGTGCAGGATGTTCGCGCTCTCGGTCATCTCCACCATGAAGGTCGAGCGCCCGCCCGCCAGGTCGTCGGCGGCGCCGATGCGGGTGAAGATGGCGTCCACCGGGCCGATGCGCGCCGAGCGTCGCCGGCACGAAGCAGCCGCAATGCGCGAGCAGCACGATGTGCGCGGCCTGCCGCATGTAGGTGGACTTGCCGCCCATGTTCGGGCCGGTGATCAGCAGCAGGCGGCGCGCGGGCGACAGCCGCAGGTCGTTGGCCACGAAGGTGTCCACCTGCTGCTCGACCACCGGATGGCGCCCGCGCCTCGATGTCGATGCGCTCCTCGTCGGTGAAGCTCGGGCGGCACAGGTTCAGCGCGGCCGAGCGCTCCGCGAAGGTCGTGAGCAGGTCCAGCTCGGCCAGCGCCGCCGCCAGCGCGCGCAGATCCGGGATGTGCTCGAGCAGCGTCTCGAGCAGCTGATCGAACAGCAGCTTCTCGCGCGCGAGCGCGCGCTCCTGCGCGGACAGCGCCTTGTCCTCGAAGGTCTTCAGCTCCGGCGTGATGTAGCGCTCGGCGTTCTTCAGCGTCTGGCGCCGCCGGTAGTCGTCCGGGACCTTCTGCGCGTTGGCGTGCGTGACCTCGATGTAGAAGCCGTGCACGCGGTTGTACTCGACTCTGAGATTGGCGATCCCGGTGCGGGCGCGCTCGCGCGTCTCGAGGTCGAGCAGGAAGGCGCCGCAGTCGTTCTGGATCGCACGCAGCTCGTCGAGCTCGCTGTCGTAGCCGTCCGCGATCACGCCGCCTTCGCGCACCAGCGCGCTGGGCTCGTCCTTGAGCGCGCGGGTGAGCAGATCGAGCAGGCGAGGGCGCGGCTGCAGCGTCGTCGCCAGCTGCACCACGCCGCGCAGCCTCGATGCCGGCCAGCTGCGCGCACAGCTCCGGCAGCACTCGCAGTGTCTCGCGCAGTCCCGGTGAGGTCGCGCGGGCGCGCGCTGCTGCAGCGCGATGCGCGCGGTGATGCGCTCGACGTCGGCGCACTGCCCGAGGGTCTGCTGCAGCGCCCGCCAGGGGCCGTTGCCGCCTGTGCCCGCCAGCGCCGCGGTCGCCTCCAGCCTGGCGTCGGCTGCAGCGCGGTCGCGCAGCGGATGATGCAGCACGTGCCGCAGGTAGCGGCTGCCCATGCTGGTGGCGCAAGTGTCCAGCAGCGAGAGCAGGGTGGGCGCGGGCTCGCCGCGCAGGGTCTCGGTGATCTCGAGGTTGCGGCGCGTGGCGGCATCCAGGCGCAGGTACGCCGACTCGCGCTCGACGCTCAAACCCAGCACGTGCGCCAGCGCGCTGCCCTGCGTGGCTCGGCAGTACTCGAGCAGCGCGCCGGCGGCGCCCAGCGCCGGGTCCAGCTCCGTCGGCGCCGAACCCGGTCAGATCCTGCGTGCCGAAGTGGCGGCACAGCGCGCGCGTGGCGCTGTCGGCATCGAAGTGCCACGGCGGCAGCGGCTTGACGCTCGCGCCCAGGCCCGCCGGCAGCCGCTCCTGCATGCCGTCGGCAACCAGGATCTCGGCCGGCTGCAGGCGCGTCAGCTCGGAGGCGAGCTGCGCGGGCGTGGTCTCGAGCACGCGGAAGTCGCCGGAGGCGAGCGTGATCCAGGCGAGCCCCAGGGTGGCCTTCGACCATTGCAGCGCGAGCAGCAGGTTGTCCCGCTTCTCGTCCAGCAGCGCCGCATCGGTCAGCGTGCCGGGCGTGACGACGCGGGTGACCTGGCGTTCCACCGGCCCCTTGGCGGTGTTGGGATCGCCGATCTGCTCGCAGATGGCGACCGACTCGCCGAGCCTGACCAGCTTGAGCAGATACTGGTCGGCCGCGTGGTAGGGCACGCCGGCCATCTTGATCGGCTCGCCGGCGGAGGCGCCGCGCTGCGTCAGCGTGATGTCGAGCAGCCGGGCCGCCCGCTCCGCGTCCTCGTAGAACAGCTCGTAGAAGTCGCCCATGCGGTAGAACAGCAGCAGGTCCGGGTACTGGGCCTTGATGCGCAGGTACTGCTGCATCATCGGTGTGTGTTGCGAATTTCCGGTCAATCCAGGATCCTTGTTGACACGCGAATTATTGGTCTAACACATTGTTAGGATGATCGAAAACGACCGCTGCCTACCGTCCCTGCTGGGCAAGACCGGGCAAGTCCTTGCAAGTACTTGCCGGCATTTTTAGTATAGGTTTTAGTGTAGGTCGCGTTTGATGGAGGTGGTATGGGTAGAAAACCTACACTAAATGAGCTAAGTCCTTTGACCGCCGCGATTATCTCGCACATGAATTCAGGCGAGGAGCTCGGCTGATTCTTTGTGTCGCGGCCTTCGGGTGCGCTGCTCTGGCGACGGGCCTCAAAGTCTTCTTCTATCGCTATCGGGGGAAAGACGGCGCTCTTCGTCAGATAAGGCTCGGCAACTTCGGGGCACTCACTCTCGCGAAGGCGCGTGAAGCCGCGGCAAAGAAAGCGGCTAGAACGAGATGAGGGACGAGACCCTCAGCTCGAGAAGCGCAAAGAGCGCGACCAAGCAAAGCGCGAGCGTGCGGCACAGAAGCAGGCAGACCTATACGGTCACTGATCTGGTCGAGGAATACATCAGAGAGGCGCTAGCGACCCAGAAGCGCGGCCGAGAGGCCGAACGACTACTGCGCAAGGATTTCTTGCCCGTGTTCGGTGCGAGGGCCGCGATAGACGTCTCCCGTCGCGAACTGCTGAGCGATCTGATACGACCAAAAATGCTGAGGTATCCGCGTACCGCGACGCAGTTGTTGTCCAGGATCCGATGCGCCTATGCACACGCGATCGAGCAGGGCCGACTGCCCGAGGATTTCAGTTCTCCGACAGTCGGCATAAAAGGTGCGTCGCAGGTGCGCAGGAGGAGGGTCCTGACGGACGCAGAGCTGGCAACGTTTCCTCAGGTGGCTTCCCGCACAGTCCGCTACAGCCGAACAGTGCGCGAGCGCTGTTGCTGGTACTCCTCACCGGCTGCCGTTCGGGCGAGATCGTTGCGGGCCGCTGGCGCGACATCGATCTGGATCGTGCTATTTGGACGCTGCGCGAAACCAAGAACGGCGAGCCGCACGATGTGATGCTTTCGCAGCAGGCGATCGAATTGCTCAGGTACCGGCAAAGCATCGACAAGACGTTCGTGTTTCCGTCTCCTCGCGCACGGCAGCACGTCGCCCAAAAGGCACTTGGCCTCGCGCAATATACCGCCCGGCACGTAGAGTCCAGGAGGCGTTGCTGCGGATCCGATCGAAGTGCCATGGACGGTCCACGATCTACGACGGACAGTCGCCACGGGGCTCGCGAGGCTCGGCTGTCCGCGAGTTGTGCAGGATCGCATTCTCAACCACGTCGACACGTCTATCGGTGCGATCTACGACCGACACAGCTACGACGCGAAGCGCGGATCTGGCTGCAGAAGTGGGCCGACTACATGGATGCACTCAAGACTCGAAACGTCTTTCCGCTGTCGGCGGTGAAGGTGGCCTAGCTCACGGCGAACATCCGAACAGAACTTCATTGAGGAAAAGGGAATGCTGAGCTTTGACCTCCTAGTTCTGATAGGTCCTCGAACCGTTGTTCGAGGTAAGCTGTCAAGCATGAACGATCCCGAACAGAAGTGCTGACCTTCGGCGCATTGCTCAATCTCCTCGGCCGGCGGTCCAGGCAGTCTGTCTACGACCTAATGCGTCGCGACCCTTCGTTTCCGAGACCCAGGCAGACTGGCAAGCGAGTTCTCCGATCGGATGGTTGCGGGCGAGGTGATGGAATGGCTGCAGGCTCTGCCGCGTGCGGATCTCAATGGACTAGACGCTATTGAGCGAAGAAGAAGGGCTAACCTCGAGGGCGGCTTGCGGATGAATCGTTCCTGCCGCGAGACGCTGCGGAGTGAATCTGTCGCGCGTCGCCTAGAACATCGTCCTTTCACGGCGGTAACCGGGGTTCGAATCCCCGTGGGGACGCCAGACAGGCCTGGTTTGTGCTACAACGGCCTGATGGCCAAGCAAATCAAGGCGAAGCGGGTGCAGCAGGTTCCGGAAATGCTACCGGAGACTGCTACCGCAATGCCCACCCGCCTCATGCTCCGCGGCAACGTCTACGCCGCGCGGATCCACGTTCCGAAGGACCTCTGGGAAGCCTACGGCCGCCAGGAAGTCTGGAAGTCGCTGCAAGCACTTCCGACCGGCGCCAAGCGGTCCTCCGCCTGCACCAGTTCTGCGCCGAGCTCGAGGGCGAGTTCGAGCGCCTGCGCCACGGGCCGCCGCTCAGCGAACGGCTGCAGCAGCGGTTCATCGAGATCATGACCGCGCCGCTGCGCGATCCCGCGCTGACCGACGAGCAGAAGGCGGAACACATCCGGCAGCAGGCCGCCAAGTTCGCCGCTCACGTCACGCCCGAGCAGCTGCATGCGCGGTGGGTCATCGTGGCGCGCCCGACGGCCAAGACGGCGGACGAAGGTCTCGCCGCGCTGCGCAAGCTGGTTGGGGCCAAGAGCTGCACCGAGATCACCCGCGACGACGTGGTCAGCCGCTCGAGACTCGTGGCTGGCCAAGTCCGCACCGGGCACGGTGAAGAAGCGGCTCGGCCTCTGCGGCGCGATCTACCAGGCGGTGCTCGAGGACTCCAAGTTCGGACTCAAGGTCAACCCCGTGCACGGCGTCCGCGTCCGCGGCGCCCGCAAGCCGATCAAGCGGCGGGCGCACTGGTCCACCGAGGACGCCAAGCAGTTCCTCGAGGCCCACCCCGAGGGACCGCTCCGGGACATCTTCACGCTGTTGTGGTGGACCGGAGCGCGCCTCGGGGAGATCGTCGGGCTGCGCGAGCAGGACATCAAGCTGACCGCGGCAGTGCCACACCTGGTCATCGAGCCGCATGGTGAGCGCAGGCTGAAGACCGAGGAGTCAGCCCGCCAGGTCCCGCTGGTTCACCAAGAGGTGCTGGAGGCTGCCCAGCGGGTTGCGGCGGGGTCACTGAAGGGCGCGACCACCGATGCATGGTCCAAGCGGCTCAACCGCGCCAGGCGCGAACTGACGATCCCGCACGACATCCACACGCTGCGGCACGGCTTCAAGCTCGCGTGGAGGGCGTGTGGGCTGCCGGAGGACCACGGCGACGCCATCCAGGGTCACAAGAACGGCACCGTCAGCCGGACGTATGGGTCAGCCGCCGGCTACCCATTGCGGCCGCTGGCGGAGAGTATGAAGCGGCTGCGGTTCGAGGACGCATGACGCCGTCAATCAGGGGCGGCGCAAACATGACTGAGTAACTGGCACGTATTATGCGCGCGCTTTTGTACAGCAAGGGGAGACATCTTCGTCTCCTCCCTTACAACAAGGGACCTACCTATGGACTTGCTGTTGCTCCTCGCCCGGCTGTTCGCGATCCTCGCGAAGGCTTTCCTGCAGTTCCCACATCATCGCGGCTGGACCGCGCGCTGTATCTTCGGCCTGGTGGTAGTGACCACGCTCGTGCCAGTCGTGGTTGACTTGGTGCGCCTGATCGGGCCGTAGCGCGACGGCATATAATCGCCTCTCACGGGAGGGGCTGACTGTGATCTCCGACGAGGAAGCCAAGGCAATCCAAGCGGCGGGTGGCGTGGGCGAGAAGGCCCTCGAGCTGGTGCGCGACGCAGGCCGGTTTCTGGGCAAGATCTTTGGTCCGGCGGCGGAAGGACTCGGACAGATCGGCGGCGACTACGTCCAATACCTGCGTTACAAGAACTGGGCGGCAATCAGCGACCGAGTCGAGCGCATCGAGGCGCAGCGTGCCCTCCGAGGGGCGCCACGTCTCATCCCGCCGCGCATAGCATTACCCCTGCTCGAGGCTGCGAGCGCCGAGACGGAGGCCGGACTACAGGAAATGTGGGCGGCGCTGATCGCGAACGCCACCGACTCCTCGAGGACGCAAGAGATCCCGCGGGTGTACGTCGACATCTTGCGCAGCCTCGAGCCGATCGACGCAGTCGTCCTCCAGGATCCAAACCCTCAGAGCCCAAGCGCGCAGGGGCGAATGGCCCGGCGAAATCACCCTCCCCGTCCTCCTTGCCCGGGTAGATCAGCCCGAAGAGCGCATCAAGGTCGGCTTGTCCAATCTGCATCGTGTAGAGTGCGTCGATCAGTACAAGACCTACGATGGGTTGGGCGCTGGATTCAGTGTTGAGGACGCCGCTGCGGTGTTCTATCTAACAGACCTTGCGGACCGGTTGCTGATAGCGTGCGCGCAGGACATGACGCCGTAAAGCGGTCCACGCGGTCTGTCTGGTGTCTTCGACGTAGGACGCCCATGCGACACCTAGGTTATCTGGCGCTGTTGCTTGCCTTGTGCCCCACGTTGGCGGTCTCGGCCGACCGGGACGAATTCGACGCCAAAGTGCGAGCACAGATGGACAAAGACAAACTCCAGCGACTCCGGGGCTGGAACCGAATCGTGTTCTATTGCTCTCCCCCTGAGAGCAAGGCCGGCAAGGAGATGTTCGCCCGCATCTGTGAGCTGACGAACACCAACGTCAAGTTCCTTGCTGCAACGTCAAAGGCGGACCTGACAGTCGTGGAGACGTCTCTCGCTCTCGGGTTCCAAACCGTCGGACGCGGGGCGCTTGAACTTGTTGTGGACGCACACTCCGCGGGCTGCGGCACTGCAGAGACCTGTGGCGTGCACACTATGGTCACGGCTAGCTTCTCCTACAAGGAGGCAGTAGATCGAGCCGCGCGTACGTTGCGTACCCAATGGACGCCGTCAGCCGTGATGGACCGTCAGAATCACCCGCCTCAGTCCCCCGTCCAATTGAGGCGGTGATGTGGGGGCCAGCCCACGCTACGGCCAGTGGTGTCGCTGGCGAAGCGCTAGGGGCCGCGGTCGCCAACAACATAGATCAACTACTGAAGTCATTCTTCACGGACTACGTCCGGGCGAACCGGTAGCGCTGACGAGCGGAACGCTCGTGTAGCCCAGAATTATTTTTTCCGCGGTCGTGGTGGTCCGCGCCGCGCCCGGATTCCCCCCGTGAGCAAACACCGGGTAACTGAACCAGTAAGATGCACAACAT
>CAVYZA010000033.1:0-185296 GCA_963772865.1 uncultured beta proteobacterium | reverse complement strand
TGATGCTGGCACTCACCAGCTTCAAGCTGACCGCTCTGGTTCTGCTGATGGTGCCGGTGGTCGTCACCCCCATCGCTTTGTTCGGCCGGCGCGTCCGCAAGCTTTCGCGTGCCAGCCAGGACCGGATTGCGGATCTCGGCAGCTACCTGGACGAGACGCTCCACGAAATCCGCACCGTGCAGGCGTATGGCCACGAGCCGGCCGATCGCCGTCTGTTCGGCGAGCGGGTGGAAGCGGCGTTCGCGACCGCGCGCAGCCGCATCCGCCAGCGCGCCACGCTCGTGGCGCTGGTGATCCTGCTCGTGTTCGGTGGCGTCGGCGTGATCCTGTGGATCGGCGGCCACGACGTGCTCGCCGGAAGGCTGACGGCGGGAGAGCTGTCTGCCTTCGTGTTCTACGCCGCCATGGTG
Source organism: uncultured beta proteobacterium (assembly GCA_963772865.1). GTDB lineage: Bacteria > Pseudomonadota > Gammaproteobacteria > Burkholderiales > SHXO01 > SHXO01. The sequence goes on along the minus strand of CAVYZA010000033.1, from coordinate 184,886 downwards.
GCCGCCGCTGCCGGCGCCATCAGCGAGGTGATCGGCGATTTGCAGCGCGGTGCGGGGGCCGCGGAGCGGCTCGGGGAGATCCTGGACACGCGACCTGCAATCGCTGCGCCGGCACGGCCGCAGCCGCTGCCGGATCCGCCGCTGGGCCGCATCGAGCTGGATGCGGTGTCGTTCTGCTATCCCGCGCGGCCGGACCGCGCCGCGCTCGACCGCTTCTCTCTCAAGGTCGAGCCGGGCGAGAAGCTCGCAATCGTCGGCCCGTCGGGGGCCGGCAAATCCACGCTGTTCCAGCTTCTGTTACGCTTCTACGATCCAGGTACAGGGACGATCCGGCTGGACGGGATGGACATCCGCCTGGCCACCCCCGCGGCGGTGCGCGGACGCATCGCGCTGGTGCCGCAGGAGCCGGCGATCTTCGCCACCAGCGTGCGCGAGAATGTGCGCTACGCCCGGCCGGACGCCGACGACGAGGCGGTGCGGCGCGCCTGCGACGCGGCCTTCGCGATGGAGTTTGTCCGCACACTGCCGGGGGGCCTGGACGCGTTTCTGGGCGAGCGCGGCGCGCGCTTGTCGGGTGGCCAACGCCAGCGGCTGGCGATCGCGCGCGCGATCCTGTCGGACCGGCCGATCCTGCTGCTCGACGAGGCCACCAGCGCGCTGGATTCGGAATCCGAGCGCATTGTGCAAGCGGCGCTCGAGCGGTTGATGCGAGGCCGGACCACGCTCATCATCGCGCACCGCCTGGCAACGGTGCAGAGTGTGGACCGCATTGCTGTGATCGACCAAGGGCGGCTGGTCGGTCTGGGACGACACGACGAGCTGCTGCTTTCCGACCCCCTGTATGCCCGGCTTGCGGCTCTGCAGTTTGGTGCCCTCGAGTCGAAATAGGCCGGGGAAGGGGTGCGGCAGTTCACCACGACGGGCGAAGGAGCATGCGCGAGATCACCACACTGACCTTGGAGGGCCGAGGCTTGCGGCGGCGGCTGGCGCGCCTGCGACCGCGCGCCGTGGGCGCAGCCTGGACCCGCCGATTTCTACCCGGGCTCGCCCGCGCCGTGGAGCTGGCGATCGTGCTCACCGGCTGGGCGCTGCTCCCGATCTTGCCGCTGCTGGCGGCCGGCATTGCACGCGATCGGGAATACCTGCGCCGCTATCCGGCAAGCCTTGCGCAGATCACCCGCCACATCCGCGCGACCTGGAGAGGGCGCGTGCTGTCCCGCATCATGTTGCGCTGGTTCGAGCCGGCCGCGCTGCGCCAGCCCCAGCGCATCGTCGGATCCTGCAGCCACTGTGGCAACTGTTGCCTGTATCGCAGCTGCGTGTTCCTGAGCTTCGACGCTCAGGGCCGCTCGAGCTGCCGCATTTATGGCGGGCGTCTGTGGCAGCGACTCACCTGTGGCAAGTATCCGGTGGACGGCGAGGAGATCGAGCTGTACGCGTGTCCCAGCTTTACCACCGCGCCGGACGCGGGCTGGTCCACACGGCGCGTGATCCCGGTGGCGCCCGTCCGTTCTTCTTCCCGCGGCGACGCGGCCTAGCTGTGAAGCTAGCCCGGACAATCCGGAATGACTCGCCTGCGCCGCGCCAGGGGCTGACCTCGACCTGATGGGTGGGTCAGGGTCTCCCTACGACCGCGCGGGGACGCGCAGCTCGACGCCGTAGCGCTCGTAGATGGCGGCGAGGGTGCCGTCGGCGATGAGCTTGTCGAGGACGCCATTGATCGCATCGACCAGCGCCTGGTCCGACTTGCGCAGGCCCACGCTCACCTGCCAATGCAGGTCCGGCTCGCCGTCGAAGGCGAACGCGAGTTTGAGGCCTGAGTCCGGATGCTGGCGGATGTAGTAGCTCATCGCGGCCGCCGACACTGCGATGGCATATACCTCGCCCTTCTCCAGGTCGTCGATCATGTCGGACTGGAACGCATAGGGTGAGGTCGACTTGCCCGCCTTGCCCACGACGACGCTGGCGATCGAGTTGATCATGACGCCGACCTTCTGGCCGGGCTGCAGCTCGTGGTAGTCGGTGATAGGGGCGGCGCCCTTCGACAGCCCTAGTGCCACCCCCGAGGTCTGGTAGGGCCGCGACAGCAGCAGCCGCCCTTCGTGGACTTCGCGGTCGTTGACGCTGTCGATCATCATGTCGCAGTTGACCACATTGGCCCGCCGGCGCGGCAGGATCCACTCGACGTTCAGCTGCACGCCCAGCCCTTTGGCGATCTCGCGCGCCAGCTCGAGCTGGAAGCCGGGCGTCTCCGGCTTCTTGCTCGAATACGGCAAAGCGTCCGGATTCAGGCAAACCGAGATGGCGCCCAGCTGCTTGACCTCGGCCAAGGTACGAGCTGAAGCGGCGGAGGCGCCGAGCGCCAGCACGGCACAGACGGCAATGGCCGGCAGCAAACGGCGTGCCGCGAATTCGATCACATACATCATGGGTTCTGTGGCTCTACACCAGGCTTGAGGTTGCGGATGAACACGACGATCTGATGGATCTGATCGTCGTTGAAGGCGGTGCCGAACGCAGCCATGCGGCCCGGCTTGCCTTGCTTGATGCGGTTGAACAGGAACTCGTCGCTGTTGGGGTCATTCATCAGTTGCGGCCCCTTGCCTTCCTTGCGGCCGTAGTCCTCGTGACAGAAGCCGCAGATGTTGCGGAAGATGTTCTTGACGTCGAAGGGCTTGGGTTTCGGCGCGGTGCTTTCGTCGGCGTGTGCGGCCGCAGCCAGAGCACAGGCGCAGAACACGCTGGCGGCCAGCGCGAACAAACGAAGTCGGTTCGCCGTGATGTTCATCTCACGATTCTCCTCGACTGGAAAGGCGCGGCAGGCAGACGATCGGGATTGCGCAGCGTCGCTTCTCAACTCGCATACCGCACCTGCCAGCAAAAAAGGGCGGGGACGACCCCCGCCCTTCCTTGAGACAGTACTGCAGTTCGAGCGTTCCGATCAGGGCAGCGCGAACACCTTCAGCACGCCGGAATCCTTCGGCATGCTCTTGAACGGCTCGCCCCACAGGTCGCCGTAGCCGTCGCCGACCAGGCTGCCCCAGCCGGTCATCACCGCCACGTACTGCTTGCCCTTGGCCGTGTAGGTGATGACGCCGCCGTTGGGACCCTGACCGAGGTTGTGGCTCCACAGCTTCTTGCCGCTGCTGGAGTCATAGGCGACCAGCGCCGTTCCCGCGGCCTCCGGCACGAACAGCAGGTTGCCACCGGTAGTCAGCAGGCCGGCGTGCGGAATGGCACCGGGATAAGCGATCTCGAACTTCACCTTGCCGGTGATCGGATCGCGCGCGCGGATGTGGCCGCGCAGCTTGTCGCCTTCCGGGGCGCGGAAGGTGAAGTTGGCCCCGATGTTCAACTGCACCACCGGCTCGGTGATGGGCTCGGTCCTGACCACTTCCAAGTCGATGCACCACTCGTAGCCGACCTTGTACAGCAGGCCGGTCTTCGGGCTGTAGCTGCCCGCGTTCCAGCTGTAGCCGCCGGCGATGGCGGGGCACAGGTTGGAATGCTTGCCTTCGGGCAGATCGCGGCGTCCGACTATGGTGCCATCGGGCTTGATGTCCTGGACGAAGTTGATGTTGTCCACGCCCTTGTACACGTTGACGGGTTTGCCCTTGCGATCGAACACGAACACGAAGCCGCCCTTGGTCGGGTGGACGACGTACTTCTTGCCGCCTTGCTCGACCATCATCAGCTCGCCCGAAGACGCGTCGAAGTCCCAGGCGTCGTGCGGGTAGAGTTGATGGAAGCCCTTGAGCTCGCCGGTGTCGGGATTGAGCAGGATGACCGAGGTCGTGTACAGGTTGTCGCCTGGACGTGGCCCCTTGGTCTTCCACTCGGCGCCGGCCCAGTCGTACAGCGGCGCCGGGTTGCCGGTGCCCCACCACACGGTGTCGGTCTCGGGATCGTAAGCGCCGGCCATCCAGCCGCCGCCGCCGCCCACTTTCCACGAGTCGTTCCCCCAGGTGTCCCTCCTGTCGGAAGGCGAACCGTCGTTGCCGCCAACGGTGTAGAACTTCCACATCTCCTTGCCGGTCTGAGCATTCACGCCGAAGATCGGGCCGCGGTAGGGCCACTCGCCACCCTGCGCGCCGATGATCACGGTGTTCTTCACCAGCAAGGGCGCGCCGGTGAAGCCGACCGTCAGCTTGGCGGAGTCGAGCAGCTTGGCTTCCCAGCTGAGCTTGCCGGTCTTCATGTCGACCGCGACCAGCTTGCCGTCGAGCGTCCCCATGAAGATCTGGCCGTAGCCGGCGGCGATGCCGCGGTTATACGGAGAGTGGGTCTGGCGGGCGACCAGATCCTCGTCGAGCTTCTGCTTGTAGGCCCACAGCAACTGGCCGGTGGCGCCGTCCAGTGCGTAGACCTGGTTGTAGGGGCTCGAGTAGTACAGCACGCCGTCGATGGCCAGAGGGAACCCTTGCAGGCCACGGTTGACGCGCGAGGCGACATGCGACCAGGCTTCGGTCAGCTTGTCGACGTTGCGCGTGTTGATCTGATCGAGCGCGCTGTAGTGCCACGACTTGTAGCCGCCGTGGTAGCTCATCCAGTTGCCCGGCTCCTTGTCCGAGTTGATCAGACGCTGGCTGTCGACGTCTGCTGCAAACGCGGTGGTGGAGATGAACAACGCGGACACTGCGGCCGCCAGCACAGCGCGGCCAGTGCGTTGCAAAGATTGCATGAGAGAACTCCCCCGAACACGGCCACCCCTTGAGCATTGATATCCGGCAGCGGTGGAGACGGGCGGCCTTGCCTCCCCTATGCGTCGCCTAGGCACGCCAATCGACCTACTCTGGCGCGACCCGAAGGGCTTGCATTGTCTGGCCAGCGCGGCATCGCGTCAAGCTGGATCGGTGCCGCCACTGACCGAGCGGGTCGATTAGAATCAGGCGCGCGGGCTTGCCAGTCGGGTCCGCAACAAGATCCAGTCGGGTTCGCAAAAAGACCCTGTTGTCGCAAAGGAGAGTCGATGTCCGCCGGACCGGCCACACGCCGCGGGGACGCGGATGGCGCCGAGTCTGGCCCGGTGGCTTCGCGTCGCTGCCGAAGCCGCTGGGTACAACAGGCCGCAAACGCGCCGGGCATTCGTTGTATCCAATTAAATACAACGTGTTAGAGTCGGCGAGCCGATACGGGTAGCATGGCAAGCAGCGCTCTTCCGTCCCTGCGCCAGTTGCGCTATCTCGTCGCCGTATCCGAGCGGCTCAACTTCCATCAAGCTGCAGCCGATTGCCACGTCACCCAGTCCACCCTCTCGGCGGGCATCAAGGAGCTGGAGAGCCTGCTGGAGGTGGCCTTGGTGGAGCGCGGCTCGCGCTCGGTGCGCATGACCGCTGCAGGCGTGCAGGTCGTCACGCGTGCCCGCGCTCTGCTGGCGCAGGCGCAGGACCTGGTGGAGACCGCCAAAGGGGCCGGTCAGCCGCTGTCGGGGCCGCTGCGCCTTGGCGTCATCCCCACCATCGCGCCCTTCCTGCTGCCGTTGGTCCTGCCGCCGCTGCGTGCGCAATACCCGCTGCTGCAGCTGTACTTGCGCGAGGACCTCACCGAGCGCCTGCTCGAGCGGCTGCGTGCCGCCGACCTGGATTTCGCCCTGATCGCGCTGCCCTATGACACCGGCGAGCTGACCGTGCGCCGGCTGTTCAAGGACGAGTTCTGGTTCGTGGCGCGCGCCGACGACCCGCTGGCGAGTGCGAAGGAGGTGGCGGTGCGCGACCTGCGCGCCGGCCACATCGTGCTGCTGGAGGAAGGTCATTGCTTGCGCGAGCACGCCATCGCCGCATGCGGTGCACGCTCCGCCAACCCCGGGTCGACGGTGGAGGCCACCAGCCTGCACACGCTGCTGCAAATGGTCGAGGGGGGGATGGGAGCGACGCTGTTGCCCGAGATGACGCTCAAAGCCGGCATCCTCAACGGTACTGATCTGGTGGCACGGCCTTTCTCCACTCAAGTGCCGGCGCGCACAATCGCCCTGGTCGCGCGGCCCACCACCGCGCATCGCCGCGATTTCGATCTGTTCGCCGATCTCGTGATGGAATTGTCGCGTCGCGTCACCCGCACCGCGTCGCGCCGGCCGCGGAAAAGCAGGGGCTAGGAACAGGGACTAGAGGCTAGGGACTAGGGGCTAGGGGTTCGGGCTGGGCACTACCGCCTACGCGATACGCCCGCTGTGCACTTGGTTCTTCGCTGCACGCCCCGAACGAAGGCGCCAGTTCTCCACCACGCCCCTAGCCCTAGCCCCTAGTCCCTAGTCCCTAGTCCCTAGCCCCTAGATTCACACTCGCTTGACGTTCTCGCGCGCGTGCCCGCCGGGTTGGCGTTGCCACCGGTACGCACCTCGGCGCAGGGCTTGCTTTAGGCCCGGCAGGGACCCGAATCGCACAGCGGCGCAAGCGCATGCCTTCAGGCGATACCACGCAAGAACAACTGGCGCTGCCTCTGGCATCGGATGCGCATGCAGCGACCGCGACCGGGGATGACCACCTGCTACGCGCGCAGGTGCGGCTGCTCTACGACCACGCGCTGCTGTCGCAGCTCGTCGCCCTCCTCAACGCCGGGATCCTGGTCTGCATTCTCTGGCCCGTAGTCGGGCACACCAGCCTGGTTGCATGGCTGGGGTGCATGATGGTGCTGTGCGCGCTGCGTCTGCAGCAGTCACGGGCGTTTGCGCGCGCGCGGCCCGCTGCGCAGCAGGTGCGTCGCTGGCGCGACCGCTTCCTGGCCGGTGCCGCGGCATCCGGCCTGCTGTGGGGGGCAGCCGGTGTGTTCCTGTTCCCCGAGCACTCGCTCCCGCACCAGGTCTTCGTCTCGTTCGTGGTCGCCGGCATGATCGCCGGTGCGGTAGGGACCCTGGCTGCGCTCACCTGGGCGTTTGCGCTGTTCGCGGTGCCTGCACTGTTGCCGATTGTCCTGCAGTTCCTGCTGCACGCTGGCGAGCTCGGCTTCTCGATGAGCTTCATGGCGGTGCTCTACGGTCTGGCGATGGCGGCAGTGGCGCGCCACGTCAACCTGACGATCCGCGAAAGCCTCGCGCTCAGCCGGCGCAACAGCGAGCTGGTCGAAGTCCTCACCGCCGCCAACGCGCACGCAGAAAGACTCAACCGCGAGCTGCACGACGAGATCGCCGAGCGCCGCGACACGGAAGGCGCGCTGCGCGCGAGCGAGCGTACGCTGGCAGAGGCCCAGCGCATGGCCCAGCTGGGCGGCTGGACCTATGACATCGGCACACACCGCGCGCAATGGTCGGCGGAGACCTTCCGCATCTACGGTGTCGAGCCGGGCACTCAGCCGCCGTCCTGCTGGCAGCTGCTCACGCGCCTGCACAGCGACGACCGTCGTCGCGTATACGCGCTGCTCAAGCGCGCCGTAGAGGCGGGCGAACCCTATGACACCGAGCTGCGCATAGTCACCCCCGCGGGCGACCTGCGATGGGTGCATGCGCGTGGTGAGCCGGAGCGCGACGTGTTCGGTCGCGTCGCGCTGCTGCGCGGCACCGTGCTCGACATCAGTGCGCGCAAACGTCAGGAGCAACAGCTCGACAGCGAGCGCCGCGTCCTGCAGGCGCTGGCCGCGGGGGCACCGCTCGAGAGCGCGCTGGAGCAGATCTGCCGCCTGGTGGAGGAGCAGTATCCGAGCGCGCTGTGCTCGGTGCTGCTGCTGGACGCGGACGGTCAGCGCCTGCGCCATGGGGCGGCGCCTGGTCTGCCGCAGGCGTTCCAGCGCGCTGCCGACGGCATTCCGGTGGGGCCGCGTGCAGGCTCCTGCGGGACCGCCGCCTACCTCAAGCGTCAGGTGATCGTCACCGACATCGCGACCGACGAGCTGTGGTCGGAAGCCCGCGGACTGGCGCTGGAGCATGGCTTGCGCGCCTGCTGGTCGACGCCGATTCCAGGCACCGAGCAGGCGGTATTGGGGACGTTCGCGGTGTACTTCCGCACCCCGCGCACGCCCACCCCGGGCGAGGTCGGACTGGTCGCGCGGGCGACCGACATCGCGCGCATCGCCATCGAGCGCAGCGCCGCGGAGCGCCGCATCCAGCAGCTCGCGCACTACGACGAGCTCACCGGTCTGCCCAATCGGCTCCTGTTCAACCAGTCGCTCGAGGATGCACTGCGCCAGACTGCGCACTCGGCACAACCGCTCGCCTTGCTGTTCGTGGACGTGGACCGCTTCAAGAACGTCAACGACACGCTGGGTCACGCCATCGGCGACCGCCTGCTGAAGGAAGTGGCGGCGCGCCTGCGCCGCTGCCTGCGCGGGGCCGACCTGCTGGCGCGCTTCGGCGGCGACGAGTTCGTAGTGCTGTTGCCGGAACTGCCTTACGAAGGCTATGCGGCCGGCGGTGGCGGCGCGGCTGCTCGCGGCGCTCACCGATCCGCTGCGGCTGGACGATCAGGAATGCCACGTCACCGCCAGCATCGGCGTAGCCACCTGCCCGCAGGATGGGCGCGACGCGCAGACCCTGCAGAAGCACGCGGACACCGCCCTGCACCGCGCCAAGGATCAGGGGCGCAACAGCTTCTGCCACTACTCGCCGCAGGGCGACGTGCAGTCGCGCGAGCGCCTCACTCTCGAGGCGCATTTGCGCCGCGCACTGGGTCGCGGCGAGCTGGACCTGCACTATCAGCCCAAGCAGGCCATCGGCAGCGGCGCGATCACCGGCGTGGAGGCGCTGCTGCGGTGGCGTCACCCCGAGCTCGGAATGGTGGCGCCGGTCCGGTTCATCCCGATCGCGGAGGAGACCGGGCTGATCGTGCCGATCGGCGAGTGGGTGTTGCGCACGGCCTGCACCCACGCAGTCGCGTTGCGGCGGGATGCCGGGATCGAGCATCCGCGCATGGCGGTGAACCTGTCGGCCCGGCAGTTCGCCGACCAGTCGCTCGTCCCGCTGGTCGCGAGCGTGCTCGGCAGAACCGGGCTGCAGGCGCCGTTGCCTGGAGCTCGAGATCACCGAAAGCCTGGTGATGCACAATCCCGAGCAGACGGCGCGCCTGCTGGGGCAGCTCAAAGAGATGGGCGTGCACCTGGCCATGGACGACTTCGGCACCGGCTACTCCTCGCTCGCCTACCTGAAGCGCTTCCCGGTGGATTCGATCAAGATCGACCGCTCCTTCATCCAGGGTCTGCCCGGCAACGAAGAAGACGCCACTATCACCCAGGCCGTCATCGCCATGGCGCACAGTCTGCGTCTGCGCACCATCGCGGAGGGCGTGGAGACCGCGGAGCAGCTGGCGTTCCTCGAGCGCCTCGGCTGCGACGAGATCCAGGGCTACTACTTCAGCAAACCGGTGCCGTTCGCCGAGCTGCAGCAGTTCCTCGCCGCCCACCCGCCGCGCCAGCGCCCCGGTGCGCGCCACGCCGCACATTCCGGTCTGGCCCTAAGACAGGCGCCTCGTGCCCAGTATTTTCGCGAACACGTCGCTGTCCACGTTCCCACCGGACTGGACGAACGCGGCCTTCTTGCCGGTGAGTCGGCCGCGCTCCTGCAGAGCCGCGGCCAGACCAGCCGCGCCAGCACCCTCGGCGGTGTTGTGCGTAGCGCGGAACATCAGGCGCATGGCGGATTCGACCTCATCGTCGCTCACTTGGACGACTCGCGCCATGTGCCGCCAGAGCACCCGCAGCGCGTCGGGCTCCGGCGTGCGGCACGCCATGCCGTCGGCGATGCGCGTGTTGACCGGCTGGTCGATGGGGCGCCGCTGGGCGAACGACAGAGCATAGGCGGGCGCTTGCGCCGACACCACCCCGACGACTTCGGTGGTGAGGCCCAACGCCTCGCGGGCCGCGATCATCCCGCAAATCCCCGACCCCAGACCGATCGGCACGTACACCACGTCCAGATCCGGCACCGCCCGCAGCAACTCCAGCGAGTAGCTCGCCACTCCACGCACCAGCAGGGGGTGAAACGACGGCACCATGAGCAAGGCGCGTTCCTCGGCGAGGCGCATCGCGTGCTCGCGGGCGGCCTGGAAAGTCCTCGCCATGCTCGATGAGCTCGACGCCCAGGGCCCGCATGGCCGCGTTCTTCTCGCGGCTGTTGCCCACCGGTGCGACGATCGTTGCGGGAAGCCCGTGACGTCGCGCGGCGAAGCCCACTGACTGCCCGTGGTTGCCACGGGTGGCGCTGATCACGCCGCGCGGCCGGTCGGGCCGCTGTGCCAGATCGTGGAAGAACGCGAGTCCGCCGCGTACCTTGAACGCCCCGGTCGGTGCATGGTTCTCGTGCTTGACCCAGATCTCGCTGCCCGCCGCTTCGCGCAGCAAGGGCCATGCGTATTGCGGTGTCGGCGCGAGCGTCTGGTAGACGATGCGGGCCGTGGCTTCGAGCTCCGCCAGCGTGGGAAGCAATCGGCTCATCGGCTCGCCCGGATATTTCATCGGGACGCGGATTTCTGGGTCGTTGTGGGCGAGCCAGGTCGGGCTCGACCGGCGCAGCCAATAGAGCATTCTATTGGCCAGACGGGCATGCCCGAGATGGCCGTCCACGACGGGCCAGAAACCGCGTAACCCCGAACTAAAGTGTGCTGAGTAGCACGCATCTCGAAAGCCTTAGCGGGTATACATCTGCGAGAATACGGGGGTGGCCTGGTGAAATATCCGGGCTAGATCTTGCACAACTACTTGTTCACCACACCTTCCTTCCAGTTCGCGCCTTCCATCGCCAACGTTTCCAGATAGGCGCCGATCTCGTAGATGGTCTTGTCGTCGAGGACGCCGTTCCATGCCGGCATGCCCTGGGTGCGGCCCTGAACCTGCCGCCCGTTCTTCACCGTCTCGACGTAGCGGCGGAAGCCGAGCTCGAGAACTTGCGCAGGTCTGCTGCCGTTGCCGCGCTCGCCCTGTCCGTCGGCGCGTCCGCCATCGCACCAGGGAGCGCGCCCCGCGGTACCAGGATTTCCCGAGGCGATCGGCCTTCAGGTCGCCCGACAGCGGGTTGACCTCGGTGATTTCGTCCGCCCAGCGAAGGTGCGGCCAGCGTGCGGCCGGCGCCATGCTGCAGCCAGCAGCGCGAGCCGCAGAATCGATCTGTTCATCGTTCTGGCTCTTCCTTTGATTCTGCTGCGGCTGGGATATGCTTCCGGTTGGACTCGAACTCGAAGGGCGCGCACAGCCATGCGCGCCCCTCGACAAGGTACTGCTCAGCGTCGCGGAGAACACGGCTCACCGCCTCACTCCAGCGTGAAAGCGACGAGCATACTGCCAAACTCGGACTGCCACGCCTCGTCGCGGCCGAAGCCGGGCAACCCTCCCAGCGGCTGCACGATGACACTGCTTGCCGTTGGCGGTGTAGGTTGCCGGCCCGGACTTGGCGGCCGTGCCGAGGTTCATCGTGAACAGCACCTCGCCGGTCTTGGCGTTGGCGACGGTGAAGCCTCCGCCCTGGGTGGTGTAGACCGTGATGCCACCGGCCGTGGTCAGCATGCCGCCGGCGTAGCCGGGCTTGGACAGCTCATTGCGCCACACTTCCTTGCCGGTGGCCACATTGACGGCCTTGTCGGTCTCGTTGCCATGGATGAACTCCTGGTAGGCGCCGAAGTGCCGCACGTTGCTGATGACCTTGATTTCCTCGAAGCCGTACTTCATGCCCGACTTGGTGGCCGCGAGGTACAGATCGCCGGTCTGCGGGTTGTACGCGTTGGGGTACATGTTCACCCCGCCCAGCAGGCTGGGCCACATCTCGATCGGGTCGCCGCCTTCCTTGGGCAGAGCGATCTGGCCGATCGGGCGGCCGTTGGCGTCGTAGCCCTTGACCCAGTCAATCTTGTCGGCAAAGGGGGTCGCCTTGATGAACGCGCCGCTCTTGGCATCGAGGTAGTGGATAAAGCCGGTCTTGTTGGGCTGCACCACGGTCTTCTGTCCGCCGATCGTGATCACCATCGGCGTTTGCGGGACGTCGTAGTCCCAGGGGTCGCCTCGCACCGCGGTGTAACGCCACGCGACCTTGCCGTTGTCGGTGCTGACCGCTACGACGCTGGCTGCGCCCACGTTCTCCATTTCGCCGCCGCCGCGGTTTCTCGGGTTCCACTCGTAAGCGTTGGCCGTGCCGGTGTAGTACATCTTCAGGTCAGGATCCCAGGAGCCGCTGATCCACGGGCCTGCCCCGCCGTACTGAGTGCTACCCGCGGGCCAGGTGTCCGCGCCCTTTTCGCCGGGGCCGGGAATCATGTTGGCTTTCCACTTCAGCTCGCCGGTAGCCGCGTTCACTCCGATAACGTAACCGGACAGACCGCCCGTGTCAGTCGCGTTCATTGGGACGATGATCGTGCCGCCCGGGATGGCGGTCGGGCCGACCGTCGTGCAGTAGCCGTTGGAATCCTTAGACTTGGCGAAGTCTTTCGGATACGGGAAGCCTTCGAACGCCTTCACCCAGTTGGCCTTGCCGGTCTTCATGTCGATCGAGTGCAGCTTGGCGTCGTTCGACAGGAAGTACACGTTCCCGCCGGCCAGCGCCAGCCCGCGGTGCTTGCCGGTGAAGAACGGCACGTTGTAGCCGCCCCAGTCGTCCGGCAGCTTGTGCTCATACTTCCAGATCACCCGCCCGGTGCCGCCTTCGATCGCGAACACCTTGTTGTCTTGCGGGAAGAAAACGACGCCGTCGTGCACGCTCGGCGTGGCCTGCGCATCGGTCTTGCCGCCCGGCGACATGATCCAGGCGACCCGCAGCCGCTTCGCGTTGGTCGCGTTGATCTGGTTGAGCGTGCTGAAACGCCAGCCGGCCAGGTTGCCGTTGGTGTGCAGCCAGGATGCACCGGATCGACAGCAGCATCGCGTCGTCGACAGGACCGGCAGTGGCGACGCCGGCCAGACCCGCGAAAGCGAGCGCCGCCACCAGTCCCTTCACCTTATAGCTATGGTTCTCCATGAAACGCCTCCTCCAGAACGATTTTGGCAGAACGATTTTTGGACTGACATGCTCACACATCGCATCGATCCGGCATGGCCGAAGCCGCGTCTGATGGCATACGAATCGGGGTCGCGTTGCCGGTGCAACGCTGAGAAAAGGTGGCAAGGGAAGCAGCGCAGCGCGCACGCGCGCATACCCGGCTGGCCGCTCAATGCGGGTGCGTCCGACGCCGCTCAAGCCAGGCCTTGGATACCCTCCTCCCCAGGATAGAGATGCCGGCGCCTCGAGCTGCGGTCCGTGGCCGCGCAGACGCTATGGTCGCCTGTGCGTCTAACACTACGTACCCAAGTGCTGCATCGGCAACATTCTCGTCGCGTGCACGTTTTGCGACGCAGCACGCAGTGCCGGTCCGCGCAGTTGCAAGTCATCCTGCAGTTCCGTCCTGGCTCGCGTGACGCTCGTTTACGGCTGGCGCGCTGCCGCGGTGCCGGCGCGGCCGCGCTCGCCGCCCCACCTGCGAGCGCTTGCGCGATCCGGGCTCGCAGCAGGTTCTGCGCCTCGCCCGAGGCCGTGCGCGGCAGGTCGTCGACCAGCTCCACCCGCTCGGGAAACTTCTGCCGGCGCCAGTCCCTCCTGCCTCGAGATGGGCCGCCAGAGCGGCAACGTCCACGCTGCAGCCGGGCTTCGTATCACGAATGCGCATACCGCTTCGCCGAGCCTCGCGTGAGGCATGGCGACGCCGGCGACCTCCTCGACGGCCAGATGTCGGCCGCAGCGCGTCCTCGACTTCCTTCGGGCCCAGGTTCTCTCCGCCGCGGATGATCAGATCTTTCTCGCGCCCGCTACCGTGAGAAAGTCGCTCAGTGCGAACGGTAGCCGAGGTCGCCGTGCGGAAGTAGCCGTCGGCGTCGAACGCTTCGGCGTTGTGGCGCGCGCTCGGTATAGCCGAGCAGCAGCTCGGTCCCGCGTGCGCAGACCTCCTCGTCATGCTCCGTCGCCGATCGCGCGCCGACCGCGTCGACAATGCGCACCTGTGGTCGACGATGCGCCCGTCGGTGATGCGCTCGAGCCGCGCCTCCGAGCGGTCGCGGATGCCCAGAGTGACGGTGGGCGCTTCAGTCGCCGCCATAGACGCGGAACGTCAGACAGTCGGCCAGCACGCGCGCGCTCGCCGCACTTACCTCCTGGCGGCACCGGTGCGCCGCGCGCTCATTAACCGGCGCAGGCTCGGGCGAGCGGTTGCGCGCGCTTCGACGGCGGCGACCAGCTCCAGGAAGGGTGCGCGCTCGACGCCGAAGTCACGCCGCTGGCGGCGATCAGCTTCAGCAGCACGCCGGGGTGCGTTTTGAGCGCTCGATCACACGAATCGACGCCGCCGCCAAGCCAAGCTCCAGCGAATACAGGTACCCGGTGATGCGGGTCATGGGCCAGGGCATCCACACCATGTCGCGCCGTCGCATGCCCACAGAACCGGATCACCGCGTCGATCTCCATGATGGGTCGTGGTGGCGCAGCACCCTTTTGGTGCTCGTCGTGCCGAGGTAGCAAAGCTGATGGGATCGGCCGGCCGTGGCCTATGCCTGCAGTGCTGGCGTGGTCGAGCAACGCCTGAAGTCGACGCAGCCTTGGCCTGCCCGTGCAGCACGACCACCTCCAGCAGGTCGGGCAGGTCCTTGCGCAGCTGGCGCGCCATGGCCGCACAGTCGAAGCCGAACTGCGCGGCAGCCAGGACCGGCGCCCGCGTCCCAGGACGTAGCCGAATCTCCGCCTGGCGGTAGATCGACGATCGGATCGACCACCAGGCCGGCCATGCACGCCGCGAGGTTGACCACGAGCGTATCGATCCAGTTCGGCAGCTGCAGGCCGATCACCTCACCGGGCTTCAATCCGAATGCGACCGAAGGCGCTTGCCAGGCGTCGCGCTTGTGCGTCAACCTTCCCGAAGGCGCTGGTTCGCGCAGCCTCGATCGCCGCGATCCGCTCCGGACTGCGCCGCGCCAGGCGGTGCGCGCAGTTCGGCGAGCGTGACGTTGCGCCATGCGCCGCTGCCCGTGTAGCGCGCGATGTCCTGCTCGCTCAGCCGCGTCGCCGAGCCACCGACGTCCGTGCGCATCGCTTTCGCCTTCAGCGGGTATCCTGGCGCTCGCCGCCCAGCTAGGCGCGCAGTAGCACCTCGTCGCTGCGGAAGCCGTCCCATTGGCTGGACCCGATCTCGTGCACGACCCGCCCGAGCGCCATGACGTAAGCGCGATCGGACAGCTCGGCGGCGAGGGCGACGTTCTCGTCGATCAGCAGCAGGCCGATCCGCCCTCGCGCAGGCGTGCCAGCACCCGGACAAGTTCTTGCACCACTCTCCGGCGACAGGCCTGTGGACGGCTCGTCGATGATCAGCACCTGCGGATGCAGCAGCAGCGCGCGGGCGATCGCGACCATCTGCTGCTCGCCGCCCGAGAGCAGCGCGACCGGTGCGTCCAGCCGGTCGCGCATGAACGAAAACAGCTCGATCACCTCCGCCAGGCCGAAAGCGCCGATGCGCCTCGCCGCCGGTGGCGAGGCAAGCGGCGCTTGCCGCGCGCGGCGCCGAGCTTCAGACTGCTGCGCACGGTCCAGCTCGCCGAACAGGTGGCGATCTCTCCAGGACCACGGCGATCCCGTGGCCAGTGCGCTCGCGCGCAGGGACGTCGCCGATCGCCACGCCCTCGTGCAGGACGCGACCGGCCGTCAGCGGCAGAAGCCCGCAGATAGCGCGCACCAGGGTGGACTCGCCGGCGCCGTTCGCACCGATGATCGCGACTCGACTCGTCGCGCTGCACCTCGAGGGAAACGCCGTGCAGCACGGGCAACCTGCCATATCCCGCTTCCAGGCTCTCCGACCTCAGCATCGGTTGACTTAAACGCCCAGATAGGCTTCGCGCACGCGCGCGTCGCCCTGAATCTGCTGCAGCGGGCCGCTGGCGATGATCTCGCCGAAGCACAGGACGTGGACGCGGGTCGCGACCGTGACCAGGTCCATGTCGTGGGAGACCAGCAGCAGGCTCGTCCCGGCCCGGTTCACCTCGCGCAGCAAGGCCATAAGCTGTGCAACCTCCTCGCTGTTCAACCCCGAGGACGGCTCGTCCAGGCACAGCAGGCGCGGCGCCGACACCGCTGCCCGTGCGAGTTCCACCAGGCGCTGCTGTCCGCGGGCAGCTTGCCCGCCGGGCGCTCGCGGACTGCAGTGAGCGCGAAACGCTCGCAGGCGGCGTCAGCGGCGTCGCGCATGCGTGCCACATCCCGGCGCGCGGACGGTGTGGCGAACCAGCCCGCCCAGACACCGCTGGCCGGTCTGCTTGTACAGCCCGGTCATCAGGTTCTCGCGCACGCTCGGTGGGGGAAGACTTGCGGCGTCTGGAAGGTGCGCACGAGGTCCGATCGGCTGCGCTGCTGTACCGAGCGGCGACTGACGTCCTTTCCCGCATAACGCACCGTGCCGCCGTCGGGAACCAGAAATCCGGAGATGATGTTGAACAAGGTGCTCTTGCCCGCACCGTTGGGACCGATCAGTCCTACGATCTGCCCTTGCTCGACCTCGAAACTCACACCGCTGGAGTACGCGCAGGCCGCGAAAACTGTGCGTGCATATTGCGAACCTCGAGCAGGGCGGCCATCCGCTCAGCTCCGCACCGTGCCATCGCTGCCTCGCGCGCAGCGCACGCTGCAAGGCGCCGCCGAAGCCGTCGGGCAGATAGATCACCGCTGCGATCAGGCAGGCAGCGAACAATACCGCGTGAAAATCGCCGAAGCCGCTGAGCATGCGTGGCATCATCGTGATGAAGGCGGCTCCCAGCACCGTGCCAGCGATCGTCCGCGCCCCACCCAGCACCGCCAGCAGCAGAAAGCTAATGGCTCTGTCGACGCTGAAGCTGTCGACGCTGACAAAGGACACGTAGTGTGCGAATAGACTGCCCGCAAGCGCATCCCAGCACGGCACTCAACACGAAAATCTTGACCTTCAGAACATGCGTGTCCACACCCAGAACGATAGCGGCAGCGGGCGCATCCCGCATTGCACGCATGGCGAAGCCATTGCGTGAGTGCAGCAGGCTTGTAGTGCAACCACACGAGCCAGCCGCAGCTACCGGCCAGACGAGGTAATAGAAGCGCTGCGGCGAGTTCAATTGGAAGTCGAACATAGACAAGGCGGGAATGCCGCCGGTGCCCGAGTGTGCCGCCCGGTGAGCCAGTCCCATTCCAGAAACAGCGACCTGTCCGATGATCGCGAGCGCCAGGGTGGCCAGCGCCAGAAATAACCTGAAAGGCGCAGGATCGGCCAGCCGACCACGACGGCTATTGCGACGCTGAGCGCGCCATGCCGCACTGCGAAGCCGGCCGGCGCGGGCCAGCCCAGAGCGACGGTCGCACAGTAAGCCGTGGCGTATGCGCCGATGCCGTAGAACACACTCTCGTGCCAGCGAGACAATGCCGCATTGACCCAGAAGAAAGGACACCCCCAGCCCGGCAATGGTATAGAGGCCGGTGAACACCAGCGTGTCCACGACGCCACGTGTGGCGAACGCAGGCAGCGCTGCCCATGCGACGAGCAGCAGGCCCGCGGCCGCCCAGGCCAGATAGCGTCGCTGCGTCCGCATGCTCGCGTGGCCGTTATCCGCCCTGGCGCCCGCTGCGGCCCAGAATGCCGTTGGGCAGCGACGACCATGATGGCGATGAGGATCACCGCCATCGCGATCACGTCCTTGTAGCCGGAGGACACTGCGAGCACGGCGAGCGATTCCGCCAGGCCCAGCACGACGCCGCCGACCACCGCACCGAACGGATTGAGCAGCCCGCCCAGAATCGCAGCCGCGAACCCCTTCAGCGTGAGCAGCAGGCCCATTTCATAGTGCAGCGTGATGAGCGGCGACACCAGGACGCCGGCCAGCCCGCCGACGAGTCCGCCCAGGAGGAAGGTGAGAGTGCGCATGCGGCCGACGTGGATGCCGATGGTGGCTGCGCCCTCGGCATCGATCGACGCGGCAAGCATGGACAAGCCGATGTGGGTCCGGTGGTAGAACAGCCACAACAGCCCCATGACCGCACCGGAGACGACGATCAGCCACAAGGCGTGCACGCGAATCGCGGCATCGAAGATCAGCACGCTCGCCTCCCCGCCGATGCCTGGCAGCAGGCGGGTGTCGCGTCCGAAGAAGTACAGCACCGCGGCGGAGATGAAAAAGGCGGTGCCAAGGGTGAGCAGCAGATACCCTTCCTCGCTGCCGCCGCGCCAGCGCAGCGCTCGCACCAGGGTCAGTTCCATGACCAGGCCGAGGCATCCTCCGGCGACAACACCGGCGAGCAAGGCCCAGGGCAAAGCGGCTCCAAGGCTGTCCACCAGCAGGTACGCGGCCACGCCACCGACCAGGGCGAATTCGCCCTGCATGGCGTTGATGATGCGGGTGCCGCGGAAAATGACCGCCAGGCCCAATCCGACCAGCGCATACACGAACCCGTTGGTCAGCCCCGCCAGCGCCGACTGCAGCAGCAGCGTCCCGGCCACCTTCGTCTCCTCCCTCGAGCCCGCCGTGCGGGTGTTCGACCCGCGCCGATGCGCAATGCGGCAACCCTCGACGCGGCTGCCGCAGGCGCGTGGCTATCCTTCCGGTTTGAACTCGTCGATCAGGTATTTCTTCAGGAAGCGGGCGTGATGCGACGACGCCATCTCGAGGTGCTTGCGGGTGGAGTACAGGCTCATGTGGTTCACCTTCTCCAGCACCACGCACTCCTTGTTGGGCGCCGGAATGGTGTTGGCCATTTCGATCTCCAGATCCCACTGCGTGATGTTGTCCTGCTCGGCGACGACGACCTGGGTCGGCGTGTTGAGAATGCGCTTGGCGTAGGGGAAGGTGTTGTATTGCAGCAGCAGCTCCACCGACTCGATGGTGTTGCGGTGCTCATGCCGGGGGGCTTCGGTTTCCTTGATGCGCTGGAAGATCTCGTGCACGTGCGGGAACGGCCAGCTCGACAGGTTGTTGTCCGGATCCGGATGCGACATCGGCATCATCGCGCTGGGTTGACCGTCGGAGCGGCGCACGCGGTCTTCCATCAGCAAGTCGAGCAGCTTGGCGAACTTGCGCTCGCCGTGACAGCGGCGCATGGTTTCCCAGCCCTCCACGACGGGGACGGTGGAGACGATGCACTTCACGCGCGGGTCGGTGGCCCCGACGATGACGACGTGGCCGCCGGCATAGGAAATGCCCCAGATCCCTATGCGCCGTGGGTCAACTTCGGGTTGCTTCGCGACGAAGCTGATCGCGTTTTTGTAGTCCTCGACCTGGCCCCAGGGATCGATGTGCTGGCGCGGCTCGCCTTCGCTCTCGCCTAACCCGCGGTAATCGAACATCAGCACGGCGACGCCTGCCCGCACGATCGCCTCCGCATAGTGCGGCAGCACGATTTCCTTCACGTAACACCAGCCTCCGCCCATCACGGCGATGGGAAACGGCGCGCGGCCGGAATCGGGCGTGACCAGCACGCCGCGAACCTTCGATCCTTTGCTGTTGAACTCGACGTTGCGTTTCATGGCGTCCTCCGTGAGTGTCTTTGTAGGGGCTAGGGACTAGAGGCTAGGGACTAACAGGCAAGTACGTGCCTGCGTTCGCGAACTCCACTGGATCCCCTGGCCTCCAATCCCAGCCCCTAGCCCCTAGCCCCTAGCCCCTAGCCCCTAGCCCCTAGCCCCTAGCCCCTAGCCCCTAGTTCTTCCCGCCGGCCTTGAACGGCAACCGCGTGAACTTCCCGCCGACCAGTTTCGAGAACACGTAGCTCGACAGCTCGATGCCGGTCATGTCGGGTGCGCCGAAGTTGTAGGTCGCAAGTACCCCTTTGTACGGCTCGCGCAGGGCGGCCGCGATGGCTTCGGGGCCGCGTCCGGTCCGACTTTCTCGAGCGCGCGCACGATCATGTGCACCGCGTCCCAGCCGGCGGCCTCGTAGTTCTTCGGCAAGGCGTCGTAGGTCTGCTTGTAGAGCGCGACGAACGCGGCCTGGTGCGGCAACGGGTCTTCGCCGATGACGAACTCCGGGAACACGATGTCGTGGCCGAACTCACCCATGCCGTTGACGTACTGGTACGCCGACGAGCCGATCGCCGACACGATGGGCTGCTCGATACGCATCTGGCGGGCATTGCGGAACGGCACCGGATTGGTGGCGATCACGAACACCACGTCGGGATTGGCTGCGCGAACCTTGGCGGCCTGCGTGGATACGTCGGTGGCGCCGACCTCGAACTTCTCCACCGCCACGAAGTCGATGCCGTAGGCCGCCGCCTGGCCCTGCAGCGCGTTCATCACCAGCTGGCCGTAGCCGGAGTCGTGCAGCACGCCGACCTTCTTGCCTTGCAGCGCCTTGCCGGTGTACTCGAGCATCGCCTGGGCGTTCAGCGTCTGCGGCGGCATGGCGTGGTAGAGCGACCGGTAGCGCTGCTCGATCGCCGGGCCCAGGCCGGTGATGGCGATCTGCGCCATCTGCTGCGCGTTGGTGATCGCGGCCACCGCCCCGGTGCTCGCGGTGAGAGACGGACCGATGATCGCCTTCACCTTTTGCCCGAAGATCAGCTCCTCGGCCTTGCTCTTGGCGATATCGGCCTTCGAGCCGTCGTCCTCGATCAGGATCTTCAGGGGCCGGCCCTTGACGCCGCCGTTGCGATTGATCGCTCGCTCGGCGAGCTGGATGCCGTTGCGCTCGGCCTGACCGAGTCCGGCGCCGGGGCCGGTGAGGGACAAGACCGCGCCCAGGACGATGGGCTCGCCGGTTTGGGCGAGAGCGGCGCTCACTGGCAACCCCAGCAGCGCCGCCAGGAACGCACGGCGCGCGCTCGCTTTGCAGCGCCGCAGATCGGCGACACTCATTGCTCTCCTCCTCTTGTGTACGGCCGTGGAACGGCCGTGCTGTCGTGCAGCAGGCTTGCCTGCTCCCGCCGCTGGTGCTGCGCAGGAGCGCGCCTGCGATGGATACTAGTTACCAGTTGCTCACTAGTCAAGATGGCCGCGGGCGGGTGTGATTGCGCTGTGCTGCAGAGCGGCGCCTACCGAGCGAGGCGCTTCGCGCGCCCGTAGCAAAAGTAAGCGATTGCTCAATATAATCCGGAACGGGAGGGATGATCGACGTGGCAGGCAGCACCAAAACCAAAAGGAAGGTCGGACTGCGCGAGGCTCGGACGCAGAGCGGCGAAGCCGTCCCGCGCCAGCGCATGCCGCGCATGCAGCGCGAGCGCCACATCCTCGAAGAGGCGGTGCGTTTCTTCGCACAGGTCGGCTTCGGCGGCGACACCCGTGAGCTCGCGAAGCGTGCAAACGTGACGCATGCCCTGCTGTTCCGCTACTTCCCCAGCAAGGACGCGCTGATCGAGCGAGTCTACCGCGAGGTCTATCTGGGGCGCTGGAACCCGTACTGGGAGCTGCTGATCGAGGATCGTTCGATCCCGCTGCGCGAGCGGCTGGTGCAGTTCTACCAGCTCTATGCCCAGACCATCCTGTCCTACGAGTGGGTGCGCCTGTTCATGTTCGCTGGACTCAAGGGTTCCGACCTGAACCGGCGTTTCTTCGCCCTCGTCACCGAACGCATCGTCACACCCATCTGCCGGGAGATCCGGCATCACTTCGGCTTGCCCGGCTTCGACCAGGTCGCGCCGATGCCGGCGGAGATCGAGCTGGTGTGGGGGGTGAACTCGCGGATCTTCTACTTTGGCGTGCGTAAATACATCTACGGTATGCCGGTGCCCAACAACCTCGACGAACTGATCCACGCCGAGGTGCACACGTTCTTCGACGGCATCGGCAAGACGCTGGGAGAGCTGTTGCGCTCACCTGCCCGCGCCGAGCGTGTGAATGGGCGCAAGCCGGTGTCCAAGCCACCGCTGCGGGTCAAGGCTTCCGGTCGGCCGAGAGCGTCGCGCTCGGCGGGCTAATGAACCGTCCGCCGCGTGTTCGTGGCTGGCGCGGCCGTTTCGAACCCGCGCGCCACTACCGCGGGCCCGGCCAGCGGGTCACTTGCGCTTGCGTTTGCTCTTGCACCAGTCGGGCGAATGGCGCACCAGCACGTCCTGCTTCTTCGCATCGCCCCAGTGGATCACGGCCATCTGCGCGCCGCTGGCCCGATCGGCAACTTCCAGCTCCGGTCCCGCCAGGAGATTGCCGCTGATGACGCCGCCCTCCTTGGGCTCGGGGCCGCTCTTCCATTCGTACAGCCCGAACCCTTCGCTGCCTTCGGGCAGCTGCAGCACGAAATAGCGGCAAGTCGGGTCGTACCAGACGACCGTGCCGTCTTCCGCGGCAGCGGGCGCACAGATCGCGCTGGCTCCGGCCAGCGCGGCTGCAACCAGCAGGCTTTTCATGGTCGTTCTCCTCCCTGACCGGGTGCGTGGCGCCCCCAGCGCTACCTCACCGAACCGCGGAAGCGCTCCTTGCACTGCGCCGGGGCGGTGTGAATCATGACATACAGCCTCGGCCCCAACGCTACGACATACACCGTATTGGCCCCGCCGCCGGTTGTATTGCTCAGCTCGCGCGGTCCGCCCTCAAGGTTGACCAGATCGCCCTCCACGCGGTCGCCGATCTGCGGTGCGTTCCCGGAGCGCCAGTTGTAGGTGCCGAACTCGTCGCCGACTTTGGCGATGAAATGGTTGCAGCTGGGGTCGACCCAGACCACTTCGCCCTTGTCTGCGGCGAAGGTGGACAGCGGCGCAGCCAGGGCTGCGAGGAGGGGAGCAAAGGACAGGCGCATCGGAGATCCTCTCGGGATTGTTTTTGTCGGTAACCGCGATTCTAGCGTGCATCGGAGCGATCAGCGCTCGCCAGTCAGCGACCGGCGTCTCATATCAATCGGCGGCTCGTCAGCTCGTCCTTCACGTAGGCGTAGAAGATCGGTGCGGCGATCACGCCGGGCACGCCGAAGGCCGCCTCCATCACCAGCATGGCCATCAGCAGCTCCCAGGCGCGCGCGCGGATCTGCGAGCCCACGATGCGCGCGTTGACGAAGTACTCGAGCTTGTGGATGAGCACCAGGAACACGAGCGATCCGATCGCTGCCCCGGCCGAGTAGCTGAGGCTCACCACCACGATGACCGTGTTCGAGATCAGGTTGCCGATTACCGGCAGCAACCCGGCGATGAAGGTCACCAGGATCATGGTTTTGACCAGCGGCAGGTGGATGCCGAGGAGAGGCAGAACCACGCCCAGGTACAGACCGGTCAACATGGTGTTCAGCGCCGAGATGCGTACCTGGGCGAAGACGATGCGGCGGAACGCCTCGCCCAGCCGGCGCGCCCGCTCGAACAGCGCGATGGCCAGCGCGCCGTGCGACTCGCCCGCGCGGGCTTCGTGCAGCGAGATCATCGCGCCGATGATGAGGCCGATCAGCACGTGCGCGAGGGCTTTGCCGAACCCCGCACCGAGGCTGCGCAGCTCGTCGGCGTGCCCGCGCAGCCAGTCGGCGGCGGTGGCTCGCAGTGCCGCGGGACTGGCCGGCAGCATTTCCGCGATCGAAGGCGGCAGCCTGGCGCGGGAGCTGTCCAGGACATCGGCCATCTTGCCGAGCAGCGCCGGCAGGCTGCCGGTGTCGCTGCGCAGGAAGGCGAGCACGCCGACGATACCGAGCGCGACGAGCACCACGATCGCGGCCGACAGCAGCGCCACGGCCACGATCTTGCGGCGCTGCTCGCTCGTGCGCATGATGTTCAGGCGCGGCGCGAGGATGTGCACCAGTTGGTACACCAGCAGGCCGGCGAGCAACGCCGGCAGCACCCGCAGGTGCAGCACCAGCAGCAGGGCGGCTCCAGCGAGGATCCACGAGGCGATCTCGTGCCTGGTGGCGCTTGGTGCGCTGGTCATGTACTCGGAGTCTCGGTGCATTGCGCTGTGCCGCTCAACGGTGCAAGGCGCGCTCCAGCCGCCGCACGCCGTCGGCCAACCGCTCTTCGCCGGCCGCGAAGCACCAGCGAATGAAGCCCTCGCCCTCGGTCCCGAAGGCGATCCCGGGCGCGAGCCCCAGCCCCTGCTCGGCGACCAGACGCTTGCAGAACTCCAGGCTGTCGGCCACCCCGGCGATGCGGAAGAAGACGTACATGGCACCCGGCGGCGTAGCCACCTCGACGCCGGGCAGGGCCCGCAGGTGCTCCACCAGGAAATCGCGGGCCGCCCGGAAACGCTGCACCGTGTGGATCACCACCTCCTCACCCTGCGTGATGGCGACCGTGCCCGCGCGCTGCACGAACTGCGGCGCGCAGGAGGTGTTGTATTCGATCAGTTTGGGCAGTTGCTCCACCAGCGGCTCGGGCGCGGCGATCCAGCCCAGCCGGAACCCGGTCATCAGCCAGGATTTGGAGAACGTGTTGGTGCTGACGATGCGGTCGCCGGGATCGCAGATATCCAGGAAAGAAGGAGCGACCGGCGTGGGTCCGTGCGTGCCGTTCGCGTAGTACAGCCGCTCGTAGGCGTCGTCGGCGAAGATCCAGATGCCGTGCCGGCGGCAGTGGTCGAGGATCACGCGTTGCGCAGCTGGTTCGACGGTCCAGCCGGTCGGATTGTTGGGTGAGTTGAGGTACAGCGCTGCGGTGCCGGGCGTGAGGGCGGCGAGCAGCTCATCGAGATCCAGACTCCAGCCGTCGGCGGAGAAGCGCAGCGCCACGGTGGTCACCGCGGCACCCAGGATCTTCGGAATCTCCACCAGGTTGGGCCACAGCGGCGTGACCTCGACGACACGGTCGCCGGCTCCGACTACCGCCTGGGTGGCGATCATCAACGCCGACAGTCCCGAGCTGGTCACGGCAATGCGCTGCGCCGGCGTCGGCGTGTGCAGCCGGGTGAGGTAGGCGGCGATCGCCTCGCGCAGCTCAGGCAGCCCGAGGTTCTGGCTGTAGAAGGTCTCACCGGCCTGCAACGAATCGATGGCCGCCTGGCGGATGAACGCCGGTGTGACTTCGTCGGGCTCGCCGAACCAGAACGCGATCACGTCGCGGCGGCCCATGGCCGCGTTGGCCACCTCGCGGATGCGCGACGGGCGCAGCTGTTCCACGCCGGGGCGGGCAGTCGGATCGGAAACGGGCATCGGGCTGTCAGGATTGCGACAGATTGCATTCTCGCACGCAAAGCCCGCGGCCGGACAGGCAGGCGGACAATGCATCGAAGGGATCGCTACAATCGGCCCTTCCGGACAGTTCCCAACTCCCTTGCGAGGTGTCGCAAAAGAGCCAGTCAACCGCAAAGGCGCGAAGGCGCAAAGAACGGCCGCAAAGAGTTGCCGTTGAAAACGAGCTCTTCTTTGCGCTTGCTTTGCGTCTTTGCGCCTTTCGGTTAGTCAGTAAACCTATTGGGACAGCCTCCTTGCATCGATGACCAGCGCCTTGTTCACGCCTTTCGAGCTTCGCGGCCTCGCGTTGCCCAACCGCATCGTCGTCTCGCCGATGTGCCAGTACAGTTCCCAGCAGGGCAGCGCCAACGACTGGCATCTCATGCACCTGGGCCAGTTCGCCATGGGCGCGGCGGGGCTGCTGATCACCGAAGCTACGCATGTGTCTGCAGTCGGACGCATCAGCCACCGCTGCCTGGGGCTGTACAGCGACGACAACGAGGCGACGCTCAAGCGCGTAGTGGACTTCTGCCGCCGTTACGGTGTGGCCAAGCTGGGGATCCAGCTGGCGCATGCGGGGCGCAAAGGCTCGGTGCATACCCCGGCGGAAGGCAGCAAGCCGTTGGCGTCCGGCGAGCAGCCGTGGACGACCGTGGCGCCCTCGGCGTTGCCGTTCGGGCCCGGCTGGCATACGCCGCAGGCGTTGACCCGCGAGGGTCTGCGCGAAGTCAAGCAGCAGTTCGTCGAAGCGACGCAACGCGCCGCACGCATCGGCTTCGATCTCGCCGAGCTGCACGCCGGCCACGGCTACCTGCTGCACGAGTTCCTGTCGCCCATCTCCAATCGGCGCGAGGACGAGTATGGTGGCAGCACGGCCAACCGCATGCGCTTCCCGCTCGAGGTCTTCGAAGCGGTGCGCGCGGCGTGGCCGGCGCAGCGCCCACTCGGCGTGCGGGTTTCCGCCACCGACTGGGTCGAAGGCGGGTGGACTCCGGAGGAGACCGTGCTGCTCGCACGCGAGCTGAAGGCGCTGGGATGCGATTTTCTCGACCTCACCTCCGGCCAGCTCGACCCCCGCCAGCAGATCCCTTTCGCGCCCGGCTACAACCTGCCCTTCGCTGAGAAGGTGAAACGGGAGGCGGGTGTAGCCGTGATGGCGGTGGGGATGATCACGCGCGCGCGGCAGGCCGAAGACATCGTCGCATCGGGCCGGGCCGACCTGGTGGCCATCGCCCGCGCGATGATGGACGACCCGCGCTGGGCCTGGCATGCTGCTCGAGAGCTGGGCGAGCAGACGGCCTATGCGCCCAGCTATCAACGTTGCCATCCGTCGGTATGGAAGCCATGAACAGCACAACCCGCATCGCCTGGTCCGCTGTCATTGCGGCCGCCGCTGTGTTTGCTTCTGCGGCCCGTGCGCAGGACGACGCCGCGGTGGACGCCCAGATCGCCGCGTTACAGCCGGCGGTTTGCCAGTCGCAGCCCGAGATATGCGCTGGGTTGAAAGCGTTCGTGGACGCGGTTGCGCCCTGCATTCCCGAGGGTGAGCGTCTTACCGTCGGGCATGCCTATCTGATCCAGGATGACGGCACAGTGCGTCCGGTCGAGTATTTCGTTCTGCGCACGCAGCGCGTTGGCGACACTACGTTGGTGCAGACGCAGCATGTGTTCTCCGAGAATGACGAGGAGCGCCAGGCCGCCGAGGCCCTGGTGGCTTCGATTGCCGCCGGGGCAGCCGATCCCGCCAATCCGCTGTATCGCTACCTCGCTGGAAGCAGCGGACAGATTCCGCAGTTGCTGGCGCAACCGCAGGAGCGGTCGGTGGTGGTGCGAGCCGGGGGGCCGGTGATCTACCTGCGCCAGGGCGGCAAGCAGATCTACGCCGTGCTGCCCGAGACCGTCGTAACGCGGCCGGACGGAGGCGAGCGCCAGGCGGGGCTGCTGCTGGCGGTGCTCCCCGCGTTAGCGGCATGTGAGTGACAGAGAGCCGCGGCGTTCGCGACTGTGAGTGCAGCGCCCTGCCGCAGCCGCCCGGAGCGATCGGTCGGCTGAATCCACCCCGCGCAACCGTTGGGACCCGGTCGCAATGATGGAGGTCAGCCATGACGGTGAGCTACCTTGCGCAAGGCCGGTTCTCCAAACCCTATCTGGTCATCTGGCATCCGCGGACGCAGCAGGGCGCCTGGTACGACCGCCGCTTTCGCCTGCGTGCCTGTGAGCTGAGCGACGAGCTGCTGGCCTTCGCGCGCGAGCACGCGCGCAGCGCGCATCCCTGGAACGATTTGCAGGACATCGATCTGCCGGACTGGGAGCCGCAGGCCGGCATGGACGACTGCGTGTGCTTCTGGCTGTTCGACGACGCCTCCTCCTCCGACGACCTGGCCAGGATTCCGCGCGGTTAGAGCGTGGGTGCTGCCCCGCGCGGCGCCCCGGCAGAGTCTGCGAGCGCTTGCGAGCCGGGGCAGCTGGCGTGGAGCTTGCACGGGAGCCCCGAATCTCCTTCCGACCCCGTGCGGCCAAAGGTTGCGGCATCGTGGCATCTGCCTCCAGAGCGACCGTCGACAAGCGCCAGGACTTGCGCCTGCTGGGCTTTGCACTGACTGCGCGCGACCCGATCGGCCGGGTGGAGGAAGCCGGCTTCTGGCTGGAGGCCTACCGGCAGAGCCTGCCGGGTGACGCGCAGCGTGTGTTCGAGATCGTCGACCAGATCGATGAGCTGGTCCAGAGCTACCGCCTTACCCTGACCCGCGAGTACCTGGAGGCCGGCGGGCGCATGCAAACCTACCGCGAGCACCGGATCTGGAACGCGCTGGTGCGGTTCGCGCGCGAGCTGGCGGACGGCTACGAGTCATGCCTGCGGCTGTTCCAGGCCAAGGCGCCCAGCGCCCAGGCGCTGGCCCCGCGCGTGCCGATCATCGCGGCGCGGGCGATGCGCGCCCACACGTTAGAGCTGCGCTGGGCCCTGTTGCGCTATGCCGGCCTGGCTCCGCTGGTGTGGAGCCGCATGGGCGTGCTGTACGCGCTGTCCGATCGCGGCAACTTCGCTACGCTGCGCCTGAAGGTCTATGCGGGCATGAGCGGCGATTCCACCGTCCGGCGCGAGTACCTGCGCGCGCTGATCCTGTCGGTGTCGGGGATGGGTAACCTGCTGCCGCCTGCGCAGGTGATCGCCGAGCGGGTGGTGGCCACGGTCGGAGAGTTCTTCCTCCTGCATCGCAAGCCGGCGGCGGGATGCCACTTTGCCGTGGACCTGCGGGCCGCGCGCGCCCCGTACCGTGTCACCGAGGGTTTGCCGCCCGCGCGCGGACGGCGCTTCTTCGGCCCGGGCGATGCCGGCGTGATGGTGGAGGGGTACATCCGGCAGACCGAGTCGGGCGTCGTACCGCCGGAGCTCCGGCTCGCGCAAGACACGGCGCCCGCCGAGGTGGCCGAGGTGCTGCTGCACCTGGCGCGGCAATGGGGAGAGACCCCTCCCGCCCGCGCCGAAGCGCGCCATCGCGTTCTCGCGACCATGCACGTGGCGCACGGTTTCGAACGGGTGCTGGATGCGGTCGCGACGGAGGCCGGCGACCCCCTGGTGGACGAGGTCACCGAGGCGTGGACGGTGGAGAACGAGAGCAACGGCGGGTTCGGCGCCGTGCTGCCGATTCGCCCCGATGACTGGCTGGCGGTGGGCACGCTGGTGGCGGCCAAGCCCGACTGGCCGTCGTCCTGGAGCGTGGGTGTGATCCGCCGCGTGTCGGCGCGCAACCCCATGCACCGCTCGGTCGGCGTGCAGATCCTGGCGCGCGGCGGAGTCGCCGTGCGGCTCGTGCCGCTGCCGGTGCAGAGCTGGGACCTGCCGGTCGAAGGCATCCTCCTGCCGGTAGAGACGCAAACCAGCATGCAGGGGAGCGAGGTGGCGATCGTGCTGCCACGCGGGCGCACTGCGCAACTCGAATCCTGCGAGCTGCGCGTCCACGACAAACCCTACATCCTGCATCGCCGCCGCATCAGCGACAGCGGCGACGATTTCGAGATCGCCCGATTCGCGATTCGCGCTGGGTAGCAGGCCTGCCCCTCGAAAGCTTCACCTGCCTCGAACCTCATTGAACACAGAGGACACAGAGGAACACAGAGAAAGGCGACCAGCTAGCGAAGGACAAAGGACGCTTTGGCCGCCCTGATTCGCTCCGACTACGCAGCCGAAGGCTGCTGCAACGCACACGAGAAATGGCGAATGCGGCCAGGCGCTGCCAGGCAGCGGCTATGTGTCTCCGTGGTGTTGCCGATATTCTTCTCTGTGCACCTCTGTGTCCTCTGTGTTCAGTGAGGTAGGCCTTGTCCTTGGCGTTCGCTGCTTTGCGCAGTAGACTTCTGCACCATGACGACACTCGACATCTCTGCCGCGCGCGAGTTCGTGGCGCGCAAATGGGACGCGCAGATCGTCCCGCGCTTGATTGACTACATCCGGATCCCCTGCAAGTCGCCGCACTTCGATCCGGATTGGCAAGCCAACGGCCACATCGATGCGGCCGTAGCGCTGGCCCACGACTGGTGCCGCCAGCAGCCGGTCGCGGGCATGCAGCTCGAAGTATTGCGCCTGCCCGGCCGCACGCCGGTGCTGTTCTTCGACATTCCCGGCAACGGTCCTGGCAACGTGCTGCTGTACGGTCATCTGGACAAGCAGCCCGAGATGGTGGGATGGCGCAGCGATCTGGGCCCGTGGCAACCCGTGATCGAGCAGGGCAGGTTGTACGGCCGCGGCGGCGCCGACGATGGTTACGCGGTGTTCGCCTCGCTGGCTGCCATCCTCGCGCTGCAGGAGCAAGGCGTGGCGCATGCGCGCTGCGTGGGTTTGATCGAATGCTGCGAGGAGAGCGGCAGCTACGACCTGCCCGCTTACCTGGAGCATCTTGGTCCGCGCCTGGGCGAAGTGGACCTGGTCGTGGGGCTCGATTCGGGCTGCGGCAACTACGAGCAGCTCTGGGTGACCACCTCGCTGCGAGGCCTGGCCGCCGGGACGCTGACCGTGGAGGTGTTGACCGAAGGCGTGCACTCGGGGGACGCGAGCGGAGTCGTTCCCTCTTCGTTTCGCATTGTGCGGCAGCTCCTGGACCGCTTGGAAGACGCTGCCACCGGCCGCATCAAACCGGCGCAGTTCCACTGCGAGATACCAGCCGAGCGCGTGGCGCAGGCGCGCGCCGCCGGCGCGGTGCTCGGCGATACGGTCTATCGCAAGTTCCCGTTCGCCGGATCGACCCGGCCGGTCGTGAACGATTTCGGCGAAGCCATCCTCAACCGCACCTGGCGCCCGTACCTGGCGGTGGTGGGTGCCGATGGGCTGCCTGCGATCAAGGACGCCGGGAACGTGCTGCGGCCGAGGACGGCGCTGAAGCTTTCGCTGCGCCTCCCACCCCCGATTGACGGCCGGTATGCGGGCGACGAATTGAAACGGCTGCTCGAGGCCGATCCCCCGCACAGCGCCAAGGTCAGCTTCGCAACCGACCAGGGCGCCAGCGGCTGGAGCGCGCCGCCCACCGCACCCTGGCTGGAAGCGGCGCTGCAGGCGGCCTCGCAGGCCTGCTACGGCCGCCCCGCCGTGATGATGGGAGAAGGCGGCACCATCCCGTTCATGGCCATGCTGGGCAAGCAATTTCCCGGCGCGCAGTTCCTCATCACCGGTGTGCTCGGGCCGAAGTCGAACGCACACGGGCCCAACGAGTTTCTCGACATCGGCTACGCGCAGAAGCTCACCGCTTGCGTGGCGCATGTGCTGGCTGCGCATGTGCGCGCGTCGGCGGGGAACTGAGCGCCGGGTTGGCACTGTCTGAAGACCCTGATCGAAGGCGATAGCCGGTTCGGCTGCTTGGCAGCCGAGCGCAACTGCGCCATCGTGTGCACGGGAGTCGAAGTTACACGCAAGTTGTCCCGGTGCCAGTCGATGTTGGATCCATACCATGCGATGGTCTGCAGCGACGACCCAGCCGGCGCGGCGGCGCGCGCCCAGTTGCGGGGCATCGGGGCGGCGTGATGCCCGGTTTGCGACTGCGGTGCAGACGATTTTCCTGTTGCCAGCGCTGCTTAGCGCCGTTGGCAAGAAAGCTGCTTAGGGGCGTAGTAGCGGTAGGCGCGGCAAGCGCTGCCGGCGAGATGAGGAATTGAACCGCAGCGGTCGGTGCAGGATCGCGTGTTCAGTAGAACTGAGTGTGTTGCGCCACGGTGCCGCCGCGCCAAGGGCGCGAGCGGCGCCGGTGCAGCGCACAGAACGGGATTGGCGGCGAACCACTTGTTGCATGCGCTTGTCGACTGAACAGGTGTTATGCGCCGGTGATGGAAATGGTCGGATCGAGGTGTCTGCTCGCAGCACTGCGCTGCGGCGGCTGCTTTCCTTCCGCGGGGATGGGTCGATTACACTTAGCTAGCCATGCGACCATAAATACAAGACAAAGGGGAACGTGACGGCGATGACAGATTGATGCGAGATCGCGAAGGAGAAGTCCACATGAGCAAGCTCATCGAGGGGTACAAAGCAAAGTACTCCGCGTCGCAGGACGAGGAGTTGTCCCTCGACGAATACCTGGACCTGTGCCGTAAGGATCCCGGCACCTATTCCACTGCCCCCGAACGCATTCTGGCGGCGATCGGCGAGCCCGAGCTGGTCGACACCAGGCATGATCAGCGGCTGTCGCGGCTCTTCTCCAACCGCATCATCAAGCGCTATCCCGCCTTCGCCGAGTTCTACGGCATGGAAGACGCGATCTCGCAGATCGTCGCCTTCTTCAAACACGCTGCACAAGGTCTCGAGGAGCGCAAGCAGATCCTCTACCTGCTGGGTCCGGTCGGCGGCGGCAAGAGCTCGGTGGCCGAGCGTTTGAAACAACTGATGGAGCTCGAGCCGGTCTACGCCCTCAAGGACTCGCCGGTGCACGAGTCGCCGCTCGGCCTGTTCGCGCCCGAGCAGTACGGCGATGTACTGGAGTCCGACTACGGCATCCCGCGCCGCTACCTGACCGGCATCATGTCGCCGTGGGCGATCAAGCGGCTGAAGGAGTTCGGCGGCGACATCTCGCAGTTCCGCGTGGTGCGCATCCAGCCCTCCGTGCTCAAGCAGGTGGCGATCGCCAAGACCGAGCCGGGCGACGAGAACAACCAGGACATCTCCTCGCTGGTCGGCAAGGTCGACATCCGCAAGCTCGACCGCTACGCGCAGGACGATCCCGACGCCTACTCCTACTCCGGCGGGCTGTGCCTGGCCAACCAGGGCATGCTCGAGTTCGTCGAGATGTTCAAGGCCCCGATCAAGATGCTGCACCCACTGCTGACCGCCACGCAGGAGGGCAACTACAAGGGCACCGAGGGGTTCTCGGCGATCCCGTTCGGCGGGATCATCCTGGCGCACTCCAACGAGTCGGAGTGGCAGACCTTCCGCAACAACCGCAACAACGAAGCCTTCCTCGACCGGATCTACATCGTCAAGGTGCCCGTACTGCCTGCAGATGTCCGAGGAGGTGAAGATCTACCAGAAGCTGCTGCGGCACAGTGCGCTGTCGAATTCGCCCTGCGCGCCCGGCACGCTGGACATGATGGCGCAGTTCTCGGTCCTGTCGCGCTTGAAGGAGCCGGAGAATTCCAGCATCTACTCGAAGATGCGCGTCTACGACGGCGAAAGCCTCAAGGATACCGACCCGCGCGCCAAGTCGTACCAGGAGTACCGCGACTACGCCGGGCAGGACGAGGGCATGAGCGGGGCCTCCACCCGGTTCGCCTTCAAGGTCCTGTCCTCGGTCTTCAACTACGACCAGACCGAAGTGGCGGCGAACCCGGTCCACCTGATGTACGTGCTGGAGCAGCGCATCGGGCGTGAGGACTACCCCGACGAGACCAAGCGCAAGTACCTGGAGTACATCAAGGGCTGGCTCGCTCCGCGCTACGCCGAGTTCATCGGCAAGGAGATCCAGACCGCGTATCTGGAATCCTATTCCGAGTACGGGCAGAACCTGTTCGACCGCTACGTGATCTACGCGGACTGCTGGCTGCAGGACGAGGAGTACCGCGACCCCGACACCGGCGAGATCTTCGACCGGGCGGCGCTCAACACCGAGCTGGAGAAGATCGAGAAGCCGGCCGGGATCGCCAACCCGAAGGATTTCCGCAACGAAGTGGTGAACTTCGTGTTGCGTGCGCGCGCCAACAACGCCGGCCGCAACCCGGCGTGGAACACCTACGAGAAGCTGCGCGAGGTCATCGAGAAGAAGATGTTCTCCAGCACCGAGGACCTGCTGCCGGTGATTTCCTTCAGCGCCAAGTCCTCGGCAGACGACCAGAAGAAGCACCAGAACTTCGTGGAGCGCATGGTGACCAAGGGCTACACCGAGAAGCAAGTGCGGCTGCTGTCGGAGTGGTACCTGCGGGTGCAGAAATCGTCGTGATCCTTACGCCTGGCGCCCACGCATCATGATGCACTTGATCGACCGCCGGCTGAACGCGCGCAACAAGAGCGCGGTCAACCGCGAGCGCTTCATCCGGCGCTACAAGGAGCACATCCGGCGGGCCGTCAAGGACATGGTGGCGGATCGGTCCATCAAGGACATGGTCCAGGGCGGCGAAGTCAAGGTCCCCGCCAAGGACGTGTCCGAGCCCGGCTTCCGCTATGGCTCCGGCGGCGACTGGGACGGCGTCTACCCGGGCAATCGCGAATTCGTCAGCGGCGATCGCATCCCGCGGCCGAGCGGCGGCGGGCGTGGCGCGGGTGGGAACCAGCCCGGACAGGGCGAAAGCGTAGACGAGTTCGTCTTCACCCTGTCGCGCGACGAGTTCCTGAACATTTTCTTCGACGACCTCGAGCTGCCCAACTTGATGCGCACGGCCATGGCCGAGGCCGAGAACAAGAAGCTGGTGCGGGCGGGTTACGTCAAGGAGGGCACGCCCAGCAACCTGAGCGTGCCGCGCACCATGAAGACCGCACTGGCGCGGCGCATCGCGCTGGGCGGTCCGATTCGCGACGAACTGGAAGAGGCGCGTGCCGAGCTGGCCCGAGCCCTGCAGGAGCATTGGCCGATCGAGCAGATCGAAGCGCTGGAGGCGCGCGTCCTGGAGCTCGAGCGACACCTCGGGCGATTGCCGTTTCTCGACGACGTCGACCTGCGCTATCGGCATCGCGTCGTGCAGCCTGCGCCCACCGCGCGCGCGGTGATGTTCTGCCTGATGGACGTCTCGGCATCGATGGACGAGCGCAAGAAGGACCTGGCGAAGCGCTTCTTCACGCTGCTCTACCTGTTCCTCACCCGCAAGTACGACAAGGTCGAGCTCGTGTTCATCCGCCACACCGACGAGGCGGAGGAGGTCGACGAGGACACCTTCTTCTACGATCAGCGCAGCGGCGGCACGGTCGTGCTGTCGGCCCTGGAGCTGATGAAGGGCATCGTTACCGCGCGCTTCCCGCGCTCCGAATGGAATATCTACGCGGCGCAGGCCTCCGACGGCGATGCATTCGGCGCCGACGCCGGGAAGAGCGCCCGTTTCGTGCGCGAAGAGCTGTTGCCGCTTGCGCGTTACTTCGCCTACATCGAGACGCCCGAGGACGAGGACGCGCGCAAGAGCCCCCTGTGGGTCGAGTATCAGGAGCTGGAGGAAGCCGAGCCCAACTTCGCCATGCGGCGGGTGTCGCGCCCGTCCGAGATCTATCCCGTGTTCCGGGAGCTGTTCAGCAAGGAGCGGGCGAAGGCATGAACGCGCCGTTGGGTACGGAAATGCGGCCGGGTCCGTTGCCGCACGGACCGGAGTGGGATTTCGAGCTGATCGAGCGCTATCACGCGGCGATCGCGGAGACCGCCGCCGAGTTCCGGCTGGACACCTATCCGAACCAGATCGAGATCATCAACTCCGAGCAGATGCTGGACGCCTACGCCGCCAGCGGGCCTGCCGATCGGCTATCCGCACTGGTCCTTCGGCAAGGCGTTCATCCGCAACGAGCAGTCCTACCGCAAGGGCTACCAGGGGCTGGCCTACGAGATCGTCATCAACTCCAGTCCTTGCATCGCGTACCTGATGGAGGAGAACAGCCTGACCATGCAGGCGCTGGTGATCGCCCACGCCTGCTACGGCCACAACTCGTTCTTCAAGGGCAACTACCTGTTCCGCCAGTTCACCCAGGCCGACGCGATGCTCGACTACCTGGTGTTCGCGCGCAACTACGTGATGGAGTGCGAGGAGCGCTACGGCACAGCCGAGGTCGAGGAGACCCTGGATTCCTGCCATGCGCTGATGGACTACGGCGTGGACCGCTACAAGCGCCCGGCGCCGATCTCGGCGCGCGAGCGCGAGGCGCGCCGCACCGAGCGCGAGGAGACCAAGCGCAAGCTCTACAACGATCTCTGGCGTACCGTGCCCGCGGGCACGCCCTCCGCGGCTGAGACCGGTGGCTCCGCGTTCCCGCCGGAGCCTCAGGAAAACATCCTGTACTTCGTGGAGAAGCACTCGCCGCGGCTGGCGCCCTGGCAGCGCGAGATCGCCCGGATCGTGCGCAAGCTGGCGCAGTACTTCTATCCGCAGACTCAGACCAAGGTGATGAACGAAGGCTGGGCCACCTTCTGGCACTACACGCTGCTCAACCGGCTGTACGACAAACGGATGGTGGACGACGCCTTCATGTTCGAGTTCCTGCACCACCACACCAACGTGGTGTCGCAGCGGGGGTTCGACGAGAAGGGCTATCACGGCATCAATCCTTACGCCCTCGGGTTCTCGATGATGCAGGACCTGCGCCGGATCTGCGAAAAGCCCACCGACGAGGATCGTGCCTGGTTCCCCGATCTGGCCGGCAGCGACTGGCTCAAGGTGCTCGACTTCGCGATGCGCAACTTCAAGGATGAATCGTTCATCGCGCAGTACCTGTCGCCGCGCCTGATCCGGGACCTGCGCCTGTTCGTGGTCGCCGATCGCGCCGGCGAGCCCGAGCTGGAAGTGGCCAACATCCACGACGAGCATGGCTACCGCCGCGTGCGCCGGGTGCTGGCCGATCACTACGAACGCGAGAACCGCTTGCCCGACATCCAGGTGGTGCGCTACGAGCGCGACGGCGATCGCTCGCTCACCTTGCGCCATCTGGTCCATCGTGGACGCCCCCTGCACGAAGAGGAGACCGAGGAGGTGCTGCGCCATCTCGGTCGCTTATGGGGCTTCACCGTGCGCCTGGAGTCGGTCTCCGCCGAGGGCCGCGTCGACCGCACCGACGAGTGGCGGCCGTAGCTGATCGGCTGCCGCTAAACGGCCTATAATCCCTCCCCGTCCGGTGCTGTCCGCCGGGCCGATTCGTCTCCGGGCAGCCGCCCGGCCCTCGCCCTGCAAGGGCGTGCGCCGCGGTTGCTGCCCCGTTCGTCCTTGCAACCTACGGCTGGCGCAGCTCCTGGCGTTCTCGGGGACCAGCGCGGCCTGCCGAGGGCTGCGCGACCCGGATGGCGCGCGGCCTCCAAACAGGAGAACCCGACCGTGACAACGGCATCCAATACCATCAAGACCGTCTGCGCCGCTGCATCGCTTCTGTTCGTCTATGGCTGCGGGGGCGAAAGCACCTCCCGGTCCGCGGCGCCCGACAAGGCCACCCAGGCCATGACTACGGCGCAGACCGCGTTGTCCGAGGCGAAGGCCGCGCGCACTGCGGCGGAAGCCGCCTTGGCCGAGGCTCGGGCCGCGAACGCGAAACTCGACCAGCTCGCCGTCCAGACCCGCGGCGCGCCGATGTCCCCCGAGATGACCCAGCAGGTTCTGGATGCGGCGCGCTCAGCGCAGCGGGCAGCCGAGGAGGCGAGGGCGATGGCGATGGAGGCGCAAGACGCCGCCGCGCGTCTGAACCAGAAGACCGACCGGATGTTCGAGAAGTCGATGCGGAAGTGACAGGGACTAGGGCCTAGGGAGTAGGGGCTAGGACCACGTCCGTGTCGTTCCACCGTCTATGCCGGCGAACTTGCATCGAGCTCATCCCTAGCTTGCACATAGCCAGAAGCTTCCTCGGCGCGACGAGCTCCAGCCCCTAGCCCCTAGCCCCTAGCCCCTTCTCACGGTGCAATCGCCGTGACCAACCCTAGCTTCTCCTTGACCGCCAGCAACGCCTTGGCGGGATCGACGGTGCCGCGCGGATAGCGGCGGACCAGCTCCTCGATCAGCGGGGTGTAGCTCGCCGGCACGGGCATGCCCGGGGGCGGCCGAAACGCCTGCAGGACCGGCGTGCCGTTGCGCTCCCCGAACAGAATCGGCTCGTTGATGATGCGCACCGGTGTGCCGACCGGGACCTGCTCGTACAGCGCTTCGATGTCCTCCGGATAGAGGCGGATGCAGCCATTGCTCACGCGCATGCCGATTCCCCACGGCCGATTGGTGCCGTGGATCAGGTAGCTGGGCAGGCCCAGATAGAGAGCACGACTGCCGAGCGGATTGTCGGGTCCGGGCGGGACGACCGCAGGCAGCGTCTCGCCTTCCTCGGCCCGGCGTTTGCGGACCGAGTCCGGCGGACGCCAGGACGGATCCACCGCTTTGCGGGTGATGTGCGTGGTTGCTATCGGTGTGGGCGCGATGTCGTCGCCGATGCCGATCGCCAGCGTGACCACGCGGGCTGCCTGGCCCGGCTCGGGGGGCGGAAAGTAGAACAACCGCATCTGCGCGAGATTGATCACGATGCCCTCGCGCGGACCCGGCGGCAGAACGAACTGAGTGGGCACGACGATGCGCGTTCCTTCTCCCGGCACCCAGGGGTCGACCGCGGGGTTGGCCGCGGCGATCTCGTTGTAGCCCAGCCCGTGCGCGCGCCCGATGTCGAGCAGCGTGTCGCGCGCGCGGGTCACGACGGTGCCGACCTCGCCGACCACGTCGCCTTGGGCCGGCACGGCGAGCTCGATCGCGGCGGCCGGCGCGACCGCCAGCAGGGAAACAAGTGCAATCACGCCGCGGCGCATGCGCGGAACATCCCTGGTTGTTGCCGTGCCGCGGCTTCCGGTGCCCCTCCGAAGTGATGGCAGCCAGTCCCCTCCAGCAGTTCGCACTCATTTGTCGATGAGGTCGGCTGGGACCCGTTGCGACAGTCCGCGCGCGGGTGCGACCCCGGCCGGCGCGACTCGAATGCAGGCGCCAAGTCGGCCGCAATGCAGCGGGCACGCCGCCAAGATCCGCTGCGCTCACGCCGGTGGTGACCAGCGCCGAGTCGATGCCGCAAGCGTTCGCTCCGCGGATGTCGGTTTCGAGCTGATCGCCGATCATCACCGCGTTGCGCGTGCCGCAGCGGTGCAACGCCTCGTCGTACAAATAGCGCTCGGGCTTGCCCAGGCGCGCGAACGCGAATGCCGGGCGGTCGGGATATCGGCGCTGCAGCGGCAGCTTCGAACATCAGCGCGATGCTGCCCGCGGCGATGCCGAAGCTTGCCTCGTCACGCGGGTAGATCAGGTCGGGGTTGGGCAGAACGAGGTGGACGGCGGCGCCCGCGTCGATGCGGCGGAACAGGGTGGTGAGCGCATTGTCGACGTGCTCGAGGAAGGGATAGCCGGTCTCGTCGGCCACGACCAGCACGTCGAAGTCTTCCACCGGCGGTACGATCCGGCCGCCCGCCCGTTCGACATAACGCACGCTGTCGACCGTTCCGAGCACCACGCAGCGCGCGCCGCTCAAGTCGTGCTTGCGGAAATAGCTCTCGACCAGAGCCGCCCGAGGTAACGATGCGGGCTGGCTGCACCGTTACGCCGAACCGTCCATAGCGCGCGGCGGCACTCTCGGGGAGCTTGGAGGCGTCGTTGGTCACCACGCAGTACGGCTTCCCGGCGGCGTTGAGCAGGTCGATCAGCTCGGGCGCACCGGGCATTGCTCCAGCGACGCTTACCAGTACGCCGTAGGCGTCGAACAGCAGCGCGTCGTAGCGCTCGATGAGATGGTCGATCGGGACTTCCGGGATCGCGTGCACGGGTGGTCTCCGGGAGGAGGCCCGGCAGGATAGTGGAGCGAGTGGCTGGTGGTCAATCCGCCCCGCAACCGGCGGCCACCAGGAATGAGCAGCCCGCGGGGCAGTCGATGGACAGAGCTTCTGAAGCGCTGTCAAACAGCGCATGGCGCGCACCGCTTGCCACGCCCGGATGGGCGTGGCAGGGCAGTCGCCGCGTCGGAGAGCGGCTAGTTCGTCACGACGTCGGAGGGCGTAGTCTTGGCGGCAGACTTGCTCTTGGTCTTCGGCTTCGCGGGCGTGTCCAGCGCCTTGAGCGCAGCGGCACGTGCGGACTCGCACTCGAACTTCGGCTTGGCCCGCATGCACAGCGCATAGTCCGAGGTGATTTTCTGTTCACGGGTAACACGGTCCGCGGCGGGCGCTGCTTCGGACGCCGTCGTCGCTGGCATCGGGGCCTGCGCCGCTTCTGGCTCCGCCTTGGCCTGAACAGCTGCAGGCGCGGCCGCGCGCACGGGCTCCATATCGGGCTTTGCGGGCGCGGCCGAGGCGTCGGCGGGCTCGGTGGCCGGCGCTTCCGGTTTCGGCGTCGGCTTGGCTGCCGCTTGCTTGTGCTTGACTGCCGCGGGCTTGGCCTTCGCGGCCGGCTGGGGCTCGCCGGCGGCGCTCATCCCGGCGTCGGCCTCGCTGCCACCGGACTGGGCCGACAGCGCTGCCATGGCCTGATTGCGCTCGGCTGCGCAGGTCGGGCTGGCCTTGGTGTTCTTGCGGCACAACTCATAGCGCTTGAGGATCTCGCGCATTTGCGGCGAGAAGTGCGGCTCTGCGCCCGCCACGGCGGACGGGACGGTGACGTGTTTCTCATCGACGTTGCCGTATTGCTCCCGCACGCGCGACATCAGGATCTCTTTCTGGCGCTCTTGGGAGGTGTGGCGTTCCTGCGGTTCGTCCTGTGCCGCGGCGGCGCCCGGTCTGGGAATTTCCACTTCGCCGCAGGCTTCGGACAGCCGGGCCTCCCAGGGCACGGTGATCTTGCGACCGTTGTCGCACTTGAGCACGAGCTGGTCTTCGAACTGGCCGGGTTTGACTTCGACGCGGTATTTGCTCTCGAGGATCACGTAGGCCTGGGCCTGGCCGGCCAGCAACAGGCCTGCAAACAGCAGAAATCGGTTCATGGGGGCAGTCTCCAAAACGACAAACGCCTGCCGCGGAGCAGGAAACGCGCCACCAGGAAAGCCCCAGGCGGCACAGTTCCATTACGGCCACCCGATACGGTTCTTTACTGGGGGGTTGGGTGGTTCTTTACCGGGGGCCTTACCGGCCTCCACGCCCCTGGGGCGGCCGGTTGACCAGGTAGATGCCTGCCCCCACCAACACGACGCCCGCGACGAATACCGCTCTCAGTGGCTCCCCCAGAACCAGCACGCCGGCCGCTACCCCGAACAAGGGCGTGAGAAAGGCGAAAACAGACAGCCTGGCAGCCAGGTAGCGCGTGAGCAGCCAGAACCAGGCGAGATAGCTCGCGAATGCCACGATGCCACCCTGGTAGAGCAGGCTCACCAGAACCAGCGGCGTGACTGCGATCACGCCGGGCTCACCCAGCATCACGGAGGCAATCGGCAGCACCGCGGCCGACACCGCGAGCTGATAGAACAGTGTCTTCGACGCGCTGATGCCGCCGAGCCGGGTCGTGCGAATCACGACAGTGGTCGCCGCCCACAGGGCGGCCGCGATCACGCCGAAAGCATCCCCTAGGAGCGAGGCGCGGTCCGAGGCGAATCCGTCGGCGAAGGCGATTGCCACACCGGCGAAGGCGAGCAGCACGCCCGACCATTGCAGCGAGCTCAGACGTTCGCTCGGCAGGAACCAGTGCAGCCCGAGCGCGGTGAGGCCCGGCGCCAGATACACGAACACCACCATGCGCGACGCACCGGTCCACGCCAACCCGGAATAGATGAACAGGAACTCGGCGGCGAACAGCACACCCGCGACCAGACCAGCGCCTAACGTGCCATCGCGTGCGAACAGCGGGATGCGCCGCTGCCGCGCCCACACCAGCAGCAGCACCGACGCGATCGCAGAGCGCAACCCGCTCTGCATCACCAGCGACACGCCTGGCGCGGTCAACTTCGCAACGACGTGGGTGAACCCCCAGCAGAAACACAGCAACAGCATGACGGAAGCAGCGGTGGTGTCGACCGGCTGGCGCAGCGCGTGGGCTTGAGACATGGCGAAACGGGAAGGAAAGAGGCGGACTATAGCAGCGCCAAGGCGAGGCACGAGGCGCGAAAGCCAGGCACGAGGCACGAGGCGCGAGGCACGAGATGGCTCGCCAGACTCGCCTCCACCACTACCTGGGTGTTAGACGGCGCGTAAGCGCCTTCTCGTGCCTCGTGCCTCGCTTCCTCGCGCCTCGTGCCTGGCTCTCGCGCCTCGCCCCTCGAGCCTCCCTCTATCACCTTCGCCCAATGGGCTGGGGGGCTCTGCCGCAATAATCTCTCCGAACGTCGCAGCAATCAGGTACGCGGCGGGCGGGGGCGCTGATTGGTCTCCTGCGCCACCGTGCCGCCGCCTTTTTCTCCTGCGCCGATAGGAGAGCTGAAATGGCAGCACAAGCTGGAAAGCAAGCGGGACCCCGCGAGTCGTCGTCGAGCTGGTTCATCCGCTCGAAGGGGCCGGCGGCCGCAAACGCCTGGATCGAGTTGACCTATGTGGGTCCCAAAGCATTGAGCCTCACCGGCCCGGTCACCGGGGCACGCTATCACTTCGGCTGGCGTGGGGCGACCTTGCCGGTGGACCGGCGCGATGCGCAGGACCTGTTGTCGCGCGAAGACTTGCGGGTCTATAAGCAATAGTCCAACGTCGCATATCCGCTTACCCCCCGACGTGTCAGGCCGCCCACCGGCCCGATGTGGACCTGCGGCAACGCGGGCGGATCGATGCCACCTGCGTATGGAGCGGCACTGTATGCTGTGCGCTGACTCAGCGGAGAAGCGCACATGCAAGGGATGGTGACCGACGTGGTAGAGGGCAGGCGCCGGGATCTGGGTGGCTTCGAGGTCCGGCGGGTGCTGCCGTACGCGGGCGGCAGGATGGTGGCCCCCTTCATCTTTCTGGATCACAT
The DNA here is from genome assembly GCA_963772865.1 of uncultured beta proteobacterium. Classification (GTDB taxonomy): domain Bacteria; phylum Pseudomonadota; class Gammaproteobacteria; order Burkholderiales; family SHXO01; genus SHXO01. Next base: position 142,919 of record CAVYZA010000033.1, on the reverse strand, counting down.
GGGTCCGGCCGTGTTTGCAGCGGGGCAGGGCATCGACGTACGGCCGCATCCGCACATCGGCTTGGCCACCGTCACCTATCTCTTCGAGGGCGAGGTCATGCACCGTGACAGCCTCGGATGCGTGCAGACGATCCGACCCGGCGACGTGAACTGGATGACCGCAGGAAGCGGGATCGTGCACTCGGAGCGCAGCACCCCGCAGGCACGCACCAGCGGAGCACGCTTGCATGGCCTGCAGTCCTGGGTCGCGCTGCCCACCGCGTACGAAGAGGCAACGCCGGCGTTTCATCACCACCCCGCAGCCGCATTGCCGGCGCTGGAGCGCGACGGCGCGCAGTTGCGCGTGATCGCCGGCAGTGCGTACGGATTCACCTCCCCTGTTGTGACGCTGTCCGATCTGTTTTACGTGGATGCTGCACTTGGTGCGGGCGCGCGGCTGACGATGCCTGAAGGCTACTCCGAGCGCGCGCTCTATGTCGTGCAAGGTGAGGTCGAGGTCGGTGCGCAGCGCTTCGTCGAAGGCATGCTGCCGATCTTCAGCCCGCACGCGCGCGTAGAGGTCCAGGCGCGTGCCGCCGCGCGTGTCATGCTGCTGGGCGGCACGCCTCTCGACGGCGAGCGACATATCTGGTGGAACTTCGTCTCCAGCTCTGCGCAGCGCATCGAACGCGCCAAAGCCGACTGGCGCGAACAGCGTTTTGCGTCGGTGCCAGGCGAGACCGAGGTCATTCCGTTGCCGCCGGGATAGTGTGCGCCAGCGGCGCAGTTGACAAACCTGAAAAGGTGATCTGACGGCTCGGGTCCGGTAGGCGCTCATCGACCCGGGCGCGGCGCACCGGAACCGCCCTTTCTGCGCGACAGGCCCCGCTGTGCAGTCCCTTCCGGTGGGGTTCCCGGATCTCGCTGCGACGCCCGCCAGTGGCCCCGTCTTTGCTTTTACCGGGGGATGCGGAGCGCAAGCCCCCGCCCGTGGGGACCCGCGAGCGGGCGTGGCAGCGCATCTGCGCGCCCACAGCACGACGACATCCATGGCGAACTTCGCGGCATTGAAGCTCAGCAGCTTGCGCAGCCGCATGGTCGTCGTCTTCGCTCTCCTGTTCACCGTCGTGCAGGCCTCCGTCCTGGTGCTGGTCGAGCGCGTCAGCGCGCGCATCGCGCGAGAGCGCAACGCGCAAGAGCTGCAGGTCGGCACGCGCGTCTTCCTGCGCCTGATGGACCAGAACCGTCAGCGCCTGCTGCAGGCTGCGGAAGTGGTGTCCAAGGATTTCGCGTTCCGCAACGCAGTGGCGACCGGCGATTCGCCGACCATCGCCTCGGTGCTGAACAACCACGGCGCCCGCGTCAGGGCCGATATCGTGCTGCTGATCTCTCCCGACGGTCATGTCATCGCCGATTCGTTGCAGCCGGCGCCGCGTGACCGTCTGTTCTCGCATCCGCAGCTGATCCGGGTGGCGCAGCGCGAGGGGCGGGCCTCCGCGATCATGCAGATCGAAGGCCGGCCCTACCAGGTCGTGATCGTGCCGGTGCTGGCTCCCGATGCGATCGCGTGGGTCGCGATGGGCTTCCTGATCGACCAGGGCTTTCTCGGCGACCTGCGCGCCCTCACGGCGCTGCACATCACCTTCTTCGCACCGCAGGTGGACGGCCAATGGAAGTTCCTGTCCAGCACCCATCTGAGCGTGGACGCGATCGATACGGTGACCAAGCTGCCTGAGGTTGCCGGAGCGAGCTCCGGCCCGTTCCGCTCGGGAGGCTTCGACACGACGCTCGCGGCGATCCGCCAGGAAGGCGGCGACCCGGTGCGCATCGCTCTGCAGCGCTCGGTAACCGAAGGCTTCGAGCCGCTCGAGGAGCTGAAATCGATGCTGGTGCTGCTCACGTTCGCCGGCATCGTGGCCTCGATCGTGGGCAGTGTCGTGCTCGCGCGCCGCATCACTCAGCCCCTGCTGGTCCTGGCGGCTTTCGCCCGCCGCGTGCGCGACGGCGACTATTCGGGGCGCGTGAGCGTGAAGGGAGGCGAGGAGATCGGGACGCTCGCCGCGAGTTTCGAACACATGCTCGAGGGCATCGCAGCACGCGAAGCGGAGATTCTGCACCTCGCATACCAGGATGGCCTGTCGGGACTGCCGAACCGGGCGCTGTTCAACGTGCGCCTCGGCGAGGCGGTTGCAGCACATCGCCGCGGCGCAGGTGTCTCGGTCCTGGTCATGGACCTCGACCGCTTCAAGTACATCAACGATACGCTGGGACACGGCGCGGGCGACCTGGTGCTGCGTGAAGTGGCTGCGCGGCTGCGCGGCGTGGTCCGCGACAGCGACACGGTCGCGCGCCTGGGCGGGGACGAGTTCGCCATCCTCACGAGCGGCGGCATCGAGCGGGCGCAGACGCTGGCACGCATGATCCAGGTCGTGCTCGAGCAGCCCATCGACATCGACGGCCAGGCGGTGGATGTCGGCTGCAGCATCGGCATCGCGCACTGTCCGGCGCACGGCGAAGATCCGAGCGTGCTGCTGCGCTGCGCGGATGTGGCCATGTACGCCGCCAAGCACGAGAAGTCCGGCGCCGCTGTGTACGACACTCGCTTCGACCTGCATCGCGCCGAGCATCTGTCCCTGCTGGGCGACCTGCGCAGGGCGATCACCGGGAACGAGCTGCGGCTGCACTACCAGCCCAAGGTCGATCTGCGCGGCGGCCAGCTGATCGGCGTGGAGGCGCTGGTGCGCTGGGAGCACGCCCAGCGCGGCATGGTCCCTCCCGGCGAGTTCGTTCCCTTCGCGGAGCAGACCGGCGCGATCAAGCAGATCACGCGCTGGGTGATGGAAGAGGCGCTGCGCCAGTGCGGCGTCTGGTATGCCGGCGGGCTCGCCATCAGCGTCTCGGTCAACGTCTCGACGCCGCGACCTGCTGGACCGGGATTTGCCGCAGTTCGTCGACGAGGCGATTCGCAGGCACAGCGTGCCCGCCGAGCTGCTTACCGTCGAGGTGACCGAGAGCGCCCTGGTGGAGGACCCGCAGCGCGCGCAGCAGACCATCGCGCGGCTGAAGCAGCGCGGCGTGCGCATGTCGATCGACGACTACGGCACCGGCTACTCGTCGCTCGCGTACATCCAACGCCTGCAGTTCGACGAGCTCAAGGTGGATCGCGCATTCGTCACGCACATGGCCACGCAGGAGAAGGACGCCGCCATCGTGCGCTCGACCGTGGAGCTCGGGCATAACCTGGGCCTGGTGGTGGTGGCCGAAGGCGTGGAGGACGCCGACGTCATCAGACTGCTCCGTGAGTTCGGTTGCGACCTGGCGCAAGGCTACGGCGTGTCCCGTCCGCTGCCCTGGGCGCAGCTCGAGGCCTGGATGGCGAGCTGCAGCTGGCTGGCGCGCAAGCGCCTGCGGGCGAGCCAGACCGTCACCAGCCTGCGCGTTGCCGTATAGCCAGGGCGACCGATGTCCAGGATCCTGCTTGCCGGGCTGCTCGTGCTTGGTGTCTTGTGGTGCAACGGCGCGGCGGCAGCGGACTGGGGCTTCGACGTCACAGCGGGCGCCGGATATGACGATAACCTGTCCAATGGCTTCGCCAGCGCGGACCGCAAGGGTGCCGCCAGCCTCACCCTGGATCTGGGCGCTGGGCTCTATCAGCAGCTGGGCTCGAGCACCGGCCTGAGCGTCGCTGCGCTCGCCGAGTCCGCCGTGTTCGATCGCTACTCCGGTCTCAACCGGGTCGGCCTGGGCGCACGGGCGCAACTGCGCCACAAGTTCGGTCTCGGTGCGCAGGCCCCCTGGGTAGCGGTGGCGGCCCGCGCGGTGCATGACGACTACAACTACAGCTATCAGAGCGGTTGGGCGCTCGACGCCGGTGTCAGCGCGGGGAAACAGTTGAGTGAGCGCTGGGCGCTGCAGGGCAGCGTCAAGTACGACGATTTCACCGCCGACAAGCTGCAGCCGGAAATTCTTCCCGGCGTGTCGACTGCGGCCTACAACACCGGCGGCTGGAACCTGACTGGGAAGATTTCCTTCCTCGCAACGCCTGCGGACGTGCTGGTCGCCGCGTATACGTTCCGCAACGGCACCGTCACTTCGGTAACGGCACCGGACCTGGAGATTCTCGAGTACTCGGATGCGGTTGCCCTCGATCCCGTGTTCGGCGATCCGCCCCGCGTGGCCTACCGGCTGCGGGCCAAGACCGACACCATCAGCCTGGCCTGGAGTCACGCCTTGAGTGCGAGAACGTCGCTCAACCTGACTTACCGCTACCAAGTCAGTGTCAGTGACGAGGATCTGGGAAACTACTATTCGAACTTCGTCGGCATCAACATCGGCTACCGCTACTGATGAAGATCCTGCTGCTGGTCTGTGCCGGCACCGCTGTTGCGGGCCTGGCCCATGCGCCCGACGTCCGCGCCGCGCAGATCGCCGCGACCGTGACAGCGCAGGCTCAACCCGTGCCCGACGCGGTCGTAGTCGCCGTCTCGGAGAGCGGCGTGCGTGGCGTGGACAAGCCCCCGCAGGGCGTGGTCGATCAGCTCAACAAGGAGTTCGTCCCGTACGTGACGCCGATCCTGGTCGGGTCGCTCGTGCAGTTTCCCAACCGCGACCACATCCGTCACCACGTCTACTCGTTCTCGCCCGCCAAGCCGTTCGAGCTTCCTCTCTACGTCGGCACGCCCGCCAAGCCCGTGCTGTTCGACAAGCCCGGAGTGGTCAAGCTCGGCTGCAACATTCACGACTGGATGATCGGCTATATCTACGTCTCCGACAGTCCTTACTTCGCAAAGACCGGTTCGGACGGCCGGGCAGTGCTGGCGGACCTGCCGGCGGGGCGCTATCGCGTGCGCGTCTGGCACCCGCGCATGGAAGGCGGCGAACAAGCCACGGTGAAGAGCATCGAGGTGACGGCCGATGCAGCCGCCGGCGTAGGCTGGGAACTGGCTACTCAAGCCCGAGTTCCGTCCGCGCCGGGCGCCGCTGCCCGGCGATCCGGGCTACCGCTGATTGCTGTGCAACGAGAGGACGATCCATGTCGGCAACCATGAATCCTTACGCCGCACCCAAGGCCGTCGTCGAGGACATCGGCCCCAATCCCGAGGCGGAAGCCGTGCGTCGAGCGAACCTCAGCCACGAGGCCTCGGTCCGCTCGATTGGGACGCTGTACTACCTGGCCGCGCTCGGTGCGACCCTCGGCGCGCTTTCCACTCTGGTGCAGCTGTTGATGCCAGCCGGCGCACCTGAGTGTCGCGGTGATGTTCGGCGCCATGGCTCTGCTGGGCGCCGTGTTCTTCCTGCTCGGGCGCGGACTGCGCAGACTGCGCCGCGGCGTGCGGGGTCCCACAATCGCCCTTGCCGGTCTGGGGCTGCTCGGGTTCCCGTTGGGCACCCTGATCAACGGCTACATCCTCTGGCTGATGCTCTCCAAGAAGGGTCAGCTCGTCTTCTCTCCCGAGTACGCCGCGGTCGATAGAGGCGACGCCGCAGATCAAGTATCGAACCTCCATTCTGGTATGGATCTTCCTGGGGTTGATCGTGGTGGGGATTCTCGCGGCTATCGTCATCCCGATGCTGTCGCGCTGAGATCGCGGCTACTGGGGATAGAAACCAGCACCGATGATAGCGGGCATTCCGTCTAGTCTCACCGCCTTCACATAGCTCCATTTCTGCGACGGCTGCGTCTGACCAGGCTTGGGCCACATGTAGCTTGCCCATCCCCGCTCCTCCGGCCGATTGCACCGCCTGGATGAACTCCTGAAAAACGACTTTGCCGTTGGCATCTGTGGTCTTGCCTCCGTCTGTACCCGCACGCTCTGGAAAGCCAGCATTGAGGAATTGCATGCCGGTCATGTAGTTCCCGAATAAGTCGGTATCGCCAGATCGCCACTCGCTACCACTTTCTCTGAATTGAGGTAATGCTGCCTTGCCCTTGGCGTTTATCAGTGCGGCAGCCTTCTCCACTAGAACAGCGATCTCTCTTGCTTGAGTGGAGTCTGGTGGCGATGCTTGCGGCGATTGCCGACGATGCGACCCCCAGCTGCTACTGGACCCGCTGAAGCAGCGGGTTCCCGCGTTATGCCGCTGCGCGCTGGCTCGGCGGCCTTGGCCGCTTCCTCGTCCCTGATCACGCGGCGCAGGATCTTGCCGACGTTGGTCTTGGGCAGAGGCTCGCTGCGGAACACGACCTTGCGCGGGACCTTGTACCCGGTGAGCTGCTTCTTGCAGTGCTCGATGAGCGCGGCTTCGGTGAGTGCCGGATCCTTCTTCACCACGACGATCTCGACCGCTTCGCCGGAGCGCTCGTCGGGGACGGCGATGGCGGCGACCTCCAGCACGCCCGGATGGGTCATGACCACGTCCTCGACTTCGTTGGGGATAGACGTTGAAGCCGGACACCAGAATCATGTCCTTCTTGCGGTCCACCAGCTTGACGAAGCCGCGCTCGTCCATGAAGCCCATGTCGCCGGTGCGCAGCCAGCCGTCGCGGTGAAGACCTTGGCGGTCTCCTCGGGCTTGTTCCAGTAGCCTCTCATCACCTGTGGCCCGCGCACGCAGATCTCTCCCACCTCGCCCAGCGCGACCTCCTGGCCGTTGTCGTCGCGGACGCCGACCTCAGTCGAAGGCAGGGGCAGCCCGATGCTGCCGGTGTACTCCTTGACGTCGAGACGGATTGGCGCAGACGATGGGCGCGGTCTCGGTCAGACCGTAGCCCTCGATCAGCGGTACGCCGAACACCTGCTGCCAGCGCTCGGCCACCGCGCGCTGCACCGCCATGCCACCGCCCACCGCGACCTTCAGCGCGCGCGCGTTGATCTCACCGATCCCCGGCGCGTTGAGCAGGGCGTTGAACAGCGTGTTCACCCCGGTGATGACGGTGAACTCGACCTTCTTCAGCTCCTTGACGAAGGCGGGGATGTCGCGCGGATTGGTGATGAGCACGTTGTGCGCGCCGATCTTGAGGAAGGTCAGCAAGTTGGCGGTCAGCGAGAACACGTGGTACAGGGGCAGGGCGGTGATGACGGTCTCGCCGCCGTCCTTGAGGTTGCGGCCGATCCAGGCGGCGGTCTGCTCCAGGTTCGCCACCATGTTGCCGTGGGTCAGGACCGCGCCCTTCGGCACGCCGGTGGTCCCGCCGGTGTACTGGAGGAAGGCCACGTCGTCCTGGGTGACCTCCACCGGCTCGAGCTGGCCGCCCTCCAGGGCCTGGCGCAGGTCCACGGACTGCGGAATGTGCCACTCGGGCACCATGCCCTTGAGGTACTTCACCACCAGGTTGGTGATGGTGCTCATGGGGAACGACAGCAGATCGCCGATGCGCGTGGTCAGGACCCGCTCGACCTGCGTGCGGTCCAGCACCTGTTGGAGGGTGTGCGCGAAGTTCTCCAGCACCACGATCGCCCTGGCGCCCGAGTCGGCCAGCTGGTGCTGCAGCTCGCGCGGGGTGTAGAGCGGATTGACGTTGACCACCGTCATGCCCGCCCGCAGAGCGCCGAACAGGGTCACCGGGTACTGCAGCAGGTTGGGCATCATGATCGCCACGCGGTCGCCTTTGGACAGGCCGGCCGAGGCCTGCAGGTAGGCCCCGAACGAGCGGCTCATGCGGTCCAGCTGGCCGTAGGTCAGCGTCGTGCCCATGTTGCTGAACGCCGGCAGGCTGGCGTAGCGCTCGCAACTCTTCTCCAATATGTCCTTGAGCGAGGCGTGCTCGCGCAGGTCGATCTCCGCGGGGACGCCTTCGGGGTAGCTCTTCAGCCAGATCTTTTCCATGGCGCTCGTCCAGGCATAGCCGTCGTGGCGCTGCACGCTGCAAGCATCGTCAGGTTGCCTTTGTACACCCGCCGCACCCTCTGTCTCTTTGATGCAAGTCAAGCATCGCCGGGGCGAGGCGGAAGACAATGCAACGTTGCATTGTAGGCCGGACGGCGCTGCGCGAGTCGCAGCGCTTCCGGCCCTTTCATATCCCCATCGACGGAGACAGACCATGGCGCAGAAACTCAAAGCGAACACCGAAGACAAGAACATCACGCAGCTGGTAATGGACTCGGCCCATCAGATCTGGCTTGCCGGCCTGGGCGCCTTTGCGGTCGCCCAGACCGAAGGCCCGAAGGTTTTCAACAACCTGGTGAAGGAAGGCGAGTCCGTGCAGGCGCGCGCGGCCAAGGCCGCGAGTGCCCAGATCAGCCAGGTGAGCAAGGGCGCCAGCGGCGCGTGGGACAAGCTGGAGCAGGTGTTCGAGGAGCGCGTGTCGAAGTCGCTCAATCGCCTGGGCGTGCCGACCTTCAAGGACATCCAGGCCCTGTCCACAGCGGGTGGACCAGCTCAACGCCAGCGTGCAGGAGCTGCTCAAGGCCAGTGGCGGCGGCAAGAAGGCGGCCCCGCGCCGCGTGCAAGCCAAGGAGGCCGGCAAGGAAACGTCGGCACGCGCCGCCTGAGCACGCTGCATGCTCCGAGCACAGCCCGCTGCGCAGGAGCGGCCGGAGGGACAGCTCCCGTGTCGGCCTGGCGCTGGCGGGCGGCGGTCCGCTGGGCGGGATCTACGAGATCGGCGCGCTGCTGGCGCTGGCCGACGCGCTGGACGGGATCGATCTCAACGACCTGCACGTCTACGTAGGGGTCAGCTCCGGCAGTCTGATCGCGGCGGGGCTGGCCAACGGCCTGAGCCCCGCCGAGCTGTACCGGATCTACATCGAGAACGCCTCGGCCGAGCACCCGGTGACGCCCGACGTGTTTCTGCGGCCGGCCTTCGGCGAGTACTACCAGCGGGCCGTGGCGATGCCGGGGCTGCTCCTCGGCTCTCTCTGGGACTATCTGCAGCATCCGCTCGAGCGCGGGCTGTGGGGTTCGATGCTGGGCCTCGGGCCGGCGATTCCCGCCGGGGTGTTCGACAGCGCGCCGATCGAGCGCTTCCTCACCCGGATGTTCACCAGCGGCGGCCGGACCAACGACTTCCGCAAGCTGCCGCACCGCCTGTACGTGGTCGCCACCGAGCTCGACAGCGGCGAGTCGGTGGAGTTCGGCGCCAAAGGCCACGATGACGTGCCCATCGCCAAGGCGGTGCAGGCGAGCATGGCGCTGCCGGGCCTGTTTCCCCCTACCCGCATCGGCGGGCGCGACTACGTCGACGGGGCGCTGAAGAAGACGCTGCACGCCTCGGTGGCCCTGCGCGAAGGCGCCAGCCTGGTGTTGTGCGTCAATCCCCTGGTGCCTTTCGACGCCAGCCTGGCGCGCAAGCGCGGCAAGCCGAAGCACGCCAAGCTGATCGAAGGCGGCCTGCCGGTGGTGCTGGCGCAGACCTTCCGGGCGCTGATCCACTCGCGCATGCAGGTGGGCATGGCCCAGTACGAGAAAGCCTACGGCGACGCCGACGTCCTGCTGTTCGAGCCCAACTCGGACGATGCCGAGATGTTCTTCACCAACGTCTTCAGCTACGCCAACCGGCGCCGCGTGTGCGACCACGCCTACCAGCGCACCGTCCGGGAGATCGCGCGGCGCCGCCGCGAGCTCGCTCCGATCCTGGCGCGCCATGGCATCGGCCTGCGCGCCCAGGTCCTCAATCAGGCCAAGCCTCACATCAAGACCAGCCCGTCGCTGCAGCTGATCGCCGGACGCGGGGTCAAGGCCAGGCTCGACGCCAGTCTGAGCGGCCTGGACGCAGTGGCTGCAGTCAGCGGCAGACCGCAAGCGCATGCCGAACCGCAAGACGAGTCGGCCGGCGGTTGCGAGCAAAGACTCACGCATCCGCGGCAAGGGGAGAGGCAGCGCGAACCCCCTCTCCCTTGATCCGGGAGAGAGCTGGGCGGCTCGTAGGGTCGACAGCTTGCTGACCGCGCCCTCTCCTAACCCGTCCCTTATGGCGGGAGAGGGCAGGGGCGAGGGAGATGGTTCTTGAGAGGACGTCTAAGGAAGGAAGCGGTGAAGAAGACAGCCTGGCGGGCATTTCCCTATCCCGACGAGGCGTTCCATTACGCCGGCGCCGCGCTCAAGAAGCACTGGGACCGGCTGCACCACGGGGATTGCGAACCCTATCCGAGCGCCCAGCATCTGACCAAGCTTGCCAAGGACAACCGCGCGCTGGTCGATTCGATTCCCGAGCTTCGATGGCGACTTCGCGGCAGTTGTCGGAGCGGGTGCTCGAGGCCTGGCGGCTGTACCACCGCGGCGACTTTCACGCCGCTGCGGAGCTGGGTTCGAGCCTCGGAGTGCCCGGCTATGCCGCCGCCAACAAAGCCACCGCCATGCACGCGCACTATCTCGAGCAGAACAAGCAGGCCGAAGCTCAAGCTGTTCCAGGACATCGCCGCCCGCGCCGACGAGGCCCGCGGCATCCTGCCCAACGACGCCAACTCCCACTATCTGTTCGCCAACGCGCTGGGCCGCTACAGCCAGGGCATCTCGGTGCTGGAAGCGCTGGCGCAGGGCCTCGGCGGCAAGGTCAAGGACGCACTCGAGCGCACCCTCGCGCTGCAGCCGAAGCACGCCGAGGCGCATGCCGCGCTCGGCACCTACCATGCCGAGGTGGTGAGCAAGGTGGGCGGGATGCTTGCCCGGCTCACCTACGGCGCAAGCAAGGAGCAGGCGCTGGAGCACTACGACCGCGCGCTCGCGCTGCACCCGCAGTCGGCGATCGTGCGCATCGAGTACGCCAACGGCCTGCTGCTGCTGTTCGGCAACCGCCGGCTCGACGATGCCACCCGGCTGTACGTCGAAGCCTCCAAGCTCGAACCCTGCGATGCGATGGAGAAGCTGGACATCGAGTTCGCCAAGTCTCGGCTCGAGGAGGCGTAGGGCTGCACGGCAACGGGCTAAGGGCATTCACCGCCAGGAACGCCAGTCGCAGGCCTGCCCTGCAGCTCATCGCACTAGCGGAACCTGCGCAACGAACGTCTTGAACGCCCTGCTGCGGTCATGTGGTACGGTTGCAGTTCGTATCCGTTCGGCCGCGTCCCTGCGTCCTGTGTGGTTCAGCGCGATTTGCCGGCAGAGCCGGTCGACGCGTCGTCCGCACGGGGGGCGCGTCCCAGGCGCCGAGCAGGGCGAGAGCAACAGCAGCTGCTCGAACTGGCGCGCGAAAAGCTGCGCGACCGGTTCGGGGTCGGCGATCAGATTGCGGTCGGTGACGATGCCGAACTGCACGCCGCCGTCGTAGCTCAGTATGCTGATGCCCATGCCGATGGTGCCCGTCTGCGGCACCCAGAACACCACTTCCTTGAGGCGCGCGCCGGCCATGTGCAACGGCTGCTGCGGACCGGGCACGTTGGTCATCACCGCGCTTGCGCGGCTGGCCAGCAGATCGAGGATCTCCTGCTGGACGCGCTTGGGCGCCATGCCGACCGCGGCGAGCACCCCGAGAGCGACCAGCGCCTGCCTGGAGCCTTTGAGCTCGGTCATGCGCCGCTTGACTTCGTACAGCCGCTCGACCGGGTTCTCGATCCCCAGCGGGAGCAGCACGGCCACCAGGCCGAAGTAGTTGCCCAGCGCCGTGGTATCGCTCTCGGTGCGCATGTTGACCGGGACCATCGCGCGCAGCTCGACGCCGTCTACCGGATCGCCCTGGTCCCGCAGGTAGGCGCGCAGCGCGCCCTGCCACGCAGCTCAGCAGCACGTCATTGACCGAGCAGCCCGTCGCATGGGCGACCGCCTTCACCTCGTCCAGCACCAGCCGCTCGCTCCAGGCCACCCGTTTGGCCCCGGTGGGCGTGCCCTTGAAGCGGGTTGGCGAGTCGCCCGGCATCAGCGCCAGCCGCGCCGCCTCCGCAGCCAGATCGACGCCCTGGCGCGCGTAGTCGAGCGCGTGAGCGGGGTGCAGCAGCAGGTCGAAGTAGGTGCCCACCAGGTTGCTGCCGGCTTGCCAGGTGGTCCCCACCGTGTTCGTCACCGGGGCGAGCCAGCGCGGGAGCAGGCTGTCCGCCTGATCCGCGCGGGTTTCGGATTGCGTGCCGTGCCGTCGCGGCGCCTTCGTCGGTCATCGCCAGCAGCACCTTCACCAGCGCAATGCCGTCGGCGTAGCAGTGATGGATGCGCGCAATCCACGCGCTGCCGCCAGCGTAGCGGTCCACCAGGTGGAACTGCCAGAGCGGGCGCGCCGGGTCGAGCGGCGTGCTGGCCAGGTCGCTCACCAGGTCGTACAGCTCGCGCTTGCCCGGCCGGGCGAGGCAGGCCGATGCGGCGCACGTGGAAGCTCAGATCGAAGTCGGCGGCTTCCTCCCAGTGGGCCGAGTCCCCCTCCATCACCACGCGCTGGCGAAAGCGCGGATGGCCAGGAAGCGCTCCTCGATCAGCAGCCTGGAAGCGGTCGAACGCGAGCCTTGCGGTCGAAGGCCATGACCGCGACGATCATCATCGGGTTGGCCGGCCGGTCCATCCGCAGCCAGGCGGTGTCGATGGCCGACATCGACTCGCGTCTAGGCATGATGTGAACTCGTGGCCGGTTGCACTCGAAGGCGATAGCAGATCGCAGTCACCATACAAACGGCTGATCCCCGCTTCCTTGCGCTACGTCAAAGGGGAGCCAACGGGTCGGTCCTAGATTTGGTGTGGTTCGCGGCTTCCTGTGGGTGCCATGCGGCCGAGTTCCCTCCGCTTCAAGGGGAGGGATGGGGCATGGGCTGGGGATGGGTCTGGCGGTAGCTTGACCCATCCCCCAACCTCCCCATTGAAGTGGGAGGAGAAGCACGCCGTTGGAGGCACGCGAACAGCCCCAAGAACCAGATCGGCCCATTCCATTCGGTCTAGGAGCGAGTGCCATGCGTTACTTCGTCACTGGCGCCACCGGTTTCATCGGATCGCGCCTCGCCAAGCGCCTCCTGGAGCGCGAGGGCTCGGTGTTGTACTTCCTGGTCCGCAGCCACAAGCTGTCCACGGTCGACGCCCTGCGCGCACGCTGGGGTGTGGGCCCGGAGCGCGCCATCCCGGTGGTGGGCGATCTGACCCAGCCGCACCTGGGGGTTGCTCAAGCCGACCGGGAGCGGCTGCGCGGGCGGATCGACCACTTCTTCCACCTCGCCGCGGTCTACGACCTCAAGGCGAGCGCTGCAGGCCCAGGAGATCGCCAACGTGGAGGGCACGCGTCACGCCGTCGAGCTCGCCCACGCGATCGAGGCCGGCTGCCTGCACCTGGTGAGCTCGATTGCCGCCGCCGGATTGTACGAGGGTGTGTTCCGCGAGGACATGTTCGAGGAGGCCGAGAACCTCGAGCACCCCTATTTCCGCACCAAGCACGAATCCGAGCGCATCGTGCGCGAGAGTGCAAGCGGCCCTGGCGCGTCTACCGGCCGGGCATCGTGGTCGGCGATTCGCGCACCGGCGAGATGGACAAGATCGACGGGCCCTACTACTTCTTCAAGCCGATCCAGAAGCTGCGCCGGCTGCTGCCGCCGTGGATGCCCGCCATCGGGCTGGAAGGCGGGCGCCTGAACCTGGTGCCGGTGGACTTCGTCACCGCCGCCATGGACCACATCGCGCATCAGCCCGGGCTCGACGGGCGCTGCTTCCATCTGACCGATCCCAGCCCGCGCCGGGTGGGCGACCTGCTCAATATCTTCGCGCATGCCGGGCACGCGCCCGAGCTGACGCTGCGTGTGAACACCCGCATGTTCGGCTTCATCCCCGAGGGTGTGCGGCGAGGGCCTCGCGCAGATGAAGCCGGTGCGCCGCATCGGCGAGCAGATCATGAAGGACTTCGGATTGCCGCCGGGCATCCTGCAGTTCGTCAACTACCCTACCCGCTTCGACAACCGCGAGGCTCAGCGTGCCCTGGCCGGCTCGGGGATCGAGGTCCCGCCGATCGAGGGCTACGCCTGGAAGCTGTGGGACTACTGGGAGCGGCATCTGGACCCGGAGCTGTTCGTCGATCGCAGCCTCGCGGGCGCGGTCAAGGGCAAGGTCGTGATGATCACCGGCAGCGGCCAGGGCATCGGCAAGGCCGCGGCCCTGAAGATCGCCGCGGCCGGCGCAACCGTGCTCGTGGTCGATCGCGAGGCGGAGCGGCTGGCCGAGACGAAGAAAGAGATCGAGGACGCCGGCGGGCGCGCGGTGGCCTACCAGTGCGACCTCACCGAGTTCGAGCAGGTCGACAAAATGGTCGAACAGGTGCTCGCCGAGCACGGCGCGGTGGACGTTCTGGTGAACAACGCCGGACGCTCGATCCGCCGCTCCATCGAGCACTCCTTCGACCGCTTCCACGACTTCGAGCGCGTCATGAAGCTCAACTACTTCGGTGCGCTGCGGGTGACCCTGGGCTTGCTGCCGGCGATGCAGAAGAACAAGCAGGGCCACGTGATCGACATCTCCTCCATCGGGGTGCTCACCAACGCGCCGCGCTTCTCCGCCTACGTCGCGTCCAAGGCGGCGATGGACGCCTTCGCACGCTGCGCCGCCTCCGAGTTCGCGGACGACGGGATCGCCTTCACCACCATCAACATGCCGCTGGTGCGCACCGCCATGACCGCGCCCACCAGGACTCTACCAGCAGACGCCGATGCTCGCGCCCGAGGAAGCCGCCGACTTCGTCGTCAAGGCCATCATCGAGCGGCCGGAGCGCATCGCGACGCGGCTGGGCGTGTTCGCGGAGATCGTGCACGCGGTGGCGCCCAAGATCGGCCACATCATCATGAACACCGCCTATCGCATGTTCCCCGAGTCGGCGGCGGCGCTGGGCAAGCAGGAGGCCGAGGTGAAGCCAACCGCCGAGCAGATTGCCTTCGTCGAGCTCACGCGCGGATTTCACTTCTGAGCCGCCGGCGGCGATCTCCGCACACAGGCGCTGCGCGACCGGTTCCCAGAACAGAAGCGCGAGATGGCCGACGCCCACGAAGGGCACGTTGGTCGGCGTGCGCGAGGATGGCGCTGTCCTGCGGCGCGACGTAGTTGTCGTGCCAGCTGAACAGCGAGACGATCGGGACGCTCGGCGCTTCCCGCTCTGCCAGCGTTGAGAGCGACCAGCCAGTCATTGCCGGGACGCAGCTGCCGGCCGTTCGCACCGATCGCGTGACGGGCGAGCTCGCTGCCGTGGTGAGGCGAGGCCAGCGTGATCACTCGGGCCACGCGCGCGGCGCCAAAGTCCCGCAGGTAGGCGCGGGCGATGAGGCCACCCATGCTGTGGCCGATCAGGACCACCTGGCGTGCCTGAGTCTGCCGGCAGACCCGCTCGATTTCGTCGGCAAGCTGGCGCGCGAGCGCATCGATGCCGGCGAGCGGCGGCTCCAACGTCACGGGGAACAGATTGCGCAGCCCCTGCGCTTGGAGCCGCCGCACGCAGCCACCACCAGATCGCGCTGTTGCAGTAGATCCCGGGAATCAGCACGACCGGCAGCGTCGCCTCTGCGATCACCGGCTCAGGTTGCCGTGCGAACCAGCGCTCCAGCGGCTGCAGGACCGTGAAGAGGGCGGTGTAGGCAAGGGCCTCGCCGACAAACAGCTTCACCGTGCCGGCGGCTGTGAGCCGCGCTTCGGCGGGCCGTTGCGCGCGGTGCCGATGGGCGAGGGCGAAGCTCGTGCCCACCATCATCAGACGCAGTCCGATCGCCGTCAGCACGGCGAGCAGAATGCACCAGGCGCGCGGCACGCCAAGGGCGCAGCTGAGCCACGCACCCTGACAGGTAGAACCCGAGTTCGAGGACGATCAGCGCGGCGAGGTAACGGGCCTGCATGAAAGCTGAGCGAGCGAAAAGGGAGAGGGGGGTTTCTTGCTCCCTCTCGAGTAGGTTCACGGGTAGAGCTATTGTAGGGTGGGTCCGCGCATAACCCTCCGATGATCCGCTGAGCGTGCGGCGCAATACGCTGGGCGATTGCGCGCTACGCGCAGGTGGATTGTGACGAGGCAGTACGCCCACGCGTGCTTTAGTCCCGCTCCCCTCGCGGGCATAGGCGTTAACTCGGTCAGGTAAGCGTGCATGGCCCGCGACATTACGACCTCTGCCAGACCCGGATCTCCCGGAGCGGGCTGGGGTGGGGATGGGCCAGGATGTGGAGCTGTTCGCCGGGACGGTGAGCGAGAACATCGCACGCCTCGGCGAGATCGATCTCCCGGCGGTGATCGACGCCGCCAAGCGGGCCAACGCGCACGAGATGATCCTGCGCCTGCCACCCGGGTATGACACGCCAGTTGGCGAAGGCGGTGCGTTTCTCTCTGCGGGGCAGCGCCAGCGGCTCGCGCGAGCGACCTGGCGCCTCCCGCGCAGCGTGCCCCGATCGCGGTTTTGCCAATCTCTTGACCTTTGTCGTGATACTGTACGTGTGCACAGTAGTCTATCCGGCTGTCACCAACCGGATGCAACTGTCGCATGGACCTCGCGGTCGAGACCCCGGCCCGCTGCCGCGTCTACCGCCGGCGCCGCCCCGAGCGCACACCCCTGTACCACGCGGTGCAGGCGCATCTGGAGACCTATCTGGAGCTTGCCCGTGAAGGGCACAACGATGGCGGCGGCGTGCCGCAGTACGTGGAGGGGGAGTTTCGTCGCTACCTCGAATGCGGCATCTTGGCCCACGGTTTCGCCCGTGCGCGCTGTGGGGACTGCGGACACGATTTCCTGATCGCTTTCTCGTGCAAAGGGCGCGGGGTATGTCCCTCGTGCAACGCCCGGCGCATGGCCCAGACGGCGGCGCATTTGGCTGATCATGTTTTCCCACCGCTGCCGGTGCGCCAATGGGTCCTCTCTCGGTACCGAAGCGGCTGCGCTACTTCCTGCAGCACGAACCCGAGGCGATCAGTGCCGTGCTGCACATCTTGTTGCGGGTGATCGAAGCGCGGCTGCGTCAGCGCAGCGGCTGCGCCCGCGGGCGGCTGGGGGCGGTGAGCTTCGTGCAGCGCTTCGGCAGCGCGTTTGAATGCGCATGTCCACTTCCACTGCTGCGTGATCGATGGCGTGTTCACCGAGCACGGAGACGGGCAGGTCCAGTTCGCCGAGGCCGGCGCGCTGAGACCTGAACACTGCGCTGCAGTGCAGCAGCAGGTGCGGCGGCGGGTGCTGCGCTGGTTCGCGCGTGCCGGCCGCGGTCTTGCCGCTACCCTGCGTCCTGTGCGGGGGCGAGATGCGCATCCTCGCCTTCGTCACCGACCGCCCGGCGATCCATTGCATCCTCACCTACTTGGGCGAGCCCACCGCCCCTCCCGAAGTGGCTGCCGCACGCGGCCCGCCGCTGTGGGAGCAGGCCGCCCCGCTGCACTGCGATGACACCCCGGCACCCGCGCCCCAGTACGTGTTCGACCAGCGCGTGAGCTGGTAGGGGACTTCAGATCTGTGTTCCTCGCCGGCCCCGCCCTGGGGCTGACGGCCACCTGTTGCCGCGCCGGTCGCAAAACCGCCAACGCTGGCGCCCACCCACCACCGTAGGCTAGCCCCAGCACGGTTGCCGACCGCGCCCGACGCGTTTTCCCACCCGCGCGGGCCGATCCAATACCCTGCATTGAGCTCGGCGGCACGTGTAATACGGTTGAAACTCCTATCCTTAGGCAAGCAGCAGACTGTATCGCAGGCACTGCTTGATGTCGGTGCCGACATTCATCGTCGCCTCCTCAAGGGAAGGAGGGGAGCAGGCTGGTGACGACCCTGCTGCCAAGTCACGGCTTCGGCTTGTACCTCTCGCGAGGCTGCGCGCTCGACGATTTACTTTCTGCCCTCGGATCTGCCGTCCTACTGTCTCGAGGCGGATTCCGGTTGGTGCCCGCCGACTTCGAGGTCTGCCCGTCGATTCCCGTCGTACCGGTATCGTAGATAGGAGATCGTCCTCCTACGTTTCGCGGCAGTGAGCGTGGCCGCGCGAGGAACACTCGGTTGATCTCCTATGCGCGCTCACCCCCGATCAGCCGCGATCGTGTGGACCAGTCTCCCAGAAACGCCGCGTTCACGCCCCTGAGAGCCTCCCAATGATGCCTAGATCGAGCAAACGAGCGCACCTGTGCCAAAAACGCGATCTGGCCACTCGTGACCTGGTTCGCGGCCAAGCTATGGCATGCTAGCCGCGTGATCGCGCTGCTCAAAATCGCTGCGGTGCTGCTTACGGACGCTCTGCGGCTGGTCTTCGTCTCCTTGCGCTCGCGCCGCTCCATGGCGGCCGAAAACTTGTTTCTGCGCCGTCAGCTCGCTCTGTACATGGAACGGAGCGTCGAAACCCCACCGTATCGATGCAGCCACGCGCGTGAGTCTGGCCTGGCTGTCGAAGCTTTGCGATTGGCGGTCGGCGCTAGTGGTCGTGCGACCCGAGACGCTCGTGCGGTGGCACCGAGCCGGATGGCGCTTGCTCTGGCGCTTCAAGTCACGGCCGGGACGCCCGCCGATTCCGCGGGAGCTGCGCCAGCTTATTCGGCGTATGGCAATGGACAATCCATCGTGGGGTGAAGAGCGCATCGCCAATGAACTGCTGCTCAAGCTAGGGCTGCGCGTCTCACCGCGAACGGTCAGGAAGTACATGCCCAAGCGGCCTTCCGGGCTGCCGCGAGGTGATCAGCGTTGGTCGACATTCCTCAGGAACCACGCCAAGGCAATCATTGCGTGCGACTTCTTTGTGGCGGCCACTGTGACATTCCGGACCCTCTATGTCTTTGTGCTCATACAGCATGGATCACGTCGGCTGCTGCACTTCAATGTCACGGCGCACCCGACAGCGGCCTGGACCTTACAACAGCTGCGAGAAGTCATTGGTAACGAAGACAGCTACCGGTACTTGATTCACGACCGGGACGCGATATTTGCGAGACACTTGGATGAGTCGATCAAAGCGCTCGGCCTGAACATACTGAAATCACCTGTGCGTTGCCCGAAGGCGAATGGGATTTGCGAACGGGTGATTGGTACGATCCGTCGAGAGTGCCTGGACTGGCTGATCCCGGTCACGGAGGCGCATCTGCGCTCAATTCTGAAATCGTGGGTCGATCACTACAACGGCGGTAGACCACACAGCAGCCTAGGCCCTGGCGTACCCGATCCGCCGAACGTACTAGCGAGCGTTCGAAAATCGGAAGCCCGCCACCGGTTGGGGGAGGGCGTTACCGTGCTCTCGAAATCGGTGCTGGGTGGACTGCATCACGAGTAGCACTGCGATGACACCCCGGCACCCGCACCCCAGTACGTGTTCGACCAGCGCGTGAGTTGGTAGGGGACTTCAGATCTGTGTTCCTCGCCGGCCCCGCCCTGGGGCTGACGGCCACCTGTTGCCGCGCCGGTCGCAAAACCGCCAACGCTGGCGCCCACCCACCACCGTAGGCTAGCCCCAGCACGGTTGCCGACCGCGCCCGACGCGTTTTCCCACCCGCGCGGGCCGATCCAATACCCTGCATTGAGCTCGGCGGCACGTGTAATACGGTTGAAACTCCTATCCTTCTCCTATCCTTCGACCAGGACAGCGAGGTAGCGGGCCAGCATCACGATCAGCGAGCGAATGAACAAACGGTACTGTCAACCCCGTGCCAATGCCGGGACTGGGCGAGTTACGCGAGCGCCTCGGCGGGCTGACCGGTCAGCGCCTGCGCCAGCCGGCTGGCGTTGCGGGCCGTGAGCCCGTAGATCGACAGCTGCGGGTTGGCGCCGATGCTGGTGGGGAACACCGAGCCGTCGAACACCGACAGATTCTCGAGCTGGTGATGGCGGCCGTCGGCGTTCACCACGGAGGTCTTCGGGTCGCTGCCCATGCGCGCAGCCGCCCATCACGTGCGCACTCACCACCCGCGCCTTGAGCAGCTCCATGGGCAGACGTTCGATCGCCTCCTTCGCCTCCGCCCAGCTCGAGTAGACACCGGCCTGCTCGTGCACCGGCACGACCGCCTTCGCGCCGGCCGCGAACTGGATCTGCGCCATGCTCGAGAGCGCGCGACGCATGCCGTCCCAGAGAAAATCGGTGAGCGGATAGTCGAGCAGCGGCGAGCCGTCGGACCTGAGCTCGACCGTTCCGCCCGGGCTGCGCTCGTGGAAGCCGTCCCGCATCAGCGCGATGATCGCCTGGGTGTAGGGCATCTGTTGCATCAGCCGGGCGTGGAATTCGCCGAAGCCTTGCAGGGTCGTAGCCATGAGCAGCGGGTGCAGCGGCGGCACCTCCAGCTTGTAGCCGACCGGGCCGTCGATCGGGCCGGTCTCCAGGAAATGGTCCGAGTAGACGCTCTGCGGCGCGCCGGCGTAGCCGTCCACCCGCTCCGGCATGACGGCGGCGGACACGCACGTGGGATGCAGGAAAGTGCGCCGCCCGATCCGCTTGTACGGGTCGGGCCCCTGGCTGCGCAACAGCAGCGCAGGACTGCCGATGGCGCCGGCTGCAAGCACGCAGTGGCGGGCGGTGACCATGACCTTGTGCGGTCCCGGCCGCAGGCCGCTCGCATCCAACGCCGCGCATTCCAGTCCCGTGACAGCGTCCTTCTCGATCGTCAGCTGCAGTGCGCGTGCGCGAGCTGACCAGCACGCCGCCCTGGGACAGTGCAGCAGGAATGGTGGTGACGAGCATGGACTGCTTGGCCTGCGTGGGACAGCCCAACCCGCAGTAGCCGAGGTTCCAGCAGCCGGTGACGTTGCGTCGCATGGTCCCCGTGGCAATGCCCAGACGCTCCGCGCCACGCCGCAGAGCGTCGTTGTTGGCGTTGGGCGCGGTCGTCCACGCTGCGATGTCGAGCCGGCGCTCCATCATCGCGAACCAGGGCGCCAGCTCCGCCACGGTGAGCTCGGTGAGCCCGAAGTTGCGCTGCCAGTACTCCAGCGTCGCCGGCGGCGTGCGGAAGCTGCTGGTCCAGTTGACCGTGGTGGAGCCGCCGACGCAGCGTCCCTGCAGGATGCTGATGCCCTTGTCCTTGGTCTTGCGTCCGGCCGACTCCTGGTACAGCTGCGGATAGGCCTGCGCCTCGAGCATGTGGAAGTCCGAGCTGCTGCGCAGCGGACCCTCTTCGATCATCACCACCCGCAGCCCCGCCCTTCGTGAGGATCTCCGCCGCGGTCCCGCCTCCCGCGCCGGTGCCCACGATCACCACATCGGTATCGAGCTTCAGATCAGCGTCGAGCCGTGCAGCGTCGTGCACCCGCCACCCGCTGGCCAAGCCCTCGGCTATTACGTCCGGCCTGCTCATGCGCTTCGCTTACACCCTTTCACCGCAGAGGCGCAGAGGCGCGGAGAAAAACACGGAGGAAGAAATGCCGTTCATTCGAATCGGACCCCGATACGCATCGGATGACATCGTCGAAAACACGCCTGTCTGACCATAATCCTCTGCGCCTCTGCGGTTCAAAGCAGTAGTCCGTAGTTTCAATTCTTAGCGACAACCGGCGGGCCGGGATAGCCGATGCGCGGCCAGGCCGCCGGATTGCCGTACCACGCGGCCATGATCAATTCGTGCAGCGCTGCGTACGCACTGCGCAGCAGTGCAAAGGAGCTGCCACGCCAGCTCTCCAGAAAGCGCTTCGACCGTATCCGGGACTTGCCTCGCAGCCATGGGCTCACCGACCCCGGCCAGGAGCCTGCGGGTGAGCGGGAAGCCGAGCAAGGCGAACAGCTGCGCGACCTCGCCCTGGACGCTGGGCGGAAGGCCGGACACCGCCCGATCCACTCCGCGGACGACCTCCACCACCGCCCGCTCACGCTCGGCGGGGTCCGCGGGCAGCGCGCCGGCCAGCATGACAGGCGCGACGCTCGCCAGCACGGTGCGCTCCTTCGCGCTCAGCACGTCATAGGTGAAACCGGCATCCTCGGGCGCGAGAGGATCGGGAGACAACGGTCCATAGGCGGCCCGGACCGCGACCAGCAGCGCGCCGCCGGCGATTCCGGCCTTGAGGAACTGGCGACGGGTCCACATTCTCTGTGCTCGGGCGGAATGGTTGCGGGACGATCCGCGGGCAGGATAGCCGCTGCCGCGCAGACGCGGTTGACCTGTGTCAACGGGGCGCTCGCAGCGCCCGTGCTATTGGATCGCCATCGGTCAACAGATCTCACACCGTCCGTGACCGCAATCCCAGTCCAGCAATGACGAGTTGTCCGCTTTCCTGCGCCGACAGATCGATCGCGCCAAGGCCTTGCGCACCGTGCATCGGGGCGACCCGCAAGGCAGCGCAAAGCGGCGGCTGTTGCGGGAATGGCAGCAGGAGCGACTGTCCCGCACCTATCGCGATCTGCTCGACAGCCCCCGTTACGGTCCGGCCGCGGAGTTCTTCCTCAGCGATCTCTATGGTCTGAAGGACACCAGCGCGCGCGACGCCGCCAGTCGAGCGGCTCTACCCGACCATGGTCAAACTGTTGCCCGAAGCCGGGTTGCACAGCATCGGGTTCGCGCTCGAGCTCGACGCGCTCAGCGAAGAGCTGGACGCGCAGCTGCTCGACGCGCTGGAAGGCAAGCTCGCGCCGCACAGCCGCATCCTGGAGGCCGACTACTGCGAGGCCTACCGGCGCTGCGACAACTACGCCTTGCGCAAGCACCAGATCGAGCTGTTCCGCGGCGTGGGCGACACACTCGCCCGCGCAGTCGAAAAGCCGCTGGTCTACTCCCTGCTGCGCGGCATGCGCAGGCCGGCGCGGCTGGCGGGCTTCGGCGAGCTGCAGGACTTCCTCGAGCGCGGCTTCCGCGCCTTCCGGCACATGGAGGATGCGCGCGAGTTCCTGGACACGATCGAGCGGCGCGAGACGCGGATCCTCGACCGCATCTATGCGCGTCACCCTCACCCTTTCGACCTCGATGCTACTGCGGTAGACACACGAGCGGGCCAGTAGCCGCAATCGGGCGAACGCGGGCAGCTGTTGCCAGAGGATTCCGATGCGGCAGCGGGTCGCGGAAGCGAGGGTGGTGGCGATTCGCCGCCACGGCTTACGAGCGTCGTGCGCCCCTGCGAAACGCGAACTCGTAGCAACCGCGTAGGGCTAAAACGCCCACGATGGCGGTCAGCGGCCAGAACAGCGACTGCACGAAGGTAACCATAAGCTCGCGGGCAAGCGCTTGCGAGCCGAGAAGCTTGACCAAGGGCGCGCTCGGATGGATTGGGCCGTGCAGCACGAAAAGCGTCAGTACGGTATACAAGCCGGTCAGGATTGCCGCCTGGGCTGTGCGGCTCGAACGTGAGCCGTGGCAGCTGGTAATAGTAGTGGGCGACGGCTTCGGTTCTGGCGGGCAAGAGCGAGAGTTCAAGCTCAGCTACAAGTTGCCCTCGCGATTCGTACTGCCACCGGCCGAGCCGTCTGCCCAGGAGCCGCTCGATGCGCCTTGGCGAGAGAGTTGGCGCGCACAGGCGCACAACATTGTCGTGCTTGGCTTTGGCCTACTGGTGCTCACAGTGCTGCTCATCGCGATGCACAGGCTGACGCGCCACGCGCGTCTCTATCAGGCATTGCGCATTGGCTTTCTACTCTTCACGCTGGTGTGGATAGGCTGGATCGCGGGCGCCCAGCTGAGCATCATCAACGTTCTTGCGTGGTTGCGCGCACTCACCAATGGCAAAGGTTTGGCCGTGCTGCTCGCCGACCCGTTGCTCTGCGTTTTGCTGGTGTTCGTGGTCGTAAGCTTCATCATTTGAGGCCGTGGCGTGTTCTGCGGCTGGCTGTGCCCGTTCGGCGCCCTGCAGGAGCTTCTGGCCAAGCTCGGCCGCGTCGTCTCGTTGCCCCAGTGGTCGCCGTCGTACCGGACTCATCGTATGTTGTGGCGCCTGAAGTACGTGTCGCTCGCGGTGCTGGCCGTCGCCGCTCTGCACGGACTGCAGACCATGGCGGTCGCGGCTGAGATCGAGCCGTTCAAGACCGTCATCTCGCTGAGAATGGACCGAGCCTGGCCATTCGTCGTGTACGCGTTGGTGGTTCTCGCCGCCGGCTTGTTCGTCGAACGGGCGTTTTGTCGGTTTCTCTGCCCGCTTGGCGCGGTGATGGCGATTGGCGGCCGGCTGCGCCGGTTCACGCCGTTCCGGTTCACGCCGTTGAAGCGCCGCTCGGAATGCGGCAGCCCCTGCCAGCTGTGCGCAAGGCGCTGCCCGATCCAGGCCATCGAGCCGAGCGGGGCAATCAACATGGACGAATGCTTCTATTGCCTCGACTGCCAGGTCATCCACAACGATGCGAACGTGTGTCCGCCGCTGGTGTACGAGGCAAGGCGCAACCGCGAGCTCGCCGTTGCAGCGCCGACTCGGCCCCCCGCGGCCGAGTGAGATCGGCCGCCCCGCCGAATCCTGCCGGGGGCGCGCGCCGGGTCGCGGCGCGCCCGCTACGCGCGCCACGCCCGAGCAGACGCTGCTCTACCGCATCGTCGCGCAGCACTACCGGGCGTTCGTCGAGCTCCTGGCCGGGCAGGGCCGGCCCTTGCCGGACTACGTGCAGCAGGAATTCGAGGCTTACCTCAAGTGCGGTCGCCTCGAGCACGGATTTCTGCGGGTGCGCTGCGAGTCCGGCTCTACGCACTCTATCCGGCGCATCGCCCCTGAATAGAACCGTCCCGCTCCCGCAGTGTCACGTGACGATCCAGAAAATTCGCTTCGACAAGGACTCTAGTGACAGTGGGGTGAAAGACCGAATATCCGTCGCTTGTGAAAGGCTGTGATCACGGGGGTCCGCTCCACTGGAGGTGGTAGACCCGGTGCAGGCTGGGGAGTCCCTTCAGCTCGGTGAGGCCAAGAAAGCGGCACTGGAACTCGGGCAGCTTTTCCACGCCGGACAGCGCCTCCTCGCTAATGAACACGCAGTTCTTCTCGGGGACCTCCTCGGCGCCGACCCCTCCCGGTGCTGCGAACACGCTCGCTGGTACCACCCCCTGGAGGCGGAACGTCTTGTGGACGGCGCTGCCCGTCCGGTTGCCATCGCTCCCGCTGACGATGACCTCGCCGAAGTTCACGGCACCACGCAGCGCCGCCTCGGCCCCCTCCGGCAGCTCCTGGTTGAGCCGCGCCACGGCGCCGAAGATCTCCTTGACGGTCGCCGCCGCCTCGGCGACCGAAGGAAAGCAGAACAGAAATCCGTCGCCAGTATTCTGCGAGTAGCTCACGCCGTGGCGGGTGGCGAGCGGCATCGCGAGCTGCTCCATCCGCTGCATCAGCGAGAAAAAGAAAGAGTTGCCGAAGCGGGACACGAGGTCGCTCGACTTCACCAAATCGATGACGAGAAGGGCCTCCGATTTGTAGGTGGGAGGGCCCGCCTCGGCGGCTGGGGTCGAGGCGTGCGCCGAGGCGGCGGCCGGCTTCGGGGCCAGCGCCGGGCGAGGGCGAGCCGTCAACTCGACCACGAGGAGCGCGCGGTGGACGACTGTGTAGACCACTCCGAGGGCGGCGAGCGCCCCGACGAGCGCCCAGTCGATGCCGCCGAAGAAGGTCGGGAGATAGCTCCGCACCACCCGGGCGATCGGATCCGTGTAACCTCTGACGTGCACCAGCCAGCCGTACGAGCGGCCTTGGGGGAACTGGGCAACAAAGCCGACGAGCAAGAGCAGGCCACCGGCCTTCGCCAGGAGCCCCCACGCCGTGTCGATGAGGCGAAGAACGCCGTACATCATCAGTGCCTCTTCCGTTGGATGGCCGCGTCGTCGCTACGATGCACCAGAGGGTATCATGCAGCCTCACCCCGGTCGAGGACGAGCCTGTTCCAACGTGGTATGAATCTGAACAGGGTCTGGTGTTTGTGCAACGAGGTATGAGTCCGAAGCCCGAGTTTTGGGTCGAGCATCGCGGCCATGGTGATCGACATGAACGAATCGCGGCTCAATACCGTGGCGCAGCTGCGCACCTTTCTCGAGGACAGCCTGGAGGTTCCGTTCTGCCCCCTGCACAACGACCCCAGCGCTACGAGTTCATCGGGACCGAAAACTCGAGCCGGGTCGCAAACGTCCGTTATCAGGGATGCGAACCTCCGGAACGAGTCGGACTATGTCATTCGGCTAGGTCTCAGTTCAGCGATTCGGGACACCGAAGCGCCCAGAAATCCCGTGAAAGATTCGTCCTGCCGGCCCGAAAAGGTCAGTGCGATCGACTATCTGGTTGGCCCATCTCGCGCCCGTTGCTCGGCGGGCTTGGTCTTTTCACTGAGATTCATCGCACTGTTGATAAGTGCCACATGAGAGAAGGCCTGCGGGAAGTTACCCAGAAAGGTACTGTCAACTCCGTGGCGGCTGTGCTGCAATGGCGGTATGGACACCTTAACTGCGCCAAGCTATGAGGGCTGCCGCTTTCCGGCTGAGATCATCGCCCACTGCGTGTGGCTCTACTTTCGCTTCTGCCTGAGCTTTCGCGACGTGCAGGAGATGATGCTCGAGCGCGGGGTCGAGGTGTCGCATGAGGGCATTCGCCTGTGGACGCTGAAGTTCGGGTCCGACTATGCCAGAGGCCTGCGGCGAGGCGGTCGCGGCTATCGGCGATACCTGGCATCTGGACGAGGTGTTCTGCAGGGTCAACGGCGAGCTGGTCTACCTGTGGCGGGCAGTCGATCAGGACGGGGAGACGCTGGATATCCTGGTGCAAAAGCGACGCAACGCCAGGGCAGCCAAGCGCTTCTTGCGCAAGCTGCTCAAAGGGCTGCGCTACGTGCCGCGGGCGATGGTCACCGACAAGCTCTCGAGCTACGGCGCTGCACGGGAAGAGCTTCTGCCGGCAGTGGAGCATCGACGCGGTGGACGGTTGAACAACCGGGCTGAGAACTCGCATCAACCAACCCGAGAGCGCGAACGGCGCATGAGGCGCTTCAAGTCGATGCGTCACGCGCAGAGATTCCTTTCAACGCACGCGGCGGTGTCGAATCACTTTCGTCCGTGTCGGCATCGACTGCGCGCCAGACACTACCGGGAGATGATGTATCGGCGTTTCGCAGACTGGAAAGCGATCACGGGCACTGGATTGGAAGACAGGACCCCGGCGAACTAGGCTACGAGCAGTACGATTCGATCGCTGCCGGTCTTCTGCGCATTTGCGCCTCGGCGGCCCAACGAGTTGACAGTGCCGGTTCACGCCGTTGAAGCGCCGCTCGGAATGCGGCAGCCCCTGCCAGCTGTGCGCAAGGCGCTGCCCGATACAGGCCATCGAGCCGAGTGGGGCAATCAACATGGACGAATGCTTCTATTGCCTCGACTGCCAGGTCATCCACAACGATGCGAACGTGTGTCCGCCGCTGGTGTACGAGGCAAGGCGCAACCGCGAGCTCGCCGTTGCAGCGCCGACTCGGCCCCCCGCGGCCGAGTGAGATCGGCCGCCCCGCCGAATCCAAACGAAAATCGGGGCGCGAACGATCGACGACCACGCATGACCATTTGGTTTATGCGCGCCTCTGAAACGGATTTGTGGGCCAGTACCCAAGCGTCCCAGCGTAGCCACGACGTAACGCCGCAGGTGGCCGTCGGCCCAAAGGACGGGGACGGGGCCGGCGAGCTGCACGATTTCGTGCTGAGCATCGAGTTGTCGCTGCAAGCGGCGCCTGCCTCGCCAAGCGCAGTCGTCGAGCCCATCTGAGAGATGCGTGGAGCCTCCAATTGTCTCCTCGGCCAGCGGTCCAAGGGTTCATGGATGCACGCTTCCATCACATCCTCGCCGCCATCGGGCAACGACACTGAGGCCAGTGGAGCGATAATAGCCGCTGACGCTTCCAGGAGGGGCTGTGGCCAAGAAGATCCTGTTTGTTGGGGCCGGGGCAATCGGCAGCTACATCGGCGCGTTCCTGTCCCGCGCCGGGCACGAGGTGACTCTGGTCGATGCATGGGCGGAGCAGGTGGAGACGATCCGCCGGCGGGGCCTCGCGGTGACCGGTCCGCACGATCCATTCAACGCACGGCCAAAGGCAGTGCATCTGCACGAGGCGCAGCGCCTGCCGCGTGACTTCCAGATCGTGTTCGTCGCCGTGAAGGTCTACGACACGGCTTGGGCTGCTCAGCTGGCCCTGCGCCACGCCGCGCCTGACGGTTTCATCGTCTCCGCCCAGAACTGCTGGCCCGACCCGATGGTGGCCGCCGTCACCGGCGCGCAGCGCGCTGTCGGGCTCGTCATGTCGAGGATCGGTGTTGCGCTGTGGAATCCAGGCGAGGTCGAGCGCGGCATGGAGAAGGGCCAAGGCCAGGGTCACGACGTGTTCCGCGTCGGCGAGCACGACGGCCGGATCACGCCGCGCGCCAAGGCGCTCGCGGAGATCCTTTCGGTGATCGACGGCGCGCATGCGACCGACAACCTGTGGGGCGAACGCTGGTCGAAGCTGTGCGCCAACGCCATGGGCAATCCGGTGACCGCCATGTCCAGCCTGGGCTCCTTCGAGGTTGCCTCGAGCGAAGTCGGCCGCGCCCTCACGATCCATCTCGCCGGCGAGTGCGCGCGCGTCGGTATTGCGCTTGGCTACCGCGTGCCGAAGTTCAGTGGCGAGAGCGTCGAGCGCTGGGCTGACTCCACACGGAGAGAGACGTGGAGCCTGCTCGACACAATGCTCACACCCAAGTCTGAGTCCAGTCTCAACTGGCGCGCCTCGATGGCCCAGGACATCGGGAAGGGCCGCCCGACCGAGATCGACTACATGAACGGCCACGTCGTCGCCCAGGGCCAGGCTGCGGGCGTGCCGACCCCGGTTTCGGTCGCCACCGTCGCGATGCTGAAGGACCTGGAAGCCGGTCGGCGCACACCCGACCCCCAGAACATGGCCGAGGTGCTGAAACGCGCGGGCGTGTGACACTGGCGGTTCTGGCGTGCGCGTGGACGAGATCGCCCTCACTCCGGTTCCGGGTTATTCTTGAGGCGACAGGGTTGGATGAACGTTCCGACGCGAGGAGCAGCGATGAAGTACACCAGGATCTCCGCAGACTCCCACATCGATCTGCCGATGCTCGCGCCGGACCTGTTCACGTCCAACGCGTCGGCGGCGCTCAAGGAGAGGATGCCCTACGTGACCGACGGCCCGGACGGTCCGTACTGGACGTCCAGGAATGGAGGCTCGTTCGGACTGCTGAACGGCGTGGGGCCAGCCGGACACAAGCTGGTGCCTGGCCAGAACCATCGCGTGGACGCCATGGCTGCGACAGGTTTTTACGAAGACGGTAAGAGGGGCCGCCGCCACCCGACCGATCCGGTCCTGCGGGCGCAGGACATGGATCGCGATGGGGTGCAGGCCGAGGTGATCTTCGGGATTCTCGGTGCGGCGACGCGGCTCAACGATGCGGTGGCGGCAAACGAGATGTTCCGCATCTACAACGACTGGCTCGTCGCGTTCTGCGAGCACGATCCGGCGCGCTTCATCGGGCTTGCCTGCCTGCCCTACGGTGACGTCGGCGCGGCCGTGCAGGAGATTCATCGCGTCGCCAAGCTGGGACTGAGGGGCGTGGAGCTATCGTGCTCGTGGGACATGGAACCCATGTGGCATCCCATGTGGGAGCCGCTGTGGCAGGCCATCCACGAAGTCGACCTGCCGCTGCATTTCCATACGTTTCCGGCCGTGCCGCCCAGCCAGCTGGACCAGGCAACGGGACCCTCCCGCCGCGCGGCGTTCTTCACCGTCGTGTCCGGCTTCCAGATGAACCTGGTCAACATCCTGGCCGCCGTCATCGGAGCCGGCGTGCTCGAACGCTATCCAAACGTGCGCATCTCCTTCGGCGAGAGCGGCATCGGCTGGATTCCGTATGCGCTCGACCGCATGGATTTCGAGTGGGAGGACCGCTTCCGCGACTTGCGGCTGAAGATGAAGCCGAGCGACTACTGGCGGCGCCAGTGCAAGGGCACGTTCCAGTTCGATCGCATCGGCGGGAAGCTGATCGACGACATGGGAGCGGAGTCGCTCATGTGGGGTTCCGACTATCCGCATGCCGACGGCGTGTGGCCGGAGTCCTCGAGATACATCGAGGAGCAGTTCGCCCACGTACCGGCCGAGGTCGTCCACAAGATCACCTGCGAGAACGCCGCGAAGTTCTACCGCCTGATGTAGAAGACCGCGTCTTGACTTTGGAGGAACATGCGTCGATGAATGCCCAGGCAATCCAGAAGCTCACACTGGAAAGCGTGCAAGTGCGCGGCGTGCTGGTGCCGTTGCGCAGGCCGCTCGTGGCCAAGGTCGGTGAATTCACCCAGTGGCCGTTCATATTGATCGATGTCAAAACCAGAGAAGGCGTGGTCGGCAGAAGCTACCTCGAGCCCTACCTGCATAAGTCGATCAAGTACATCGCGCAGGCCATCACCGACCTCGCCGACCTGCTCAAGGGCAAACCCCTGGCGCCGCTCGACGCGTATCGCGGCGGCATGCAGGCGCTGCACTTGATCGGGCGCGAAGGGGTAAGCCAGATCGCCATCGCCGGTCTCGATATGGCGATCTGGGATGCGCTCGCGAGGGCCGCCGGCCTTCCGCTCGCGGTGCTGCTGGGCGGGACGACCGGTAACGTGCGGGCATACAACACCAACGGATTGTGGTTGATTCCGGTGGAGCGCCTCGAGCGCGAAGCGGCCGAGCTGGTCGCGCAGGGCGGCTTCAAGGCGGTCAAGATTCGCCTGGGGCGGGAGAAGCTGAGAGACGATCTCGCCGCGATCGCCGCGGTCCGGCGTGCGGTCGGCGAAGACGTCCAGATCATGTGCGATTTCAACCAGGGGCTGAGCTTCGGCGAGGCGCTGCTGCGGCTGCACGCGCTCGACGATCAGGGCCTGAGCTGGTTCGAGGAGCCGATCGTCTACGACAACCTGGAAGGTTGCGCGCAGCTTGCGCGGGAGATGAAGACGCCCATCCAGATCGGCGAGAACATCTACGGCCCGCGCGGATTCTACAAAGCAGTCATGGCGGGTGCCGCGGACCTGTACATGCCGGATCTCATGCGCATCGGCGGCGTGACGGGCTGGATGCGCTCGGCTGCGATCGCCGGCGCGGCCGGGCTGCCGCTGTCGAATCACCTGTATCCGATGGTTTCGGCGCACCTGTTGCGAGTCAGCGAAACGGCGGACTGGCTGGAGTGGAGCGATTGGGCCGAGCCGATCCTCGCCAATCCGCTGCCGGTGAAGGACGGCTATGTGACCGTGCCCGACACGCCGGGCAGTGGTCTCGAGTGGAACGAAGACGCGGTCAAGCGTTTGGCCATCTAGACGCGAACCTACTGGGACCCGTTCCGTGAATCAGCTCAAAGACAAGATTGCATGGGTTACCGGCGCAGGCTCCGGGATCGGGCGGGCTGCGGCGATTGTGCTCGCGCGCGAGGGGGCGCGGGTGATCGTGAGCGGGCGACGCGAGCCGCCGTTGCGCGAGACTGCCGCTCGCATCGAAGCAGACGGAGGAACGGCTGTAGTAGAGCCCGGCGACCTCACCAATGCGAGCGCGGCCACTCAGGTTGCCGGGGAGATCCGCAGCCGGTTCGGCCGGCTGGATATTCTCGTCAACAACGCGGGCGTCAATATTCTGCGGCGCCGCTGGGCAGAGCTCGATGCCTCGGGTGCTGATCAGGTCCTGGACGGAAATCTCTCCAGCGCCTTCTATTGCGTGCTGGCGACGCTGCCGATCATGCGCGCCCAGAAGGACGGCGTGCTGATCCACACCGCGTCGATGGCGGGGCGCACTATCGGACCTCTGTCCGGTGGGGCGTATTCCGCCGCCAAGCACGGCATGGTGGCGATGAGCCACAGCATCAACTGCGAGGAGTGCGTCAACGGCATCCGCTCCACCGTGCTTTGTCCCGGCGAGGTTGCCACTCCGATCCTCGATCAGCGTCCGGTTCCAGTGAACGCTGAGGAGCGCGCGCGCATGCTCCAGCCGGAGGACGTCGCAGACCTGATCCTGTACGTGGCAACGTTACCGCCCCACGTGTGCCTCAACGAAGTCTGGATCACACCGACCTGGAATCGCGGGTATGCGGCGGCACTCAGGCAAGGCCACGTCGCGGCTCAGGATCCGTGATCGAGTGCCAGCCGCGAGCTGAGGAGGATCGATACCTTCTCGCGGCGTGATCTGTTTGGAACCCCTATCGGTTGGGGCATCCGATCCGCGTTATGCTCCGTATCAGTGCAGAGTCGCGCGGCGTTGGCGTCCTGTCGTACGAACCTTGCGCCGCGCCTGTTGACTTACCTCAACCAATCGAACGATCCTCTACGTTTTGGATTGGAATCCGACTGCAGGTTCGCCCGACCCGGCACTGCGGCAAAACGATCTCTTTCAAGGATCCCGATGCACGCTACGCTGCCTCTGCTCCGGCAAACCGATTTCCCAGCCCTCGCGCGCCGCGCCGTGGAGGTGCTGCAGGTCAACGTCGGTTATCGCTGCAATCAAAGCTGTGTTCACTGCCATGTCGGCGCCGGTCCCACGCGCACGGAAGCAATCTCGCGGGAAGTGGCCGACCAGATCCTGCAGTATCTGCGCAGCACTCGCGTGTCGACGTTGGATATTACCGGCGGTGCACCTGAGCTCAGCGATCAGTTCCGCTACCTGGTCACACAAGCGCGTGCTTTGGGTATCCATGTCATGGATCGCTGCAATCTCACGATTGTCGAGCAGCCCGGACAGGAGGATCTCGTCGAGTTTCTAGCTGCCCATGGCGTAGAGGTGGTGGCCTCGCTGCCCTGCTATCTCGAGGACAACGTGAATCGGCAGCGCGGTGCGGGCGTGTTTCAGGCGAGCCTGCGTGCCTTACGCAGTCTGAACGCGGCTGGTTACGGAAAGGACGGCACGGGTCTCATGCTCAATCTCGTATACAACCCGCAAGGCCCGTCGCTGCCCCCGAGCCAGGTGCAGCTGGAGGCGGATTACCGCCGCATCCTGGGAGATGAGCACGGCATTGCATTCAACCGGCTGTATACGCTTGCGAACATGCCGATCGCCCGCTTCGGCAGCACGCTGATGTCCAAGGGCCAGTTCAGCAGCTACATGCGCCTGTTGAAGGATAGCTACCGAGCCGAGAATCTGGATCACGTGATGTGTCGCGCGCTGCTGTCGGTGGATTGGCAAGGCTATGTTTACGACTGTGACTTCAATCAGATGCTCGGCCTGCCACTCAAGCTTGGCCAGAAGTCACGCGTGAAGCTCAGCGACCTGCAGCAAGTCGCCCTGCACGGCAATCCCATCCAGGTCGCCGATCACTGTTTCGGATGCACGGCCGGGCAAGGCTCGAGCTGTGGCGGTGCTTTGGCATGATAGACACCGACCACTAGCGTGAAGTCATGAGCCGCGCAAGGATGGCGCTGCTGCTGTTGCTTTCAGTGTTGATCGCCGGCTTCTTCGCGTTGGGTCTGCATCGCCATCTCACTCTGGAATACTTGAAGGCGCAGCAGGCCGCTATCGCTGCGCTATATGCCGCGCACCCGGTCGCCGTCGCGGCAGCGTACTTCGTGGCTTACGTAGTAGTCACCGCGCTGTCGCTCCCGGGGGCGGCCTTGCTCACGTTGTTCGGTGGCGCCGTGTTCGGGCTTGCGCTGGGTACGTTGATCGTGTCGTTCGCCTCCAGCATCGGGGCGACGCTGGCATTTCTGTCCAGCCGTTTCCTGTTCCGCGATGCCCTTCAACGCAGGTTCGGCGCCCGGCTGCAGGTGGTGAACGCGGGGGTGGAGCGCGAAGGCGCGTTCTATCTGTTCACGCTGCGTCTGGTGCCGCTGTTCCCGTTCTTCGTGATCAACTTCGCCATGGGCTTGACGCCGATCCGAACACGCACGTTCTACTGGGTGAGCCAGCTCGGCATGCTGCTGGGGACCATCGTCTACGTGAATGCGGGAGCGCAGCTGGCGCAGATCGAGTCCGCACGCGGGATCCTGTCGCCGAAGCTGCTGATCTCGTTTGCGCTGCTCGGCGTGTTTCCGCTGCTCGCAAAGAAGCTCGTCGAGCTGGTACGCGTACGCCGCTCTGACGCCAAATGATGAAGCCGCGCCGTTTCGACCGCAACCTCATTGTGATCGGTGCCGGCTCGACCGGGCTGGTGGCCGCGTACATCGCCGCCGCTGTGAAGGCGAAGGTGACGTTGATCGAGCAGCATCGCATGGGCGGCGATTGTCTGAACACCGGCTGCGTCCCCTCCAAAGCGCTGATCCGTACGGCGAAGCTGCTGGCCGACATGAAGCGTGCCGAGGCACTGGGCATTCGGCGCGCTGCGTTCGAGCTCGACTTCGCCGACGTGATGGAGCGCGTGCAGCGCGTGATTCGCACCGTGGCACCGCACGACTCGGTGGAGCGCTACACCGCGCTGGGTGTGGAGTGCTTGATCGGCCGCGCGCGCATTACATCGCCCTGGTCGGTGGAGGTTGCTCAGCCGGGCGGCACGCGTACGCTGACCACGCGTGCCATCCTCCTCGCCACCGGCGCGCGCCCTCTGATGCCGCCGATTCCCGGTATCCAGAAGGCGCACTGCGTAACCTCGGACACCGTGTGGGCGCTGCGCACGCTGCCGCGTCGCCTGCTGGTGCTGGGGGGCGGCCCCATCGGCTGCGAGCTGGCGCAGTGCTTCGCCCGGTTCGGCTCGGAAGTGGCGCAGGTGGAGATGGCCCCGCGCATCCTGCTGCGGGAAGACCCGGAGATCGTGGAGATGGTGGCGCAGCAGTTGCGGACCGATGGCGTACGCATGCTCACCGGACACAAGGCCTTACGCATCGAAGCCGATGCGAGCGGCACGGTATTGGTCGCGCAAAGCGGCGGCGCAGAGGTGCGTGTGCCGTTCGACGTGCTGCTGAGCGCGGTCGGGCGGGTGCCGAACACCGAAGGCTACGGGCTGGAGGAGCTCGGCATCGGCCTCACCGGGCAGCGTACCATTCAGACCAATGCATATATGCAGACCATCTATCCCAGCATCTACGCGTGCGGCGACGTGGCCGGTCCTTATCAATTCACGCACACCGGTGCGCATCAAGCCTGGTACGGTGCGGTGAACGCGCTATTCGGCAGCGTGAAGAAATTCCGCGCCGATTACTCCGTCATTCCGTGGTGCACGTTCACAGATCCGGAAGTCGCGCGCGTGGGATTGAATGAAGGCGAGGCGCGCGACAGGGGCGTCGCGCATGAAGTCGTGCGCTACGCGATCGATGACCTCGATCGCGCGATCGCCGACGAGGAGGCGCGTGGCGAGGTGAAAGTCCTGACCGTGCCCGGGAAGGATCGTATCCTGGGGGCGACGATCTGCGGCAGCCATGCCGGAGACCTGATCATCGAGTTCATCACGGCGATGAAAAACGGCATCGGGCTCAACCGTATTCTGGGCACCATTCACATCTACCCCACGCTGGCTGAAGCCAACAAGATGGCAGCGGGCGTCTGGAAGCGCACGCACGCCCCTCTCGGGCTGCTGCGCTGGGTCGGGCGCTATCACGCCTGGCGGCGGGGGTGAGATGAAGCCGCCCAGTGGCTTACCGAGCGAAATGAGCAGGCTCACCATCATCGTGCCGGTGCTGAACGAGGCCGGCGGCATCGAAGCCGCGTTGCAGGCGCTGCAACCATTGCGTGCTCGTGGCCACGAACTGATCGTGGTCGATGGCGGCAGCGCCGATGCGACTGCGGGCCTGGCGGCCGGTGCCGCCGATCGGGTGATCGATGCGCCGCGCGGACGTGCACGTCAGATGAACG
The DNA here is from genome assembly GCA_963772865.1 of uncultured beta proteobacterium. GTDB lineage: Bacteria > Pseudomonadota > Gammaproteobacteria > Burkholderiales > SHXO01 > SHXO01. The sequence continues at coordinate 107,549 of CAVYZA010000033.1, read as the reverse complement.
CCGGGGCTGGCGTCGCGCGCGGCGATGTGCTGCTGTTTCTGCATGCGGATACGCGATTGCCCGATGATGCGGGCGTGATCCTGATGGAGGCTCTGCGCCAATCGGGTGGATGCTGGGGACGCTTCGATGTGCGCATCGGCAGTACGCGCCCAATACTCCGGCTGGTCGCGTTGATGATGAACCTGCGCTCGCGTCTCACCGGCATCTGCACCGGCGATCAGGCGATCTTCGTCACCGCGCAGGCGTTCACGCGCGTCGGCGGCTACCCGCCACTGGCGCTGATGGAGGACATTGCTTTGTCAGCGCGGTTGCGCCGTTGCAGCAAGCCGGTCGCGCTGCGGGCGACGGCGGTCACCTCGGCGCGGCGCTGGGAGCGCAACGGCGTGCTGCGCACGATCGCTCTGATGTGGTGGTTGCGGCTGCGTTACTTCTTCGGCGCCGCCCCAGCGCACCTCGCCGAACTCTATGAGCAGCGCTAGCGTCTGTGAGGTAGCGGTGTTCGCCAAAGCCGCTCTGGCCGGGGAGGCGAAGACACGCTTGATACCGGAGCTCGGCGCCGTCCGTGCCGCGGGCTTGCATCTTGCGCTCGTGAGACAGGCGCTGGAGACTGCGCTTGCCGCGGCCGTCGGCCGCGTACAGCTGTGGCATACGCAGCCGGATCCGGCTTTGAACGATCTCGCCGCGAAGCTGGGAGTACAGACGCGCCAGCAATGCGCCGGCGATCTCGGTGCGCGCATGTCGCACTGCTTCGATCGACTGTCAGGGCACGCATCAGGCGTGATCCTGGTGGGCTGCGACTGTCCGTCGCGGAGCCGGCAGGATTTCCGGGAAGCAAGCGCGCAGCTCTGGTCCGGATGCGACGCGGTGCTCGGGCCGACTGAGGATGGCGGCTATCATTTGATTGCGCTTCGCCATGTGCAGGCGGCTCTGTTCGCCGGCATCGACTGGAGCACGCCGCTCGTGATGCAACAGACACGCGAGCGGATGCGCGCGCTGAAGCTGCGATGGCACGAGCTGCCGATGCGCTGGGATATCGATCGCCCCGAAGATCTCGCACGTCTGCGCGCCGATCCGCTACTTGCTGAGCTCACCAGCTCATACACATGAAACGCTTGCTCCTGGTGGGCGGCGGACACGCTCATGTCGAAGTGCTGCGCCGCTTCGGTCTGGCGCCGATGGAGGGCGCCGAAGTCGTACTGGTCAGCCCATCGCACCATACCGCTTACTCAGGGATGCTCCCTGGGCTGATCGCCGGACACTACAGTCGAGGCGATACTCATATCGATCTGGAGCGCCTGGCACAGGCGGCGCGCGTGCGCTTCGTGCAGGACTATGCGGTTGCGCTGGATGCGGCGTGCCGGACAGTGGCGTGCGCTCAGGGCACTCACGTGTCCTACGATGTGTTGTCGTTGGATATCGGCTCGGTACCCAACAACGGTTCGATCGAAGACGCGGAGCGCGTCGGATTTCCGGTGAAGCCTGTGGATCGTCTGCTCGCTGGCGTCGAGGCGGTGGTCGCAACGGCGCGAAGTGGCCATGTCGACATTGCCATCGTGGGCGCAGGTGCTGGCGGTGTCGAGCTCTGCCTGGCGCTCGACTATCGGGTGCGCCGCGAGGCGGGGGCAGCGCGTTTCTTCCTTCTGACCGCGAGCAGTTCCGTGCTGCCAGGCTACAGCGAGAGGGTGCGCCGCCGCGTGATGCACGTCCTGCGGCAACGTGGTATTACCGTGCGCGTCGGGCGGCACGTCGTCGCGGCCTATGACCACGGCGTAGTGCTGGATGACGGCGAGCGCATCGCGGCGAATCCAGTCATCTGGGTGACGGGACCCGCGCCCGCAGCGTGGCTGCGCGACTGTGGGCTCGGCCTCGACGCTGAAGGATTCGTGCTGGTGAACGATCGGTTGCAGTCGACCTCTCACGCGGATGTCTTCGCAGCCGGCGACGTGGCCACCATGGTGGATCATCCGCGGCCCAAATCCGGTGTCTATGCTGTGCGTCAGGGCCCCCCGCTTGCCGCCAATCTGCGCGCCGCTTTGCGCGGCGCGCCGCTCATGTTATTCCAGCCGCAGCGACGTGCGCTGCAGCTGATCACCACGGGAGAGCGGTACGCCATTGCCGCGTGGGGCGAGCTCGCTTTCGAGGGCCGCTGGGTCTGGCGCTGGAAGGACTGGATCGATCGGCGTTTCGTCGCCCGCTATTGATAAACTAAGCCGATCACCGGCGCGCAAGCCGTGGATGGAAGATGACCTGCTGCTGGTGGCGCTGCAGAACAGGCGTAGCATTGGATTGTCTCGGAGCATGACGGGTGGGTCGATCGTCGATCACAGTCGGTCGTGCGAGGACCGCCTGCAGGGCAGGTACTAACGCGGAGCTAGCCAAACAGAGGTCCAGCATGCGTAACGGCGCTTGGTACTCCCGGTTTGCGAAGGCGGCATCTCACTTCTGCGGTCGGCCGAGGGTGTTCGTCCTGGCCGTTGGCGTCATCGCAGCATGGATAGTCAGTGGGCCAATATTCGGCTTCAGCGACACCTGGCAACTGGTCATCAACACCGGCACGACCATCATCACGTTCTTGATGGTCTTTCTCATTCAGAACACCCAGTATCGGGACACTGAGGCGATCCAGGTGAAGCTCGATGAACTCATCCGGGCGACGCAGGGCGCGCACAACGCTCTGCTCGACCTCGAGGAGCTCGAGGAGGGGAATCTAGACCTATTCCGAGCCAAGTATCAAGCTCTTGCCAGTGCAGCACGAGCAGAGCTAGGCCGCGGCGTTGAAGACACCGGAACGCCGGAACCGTGAGCCGGTGGCCGGGCTAGCAATCCCACGCATTCGGTCGGTCCGGATCGATCCCGTATTTCTCGATCGCTTGCCTCACCAGGTTGCGGTCGATCGCACTTTCATCGGCTAATGCTTTGAGGGCTGCGAGGGTGACATGGTGGCGGTCGACTTCGAAGAAGCTGCGCAGCGCCGCCCGCGTATCGCTGCGGCCGAAGCCATCTGTGCCGAGCGCAGTGTAGCGGCGCGGGACCCAGTTGCGGATGAGATCGCCGACCGTGCGCATGTAGTCCGTGGCAGCGATGACGGGGCCGTGCGTTGCGGTCAGGCATTGCTCGACGTGGGTGAGCCGCGGGCTGGCGTCCGGATGCAGCCGGTTCCAGCGGTCCACCTCGATGCCTTCGCGGCGCAGCTCCGTGAAGCTGGTGACGCTCCACACGTCGGCTGACACGTTCCAGTCTTGCTCGAGCAGCTCGGCGGCAGCCAGGACTTCGCGCAGGATGGTGCCGGAGCCGAGGAGCTGAACGCAGGCGCGAGGCTCGACGCTCGAGGCTCGAGATGATTCCGCGCCCGGGTGTGCCCTTCTTCTCGTGCCTCGTGCCTCGTGCCGCGCGCCTCCCGCAACAGATACATTCCTTTCAGGATCCCTTCGCGTGCGCCTTCCGGCATGGGACCGTGAACGTAGTTCTCGTTCATCACCGTCACGTAGTAGAACACGTCTTCCTGCTCTTCAAGCATGCGGTGCATGCCGTTCTGCAGGATCACCGTGAGCTCGTAGCCGAAGCACGGATCGTAGGCCACGCAGTTGGGCACGGTGGAGAACAGCAGATGGCTGGAGCCGTCTTCGTGCTGCAGGCCTTCGCCGGAGAGCGTGGTGCGGCCGGCGGTGGCGCCGAGCAGGAAGCCGCGCGCGCGCGAATCGCCAGCTGCCCAGATCAAGTCGCCGATGCGCTGGAAGCCGAAGCACGAGTAGAAGATGTAGAACGGCAGCATCGGTACGCCGTGCGCGCTGTAGCTCGTCGCGGCCGCGATCCACGATGAGATCGCGCCGGCCTCGGTGATGCCTTCTTCGAGGATCTGGCCTTCGCGCGCTTCCTTGTAGTAGAGCAGCTCATCCTTGTCCTCCGGGTCGTAGGTCTGACCGACCGAGGAGTAGATCGCCACCTGCCGGAACAGGGCCTGCATGCCGAATGTGCGCGCTTCGTCGGCGACGATGGGCACGATGCGCTTGCCGATGTTGGGATCCCGCAGCCACTGCGCCAGCAATTGCACGAAGATCATGGTGGTGGACTGCTCGCGGCCCTGGGTTCCCTCCAGGTACTTCGTCATGCTCTCGAGCGAGGGGGCGGGCAGCGCTTCGCCCTTGCCGGCGCGCGCCGGCAGGTAGCCGCCCAGCGCCTGGCGGCGCTGGTGCAGGTACTTCATCTCGGGGCTGTCATCCGCCGGCTTGAAGAAGCGCAGGTCGCGCACGTCCTCGTCCGACAGCGGCAAGGCGAAGCGGTCGCGGAAAGCGAGCAGCGCATCGTCCTCCAGCTTCTTTTGCTGGTGCGCGGTCATCCTGCCCTGCGCCCAATGGCCCATGCCGTAGCCTTTCTTGGTCTGGGCGAGGATGACGGTGGGCTGGCCCTTGTGGTCCGCCGCGGCACGGTACGCTGCGTAGATCTTCACCACGTCGTGGCCGCCGCGCTTGAGACGGTCGATGTCTTCGTCGGAGAGGTGCGCGACCAGCTTTTGCAGCTCGGGGTACTTGTTGAAGAAGTGCTCGCGATTGAAGCGCCCGTCGGTGGCAGCGTACTTCTGGAATTCGCCGTCCACCGTCTCGTGCAGCCGTCGCAGGATGATGTTCTCGTGATCGCGTGCAAACAGCGGGTCCCAGTCCGAGCCCCACAGCACCTTGATCACGTTCCAGCCGGCGCCGGCGAACAGGCCTTCCAGCTCCTGGATGATCGAACCGTTGCCGCGCACCGGCCCGTCGAGCCGTTGCAGGTTGCAGTTCACCACGAAGATCAGGTTGTCCAGGCCTTCGCGCGCGGCCAGCGACAGCCCGGCGAGCGACTCGGGCTCGTCCATCTCGCCGTCGCCGACGAACTCCCAGACCTTGCGTCCCTTCGTATCGAGCAGGCCGCGGTTCTCCAGGTAGCGCAGAAAGCGCGCCTGGTAGATTGCGGTGAGCGCGCCGAGCCCCATGGAGCCGGTCGGAAACTGCCAGAAGTCCGGCATGAGCCACGGATGACAGTAGCTCGACAAGCCCTTGCCGCCGGTCTCCTGCCGGTAGTTTTCCAGGTGCTCCTGAGTCAGCCGGCCTTCGAGCCAAGCCCGCGCATACATCCCGGGTGCGGCATGCGGCTGGAAGTAGACCAGGTCCCCGCTCTGACCGGCGCGGAAGAAATGGTTGTAGCCCACCTCGAACAGATCGGCGACCGATGCGTAGGTGGCGAGGTGCCCGCCCAGCTCGGACGCGACCTTGTTTGCGTGCACCACCATCGCGAGCGCGTTCCAGCGCACCAGCGCGCTGATCCGGCTTTCTATCTCCAGGTTGCCGGGGTACTGCGGCTGGTCCGCCAGCGGGATGGTGTTGCAGTAAGGTGTGTTCAGTACCGGCGGCATCGGCACGCGCAGCGCGCGCGCACGATCCAGCAGCCTGCGCAGGATGAAGGTGGCGCGCTCGGGGCCCTCGGATTCGACGATGGCCTCGAGCGCATCGAGCCATTCGCGGGTTTCGATCGGATCGAGGTCGGGCGGCAATACCGCCCAGTGGCCGGTGGAGATGAGGTCGGAGAGGTCAGTCATCAGAGGTCAGGAGTCAGAGGTCAGAGGTCAGAAAACCATGCCGGAACGCCGGTTATGGTACTCCGGGTCGGGGAGCAGATGGTTTGGTTTGTCCTGTTCTGGCGTCGGCTTCAAAAGCATAGAATGCTGAATAGACTTCGAAGGGAGGCGGAATATGCCGAACGACATCCTGGACGCCACCGACTGGAAGATCCTCGGTCTGCTGCAGGAGGATGCGCGCATCTCCAACGTCGACCTGGCGCAGGCGGTGGGATTGTCGCCGTCGCCATGCTTGAGCCGCGTGCGGGCGCTCGAGCAGCGCGGCTTCATCCGCCGCTACGTTACCCTGCTGGATCCGCAGCGCGTCGGGATGAAGGTCAGCGTGTTCATCCAGGTCACGCTGGAGAAGCAGATCGAGCCCGCGCTCGAGGTCTTCGAGAAGGCGATCCGCGCTCGGCCCGAAGTGATGGAGTGCTACCTGATGACAGGCGAAGCGGACTACCTGCTGCGCGTCGTGGTGCCCGACCTGCAGGCACTGGAGCACTTCATCCTCGACTTCCTGTCGAGAGTGCCGGGGGTGGGGAACATCAAGTCGAGCTTCGCGCTCAAGCAGGTGAAGTATCAGACTGCGCTGCCACTGCCCGAGCAGGCGGGGAAACCGCGCGGGCGTCAGGCCGCTGCGCGACGGCGCTGACGTGGGTCAGTCAGCGTTTCCAGCGCACGACTGCACCGACCAGGCCCAGGCCGAGAACGACCAGTACCCAGGTACTTGCCTCCGGGATCGGGGATGATGCCGACGCGGAGGATATGACCGCTGAGGAAGTCCGAGAACAGGAAATCGCCGGTAAGCGGATCGATTGCCGCGCCCTGCGGGAAGTCCAGTCCGCTGACGAAGGTCTTCCGCGTGCTGGTGATCGGATCGCCGTTGGCATTGACCTGGTACGCGGCGATCTCACCTGTTCCGGACTCGGCGATGAGGACGCTCGGCCCCGGGAACAGTGGTGAGCCTGGCTGGACGTAGACGATGCCCTCCGGCGCCCCGGCGAGAGGAATATTCACATCAGAGGGGACGACGTTGTACGTCCCGGTTCCGTCTGGTGTCAGGACGGCGTCGGACCAGCGGTTCCCCACTACCCAGGTGACCTTGAGCCGGCCCGCTCCGGGCAGGCCGAGCGGGCACAACAGTAAGCCCTCCTATGAACGTCCTGCGCGCCCCGGTCAAGGTGACGAGCTTGTCTGCACCCGTGCTGCCGGGTTTGATCTGACCGATCTGGTTGTCCGGGAACACGGTGTAGAGCAGGACGCCGTTGGGCGCGTATGCAAGCCCGCCGTCGATGCCACCCATGGTGCCCCTGGCATTGGCGAAGAACATTGCCGTGCCGCCGAAGCCGGTGATGTGGTTGTCGGCGTCGCGTTGCACGGAGACACTGTAGATCTTTGCGCTCGGCGTGTTGGCGTCACCGCTGACCAACAGCGTGCCGTTGTCGCCTTGCTTCAGGGTGAGGCCGCCATAGTTGGCGGGAACGCCAGTCACCGCACCGAGGTCCAACACGCTGTAGGTGCTGGCGTAGTCGGGGTGGACGATGACTGCAGCGGGTGCGGCGCTGGCGAACGCGATGCACAACGCCGCGCCGGACAGGAGCCGGAGGGATGGCTTCATGTTCGCTATCGCTCCCTTGTAGATTCAACGTCTGCAACGCTGCGCGCCGCAGGCACTCGCGGGCTGGTCGCCCACGATGATTGTTGGTTGTCGCCGCCGGTACGTATGCCGAGCGTCGAGGATCATAAGGGAGTAGGCGCAGCCGACCAATCAAGGTCAAACGATGTCAAAAAACTCCGCGCGGGTCGGCCGTGGCGACAACGAGGCTGTGTGTGCTGCAGGCCAGTCGAGGAAGAGGAAACGGGAGCGCGGCCGCTTGCTGGTCAGCGTGCAGCAGCCTGTCCTGCCTATAATTGAACCCATTGCAGCTGCCCACGCATCAACCACAATGAGACTACCCATGCGCACGATCACCGCGCTCGGCTTCGCCGTCCTGGCCGGCGCCTGCACAACGGCAGCGAAGCACGCGGACCAGCTTCCCTCTGCAGCCGAGCGCCAGATGACGCTCGGGACCGTGCAGAAAGAGATTCACGCCGGCCTCACGCAGGACGAGGTGATCGCCGCGCTCGGATCGCCCAACATCGTCACACGCGACGCGCAGGGACACGAAACCTGGATATACGACAAGATCGCCAGCGAGGCCGCCTACTCGAACAGCGGCGTATACGGTACTGTTCTGCTGGTCGGCGCGAGCAGTGCTGCCGGGGCGAGCAGCCGCACCGAGCGCACACTCACAGTGACGATCAAGTTCGGCCCCGACCAGCGGGTGGACACCTTCTCATACCACTCGAGCCGTTTCTGAAGCGCGGCGCCATGTCTGCGGTTCGGCTGTGCCTGCTGCTCCTGGCCTTGGCCGGGCTGGCTGCCGGCTGCGCGCCGACCATTGCGCCCAGCAGGTCCGCGCTGGAGGTGCGCGCGTTGCAGACCTACACCTTCGACACTGCAGACACCAAGCTGGTGATGAAGGCCATGCTCAACGCCCTGCAGGATCAGGGGTACGTCGTACGCAATGCCGTCACCGAGCTCGGCCTGATCACCGCCAGCAAGGAGATCGACCTCGCCCCCGGGCGCTACTCGGAGGGCTTCGCCGGCGGCGGTGGCTTTCACTGGCCGGCGGAGCCGACCTTTGCAAAGCTCGAGGTCAACGACTTCACCGGCAACGTTACCGAGCTTGGCCAGCAGACGCGCATCCGCATCAGCTTTCAGCGCAAGGTGCTCGACAACCGCGGGCAGATCATCGAGGTCCAGGCGATCGACGACCCGGTTTTCTACCGCGACTTCTTCTCGCGCATCGACAAGAGCGTGTACCTGCAGAAGGAGCATCTGTAGCGGTGGACGAGCTCATCGCTCAGCTGCTCGCGCTGGCGGTCGCCTGGAGTGGCTACCCGGTGCCTGCGACCGTGCCCGCAGTCCACATCGTTTCTGCCGCTCGCATCCCGTGTCCCTGCGCCGGGTTCTATGCGTATATCAAACGGTTTCACAGCTACGGCGCCGCGCCGGAGAACACGGGCGAACTGCTGCTGCGAGACGACGTCGATCTCACGCGGTTTGTACGGCCGCAGCATCCTCCTGCACGAGCTGGTGCATGCTCTGCAGGCGCAGCAGGGCGCGGCGGAGTACGGCTCGGCGCTGTGGTACCGGCGCGAGCGCGAGGCGTACCAAGTCCAGTATCGCTTCCTGCGCGCCGGCCGCTTTGCGGAGCGCAAGGACCGGCAGCTTCCGGCCGGCGAGGACTGAGCAGCGATTCCCGTGATTCCGCGAAGGCGGTAATCCCAAACTGTCGAGGTACCCCTGTATTCCCGCCTGTGCAGCGGTGATGCGCAATCAGAGGGCTGCTACGCCCCGTGCCCGCCGAGATAGGCGGCGCGCACTTCCTCGTTATCCAGCAGCTCGGACGTGGAACCTTCCACGGTGAGGTTGCCGGTTTCCAGGACGTAGCCGCGGCCGGCCACCGAGAGGGCCATGTGCGCGTTCTGTTCCACCAGCAGGATGGTGGTGCCGCGCGCGTGGATTTCGCGGATAGTGGCGAAAAGCTGCTGCACGATCACCGGCGCGAGCCCTAGAGAGGGCTCGTCCAGCAGCAGCAGCTTCGGCTTGGCCATCAGTCCCCGCGCCACCGCCAGCATCTGCTGCTGGCCGCCGGACAACGTCCAGCCCAGCGCGTTCTCGAAGCGCTTGATGTCGGGGAAGATCGCGAACATCGCATCGATGTCCTGCAGCATCTGCTGTTTGGACAGGTGTCCCCGGCTGGTGGAGCCGAGCATGATGTTCTCGCGCACCGTCAGGCCGGGGAAGATGCGGCGTCCTTCCGGAACATGTGAGATCCCCATGCGCACGATCTGCTCGGGCGACACGCTCGTCGATGCGGTTGCCTTCGAACCAGACTTCGCCGCTGGTCGGACGGATCAGGCCGGAGATGGTGCGCAGTGTCGTGCTCTTGCCCGCGCCGTTGGCGCCGAGCAGCGTGACGACCTCGCCCGCTTCCACCTGCAGGGAGACGCCGCGCAGCGCCTCGACGCTGCCGTAGGCGGAGGAGACCGCTTTAAGCTCGAGCAGCGGCACCGGTCGGCCCCTCCCCGAGATAGGCGGCGATAACGTCGGGGTGACGCAGCACGTCCTGCGGCGTGCCCTCGGCGATCTTCTTGCCGAAGTTGAGCACCGTGATCTTGTCGGAGACTTTCTCCACCACGCCCATGTCGTGGTCGATGAGGAAGATGGTCAACCCGTGGCCGCGGAAGCGCTTGAGCAGTCCGACCAGCTCCTGCTTTTCGGTCTGGTTCAGGCCGGCCCCCGGCTCGTCCAGCAGCAGCAGCTTGGGATGTCCCGCGAGAGCGCGGGCGATCTCCACCAGCCGCTGATGGCCGTAGGGCAGGTTGCGCACGATCACGTGCGCGCGGTCGAGAATCCCGACGAACTCCATCGCGGAGAGCGCGCGCTGGCGCAGCGACTCGTGTCCGGCTTGCAGTGGATTGTTGTCGCGTTGCGCGCCGACCATCACGTTCTCCAGCGCGGTCATGGTCGGGAACAGGCGGATGTTCTGGAACGTGCGACCCATGCCGAGACCGGCGCGCTGGTGCGGGCTGATCAGCGAGATGTCGATGCCGTCGAACTGCACCTTGCCGTCGGTCGGCCGGTAGATTCCGCTGACGACATTCAAAGTCGTGGTCTTGCCGGAACCGTTCGGACCGATCAGCGCGTGCACCGTGCCGGGGGCGACCTCCAGGTCGACGCCGTCGACCGCTTTGAGGCCGCCGAAGTGCTTCTGCAGATTCGTCAGCCGCAGCACCGCAGCGGTCTGATCGGCCTTGATGTCCAGATTGAGTGCGGGGACGGTGCCGGTCACCGGGGCCGCCGCCTTGCGCACTCTGCTCCAGGTGTTTTTGACCAGCCCCCAGATGCCTTCGGGCATGAACACCATGATCAGGATCACGGCGAGACCGTAGATCGCGAGATAGACCTTGCTCAAGAACCGCAGCCCTTCGGGAAAGTCCTTGAACCATTCCGGCAGCAGCACGATCAGCACCGTGCCCAGCGTGCCGCCGAAAGCGGACTGCGCCCCGCCCAGCAGCGTGGCGGTGAGGAACTCGATCGACCGCGCGAAGTTGAAGTTGTCCGGGCTGATGTAGCTGAAGCCCGCGGCGTACAGGCCGCCGCCGATGCCGCCCAGCACGGCGCTCATGGTGAAGGCGATGACCTTCGTGCGCAGCGTGTGCACGCCGATGGTCTCGGCCGCCAGCTCGTTGTCGCGCACGGCGCGCATGGCACGCCCCAGCCGCGTGTTCGGAAGCCACCACACGAACCAGATCAGCAGATACAACACCAGCGTGGCGAACAGCAGGAAGCTGCGCTGATCGTTGAGCGCGTGGCCGAAGAACGAGGGCCGCGGCACGCCCGGAATGCCGTCCGGTCCGTGGGTCATCTCGACCCAGTTCACCACCACCAGATCGAAGATCATCTGGAAGCTGATGGTGATCATGGCCAGATAGTGACCGCCCAGCCGCAGCGTGGTGAGCCCGAGGATCAGCCCGGCCGCGCCGGCGAGCACCATGCCGATCGCGAAGGACACCCAGAACGGCAACCCATACGGTTATCGTACCCAAGCCGACGGCATAGGCGCCGAAGCCGAAGAACGCGGCCTGCGCCAGATTGATCTGCCCGGTGTAGCCCAGCACCACCACCATCCCCAGGACGGCCATGGCGTAGGTCACCGAGTTCATGAAGATGTTCAGGACGTAGTCGCTGACCTTGAAGTAGAACGGGATCAACGGCAGCGCAATCGCCAGCACCAGGATCAGTGCGATCCAGGGCAGCCGGCTGGGGGCGCGCGCGGGCGCTGCGGAAGGCGTGGCTGCGCCGCTCATGCTTTCTCCGACACCTTCTCGCCAAAGATTCCCTGCGGCCGGAACAGCAGCACGAGGAACAGGAAAATGAACGCGTACGCGTCCTTGTAGGGCACCGAGATGTAGTACGCGGCGAAGCTCTCGATCACCCCGATGATCAGGCCGCCGACGATGGCGCCCGCGATGTCGCCGAAGCCGCCGATGATGGTGGCGGCGAACGCCTTCAGCGCGATGGCCGAGCCCAGTCCGATCGACACGAACAGGATCGGCGACACCAGCACACCCGCGAGCCCTCCCAGCGCTGCGCTGTAGACGAACGTGATGATGATCATCAACGTCACCGGAATGCCGAGCAGCCGCGCCATGTCCTTGTCCTGGGACACGGCCTGCAGCTTCTTGCCCAGCAGCGTGCGCTCGAACAGGAAGTACTGGAAGGCGACCGCAAGGATCGTGAACACGAGGATCACCAGGTACTGGCTATCCAGGAACACGCCGCCGATCGTCACGCCATCCACGTCGATCAGCTTGTCCAGCGGCCGCGGCTGCGGGTTGAACAGGGCGAGAATGGTGTTCTGCAGGAAAATCGACGCCCCCAGCGTGCTGATCAGCACGGGCAGGAAAGGCCGGTTGCGCAGCGGGTAATAGACCCCGAAGTTGAACAGCACGCCGATCACCCCCATGAGCACCAGGGTGAGCACGATCGCGAGCCAATAGGGAAGGTGTATCTCCACGCCCGGCAGATGCAGGTCGGGATTGCCGGGCATGCCGACCAGGAACAGCACCATGGCGTAGCCGCCGAGCATGGCGAAGTCGCCCTGGGCGAAGTTCACCACGTTGGTGGTGCGGATGATGAGCACGAAGCCCAGCGCCACCAGCGCATAGATGCTGCCCAGGGCGAGGCCCTGGAACAGCACCTGGAAATTGTTGGCTAGCGCTTCCACGCGCTCCTGTCCTCCCGGCGACTCTGGCTGCTCTTAGGGTGCAGAGCGCGGCGCTGCGTCAATCCTTGAAGTCGATGTGCTTGAGATAGGTGACCTTGCCGTTTTCGTTGCGCACGACGTTGTAGCCGTGCAAGCCGTCGCCGTTCTTGTCGAAGCAGTAGGTCCCTTCCACGCCTTTCCAGCCGCAGATGGCGAGCAGTGCGGCGCGCACCTTGTCGGGTTCCGTGCCCTTGGCCGACTCGATGGCGCTCTTCAGCACATAGATCGCGTCGTAAGCCCAGCTCGAGTACACGTCCGCGTCGAGCTTGTACTTGGCCTTGTACTTGTCCTGCGAAGGAGCGTGCCTCGGCGCTCGAGCCGGGCGTGAAGTCAGCGACGGCGTAGGTGCCGTGCAGGGCCGGACCCGCGAGCTTCATCGCCGTGTCCGTCACGATCGAAGGTGAGCCGACCCAGGGTATGCCCACGCCGAGCTGCCGCAGTTGCTTGGCGAAGATGCCCACATCAGGGGAGTTGGTCATGTAGGTCGCCAGGATGTCGGCGCCCGATTTCTTGATCGCCAGCACGATCGGCGTGAAATCCTGCGAGTTGTTGGTGTAGCCCTGCACGAGCACGGGCGTGATGCCGTAGCCTTGCAGCGCAGCGCTCAGTGCTTTCATACCGCCGGACCCGAACGCATCGGTGGAATGTACGATGGCCCACTTCTTCAGCTTCAGCGAATTCACGCCGAAGTCGGCGATTACGCGAGAAGAGTAGGAGTCGTTGGGCCGCACCCGGAAGATCCACGGGTTGTTCACCTTGGTCAGGCTGGGGTCGGTGCCGCCGACCAGCGCGGGGATGCCGCCCTTCTGTATCGTTGGCGAGGCGGCCTGGATCTGTGTGCTGCGGATCGGACCGACGATGGCGGTGATGTCGCCTTCGCCGGTAAGCTTGGAGTAGGCCAGCACGGTCCCCGGATTCGTGCTCTGGTTGTCCTCGATGCGCAACTCGATCTGACGGCCGAGGATGCCGCCTTTGGCATTGACCTCTTCGACCGCCAGACGGGTGCCGTTGACCGTGTAGGCGCCGGCCTCGGCATTGGGGCCGGTGGTCTCGTTGACCAGTCCGATCTTGATGGGGTCGGCACCCAGCGCCGGCACGCTCAGAACGGCCGCCAGCGACGCAGCGACCGCGCTGCGGGCAATGTGATGCATATCTCCTCCCGAAGGTGGTGTTCCTGCCGGCCTTCTCGTTGGATGCCGGCTTCAGCTCGGAGTCAACGCCGGCAGGATCGTCCGGTTGACCCGCGACCTGCTGGCTACAAGGCGCGTAATGCTATGTCGGGAGGCCACGGGCGTCAAATCCGGGGCGCCGGACCAACCCGCGGCAAAGCTACCCCGTCGGATGTACGCTATCCAAGTACTTTGCGCCCGAAGCGAGGAGACACGACGGTGAAAAAGGTCGTCTGGGGAGTACTGAGCACCGCGAAGATCGGGCTCAAGCGTGTGCTGCCGGGGATGCTCAAGAGCGATCTGCTGGAGATTCGCGCGATCGCATCACGCTCGCCGACGGCCGCGCGCGAAGCGGCCGCGGCGTTGGGGATTCCGCGTGCGTATGGCTCGTACGAAGAACTGCTGGCAGATCCAGACATCGAGGCCATCTACAATCCGCTTCCGAACCATCTGCACGTTCCGCTGACGCTGCAGGCGGCGCGGGCCGGCAAGCATGTGCTGTGCGAGAAGCCGATTGCACTCAACGCCCTCGAAGCGCAGCAGCTGCGAGCGATCGCCGACCGCGTGTTGATCATGGAAGCCTTCATGGTGCGCTTCCATCCGCAATGGCAGCGTGCTCGGGAACTGATTCGCCAGGGGCAGGTCGGGACCTTGCAGGTGGTGCAAATGCTGTTTTCGTATTTCAACACCGATGCTGCCAACATCCGCAACATCGCCGATATCGGCGGAGGCGCTCTGTACGACATTGGTTGCTATCCGATCGTCGCAGGCCGCTTCTTCTTCGAGGCCGAGCCCCGGCGCGCCATCGCCCTGATCGATCGCGATCCTGCCTTCGGCACCGACCGGCTGACCAGCGCATTGCTCGATTTCGGCTCCGGCCGCCACCTCGATTTCACGGTGTCGACGCAGTGCGTCCCCTATCAGCGAACGCAGCTGTGCGGTTCCAAGGGACGCATCGAGATTCAGATTCCAGTCAACGCCCCGCAAGGCGCCGCCACCCACCTGTTCCTCGACGACGGATCGGCGCTCGGTGGATCTGCGGCGCGCACCGAGACGTTGCCCGAGAGCGACCAGTACCAGCTGCAGGGCGAGGCCTTCTCGCGCGCGATCCGCGGCGAGATAGCGCTTCCCTACGGCGTTGAGGATGCAGTACAGAACATGCGCATCATCGACGCCCTGTTCCGCTCGGAGAAGAGCGGTCGCTGGGAAGACGTGGTCTGAACTGGAACTGCCCGCCCAGCCGCCGCTTCCCAGCACCGACCGGAGTCGATGCTCAGAACTCCGCCTGCACTGCCGGGGGATACTCGAGCTGCGCCGCCTGCACCAGTTCCTCGTGGGTCAGGTGGTGAGGCGACTCGGCCGCATCGTTCGCTCCCGGGATCAAGGGTAGTGACACCAGCCACACGGCCGCGATGGTGAGCAGCACCGTGAAACCGACTTTGTTGATCCGCGCGATTTTGTCGATCAGCATCTGGCTCCTCCTACTTGGCAAACAAACAGAAGGGCGGAGGGTGTATGGAGGGGCAGGTCGTGCCTGCCCCTCCCGCAGCGATCCGCGGTCAGGATCGGCGTTGGTCAGTGGTACTTGGCAGGATCGACTTCCAGGGCTCGGCCGGGCTTGTCGGTCGCGCCACCGGTCTTGACGTCGTCGCCGCCCACGGTGCGTCCGGGCCGGTCGTAGTTTCCACCGGGCTTCACCGGCATCGTCGTCGAGGGCTCGGCCGGGCTTGCTGGTGGCCCCGCGCAGGCTTGACGATCTCGTCATCCAGCGCCCGGCCCGGTTTGGTGTACTCCGCGCCGGTCTTGACGCTGTCGTCCGATATGGCGCGTCCAGGCCTGTCGTAGTCGGCCCCGGTCTTCACCGTTGTCGTCGATGGCCCGGCTGGGTTTCGCCGACGCCCCCACAACCTTGACCATGTCTGCGTCTATGCTGCGTCCGGGCCGGTCGTAGTTCGAGCTGGTCCTGACGTCGGTGCCGTCGGCCTGGGCGAGGCCGATCGACAGCGCGGAGGCCACCGCGGTGAGGGCGACGATAACGGATGCTTTCATGATCTTTACCTCCAAACTGAGTTGAGAATCGAGTCTGCCCGCAGGCATCGGCCTTTCTGGTGTCCCCGCGAGTTGCTGTAAGACTACGGCACCCCTGGCGGTCCGCTCATCGACGCATGCACAGGCGACCTGTGACCTATTCACGCTCTGCCCGGACAGGCCGCGGGCAACCGCTGCCGCCCCCTCACCGCCGGGGCAGCGAGCCAACAAAAGGCCCGCCATCAGGCGGGCCAAATCCCCAGGAGAGGAGGAAGAAATCGTTGCGCTTACTGGGCCACCGGCGTGCAGCGGATCTGGTCGTCGACCAGCACACAGCGGGCATCGCCGACCTTGAACTGAGCTTGCTGCTTGCCGTCGACCATGCTGATCTGAATCGCGCTGTCAGCGGCGAAGGCGGCGGACGAGGCGAACAGGGCGGCCATCAGCAGGCTGGTGAGCAGTTTGGTCGTCATGGTCGGGGTCCTTGGTCAGTGCGTTTCGTGTTGTGACCAATGTACGGCTGGAGGGCCCCATGCCTCATCGAACGGGTACCGGGCGGGGTGTGAGAAATTCACGTGTTGGCTACCTCCCCCGGACAGGCCTCCGACCTGTGGGCGCAGTCGACCGCGGGTCAACTCTTCGACCTCTCCGGTGGACAATGCAAAACAGCATATATTCATATATATAGATGTGTTACCAGGCCCGCGTGGACCGGGAAGCGAGGATGGCTGGCGGCGGTGCTAGGGTTGTCCGCGACCAACCGCAGCGACGTCTGGCCGAGGACGAAGAGTGCACTGGCTGGCTATCTTTAGAATGTGTAGGTAGTTCGTAAGTCGCCCCGGCCCATCATTTTGCGGGTCGGCTCGTGCCGCGGCGGTCCAGAGGCAAAGGCGTTTGAGCGAGGAGTGAGGCGCGGAATCTGATGACCAGGCCATCGAGCCCGCTGGCGAAACTCACCCGTCCGCGGCTTCACGAGGCGGTGGAGCGCGATCGGCTGTTTGCCCGACTCGACCGGGCAAGAGGACGCAAGTCGGCAATCTGCATCGTAGGCCCGCCGGGTGCTGGCAAGACGACGGTGGTGGGGACATGGCTGGATAGCCGCGAGATTCCCGGCATCTGGTACCAGGTCGACGCCGGCGACGCCGATCCTGCGACGTTTTTCTACTATCTCGGTGAGGCGGGTCGCCCTTTCGCCCGAAAGGACCGGCCGGCCCTGCCGTTGCTCACCCCCGAATACCAGCACGACGTGGCGGGATTCTCGCGCCGTTTTTTCCGCGAGCTGTTCGGTTTGCTGCCCGACGGTGCCGCGGTCGTGCTCGACAATTACCAGGAGGTGGAGGCGCAGCACCCGTTCCATGCTCTGGTGGCCGATGCCATTGCCGAAATTCCCGCGGACCGGATGCTGCTGGTCGTGAGCCGGCGCGATCCGCCGGACTGCTATGCCCGGCTGGTTGCCAACGAGAACGTGGATACCGTCGATTGGGACGACCTGAAGCTGAGCCTCGATGAAACCAAGGCAATCGCCAGGGCCCGCGTGCCCGCGATCGGCGTGAGTGAAATCGAACGTTTGTACGAACAAAGCGGAGGGTGGGCGGCCGGGCTCACCCTCATGCTGGAGGGCTACCGCAAGAGCAACGGCGTGTCGCCCGGCCTGCCAACTGAACGAGAGACGATCTTCGCGTATTTCGCGGCGCAGATCTTCGAGCACCTTCCCGAGGCCACGCGGCATTTCCTGGTTGCGACTGCCGTGCTGCCGCAAGTGCCGGTTTCGCTTGCGCGGGAATTGACCGGCAATCCGCAGTCGTCCGAGATTCTGGAAGACTTGTACAAGCGCCATCTGTTCACGCACCGTCGCCCCGGGCCGGAGCCGATCTACTGGTACCACGCGCTGTTCCGGTCGTTTCTGAAGGGAAGAGCGGGGAGTGTCCTCGGACTGGATTCGCTGCACGAAACGGAGCGCAGGGCGGCGCGGTTGCTGGATGCACGTGGTAATCACGACGAAGCGTTCCAGATATTCCACGAAGTGCAGGACTGGCCGGCCGCCCAGCGCCTCATCGAACGCCACGCCGAGGCGCTGCTGGCGAAGGGCCGCGGACAAACGCTGCGGGACTGGATCGTCGCGCTGCCGCAGGCAACGCTCGAAAACGCGCCTTGGTCGCGCTACTGGCTGGGCACATCGCTTGCCCCGTTGAACCAGAAAGAAGCGAGAAGCCACCTCGAGCGGGCGTTTGGGCAGTTCGCGGCCGATGGCGATCCGATGGCGCAGGCACTCGCGGCCGCAGGCGTGATCGAAAGCTACTTCTTCGAGTGGTCCGATTTCCATCCCATGCGCCGCTGGATGGACACGCTGGAGCCGCTGCTCGACCGGCTCAACTTCTCCGGAAATTTCCGCTCGGAGCGAAAGATCTACACCAGCCTGCTGCTCGGGATTCTGTACGCAGCGCCGGGACACCGGCTGCTGAAGCGCACCGTGTCGCGAGTCACGGAAATGCTCGACGAGGACATGGACGTCAACAGCAAGGCTTCGACGGCGATGATTCTGCTGAGCTACTCCAATCTCGCTTGCGACCTCGAACGGGCGACGCGAGCCGTCGTCTGCATCGCACCCGTTGCTGGAACACCCTGACCTGACGCCAATCAACCGCCTGTGGTGTCATACTGCGGTTGGGCTACTACCATCAGTTGGTCGGGCAATACCAGAAAGGGCTCGATGCACTGGACAAGCGCCGACGAACATCAGCGAAGCCCATGGCTTGCAGGGCCTGCGCCGACCGTTTCTGCTCATCGCCAGCTACCAAATCCCCTGTCATTGCCATGCTGGGCGACGTGCGCAGCGCGCGCAAATGTCTCTCGCGGATGTTGGAAATGGCCGACCCGGCCCGGCCGACGGACATGTTGCACGTCTCCCACGCCAGGGTGCTCATGGAGGGCGCTGCGGGGAACTACCGGATGGTCGCGGAAGGCGGAGCGCAGGCTTCCGAGCGGGCCGCTTCCGCCGGAATGATCTACGTAGAAATTCTCCGCGTGGAGCACGAAGCAACGGGTTGGGCGGTGCTCGGGGAGCTTTCACGCCTCCAGAATGCCTTGTCACGCCTGCGCCGCATGATTGCCGGAACCTGCTTCGCCTTCTTCGAGTGCCAGGCACGATTCCTTGAAACCTATGCCGAGCTCGTGCATGGCGACCTGGAACGAGGCAGGAGATTGCTCGCCGACGCCATCGCCTTGGCGCGCGAAATGCAGTTTCAGTACCCGCAGATGGCAAGGTACTCGATCGTGCCCGGCGTGGTCCTGGCCGAGGCACTGCGAAGCGGCATCGAAAGCGACTATGTTCGCGAGACGATCCGCCGTTTGCACATCAAGCCGCCCGCCGACGGGCCGGAGAGCTGGCCCTGGCCGGTCAAGATTTTCACGCTCGGACGTTTCGAGGTCTTGTGCGACGACCAGAAACTGGAGTTCCCCGGCAGGGCGCCGCGCAAGGTGCTGGCCGTGCTGAAGGCCATCGTGGCCGGCGGCGGCGAGGCGGTGGCCATTGCGCATCTCACCGATGCGCTCTGGCCGGACGAGGAAGGCGACGCGGCGCGCAAGGCCTTCGACGTGGCGCTGGTGCGGCTGCGCCGTCTGCTAGGCAACGCGGAGGCGGTGATCGTCCGGGACGAGCAGGTCGGCGCTGAACCGGGATGTGTGCTGGGTCGATGCCTGGGCCTTCGCCCGCAACGTGGAGGTAGTCGAGCGCGGAGAAGGAACACCGCAGGCCTTGCTGCGCGCGGGCCAGCGCGCGCTGGAGTCCTATCGCGGGAGTTTCCTGCCCGCCGACCCGGAAGACAGGAACATTGTCGTGATGCGGCTCAAGCTTCGCGACCTGCTGGCGCGGCTGGTGTCGGCATTGGGCCGGCAGTTGGAGGCAGCCGGCGAGTGGGAGGCGGCGCTGGCGTGCTACCGGCGCGGGATCGATGCGGACGAGCTGGCCGAGGAGTTCTACCAGGGTGTCATGCGCTGCCACGCTGCCATGGGTCGGACGGCGGAAGGCATGGCCGCGTTTCGCCGCCTGCGGCAGACGCTTTCCGTGGTGCTCGGCGTCAAGCCGTCGGAGAAGAGCGAGCAGCTCATGCAGTTGCTGGGCAGTGCCGGTTCGGGCGAAGGTCATAGCCAGGTGCGTTGCGCGGCTGTGCGACCCGCTAATCGCCAGCTTCGGTCCTTTCGCCTGCAGCGACGTCGACGTGCGATTTCTTCTTGATCTGTAGGATATCTGTAGGTTCGGCACCGACATCGGTAGGTCTTCGGTAGGAAGCATCGTCCTAAAGTGCAGTGCGTGACGCGGCGCGCTTTCGCTGTGTCGCCAGGCAACCGCCCGCTGACGGCGGTGTTCAGACCAACACTCACGGAGGACGCTTTCATGTTCAAGCCAAAATCCGCAGCAAGACTATCCCTGGCCCTGTTAGCCGCTGCGCTTGTCGCCTTGCCATCGAGCGCATCGGCGGGGGAAAAGGGCAAGTTTCAGGGCCACGCGGTCCTGGAAGTCACGAAATTCACCGAGTACAAGACGATGGAGGGCCATCCGATGAAATCGGCGATGGCTCGGTGAAATGGACGGCCTGATCTTCAACAACGGCAGCAACGCCGCGCTGGACCGCATGCTCGAAAGGGCCCACTACCACGTGGTCTTCGTTGGCGACGGCGGCGGGAGCTGGCTACTGCATGAAGACGTTTACCACGAAGGAAGGCCACAAATTGTTCGCCCGCTGCGACTCGAAGGCGACGCCGAACGGTGGCGCCGGAACGGTCACGCTGCTGGGCGGCACCGGCCCCTTCACCGGCATCAAGGGCAAGGGCAAGTTCAACGTGGTATTCGTCACGGAGCGCGTGTCCTGGGACGACATCGAGTGGGAGTGGGAAACGCCGTAGTACCGCCGCTATTCGAGAGGTCGCGCAAGACCGAGGGTAGCGGTGGACAGCTATGTCGTTCCATCTTCCGGCGTCCTGGCCAAAGCGGGGATAGCCTAGTGGGCCTGGTCGAGCGCGTCGGCAACGGCGAGCGCAAGGCGTTTCAAAGTGAAGCGCAGCTACTCGAGTATCTGCTGACGGAGCGCGCGACGCACGGTGAGAAGCCGGCGCGACGCGATGCCGCGAAGACGCCCAAGCCCGATCGTCCGTGAAGACGGACCGGCAGGCCATCAGCCCTCGCCCTGTCCCAGCCAGATTACGCGAACAGAAGGGGTGCAGTGCAGGGGCGGATTGCGCCCGCCTCGCCTGCAGCGATCGGCGGTCAGGACCGGCTCGATCACTGGTACTTAATCGATCGACTCCAGCGCGCGACCGGGCTTGTCGGGCGCGCCACCGTCTTGACGTCCTCGCCTCCTCGACGCCGAGTCAGCATGCAACAAAAGGCCCGCCATCAGGCGGGCCAAATCCCCAGGAGAGGAGGAAGAAATCGTTGCGCTTACTGGGGCACCGGCGTGCAGCGGATCTGGTCGTCGACCAGCACACAGCGGGCATCGCCAACCTTGAACTGAGCTTGCTGCTTGCCGTCGACCATGCTGATCTGAATCGCGCCGTCAGCGGCGAAGGCGGCGGAGGAGGCGAACAGGGCGGCCATCAGCAGGCTGGTGAGCAGTTTGGTCGTCATGGTCGGGGTCCTCGGTCAGTGCGTTTCGTGTTGTGACCAATGTACGGCTGGAGGGCCCCATGGCCTCATCGAACGGGTACCGGGCGGGGTGTGAGAAATTCACAGGTGGCTCGGCCGATGAACCCAGTTTCAGGACAAACATCTTTTTTATTCAGATAATTATGAAGATCCTCTGCTGGCAGAGGCTTACAATCAAAGGCAAGACCCATCGCCGTCAGCCTGGTGCTGACCGGCTGCTGCAGCACGTGCCCCGCTACCATTGTGCGGATCTCGCTCCAACTATGTGAAGGGTCTTGGGACGACAGACCGGCGCCCGGCGCGGGCGCTGTTGCAAGAGCCGGGTTGAGTTGGCGGCGCCGGCCTGCGAGCAACGACCCGCGCGTTCGGCGCACGGAAGAATTGAGACTACACTGAGCCCTTTCGCTCCAGCTCAGACTCCCGTATGAAGTGCCTGCGCTGCCAGCATGAAAACCAATCCGACGCCAGGTTTTGCGAAGCGTGCGCTGCGCCGCTCGGGCGATCCTGCTCGAATTGCGGCGTGCCGCTGCGTGACACCGCCAAGTTCTGCCCCTCGTGTGCCCATCCCGCCGTTCCCACAGCGAGCACCGCCCAGCGCTTCGGGTCGCCCGACACCTACACGCCCAAACGCCTGGCCGAGAGAATCCTCACAACGAAGAGCGTTCTTGAGGGCGAGCGCAAGCAGGTAACGGTGCTGTTCGCGGACCTGAAGGGGTCGATGGAGCTGCTGGCGGATCGAGACCCGGAGGAAGCCCGCAAGCTGCTGGATCCGGTGCTCGAGCGCATGATCGAAGCGGTGCACCGCTATGACGGTACAGTGAATCAGGTAATGGGCGACGGGATCATGGCGCTGTTTGGCGCACCGCTGGCGCTGGAGGACCATGCAGTGCGGGCCTGCTGCGCGGCGCTGCGCATGCATGAGTCCATCAAGCGCTATGCGGAAGATCTGGTCCGCTCGCAGGGAGCACCCCGGTTCACATCCGTGTGGGGATCAATTCCGGGGAAGTTGTGGTCGGCGCCATCGGCAGCGATTTGCGGATGGAGTACACGGCAGTCGGCCAGACCACGCACCTGGCGGCGCGCATGGAGCAGTTGGCGGCCCCTGGGACCACCCGGCTGACCGCCGAGACGCTGCGCGCCGCCGAAGGCTTCATCGAGGTGGCGGGCATTGGTCCGGTTCCGGTCAAGGGCCTTTCGCAACCGGTCGAGGTGTACGAGCTCAGCGGCGCGGGCGCCGCCCGCACGCGGCTGCATGCGGCGGTGATGCGTGGACTGACCCGCTTCGTAGGGCGCAGGAATGAGCTGGATGTGATGGCGCGAGCGATCGAGCATGCTGCTGGCGGGCATGGCGAAATCGTTGCCCTGGTGGGCGAGCCCGGTGTCGGCAAGTCTCGTCTGGTGTGGGAGTTCACTCGCTCCCACCGCGTGCACGGATGGCTGGTCCTGGAGGCGGGCTCCGTGTCGTACGGCAAAGCTACCGCCTACCGGCCGGTGATCGACCTGCTTCAGGCATATTTTCTGGTCGAGGACCGCGACGATGCCAGGAGAATCCGAGAGCGGACCATCGGCAAGCTGCTGACGCTCGATCGCCAGCTCGAGCCGTTGTTGGTGCCGCTTCTGTCCCTGCTCGACGTGGCGGTGGAGGACGTCCAATGGGCGGCGCTTGATCCGGCGCAGAAGCGCCTGCGCACTCTGGAGGCCTGCAAGCGCCTGCTCCTGCGCGAAGCGCAGGTGCAGCCCGTCGTCCTGGTGTTCGAGGACCTGCACTGGATCGACAACGAGACCCAGGCGTTCCTGGACAGTCTGACGGAGAGCCTGCCAACGGCCCGGTTGGTCCTCCTGGTCAACTACCGGCCTGAGTACCGGCATCGCTGGAGCGCGAAGAGCTACTACACCCAGCTTCGCATCGATCCGTTACCGGGCGAAACCGCTGGGGAGCTGCTCGCCAGTTTGCTCGGGAGCGACGCCTCGCTGCTGCCGCTCAAGCGCCTGCTCATCGAGCGTACAGAAGGCAATCCGCTGTTCCTCGAGGAGAGCGTGCGGACATTGGCGGAATCGGGAGAGCTCCAGGGCAGTCGCGGCGCCTACCGGCTGGCTTCCTCCGCCCACAACATCCACGTCCCGGCCACGGTGCAGGCCATCCTGGCAGCACGCATCGACCGGCTTGCACCCGAGAACAAACGCCTGCTCCAGGCTGGCGCAGTGATTGGCAAGGACGTGCCCTTCGCGTTGCTGCAGGCCATCGCCGAGCTTCCCGATGAGCGCCTGCGCGAGGATCTGGCGGACCTGCAGGCCGGAGAGTTCCTGTATGAAGCCAGCGTATTCCCGGATCTCGAGTACACCTTCAAGCATGCGCTGACGCACGAGGTGACATACGGAAGCCTGCTGCAGGATCGTCGCCGGGTGCTGCACGCACGCATCATGGAGGCGATCGAGCGGTGCTACGCCGACCGCCTCGTGGAACATATGGAGCGCCTGGCCCATCACGCATTCCGCGGCGAGATCTGGGCAAAGGCGACGAGCTACCTGCGTCAGGCTGGCGAGAGGGCCTATAGTCGATCGGCTCTGCGCGAGGCGGCTGCTGCCGTTGCACAAGCGCTCGTTGCACTCACGCACCAGCCGGAAACACGCGAGACCCTCGAGCAGGCTATCGATCTGCGCCTGCTGGTCCGCACGCCGCTCGTTGCCCTGGGCGAAATGACCCGGCTGCGGGAGTACGCACGCGAGGCCGACGAACTGGTCAAGAAGCTCGATGATCCGCAGCGCCAGGGTTGGGTGTCAAGCATGAACTGTCACGCGTGCGTCATGCTCGCTAAACTGACGGAGAGTGACCACTATGGGCATCGAGCTCTGGCGATCGCTACCGAGCTCGGCGACGTTAAATTGAGGGCCGCGACAACCTATTACCTTGGCATTGCGCACATGTTGCGCGGTAGTCACCGCGAGGCCACCGAGTTCTTGCTGCGCAACAGCGAAGCGCCAACGGCCAGCATCCGCGATTTTCAGTCTGTCAACGCCAGCGGACCGATGTTTGCCTTTCGCCTCGCCGGTGCTGCCGGCTACACCTGGTCTCGGGCCTATGCCGCCTACAGCTTTGCGGAACTCGGTGCCTTCGAAGATTCCATCGCATGCGGTGAGGAATCCCAGCGCGCCGCGGCCGTGCTGGATCTCACCTTAAGCCGTGGCGGCGCAGATTGGTCCTTGGGCTTCGCTCATCTGCGCATGGGCAGCCTGGAGCGGGCCCGCCCGCTGCTGGAGCGCTGTCTGCAAACTGCTCGTACGGCGGACCTGCCGGTGTTGTTCGTGATGGTTGCTTCACATCTCGGTGGTGCCTACAACCTCCTGGGTCGCTTCCAGGAGTCCATCGGGCTGCTCGAAGAGGCCCGCGAAATGATCGATTCAACGAGCAACATGGCATTCGCGCCGCCCATTCACGCTCACCTGGGAGAGGCATATGGCTTGTCCGGGCGGATCGAGGCGGCTGTGGCGGCTCTGCAGCATGCCCTCGAGCTCGCTCGCCGGCACGAAGAGCGAGGGTACGAGGCGTGGACGCTCTATCTCACGGGCAAGGTCCATGCGCTGCGGGAGCATCCCGATTTCAAGCCTGCCTACGACGCATATGGCCAGGCGCTCGCGCTTGCCGGGGAGCTCGAAATGCATCCACTCAAGGCCCAGTGCCATCTAGGGGTCGGGCAACTCGCCCGCGGCGCGGGAAAGAGCCGGGACGCGCTCGAGCACTGCAGGATTGCAGTCACGATGTTCCGCGACATGCGAATGCAGTCCTGGCTGGAAAAGGCAGAATCAGCGCTCATCCCGTAGAGCGCACTGCTCAAGACCAACATGCCGCAACGTGCGACTACCCTGGTGACAAGCGTATCGGTGCTCATTAACGAATTCGAAGTTCAGCACGGCTGTGGCATGATCCTGATTCCTATCCTGGTGACCTCAATCTTCACGTGGTTCCGCAGACTGTAGCGGACGTGCGATCCGATCTGTTGGGCCGGCTGCCGCTGCTTGCTCTTGCTGTCGGCGTACTTGCGCTAGCAACCTGCATCGAGGCGTGGGCCGACAGCAAGATCGTGCGTGTCGGCTTCCTGCGCGCCGAGGCGCCCGACAATCTGTTCGAGCCGTTCAAGCGCGGCCTGCAGGATTTGGGATACGTGGAAGGCCGCAACCTTGTCATCGAGCAACGCTGGGCGCATGGCAAGTACAACGACCTGCCCCGGCTCGCGAAAGAGCTCGTCGATCTCAAGGTGCAGGTGATCTTTGCCTCGTGCACGCCCTGCGCGCTGGCCGCCCGCGCCGCGACGCAGACGATCCCGATCGTGACCGTGAGCGGGGACCCCGTCTCCATGGGGCTCGCGGCCAGCCTGGCGCGGCCGGGCGGCAACATCACCGGCTTCACGCTGTTTCTCGACGAGATCAGCGTGAAGCGCCTGGAGGTGCTCAAAGAAGCGGTGCCTACGGTCACCCGAGTCGTGGTTCTGTGGGTTGCCAGCAATCCGTTCTGGGAAGGGATCGTCGAGCGTATGAGCAAGGCCGCACCTGGACTCGGAATGCGGGTGCGTGCCCTGAAGGTGCTGGACCCGGACGGCGTCGCCCCTGCTCTCGACAGCATTGTCGGCCAACGCGTCGACGCGCTCGTTGTGTTCGAGGATCCGGTCCTGCGCGACGCCTCCCCGCAAATCCTCGCGTTCGCTGCCAAGCATCGGCTCCCCGCGATCTACGGCGGCGCGAGCTTCGTGCGCCGCGGCGGATTCATCTCCTACGGTCCCAACTTCGACGACTTGTTCAGACGGGCGGCCGGATACGTCGACCGGATCCTCAAAGGCGCGCGTCCCGCCGACCTGCCGATCGAGCAACCCAGCACATTCGAGCTCGCCGTCAACCAGGCAACGGCCAGGGCGCTCGGCATTGCGGTTCCAAACTCGATCCTGCTCCGCGCCGACGAGGTGATCCGTTGATTGTGCAGCGGCTCGCTGACGCCGCCACGCAGGTGGCGGTGGTCGGCATCGCCCGCCCTGGTCGCAAGTCGCTCGTGCTGCGCGCGGACGAGGTGATCCGGTGAGCCGGAAGGAGCGCCCGCGCTCAGTGAAGCAATTCAGGTGTCGTTCGCCGGGCTACGCACTCGCGCTCTGCCTGTTACTGACTGCCGCTGCGCTCTGCGCATGGGCGGAGGAGACCAGGCAATTGCGGGTCATCGGGGTGATGCGCGCCTCCTCCTTCGGCCGCGACGACCCAGCCCTGCGCCCGCTCAGTAGTGCGCTTCGCGAGCTTGGTTACGTCGAGGGGCGCGACTACAAGCTCGAGCAGCTGTCCGCGCGCAACCAGGTGGACCGCCTGCCGGTGCTCGCCCAG
The DNA here is from genome assembly GCA_963772865.1 of uncultured beta proteobacterium. Classification (GTDB taxonomy): domain Bacteria; phylum Pseudomonadota; class Gammaproteobacteria; order Burkholderiales; family SHXO01; genus SHXO01. Next base: position 80,885 of record CAVYZA010000033.1, on the reverse strand, counting down.
GAACTGGTCCGGCGCAGGGTCGATGTCATCGTCGCGACGACCACCGTCGCCGCGCAGGCCGCCAAGGAAGCCACCGCGACCATCCCAATCGTGATGGTTGCGTACGACCGCGATCCGGTGGCCGCCGGCCTGGTGCAGACGCTGGCGCGGCCGGGTGGCAACGTCACCGGCGTGTATGCGCTCCAGCAGGAGCTCATCGGCAAGCGTCTCGAGCTGCTCAAGGAGCTGCTTCCGGGCCTGGCCAAGGTCGCGGTCCTGCACGACGCCTCGACGCAGCGATACCCCGAGGGGCTCGACGCGGCAGCGCTTGCTGCGAAGGTTCAGCTCGATCGCATCGAGGTGCGCTGGCCCGATGAGCTCGATGCCGCGTTCAGATCCGCTAGGAAGAGCAGCGATGCCGCGATGGTGCTGTTCTCGCCCATGTTCCAGGCGCAGCGGACGCGGATCGCGGCGGCGGCGGCGAAATCGGGCATGCCCACCATGTCCCAGGAACTGGGCTTCGTTCAAGCCGGAGGGCTCATGTCCTTTGCGCCTGACCGCTTGGCGGTCCTGGCGCGGGTGGCGTACCTGATCGGCCGCTTGTTCGATGGCGCGAAGCCGAGTGAGCTTCCGGTGGAGCAGGCTTCCAAGTTCGTGCTGGCTGTCAATCTCAAGACGGCGAGCAAGCTTGGGCTCGCCATCCCGGAATCGATCCTGCTGCGCGCCGACCAGGTAATCAGGTAGGGGCGGGCCGCCAGGCGGCGGCCCCTGGGGCATATGCTAGAGTGGGTAAGTTGCTTCTGAGACCCGAACGGTGAGCGGCTGATGCGACGCGGCGGCCTCTTTCTCAAATACGCGGTTGCGCTGGTGCTGCTGGTGAGCGGCGCCCTGGTGGTGAGCGCCCTGGTGGAGATCTACTTCTCCTATCAGGAGAACAAAGCCGCGCTGTCGCAGATCCAGCGCGAGAAGGCGGTGTCAGCTGCCGTGCGCATCGAGCAGTTCGTGCGCGAGCTGGAGCACCAGCTGGCCTGGATCGCGCAGACGCCGTGGGGCGCGCGCGGCGTGTCGCTCGACCAGCGCCGGCTCGATTCACTGCGGCTGCTGCGGCATGCGCCCGCCGTCACGGAAGTCAGTCACTACGATCCGGCGGGACACGAGCAGCTGCGCGTGTCGCGCCTGGCAATGGACGTCGTGGGCAGCAATGCGGACTTCTCCCAGGATCCCAAGTTCAAGCAGGCGATCGCGCGCAAGACCTACTTCAGCCCCGTCTACTTCCGCAAGGAGTCCGAGCCGTACATGACCATCGCCCTGGCCGGCTCGGGCGAGGATGCGGGCGTGGTCGCGGCCGAGGCCAACCTGAAATTCATCTGGGACGTCGTTTCCTCTATCAAGATCGGCGAGGGCGGGCGTGCGTACGTCGTGGATGCGCAGGGCCGCCTCATTGCGCACCCCGACATCAGCCTGGTGTTGCAGAAGACCGATGTGTCCGCGCTGCCGCAGATCCAGGCGGTACGGGCGGCTGCAGCGGACGCGCAGGGCCGGCCCGCGCCCGTCGAGGCAACCGTCGGGCGCAGCCTGCAGGGCAAGGAGGTGCTGTCCGCTTCGGCCTCGATCGATCCGCTCGGCTGGCTGGTCTTTGTCGACCTGCCGATCGCGGAGGCGTTTGCACCGATCTACGCATCGGTGCAGCGTACCGTGGTGCTGCTGTTCGTGGGCCTGGCCATATCCGCCGTCGCGAGCTTGTTCCTGGTCCGCCGCATGGTCCGGCCGGTCCAGACGCTCCAGGCCGGCGCAGCCCGCATCGGCTCCGGTGCGCTCGATCACCGCATCGAGGTCAAGGGCAGCGACGAGCTGGGGGCGCTGGCCGGTGAGTTCAACCGCATGGCCGAGCAGCTGCAGGAGTACACCACCGGACTGGAGCAGAAGGTCGAAGCGCGGACTCGTGAGCTGACCGAAGCGCTGGAGCAGCAGACGGCGACGAGCGAGATTTTGCGGGTGATCAGCAGCTCGCCGACCGACCTTGCAGCCTGTGCTCGATGCAGGTGGCCGGAATGCGGCACCCTGTGCGATGCGACTGACGCCTTCGTAATCGTTTCATGTGTAACGATGATCGCGGCACTGGAGTCTCCAGTGCAGGCGCTGGGGCCCGTATGGCGATGCGCGCATGGCTGACGCACGGTGCTGCCGGTCCGAGCCGTGACTGCGATCGGGTCGAGCGGTCTTGGAGAAGTCGGCCTAGTGCACGTCCCGGATCTGCGACGCGAGTCCGACAGACGACTGGCCGGTAGCCAAGCTACGTGGTGCGCGCGTCGGGCTGCTCGGAGCGGCACGTTGCTGCGCCGCATGCTTCGAGAGGGCAGTGGCGATCGGAGTGATCGGCTGCGACGGACGGAGCCGAGGCCCTTCTCCGAGCAAGCAGATCGAGCTGCTGAAGACTTTCGCCGACCAAGCCGTTATCGCGATCGAGAACGTCCGCCTGTTCCAGGAGCTGCAGGCCAAGACGGAAGAGCTGGCGCACTCCGTCGAGCAACTGCGCTCGCTGTCCGAGGTGAGCCAGGCGGTGAACTCGACGCTGGATCTGCAAGAGGTCCTCTCCACCATCGTGAAGCACGCGGTCCAGCTCTCGGCGACCGACGGCGGCTCGATCTACGAAGCGAACGACGAGCGCGCGGGTTTCGACTGCGCGCGACCTACGGCCTGCCGCAGGAGCTGGTCGAGGCGCTGCGGGCCACGCCGCTGCGGGCCGGCGAGGGGGCGACCGGGCGGGCGGCGCGTGGTCACGGACGCCCGGTGCAGATCCCCGACCTGCGTGCGGACCGCGACCTCACCGGGCGCCTTCAGCGGCTGAGCGAGCAATCCGGCTTCCGTGCACTGCTGGCGGTTCCGCTGTTGCGCGAAGGACGCGTTCTTGGCAGCCTGACGGTTTCGCGTAAAGCCGCCGGGGAGTTCCCAGCAGGAGGTGGTTGATCTTCTCCAGACCTTTGCCGCGCAATCGACCCTGGCGATCCAGAACGCCCGCCTGTTCCGCGAGATCGCGCAGAAGAGCCATGAGCTTGAGATCGTCAGCCAGCACAAGTCCCAGTTCCTCGCCAACATGAGCCACGAGCTGCGCACCCCGCTCAACGCGATCCTGGGTTACACGGAGCTGATCGTCGACGGTATCTACGGCGAGATGCCGGCGAAGCTGCGCGAGATCCTGGAGCGCGTGCAAGGCAGCGGCCGGCATCTGCTCGGCCTCATCAACGACGTGCTCGACCTGTCGAAGATCGAGGCGGGGCAGCTCACGCTGGCAGCGAACGACTATTCCTTCAACGACATCGTGCAGACGGTGATCTCGGGAGTCGAGTCGCTGGCGGCCGAGAAGCGCCTCACGCTCACCGCCAGCCTGCCGTCGGATCTACCGATCGGCCGCGGCGACGAGCGGCGGATCACGCAAGTGCTGATGAATCTGGTGGGCAACGCCATCAAGTTCACCGACACTGGCGAGGTTTCGGTGCAGGTGGCTGCCCCCGACGGCATGTTCATCGCCTCGGTCGCCGACACCGGGCCGGGCATCCCCGCGGATCAGCAACAGCGCATCTTCGAGGAGTTCCAGCAGGTGGACAGCTCCTCGACCCGCAAGAAGGGCGGCACCGGGCTGGGGCTCGCCATCGCCAAACGCATCGTCGAGCTGCACGGCGGGCGCATCTGGGTAGAATCCACGCTGGGGAAAGGCTCGACGTTCTCGTTCAGTCTGCCGGTTCGCGTGGAAGCGCGGGAGGAAGTCCAATGAGCAAGCGCATCCTGGTAATCGAGGACCAGGAGGACAACCGCAGGATCATCCGCGACCTCCTGACGGCCAGCGGCTACGCCCTGATCGAAGCGGTGACCGGCGAGGAGGGTGTAGCGGCCGCCGAGCGCGAGAACCCCGATCTCATCCTGATGGACATCCAGCTCCCGGGCCTGGACGGGTACGAGGCGACGCGCCGGATCAAGGGCAACCCCGCACTCAAGCAGATCCCCATCATCGCCGTCACCTCCTATGCCCTGAGCGGGGACGACAAGAAGGCGTTTGCGGCGGGCTGCGACGGCTACGTTACCAAGCCCTTCAGCCCCAAGATGCTGCTGGCGAAAATCAGGGAGTATTTGCCGTAGGAAGTGGCTCGGGAATGGGCGGTTGGGAGTTGGGCTCCTTCCCCCTCCCAGGGGGAAGGCCGGGATGGGGGTAGAAGGTTTGGGTTGTAACCGTGGCTGTTCGAGTCGATCCGACAATCAAGAATTTTTCTCGCCTGCTCCGATCGGGTATGACAGATGCGGAGCGCGTGCTGTGGCGCCATCTGAGGCACCGGCAGCTACACGGAATAAAGTTCAGACGCCAGCATCCCATCGGGCGCCATATCGTCGATTTCGTTTGCTTAGACGCGAGGCTCGTTGTCGAGATCGACGGCGGGCAGCATTCGGATCAGACGGCGCATGATGCCAACCGGACGCGCGGGCTTCAGCTCCGGGGCTACCAGGTTCTGCGCTTCTGGAACAACGAGGTGCTCGACAACCTGGCGGGTGTGGTGGAGACGATCGACGCCGCTTTAACGGCGCGCCTACCCCCACCCCGACCCTCCCCCTAGAAGGGGGAGGGAGAACTGCGCCTTTCCTTCCAACGCTCATGCGTACCCCCGCCCGCATCCTCGTCGTCGACGACAACGCCGCAAACGTCGACATTCTGCGTGCGCGGCTGGCTGCGCATGGCTACGAGATCGTCACGGCCGAGGACGGAGAGCAGGCGTTCGCGGCCGCGCGCGAACACCTGCCGGACCTGATCCTGCTCGACGTCATGATGCCCAAGCTCGACGGCGTGGAGGTCTGCCGGCGGTTGCGCGCCGACGCGTCGATGCCGTTCATCCCGGTCATCCTGGTGACGGCGAAGTCGGACCCCAAGGACGTGGTCGCGGCGCTGGAGGCCGGCGGCGACGAGTACCTGACCAAGCCGCTGGACCACGCCTCGCTAGTCGCGCGCGTCAAGTCGATGCTGCGCATCAAGGCCCTGCACGACCAGGTCCAGGAGCAGGCCTCCCAGCTGCAGGAGTGGAACCAGAAGCTTGAAGAGCGCGTGGCGGACCAGCTCGCGCAGATGGAGCGATTGGGGCGCCTGAAGCGCTTCTTTTCTCCGCAGCTTGCGGAGCTGATTCTCTCGGGCAGCGCCGAGGATCCCCTCAAGAGCCACCGGCGCGAAGTCACCGTGGTGTTTCTCGACCTGCGCGGCTTCACCGCGTTCGCCGAGACGTCGGAGCCCGAGGAGATCATGGGGGTGCTGCGCGAGTACCACGCCGAGATGGGCCAGGTGATCTTGTCGCACGAAGGCACTCTGGAGCGCTTCGCCGGCGATGGCATGATGGTGTTCTTCAACGATCCGGTGGTCGTGCCGGACCCGGCGCGGCGTGCGGTGCGCATGGCGTTGGGGATGCGCGAGCGATTGCAGGAGCTGACCGCGAAATGGAAGAAACGCGGTTTCGACCTGGCGTTCGGCGCCGGCATTGCGCAGGGCTACGCCACCATCGGTGCGATCGGCTTCGAGGGGCGCTGGGACTACGGGGCCATCGGCACCGTCACCAATCTGGCGGCGCGGTTGTGCGGCGAGGCGAAGCCCGGACAAGTCCTGGTGTCTCAGCGAGTGCTGGCGTCCGTCGAGGACATGGCCACCGTCGAGCCGGTGGGCGAGCTGCAGCTCAAGGGCTTTCTGCGGCCGGTGCCGGCCTTCAATCTGCTCGGCCTGGTCAGTTAGACCGCGACCCAGCCTTCGATTGCAGAGGCAAGCGACCCTCTGACGCTGTCGGCGACGGCTGCGCCCGGCTAAAGCCGTGCCAGGAACGGCGTGAATATTCACATGCCCGCCGTGTGGTTGTGCACTTCGGGTCTGCGCTCGCCGCAGCTAAAGTTCACCGCGAGTTCCCGGCGCTGCTTCACTCTCCAGTGTGACGTGGAACCGGACAATTTTCGTCGCCCGAAAGAGGCGGTGCATTCGCCCCGACCGAAGGTCGGGGACGGCTTACCTAGGAGTCGAATCCAAAATGGACAGAGCTGATCCCAACGTGCTCATTCACCCCAAGGCTGCGGCCGAACCGCAGTTGGCCACTTCACCGATCCCGGCGCGGCCTTCTTCGTCTATCTTCCTTCACTTCTCGAGCAATGGGTCCCGGAGCTCGACGGGGTAGAGACGACCCTGCAGGATGGGGCGCTGGGCGCAGCAGTCGGCTACGGCTGCGGCGCGGCGGCGATAGCGCTGGCGCACGCGTACCCGCATTCGCACTTCTTCGGTTTCGAGTCCGATGCTGGTCTGGTCCGCCGCGCGCAGCAGCGTGCGCACGAGCAGGATGTGTCGGAGCGTACGACCTTCGAGCAGGCCACCGCCGAGGCCATCCCGAATCACCGCTATGCGCTGGTCATCCTCTTGTCGGGCCTGGCGGCGTCACGCGACCCGATGGGGGTGGCGTGGCGCGCGCTGACCACGCTCGACGCGGCGGGCAGCCTGGTGATCGTGGAACCCCGCACCATCCCGGTCCGGCCGGATCGCGTGTCCAGCCCTGGCAGCACGCTGGCGCAGGCGGGTTTCAAGCGCGTGCGGTTGATCGACGAGACCGTATTTGCGCGGGTGTTCGAAGCGCGGCGGGCAGGTTGAGCGAGCGAAGGAGTGAAGCGAGTGAAGGAGTGAAGGAGTGGAGCGGTCGGAGTGACCTGCTTCTCCCCGTAACCTTGGAGAGGGTCGGCGTGACTCGCTTCACTCCTTCACTGCTCTCACTCACCAGTTCAGCGGCAGCTTCTTCCTGATGATGATGCGCTTGTCCTGCTCCTCGATGTAGCCACCGCTCTTCAGTTCCTTGAACACGCGGCTCACCATCTCACGCGAAGACGCGATGCGGTTGCCGATGTCCTGCTGTGTCATCGCCTGCTCGATCACCAGCATGCCGTCGCGCTCGATCGCCAGGCTCTCGAGCAGCGTGCGGATGCGGCCGTAGACGTCCCGCCCCATCATGTTCACCGTCTCGGTCAGTCTGCGCACCTGTCGGGCCAGCGCCTGGACCAGGTGATAGCCGATCTCCGGGGACTCCTCCAGGCAGTCCTTGAAGGCGGCCTTGGACAGCACCAGGAGACGGCTCGGCTCCTGTGTCATGACCGAGGCGGAGCGGGGGGCATCGTCGACCAGAGCCAGCTCTCCAAAGTGCTGGCCGGGACCCTGGGTGTTGAGGATGGTTTCCTTGCCGTCGGCCTCGGTGTGGTAGACCTTGACGCTGCCGGTGACGATGATGAACATGGAGGTCGCCTCGTCCCCCTCGCTGATTACCACGGCATTGCGCGGGTAGTTGCGAGCCACGGCGCGGCTTTCGATCTTGGCAAGAGCCTCTGGCGACAGACCGTCGAAGAGCGGAACGATTTCCAGCATTCCGGTGCTCCTTCTGGGATTGCTGCTGTTTTCGGCCGTGATTCGCCCCGGTTGAGGGCGACCCGACCATCACAAACGCTCGCCGTGCGGTGTTCCCGCGACCGCATCATCATAAGCCATTTACTGCGGCGCGCAGGCATCGCTGCCCGGCAAAGCCTTCGAACTGGACTCTAGAGGGACGGGGCGGCACAGGCCTTGACCGGATACCGGCGGCCGCGTGCGGAATTCACGCAAGTCCGGGTGTAACACGGCCGCATACGCGTCAACGGCCGCGCCCGACCTCCCGGCGCAGGTCGCGCAGGTGCGCCCAGGTTTCCGGATTCTTCACTTTAGGCAGCGCCGCGTCGATCTTTTCACCGATATCGGCCAGCGCCCAGTTCACCGCGCCCCGCATTTCGCTGGGGCGCCCGACCGCGGCGCGGAACTGGGTGCCGGTCTCGGCCAACGACGTGCTCGCATACACCGCCTGCCGCGCCTCGCGGCTGCGTTGCAGCGCGCTCTCGGTGTCCCAGGCAGCCGGTGCGGGCTTCTTCGGACAGATTGCGGGTGATGCCGCGCTCGCCGACTCGGGGTCGGAGACGTCGCCGTTGGCGACCAGCATGGTGGTGACGTAGTTGCGCTGCAGCTGCCGCCGGTAGGGATCGATGACCGGCTGGTCCTGGGCGAGCTCGCTGAACAGGCCGTTGTTGAGATCCTCCAGCATGTCGAGGCCGTAGTAGCCCTGCTTGCCCGCTCTTGCCGGCCGAGGCTTCCGCCATCCGGTTGAACACGCCCGGGGGTGAGCAGCTGCTGCAGCAGGCGCACGTTGGTGCCCTGCAGCGCGTCGTCGGCGCTGGCCGGCTCGATGCGACCCATCACTTCCGGGTCGAGCAGCGCGGTGGGCGTGACGAACGCATTGTCGATCAGGAAGCGCACCGCCTCGCGCTGGCGCTCCGGCGCCACCGGCTGGAAGGACGGGTCCGCCACGGCCGCCGTGATAGCGGATCTCCTCGACGCCGCCGACCATCTTGGCGACCGCCAGCAGCAATCCGGTAGCGATGAGCGATCAGCGCGTAGTACATCTCGGCGGCGCGCGAGTAGTCCTTGCCCAGGGGCGTAGTCGCGGGACCAGCAAGGGCATGACCCGATCGACGTTCTTCAGCCCGAGCTCGCCTGCGGCGACCAGGTCCGACGCCCAGCACGTTGCTGGTCACACTCGGGTCGTAACGCGACACCGCATCCTCGCCGCCGAAGCGCAGCAGCGGCTCGTCGATCTGGCGCGCCGCCATGGCGTCGAGAAACGGCCATTCCTCGTCCGAGGTGATGTTGTCGCCGAACGGCTTGTAACCCCACTCGATCGCGTAGTAGTCGTAGGGGCCGAATCGAGGCATCAGCCCAGCGCCGTCGCCCGGCTGTGCGACGTAGTTGAAACGTGCGTACGACATGATCGACGAGGAGGTTCCCCAGCGCTTGGTCCACTCGGGGCTGCGCAGCTGCTCCACGCCCACCGCCGAGGTGGCCTTGAAGTTGTGCCGCAGCCCGAGCGCATGGCCGACCTCGTGGGTGACGACGTAGCTCAGCACCTCACCCATGCGCTCGTCGGGCAACGGCAGCTTCTGCGCGCGCGGATCGAGCGGGCTCACCTGAGTGAAGTACCAGGTCTCCGCCCAGCCGCAGCACGTCGTTCCAGAACAGGGCGTGCGAGGAGATGACCTCGCCGCTGCGCGGATCGGTGACCGCCGGGCCCATGGCGTTCTCGCGCGGGCTCGGCGTCCAGCGGATCACCGAGTAGCGCACGTCCTCCGGGTCCCAGTCGGGGTCTTCCTCCTTGCTCGGCGCGTCGCGGGCCTGGATCGCGTTCTTGAAGCCGGCCTGCTCGAACGGCCCCTGCCACGCTTCGATGCCCTTCTTGATCCAGGGACGCCACTTGTCCGGCACCTCGTGGCTGATATAGAAGACGATCGGGCTGGATCGGCTCGGACACCGCGAGCTCGGGGTGCTTCTTCTCGAGCCGGTAGCGGGTGATGAAGCCACGTCTGACCGCGCGGTGCTCCGGCGTGCCGTAGTCGTCGAAGCTCAAGTCGAAGTAGCCCACGCGCGGGTCGGAATAGCGTCCGACCATGGGCCGGTCCGGCAGCAGCAGCATGCTGGTGTGGAACACGAAGCCGAGGCTGGCCGGGATCGGCGAGCGGCCCGGCTCGTAGGAGCGGGCGAGCGCCCTGGGGTCCGCCATCCAGGTCTGGAAGTAGCGCATCTCGACGTTGCGCGGGAACACCTTGACGGTTTCGATGTAGGAGCGCTTGGGATCCATCGCCGTCATCTGGAAGTAGGTCTTGAACTCCTGGGCGAAGCCTTCCGGGACGTCGGTCACGTACAGCCCGGTGACATCGATCACCGGCGCGCCGTTCTCGCCCTCGGCGATGGCCTCGAAGGCCTTGATCACCGGGCGCAGCGAGGCGGCTTCTACCCCGCGCTGAAGGCTGGGCATGTTGGGGGCGCGCATCTCGTAGGTGACGGCTTCCAGGTAAACCTTGTTGCCGCGCCGGGTCCACCGCACCAGCCGGTTCTCCACCACGGCCCCGGGCGCCAGCTTCTCGGTACCCGCCGACAGGGCGGCGAACTCGGTGTTGAGCAGCATGTCCCGGTCGAGCATGGCGAGCGGGATCTCGTAGAGAACGTGGTCGCACACCACGTGCACGGTGAACAGCCCCTTGAGGGTGCGCAGCTGCTGAGGCAGTCCCGGTCGGCACGGCGCCACGTCGCTGGCGTTGATCGCGAGCGCTGGCGCGGCGGGCAGGGCGAGCAGCAGCCCCGCCGCTAGAGCGGCAATGATCCCGGCTTTCATTCTCCCTCTACGAAACCGAACCAAACAGGCACAGAGCCAAAAAGGAAGCGATTGGTTCCGAGCGCCTGCGGATCACGCTAACGCCAGCCGGCTGAACTGCGCGACTGCGTCCCCGCAGGCCGAATGTCAATCCTGGGCGGTGAACGCGGTGCGGTAGCGCTTCAGCTTCTCCACGTAGTGCTTGGCGTTCCAAAGCACGTACTGGACCTCTTCGTCGGTGAGCTGGCGCACCACGCGCCCCGGCGAGCCGACCACCAGCGAGCGATCCGGGATGTCCTTGCCCTCGGTGACCAGCGCGTTGGCGCCGATGATGCACTGCTTGCCGATGCGGGCGTTGTTGAGGACCACCGCCTTGATCCCGATCAGGCTGCACGCACCGATGACGCAGCCGTGCAGCATGGCCATGTGACCGATGGTGCAGTCGGGGCCGACCATGAGCTGAATGCCGGGGTCGGTGTGCAGGACGGCCCCGTCCTGGACGTTGGAGCGCGCGCCGAGCGTGATGAGGTCGTTGTCGCCGCGGACCACGGCGTTGAACCACACGCTGGCATCCTGCTCGAGGACCACGGAGCCGATCACGGTGGCGTTGGGGGCGATGTAGTGATCGCCGCGGCATTCGACGCGGCGCTCGGCAATGGCGAACTTCATCCGGTTTTGGGCCTCGGTCAGTTGCGTCCGGCCTGGGGCTCACGCTCACATGCCCCTGGCAACCTGCCTACAAATCAGCGTGTTACTCGGGCGCCATTATAGCTGCGCCGGCACGTTTACCGCGCCCGTCGGGCGCGGGATAATGGGCCGTTCGCATCCAACCGGAGGTAACACCATGAGTACCGACATCCAGGGCCTGCTCGGGGCCGAAGGCGAAGGCCTGCTGAGTCATGTCTGCAAGGGTATTCCCAAGGAAACGCTGCACTTGCCCGGCGCGGACTTCGTGGATCGCGTGGTGGCCGGCTCCGATCGCTCCGGCTCGGTCATGCGCAACCTCCAGCAGCTGTTCAGCCAGGGCCGACTGGGCGGCACCGGCTATCTGTCGATCCTGCCGGTCGACCAGGGCATCGAGCACAGTGCTGGTGCATCCTTCGCGAAGAACCCGGCGATGTTCGACCCCGAGAACATCGTCAAGCTGGCGGTCGAGGGCGGTTGCAACGCCGTAGCCTCGACCCTGGGCGTGCTGGGGGCGGTGTCGCGCAAGTACGCGCACAAGATCCCGTTCCTGCTCAAGTTCAACCACAACGAGTTCCTCACCTACCCGAACAAGTTCGACCAGATCTTCTTCGCCAGCGTCAAGCAGGCGCGCGACATGGGTGCGGTGGCGGTGGGGGCCACGATCTACTTCGGCTCGCCCGAATCATCGCGGCAGATCGTCGAGGTCAGCCACGCCTTCGAGGTCGCCCACGACATGGGGCTGGGTACGGTGCTGTGGTGCTACCTGCGCAATCCCCACTTCAAGATGGACAAGGACTACCACGTGTCTGCCGACCTCACCGGTCAGGCCAACCACCTGGGTGTGACCATCCAGGCGGACATCATCAAGCAGAAGCTGCCCGAGAACAACGGCGGCTTCAACGCGCTCAACACCAAGGAGAACCCCTACGGCAAGACCGACCAGCGCGTGTACACGCAACTGACCACAGACCATCCCATCGACCTTACGCGCTACCAGGTGGCCAACTGCTACATGGGGCGCGCCGGCCTGATCAACTCCGGCGGTGCCTCGGGTGAGAACGACTTCCACGAGGCGGTGCGCACGGCGGTGATCAACAAGCGCGCGGGCGGCATGGGCCTCATCTCCGGGCGCAAGGCGTTCCAGCGTCCGATGGCCGAGGGCGTGAAGCTGCTCAACGCCATCCAGGACGTGTATCTGGACAAACGCATCACGGTGGCTTGATCGGGGCGGGCGGGGTCGCGTGCGGTCGGATCGCCCGGCATGGTTGCGAGCTGCCGTGATCCTGCAGCTCGTCTTGCCATGCGCGCTCGCGTGCGGCCAGCAGACCAGCCCTGACGAGGCGCAGCTCAAGGCTCTGCGGGCGCAGATCGTCGAGATGATCGGCGATGCCTCCTGCGTAAACCTGGTCCATTGCCGTCTGCTCGCGCTCGGCACTCGTCCTTGCGGGGGAGCCGACGAGTACCTGGCGTACAGCAGCCATATGGCAAACCGGACTGCGCTGGAGAACAAGGCGCTCGAGTACACGTTGATCCAGGAGGACCTGCAGCAGGCCAGGAACGTGGCCGGCGTCTGCGTAGTGCTGCCGCAGCCGCGGCTCGCCTGCGTCGATCGGCGCTGCCGGGCCCTCGGCGAGTAGCTGCGTGGCCGCCACCAAGCTCATCCCAAGCCTGGGCGTCGCCGACATCGAGCGCTCGCTGGGCTTCTACCGTACCTTCTTCGGTTTCGAGGTCGCCGACTCCTACGAGGACGAAGGGCGCATGGCGTGGTGCTGGCTGCGCACGCGCGGGGCCGACCTGATGCTCCAGCAATTGTCCGCCGACCAGCAGATCCGCCTCAACCCGGCCATCGGCCAGAGCTGGGTGGTCTACCTGCGTGTGGACGATATCGAGGCCGCCCACACCAAGCTCGAGCGCGGCGGATTTCCGGTGTCCGCCATCACGGCGACCGCGTACGGCACGCGCGAGTTCTTCGTGCCCGACCCGGACGGCTACGAGCTGTGGATCTCCGTACCGGAGGAGACCAACCCGGACGACGACGAGGACGACCCGGACGACGATTGAGGCGGGATATACCCACGGCGCGGGTCGCGCGGCTGCCTCCAGCGCCACGGCAATGCCAAGGTCCCAGCGAGGCCGTTGTCCAACCCTTCTCGCATCGGTGGCTGGATCGCGGGGCCGGCCCGCCGCGGTCGTGGCTGTTCCGCCTGGCCTGCAGGCTCGCGGCCAGGGGCGAGAGCTTGCGGGGTTGCCCCCCGCCAGGTGGCTTGCGCCATCCGCCTGCGCTCGCCGGGGCCGATTCGCGGGCGCGAATGCTGCTTTGCAGAAGAATCCAGGCCTGACAGACTGTGAACTGCTCTCAGTCCCTCGGAATCTGCCCAGGACGGCGGAGCATCGCTGCTGGCTTGCTGGTTGCGGGCGTTCCGGCGGGAGCGGATCGCTCCGTGCGCGCCTCAAGACGTGGCAAACTTGAGCCGAAAACAACCTGATAGCGCGCCTTCGCAGCCCGCTCCAGGGGCGCGGGAGAGGGACCGCTCCCGCGCGGGGCTCACCATTACAAACGCACAACCAGAGCGCACGGCCCGACGGTTCATCAGGTGATCGGCAAGGTCCTCAAAGTCATCCCGGTCAGCAGGCGGCTGCTGCTGATCATCTGGCCGTTCCTCGGGATCGTCGTCATGCTCGTATGGCTTTCCATCGAGAGCATGAGCGTCCTGAACGCCACCCGCGCCTATGCAGAGGGCGAGAGCCTGTGGTCGAAGGCGCAAAAGCAATCGGTCTTCCAGCTGCTGCGCTACGCGCAGACGCGCGACGTCGCTCACTACGACAACTACCGCGCGCTGATACGCGTCAACCTCGGTGACCGCCGCGCGCGCGAGGAGTTGCAGCGGCGCGACTACGACTATGCCGTCGCCTTCCAGGGCCTGACCGAGGGGCGCACCCACCCCGACGACATTCCTCACGTGGTGCGCCTGTTCCGCCGCTTCCAGCACGTTCCGCCCATCACCGAGGTGATCAAGACCTGGACCGAGGGCGACCAGCTGATCGAACGGATGCAGCAGGCCGCCGAGGAGCTGCACGCCGCGGTGTCGCGCAACGCGTCCGACGCAGCGCTGCGGCCGATCGCAGACCGCATCCTCGAGATCGACGGATTGCTCACGCCGCTGGAGGACCGTTTCACCCGCAAGCTCGGGGACGCCGCCCGCCTCGCGCAATGGGTCCTGCTGCTGGTGATCCTGACTGCCGCCGGGCTGCTGGTCCCGATCGGGATCTATCTGTCGCAGCGCATGCTCAGCCACAGCGTGCGCTTCGAACGTGCGCTCAAGGTCAGCGAGGAGCGCTTCCAGCTTGCCGTCACCGGCAGCAACGACGGCTTGTGGGACTGGAACATCGCGACCGATCACTGGTACTACTCGCCGCGCTTCAAGGAGCTGCTCGGCTATGCCGACCACGAGATGGCGAATTCCCTCGCAGCGGTCACCAGCCGCCTGCATCGGGAAGACGCCGTCGCCTTCCATACGGCTCTGGAAGCGCACTTGCAGCGTGCCGTGCCGTTCGACATCGAGATCAGGCTGCTCACCCGCTCCGAGGAGTATCGCTGGTTCCGCGTGCGCGGCCAGTCCGTGCGCAACGCCGCCGACCAGCCGGTGCGCATCGCCGGTGCGCTCACCGACATTACCGACAAGCAGCTCGCCGCCGCCGAGCTGTTCGCCGAGAAGGAGCGCGCGCAGGTCACGCTCGCCTCGATCGGCGACGGGGTGATCACCACCGACATCGAGGGCTGGGTCGAGTACCTGAACCCGGTCGCCGAGGACCTCACCGGCTGGAAGCTCAACGACGCCAAGGGGCTGCCGATCCAGGCGCTGTTCCGCCTGGTGGACGAGGCGAGCCGGCGTCCCGCGCCCAGTCCCATCGAGCTCGTGCTCAACGAGGAGCGCACGATCGAGGCCGCCGCCAATATCCTGCTCCAGCGCAACGATGGCGTGGAGATCCCGATCGTTCACTCGGCCGCGCCGATTCGCGACCGCTCCGCGCACATCATCGGCGTGGTCCTGGTGCTGCACGACGTGAGCCGCGAGCGCCAGTACGCCGCCAAGCTGTCCTACCAGGCCAGTCACGATGCGCTCACCGGGCTGATCAACCGCACCGAGTTCGAGCGCAGGCTGGGGCTCGCCCTGCATTCGGCCGCGCAGATGGGCCGCCACCACGCCGTGCTGTATCTCGACCTGGACCAGTTCAAGGTCGTCAACGACACCTGCGGGCATGCTGCCGGCGACCAGCTCATGCGCCAGGTGGCGACCCTGCTCGGGCACTGCCTGCGCGAAGGCGATACCCTGGCACGCCTGGGCGGCGACGAGTTCGGCGTGCTGCTCGAGAACTGTCCTCCGGACGCCGCCGAGCGCATCGCGGACAAGCTGCGCCAGACCGTCACCGATTTCCATTTCGCCTGGGCGCACCGGCGCTTCAGCATCGGTGTGAGCATCGGGCTGGTGAATGTCGAGGACGGGCTGTTCAGCCTGGCGGACGTGTTGAGCGCCGCCGACACCGCCTGCTACATGGCCAAGGACAAGGGCCGCAACCGCGTCCAGGTCTACCATCCGGGCGACAACGAGCTGACTCAGCGGCAGGGCGAGATGGAGTGGGTCGAGAAGCTGCAGAAGGCGCTCGATGAGAACCGGTTCGTGCTCTATGCTCAGGACATCGTGCAGATCAGCGCATCGGCCGAGCCGGGTGCCCACTGCGAGATCCTGGTGCGGATGCGCGATGAGCGCGGCAACCTGATCCTGCCCGGCCAGTTCATTCCGGCGGCCGAGCGCTACAACCTGATGCCGGCCATCGATCGCTGGGTGATCCGCGACGGCGCTGTCGACACTGGCGCGCATGCGCACCGACCCGACCGGCGAGCGCATCGACCTGTGCACCATCAACGTGTCGGGCGACTCGTTCGCGGACGAGCACTTCCTCGATTTCGTGCGCGAGCAGCTGTCGCGGTTCTCGGTCGCGCACCAGTGCATCTGCTTCGAGATCACCGAGACGGCGGCGATCCGCGAGCTCGACAAGGCCACGCATTTCATCAAGGAGCTGCGCGCGCTGGGCTGCCGGTTCTCGCTCGACGACTTCGGCGCCGGCATGTCGTCCTTCGCGTATCTGAAGCACCTGCCGGTGGACTTTCTCAAAATCGACGGCGTGTTCGTGAAGGACATGGCGGACGACCCCATCGACCGCGCGATGGTCGAGGCCATCAACAACGTCGGTCACGTCATGGGCAAGCAGACCATCGCGGAATGGGTCGAGAGCGATCGCCTGATCGTCACCCTGCGCGAGATGGGCGTGGACTTCGCGCAAGGCTTCGGGGTGGCCAAGCCACGGCCCTTCGCGCCTCGGCTGCAGATCGCTACCCGCGTAGCCTAGCGGCGGCGGTACCCCTTGCGCGGCGCGCGCTGACTGCAGCCGAAATCCGGCATTGAAGTTGCAAGGCGCCGGCAGCGCCTGACCCCAGTTGCACGCAGCGCCAAGGACTTGCGCGTGCGACGCGCAGGACTGCTTGATCCATCCCGCGATTCCGCCTAAACTCGTTCAAGCGCGTGGGGAAGTAGGGCCGCTCCAAAGGCTGGAGCACAACAGCCAGTGCGGTCATATCACCGACGCCATGCATCTGTATTTTCAATCTCGAGTGTTCCGGGGGGGACCACGGTTCGAATGCCGCTGCGCGGGAGCAGCCGTCCGGGGTGCTGGAAACTGGAGGGGCACGAATAATGGGGTCGATGTACGAACTTTCTCCACATCCTCAGTGGGTTGATACGCTGCACGAGTTCATCCAGCCGTACTGGGACGAGCTTCTGGCCAGCGAGTGGGCACAAGCGATCGGGCAAGGCCGCATGACCGTGCCGGAAATGCAGGGCTGGATTCTTCAGATCTATCCGTTCATCCACGCGTTTCCCAAGTTCCTTGCCGAGGGCTTGATCAAGGTCGAAGACGACTATGCGCGTTCCTTTCTGATCGACAACATCCGCGTCGAGAAAGCGCACGCCGAGCACTGGTTGTGGATGGGCCAGGGCTTCGGCATCGCGCCGGCAGGATATGCTTGACCTCGCGGAGGGCAACAAGCCGCTGTTGCGCGACGTCCAATCGCTCACGGACTGGCTCTGGTACATCAACACCAAAGGCACGCTGGCCGAGGCGATGGCCGCCACCAGCTTCGCCATCGAAGGGATGACCGGCGATCTGGCGCGCAAGGTGGTGGATGGCTTCGAGTCCTACGGCAACCATCCGGGCGTGGATATGGGTCCCAAGACCTACAAGTGGATGCGCGAGCATGCGCGCTACGACGACGAGCATCCCAAGATCGCGCTCGAAGTGGTGAAGCGCTACGCGACCACCGAGCGCGTGCACACCAAGGTGATGCTGGCGGCCAAGCGCAGCCTGCAGTTGCTGAATCTGGCCCTGCACACCTCCTACCGGGCTTACTCGGTCAGCGATGTCCCGATCGACGTGCCGAACGATCACCGCGTGCGCGAACGCCGCAAGCGGCAACGGGTCATCGGCTTTCCGGAGCGCCGCTTCGGAGAGCGCAGGGGCCGGCGCAAGTTCGTTGCCTGATGTTCGTCAGGCCGGAATAGAAACGCCCCGCTGCCGCGGGGCGTTTTTCTTGGTGTGCGGGACGCGCCGCCGGCCTTACTGTGCCAGGCTCACCTCGACACGGCGCGCTTCGGCCTCGGTGCCCGAGCCGGTGATGACTTCGGGCTTCTTCATGTTGATGCGCTGCTCTGCGATGCCCGCCGCTTTCAGCGCTTCCCGAACCGACTTGGCCCGCTCCTTGGCCAGATCTTCGTTCTTGGCCGCATCGCCGGTTGTATCGGTGTACCCGGAGATATCTATCGTTTTGTCAGGATTGGTGCGCGCTGCATCGATCACCCCCGACAGTTGCGCGCTCGCGTCGGACGGCAGTTCCTGCTTGCCGACTTCGAAGTAGATCCTGACTGGCAGCACGACCACCGCAGCAGCTATCGGCGCCGGAGTGGAGACCTGCGACCCGGGGTGGTGGCCGCCGCCGGCGGCCGGCAACAGCGGCACCATCAGCAGCGCGACGATGTTGATGATCTTGATGAGCGGATTGACCGCCGGGCCGGCGGTGTCCTTGTACGGGTCGCCGACGGTGTCGCCGGTCACCGCGGCCTTGTGCGCGTCGGAGCCCTTGCCGCCATAGTGGCCGTCCTCGATGTACTTCTTGGCGTTGTCCCAGGCGCCTCCGCCGGTCGTCATGGAGATCGCGACGAACAGACCCGTGACGATGGTGCCGATCAGCAGGCCGCCCAGCGCCTTGGTGCCGGCGCCGGGGCCCATCAGCCAGTTCATCAGCACCACCAGCACGATGGGCACGAGGATCGGCAGCAGGCTCGGGATGATCATCTCCCTGATCGCCGCGCGCGTGAGCATGTCGACCGCTCGCGAGTAGTCCGGCTTGGCCTTGCCTTCCATGATGCCTTTGATCTCGCGGAACTGGCGGCGCACCTCGTTGACCACCGCGCCGGCGGCGCGGCCGACCGCCTCCATCGCCATCGCCCCGAACAGGTAGGGCACCAGGCCGCCGATGAACAGGCCGATGATCACCGCCGGATCGGACAGGGCGAAGTCCACCATCTTGCCGGCAGCCTGGAGGTTGTGGGTATAGTCGGCGAACAGCACCAGCGCGGCCAGGCCGGCCGAGCCGATGGCGTAGCCCTTGGTCACCGCTTTGGTGGTGTTGCCCACCGCGTCCAGCGGATCGGTGATGTTGCGGATCTGCTTGGGCAGCTCGGCCATCTCGGCGATGCCGCCGGCGTTGTCCGTGATCGGTCCGTAGGCGTCCAGCGCGACGATCATGCCGGTCATCGACAGCATCGCGGTGGCGGCGATGGCGATCCCGTACAACCCGGCCAGCATGTACGAGGCCCAGATGGCGATACACACGGCGATCACCGGCAGGGCCGTGGCTTTCATCGACACGCCCAGGCCGGCGATGATGTTGGTGGCGTGGCCGGTCTGAGAGGCCGCCGCCACGTGCCGCACCGGCGCGTACTCGGTGGCGGTGTAGTACTCCGTGATGACCACCATCGCAGCGGTCAGCGCCAGGCCGACGAGTGCGGCGCCGAACAACGGCCACACATGCCCGGGCATCATCCAGACGGTGATCGGGTAGAAGGCGATTGCGGCGAGCACGCCGGAGACGATCACGCCCTTGTACAGCGCGTTCATGATCTTGCCGCCCTCCTTCGCCTTGACGAAGAAGGTGCCCACGATCGAGGCGATGATCGACGCCGCGCCCAGCACCAGCGGGTAGAGCACCGCGTTCTGGCCGGAGTCCTGCATCACCAGGGCGCCCAGCAGCATGGTCGCGACGATCGTCACCGCGTAGGTCTCGAACAGGTCGGCCGCCATGCCGGCGCAATCGCCCACGTTGTCGCCGACGTTGTCGGCGATCACCGCGGGGTTGCGCGGGTCGTCCTCGGGGATGCCGGCTTCCACCTTGCCCACCAGGTCGGCACCCACGTCCGCACCCTTGGTGAAGATGCCCCCGCCCAGCCGGGCGAAGATCGAGATCAACGAGCCGCCGAACGCGAGGCCCACCAGCGAGTGCAGGGCGCGGTCGGCGTCGCCGGACAGGGTCAAGGCCAGCCAGTAGTAGCCGGCCACGCCGAGCAGCCCCAGGCCCACCACCAGCATGCCGGTGATGGCGCCGCCGCGGAAGGCGACCGCCAGGGCGGCGTTCATGCCGTCATGCGCAGCCTGGGCGGTGCGCACGTTCGCGCGCACCGAGACGTTCATGCCGATGAACCCGGTGGCCCCCGAGAGCACCGCACCGACGGCAAAGCCAAAGGCTGTATACCAGTCCAGCCCCACGCCGAGCACGATGAACAGCACTGCGCCCACCAGCGCGATGGTGAGGTACTGGCGATCGAGATAGGCCTTGGCCCCTTGCTGGATAGCCGCCGCGATTTCCTGCATGCGCGCGTTGCCGGGAGAGTGGCCCATCACCCAGGAGATCGAGATGACGCCGTATACCAGGGCCGCGACCGCGCACACCAGCGCGATGATCAATGCGGTTGACATGCTTCCCCCTTAAGAGGTTTTTTGTGGATGACGAAGACGAATGCGGCCGGCCCTCACAACCCCGGTCCGTCGTGCCAGGCTTGCGGCCGAGCGCCGGGCATCCGCCGCGGCCCGCGTGCAAAGCCCGCGATTCTACCGGAAAACGCCGGCGCAGCACATGCTCGGCTGATGGGTCAGATCTTGTACTCGGCCAGCTTCTTCGCCACGCCCACGTTCTTCAACCGCAGGTAGGCCGGCAGCCCGTTGCGGTAGGGCGGATAGTCCTCGCCCTGGATGAGCGGCAGCAGATAGCGCCGGCATTTCTCGGTGATGTGAAAGCCGTCGGCGCTGATGTAGTCGCGCGGCAGTTTCTTCTCGACATTCGCGACGTCGTTCAGGTCCGCAACGCCGATGCTCCAGCGATAGGGCTTGTCCGACTTGCGCACGATTGACGGCATGACCGCGTTGTTGCCTTTGAGTGCCAGCTCCACCGCGGCCTTGCCTACCCCATAGGCTTGCGCCACGTCGGTCTTCGAGGCGATATGGCGCGCAGCGCGCTGCAGGTAGTCGGCCACCGCCCAGTGGTACTTGAGCTTGAGCTGGTCCTTTACGAGGTTGGCGAGCAGCGGCGCCACGCCGCCGAGCTGGGCATGACCGAAGGCGTCGCGCAGCCCGGCATCGGACAGGAACTTGCCGTCGGCGGTCTGCACCCCCTCCGACACACCGATCACGCAGCTGCCGTGCTGCTTGACCGTAGCGTCGACGCGCGCGAGAAACTTGTCCTGCTCGAAGGGAATTTCCGGGAACAGCAGGATGTGGGGCGCCTGACCGTCGGCCTCTGCCGCCAGCCCCATGGCGGCCGTGGTCCAGCCCGCGTGCCGGCCCATGGCCTCGAGGATGAACACGCGCGTGGAGGTCCGCGCCATCGAAGCGACATCGTAACCGGCCTCGCGCACGCTCACCGCCAGGTACTTGGCGACCGAGCCGAAGCCCGGCGAGCAATCGGTGACCGGCAGGTCGTTGTCCATGGTCTTGGGCACGTGCACGCAGACGATCGGGTAGCCCAGCTGCTCGGAGAGCTTCGACACCTTCAGGCAAGTGTCGGCCGAGTCGCCGCCGCCGTTGTAGAAGAAGTAGCCGATGTCGTGGGCCTTGAAGACCTCGATCAGCCGCTCGTACTGACGGCGATCCTCATCGAACTTCTTGAGCTTGAAGCGGGCCGATCCGAACGCGCCCGCAGGCGTGTAGCGCAGCGCCTTGATCGCCGCGGCGGGCTCCTTGCCGGTGTCGATCAGGTCCTCGGTGAGCGCGCCGATGATGCCGTCGCGGCCGGCGTAGAGCTTGCCGATCTTATCGCGGTGCGCGCGCGCTGCCTGGATCACGCCGCAGGCGCTCGCGTTGATGACTGCCGTGACTCCGCCCGACTGGGCGTAGAACGCATTTCTTTTCGCCATTGTCGTCTCCCATGGCTTGGTTCTGCACCGCAAAGGCGCAAAGGCGCGAAGGAGCCGCAAAGAACCGACCGGCAGTGCTTGCGTGTTCGAGCGGCGACAGCCGACCACTGGCCTGCGCGCTGCGTGGAGTTCAGTTGTCCTGATCTTACTTTGCGTTCCCTTTGCGCCTTCGCGCCTTTGCGGTCATCGCTCTCACGGTTTAAGCCTTCAAAGCGGCGAAGATGCGATCGCGGATCTCATCCACCGTGCCGGTGCCGGCAACCTTGCGATAGGTCGGCGCGTTGGCCGCGCCGCTCGCCGCCATCTTCGAGTAGTAGTCGATCAGCTGCTTGGTCTGGTTGTGGTACACCTCCAGGCGCTTGAGGATGGTGGCATCCTTGTCGTCCTCGCGCTGGATCAGGTCCTCGCCGGTGACGTCGTCTTTGCCCGCGATCTTGGGCGGATTGAAGAGGATGTGATAGGTGCGTCCCGACGCGAGATGCACCCGCCGGCCCGACAAGCGCTTGAGGATCTCGGCGTCGGGCACGTCGATCTCGACCACGTAGTCGAGATCGACGCCGGCCTGCCGCATCGCCTCGGCCTGCGGGATGGTGCGCGGAAAGCCGTCGAACAGAAAGCCCTTGGCGCAGTCCGCCTCCTGGATGCGGTCCTTGACCAGGCCGATGATGACCTCGTCGGGAACCAGCTGACCTGCATCCATGAACTTCTTCGCCTCGAGTCCGAGCCGGGTGCCGGCCTTCACCGCAGCGCGCAGCATGTCGCCGGTGGAGATCTGCGGGATGGCATAGCGGCTGGTGACGAAGGCAGCCTGCGTGCCCTTGCCAGCGCCCGGAGCACCGAGCAGGATCAATCGCATGTCTGTCTCCCTCGTTGTCGTGGTTAGCCGCTGCGTATCCGCCTCAGCTACGCGGACCGGCACAGGTCATGTGCGCGCCGATTATACGGCCTCAGCGGCGGTCCCGGCCCGCAGCATGGCCGGGATCGAGCGGTTCATCCCGGCCCTCTCTCGCCAGCGTGATGAGGTGCGCGCAACGTGTTGCCGCAGAGGCGTCAGCGCTCGGAAGCAAACAGCTGCCGTACGCGTTCCAGGTCTTCCGGCGTGTTCACGTCGCCATCGGGTGCCTCGTCCGTGACGGCAACCGCGATCCGGTGGCCATGCCAGAGCGCGCGCAGCTGCTCGAGCGCCTCGAACTGCTCGATCTTGGGGGAGCTCATGGTCGGATAGTGATTGAGGAAGCGGCAACGGTAGCCGTAGATGCCGATGTGATGGTAGATCGGCAGACCGTCCGGTACGCGGGCGCGATCGGCCGCGAACGCGTCGCGCGCCCACGGAATGGTCGCCCGGCTGAAGTACAGAGCATTGCCCGCGCGATCGAGTACCACCTTCACGACGTTGGGGTTGAACAGGTCCTCCGCGTCGTGCAGCGGATGACAGGCCGTAGACATGGATGCGTCGGGTTGACGCTCGAGGACCTCGGCGACCTCCCGGATCAAGCTGGGTGCGATGCGCGGCTCATCGCCCTGGACATTGACTACGATGCGCTCCTCGGGCCAGCCGCGCACGGCGGCGACCTCTGCGATCCGATCCGTGCCGGAGATGTGATCGGCGCGCGTCATCACCACCGCACAGTCGTGCGCTTGCGCGGCAACCATGATGCGCTCGTCGTCGGTAGCGATACACACTTCCGCGGCGCCGCTGCGCTGAGCGCGCTGCGCGACGTGCACCACCATCGGCTTGCCGGCGATGTCCGCCAGCACTTTGCCGTGCAGGCGAGTCGAGGCGAAGCGGGCGGGGATGACGACGACGAAATCAGGCACGCGGTGCCTACCTCACTTCTTCCGCCACTGCTCCACCTCTTCCGGCGTGAGCGTGCGCGCCTCCTCTTCCAGCATCACCGGGATGTCGTCCTTGATCGGGTAGGCGAGCCCGGCCTGGACCGAGATCAGCTCCTGCCTGGCCTTGTCGTAGATCAGCGCGCCCTTGGTGAGGGGGCACACCAGAATGTCAAGCAGCTTGGCGTCCATGGCGGGTCTCGAGGCGATTGAGGATGAGCTGGCCGAGCGCGGCGTCGACCTCGGCTTCGACGGGCAGGAACCAGACGTTGTCCCGCGCGAATGCGGAGCATTTTACCGCATCCTTCTCGGTCATCAGCACGGCGTCGGCGCCGGCAAACTCGAGGTCCTCGGGGCGAAACGCATAGTGGTCGGGAAAGGCGTGCGCGGAGAACTGCAGACCCAGGTCGAGCAGCGTGCCGAAGAAGCGTTGCGGATTGCCGATACCGGCGAGCGCATGCACGGTGCCTCCAGCGAACTCACCGGGCGGACGCACTCTCGCCGGTTCACGCAGGTTCACGAACAGGTCGCCGCTCAAGCGCATCTTGAATGCGTGCGGCAGGCCGTCCGTCGTGCCCGCGTTCACCACCACCGCATCCACCGAACGCAGCCGCCCGACCGGTTCGCGCAGCGGGCCGGCGGGAAGCAGCATGCCGTTGCCGAAGCGGCGCTCGCCGTCGACCACGGCGATCTCGAGCTCGCGCGCCAGCCGGTAGTGCTGCAGGCCGTCGTCGCTGATGATCACGTTTACGTCGGGGTGCTGGCCCAGCAGCGCGCGTCCGGCGGTGCCTCGCGCGCGGCCCGTCCAGACCGGGCAGCCGCTGCGTTGCGCCAGCAGCACCGGCTCGTCGCCGGCGCGCGCAGGGTCGGCACCGGGAAGCACTTCCTGCACGTCCTCGCTGCCGCCATAGCCGCGCGTCACGATGCCGGGATGGTAGCCGGCAACGGCGAGCAGCTGCGCCAGCCATACCACCAATGGCGTCTTCCCCGTGCCGCCGACGGTGATGTTGCCCACCACGATCACCGGTACCGGCAGGCGCTCGCGCTTGAGCCAGCCGCGCCGATACATCGTGCGCCGCGCCGCTGCCACCGCGCCGAACAGCAGGCTCAGGGGGAACAGAATCAGGTGCGCGGGACGGATCCGGTACCAGAAGCGATCGGCAATGTGGCCCATGGGTCTAGCGCAATGGGAAGGAAGCCAATTCAGCGAAAGCGAATTCACAGGATGAACAGGATTTCGCAGGATTGACAGGATTTCCTGGGCTTCCGCGTCTACTTCTCCAATAACGGTGGCGTCGGATCAGAGAGGTCAAATGTGTCTCCCAGAAATCCTGCCTTTCAAATCCTGTTAATCCTGCGAAATCCTGTAAATCCTGTGAATGCCTTAGCTTGTGAATTGCTTTGCAGCCTCACCCGAGCGGCCGGAACAGCGCCGCGATGTCCTCGCGCGTGAGCTGCCCGCCGGCTGCGCCGCCTGCCCCGAGCACACCTTCGGCCAGCGCTGCCTTCTTGGCCTGGAGCTGCGCGATCTTCTCCTCGACGCTGCCGGCGACGATGAGCTTGTAGACGAACACCGGCTTGTCCTGGCCGATGCGGTGGGCGCGGTCGGTGGCCTGGTTCTCCACCGCCGGGTTCCACCATGGGTCGTAGTGAATCACCGTGTCGGCGGCGGTGAGGTTCAGCCCGGTGCCGCCGGCTTTCAGGCTGATGAGGAACAGCGGCAGCTTCGCCCGACTGGAACGCGTCGACCGGCTTCTTGCGGTCGCGCGTCTCGCCGGTGAGCT
This sequence comes from uncultured beta proteobacterium, assembly GCA_963772865.1. Taxonomy (GTDB): domain Bacteria; phylum Pseudomonadota; class Gammaproteobacteria; order Burkholderiales; family SHXO01; genus SHXO01. The sequence goes on along the minus strand of CAVYZA010000033.1, from coordinate 55,865 downwards.
TGACGTAGCGGATGCTGCGCGTCTTGAGCTCCTGCTCGATCAGCTCGAGCATGCTGGTGAACTGCGAGAACAGCAGCACGCGCCGGCCCTCGGCGAGCAGCTCGTCGAGCATCTCCAGCAGCCGCGCGAGCTTCGCCGAGTCCTTCACCTTCTTCGCCGCATCCAGCTTGAGCAGGCGCGGGTCGCAGCAGGTCTGGCGCAGCTTGAGCAGCGCGTCGAGCACCACGATCTGGCTCTGGGCCAGCCCGCGCGCGGCGATCTCGGCGCGCACCCGCTCGTCCATCGCGGCGCGCACGGTCTCGTAGAGATCGCCCTGGGCTTCTCCCAGCTCGATCGTCTCGACGATCTCGGTCTTGGCCGGCAGCTCGGTGGCCACCTGCTCCTTGGTCCGGCGCAGCACGAACGGCCGGATGCGGCGCGCGAGGCTGAGCGCGCCGCGGCTCGTCGCCGCGCTTCTCGATCGGCGTGCGGTACAGGCGGCGGAAGGTATCGGCGTCTCCCAGGAACCCCGGCATCAGGAACTGGAACAGCGACCACAGCTCGCCCAGGTGGTTCTCCAGCGGCGTTCCGGTGAGGCACAGGCGGTGGCGTGCCTTGCAGCTGCTGCACGACCTTGGCGGCCTGGGTCTTGGCGTTCTTGACCTGCTGGGCCTCGTCCAGGATCACCAGGTGGAACTCCTGCGCCAGCAAGGCGTCCTTGTCGCGGGCGAGCAGCGGATAGGTCGTGAGCACGACGTCGGAACGGCCGAGCGCGCCGAACGACTCCTTGCGCCTGAGCCCGTGCGACACGTGCACGCGCAGGTCGGGCGCAAAGCGCGCGGTCTCCGCTCTCCAGTTCGGGACCACGCTGGTGGGCGCGACCACCAGCGCGGGACGGTCGAGCCGTCCCGCTTCCCGCTCGATCAGGATGTGCGCGAGCGTTTCCACCGTCTTGCCCAGGCCCATGTCGTCGGCGAGGATGCCGCCCAGGTCGTAGGCGCGCAGGAACTGCAGCCAGGCCACGCCCTGCACCTGGTAGGGACGCAGCTCGGCGCGCAGGCCGCGCGGTGCCGGCACCGGCTCGATTCCGGCGAAGTCCGCCAGTCGTCGCGCCGAAGGCGCGCAGCGTCTTCGCCCGCCGCTCCACTTGAGATCGGCCTCGTGCTCCAGGTCGGCGAGGCGGACGGCATCCAGCCGCGGCAGGCGCACTTTGGGCGCGAGTCCCGTGTCGATCAGCTCGTGCAGGACCGACAGCAGCGGGCGCACCCGCGCGACCGGCACCGGCATGATGCGGCCGTCCTCCAGCACCACCACGATGGCCTCGTCGGCGCGACCGCGGGCGCTTGCCGCGGCTTCGGCGCGCTTCGCCCGCGAGCAGATCGGGTCGTGCGCGGATCGCGGTCAGAAGAATGGGCAGCACGTTGCGGTGCTTGCCGTCGATCTCCACGCCCAGCGACAAATCGAACCAGTCGCTGCCGCTCTCCTCGACCTCCGCCGTCCACTCGCCGGTTTCGACCGGACGGAACCGGAAGCTGGCGTCGAGCTCGACCTGCCAGCCGTCGGCACGCAACCGCGGACACGGTGCGCAACGAACTGCGGCCACGCGGTGGAGTCACGCAGCGCATAGGCGTCGCCGTATTCGTCGGGGTAGTCGTACGTCACGTCCGACAGCGTGACGAAGCCGGCCCGCGCGAGCGCATCGTGGGCACGCTTCTCGGCGCGCGCATCGCGCTTGATCTGCACCACGCGACCGTCCTGGAACGTCTGCAGCAAGCCGGGGCTGTTCGTGTCGATGCGCATTCCAGCGTAGTCGAACGACAGCTCGCCGATATCCAGATAGTGCGCCAGAGGCCGATGGCTGCGCCCGTACGCCTGCAGCGTGCTCAGGCTCAGATGGACGATGGGCGGGACCTCGCGCAGCTCCGGGGGCTCGGGGAATCGCCGGCAGCGGCGCAGCCGGTCCGATGCGACCGGACAACGCCTCGCGCGCCAGCGCCGCATGCTCCGGTGCGACCTCGGGCGCCGCGGCCAGGGCCTCGGCCAGCTGTGCCGGCAGACCGGTTTCCAGCGGTCCGCACTGGCGCTGCACCAGGTCCACGTACCACGGCGGGGCGAAGGGCAGGATATGGTGCACCGGCTGCTCGCTGTCGCAGGCCATGTGCTGGCTGCCGTCGGCCATGTAGGCCCAGCGCAAGACCCCGCTGCGCGGCGCGCCTGCGCTGAGCTGAGGCGCCTCCTCGTTATCGAGGTGGCAGCGGCCGCTCGCCAGGATTACTCGCAGCATCGCGGCAGCCGGTCTCGCCTTGCAGGGCGAAGCTGTTCGCCAGCACCGGCGACGCGTCCAGCAGCAGCATGCGCAGGATGCGCTGATCCTGGGCGATCACGAAGCTGGGCGGACGTTGCACCGCCTCCCGTGCATTGGACCACGGACGTACGTCGCTGTAGCCGCCGTTCTTCAGGCGCCGGGCAAGCATCACCTGCACCTGCGCTTGGCCCCCGCTTTGCGCGTCGCTCGGAAGCGAGCAGGTACAGCAGACGCTGCGGGCACCTCGGGCGGGTGGTCGTCGCGGACCGGCGACGGGATTCAGCGCCTTGCTGCGCACGTTCGAGCCAGTGCTCAAACGCACTCGGCAACGTCGTTGGGCGGGTGTTCAGCCGGGCGCCGCTGCGCGTTCCCGCCGCTGGCAGGCGCACCTGCCCTGCGCTATGTCCGGCGGGCCTTCCAGCGCACGCAACAGCACCGCCGCAACATGCTTGCAGTTCACTCGCATCGGGCAACTGCACAAGCCGTAGATCTGCTTGCCGGTCTTGCCTGGGACCAGCCGCACATCCACGTCGTAAGGCAGCGCGCGTGAGCCGGCCACCAGCGCCTGATAGTGGTTCTGGTCGGGATGCACCAGGCGCGACACGCGGCCGTTGGACACGTAGTCGCGTCCGCGCGCGACGTACTCACCGGGGATGCTGCGGCGGATGTCGTCGAGGCTGAAGGAAGCGGTCATTGGTCTGGCTGCTACGCGCCAGGCGTCACCAGATGGTGCCGCAAGCGCGCAGTGTACCGACTTGGTCGAAGGCCAGCCCGTGCGAGACATCGCCCGCCTGAGCGTGTGCTTATTCTTGCTGCAGACCCGGAACCCGGAAGCGTGCGCGGGCTCGGTGCCCACGCTGAACCCGCATCGCTTTCCGGTTGCGCCGGGACAACCGTTACCGGCGAGTCTGCTGCGTCGTGAAGGTGATGCGGCTGTAGCCGGCCAGACGCGCGGCTTCCATGACGTTCACCACGGCCTGGTGGGTGGCCTTGGCGTCGGCGTTGATGACGATCATCGGGTCCGGCTTGCCGCCGGCCGCCTGCTTGAGCGCGGTGGCCAGGGACGCCGGATCGCCGGACGTCGCCGGTGCATGCTGGATCACGTACTGTCCCTGCGCGGTCACTGCCACGTCGATCTGGTTGGGCCGCTCGAGCGGTGCGTTGGCTTCCGCGGTGGGCAGGTTGATCTGCAGCTCGGAGTACTTCGAATAGGTGGTGGTGACCACCAGGAAGATGATGGTCACCAGCAGCACGTCGATCAGCGGCACGAGGTTCATCTCGAGCTCTTCGCGCTTGGCGCCGCGGCGGAAGTTCATCGTCGTCCTAGCTGCGCTCGCCGTGCACGATCTCAACGAGCTTCAAGGCCTGCATTTCCATCTCCACGACCAGGGCGTCGACCTTGGCGCGGTAGTGGCGATAGAAGATCACACTTGGAATGGCCACCAGCAATCCCATCGCGGTGTTGTACAGCGCCACCGAAATGCCGTGCGCGAGCTGCGCGGGATTGCTGGTCATGCCAGGCCCGCCGTGCGCGCCGAAGATCTCGATCATGCCTATCACAGTGCCGAACAGGCCCATGATGGGAGACAGCGAGGCGATGGTGCCCAGGGTGGTGAGAAAGCGCTCGAGCTCGTGAGCCACCACCCGGCCCCCCTCCTCGAGGGATTCCTTCATCACTTCGCGGCTGCTGCGCACATTCTTCAGCCCCACCGCGAACAGGCGGGCCAGCAGCGAGCCCTGGGCGAGCCGGTTGAGCAGGTCCTGGGTGACGCCTTTCTGCTTGACCTCCTGGGCAACGTCCTGCAGCAGGTCGCGTGGGACGATCTTCGACTGCTGCAGCGACCACGCACGCTCGACGATGATCCCGAGCGCGATGATGGATGCGATGATGAGCGGCCAGATCGGCCAGCCTGCGGCTGCGATGATAGCGAACACTGGCTTCCTACCTCCTCAAGCCTCGATGCGAAAAAGGCGTAACTTGTAACTTTAAACCGCGCGGACTGAATAGAGCAAGGTGGCCGCAACCTTCGCTGCAGTCATAACGGATGGCACGGGTGGGGCTTGAGGCGAGGTTGCGGCGGTACTGTCGCGCACGGTGACTTGCACGAAGGTGTGGAGAAAAAATTCTGCGGGAGGTCTTGACACCGTCGCAAGGCGATGATCAAACAGAAGCAGACACGCCGACGGTTGTCCACATTTGCTGTGGATAACGATGTGCACAGTTTGCGCAAAGCGCGCTTAAGTTCCAATCCGGCAATGTGTTTTGCTGTCGCGCTCAAATCCTATGCATCACGAAATTTCATATAAAACAGAGGTATATCAAAGCACGCCCCGTAGCGGCGGGGCTTGCGCCGGGTACCCCTCGGAAGCTGGCGTCTGTTGTGGATTAACGGGGAGGCGCGGCCCAGAGCCAGTATTCACGCGGGGTTTCACGGGGGCGGTGACGTATTCATGCACTCGGCATGGTCCATTCGGCAGGTGGCCGTTGCACCCTGTCGCGAGGGGGTGACAGCAATGGATGAGTTGCTGGACAACGAGAGCGCTCTGGAGGCCGCTGCGCGGGTTGCCGGCATTCCGCTCAGCGTCACCCGTCTCAACACGCTCGCGCGCCGGACGCTGGAAAGGGCGTTGCCGCTGCTGTGGGTTGCCGGCGAGATCTCCAATTACACCCGCTCGCCGTCGGGACACTGCTACTTCACTCTGAAGGACGCGCGCGCGCAGGTGCGCTGCGTCATGTTTCGCACGCGTGCGCTGGCGTTGGATTGGAGCCCAGCCAACGGAGCGCAAGTCGAGGTGCGTGCGCTGCCCAGCCTGTACGAGGCGCGCGGCGAATTTCAGCTCACCGTCGAGTTCATGCGCCGCGCAGGGCTGGGTGCGTTGTTCGAGCGGTTTGCGCGGCTCAAGAGTTCGCCTGGAGGCCGAAGGGCTGTTCGCGGCGCAGCGTAAACGTGGCCTGCCGCGCTTTCCGGCTCGCATCGGGCTCATCACGTCGCCCGCAGGGGCTGCGCTGCGCGACGTGCTGACGACGTTGCGGCGCCGCATGCCCGCCATCCCCATCGTGCTCTACCCCACGCCGGTTCAGGGCGACGGCGCGGGCGCGCAGATCGCCGCTGCGCTGGCAACCGCCGGCCGGCGCGGCGAGTGCGACGTGCTGATCCTGTGCCGTGGCGGCGGCAGCATCGAGGATTTGTGGGCCTTCAACGAGGAAGTCGTCGCACGGGCCATCGCCGCGTGTCCCATCCCGGTGATCTCCGGCGTGGGTCACGAAACCGACTTCACCATCGCCGACTTCGTGGCCGATGCGCGTGCACCCACCCCGACCGGCGCGGCGGCGTTGGCGAGCCCCGACCGGCTGGAGCTGACCGGACAGGTGCGCAGCATCGGCAGGCATCTGCAGCGCAGCCTGCGCCGCGCGCTGGAGCAGCGGATGCAGCAGACCGACTTGCTGGCGCGCCGGCTGGTGCACCCGGGCGAGCGCATCGCCCGCCGGTTGGCCGAGCTCGCCCACCTGCGCGCCCGCCTGGCCTGGGCGCGCGGGCGCAGGCAAGAGCGCGCGCACGCTGCGCTCGCGCAATTGGCGCAGCGGCTCGCCGCCGCGCGGCCCGATCCGCTCGCGTTGCTGGAACGCCAGGCCCACCTGCGCGCGCGACTGTTGCGCGCGCAGGCGCACGCAATGCAGCGGCGGGCCGCGGCGGTGGAGCGGCTCGGGGCGCATCTCAAGCATCTGGATCCGCGTCAGGTGCTGCAGCGCGGCTACGCCATCGTGACCGACGAGCACGGGCGTATCGTTCACACCAGCGCGCAGCTCGCGGTCGGGAGCAGTGTGCAATTGGCACTCGGGCAGGGCGCCGCGCAGGCGCGTGTTACGGGGACGACCGACTAGCCAGCTTCCGCGTGCGACGCCCGCGGCCGGGCCGAGCGTGGGCGTGCAACGCACTGAGCCATCGCGCGTGCTTGCGCGCCCGCGCCAACCCGTGTTTGCTTCTGCGCGAATGCGAGGCGACAGAGCGGTGTGGTAGCCTGTTGTGTGTCCGCAGCCGCAGAGTTGAAGCGCAAGCTCGGCGTGCCGGCCACCCACCCGCCCTCGACCGGGGGCCGCATTATCCGAAAACAGGAGGAGCCACATGATGTTCGACCGCCGTTTGCTCGTTACGCTCGCTTTGGCCGGGTTCGCCGCGCTGTCGTGCTCCGCGCACGCGCAGCTCGCCGACAAGAAAACGCTGACGCTGGACGCAGCCAAGAAGATGGCCGCCGCGGCGGAGGCTGAGGCGGTGAAGAACAAGTGGAACGTGGTGATCGCCGTGGTCGACGACGGCGGCCACCTGATCTACCTGCAGCGCATGGACGGCACCCAGACCGGCAGCATCGAAGTGGCCATGGGCAAGGCCAGAACCGCGATGGCGTTCAAGCGCCCCACCAAGGTGTTCGACGAACTGACCAAGACGCGTCCCGCCATCATCACGCTGCCAGGCGACGTGGTGCTGCTCGAAGGCGGCGTTCCAATCAAGGTCGGCGAGCAGGTGATCGGCGCAATGGGCGTGAGCGGCGTGACTTCGCAACAGGATGCGCAGATCGCCGAGGCGGGCATCGCCGCGCTCGAGACCGGTCAGTAGCCCGGCACGGGGGCTCAGGCCGCTGCGAGCGCCGAGGATACGAAGTCGGCGACCTGCGCGGCGAGGTCGGATGCGAGACAGTCGAAGCGATTGATATCCGGCATTGCCCGCAGCCAGGTGAGCTGGCGCTTGGCCAGTTGACGCGTGGCTGCGACGCTCGTCTCGCGCAGCGCCGCCAGCCCCAGCTCGCCGTCCAGGTATTGCCAGGTCTGCCGGTAGCCCACTGCACGCATGGACGGGAGTGCGGCGTTCAACGCGTAGCGCTCGCGCAGCCGCCGCACTTCGCCGATCAGGCCCAGCTCCAGCATGACCTCGAAGCGCTGCGCTATGCGCTGGTGCAGGACGCTGCGGTCGCTCGGCTCGAGGGCCAGCGGGATGAGACGGTAGGGCGGTGGCGCTGCGCGGCCGCGTGCGATCAGCACCGACATGGCCTCGCCAGTCAGGTAGTACACCTCGAGCGCGCGCTGGATCCGCTGCGCGTCGGTTGGCTCCAGCCGGCCCGCAGTCACCGGATCCACCCGAGCCAGCTCGGCGTGCAGTGCGGTCCAGCCGGATTCCAGCGCCATGCCGTCGATCACCAGGCGCACCGCCGCGTCGGCCGGCGGCAGGCTGCTCAGCCCTTCCCGCAGCGCCTTGAAGTAGAGCATGGTGCCGCCTGCCAGCAGCGGGACTTTGCCCTCAGCGGTAATCCGGGCCATCAGCTGGCTCGCGTCGTCGACGAACTGCGCCGCCGAGTAACGCTCGGTGGGATCGAGGATGTCGATGAGATGGTGAGGCGTGTGGCGCAGCACCTCGGCACCCGGCTTGGCGGTGCCGATGTCCATGCCGCGGAATACCTGCGCCGAATCCACGCTGACGATCTCGACTGGAAAGCGCCGCGCCAGATGCGCGACGACGGCAGTCTTGCCCGCAGCGGTCGGGCCCATCAGCAGGATCGCCGGCGGCGGTCCTGCGGTGATCGGTGATTGGTGATCGGTGATCGGTGTGGCAGGAGAGAGCGCCATAGTACGGCTTGACCAGAGGCCTGCTGATCACCGATCACTGATCACCGATCACCGGCCTCATCACTGCCCCCGCAAGAACAGCCGGTCCAGCTCGGCGAGGCCGACCTGGGTCCACGTCGGGCGGCCGTGGTTGCATTGTCCGGAACGCTCGGTCGCCTCCATCTCGCGCAGCAGGGCGTTCATCTCGGGGAGGGTGAGCGCGCGGTTGGCTCGGACCGCTGCGTGGCAGGCCATGGTCGCGAGCATCTCGTCGCGGCGCTCGGTCAGCACGCGGCTCGCGCCGAACTCGGCGAGCTCGCTCAGGACGTCGCGGGCGAGCGAGGCGGGATCGGCATCCTGCAGCGGCGCAGGTACCGCGCGTACCACCACCGTGGTGGGCGACAGGCTGGCCATTTCGAAGCCCAGCAACGCCAGAGTCTCGCCGTTTTCCGCGGCGCATGCGGCATGCAGGGCGCTCACCTGCAGCGTCGCGGGAATCAGGAGCTGCTGGGTCGGCACGCGGCTGCCCTCCAGCGCGGACTTGAGCTTCTCGTACATGATGCGCTCGTGGGCGGCGTGCATGTCCACGATCACCAGTCCTGACGCATTTTGCGCGAGCACGTAGATGCCCGCGAGCTGCGCCAGCGCGAAGCCGAGCGGCGGAGCCTGTTCGCCTTCCGCGGGCAGCGTGGTCTCACCGGTGCTTGGGCGTGAACCGAACAGCGTGTCGTAGAAGGACTGTGCCTCGCGGGCGGGCAGTCCGAACCCCTGCTGGCGTGGTCCGCTCCAGGTCGCGGCGCCTGGCGCATAGCCGGCACACTGGGATAGGCCGGCACGCCGGGACTTGCAACCGCGCCGGCCGGCGCGTCCACCACGGCGCCCGCGCGCGTGCCGGCCAGCAGGCGGCTCAGCGCGTGGAACACGAGCTGGTGCACGGCTTGCGGGTCGCGGAAGCGTACTTCGCTCTTGGTCGGATGGACGTTGACGTCCACGCGCGCGGGATCGATCTGCAGGAACAGCACGTAGGCCGGATGGCGCTCGTGATGCAGCACGTCCTGGAACGCCTGGCGCACCGCGTGGGCGAGCAGACGGTCGCGCACGTGGCGGCCGTTCACGAAAAAGTACTGGTAGTCGCGGACCGCGCGGCTGGCGGTGGGCGGGGCAACGAAGCCCCACAGCCGCACGCTGGCGCTGGCTTCGTCCAGGTGCAGCAGGGACGCAGTCAGCTCCTCGCCGAGCACGGTGCGCACGCGCTCCAGCGGCGTCTGCGGCCGCGCTCGCAGCAGCGTGCGTCCGTTGTGCTGCATGCTGAAAGCCAGGTCCGGCCGCGCCAGCGCGGCCCGACGCAGCACCTCGTCGCAATGCGCCAGCTCGGTGCCCTCGGTGCGCAGGAACTTGCGGCGGGCGGGGGTGTTGTAGTACAGGTCCCGCACCTCGACGCTGGTGCCGGTGGTGGATCCGGCAGCCGGCTCGACCGCGGTGAGCTCGCCGCCGCGCGCCTCGATGCGCCAGGCGTGGCGCGCGTCGGCGCTGCGGCTCGTCAGGGTCAAATGCGAAACCGCTGCGATACTGGCGAGCGCCTCGCCGCGAAAGCCCAGGCTGGCGACGCGCTCGAGGTCCTCGAGGCTGGCGATCTTGCTGGTGGCATGGCGTGCGAGCGCCAGAGGCAGCTCGTCGCCGGCGATACCGCTGCCGTCGTCGGTGACCTTGAGCAGCTTGGCACCGCCTGCGGCCAACTCCACCTCGATGGCGCGGGCGCCGGCGTCGATGCTGTTCTCCAGCAACTCCTTGAGCGCGGCAGCGGGCCGCTCGACCACCTCTCCAGCGGCGATCTGGTTGACGAGCAGGTCGGGGAGTGGATGGATGGTGGACATGCGCAAAGCCGCGCCATTATATCCCGCGCGCTGGTGGCGCCGCTTCGCCTCGCCTATAATCTCGCGGTGCCGTAGCACACCAGGGAGGTGGCGCAGTGCAAATCGGGATTCCGACCGAGATCCGGCCTGGCGAGACGCGGGTTGCGGCGACCCCTGAGACCGTCAAGAAGCTGGCGGCCGGCGGGCATCACAAGGTCGTCGTGCAGAGCGCGGCCGGAGTGAGCGCATCGGTTCCGGACCAGTCGTACGTGGATGCCGGCGCAACCATCGCCGGCAGCGCCGCCGAGCTGTACGGGCAATCGGACATCGTGCTCAAAGTGCGGGCCCCGCTGCCCGACGAAGTCGGGCAGATGAAACGTGGCGCGATTCTGGTCGGCCTGCTCAATCCCTACGATGCTTCCGGCATCGAGAGCAGTGCGCGCCAGGGTCTGACCGGGTTTGCGATGGAGTGGCTGCCACGTACCACGCGAGCGCAGGCCATGGACGTGCTCTCGTCCCAGGCCAACATCGCCGGCTACAAGGCCGTCATCGTCGCCGCGGAGCAGTATCAGCGCTTCATGCCGATGCTGATGACCGCCGCCGGCACGGTGAAGGCCGCGCGCGTCATGATCCTCGGCGCCGGCGTGGCGGGCCTGCAGGCCATCGCGACCGCCAAGCGTCTGGGCGCCGTGATCGAAGCGTCCGACGTGCGTCCGGCGGTCAAGGAGCAGGTGGAATCGCTCGGCGCCAAGTTCATGGACGTGCCCTTCCTCACCGACGAGGAGCGCGAGATCGCCCAGGGCGTGGGCGGGTACGCGCGCCCCATGCCGGCGGACTGGATGCGCCGCCAGGCCGAGCTGGTCCACGAGCGCGCGAAGCAGGCGGACATCATCATCACCACCGCCCTGATCCCAGGCAGACCGGCGCCCGTGCTGCTCAAGGAGGACACGGTCAAGGCCATGAAGCCTGGCTCGGTGGTGGTGGACATGGCGATCGAGCAGGGCGGCAACTGCCCGCTCACCGAGAAGGACAAGATCGTGGTCAAGCACGGCGTGAAGATCGTCGGCCTGTCGAACCTGCCGGCCCTGGTGGCCGCGGACGCTAGCGCGCTCTACGCGCGCAACCTGCTCAACTTCATGGGCCTGTTGATCGACCCCAAGAGCGGGGAGGTCAAGGTCAATCGCGACGACGAGATCATCGCCGGATGCCTGGTGTGCATTGGCGGTGAGGTGGTTAAGAGGGGCTAGTGAGGGGCTAGGGGCTAGGGAATAGGGACTAGGGGGTGATGCGGCGCAGCCGCGCTGTCGGCTGGTTAGCCCCTAGCCCCTAGTCCCTAGCCCCTCCAGGAGACGAGACATGCATAGTGCAATCGATCCCACAGTCATCAACCTGACCGTCTTCGTGCTGGCGGTGTTCGTCGGCTACCACGTGATCTGGAACGTGACGCCCGGCGCTGCACACTCCGCTGATGTCGGTCACCAACGCGATCTCGTCCGTGATCATCGTGGGCGCCATCCTGGCGGCGGGCGCCGAGCACATCGACTTCGGCACGCTGACGGGCGCGCTCGCGGTGGCGCTGGCAGCGGTCAACGTGTTCGGCGGCTTCCTCGTCACCCAGCGGATGCTGGAGATGTTCAAGAAGAAGGAACGCAAGGAGGCGAAGCGTGAGGCGTGAGGCGCGACGCGTGATGTACCGAGCGGCGTCGATGGGAGATCTCAGCTTGCCCGCGTTCCGGTTCGCTGTTCGCTTTGCCGCTCTCTGAGGACCCCTGATGACCGCCAGCCAAGTCGCACTCGCCTACCTGGTCGCTTCGGTGCTGTTCATCCTGGCCCTGAAGGGGCTGTCCCATCCCGAGACCGCGCGCCGCGGCAATCTGTTCGGCATCGTCGGCATGCTCATCGCGGTGCTGACCACGCTCGCGCTGACCAGGAGCATCACGCTGATTCTCGGCGCGATCGTGGTGGGCGGTGCGGTGGGTGCGGTGGTGGCGCGCCGCGTGCAGATGACCCAGATGCCGGAACTGGTCGCGGCGATGCATTCCCTGGTGGGGATGGCGGCGGTGCTGATCGCGATCGCGGTGGTCAACAACCCGCCTGCGTTCAACATTCCCGATCCCATGCCGCGCGGCAACCGGCTGGAGCTGTTCATCGGCACGTTCGTCGGGGCGATCACGTTCTCCGGGTCGATCATCGCGTTCGGCAAGCTGGCCGGCCTGGGCAAGCATTTTCGGCTGTTCTCCAGTGCGCCGGTGGTGTTCAAGGGCCAGCACGCGCTCAACCTGGCGCTCGCCGTCGTCATGGTCGGCTTCGGCGTCGGCTTCTTCCTGGCTGGGGCGGACGGGCAATGGCTGCCGTTTGCCGTCATGACCGCGATCGCGTTCATCCTGGGCGTGCTGATCATCATCCCCATCGGCGGTGCCGACATGCCGGTGGTGATCTCGATGCTCAACTCCTATTCCGGCTGGGCGGCCGCCGGGATCGGTTTCTCGCTCAACAACAACATGCTGATCATCGCCGGCAGCCTGGTGGGCTCCTCGGGTGCGATCCTGTCCTACATCATGTGCAAGGCGATGAACCGCTCCTTCTTCAGCGTGATCCTGGGCGGGTTTGGAGCGGCCGAGGGCACCGCGGCCGCCGGGGGTGAGCAGAAAGCGGTGCGCTCGGGCAGCGCGGACGACGCCGCCTTCCTGATGGGCAACGCCGAGTCGGTGGTCATCGTGCCCGGCTACGGCCTGGCGGTGGCACGTGCTCAGCACGCGGTGAAGGAGATGGCCGAGAAGCTCATTGCCAAGGGCGTGAACGTGCGCTACGCGATCCACCCGGTCGCCGGGCGGATGCCAGGCCACATGAACGTGCTCCTGGCCGAAGCCGAAGTGCCCTACGACCAGGTGTTCGAGATGGAGGACATCAACAGCGAGTTCGGCAACACCGACGTGGTCCTGGTGCTCGGGGCCAACGACGTGGTCAACCCCCTGGCCGAGCAGCCCGGCAGCCCGATCTACGGCATGCCGATCCTCCAGGCGCACAAGGCCCGTACCGTTCTGGTCAACAAGCGCTCCATGGCGTCCGGCTATGCCGGGCTGGACAACCCGCTGTTCTACCTGGACAAGACCATGATGGTGTTCGGGGACGCGAAGAAGGTGGTCGAGCAGATCGTCAAGGCGATCTGAGGCCGGCACACCTGGCGCCCGGCCACCCGGTGGTGCAGGCGGCGCCGGTCCGGGTGGCGGCATTATTCTTGCGTGCAGGCTCGGGGCGCGTACGCGGGCCGGCTCGCTCTCCGGCCGTCAAGGCGTCGCCGCTTCCCGCTGGTTGGGTCGGAAGCCGGGGCGGTTTGGGCTGAGAACATCGCAGAGGCCCCATCCGCCTAGCCGGTGGTTCGAGTTGCTTTCGGGCGCTCGCCGGGTGGGGAGGCGGCGCCGTCGTTTTCAACTGACGGTCGAGGCGTCGTCGATCGCCGCTTCCCGCGCTGTTTCCTTATCGCTTCGTTCGACCAGCCGAAGACACATCAGGCAATGAACCGGACTGCCGTATTCTCGAAGACGGGCAAGGGACTGCTCGAGATCAAGAACAAGGCAAACCGCCTGTCCAAAGACCAGTACCGGGTGCTCAACCTGGTGGACGGCAAGACCAACTTTGCCGACCTGGCCGACAAGGCCAAGGTGTCCGAAATCGAGCTGCGCAAAGCCCTCACGTTCTTGAGCGATGCCGGCTATGTCAAGGAATTCAGCAACCCGGGAGCCGAGCTGGGCGGATCGACGGTTCCGCCCTCGGCTTCGTACGCCGATGACCTGGACTTCACCACCATCCTGGGACCGGCCCAGCCGGTCAAGGCCGGCTTCTATCAGAGCGCGGTGACCGAGCAACGGGCCCGCGAGGAGGCCGACCGCAAGGCCTCCGAGGCTGCCGCCACGAAGGCGCGCGTCGAGGTAGAGTCGCGCGCCCGCGAGGAAGCCGAGCGCAAGGCGCGCGCGGAGGAGGCCGCCCGCAAGGTGCGCGACGAGGCGGAGCGGCGCGCGCGCGAAGAGCACATGCGGCAGGAGAAGCTGGTGCTCGACATGCGCACCAAGGCCGAGGCCGAGAAGAAGGCCAAGGAAGAGGCCGAGCGGCGCGCGCGCGAGATCAAGGACGCGACTGAGCGAAAAATCGCCCAGGAGCGTGCCGAGGCAGAAAAGCGCGCGAAGGAAGAGATCGAGCGGCGCGTGCGCATCCAGGCCGAGGCCCGTGCGCGCGTGGAGGCCGAAAAGCTCGCCAAGGAGGAAGCCGAGCGCAAGGCCCGTGAGGACGAGGAGCGCAGCCGCCGCGAGGAACAGGAGCGCAAGCGGCGCGAAGAGGAAGAGCGCAAGCGCCGCGAGGAAGAGGAGCGCGTGCGCAAGGAAGTGGAAGAGCGCATGCGCCGCGAGGACGAGGAGCGCAAGCGCAAGGAAGAGGAAGAGCGTCGCCGCCGCGAGGAAGAGGAGCGCAAGCGCAAGGAAGAGGAAGAGCGCAAGCGCCGCGAGGAAGAGGAGCGCAAGCGCAAGGAAGAGGAAGAGCGCAAGCGCCGCGAGGAAGAGGAGCGCAAGCGCAAGGAAGAGGAAGAGCGCAAGCGCCGCGAGGAAGAGGAACGCAAGCGCAAGGAAGAGGAAGAGCGCAAGCGCCGCGAGGAAGAGGAGCGCAAGCGCAAGGAAGAGGAAGAGCGCAAGCGCCGCGAGGAAGAGGAGCGCAAGCGCAAGGAAGAGGAAGAGCGCAAGCGCCGCGAGGAAGAGGAGCGCAAGCGCAAGGAAGAGGAAGAGCGCAAGCGCCGCGAGGAAGAGGAACGCAAGCGCAAGGAAGAGGAAGAGCGTCGCCGCCGCGAGGAAGAAGAGCGTCGGCGCCAGGAAGAGGAGCGCAAGCGCCAGGAAGAGGAAGAGCGCCGCCGCCGCGAGGAGACCGAGCGGCTCAAGCGCGAGCTCGAAGACAAGCACCGCCGCGAGCAAGAGGAGCTGGAGCGCCGTCTGGCCGGCGGGGATCCCCTCAACTTCGCGGAGGAAGAGCGCAAGCGCAAGGAAGAAGAGGAACGCCGGCGTCGAGAAGACGAGGAGCGCAGGGTACGAGAGGAAGTGGAGCAGCGCCTGCGCCGCGAAGACGAGGAACGCCGCCGCGAGGAAGAGCAACGCCGGCGAGAGGACGACGAGCGCCGCCGCCGAGAGCAGGAAGAGCAACACCGGCGGGAGCAGGAAGAGCAACACCGGCGGGAGCAGGAAGAGCAGCGCCGGCGTGAGCAGGAGCAGCGCCAGCGCGAGGAGCAGGAACGCCAGCGCCACGAGCAGGAGCAACGCAAGCGCAAGGAAGAGGAAGAGCGCCGCCGCCGCGAAACCGCCGCAAGCGCAGCTTCCGCGTTCCCGACGCTGGACCTGACATCGAGCCCCCGGCCCGCGGTCAGCTCCAGCCTCGATTCCGACCTGGACGCGCTCAAGCGCGCCGAGGCGGAAGTAGAGAAGGAGTTCATGGCCAAGGAAGAGACCATCCGCAAGGCGCTCGAGGAGCAGGAGCGCCGCTTCCGCATGGAAGAGGAGGCGCGGGCGGCAGTCGACCGCGCCGAACGCGAGGAGCGCGCGCAGGCCGACCGCGAAGCCCGTGAGCTGGCCTTGGCGGCCGAACAGGCGCGCCGCGAATCCGAGCAGCGCGCGCGCGAAGACGCCGGGCGGCGTGCGATCGAGGAACGCGAGCGCCGCGCCAAGGAGCAGGAGGAGCGCAAGAAGCAGACGGAGGACGAGCGCAAGAAGCGCGAGCGCGAGCGCCGCGAAGCCGAGCAGCGCGCGCGCGAAGAGGAGCTGGCACGCCGCCGCCAGCAGCAGCAGGAGAAAGATCGCCGCAAGGCCGAGATCGACCGGATCGCGCGCGACCAGCGCGCTGGCGGATTCGGGCCCGCCAAGATTGCTGCCGCCGTGGTGGCCGGGTTGGTCGTGGTGGCCGTGGCGCTGGTCGAGTTCGCCCCGCTGTCGGCCTACGCGCCGGGTATGGAGAAGTTTGCGAGCGAGGCGATCGGCGAACCGGTGCGAATGGGCAGTGTGCACGCCTCGCTGTTCCCCAGCTTCCACGTGCGCCTGGGCAACGTCGTCGTGGGCAACGCGCAGGACGTCAAGGTCGAGAAGCTGACGGCCTATCTCAGCGTCGGCAGCCTGTTCGGCGATCGCAAGGAGATCAGCAAGCTGGTCCTCGACGGCGTGACGGCGTCGCAGGAGGCCGCATTGCGTGCGCCGGGCTGGCTCAAGCAAAGCTCGCCGGCTGCATCCAGCGTCAGCGTGCAGCGCATCCAGATCAAATCAGCGAAGCTCGAGGTGCGCAATGTCGCGCTGCCGAACTTCGATGCGGATATCCAGATCAGCCCGGACCGGCAGGTGAAGGCGGTGACCCTGGAGACCGGCGACGGCCATCTGTCGGTGGAGATCACGCCTCAGGACAAGGACATCGAGGTGGCGGCACGCGGGCGCAACTTTGCGCTGCCAATCGGCCCCAGCGTTGAGCTGGGCGACTTCAGCGCCAAGGGCGTGGCGACCGGAACCCAGCTGCGGCTCACGCAAGTCGAGTACACGCTGTATGGTGGCCAGGGCAAGGGCACGGCCAACGTGAGCTGGGCCAACGGATGGAGCGTGGACGGTGACTTCGAGCTGATGCGGCTGGACCTGGACCAGGCGATGCGTGCCTTGCACGTGGACATCCCGTCCGAGGGCGTGCTCGAGGCCAAGGGCCGCTACGCGATGCGCGCAGGCGCGCTCGACACGCTGTCCGACGCACCCGAGGTGGACGCCTCGTTCGCGGTGCGCAAAGGCAGCCTGTCGGGACTGGATTTCGTGCGTGCCCTGCAGGCGCCGACCCGCGAGACCGCCGGGGGCAAGACCAAGTTCGACGAGATGACCGGCAACTTCAACCTGGCCGGCAAGCGCTATCAGTACAGCAGCGTGCGGCTGCAGGCCGGGCTGTTGACGGCAACCGGCCAGCTCGAAGCCGTGCCCTCAGGGGATGTGAACGGCCGTGCCTATGTGGAGCTGCGTTCCAGCGCCAGCACCGTGAAAGGCAGCTTCCGCATCACCGGCTCGGTCAAGGGCATGACCCTGAAACCCTAGACTTCTCCAGCGCTGAATCGCAGAAGCGCGGAGGCGCAGAGGGCCCGCGGAGGAGAATCGACACCAGGTTGCTGTTCGGAATTCGCTTGCAGCCCTGGGCAAACTCCATCCACCTCGCATCCAGTCTGCCGTGCTCTTCTCTGCGCTCCTCTGTGCCTCCGCGGTTGCGGCGTTAGAGGTTCTTGAGGTCGCTCGTGCGTGTCGACATCCTGCAAGATGCCCGGATCGTCCACCTCGACCGTCACGACCTCCGCCGCGTAGCGCTGCAACACGCCGCGCGCACCGGCATCGCCGCGCAGCGCCAGCAGATCCTCGCGCAAGCTCGCGGCGAACCCGACCGGGTGGCCGCGTTCGCCATGGTGAGTCGGCAGCGCGATGCGCGCGCCCGCTTTCAGTGCCGCGATGACCGCGTCAATGCTGCGGGTCGCCACCCGCGGCATGTCGCCGAGCGCGATGACCCAGCCGGAGGCGTCGCCTGCCTCCCGCACCGCGGCCGCCAGGCTGTGACCCATGCCGTCCGTAGCTTCGGCGCATTCGATCACCACCACCGCCTCGCGAGCGAAACAGGCTGGCGAGCATGGCGTCGCCCGGGCGTATCACGACCACTACGCGGGCCAGCGCATGCTTGAGATTGCGCAGCGCGGCCACTCCGATGGGCGTGCCATCGGGGAGGGGATGCAGGAGCTTGCGGCCGCCAAACCGGGATCCGGCGCCGGCCGCCAGCAGGATGCCGGCGAGCCCGCGCTCCGGCCCCGGGCTCACCGCCAGTAGGAGCGTGCCCGGAACAAGCCGGGCCTGCGGGCGTTGTTACGCGCCATGAAGGCGAGAATGGTTCCGGCCACGAGCATGAACGGCACCATCATCACCAGCCCGGCCAGGGCCAGGATCATGCCGCCCACAGCGGCCGAGACGATGATCCCGGCAAGCGGCAGAACGACGAACAGGATTACGGCGGCGGCTGCGATGCCCGCCAGCAGAGTGATGAGTCCGAACACCAAACGGGAGAACGGGTTAGCGGCCACCGGGGGCGGGAAGCCGATTCTGAGCTGTTCCATTTCTATTCCTGAAAGCACACGCCGTTCCACGGCCACCGTCCCCATCAGGTCCGACCGGCACACCGCGACCAGGCCAGTTCCCATCCTATAGCCCCGCGCACGCCCGTGCAACCGGGGTTTGATCTGCCCAGTGAAACACGCAGGCGCTGGGGCGCAAGGGGGCTGGCCGCAGACGTTCAGTCACTCGCCGCGCGCGAGCTTGGCGGGCGCGAGCGCGGGGTTGGCCGCGAAGTAACGCTTGATGCCGGCCAGCATGGCCTGCGCCATCTGCTCCTGGTAGCGCGGCTTGCGCAGCTTCTTTTCTTCTTCCGGGTTGCTGATGAAGGCCGTTTCGACCAGGATCGACGGGATATCGGGCGCTTTGAGCACCGCGAACCCGGCCTGCTCGACGCGCGGTTTGTGCAGGGTGTTGATGTCACCCAGCTCATCGAGCACAGCACGCCCGAGCTTGATGCTGTCGCTGATGGTCGCGGTCTGGGACAGGTCCAGGAGGACTTCCTTGACGTACGGATCGGCGACGTCGATATTCACGCCGCCGATCAGGTCCGCTTCATTCTCCTTCTTGGCGAGCCAGCGTGCGGCGGCGGAAGTGGCGCCGCGCTCCGACAGCGCGAACACCGACGAGCCGCGTGCATGCGGCTTGACGAAAGCGTCGGCGTGGATCGAGACCATCAAGTCGGCGCGCAGCCGCCGCGCCTTGCTCACGCGCTCGCCCAGCGCGACAAAGTAGTCGCCGTCGCGGATCAGCACGGCGCGCATGTTGCGCTCGGCGTCGATGAGCGCCTTGAGCTGCCGGGCGATCGCCAGAGTCACGTCCTTCTCATGGGTTCCCAGCCGACCGCGCGCGCCCGGGTCCTCGCCGCCGTGTCCTGCGTCGATCGCAATAGTGATCAGGCGCTCGACCTCGGGCGGCCGCGCGGGTTGCCGGCCGCGCTTGTTCTCTGTGCTCTTGGCAGGCTCCTGGTGCTCTTGGCAGGCTCCTGCGGCGGGCCGGGCTGCGGTTCCCGCGCTGCAGCCCGCTCTGACGGTGCGGGTGGGGGCTGCTCGCTGCGCGCAGGCGCGGGGACGACTGCCGGTGGCGGCGCGAATACGACCGCGCGCTGTTGCTCGAGCTCGGTGATCAGAGCGAGCAACGGATCAGCTCGTTTCGTCGGGTAGACGTCGAGCACCAGGCGGTGTGCGTACTCGCCCACCGGCCGCAGCGAGAATGCCTGCGGGTTGACTTCGGTCTTCAGGTCCAGCACGAGGCGGACGACGCCGGGCCGGTAGCGTCCGACCCGCACTTCACGGACGAACGGGTCGTCTGGCCCGATCCGGGTGGGGAGCGCCTCGAGCACCCCGGCCGGATCGACGTCTTCGAGATCCAGCACCACGCGATCGGGATCCTTGACGGTGAACAAGGCGTATTCGAGCGGCGTGGCCGTCTCGATGGTGATGCGGGTGTACTCGGGCCCTGGCCAGACGCGCACACCAGTGATCTTGGTCGCGGCGAGGGCAATCGCCGGGACCGCGCACAGAAGCAGCAGGATCCACAGGATCAGCAACGGCGCCAAGGCGTCGCGCCAGCTGCGCGCCTGTGGGATCAGTCGATCAGTTGCTCCAGGCACTGCTTACCCTCGTCGGTGTCCGCCGCCAGCCGCGCGCGACGACCTGCACCCGCGTACTCGAGACGGATGCGCAGATCCGCCGGGGGCAGCTGGCCGGCGGCCTTTTCGGGCCACTCGACGAGGCACACGGCGGCTGCGCTGAAGGCTTCGCGGAAGCCCGCGTCGACCCATTCTCTTGGATCTTCGAAGCGATAAAAATCAAAGTGATATAAGTCTAATCTAGAAAGCTCGTAAAGTTCAACCAGAGTGAAGGTCGGACTGCGCACGCGGCCGCCATAACCCAGGGCGCGCAGGACGCCTCGCACCAGCGTGGTCTTGCCGGCACCCAGCTCGCCGCTCAGGTAGATCTTGAGGCCGCTGTGCAGCACGCCCGCCAGCAAGGCGCCCAGCTGCAGGGTGGCAGCTTCGTTGTCCAGGTGTGCAGCCAGCTCGCCCTCTTCGGCGCGGTCGAGCACGAGCGCCATGCGTTGTCAGCTCCGCCCCGCAGCAGGCAACGGTTTTACCACCAGGCGCACCGTCTCGAGAAACCGCTGCAACGCGGGACGCGTGTCTCGCATGCGCCATGCCAGCGCGATCTCCGTCGACGGTCCGTCTTCGCGCAGGCTGCGGTAGACCACTCCGGTGCGCGCCAGGTGGCGCAGCGAGGCCGGTATCAGGGCCACGCCCAACCCGGAAGACACCAGGCTGACGATGGTCTGCATCTGCACCGCCTCCTGCTCTACGCGCGGGCTGAAGCCGGCCTGCCGGCAAAAACTGACGATGTCGTCGTACAGGCCTTGGGCCATGTGGCGCGGAAACAGGATGAAGGGCATGTCGCGCAGACGCGCCAGCGCCAGCGCTCCGCGGCCGCGTGCCAGCGGATGCTGCGCAGGCAGTGCCGCCACCAGCGGCTCACGCAGCAGGGGCAGCACGGCCAGCCGCTCGTCCGCCACCGGCGGAACCACGAAACCCACGTCCATGCGCTCGTCGGCGAGCTGCTGCAGCTGCACGTCGCTGGTAGCTTCGCGCAGGATCAGGCGGATGCCCGGATTGTCGGTGCGAAAAGCAGACAGCGTCTGGGGGAGCAGGTTGTAGTCGGCGATGCTGACGAAGCCGATGGTCAGCTCGCCGACTTCGCCGCGGGCGGCGCGTTGCGCGTTGGCCACTGCCTGCTCGACCCGCACCAGGATCTCGCGCGCATCCTTCAGGAATACCTCGCCGGCCGGGGTGAGAGCTACGCGCCGCTGCGTGCGCTCGAGCAGGCGAGCGCCCAGCTCCTGCTCCAGCGCCTTGATCTGCATGGACAGCGGCGGTTGCGACAAATGCAGGCGCTGCGCCGCGCGGCCGAAGTGCAGTTCCTCGGCAACGGTTACGAAGTAGCGCAGGTGGCGCAGCTCCATCGATTGAGGTGGGCGTCGGGGCTGACTGTCGTGCCGGTGGTGTGATTTGTTTCGGCTATCAATCGGGCACGGACAATATACCCCAGAGGGTGTCGCAAAAGGGCCAGTCAACCGCAAAGGCGCGAAGGCGCAAAGAACGGCCGCAAAGGGTTGCCATTGAAAACATGGGCGCTTCTTTGCGCTTCCTTTGCGTCTTTGCGCCTTTGCGGTTAATCAGTAAACCTGTTGCGCCCCCTCCCTCACGGCGGCTTCATCCATCCCGGCCAGGCAATCGTCTAGAATCGCAGTGCCACCCGGAATATCACCATGTCTCGTCCCGTTCTGGTCTTCGTTCTTGCGTGTCTCCTTTCCGCTGCAGCGGGTGCCTATGAGCCCGATGAGCAGAACGCAGCCGCCAACCAGTTCACCTTTGCGTGGCCGCTGGGCGAACGCGCGCTGAAGCCGCGCGGGGGCAGCTCGCGGGGCACCCAGGTGATCCTGGACACCGCAGAAAGCGACGCCTGGAAGCGCCTGCGCGAACCCGGCCTCAGCGACTACGAGCGCGATCGCCGCGCGATTCTCGCCATGGCCGGTCCCTATCGCGTGAGCTTCGACTTCCTCGAGGTCGTGCGCTTCGACCCCGCCCTCAAACCCGACGCGCCGTATCAAAGCTGGGGCACGGAATACGTGTTCGTCAGCGAGGACCGCGACAACACCATCGCACTCCAGCACATTCTGGTGATGCGCGTGCAGATGGAAGACGGCAAGGTGAGCGACCCGATCGTGGTGCGGCACTGGCGGCAGGAATGGCGTTATCAGCCCGACAGCCTGCTGGTCTACGCCGGCGCCAACACGTGGACGCGACGCGCGCTCAGCGCCGAGCAGCGCCGCGGCGCGTGGGTGCAAAGCGTCTCGCAGGTCGACGATTCCCCGCGCTATTCGGCGGTCGGGCGCTGGCAGCACAACGACGGCGGCTCGACCTGGATCGGCGACGAGACCTGGCGTCCGCTGCCGCGGCGCGAGTTCAGCGTGCGCAAAGACTACCAGGTGCTGGTGGGCACCAACCGCCACACCATCACGCCGACCGGCTGGGTGCAGGAGGAAAACAACCTCAAGCTCGTTCTCGGCGACGACGGCAAGCCGCGCGCGAAGCTGCCGTACATCAGCCGGGAGTATGGCGTAGCGCGCTACGAGCATATCAAGGACTACGATTTCACCGCTGGACAGAGCTACTTCGAGCGCACCGAGCCGTTCTGGGCGGAAGTGCGCTCGGCCTGGCGCGACCTGGCGCAACGCTCGCCGCAGTTCCAGTTGCGCGCGCCGGTCGACCAAGGCAAGTTGTTCATCGCCTTCTTCGAGTACGCGGACGAGCTCACCGAGGGTAAGGCGTTCGACCGCGCCGAGGCGCGCGCGCTGATCGAGCGGACGTTGCACGAGACCTATCTCGTCGCCGATCGCACCGGGAAGTCCTAGGTCCAGAATGCACACGGCAACCGAGTCGATCGCGGCGGCAGTGCAGCATTGGCTCGCGCAGTTCGAGAGGGCTCTCGCGCAAGCGGACACGGTCGCGCTGGAGAGCCTGTTTCATGCCGACAGCCATTGGCGCGACGTCCTGGCGCTGACCTGGCGCATCACGACGATCGACGGCGCGGGCGCGATTCTGCAGGAGCTGACATTGCACGCCGCACGCGCGCAGCCGAGCGGCTTGCGCATCGATCCGGATCGCACGGCTCCGCGGCGCGTGATGCGCGCGGGCACCGAGTCGGTCGAAGCTATCTTTCGCTTCGACACGGTGGAAGGCCGTGGCGCGGGTGTGCTGCGGCTCACACCCGAGGCCAGCGACGGCAACCCGCTCAAAGCGTGGACGCTGCTGACCACACTGGAGGAAATCAAGGGCTGTGAGGAACACATTGGTCGAGCCCGGCCGCGGGGCTTGTCCTACTCGCGCGATTTTCGCGGGCCGAACTGGCTCGATCTGCGCAAATCCGCGGCCACGTATGCCGATCGGGATCCGGTGGTGCTGGTCGTCGGGGGTGGCCAGGCGGGACTGTCGATCGCGGCGCGTCTGACCCAGCTGCAGGTCGATACGCTCATCGTCGATCGCGAGCCGCGCATCGGCGACAACTGGCGCAAGCGCTATCACGCCCTGACCCTGCACAACCAGGTGCAGGTCAACCACCTGCCGTACATGCCGTTCCCGCCGAGCTGGCCGACCTACATTCCCAAGGACAAGCTGGCGGGCTGGTTCGAAGCGTACGTCGAGAGCATGGAGCTCAACTACTGGCCGGGCACGCAGTTCCGCGGCGGCGTCTACGACGAGAAGGAGGCCCGCTGGAACGTGGTGCTGCAGCCGAGCGACGGCACCAAGCGGGCGATGCATCCCCGCCACATCGTGATGGCCACTGGCGTGAGCGGCATTCCGAATCTTCCAGACATCCCGACGCTGCAACGGTTCGCCGGCAAGGTGTTGCACTCCAGCCAGTACGAGGACGGCGAGGCATGGACCGGCAAGCGCGCGCTCGTCATCGGCACCGGCAACAGCGGCCACGACATCGCGCAGGACTTGTACTCGAGCGGCGTAAAAGTCACGCTCGTCCAGCGCAGCTCGACCCTGGTCACCAACGTCGAGCCCAGCGCGCAGCTCGCCTATGCGCTGTACGACGAAGGTCCCCCACTGGAGGACTGCGACCTCATCACGACCTCCATGCCGCTGTCACTGGCCCGCAAGAGCCATATTCTCCTGACCGAGCGGGCGAAGGAGCTGGACGGCGAGTTGCTCGCAGGCCTGGAGCGCGTGGGATTCAAGGTCGACTTCGGAGAAGACGGCAGCGGCTGGCAGTTCAAATATCTCACGCGAGGCGGCGGCTACTACTTCAACGTGGGCTGCTCGAATCTTGTCGTTGACGGGCAGATCGGCCTGGTGCAGTTCTCCGACATCGCCGAGTTCGTGGCCGAAGGTGCGCGCCTGCGCAACGGCGAGACGCTGGCCGCCGATCTGATCGTGCTGGCCACCGGATACAAGGGTCAGGAACATCTGGTCCGCAAGCTGTTCGGCGACGAGGTCGCCGCGCGCGTGGGTCCGATCTGGGGCTTCGGCGATCAGCAGGAGCTGCGCAACATGTTCATGCGTACCGCGCAGCCGGGTCTTTGGTTCATCGCCGGCAGCCTGGCCCAGTGCCGCATCTACTCCAAGTATCTCGCGCTGCAGATCAAGGCGAGCGAGGTCGGGCTGCTGCCGCAACCGCGCGTGGCCGCCCGCCGGCAGCACGGCGCGAGCGAGACGCTCCAGCAGGCTGCCGCAGACACCGGTTCGCTTTGAGCCCGGGTGGTTTCGCGCCCGCGGGCCACGTGCACCGCCTGAAACCCCAAGTGCACTGCCTGAAACGCGGGCGACCGCTCTGATCCCGCGATTCGTGGCGGATATCAATCCGGCAGGTCCAATATACTGGACGAGCGCCGCAAAGTTGCTCAAACTCTGCGCCAATCCCCGCCTGCGCGAAGCGCGGTGGGCCGCATCCCCAGGCGCAGCTAGAGCGCCGCAACTAGACCAGAGGAGAGAACCGTGGCCGACAACTGGCGCTCCAGACTCATCACTCACGGCGTGGCCCGCTCGCCCAACCGGGCGATGCTGCGCGCGGTGGGATTCACCGATCGCGACTTCGACAAGCCGATCGTCGGCGTGGCCAACGGCCATTCCACGCTCAACCCCTGCAACGCCGGCATCCAGCCGCTGGTGGATCGCGCCATCGCTGCACTGAAGGACGCCGGCGCGATGCCCCAGATGTTCGGTGTACCGACCGTGACCGATGGGATCGGCATGGGCACGGAAGGCATGAAGTACTCACTGGTCTCGCGCGAAGTGATCGCGGACGCCATCGAGACCTCCGTCAACGGCCAGATGATGGACGGCGCGCTGGTGGTGGGGGGCTGCGACAAGAACATGCCGGGCGGCATGATGGCGCTGGCGCGCATCAACGTGCCCAGCATCTATGTCTACGCCGGCACGATCAAGCCCGGCGTCTGGAAGGGCCAGACCCTCACCATCGTCAGCCCGTTCGAGGCGGTGGGCGCGTTCGCTGCCGGGCAAGATGGCCAAGGAGGATTTCGACGGGATCGAGCGCAACGCCTGTCCCAGCGTGGGCGCGTGCGGCGGCATGTACACGGCCAACACGATGTCTTCTTCCTTCGAGGCCCTGGGCATGAGCCTGCTGGGCTCCTCGCAGATGGCCTCGCCCGACGCCGAGAAGGCCGACTCCGCCTCCGAGTCCGCGCGCGTGCTGGTCAATGCAATCAAGCGGGGTGTGCGCCCACGCGACATCATCACGCGCAAGTCGATCGAGAACGCGATCGCGCTGGTGATGGCCACTGGCGGGTCCACCAACGCAGTGCTGCACTATCTGGCGATTGCCTCGGCGGCCGAGGTCGAGTGGACCATCGACGACTTCGAGCGCATTCGCCAGAAGGTGCCGGTGCTGTGCGATCTGAAGCCCTCCGGCAAATACGTCGCCGTCGATTTCCATCGCGCAGGCGGTGTGCCGCAGGTGCTGAAGATGCTGCTCAACCACGGCTTGCTGCACGGCGACTGCATCACCGTGACCGGCCGCACCATCGCCGAAGACTTGCAGGAAGTGCCCGACGCGCCCAGCAAGGACCAGGACGTGATCCGTCAGTGGGACAAGCCGATGTACCCGCAAGGGCACCTCGCCATCCTGAAGGGCAACCTCTCGCCGGAAGGCTGTGTCGCCAAGATCACCGGGTTGAAGAACCCGGTGATCACGGGCCCGGCGCGGGTGTTCGATTCAGAGGGCGAAACGATGGAAGCGATCATGGGCGGCAAGATCAAGGCCGGCGACGTGGTCGTGATCCGCTATGAAGGCCCGAAGGGCGGCCCCGGCATGCAGGAGATGCTGGCGCCCACGGCTGCGCTGATCGGCCAGGGGCTGGGCGAATCCGTGGGGCTCATCACCGACGGGCGCTTCTCGGGTGGAACCTGGGGCATGGTGGTGGGGCACGTGGCGCCGGAAGCCTTCGCGGGCGGGCCGATCGGGCTGGTCCAGGAGGGCGACTCCATCACCATCGATGCGCACAAACGCCTCCTGCAGCTCAACGTGTCCGACGAAGAGCTGGCGAAGCGGCGGGCCGCCTGGAAACAACCCGCGCCGCGCTACAAGCGCGGACTGCTCGGCAAGTACACCAGGATCGTGTCCACGGCCAGCAAGGGTGCGGTTACCGACCGCTTCGATTAGGGCCGTACTGCCTACTGCCTAACCGCAGAGGCGCGGAGGCACGGAGAACCCGCAGAGGTCTTGATCCTGCCCACACCGTGGGCTGTCGAGCGGCTCCTTGGAGCCGTTGCGATGTTGCGCTCAGCAGCCGAGTTGCCTGATTTGGGTTTGCTTTCCCTTGCGGGTCCTCTGCGCCTCCGCGCCTCTGCGGTTCAGGGTAGGCAGTAGGTCAAACCCGCATCCCGGCCCGGAAGCGCTGGCGCTGGACCTCGATGAACTGCGACAGGTACTGCTCCTGAATCGCATCGAGGACCGGGTCGGGAACGCCTTGCTGGCGCAGCTGGGCGAGGCGGGAGCCCGGCAGCCCGACTGACGAGCGGGTGCCGAAGCTGATTTGCCCGGTTGCGATGAGGCCCTGGCCGATGACCCCGTCGAGGCGGGAGCTGCGCACCTGAGCCACCAGCTCTTGGGTCGGGACGCCTGCCGCGGCGCGCCGGGCGATCTCGTCGATGGTGAGGCCAGGCGCGTTCCTGAACGCTATGCCGGGTGTGCTGGGTACCCACTCCGGCACCCCCGGCGGGCGGCCCCCGCCAGTGCGGCGACCGGTGGTACGCTCGGCTGCCATCCCATTGCCACCGGTGGCCAGATTCGCCAAGTCGAGCAGTTGAGGAAAGCAGTCGCTGCAGCCGCCCCGCGAGTCGCCCTGCACGTAGGTGCGGGTCATCAGCTCGACGTCGTTGACGAAGCGGGCCTGGATGAAATCGAGCACCGGCGGCTGGACGCCCAGGGCGGCGAGCTTGCCGAAATCGGAGCCGCGCGGCGCGTAGATCGTCCTGCCCATGCGGCTGATCACCTGGTCGGACGGCGCTCCGGTCTTGCTGAGCGCCACCACTTCGGAGATGGGTACGGGTGGAGACGGGTTCAGCGTAGCGCAGGCCGTTAGCAGGATGGTCATGACCGCCACGGCGGCCGCGCAAAAGTGCAGGGTTGCTCGGCGGCCCGTGTGATGGGCGCTCCGGGTGTTGTTCATGGTGCGGGATGCCGCGGTTAGTTGAGGGAAGGGCCCTTGCCCCAGTTCTGGTAGCGCAGCCGCTGATACTCGACGAACTGGGCCAGGTACTGCTCCTGAATCGCGTCGACCACCGCGTCGGGCACGCCTTGCCGGTGCAACGCTGCCAGCTCCGAGCCGTGCAGGCCAACCGACGACATGGTCCCCACATTCGTCCCGCCCTGGGCGATGAGCCCCTCGATGCGTGAGCCGCGCACTTCGTTCGCGAGTTCCGTAGCGGGGACGCCTTCCTTCGCGCGCCTGGCGATTTCGTCCACGGTGATGCCGGGCGCCCGATCGAAGGCGAGATCCGGCGAGGCCGGTATCCACGCCGGAATCCCCGGGGGGCGGCCGCCGTAGGTGTAGTTGCCGGTCGGCAGGTCCGGCGACATCCCGTTGCCCCCCTTGCCCAGGTTGGCCAGGTCGAGCGGCTGCGGGAAGCAGTAGATGCATCCGCCCAGCGATTCGCCCAGCGCATAGTAACGAGTGAGGAGCTCGACGTCGTTGACGAAACGGACCTGGATGGAATCCAGCACGGGTGGCTTCACGCCCAGGTCCGCGAGCGTGCCGAAATCGGAACCACGAGCCGCGTAGACCGACCGGGTAGAGCGCATCTTCGCGATCACCAGCTCGGGCGAGGTGTCGGCTTTGCTGAGCTTCACCACCTCGGAGATCGGCAAGGGCGGTTGCGGGCCCACCCCGGCGCAGCCCGCTGCCAAGGCGGCCAGGGCGATGACGAGCAGGCTGTTGCAAAGGCAGCTTCGCGAGCGGGCCATCGGGTTGCTCATGGCGTCGGGCGGGTTGCTCATGCGTCGGGGGGTTGCTCATGCGTTCCGGCCGCTTCAGAATCAAACCGGGATCGTGGTCGTGTGTGGTGCTCGCGGTCCCGCGGGCAGCATTCACGGTCTGACCCGGCGCACCGCAGGTGGTTCTGCCCGGAAATCCCGCAGATGGTTCGTGCCCGTCGGGCACTTGACATGGATCAACCGGCGGGATGGTCCGTGCGGCTAGGCTACAGCGAATCGTCCGGAGGTTACCTATGCGTGTACTCTTTTCCGAGCTTGTCCTGGTCGCCCTCTTCCTGGCCCCGGCCGCCGCCGGTGCGGCCGACCTGGAGCGCGGGCGCATGCTGCACGAGAACCACTGCCGCATGTGCCACGACTCCATTGCCTACAAACGCGGCGACAAGATCGCCACCAACTATGCCGAGATCCAGGCGCAGGTCACCCGCTGGGAGACCAATACCGGCTTGCGGTGGAGCAAAGAGGATATCGACAACGTGACGGCCTTCGTGGCGAAGACCTACTACAAGCTGCCGGACGCCGCCCAGAAGTGAGCGCCGGCAGCCGCGACTCGAGCATCAAGCCGGGATGTCCGGGTTGAGCTGCCGCTCGAGCAGCGCGATCTGGTCCTTGAGCAGAAGCTTGCGGCGTTTCAAGCGACGCATCTGCAGTTCGTCGTGCCTGGGATCGTCGAGCAGGCGGCAGATCACGTCGTCCAGGTCCCGATGCTCGATCTTGAGCTGGGCGATGCGCTCCTTGACCGCCTCGATTTCTCCCTCGGTCAGCTCTATCACTACGTCCTCCATCGCTTCCTCCTCCTTGTCGGGTTGAGTCGAAGCACCCGCTTCCGCTCACGGCTTGCGCGAGAGGACGGTCTCGCCCAGCACGATGTCGAAGCGGCCCACCAGCTCGGCGCCCTCTGTCGGGGAGGGCTCCAGGTTGACGATGAGGCTGTTGCGCGCCCTCGCGTCCCGCACCTGCCTGAGCAGGAAGTCCCGCTCGTTGTCCGGAGCGCCGGCAATGTACATCTGAGTATAAAACGTAGCGAAGCGTCTGTCGCTGAGCGCGAAGTGGATGTGGGGCGCGCGGCCTGGATAGGCCACGGGCCGGACGGTGCGAAAGCGGTAGGCGCCGCCTGCGTCGGTCAGGGTGCGCCCGAAGCCTTGGAAGTCCGGGTCCCAGGGCTTGTCCTGGTCGTCGCCACGATGGTGATAGCGGCCATAGCCGTTGACTTGCCAGATCTCGATCTGCACACCGGCCAGGGGTCGGCCGGCTTCGTCGAGCAGGCGTCCGTTGACGTCCAGGATGGTGCCCTGGGCCCGGCCGCTGCGGCCCGCCACCCGCGTCAAGTCGTTGTCCTGGTCGAGCGGCAGCTCCTGGGGATAGAACGGGCCTTCGCCCTGATACGGGGTCGCCAGGAGCTGGGCAGCCCGCGCCACCGGGGCGGTCAAGGCCAGCGCGGCGGTGACACCCAGCGTCCGCAGAAGATGCCGTCGATCTGCCATCATCTCCCCCTGCATTGACTCGGATGCGCTCCTGCTCGATGGTAACTCAAGTCGCCGGCAGCCGGAGTGCCGCGCCGCCGCTTGCCCTGAGCGCCGGCCGCGCCCCAAGGAGTGTTAGAGATGACGAATACGCGGCGCCCGCTGTTCTCCGGGATCTATCCCATGCAGTACGCTTTCTTCGGTTCCGACGGACGGCTGGATCGGGCCAGCATGCGCCGCCAGGTTCACGGCTGTATCGGCGGCGGCGCCCATGGCGTTGCCGTGCTCGGCCTCGGTACCGAGGTCAACAAGCTGAGCGAGGCCGAGCGGTATACCTTGGTCGATTGGGTCACCGAGGACGTGGCCGGGCGGGTGCCGGTGGCGGTCACGGTAGCCGGCGCCAGCGTCGAAGCGCAAGCCGCCCTGGCGGGCCATGCCCAAGCCGCCGGGGCGGCGTTCGTCATTCTGCAGCCCCCGCCCGAGCGCGGCATGCCCGAGTCCCACTACGCACAGTTCTTCGCACGGGTGATGGAGCGGGTGGACGTGCCCGTCGCGATCCAGAACGCCCCTGAATACACCGGCGTCGGACTGACCGACGCCTCCCTGCTCGAGCTCGCCCGTAGCCGCACAAACTTCGTGCTCCTGAAGGGTGAGGGCCCGGCGCTGACCATCCGCCGCAGCATCGAAGCCTTGAACGGGGCGCTCGCCGTATTCAACGGACGCGGCGGCCTGGAGCTGCCCGACAACCTGCGCGCCGGGTGCGCCGGGATGATTCCCGCCACAGACAGCTTCGACTACCAGGTCCGCGTGTTCGAGTGCATGCGCTCCGGCGACGAAGCGCAGGCGGAACGGGTCTATCGAGAGATCCTCCCCGCCATCGTGTTTGTCATGCAGTCCCTCGACACCTTGATCTGCTATGGCAAACGCATCGCCGGCTGGCGGCTGGGCTTCGAGGTTGCGCACGACCGCTCGCCTGCGCTCGCGGCCGATGCGTTCGGGCTTGCCTGCGCCCGGCGCTACGCCGTCGCGCTCGGGCCCTTGCCGGCGTGAGAGTTTTCGGGCTTGGTGAAAGGTGCGTGAACCGCCCGGCAATGAATATCCGTCCAGGTAGCTGGTGCCTGGCTTCGCTCTTGCTTTTAGGGCCTCGAGGCAAGCCGCGAGGGGGGCGCGACAACGTGCAAGGTGCACACGGAATATGGGCGAGCAGTATCAGGCGATGGAAGTGGAAGCCAGGGCGGTCAGCGGCTGGATCGCGCTGCTGTGCGTGCTCGCCTTGCTCTCGTTCGGCGGATCCTACGTCTTTGCCGGCCTGACCCCGCGTGCGCCAGCCGCTATGGCGGTGGGCCTGGGCCTGCTCGCGGCCGGGCTGATCTGCCTGCGCGGCTTTTTCACGCTGCAGCCCAATGAAGCCGCCGTCATGGTGTTCCTCGGCACCTATGCCGGCACCGCTCGCAACAGCGGCTTCTACTGGGTCAATCCCTTCTATGTCCGGCTGCGCATGTCGCTGCGGGCGCATAACCTCACCACCCCGACGCTGAAGGTCAACGATGGCCGCGGCAGTCCGATCGAGATCGGCGCCGTAGTGGTGTGGCGTGTGCAGGATACGGCGCGCGCGGCCTTCGAAGTCGAGACCTTCCCCGACTATGTGCGCTTGCAGTGCGAGTCAGCGCTGCGCGACGTAGCGAGCCGCCACGCCTACGACCATGCCGACGAGACCCTGCTGGGCGGCCGGGTGCGCACCCTGCGCGGCGATGCCGAGCGCATTTCCGAGATCCTGCGCGCGTCGATCCAGAGCCACGTGGAGGTGGCTGGAATCACGATCGACGAGGCACGCATCGCGCATCTGGCCTATGCCCCCGAGATCGCCCAGGTGATGCTGCGGCGGCAGCAGGCCGAGGCCGTGATCGCCGCTCGCCGCCGGCTGGTCGAAGGGGCGGTCGGGATGGTCGAGATGGCCCTCATCGACATCAACGAGAAGAGCCTGGCCACCTTCACGCCGGCCCAGAAAGTCGCGCTGGTGACCAACCTGATGACCGTGCTGGTGGGCGAGGGCTCGCCGCAGCCGGTGATGCAGATGGGGGGCAGTGATCGGTAGTGACTGGCGCCCGTGATCATCGATTGAGGATCACCGATCGCAGCAGATGAAACGTCGGGCCACTTGATTCGGGCCTGGGCAGGCGCTCTTCGATCCAGGTCTTACTGACCTCTGACTCCTGACCTCTGATCCCTGACGCTACATCATCGTCTTGTACTTCTTGTAGTACGACAGCACCTTCGGCACGTACTGCTTGGTCTCGCGGTAGGGCGGGATGCTGCCGTACTCGATCACGCTGCCCTCGCCGGCGTTGTACGCCGCCAGGGCCAGGTTCAGATCGTTGCCGAACAGCTTGAGCAGGTCGCGCAGGTAGGCCGAGCCGCCCTGGATGTTCTGCTCCGGGTCGAGCGGATTGTCTACGCCATAGCGCTTGGCGGTGCCGGGCATCAGCTGCATCAGCCCTTTCGCGCCCTTGGCCGAGCGGGCCAGGGGGTTGTACCCCGACTCCGCTGAGATCACTGCGTGGATCAGCGCCGGCTCGAGCGCGTAGGCGCGGGCTGCGGCGAGAATGTGTGCGTGGTACCTCTTGCGGTCCGACGGTGAATACGGCCGATAGCGGCTGTTGAGCGTCGTGGCGACCGCGTCGGGCTCCTTGTTAGTGGCGATGAACAGCTTGTAGCGGCTGTCGTTCGGCACGTTGGTGAAATGCACCTTGCCGGACTCATCGACGTAGCGATAGATGTCCGCGTGGGCCCCACCGGCCGTGGCGCCCAGCAGGGCGGCGGCGAGGATGCCGAGCGTGAACTTCGGTCGCTGCATGGTGTGCCTGACTCCCCTCGATTCTTGTTCGGTGTCGCCCGTTTGAGACCTAAAAAGCCTTGATTTACTGGAGTTTTCTCCAGAATCCGGGCCGCGACGGAAATATAGGCAAGGGATGTGCCGGGTAAGGGCGACAACCGGTGATCGGTGATCAGTGATCGGTCCCAAGCCGGGCCGGTCGGTTTTGCCTGATCACCGATCACCGATCACCGATCTCCTTCTCGGCACCACGATCGTCGCAATGGCGCCGAGGACCAGAACCAGCCCGAGGTACTCCGGCCAGGAAGGACGCTCGCCGAGGACCAGCATGCTGCTGAACACGCCCACCACCGGGATCATCAGCGTGGCGAGCGCGGACACGCTCGCGGCGGTGCGGCTGACGATCTTGTACCAGGCCCAGTAGCAGAACACGAAGGCGACGACGATGTTGTACCAGACGGCAAAGGTCGCCGGCCCGGGCATCTGCTGCCAGCGCACCTCTTCGAGCAGGAGCGCACCGATCGCAATCGGCAGGCCGCCAAAGAGCATCTGCCATGCGGTGAATGCGGCGGTGGGTAGATCGGTCGGAAAGCGCTTGATCAGCACGGTCCCCACCGCCCACGACAGCGCCGCTGCGATGATCAGCGCCGCGCCGACCGGCGCTGCCCGCAGCGACGTGAGCTCGCTGCCGATCAGCAGCCCCATTGCGCTCATCCCGAGCGAGACCCCGATCAATCGGCGACGTGTCAGGCGCTCGTGGAGAAACAGGCGCGACAGCAGAACCGTCCACACCGGCATCGTGTAAGCCAGGATCGCGCTGCGCCCGACCGGCAAGATAGGTCAAGCCGTAGCCGATACACAGGTTCCACAACGTTACGTTGAATACCGAGGTCATCACCAGGCGGGGCCAGTGAGCACGCGGTGGCAACAGCCGGTGGCCGCTCGCCCAGGCGATGAAGAACATGCCGGCGGTACCGCCGGCCACGCTCAGGCTGCGGAAGGTCCACACCGGCACATGCTCCAGCGCGATCTTCATGATCGGCCAGTTCAATCCCCAGCCGAGCGTGAGCCCGCCGAGCAGCAGCCAGGTCGAGCGCGGCAGCGCCTGCGCGCCGCTGCTCATTGGCCAACAAGCCGAAGTGTGTGGTGGCGTCTCATCTGGCGAGGGTGTGCACCGGAGGCGGGATGCTAAACTGCCCGGCCATGGGCGTCCAATTGCTGCGATTCGTCGTGTTCTGGGCTTTGAACGTGTTGCTGCTGTGGGTCGCCAGCTCGCTGTTCGGCAACGCCGTGCGGTTCGATTCCGTGCCTGCGCTGATCCTGTCCGGCCTGCTCTTCGGCATCGCGCACGCGATCCTCAAACCGATCCTGATCGTCCTCACGCTGCCGATCACCGTGCTCACCCTGGGTCTGTTCCTGATCGTGATCAATGCGCTGCTCCTGCTGCTGGTGTCCTGGCTGGTGCCTGGTTTTCACGTGGCAGGCTTCTGGCCCGCCGCGGGTGTGGCCCTGTTCATCTCGGTGTTCAGCATCGCGCTTAGCCTGCTCTTCCACCGCCGCCGCGCAGTGCAATGAGCGCAGCAGGCCTGCCGGGCCTGGTGCAACGAGTGCTGTTGCCGTTCGCGTTCGCCTACGTCCTGTCATACCTGTACCGCAGCGTCAACGCTGTCATCGCCCCCGACCTGGTGGCGCAGTTCGATCTGTCGCCAGCGCAGTTGGGCCTGCTCACCAGCGCGTACTTTCTGCCCTTCGCGGCGTTCCAGCTTCCGCTCGGCTTGCTGCTCGACCGCTTTGGCCCGCGCCGCACCGATGCCGCCTTGCTGCTGGTAGCAGCCGGCGGCGGCCTGCTCTTCGCCATGGCCGGCAGCGTGTCTACCCTGACGTTGGCGCGGGCCCTCATCGGGCTCGGCGTGTCCGGGTGCCTGATGTCCGGGATCAAAGCCAACGTTCTGTGGTTTCCGGCGGCACGCCTGCCGGCGATGAACGGTTGGATGTTTTTCGCAGGCGGCATCGGCATGGTCGCCGCCACCGTTCCAGTCGAGCTCGCCCTGAAAGTGACCGACTGGCGCGTCATCTTCGTGTGCCTCGCGGGTCTCACCGTCGTCGCTTCCGTCCTGATTGCGCGGGTTGTCCCTGAGCACGCGGCGTATGCGCGCGTGGAGCCGCTCGGTGGTCAACTGCGCGGCCTCGCCGAAGTGTTTCGCACCCGCGCGTTCTGGGACATTGCGCTCGCCTCGACCACGGTGCAGGCGTCCAGCATGGCGATCCAGGGTCTGTGGGCCGGTCCCTGGCTGCGCGACGTTGCCGGGCTGTCGCGGGATGCGGCGGCGGCGCATCTGCTGGTGATGGCGCTGGCGACAATGGCGGGCTTCCTGGTGTGGGGCAACCTTGCTGCACGATGCGCGGCGCGCGGCATCTCCGGGCTCACCGTGCTCGCTGCCGGCATGGGCGGAGCCGTGGGCGTGCAGGTGCTGCTGACGGTGGGTTGGACTGGCGCGCCGGTGCTGCTGTGGATCGCGTTCGGCGTGTTCGGCACCGGCGGCAGCGTGGCCTATGCGATTCTGTCGCATCGCTTTCCGGCCTCGCAGGCCGGCCGCGTGATCACTGCCCTCAACGCGCTGGTGTTCGCCAGCGCGTTTGCGCTGCAGTGGGGCATGGGCGCGATCATCGCGCGCTGGCCGGCGCCCGTCGGCCACTATCACCCGGACGGATTTCGCGCGGCGTTCGGCGCGTCTCTCCTGCTGCAGGTGCTCGGTTACGCATG
The DNA here is from genome assembly GCA_963772865.1 of uncultured beta proteobacterium. Lineage (GTDB taxonomy): Bacteria > Pseudomonadota > Gammaproteobacteria > Burkholderiales > SHXO01 > SHXO01. The sequence continues at coordinate 20,891 of CAVYZA010000033.1, read as the reverse complement.
GATGGTGCGCGCCTGGCGGCGTCGGGGTGGAAGTTCGGATCCGGCGCGACGCGTCCTGCCGTAGCGCACCGTATGCTTCGCCGCCGAGGTGCGGCTACACTACGGCACCCAATCGATCCGAAACCATGGGAGGAGAAATGAAACGGATCCTGTGCCTCAGCGCATTCACGCTTGCAGCAGCCGCACTACCGGCAGCCGCGCAGTCCTGGCAGCCGCCCACACCCGAGCAGCGCTGTCCGTCCAAATGGGGCGCGGCCGACGAGCGCGGCGCCGCCAACTACATGTCACCGACAAGCGTGGCAAACGCCGCGCGCCTGATCCGCAACGGCGAGGTGTTCGAGCTGGGGTGGACGCTGTCCTCGGATATTCCATTGTTCGGCACGCGCCGCTTCGACCTGACCACCAAGCGCACCGGCGGACCGATGGGCAGCAACAAGCGCATCAGCAACGAAGAGCTGGTGGTGAGCGAGATCGGGCAGGTCGGCACGCAGTTCGACATGTTCTCGCACCAGGGCATCGACGGGCTGCTGTACAACTGCTTCAAGTCCGACGACGTGGCGACCCGCAACGGGTTCACCAAGCTGGGCGTGGAGAAGATCGGGACGCTGTTTACCCGCGGCGTGCTGGTCGACGTGGCTGCGCTCAAAGGCGTCGACATCCTGCCCTCGGGCTACGAAATCACCGTGGCCGACCTGCGCGCGGCGCTGTCGCGGCAAGGCCTGTCGCTGCAGCCGGGCGACGCGGTCGCTCATCAACACCGGCTACTCCAAGCTGTGGGGCGTGGACAACGCCCGATACAACCGCGATACCCCCGGTATCGGCGCGCCGGCCGCCGAGTGGCTCGCCTCTCAGGAAGTCATGCTGATCGGGGCCGATACGTTCGCCGTGGAAGTGGCGCCCAATCCGGACAAGAACATCAGCCTGCCGGTGCACCAGATCGCGCTGGCGGTCAACGGCATCTTCCTGCTCGAGAACCTGAAACTGCACGAGCTGGCGGCGGCCAAAGCTTACGAGTTCGCCCTGGTCCTGCAGCCGCTCAAGATCAAGGGCGGGACGGGCTCGACGGTGGCGCCGGTGGCGCTGCGGTGATGGTGTGCTGACTGGGGACGGTGATCGGCGGGCAGTGGTCTGCGATCAGCGCTCTCTCATATATTGCGAGCGCAGAACCTGTGAAGTGTGAACAGCGGTCGAGTAAGCTGGTTGCTAGCCCCTACAGCCAGCCCCAGCCCACTAGCCCCTGCGCCCTAGCCCCTGGTCACCAGTCACCGATCTTCACCGTCACTGCGATCGGACAATGGTCCGACAAACGCCCGCCGCGCGTGTCCGAGCGGTCGTAGGTAACCTGCTGGAAGGAGCCTGGCACCAGCCGCACCGCCAGACCGCGGCTGAGCAGGATGTGGTCGATGAAGTCGTCATAGCGCTCGCCCAGGACGCAGCGACGGTAGGGTTGCCCGGCGGTGACGTTGGTGAGCTCAGCCTCCGGAGGATCGCCGTCGTCGAGCTCGGGCCACATCGCGATCAGCTTGCCGTGACGATCGCGCGCGGTGTGGCGCTCGCGCGCCAGACGCCGGTTGAAATCGCCGAGCACCGCGAAAGGGATGCCCTCGGCCGCCCGCGCGTCGATCCATTGCTCGAGTACCGGAACCTGCTGGGCCAGGCGCCGGCATTCCTCTCGGCGGTTGGTGAGAACCTGGCTCGGGCAGCCGGACTTCAGGTGGACGGACAGCAGCTGCACTTGCCCGCGGCTGTCCGGAAACAGCGTGAGCTGCGCACCCCAGCGCAGGCCATCGCTGTCGAGAGCGAGCGCGGCATAGTCTGCGCATCGGAACGGTATGCCGGCACGCACCGCGAAGCCGACGTTCTGCACGTGGCTGCGGCGGGTGAAGCAAAAGCTGTAGTCGGGGAACACCAGCGCGGCTGCGCTGGGGCCATCCACCTCTTGGAGCGCAATCACGTCCGCGTTCAGCCTGCGCGCGTACGCCTGCAGCCGTTCGAAATCGGCGGCGGTCCGCCGCAGCGAGCGGTCCGGCGGCTCGACGATATCGCACGGGATCTGGCGCGCCCCGTCCCCTGAATGGGCGTGGCTGCAGCTGCGTGCGAGCCGGTCGAACGTGGCGGTGGTCATGAGCCACTCGAGGTTCCAGGTCGCGAGCCTGAGTGTGTCTCGCGCCAAGCCCTCGGGTGCACAGCCGAGCAGCGCAGCAGCGACCAGGAGCGCACGAACCAGGCCGTTCGCGCGCCCGCGTACGTCGGCGCCGCAGCCTTCGCTGCGGGCGTCAACCACCGGTGATGGTGATGCCGCCGTCGGCGACGATGGTCTGGCCCGTGACGAAGGCGCCCGCGCGCGAAGCCAGGAACACGGCAATGCCGCCGATATCGTCCGGCTCGCCGATGCGTCCCAGCGGCGTGACCGCCTCGGTGCGCGCGAGCAGCTCCGGATTGCCCCACAACGCACGGGCGAAATCGGTCTTGACCAGGCCGGGTGCGATACAGTTCACCCGAATGTTGTGCTTGCCCCACTCGACCGCCAGGTTGCGTGCGAGCTGCATGTCGGCGGCCTTGGAGATCGCGTAGGCGCCCAGCATGGCGCTGCCCTTCAGTCCGCCGATGCTCGACACGATAATGATCACGCCGTCGCGGCGCTGCGCCATCTCCGGCGCCACCAGGTTGGCGAGCCAGTGGTTGGCAACGATGTTGTTCTGCAGGACCTTCTGGAACGCCTCGTCGGGCAGCCCCGCCATCGGACCGAAGTAGGGGTTGGAAGCGGCATTGCACACGAGGATGTCGATCGGGCCGAACTGGTCGCGCGTCTGCGCCACCAGCGCCTCGAGCTGCGCCTTCTCGGCGATGCTCGCGGGCACGGCAATGGCTTCCCCACCGCCGGCGCGGATCGCCTGCACGACTTCCTCGCAGGGTCCTTGCTTGCGACTGGATATGACGACCTTGGCCCCATGCGCCGCCAGATGCTCGGCGATGGAACGGCCGATGCCGCGGCTGGAGCCGGTGACGATGGCGACCTTGCCATCCAACCGGAATGCATTCATTGGTCGGAATGCGTTCATTGGGCTCTCGCTCCCCGTGGTTTTTTGACGGTTTTTGACCGGTGTAGGGTCATTTTATGGTATTTATGCGCCCACAAGGCCTGGATACCAGCCCGAAGACAGGGGGACAACATGGATCTGGACAAGACCTTCGAGTTCGCGGTCAACCTCGATCGCGCCGCGGTCGAAGCGCGTCTCGAAGAAGTGCGGGCGGCCGCGGATTCGCTGCTGCTCGCCGACGTGGCGCAGCCGCTGACCGGCATCGCGGGCACCAGCCGGGCGGAGATGGAGAAGCGCATCAAGGCCGCGCTGGAAGCCCTGCAGGGTTCCGGTCAGAAGCGCCTGATCGCGCTGCTCGAGCTCGCCGAGATCAACCTCCCGAACCTGTAGCGGGCCTTGATTTCTCGCCCAGGGATTCTCACGCAGGGATTCTCACGCAGGAGCAGCCGTGCAAAAGTACCAGATGTACATCGGCGGCGAGTGGGTTGCGCCGTCGTCCGGAGAGTGGTTCGAAAGCTACAACCCGTTCACCGGTGAGCCCTGGGCGCTGATCGCGCGCGGCAACGCGCGCGACGCCGATCAGGCGGTGCGCACCGCGCACGCCGCCTTCACCGAAGGCCCCTGGCCGCAGATGACGGCCACGCAACGTGGCGCGCTGCTGCGCAAGCTGGGCGACCTGGTTGCGGCGAACGCGCAGCGCCTGGCCGAGTTCGAGGTGCTCGACAACGGCAAGCTCATCGCCGAGATGCGCGCTCAGCTCAACTATGCGCCGCAGTGGTACTACTACTTCGGCGGGTTGGCGGACAAGGTCGAAGGTGCGGTCGTACCGCTCGACAAGAAGGGCTACTTCAACTTCACGCGCTACGAGCCATTGGGTGTGGTGACTGCCATCACGCCGTGGAACTCGCCGCTGCTGCTCACAGCGTGGAAGCTGGCTCCGGCGCTGGCAGCCGGTAACACGGTGGTGATCAAGCCCTCCGAGTTTACTTCGGTGTCCACGCTCGAGTTCATCAAGCTGGTGGAGGAAGCGGGCTTTCCGGCTGGCGTGGTGAACGTCGTGACCGGCTTCGGCAAGGAAGCGGGCATGCCCCTGGTCGAGCACCCGCTCACTCGCAAGATCGCTTTCACCGGATCGGATGCGACCGGACGGGTGATCAACGAGGCAGCCGCCCGCGGCTTCAAGAAAGTCGGCCTCGAGCTGGGCGGCAAGTCGCCGAACGTCGTGTTCGAGGATGCCAACCTGGAGGATGCTGTCAACGGCGCGGTTTCCGGCATCTTTGCCGCGACCGGGCAGACCTGCATCGCCGGCTCGCGGCTGCTGCTGCAGCAGTCGATCCACGACGCCTTCGTCGAGAAGCTGCTGGCCCTGGCGAAGACCGCCAAGATGGGCAACCCGCTCAGCATGGACACGCAGGTCGGCCCGGTGACCACCCGGCCCCAGTACGACAAGGTGCTGTCGTACATTGACGTTGCGCGCAGCGAGGGTGCCCAGCTGCGGCTGGGCGGTGGTCCTGCTACTCGGCCCGAATGCGGCAAGGGCTGGTTCGTCGAACCCACCATCTTCACCGGCGTCGACAACCGCATGCGCATCGCGCAGGAAGAAGTGTTCGGCCCGGTCTTGTCGGTGATTCCGTTCCGGGACGAAGACGAGGCGCTGAGCATCGCCAACGACGTGCGTTTCGGACTGGGCGCGGGAGTGTGGACGCGCGACATCGGCCGTGCGATCCGCATGTCCGAGCGCATCCAGTCCGGGACGGTGTGGGTCAACACGTATCGGGCGGTGAGCTACATGTCGCCCTTCGGCGGCTACAAGGACTCCGGCATGGGCCGCGAGAACGGCCAGAACGCCATCTACGAGTATCTCCAGTTGAAGAGCGTGTGGATCAACACCGGAGCGGCCACCGGTAATCCGTTCGTCATGCGATAGCCGCATGCTTGCCGTGTTCCCGGCAGCCGGTCAGGCTACCAGGTGCCACCGCTGCTGCGGTGACGCCCGCGACAGGAGACCCAGACTACCGCCACCATGAAGAGCAAGGCATCCGCGGCCAGGGTTGTGCGCAGCCCGCCGCCGGCACGCAAGCGCAACAGGACCAGCGAGAAGCAGCGCCGCGCCGCGCTGGAGGTGCTGAAGAAGTTTCGCCAGATCTTCCGGGCCGCCAAGCTGCATTTCCGCCAGGTCGAGCGCGCCGCCGGCGTGAGCGGTGCCCAGCTCTGGCTGCTGGCCGAGCTGGCCGATCGTCCCGGCTCACGGGTCAAGGACCTGGCCGCTTCCATGGCCCTGCACCAGTCCACCGTGAGCAACCTGCTGGAAGCGTTGACACGCCGCAGGCTGCTGGTGCGCAAGCGCGACGACGTGGACCAGCGCGTGGTCCGGGTGTTCCTCACCGCCGCCGGCGAGCGCCTGGTGCGCAAAGCACCCGGCCCCGCACGCGGGGTGCTCCCCGACGCGCTGGAGGCGTTGCCACCCGCGGCGCTGCGGCGCCTGGACGAGAGCGTGGCTGCGCTGCTCAAGGGTATGAAGCCTCCCAGCGGCGCCGCCCTGACCCACATGCAGGATCTTTGAGGCCAGCGCGGCGCGGCGCTCCTAGTCCGCCGGCCGTTCTCCCCAGCGCGCGAACACGCGCCCCTTCAGACACGCGCAGGCCAGCAGGAATGCGGCGGCGTTCCACGATTGCCCGGGCATACCCGAAGGTGCATGCGAAGTCCCGTGCAGCCACTCGTTGAATGCCCAATTGCCGAGCTGATTGGCGCGCGCAACTTTGGCGAGCTCGCTGCGCGCCCGTGCGCCCGTGCCTTGCTCGGCGAGCGTTGCTGCCCAGAAGCCGCCGACGAACGGCCAGATGCCGCCGTTGTGATACTGCCACGCGAGGTTCTGGCGGTGGCGCCCCATGTACGGGCGCCACAGCCGGTCCGATTCCAGGATCGGATCGCACACCACGCGCACCGGGTAGGGCTCGTGCACGCCCGCCTGCTCGAGCGAACGCACAATGCGCCTGGTCATCGAGCCGTCGGCAAGCCCGAACAGCACGGCGAGCAGGTTGCCGAACACATCGCCTTCGTCGCCCCAGAACGAGAAGTTCACGAAGCTCAAGTAGAGGTCGCGGTTGGGCGCGCGCTTGCGCACGTAGTGCATCAGGAGGCGCGCGCGCCGGTACTGCGCGATCTCGCGCGAGAATGGGTAGAACAGCTGGTTGAAGTTCTCGCGCGGTCCCTGCGGCGTCGGCCAGCGCGTACACACGCTTGACCTGGTACCACAGCGCGTTGCTGTAGAGGACAAAGCCCGAGCGCGGCATGATGTCGGCCCAGTCGCTGGCCTCGTTCTGCTGCAACAGGCGAAAGCGCTGGTGCTCCTGGCACAACAGCCAGGTGATCGCGCGCTGCACCTGGTCGTGCAGTTGCACACGCAGGCCCCACTGGGCTGCACGCCGATCAAGGAAGTCCACTGCCAGCAGCCACCACAGCGTGGCGTCGATGCAGCCAACGTACCAGAAGTCGGCTTCCTGGCGGCCCGTGTCGACGAACTTGGGGATCTGCCCGTTGGCAGCCTGGTGAGCCGCCAGGGTCAGCAGGCCGGTCGCGGCTTCCCGCTCCAGCACAGCGGAACCGCTGACGGCCATGCCCAGAGCACACACTGCGGCGTCACGCGCGAAGACCGCGTTGTAGCCGCGGGCGCTTGCCCGCGTGCCCGGCGTTGCGGCCAGGATGCCGTGAGGGGAGAGGTTGCGCTCGAGCAGGGCCAGCGCTTGCGCCCGGCACTCGTCGATCAGCGCTGGGTCAGCGGCCGGCGCGGTGCTGCCGGGCGTTGCGCGCGGAGGCGTCATCGGCTGATGCGTCCCGTGTCGGAAGGGTTTGGCTGCGCACCCGGTTCAGTGGTGTACTCGAGCAGAGCCACCGGAAAAGCGCTGAGCAGTTCGCCCACCGGCAAACGCAGCCCTTGGGCTCGTTCGCGGGGGCTCGCCCGTCGCTACCGCGGATCGCCCGCTGATCATATCGCGCAGCTCGACTCCTGGCGCGAGCCAGGGCAGCAGCAGGTGCGTGTCTCCCCACACGTGCGTGCCGCAGGGGAGCTGGCCCGGCTGATTGCACAGCCCGGCGAACAGGCGCGGCGCAACGGCGATGACACCGCCGGCTGAACCACGCCGTGCGAACGCCACGATGCGCTTGGCGTGCACCCCCTCGGCCGTCACGGCGACATAGTCGCCGGCCTCGAACACGCTGCGGCTGCGCGCGCGGGCCGCGAGCCCCGCGCAGATCAGGAACAGCTTGCAGCGCCCATCTTCGGGCCGCAGGAGCATCGCGTGCAGCTGCGGCACACGCTCGGCAGGCGGCAAAGCAAGCAGCGGCTTGACCTGGCCGAGCAGATCACGGCGCAGCGCCCAGTCCACCGGGCGGCGGTTGTCGGGGTCTACCAGCGAATCGTCCCACAGCTCAGTGCCCTGAAAAACATCCGGCACGCCCGGCGAAGCAAAGCGAATGAGCGTCTGCGACAAGCTGTTGAGCATGCCCAGCCACGCCACCATGCGCTGCAGTCCCAGAAACTCGTCCAGGAACAGGTTGTTCTGGAGCCTGGCCAGCAGCCCGCGGACGAACTCTCGTACCGCGTGCTCGTAGGCTTCGTTGACGTTGATCCAGCTCGAGTGCACCTTGGCTTCGCGCACCGCCTTGATCATGTAGGCCTCGATGCGCTGACGATAGGCCGCGAGTGCGGCCTCATCCAGCGGCGCCCCCGGCCAGCTCCCGAGCAAGGTTTGATACAGCAGGTATTCGTCGTTGGCGGACGGTGCTGGCACGTCGTCCACCGCGACCTTCTTGCTGCGGTTGATCCGGCTCCAGCGGCGCAACGCCAGGCGCCAGGCGGCAGGCATCTCGGAGAGCGTGTTGATGCGCGCGCGTACGTCCTCCGAGCGCTTGCTGTCGTGGGTGGAACCCGCCAGCATCGTGTGCGGCCAGCGCTTGGCGCGGTCCAGGCTGGCACCATGGAATGCTGCCAGGGTGAAGCCGAAACGCTCGGGGTCGCCCCCCACCTCGTTCAGCGACGCCAGGCGGGTGTAGCGATAGAACGCGGTGTCCTCCACGCCCTTGGCGGTGACCGGCCCGGTGAGCTGTTGGAATCTCAGCGCGAACCTGTGGACCTGTTGCGGCAGGTCTGCCGCGCCGCCCTCGACCGGGCGGTCGAGCAGGGCGGAAAGAACGAAATCGAAGATGCTGACGTCACTCGCCCGGCTGCGCTGCTTGGCGCGCGCGATCGCCCATTCGACATAGCGTCGGTCCTGCGCGGAGACGCGCTCAGCGATGTACGTGCGGTAGACGGGAAAGCACGCGATCACCTCGGTGAGCGCCTGCCGCAACGTGTTGAGCGTGAAATCGCGGGTGCGCCGGTCGGCCTGAGCGATGCGCGCAAGCTGGCCCGCCAGCACGTTGAGCTCGCTGGACAGGGCATTGCGCAGGATGACGCGCTTGGATGCGTAGACCACGTCGTCGAACGTGGCGATCTCGCCCGTGAAGGCCCGGTAGATCCGGTCGATCCGGCTGCGCATCGCAGTGTCCACGAACAGGCCATTGACGACGTTCGCGAACCGATAGCCGGTCGTGCCATGCACCGGCCAGGCCTCGGGCACGCGCTCGTGACCGGCGGCGATCTTCTCGACCACCAGGTAGATCGGCAGCGTGCCGCCGTGCCGACTGGCGGTGCCGGCCTGTGCACCGATGCGGTCCTGCAGCCGCTGAAAATACCGGGCCGGCTCGTACAACCCGTCGGGATGGTCGATACGCAGGCCTTGAACCTTGCCGCTGGCAACCAGCTCCAGGACCAGCCGGTGTGTCGCTTCGAATACGGCCTCGTCCTCCACGCGCAGCCCGGCGAGGTCGTTGATGTCGAAAAAGCGCCGGTAGTTGATCTCGTCGGAGGCCACGCGCCAGTAGGCCAGCCGGTAGGCCTGGTCCTCGAGCAGCGCGTGCAGCGCGTCGAAGCTGTGCGCCTCCCCCGGCGTGCCGCTGATTTCATGCACGGCGGCATCGATCGCTTTGGCCAGGGCAGGATGGGCGCGCCACAGGGCCGCGAGATGGCGCTTGTGCACTTCCTTGTCGCGGTTGCGCTCGATGACGAGCTCGGGCTGGGTCGCCTCTTGCGGCGGCAGGTGAGTGAAGGCGCTGATCAGGCTTTCGAACTCGGCGCGAACGGTGGCCTCCAGCGCCTGCACCGGCAGCGCCCTCAGCGCCTGCTCGAGAATGCGTGAATACTCGCGTGGCGCCACCGGGAAGCGGTGCTCGAAGTAGAACAGCGCGAAGCCGCCTGCGTCGGGCTCGAAGGCGAGCTTGATCTCGCCGCGCTCGAGCGCCAGGCCGTAGTGATCGCCCAGCACCGGCACCATGACTTTGTGGTGCGCTGGCGAACCGACCTGCTCCCAGTCGATGTCGAAATAGTCGGCATAGGCCGAGGTCGGCCCGTTCTCCAGCACGTCCATCCACCACCGGTTGTCCGCACCCATGATCCCCATGTGGTTGGGCACCAGGTCCAGGATCTGCCCCATGCCATGGGTCCGCAGCGCCTGAACGAAGTCCTCGAACGCCTCGGGGCTGCCGATCTCGGGGTTGAGCGCGTTGTGATCGATGATGTCGTAGCCGTGCGTGCTGCCCGGCCGCGCACGCAGATAGGGAGAGCAGTAGACGTGGCTCACGCCCAGCTCGGCCAGGTACGGCACCAGCTCGGTGGCGGCGCGGAAGCCGAAGCCGGCGTGCAGCTGCAGACGGTAGGTCGCCCGTGGGATGCCGGCCGCTGGCACCTCACGGGCGGCCGGTTTTGGGCGTTGCCCCTCCCACGGTGGGCGCTGCGCGGCAATCGCCGCGCACAGCGCTGCGAAGCGCTCGTCGGCGCTCCAGCGCTCGAGTGCCACGGGCAGCTTGCGGCGCCAGTTCGGATACTGATCCGTGGTGCCCGGCACGTTGACCTGATCCCTCACGCCGAGGACGTCCTCGAGCTGCGTCATCAGCACCTTGCAGGGTGTGCGTGCTAGAAAGCCATGCACCGCGCGCATCAGCTCGGGCGTGAGCTCCGGGGCGGCGGCGGGATCGAGCGAGGCCCCCGCCGGCAGCAGGCCTTCGCGCTGCAGCGCGAGCAGCAGTCGGGCGCGGTCTTGCGCGCGCTCCAGCACCTGCTGCTGGTACACCCCATCGTTCGGGTACAGCCCCAGCTCGTGGCGCATCTGCAGATCGCGGCCCGCCCAGAACCCCGCGAGCGTGGGCAGATCGTGCGTAGTGGCCGCGACCAGCGCGGTCGCCGGGTACTCGCCCGGCGCCTTGAACTCGCCGCCATGCCGGCGCTCGAAGACGAGCAGGCGGTAAGAGAGCACGCCGTACTCGTACATGGCGTGCCGCATCTCGTCAGGCACGGTGCCCAGATCCTCGCCGATCACCATGCACTGATTGCGCTGGCTTTCGAGAGCGAGGATGCCGAGCAGGTCGTGCATCGGATAGTGCACGTAGGCGCCCTGCGCGTTCGGCATCCCCTCGGGGATCCAGTACAACCGCATCTGCCCCATCACGTGGTCGACACGCAACGCGCCGGCGTGTCGCATGCTGGCCCGCAAGGTCGCGATGAACGGTGCATAGCCGGTGGTGCGCAGGCGCTCGGGGATGGGCGGCGGCAAGCCCCAGTTCTGTCCCGATGGACTGTAGTCGTCGGGCGGGGCGCCCACGCCCGCCGCGAGTGCGTAGAGGTCCTGGTTGGCCCACGCTTCGGCGCCGCCGCGGTCGATCGACACGGCGAGGTCGCCGTACAGTCCGACGCCCAATCCGAGCTCCTGCGCGCGCGCGCCCACGCCGTGGAGCTGACGTTCGCACTGCCATTGCAGCCACTCGTAGAACTCGACGCGCTCCAGGTGGTCCCGGCGGAACTGCGCCACCGCCGGCGCCGCCGGGTCGCGGTACGGCTCCGGCCAGCGCTGCCAGCCCCACACGTTCGGGATCGGCGCGGTGGAAATGCTCCTGCAGCGCTTCGAACAACGCGTGGCGGTGCAGCTGCTCGCCTTCGCGGGCGCAGAACTCCTGCCACTCGTGGGCGCGCGGGCTGCCCGTTTCCACGTGCCCGTTGCAGAAGGTCGCGTAGAGCAGCTCGAGCACCTGCAGCTTGGCCGCTGCGACCGCGGGATAGTCCACCAGATCCGCGCTGCGCAGAGCCCTCGAGGCGGGCTTGAAACGCGGCCGACGCGACCAGCCGCTGCGCCTCTCCGGACTCGTGGAACTCTTCGATCTGCTCCGGATCCAGGTACAGCACGTTGAGGAACAGGCGGCTGGACGGGCTGTACGGGCTGGCGCGTTCCGGGGCGTGGGGGAAAAGCGCGTGCAGCGGGTTGAGCCCGACAGCGGCTGCACCGTGCGGCGCCCATTGCTCGACGACGGTGCGCAAGTCGGTGAAGTCTCCCATTCCCCAGTTGCGCCGCGAGCGCAGCGTGTAGAGCTGCGCAGTGGGACCGAAGACCCGTCCGCCGTCCCGCACCGCAGGCGGCAGATAGCAGGCCGGTGGCGCGATCGCCAACAACGTCTGCCCCAGCCGCTTGTCGCCTGCGCGAGCGTGAAGCGGTGGTATCCGGGGGCGGGATGAAGATCGAGGATCAGCCGCCGCGCCACGCGCGTCTCGCCGTCGATCTGCGTGCGCTCGATCTCCTCCAGTCGGTGTGGCTCGCAAACGCCCTGGTGGCGCGGACCCTGCTCTTCGTCCAGGCGCCAATGCAGCGCCTGCGCATCGAGCGCCGTGGGCAGCCGCAAGGTCAATCGCAGCGGTTGCTCGGAAGCGCGCACCACCAGCACGGACGGCACGCTCTCGGCCCAGACGCGGGCGTGGCGAGCGGTCAACGAGCTGCGCACCTGCTCGTCGGTCGCAGCGGGCACGTACATGGCGCCGAGCAGAGCGCGCAGCGTCTCGTGCGTCACGTCGTGGCGACCGCCCCAGATGTCATACCAGAACGGATCGATGCCATAGGCGTGCGCGAGCTGGCCGAGGGCTTCGATGTCAGCCATGCGTTGCCTCGCGTCGGGTGTCCGCCACGATCCACGCCACCGCCCAGGCGGGCAGGGCATGGCCGGTAAGAGCGTCGCCGAGGTTCTCGCTGGTGGCATACAGGAGCCGGCCGGCGGGAAGCTCCGCGCGCGCGCGCGGCAGCGTCCTGCAGGTTGGCAATCAGGTGCAGAAGCGAGCCGTCGCCGAGCTCCCAGCGCACCGCCAACAGCCCGTCGCTCGCCGCGAGGCAGGTACCCGAGCGCGCGCCACTCAGCCGCGTTGCAATCTCGCGCGAGCGCAGTGCCAGTAACCGTCGGTACAGCGCCAGCCACTCGGCGTGCTCGGGGCCGTTGCGCGCGTCCCAGTCCAACCGCGCCGAGTCGAACGTCGCAACAGCGCTCGGGTCGGGGATGAGCAAGCGTGCGGTGGCGTCGCGAAAGCGATCGAAGCGGGCGAACTCGCCGCGCCGCCCGTCGGCGACCTTGCGCGCCAGCTCCGGCTCGAAGTCGCAGAAGAAGGGGAAGGGTTCGCGCGCGGCCCACTCCTCGCCCATGAACAACATAGGGGGCTGCGGAGCGACCAGGAGGATCGCCAGCGCGGCCTTGATGCGCTCGGCGGGAGCGAGGCGGCTGATGCGCTCGCCGAAGGCGCGGTTGCCGACCTGGTCGTGGTTCTGCAGGAACGAAACGAATGCGCTCGGCCGCAGCCCGCGGCTCACCTCGCCGCGCGGCCGGCCGCCCCGGAACGTGGACGGCTCGCCCTGGTAGGCGAAGCCCTCCGCCAGGCAACGGCCCAGGCGGGCGAGCGGGGCATCGGCGTAGTCGCCGTAGTAGCCGTCGCGCTCACCGGTCAGCAGCACGTGCAAGGCGTGATGAATGTCGTCGTTCCACTGAGCATCGTAACGATCGGCGGCTCCGGGTCGTGCGCCCTGGTAGCGGATCTGGTTGGCGTCGTTCTCGAGGATCAGGTGCACGTGGCGATGGCGGCCGACGCGGCTGCGCACCGTGCTCGCGAGCTCGGCGAGGATGTGCGGTTGGCTGTCGTCCACGATCGCATCGACGGCGTCCAGGCGCAGGCCGTCGAGGTGAAACTCCTCCAGCCAGTACAGCGCATTGTGGATGAAGAAGTCGCGCACCGTGCGGCTGCCCTCGCCGTCGAAGTTGATGGCCGCACCCCACGGGGTGTGATGGCGCTCGGTGAAGAACTGCGGTGCATACGCGTGCAGATAGTTGCCCTCCGGGCCGAAGTGGTTGTAGACCACGTCGAGGAACACCATCAGCCCGCGGCGGTGGGCGCTGCACACCAGGCGCTTGAGGTCTGCGGGGGTGCCGTAACTCGCATCCGGGGCGAATGCCAGCACGCCGTCATAGCCCCAGTTGCGCCGCCCGGGAAAGTCTGCGATCGGCATCAGCTCGATCGCAGTCACCCCCAGCTCGCACAAGTGGTCGAGCCGGTCTTCCACACCCGCGAATCCGCCCTGCGGCGTGAAGCTGCCCACATGCAGCTCGTAGACGATCGCCTCTTCCCACGGCCGGCCGCGCCAGTCGTCGTCGTCCCAGTCGAAGGCCAGCGGGTCGATCACGCAACTCGCGCGATGCACATCGTCGGGATTGGCGCGTGAGGCGGGATCCGGAACCACCACACCGCCGTCGATCCGGTACCCGTAGCGACTACCCGCGCCTGCCTGTGCAACCTCGAGCTCCCACCAGCCGCCCTGCGCGCGCTCCATGGCAAGCAGCGTGCCCCCCGCGTCCTCGAGGCGCAGATCGACGCGGCGCGCGCTCGGGGCCCACAGCCGAAAGCGAACGCCGCCGGCTGCGAGCGGCAGGCAGCCGAACGGCATCTCGTGCAAGCGTCTCATCCCCCGGCCTCGACCTCCATCAGCAAGGCCAGGGAGCGGCCTTGCAACGGATACTGCGTTGCGCCGGGAAAACGCCCGTCCATCGCCAGGCCCTGTTCGTAGGCCGTGTCCACCAGCACCTGCCAGGAAGTGCCGGGACGGGGCGCCGGCAACGTGAACGGAATGGTCTCGTGGTGGGAGCTCAGCAGGACCAGGAAGTTGTCGTCGCTGAGACGTTGCCCGCGCCGTCCTTGATCGCGACGCAGGGAACGCACGCCATCGCGGGCACTTCCTACGGCGGTGTGTACGTCTCGGCTGATACCGGCGCGACGTGGGCGCCCGTCGAACTACGGGCCTGCCGGTGACCATCGACGAACTGTCGGTGCCGTCCTCGACGGTCGCCGGGTCCGACTATTTCGTTTTCGCGGCCTCCTTCGATTCGTCGGACGTGTACCGCTCCACCGACATGGGTGCGACGTGGACGCGGGCCGGATCCGGACTTCCTCCAGCGGACATCTTCAACGTGCTATACTACGACGGCTCCACGCTCTTTGCGGCCGGGACGGACGTCCACAAATCCACCGACATGGGGGCGGGCTGGACGCCCGCGAGCTCGGGCATCCCGTCGTATTCGGCGATCCGGGCCTTTACCTCGACCGGGTCGAACCTGTTCGCGGCGGGCTTGAACGGCATGTTCACGACGACCGACAACGGCGCGAACTGGACACCGGTCACCGGCGGCCTCCCGCTCATGGAGATGAGGGGTCTCGGGGTCCTGGGGACGGACCTTTTCGCGGGAACGATCTCGAACGGCGTCTACAAATCGACCGACGGCGGAGCGACCTGGTCCCCGGTCAATTCCGGCATCCGCGCGCGCGCGATGACGGGTCTCACGGTCGACGGGAGCGTCCTCTACGGGAGCGGCGCCGGAGTGTTCAGGACGACCGACGACGGGAACACCTGGACGGAGGTCAGGGGGAACCTGAACGACTCCGCGAGCGCGCCGAAGCTCGTCTACGCATCCGGGGATACGCTCTTCGTCACTGAAGGCAACATCTACAATTCGCTCAGCCGGTCACTGGACGGCGGCGTGACCTGGACGAGGGTATGGCCGCGAACTCTACAACATCGGGATGGTGCAGAACATCGTCCGGACCGCGACGGGCTACCTGACCGCGGCGGGGAGCATCTATCACAGCACGCGACGGCGGAAACTCGTGGAGCACGGTCGACAGCGCCGGGACGGCCGGCGGGTACCTGTTCAGCGTCGAACGGCTGAACGGCGCGCTCTTCGCGTTCGGCCAGAGGGTGTTCAAGTCGACGGATGAGGGCTCGACGTGGACGGATGTGTCCCCCTTTCCCGGGTTCTTCACGCAAGTCGACGTGATGACGGCAGTCGGCTCCACCATCTTCGCCGGAGACAGGTACGCCGGGATGATCTACAGCTCGACGAGCGTGCGGACTCAACTTGGGACGTCGTCCCCTCCCCCGCGACCGGCGGCGGACGATCGACCAGCTCCACGGCTCCGGGACGACGCTCTTCGCGTGCAGCGACTTCCTCGGGGTCTTCCGCAGCACCGACAACGGGGCGTCGTGGTTGGACATCACTCCCGATCTGCCGCCGGATGAGCCGGTCTACCGGGTCGCTGTCCACAACGGGTACCTCTTCGCCGGGACGGGCGGCAACTCGGTCTGGCGGCGCCCGATGTCGGAGATCACCACGGTCGACGACCTCAGGACGGATTGCCCGCGAAGACGGCCCTCGTGCAGAATTATCCGAACCCCTTCAACCCGTCGACGACGATCCGGTATGCCCTGACGGAGGCGGGCCTGGTGAGCCTGAGGGTGTTCAATATCCTGGGGCAGCAGGTGGCGGAGCTCGTGGATGCCGAACAGGGAGCGGGATACCGGGAGGTCACGTTCGACGCTGCCGGACTGCCGGGCGGGATCTATTTCTACCGCCTCCGGGTGAACGGTTACCATGAGGAGCGGAAGATGATGCTCCTGAAATAAACCGCCCCGTAGACGCCCATGGAGAGGCATCTCTTTGACAATCCAACAAAATATCCTTATCCTTGCCGGATCAGAATTCAAACCACAAATTCACCATCAATCCAACCATCACCATCACACATCACAAGGAGTAACTCCATGAACAGAGTTCTTCTCCTCGTCGCATCGGTCCTCATCCTGGCCGGCCTGGCGGTCGCGGGAGGGATCCGGCCCGGACAGGACCAGACCCAAAAGAACGGTTACCGTCCCGGCGTTCTCATCGTCAAGTTCAAGGCGGCGGCGGTCACATCGACCGGCCTCAAGATCATGAAGGGCGCGCGCGGCATCTCCGCGGTGGGCCTGGCGAGTGTCGACGCGCTGAACGCCGAAGCGGGTGTCACGAGTGTGAGCCGTGACGAATTCTACACGCCCCGCAACACCGCGCTCGCGCGCCAGCTGGGCGCCGACAGGTTTTACATGCTGAAGTTCCCGGAAGGGAGCGACATGGTGGAATGGGCCATGCGCTACGCCGCCGACCCGAACATCGAAGCGGCCAACCCCGACTGGGAACTCTATCCCGCGGGCGTCCCGAACGACCCGCTCCATCCCAACCACTGGGGCCACAACAACACCGCGCAGATGCCGGGCTACAACTGGGCCGCGTTCGAGCACAACGGCCCGCCCGTCGGCACGGTCGGCTTCGACGCGAACGCGCAGGCGGCGTGGGACGGCTCGCAGGGCTACGGGAGCTCGTCGGTCGTCATCGCCATCATCGACGGGGGCGTGAACTGGTCGCATCCCGACCTGCGGATCTGGCAGAACGACGACCCGATCGACGGCATCGACAACGACGGCAACGGAAGGATCGACGACGTCCGGGGCTGGGATTTCGGCTCCAACGACAACAATCCCGATGACAACGCCACGGGCGCCGGGCACGGCACCGCGTGCTCCGGCGTGGCCGCGGCGATCGCCAACAACGGCCTCGGCGTCGCGGGCATCGCCGGCGGGGTCGACGATCATGCCCCTCAAGGGCGCCAACAACGCCGGGTCGCTCCTCTATTCGGCGATCAACAACGCCATCTACTACGCCGCCGACAACGGCGCGGACGTCATCAGCATGAGCCTCGGGAGTTCGTCGCAGGACGCCGCGAACCAGACGGCCTGCACCTACGCCTGGAACGCCGGAGTCGTCGTCCTCGCCGCCACCGGCAACGAGAACAAGACGGCGATCAGCTACCCCGCCGCCAACACGAACGTGATCGGCGTGGGCGCCGCCTCCCCCTGCGGGGACCGCAAGCGCAGCAGCAGCAACGCCTCGGAGGTGAATCCCGGAGTCTCGATCGATCCGAACGGCTACACCTGTGACGGCGAGCGATGGTGGGGTTCGAACTACGGCTCGACGACGCAGAACGCCGCGAACGCCGTCGACATCATCGCCCCGACGATCCTGCCGACGACCGACATCGCCGGATCGGGCGGATACGACGCGGGCGATTACGACCTCTTCTTCAACGGGACCTCGTGTGCGACGCCGTACGCGGCCGGCGTCTGCGCCCTCATCATCTCGGTCAACCCGGGATGGACGCCGGCGCAGGTCCTCGCGCAGCTCCGGACCACGGCGCAGGACATCGTGAGCGTCGAATCGGGCGCGGGGTGGGACCGCTACACCGGGTACGGGATGGTCGACGCCGCGGCGGCGGTCGGCGCCGGCGGTCCGGTGACCCCGACGATCACGGTCGCCTCCCCGAACGGGGGCGAGTCGTGGACCATCGCGACGGCGAAGAACATCACCTGGGGCTGGACCGGCACGATCGCGAACGTCGCGATCGACTATTCTACCAACGGCGGGTCGTCCTGGGCGCCCGTGACGGCGAGCGCGCCCAACACGGGAACGTACGCCTGGACGGTGCCCAACGCGCCGACGACCACGGCCAGGGTGAGGGTCTCCGACGCCTCGAACGCGTCGGTCACCGACATGAGCAACGCGAACTTCACCATCACCTCCACGCCCGCCACGGTCACCCTCTTCACCGAGGGGTTTGAAGTGAACGCAGTCCCGGGCGGGCCCTGGACCGCGTACGACGACGCCAGCGCGAGCGGCCGGGACTACTGGGGGGACAAGAGCGCCGGGGCCCGCATCCACAGCGGATCGTGGAGCGCGTGGTGTGCCGACCACGGCCGCACCGGTACGACGTACGACAACAACATGAACGCGTACATGGCCCACAACGGCGTGAACACCGCCGGCCACACCAACGTCGTGGTGAAGTTCTGGCTCTGGTACCGCACGGCGAGCAGCGCCGACTACGTCTCCTTCCAGTACCTGAACGGTTCGACCTGGACGGAGTTCTCCGGCGGCCGATGGAGCGGGAGCGGGACCGGGTCGCAGGTGTGGGCGCAGAAATCGTTCAATGTCCCGGCCGCCGCCGGATCGAACTTCCGCTTCCGCTGGATCTTCTTCTCGAACGGGTCGGGGACGAGCGAGGGCGCGTACGTGGACGACATCGAAGTGACCGCGCAGCCTTCGTCGTCGGCGCCGGGCACGATCGCGCAGACGACCTCCGAGGCCCTGCCCGCGGAATATGCGCTCCTGCAGAACTATCCCAACCCCTTCAACCCGGCCACGACCATCAGGTACGACCTCCCCGAGGAGTCGTTCGTATCGCTGAAGGTCTACAACATGCTGGGCCAGGAGGTGGCGACCCTGGTCGAGGGGATGGAGTCGGCGGGATACCGTTCGGTGGAATTCAACGCCTCGGGATTGCCGAGCGGGGCGTATTTCTACCGAATCACGGCGGGTTCGTTCATGAACCTGAAGAAGTTCATGCTGCTGAAGTAAGCCACCCGGAAGCCGTTCCACGAAAAGGGGAAGAAGCGATTCTTCCCCTTTTCCTTTTTCATCAGGGGTTTTCGGACACTTCGACGGTGATCGCGCTCTGCGGACACTGCTCCTCGGCGTAGCGCAGGCGCTCCAGGGTGTCGCCGTCCGGATCGATGACGATCGCCTGTCCCTCCTCGTCGAGGGCGAAGACCTTGGGAACGGTGAGGACGCAGATGGTGGTCCCCACGCACTTGTCGTGGTCGACGGTGACGCGGACCTTACCTGCCACCGGCCCACCCCATGCCATCGGTGTGCTCCATGTCATCGGCGCGCTCCACGCCGCCGGCCGTTCTGTCGGCCATCTTCCGGGGCCCCGTCATTTCCTCACCTTGAACGTGCACGGGCATCTTCTCGAGCGCGCGGTGGATCACGCTGGGAACGTAGTGCAGGTCGTCGGTCTCGAGGACCGGGCATGTCAGGCGCTTCGTCATCTCCAGGAGCGACTCCTGCGCCTCCATCCTGGCGAGCGGGCCTCCGATGCAGGTGTGGATCCCGTGCGCGAACGCGACGTGGGCGTTCGGGTCGCGGGTCAGGTCGAGGCGATCGGGGTCGGCGAACTGCGTTGCGTCGCGGTTCGCCGCGGAGAGCCCGATCAGGAGCCTCTCACCCTGCCGGATCTTCGTGCCCTTCAGATCGACGTCCTGCTTCGCCCAGCGTACCGTCGTCTTCACGGAGCCGTCGTACCGCAGGAGCTCTTCGACCGCCTTCTCCGCGATCGACGGATCGTCGTGGAGCCGCTCCCATTCGGCAGGATGGCGCATCAGCGCGAGCGTGCCGTTGGTGATCAGGTTCATCGTGGTCTCGTGGCCGCCGAAGATCAGCAGGATGATGGTCGAGATCACGTCCATGTCGGAGAGCCCTCCCTCGCGCTGTGAGCGGATCAGCACCCCGATGATGTCCTCGCCCGGGTTCTTCTTCCGATCCTCCACCAGCGGCCTGATGTAGTCCACCATCGCCGTCACGCCCTCGCAGGCGATCTCGCGACGGCGCGGCTCGTCGGCCCGGATGAAGAAGAAAACGCCGATCTGCTCCGACCAGTGCTTGATCTTGTCCCGGTCGAGGTCGGGCATCCCGATCAGCGCCAGGATCACCGACATCGGCACCTGGTAGGCGAAGTCGCGGACCACTTCCATCCGGCCACGCTTCGTCCATCTCGTCGAGCAGGCCGCCGACGATCTCCCGCACCATCGGCCGGAACCCGCCGACCACCTTCGGCGTGAAGAGGGGGTTCAGGAGGAGCCGCAGCCGGGTGTGGAACGGGGGATCGGCAAACACGAACCAGCGGGAGAGCACCTCGAAGATGGGGGCGTAACCGCCCCGCTGCTCGTCGGAGAGCTCCTTCGCGAGGAAGCCCATACGGTCGGACGAGAACCGGTGGTGGTCCCTCAGGACCTGGACGACGTCGTCGTAGCCCGTCAGGACCCACCCGCCCCATTTCTTGTTGAAATGGATCGGGGCCGTCTCCTGGAGGACCCGGTAATAGGAGTGCGGGTCGTTGACGACCTCCGGCGCCATCAGGTCGTCGTGGATCTTCGTCGTCGGGCGCATTCCTTCGGTCATCGGGGCTGTTCCGGTCTGGTGATGATTGAAGTTCTGGGATGGAAGAACGATTGAATATAACGCCGCGGGAGGCGATTGTCAATGACTGGGCGTTTCCTGCCGTAAATTTGACGCGGCACGGCCGGTGGAATTGAAAAGGCCCGGCCGGATATGGCGTGTCGGCGCGCATACCCCCGTTGTCCGCGGTACAGCACTTCCGTACCTTTTATGATGATCTCGCGGCGGAAAACGGCGGGAATAATCCCGATTCTCTTTTCGGCGGCGGTGAACTTTTTCGTTCCCTCCGCCGACGTCTTCCCGGCGACATATCTCGTCGGCCCGGGCAGGACGTACCAGACCCTGCAGGACGTCGCTCCGCTCCTCGATCCCGGCGATACCGTCCTCGTCGACGGCGATCACTCGTACCCCGGCGACCTGAGGTTCCGAAGGGCGGGCGCGCCCGACGCCCGCATCGTCATCAGGGGGGTGCGGGTCAACGGCAACCGTCCCGTCATCTCGGGGGGGACAGACGGCGTCCATTTTTTCACCGACTATCCGTACGACGGCCCGGGAGCAGACCACTATACGTTCGAGGGGTTC
>CAVYZA010000032.1:0-133760 GCA_963772865.1 uncultured beta proteobacterium | reverse complement strand
CGACAATCCGAACCAGCGTTTCGCTTGTTGAACATGGCTGGCAAGCGGGTCTGCTCGTTCAAGTCGACGTGCCGCCACAACGGCAGACCGAGTATGAGCAGGTAGGTCCAGAAACCGGAATGGAGCAGCCACAGGGTGGTACCGCCGGTGAGCACGGTCGCACTCAGCCGCTCTGGCGTGACTCGCACCACCAGCGGTGCCCCGTCTGGGTAGTCATCGGCAAAGTCGGGCACCTGTACGGATCCTGCGGCCAGACCCCGCACTCCGACAGGGGACTCGGGTGGTTTGGCTTGCTTGACCGGCACAGGTGGCGATACGGCGGGTTCGGGCCGGACGATCGCGACAGGGCAATCTCTCGCGAAGGAGGCCTCCGCGGTGCCGCCGGTGCCGCGGCTGCGAACCATCGCGCCCCGACCGTCCACCAACGAAGGGCACGCGGGCTGCGCACCCTGCCGCCCAGCGGCGCCTATCGGCGCAACGTGCGCTGCGTTCGATGGCTGGCCTGCAGCCGGCAGGCAGGCCAAGGCGCAGCTCCATCCGATCAGCGCAGCCGCAATGGATCGGCAGGCGTGGGAGCCGTTGGCGTTGGTATTGGGACGATCACGGCCGACCAGCACTGCTATCCCGCCGGTCCCACGGTCGACAAGCACAGGAAGTTGCGTCATGGCATCTGGCCAGGCAGTCAGCAAGAGTGGTGCCACCGAGCTGTCGCCTCATGGCGATATAGTCTCATTGGCACAAGGACTTGCGCAGCAGCGCGGGGCCGGCACGCGAACAAAAAAATGCCCGCCATGAGGCGGGCCGAAGGGGAGGAGACGGTGAAGAATTCGGGGCTTGCGGCTTTTGGGTCGGCTCAGTTGGAGGCCAGGACCACCGGGGTGCATTGGATCGCGTCGTTGACCAGTACGCACTTGGAGTCGCCGACGCTGAACTTGGCTTGCTGCTTACCATTGACCACGCTCACGTCGATGCTCTGGTCGGCGAAGGCGGAGACGGAGGCCAGCAGGGCGGTGATCAGCAGGGCTTGCAGGGTCTTGGTCGTCATGGTCTGGGTCCGTCCGTAGTGCGTTTCGTGTTGTAAGCACTTTACGGCTGAGGACCCCTGCACCGCGCCGAACTGGTACCGGCACAGGTGTGCCGAATTCACGTCTGGCTGGTTCCGGGGAAGCGAGTCCCGGGCTCGTCATTCCGGGGCCGCGCGCAGCACTCTCAGCTCGTTGGCCGCCCTTACCCGCGCCGTGTTGTACAGTTGCCATGGTGTTTGAGTTTTCTAAACTGCCAGCTTAAAATCCCAGACATGCGCTACGTCCGCCGCGAACTGGAAGCTCGGCTCAATGCGGCGGCCAGGGCTTTCCCTCCGTCGTCCTGACCGGCCCGCGCCGCGCCGGCAAGACCTGGCTGCTCAAGCACCTGTTGCCTCGAGCCAGCTACTACCTGTTCGAGGATCCCGACGTGGTCGCCCGCTTCCGGCACGACCCGCAGGGGTTCCTCGACGGCGTGCAGCTGCCGGTCATCCTGGACGAGATCCAGAACGTGCCGGAGGTCTTCAACTTCGTCCGGGCGCGCATCGACCGTACCCCGCGGCGCATCGGCCGGTGGTTCCTCACCGGCTCCCAGGAAGCCGGCCTGATGCGCAACGTCACCGAGTCGATGGCTGGGCGCGCGGCCGTCCTGCAGCTGCTGCCGATGTCGGTCCGCGAGAGCGCGAAGGTCAGCCTGCTGCGGGGCGGATTCCCGGAGGTGCTGGCGCGGCCGGCCGCGGCAACGCTGTGGTTCAGCTCCTACCTGCAGACCTACCTGGAGCGCGACGTGCGGTCGATCAGCGCGGTCCAGGATCTGGCCACGTTCCGCCGGTTTCTCGCGCTGCTCGCCAGCCGGCACGGACAGGTGCTCAACAAGTCCGACCTGGCCGCGCCGCTGGGCATGAGCGTGCCCGGCATCGGACGCTGGCTGAGCATCCTCGAAGCCACCGGGCAGATCCTGGTCGTGCCGCCCTAGTTCGAGAACCTCGGCAAGCGGCTGATCAAGTCGCCCAAGGTCTACATCGCCGACTCCGGGCTCGCCTGTCACCTGCTGGGCATCGAGACAGCGGCGGAGCTCGAGAAGTCGCCGTTTCTCGGCGCGCTGTTCGAGGGGTTCGTCGCCGCGCGAGATCGTGAAGGCCCAGGTGAACGCCGGCCGGCGCCGCGAGCTGTACTACTTCCGCGACCAGCAAGGACTGGAGGTGGACTTCGTCGTGCCGGGCAAGAGCGGCGCCATGCGGCTGGTGGAGGTCAAGGCCACGCGCACGCCGACACCTGCGATGGCCGTCCCGATGCAGCGCCTGGCAGAGGCGCGGAAGAAGCACGCTCGCACGCGCGGCGTCGTTGAGATGCTGGTCGTGCATCGCCCTCCGCGAGCCGGAGTGCGCTCCCACGCCCTCGCCCCGGGTGTCGAGGCTCTGCCCTGGCAGGAATTCGTGACCACCAGGTGCCCTGAGCGTGGCCCCGGCCAACGAAAAAAATGCCCGCCGTGAGGCGGGCCGAAGTGGGAGGAGACGGTGAAGAATTCGGGGCTTGCGGCTTTGGTTCGACCTAGTTGGAGGCCAGGACCACCGGGGTGCACTGGATCGCGTCGTTGACCAGCACGCACTTGGAGTCGCCCACGCTGAACTTGGCTTGCTGCTTGCCGTTGACCACGCTCACGTCGATGCTCTGGTCGGCGAAGGCGGAGACGGAGGCCAGCAGGGCGGTGATCAGCAGGGCTTGGAGGGTCTTGGTCGTCATGGTCTGGGTCCGTCCGTGAGTGCGTTTCGTGTTGTAAGCACTCTACGGCTATGGACCCCGCGCCGCGCCGAACGGATACCGGCAGGGAAGTGCGAAATTCACGCTTCGGGCCGACGGCAGCCCGGTCAACCAACTACACCCCACCCTGACCCACCCTCCCCCTCAAAAGGGGAGGGAATGCAGTGTCCCCAAGGGGACAGATCGATCAGCGCGCCGGGGCGACCCGCTCGAGTTGCGCGGAGGCCTGCTCGGGAACCGCGGCGTGGCTGGCGGTGGCAATCAGACCCGAAACGAGCGCCAGAGCAAGCGCGATCAGGATCAAGGCGAAGGGGCTGTTGGACTTGAACATGGTGGGCTCCTTTGTCTGCGCGGGTCACCGGGAGGGCATCAGTTGAGGGAAATCGTTACGGGGCGGCTCAGTTGGAGGCCAGGACCACCGGGGTGCACTGGATCGCGTCGTTGACCAGCACGCACTTGGAGTCGCCCACGCTGAACTTGGCTTGCTGCTTGCCGTTGACCATGCTCACGTCGATGTTCTGGTCGGCGAAGGCGGAGACGGAGGCCAGCAGGGCGGTGATCAGCAGGGCTTGGAGGGTCTTGGTCGTCATGGTCTGGGTCCGTCCGTGAGTGCGTTTCGTGTTGTAAGCACTTTACGGCTGAGGACCCCCGCACCGCGCCGCACTGGTACCGGCACAGGTGTGCGAAATTCACCACCCGGGCGTGCGGCCGCCCAGGCCGCGTGCCCGATTCGCGGAAAAATCTCGGTCGATTAGGTACTTACTTGGAGCCAGTGTAGAACTGCGGCCAGCGCCGCAGCACGATCGGCCCGTCCGAAGCGTAGGCGTGGCAGGAGTCGACGAGGCCCGGCCGGCGGGTGCGCTCCACGGCGTCGTCGCGCTTGATCCGGGCCGGGTAGAGGGTCTGGAACGCCGTCGTTGCCACCGGGCCGAGCAGTTCGAGCAAGTGGGTGCATCCCTTGGTTCCGCCCAGCAGGTGGCGGGTCTTCTGCGTCCACCCGGCCTTGATCGTGAGTCCCTTGAGTGCCTTGAAGTTTTCGACGATGCCGCCGCACACCGAATAGGGACTGTGGTCAGTGCACACCTCGACGTCGTGCACGACCAGGTCGGTGTCGACCGTCAGCCGGATCCACATCTCGTGCAAGGGCTCGCCGGGCGGAATCTCTCCGCCCCGGTCTTCATTGGGGATGGCAAACGGCTTGGTGTCGATCAGGTGACCCTCGATGTCCCACAGGCCGTCGTCTCTCTGGTAGCCGCGGCATTCGACGGTTCGCGTGTGCATCGGCTTACGGGGGCTTGGCTGGCTCAGCGGCATTTCAGTCCTGGAAAAAGTCGAAAACGAAGATTCACAACGCGCCGGCTTTCCTGCCGACGCCCGCATCGGCTGCCGGGCAAAAGCTTCAGCTCGGGTCGAACGAACGCGCGCGCTGCGCCGCCCGCTCGAGGGTTGCGAGCTTCTGCTCGGGCGTCATTTCGAGCCAGTCAGCGATTTCCTCAAGGGTGCGAAAGCACCCGCGGCACAGTCCGCTCTGGGGGTCGAGCGCACACACCTTGACGCACGGCGAGGCGACGTAGTCGGGCGCAACACTCATGCCGCAGCAGCAGCCGCGTCGCGCCTGCGTTTCGCCACGATGGCCCGCCCGGCGCGCGAATGCGTCGGACGTCCGAGCACGCCGCAGATGTACTCGGCCGCCTCCAGCAGTCGATCCATGCTCACGCCGGTTTCGATGCCGAGGCCGTCGAGCAAGTAAAGCACGTCCTCGGTGGCCACATTGCCGGTCGCGCCCGGCGAATAGGGGCAGCCCCCGAGCCCCGCGACCGAGCTGTCGAAGCTCGCGACCCCCAACTCCAGGGAAGCGAGCACGTTGGCGATCGCTTGCCCGTAGGTGTCGTGGTAGTGGCCCCCGAGCTTCTCGACCGGCACATGGGTGGCGACCGCCTCGATCATGCACTGGGTCTTGCGTGGGGTTCCCGCTCCGATCGTGTCTCCCAGCGAGATCTCGTAGCAACCCATAGCCCACAGGCGGCGTGCGACAGCTGCCACCGCCTGCGGCGCCACTTCGCCCTCATATGGACAGCCCAGCACCACCGAGATGTAGCCGCGCACCTTCACACCCTGGTCCAGCGCCGCCTTGCAGACGGGCTCGAAGCGCTCGAACGACTCGGCGATCGAGCAGTTGGTATTGCGCCTGGAGAAGGATTCGGTGGCAGCGGCGAAGACGGCGATCTCCTCGACGTCTGCCGCCAGCGCGGCCTCCAGGCCCTTCATGTTCGGCACCAGCACCGGGTAGCTCACGCCGGGCTTGCGTCGGATTCGCGCCATGACCTGTGCCGCGTCGGCCATCTGCGGCACCCACTTGGGCGAGACGAAGCTGGTGGCTTCCACTGCAGGCAGCCCGGCATCGCTCAGACGATTGATGAGCTCGACCTTGGCATCGGTGGGAACCACGCCGGGCTCGTTCTGCAGCCCGTCGCGGGGACCCACGTCGACCATCTTCACGCGTTTGGGCAAAGCCTGCATAGCACCTCCTGCGCGCCGCGCCAGCTGCGACTCCCTAGCCCTAGCCCTGTCCCGCGACGGGCGAGGGAACTTCAGTCTCGAACTGGATCAACTGCTCGCCTTCCTTGACCTGATCGCCCCTGCCGAACAGCACCTGCGCCACCACACCGTCGGCAGGTGCGGCGATGGTGTGCTCCATCTTCATCGCCTCGATGATCATCAACGGCTGCCCCTTGTCCACTCTTTGGCCGGCGCTCACCAGGATGTCGACGACGCTGCCCGGCATGGGCGCGGTCAGACGTCCCCCGGCGTCCTCGTCGGCAACGGTCTCGAACTCCTTCAGCTCAAGGCGATGGCTCAGACCGAAGGCGAACACCGTCAAGGCGCGGCCCGAACGCACCACGCTGGCGTGCACCCGGACGCCATCCAGATCCGCCACCAGGTCCCCGGCCTCGCCGCTCTCGACGCGCGCGACAATCGACTGGCCCGGCAGATCCAGCAGGTACCCGCCTCGCCGGTAGTGCGCCGTCACCGCCACCTCCCGCGCCCCGTCCTGGAACGTGAAGGTGTGATGATTGTCCTCGTTGAGGCGCCAGCCGTCGCGAGCGTTCCAGGGCGACCACGGGTCCGCCGAAACGCGCGCCTGGCCTTGTGCCTCCGCGTCGATGCGCGTGCGTTCTGCGAGCACCGCGATCGCCAGGATTTCGTTGGACGCCGGCTGCGGCGGTGGCAGCAGCTCGGCTTTGTAGCGGCCGATGAGACCGGTGTCGAGCAGTTCGGGGTCGCGATGCGCCAGCGCGAACGCGCGATGCGCGCACAGCGCGGACAGGAACTGCAGGTTGGTGGCAAACCCCACCACCTGGTATTCCGCCAGCGCGGCGCGCAAGCGCCTCAGGGCGGCATCGCGGTCCACGTCCCAGCAAATCAGCTTGGCGATCATCGGGTCGTAGTACACGCCGATCTCGTCGCCCTCGCGCACGCCGCTGTCGATGCGTACATGCGCCGAGGGCGCTGGGACGCGCAGGTGCTGGATGCGGCCCGCTGCGGGAAGGAAGTCGCGTGCCGGATCCTCCGCGTAGATACGCGCCTCGATCGCGTGGCCATTGATGGCAAGCTGCTCCTGCGCCAGCGGCAGCGCCTCGCCGGAGGCCACGCGCAGCTGCCATTCCACCAGGTCCAGCCCGGTGATCATCTCTGTCACCGGATGCTCCACCTGCAGCCGGGTGTTCATCTCCATGAAGTAGAACTCGCCGTCGCTCCTCCGAGATGAACTCCACGGTGCCGGCGTTCACGTATCCCACGGCGCGCGCCGCGGCCACCGCAGCCGAACCGATCTGTCGACGCCTCGCGGCCGTCATGCCGGGGGCAGGCGCCTCTTCCAGAACCTTCTGGTGGCGCCGCTGGACCGAGCAGTCCCGTTCGAACAGGTGAATCACGTTGCCGTGCGTATCGGCGAACACCTGCATCTCGATGTGGCGCGGGCGCTGCAGGTACTTCTCGATCAGCACCGTGATCGTCGCCGAAGGCGGAGGTCGCCTCGCGCTTCGCGCGAGCCGAGGGCCGCTTCGAGCTGCGCGGCGGTCTCGACGATGCGCATGCCCTTGCCACCGCCCCCGGCCGATGCTTTGATCAGGACCGGATAACCGATGCGATCGGCTTCGCGCGCGAGCAAGGCGAGGTCTTGCGCCTCGCCGTGGTAGCCCGGCACCAGAGGCACGCCGGCTTTCTCCATCAGCTGCTTGGCAGCGCTCTTCGAGCCCATCGCGCGGATCGCGCTCGCGGGCGGCCCGATGAAGACGATACCAGCCCGCTCGCACGCTTCGGCGAACTCCTCGTTCTCCGACAGGAAGCCGTAGCCCGGATGGATGGCCTGCGCGCCGGTGCGCTGCGCGACCGCGAGAATGCGGTCCGCGCGCAGATAGCTCTCCCGCGCCGCAGCGGGGCCGATCAGATGCGCTTCGTCGCAGGTGCTGACGTGCAGCGCACCCGCGTCCGCCTCCGAGTACACCGCGACGGTGTGGATACCCAGCCGCTTGCAGGTGCGCGCCACACGCACCGCGATCTCGCCGCGGTTGGCGATGAGGATCTTGTCGAACACGTGCACGCCGCCGCGAAGGAACGCGAAGACAGCGCAAAGGCGCAATACGCACGTGTCGACCGCGACGGAGCGCGACGCCTCGCAGTCGTGACCTGAGACCGAGCGCCGGTCATCGCGGCGGGACCATGTGTGCCGCCGACGGCTTCGCTCCGCGCGCCTTCGCGTCCTCGGCGGTTCAAGATTTGCTGACCCAGCCCGGCGACCGCTTCTCAAGGAAGGCGGCAATACCCTCCTTGCCTTCGGCCGTCACGCGGATGCGGGCGATGCGACCGGCGGTGTCTTCCACCAGCTTGCGGTCGATGGGGCGGTTGGTGACGGCGGCGATCAGCGCCTTGGCGGCGCTCTGGGCGCGTGGGCCGCCCTTCTTGAGCTGGGCGACGATGCCATCCACCGCCTCGTCCAGCATGGCGTCGTCCACCGCCATGTGCACCAGCCCGATGCGCAGCGCTTCCTGTGCATCGAAGCGCTCGGCGGTGAGGAAATAGCGGCGCGCCTGCCGCTCGCCGATCGCTGCAATCACGTAGGGGCTGATCACCGCCGGAATGAGGCCCAGCCGCACTTCCGACAGCGAGAAGGCGGCGGACAGGCTCGCTACGGCGATGTCGCATGCCGCTACCAGCCCCACCCCGCCGCCATAGGCAGCGCCATGCACGCGCGCCACGGTGGGCTTGCTGAGTGCCCCCAGCGTGTGCAGCAGATCCGCCAGCCCCACGGCGTCGCGCAGGTTCTCGCCTTCGGAGAACCCGGCCATGCGTTTCATCCAGTTGAGGTCGGCGCCGGCCGAGAAGCTCTTGCCGTTGCCGGCCAGCACGACGACGCGCACGTCGGCGGTGTGATCGAGCTCGCGCAGGCGGCTGGTCAGCCCCGCGATCAGGTGATCGTCGAAGGCGTTGTGCACCTGCGGCCGATTGAGCGTGACGGTGGCCACGCCCGTGCCGTCGATGCTGAGCTGGATCGGCGGCCCGTTGCCGCCTTGCACGCTTGCCTCGCTCATGAGCGCTTCGCCACCTCTTCGAGCATGACTTCGGTCGCGCCCCCGCCGATCGCGAGCACCCGCGCATCGCGCGTCAGGCGCTCCACCGCGGTCTCCCGCATGTAGCCCATCCCGCCGTGGAACTGCTGGCAAGCGTACATGACTTCGTTGGCCAGTTCTCCGCTGAGCGCTTTGAGCATCGACACCTCCCTGACGCAGTTGCGCGCCTGAGTCACCAGCCAGGCACAGTGATACATGAACTGGCGCGCGGCTTCGGTCTTGGCCTGGAGCATCGCGAGCCGTTGCCGGATCGCCTGCTTGTCGTACAGCGTCGCGCCGAAGGCCTTGCGGGTGCGCACGTAGTCGAGCGTCAGCGCCAGGGCCGTCATGCAGTGGCCGACCGCCATGGCCGACAGCGCGATCCGCTCGGTCTGGAAGTTCCTCATCACCGCGTAGAAGCCGGCGTTCTCCTCGCCGAGCAGATTGGCTTCGGGGATCCGGCAGTCGTCGAACACCAGCTCCGCGGTATCCGAGCACAGCCAGCCGGTCTTCTTCAAGGCCCGCCCGACCCGGAAGCCAGGCGTGCCCTTCTCGACGATGAACATGGAGATGCCGCGCGAGCCCTTGGCGTCCGGGTCGGTGCGGGCGGCGATGAAGTACAAGTCCGCATGCACGCCATTGGTGATGAACATCTTGGCGCCGTTGAGCACCCACTGGCCGCGCTCGCGTCTGGCGCGAGTGCGCAGACCCGCCACATCCGACCCGGCGTCGGGCTCGGTAATCCCCACCGCCGTGATGAGCTCCCCGCTGATGATTCCAGGCAAGTAGCGCTGCAACTGGTCGCGCGTGCCGGCGTGGACGAGATGCGGCGAGGCCATGTCGGTATGCACCAGCACGGTCACCACGAAGCCACCGAACGTCGAGCGCGACAACGCCTCCGCAAACACGAGGGCGGTGAGCGCGTCGGCTTGCGCGCCGCCGTACTCTTCCGGATAGGTAATCCCGAGCAAGCCCAGCGCGCCCATCTTGCGCAGCACCTCGCGCGGAACGTAGCCCTGCTCTTCCCAGGCGTGCGCGACCGGCTCGACCTCCTCAGCCAGAAAGCGCGCCAACTGGTCGCGGAGCGTTACGTGCTCAGGGGTAATGTAGACGCTGTCAGCGTACGAAAGATCGGCACTCATGGTCATACGGACTTCAGCACTCCGCCCCGCGGCACCGTGGCGATACCGGCTCTGCCTGCTGCCGCCGTACCGACGTTTTTATCTCGCGCATCGTGCCTCGCGCCTCATGGTCACATCCGGAATACGCCGAACGTGGTGGGCTCGATCGGTGCGTTCAAGCTGGCGGAGATCGCGAGCCCCAGGACGCGCCGGGTCTCGGCCGGGTCGATGACGCCATCGTCCCACAGCCGCGCGCTCGCATAGTAGGGATGCCCCTGGTGCTCGTACTGCTCGCGGATCGGCGCCTTGAAGGCCTCCTCGTCTTCTTTGCTCCAGGTCTTGCCAGCCTTCTCCAGGCCTTCGCGCCGCACGGTGGCGAGCACGCTGGCGGCCTGCTCGCCGCCCATCACCGAGATGCGCGCGTTTGGCCACATGAACAGAAAGCGCGGACTGTAGGCGCGCCCGCACATGCCGTAGTTGCCGGCGCCGAAGCTGCCGCCGACGATGACGGTGAACTTCGGCACTTTCGAGGTCGCCACCGCGGTCACCATCTTTGCGCCGTCTTTGGCGATCCCGCCGGCCTCGTATTTCTTGCCCACCATAAAGCCCGTGATGTTCTGCAGGAACACCAGCGGGATGCCGCGCTGGCTGCACAGCTCGATGAAGTGCGCGCCCTTGAGGGCCGACTCGGAGAACAGGATGCCGTTGTTGGCGATGATGCCGACCGGATAGCCGTAGATGTGCGCGAAGCCGGTCACCAGGGTCGTGCCGTAGAGCGGCTTGAATTCGTCCAGCTCGCTGCCATCGACCACGCGGGCGATGATCTCGCGCGCGTCGTAGGGCTTGCGCGGATCGGTCGGGATGACACCGTGCATCTCCGTCGGGTCGTACCGCGGCTCGCGCGGCTCACGCAGCGCCACGTCGATCTGCTTGTTGCGGTTCAGGTGCGAGACGATGCGGCGGGCGATCTGCAGCGCGTGCACGTCGTTGAGCGCGTAGTGATCCGCCACGCCTGAGGTGCGCGCATGCACATCGGCGCCGCCCAGCTCCTCCGCCGTCACGATTTCGCCGATCGCCGCCCGCACCAGAGGCGGACCGCCGAGAAAGATGGTGCCCTGGTTCTTGACGATGATCGACTCGTCGGACATCGCCGGCACGTAGGCGCCGCCCGCCGTGCACGAGCCCATTACCACGGCGATCTGCGGAATCCCCGCCGCCGACATGTTGGCCTGGTTGTAGAAGATGCGGCCGAAGTGCTCGCGATCCGGGAACACGTCGTCCTGGTTGGGCAGGTTGGCGCCGCCGGAGTCGACCAGGTAGATGCACGGCAAGCGGTTCTGCTGGGCAATCTCCTGGGCCCGCAGGTGCTTCTTGACCGTCACAGGATAGTAGGTGCCGCCTTTCACCGTCGCATCGTTCACGACGATCATGCACTCGCGCCCGCTGACCCGGCCGATCCCGGTGATGATGCCGGCGGCCGGAACCTGGCTGTCGTACATCCCCCAGGCGGCGAGCTGCGAGAGCTCGAGGAACGGCGAGCCCACGTCCAGCAGATTGCGCACCCGCTCTCGCGGCAGCAGCTTGCCGCGCGCCACGTGCTTGTCGCGCGCGGCCTGGCCCCCGCCTTGGCTGACGGTTTCGACGGTGGCACGCAGGTCCGCCACGAGCGCGGCCATGGCGGCGGCGCTGGCTTGATACTCGGGCGCGCGCGGGCTCAAGCTGGAGCGGATCTGGGTCATCGGTCGCGAACGAATCTCAACGCAAGGCGGTCGAGATGCTGCAGTTCAGCGTGCAGCGTCGTGCATCTGCGCGGCTTGGTTCAGTCGGCAGACGCTATTATGCCGTCTCCGGCGTGAGCCATTTGTACAACGCCGGCGGCTGGTAACGGGCCATCGCCTCCAACAGCCTGCGCGGATCTTCCTCGGTGAGCACGAGCTGCCGGTACTCGGGCTTCAGGAAGCCTTCGCCGACGGCATGATCGAACAGCGTCAGCAGCGGCGAATAATAGCCCTTGACGCTCAGCAGGCCGCAAGGCTTCTCGTGCAAGCCGAGTTGCCCCCAGGTGAGCACCTCGCAGAATTCTTCGAACGTGCCGAAACCGCCGGGGAGCGCGATGAAGCCGTCCGCCAGATCGGCCATGCGCTGCTTGCGCTCGTGCATCGTGGTGGTGACGATCAGCTCGGTCAGGCCGTCACAAGCGAGCTCCTTGCGCACGAGCCCCTTGGGGATGACGCCGATCGCCTTGCCGCCAGCCGCCAGCGCACCCTCGGCCACCGCACCCATCATCCCGACTCGCCCGCCGCCGAATACCAGCGTGATGCCGCGGGTCGCGAGCAACTGGCCGACCGACCATGCAGCATCGCGATAGGCCGGATCGATTCCCGGGCTGGACCCGCAGAAGACGCAGATGCGGCCGAGCGGACGCGAAGCCGATCCGTCCGCCGTCATCCCTCGCGCCTGTTGGTGGGTCCCTCGCGCCTCACGTCAGAACCCACCCTGACTCAGCCAGCGCTCGATCTGGTCGAAGCGATCATTGCCCCAGAACGGTTCTCCGTCTACAAAGACGTACGGCGAACCGAATACGCCACGGGCGATGGCCGAGTCGGTCTGCACTTTGAGCCGCTCTTTCACCGCCGGATCGTTGAGCGCGGCCAGGACCGCGGTACTGTCAACGCCCAGCGGGCTCAGCGCTTCTGCCGTCACCGCTGGACTGGAGATGTCCTTGCCCTCCACGAAGTAAGCGCGATACAGCGCCAGCACGGCGGCCTCGACCTTCTCGGGCGCCTGCTCCTGCAGCCAGCAGATGGCACGCGCCGGGGCCTGCGTCGAGATCGGGAACGGCGTCGGCATCGTGAGAGGAACACCGTGAAAGCGCGCCGTGCGCGGCATGTCGCGCAGCGCGTAGTCGCCCTTGAGCGGCAGGCTTGGCAGCGGTCCGCTGCCGGTCACCTTGAACACCGCACCCAGCAACATCGGCTTCCATTGCACGCTGCGGTTGTGCCGGGCAGCCAGTGCCGAGATGCGCGTCGCCCCGATGTAGCCATACGGGGAGGAGAAGTCGAAGTAGAACTCGATGGAGCCTGGCATGGCGCGATTTCGCTAGTGGGGCAAAGACCTTCTTAAACTTTAGGATCGTCCGGGTGGATACGCGTCCTGCGCCCCGCGCGCACCCACGGCCGCACCGCGGCGCCGGGCCGTCACTTCAATCTCGATCTTCATCGCCGGCGTCACCAGCCCGCAGACCAGGGCCGTCGCAGCCGGCCGCGCGTTCTTGAAGTACTCTCCGCAGATCGGTGCGACCTTCTCGAAGTACGATTGGTCGGTCAGGTAGTAGTGCACCCGCACGACGTCGTCCAGCGTGCAGCCCGCCTGGGCGAGCGCGCTGGAGATGTTGGCGAACGTCTGGCGCGTCTGCGCCTCGAGGTCGGGCGAGATGGTCATGGTGGTGTAGTCGTACCCCGTCGTTCCGGAGACGAACACCCAGTCGCCGTCCACCACCGCCCGGCTGAAGCCGGCGAGCTTCTCGAAGCTGGAACCGGAAGAGATCAGTTTGCGTTCGCTCATGCTTACTCCCTACACATTAACCGCAGAGGCGCGGAGGCACAGAGGACCGCAGAGACAAAACAGATTCGATAGTCCGTTCACAAGGCAATGCCTGGATCGCGCGATGCTGGCAAGCTTCCTCGCATTTCTGCGCTGCAGACGCGCTCCGAGCAGTTCTCTCCTCCGCGTTCCTCTGCGCCTCCGCGCCTCTGTGGTTCAGCTCTAGACAAGCTCGACGGCCATAGCGGTCGCCTCTCCGCCGCCGATGCACAGCGATGCCACGCCGCGCTGCAACCCGTACTTCCGCAACGCCCCCAGCAGCGTCACCATGATACGAGCGCCCGACGCGCCGATGGGATGCCCCAGTGCGCAGGCCCCGCCGTGCACGTTCACCTTTTCGTGCGGCAGCCCGTGCTCCTTCATGGCCGCCATGGTCACCACCGCGAAGGCCTCGTTGATCTCGTACAGATCGACGTCCTTCGCGCTCCAGCCGGTCTTCTCGAACAGCTTGCGGATGGCGCCCACCGGCGCGGTGCTGAACCAGCCCGGCTCCTGCGCATGGGTGGTGTGACCAACGATCGTGGCGAGCGGAGTCAGACCACGCTTCAGCGCGTGCGACCGGCGCATCAGCACCATCGCAGCCGCGCCGTCCGAGATGGAGCTGGAATTCGCCGCCGTGACGGTCCCGTCCTTGCGGAACGCGGGCTTGAGCTGCGGAATCTTCTCGAAGTTCGCCTTGAACGGCTGCTCGTCCTTGTCCATGAAGCGGTCGCCCTTGCCGGACTTCAGCGCAACGTGCGCGATTTCCCATGCGAACCAGCCCTCGTTGTTGGCCTTCTGCGCGCGCTCCAGCGAGGCGATCGCGAAGCTGTCCTGCTCGGCCCGCGTGAACGCGAACTTCGCCGCGCAATCCTCGGCGAACGAGCCCATCAGGCGGCCCTTGTCGTAAGCGTCCTCGAGGCCGTCGAGGAACATGTGATCCAGCACCTGCTGATGCCCCATCCGGTAGCCGGCGCGGGCCTTGGGCAGCAGGTACGGCGCGTTCGTCATGCTCTCCATGCCGCCCGCGACCATGATGGCGTTGCCGCCCGCGAGCAGCAGATCGTTGCTGAGCATCGCGGCTTTCATTCCCGATCCGCACATCTTGTTGACCGTCGTGCAGCCCGTGGAGAGCGGCAGGCCGCCGCCCAGGCTCGCCTGCCGCGCCGGGGCCTGGCCCTGGCCGGCCGGCAGCACGCAGCCCATGATCACTTCCTCGACTTCGTCGGGCTGGATGCCGGCGCGCTCGACCGCGGCGCGGATCGCCACGGCACCCAGCTCCGCTGCGGCGAAATCCTTCAATTCGCCCTGGAACGCGCCCATCGGCGTGCGCGCCGCGCCAACAATCACCACCGGATCCGCAACCATCGGTTCCACCTCCAGCTGTTTCACGGCCCGCCAGACAGCGCCCATGAATACCCTGGGATGATACCGCGTTGCAGCAGCGCGAGGGACGAGCCGTCCCGACCGGCCGATATCGGTGAATCAGGCCCCGGCTAGGCACAACCGGGACCCTGCGGCCAGATCAGGGGATCTCGTAGTCGATGCCGGCGTACTTGCCGGTGCCGCCCAGGATGGTCACGTGCCGGCCAGCGCCTTCCTGCCCCTTCCAATCGCAGCGGCCGAACACCTGGTCGCCGTCCTTGCTGCCTGTCAACGCGCTCCGCGGCGTGGCGGAGTCCGTGCCGGGTGTGTTGGGCGATACCGCGATCGGATCGCTGGCGGGGAAGGTCTCGATGAGCGCCTCGTCGAGCAGCCACTCGTCGTGCTCGGGCGTGTGCGGCGGCGGCAGCTCGAAAGGGGTGACCTTCAGCGTTCGGGCCGGTGCACCGCCGACGGCATGGGGAGAGGTGGCCATCTCGAGTCCTCCTGGAAGCAGGTTTGTCCGGGCGTTACAGGCGCATTGTATTTTGAGTCTGGAAGGCGGGTTCAGGTTTCGTTCGCGATTCGACCGCGTCGCCGCCGCCATCGTGGAGGTGTTCCACGCAATCGCGGGCCGAGCCGGCGTCATCCTCGGGCACCGCCAGCGCGTTAGTGCGCCCTACTTGCGGACCACAGACACCATGCTCAGCACCATCGGCCAGCTGCATCCACCGTTACGGCCGCTCGTTGATCTGCTGGCGACGAGCTTTTCCTGACACCTTGAACCGGCGATCGGCAGGCCGGCACTAACAGGTCGGGGGCGTCAAGGGTTTGAACGGCAGGCACGGCGTAGTAGAGGTCTGTCGCCGCTGTCAGCATCCGCGAAACAGGGACGGTCTGCGGGCCGCATTGCAGTCGATGGCCGAAACCAAGTCCACCGCTGACGCAGCGGGGCGTTACGAAGAGCTGGACGTGCGCGACCGGGCGCTGGTGCGCCTGATCGCCACCGGGGACCGGCTGGCCTTCGACCATTTGTTCCGCGCCTATCGGCCGCGGCTGGAACGCTTCCTCGGCCAGCTCACGCGCACGCCACAAATACTGGACGAATTGATCGACGACACGATGCTGGTGGTGTGG
Source organism: uncultured beta proteobacterium (assembly GCA_963772865.1). GTDB lineage: Bacteria > Pseudomonadota > Gammaproteobacteria > Burkholderiales > SHXO01 > SHXO01. The sequence continues at coordinate 118,166 of CAVYZA010000032.1, read as the reverse complement.
CGCCGCGCCGGCACCTTCAACAACAGCTCGCGGGTTTCGACCTGGATCTTCGCGATCGCTCACCGGCATGCCCTCAAGACCCTGCGGCGCGGCGGCAGCGCGGGGAAGCGGCCTGGTCGACGAGCCTGGCGCCGCGACGGACAACGAGCCCGAGCGCAACCTGATCGACAAACAGCAGCGCGATCTGGTTCGCACGGCCCTTGCCACCCTGTCGCCGGAGCAGCGCATGGTGGTGGAGCTCACCTACTACCACGGCTGCGCGTACCGCGAGATCGCCCAGATCGTGGGCTGTCCCGTCGATACGGTGAAGACCCGGATGTTCCATGCGCGCCGCAAGCTCCGGCTGGCGCTGCAGGCCCAGGAGATGGAAGGAGACTGAGATGCGTCTGTTCCGATTCGACGATCCCGCGCACGTCGACGCCTGCGCCTTGCTCGCCTGGTACGCGACCAAGACGCTGGAGCCCGCCGAGCAGGCGCGGGTCGACCGCCATGTCCGCGAGTGCGTCGCCTGTAGCCGAGAGGTCGAGGAACTGCGCAGGTTGCAGATATTGCTGCGCAGCGAGGACGCCGACTCGGCGCTGACATCATCGCGTCAGCACACCCACGCGTTGCTCGACCGCAGGCAAGCCGCGTCTCCCCCGGCCCATCGCTTCGTGCGGCAGTGGCGCGCGTTGCCCGGCTGGGCGCGTGCGGCCCTGGTGCTGCAAAGCCTGCTGCTGGTGCTGCCGGCGGCGATGCTGTTCACCGGCCCGCCGGCAGAACCGCTCTACCACACCCTGAGCGACCGCCCAGGCGTGTCGGCCGGCGCCGACGTCGTGGTCGTTGTGTTCGACGCCGACCGGCCGCAACGGGAGATGCGGGGGCTGTTGCAGAGTCTCGCCGCGCACATCATCGACGGTCCAAACGCAGCCGGCGCGTACACGCTGCAGGTTCCGTCCGGACACCAGGCCGAAGCCCTGTCCGTCCTGCGCGCTCACCCGGGCGTGCTCCTCGCGGAAGCTGCGCCCGCCGGATCTGCGAGACCACGTTGAAGTTGGGCGGCTTTCTTCCCGCCATTCTCAGCGCGCTCCTGGCGCTGGCGGGCTGCGCCCAGCCAACGCGTCCACCGCGCGTCGCCGCGCCGCCCCCCGCGACCGACCGCCAGCTTCTCATGATGCTTCCGCAGAAAGCGCTGGCGCACTACAGCCCGGCCCCCGGCCAGACATTGGGATACGGGCAGAGCTCGCCTGGAAGCGCCGCCATGCGCAACGCCAAGGCGATTGCGCGCCAGTACGGGCTGGAGCTGGTGGATGACTGGCCCATGCCGACTCTGGAGCTGCATTGCTTCGTGGTCGCATTGCCTGCGGATGCATCGGTGGAAGCCGTACTCGAGCAGCTGGGACACGATGAGCGCGTGCAATGGGCGCAGCCCATGCATCTGTATCGCACGCTCGGCCACAACGATCCTTACTATGCGTTGCAGACCGCAGCGCAGACCCTGCGGCTGGACGAGCTGCATACCGTGTCCACCGGCCGCCACGTGCGCGTCGCCGAGATCGACAGCGGCGTCGATGCGCGCCACCCCGACCTCGACGGTCAGCTGGTCGACGCGCAGAACTTCGTGGGGCCCGGCCCCCAGCCCGCTGAGCAGCACGGCACCGCAGTCGCCGGTGTGATCGCCGCGAAGGCGGACAACGGCATCGGTATCGTCGGCGTCGCGCCCGATGCCGCCCTGATGGCGCTGAGAGCCTGCTGGCGAAGTCCGAGCCAACCGTGGGAACCGTGTGCAGCAGCTTCACCCTGGCCAAGGCCGTACAATACGCGTTGCGCCATCAAGCGCAGGTGCTGAACTTCAGTCTGAGCGGACCGCCCGACCTGCTTCTGGAGCGGCTCCTCGACCGCGCACTCGCCGAGGGAGTCACCATCGTGGCCGCAGTCGATCCCGACGCACGCGATGCGGGTTTTCCCGCCTCACATCCTCTGGTCATCGCGGTGGCTGCACAGAGTGCGGCGGGCACGGACGAGCGCATGCTGCTCGCGCCCGGGCACGACATCCTCACCACCACCGCGGGAGGCGGCTGGGGATTCCTGTCCGGGAATTCCCTGGCTGCTGCGCATGTCAGCGGCGTCGCCGCCCTCCTGCTGGAACGCTCACCCGGTCTGAAGCCGCAGCAACTCCACGCATTGCTCGTGCGAAGCGCCGTGCCGCCGATCGGTCCCCGCGGACCGCCTGCGCTGGACGCCTGTGCTGCCCTGGCTCAAGTCACGCCGCAGCCGGCCTGCGCATGCTGTCCCGACACAGCCGGCAAGAATCCGCGCCCGCTCGCAGCCAAACGCCCGTCCTGAGGCGCATTGGCACGCGGCGCCCTCGGGCTGGTGCTGCTGCTGTTCACGACCACGGCGTGCGCCGACTGGTCCGGAAACATTGCGCTCGTCTCCGACTATCGATTCCGCGGCATCTCGCTGACGGATGGCGGACCCGCACTCCAGGCGAACGTAGCGTACGATCATCCAACCGGGCTGTTCGCCGGCCTGTTCGCCAGCAACGTGGACCTGGAGACGGGCGGTGGCGGCCTCGGCGGGCAACTCTACGGCGGCTATGCCTGGCGGTGGCGGACGGGTCTGTCCAGTGATGTCGGAGCTGGTGCGCTACTTCTTTGCCGGATCCAGCGCGATCACCAGCAACGACTACACGGAGCTGTTCGCTGGCGTGACCGCGGAGCGCTTCAGCGCAAGGCTGAGCTTGACCTCGAGTTACTTCGGCAGCGGCGCGCCCGCCGGGTACCTCGACCTCAACGCTGCGCGCGACATCGGTCGCGACTGGAGCTTCACTGCGCATGCCGGTGCGCTGGCCACCGGCAGCGCCACCACGTATGCGTCTGAATACAGCGACACGCGTCAGCTCGACTTCCGCCTCGGGGTGATGCGCCGCATTTCCGAGTTCACCGTCGGCGTCAATGCGGTCGCTGTCGCGGCGGAGCGCGGCGCCTGCACCAATGGCAACTCACGCTGCAACCCGACTTTGGTGTTGATTCCTGCAGCGCTCATTCTGACGGCAGCCTGACAGACCCCAGCGCCAGCAGCCTCATAGACCTGGCGCGTGCACCGACGCGCGTGCCTCCACCCACGATGAACGATCCGTGACAGTGCTGCGGCATTGGGACGCGTGCGGCGCATTGAACCGGGACTGCCCGCATTGAACCGGGACCGCATGGCTGCGCATTCACCGTCGTGGTTCGCTCTGACCGGCCGGCGCGCACCGGCTGAGCGGCCTGCACTCATCGGGCCGATCCGCGCCCGTTCGACGAATCAGTCAAGGAGGACCTATGAAGCGATTCAGCATTGTCGCGCCCGGCGCGCTGTCGCTGGCCCTGTGCGCGTTGCCCCTCGCGGCACATGACAACGGATCCTACGACGTTACCGTCCTGGTATCGGACGGCGTGGTGTCGGCACCCAACATCGACGCTCATCTGGTAAACCCATGGGGGATCGCGTTCAACCCCAACGGTTTCGTGTGGATCGCCAACAACGGCACCAGCACGTCGACGCTGTACGACGGCAACGGCAAGCCGTCACCGCCTCCGCCGATGGGGCCGTTGATCGTCACCTTCGCCGCGGGCAAGGACACCAAGCCCACCGGCATCGTGTTCAACGGCACGCAGGACTTCAAGGTCAGCAGCCAGGCTGCGCCGTTCATCTTCTCCTCCGAGTCGGGCGTGATCTCCGCCTGGGCGCCTGCAGTCAACCCGACCGTCGCGCAGACCATGGCGACGCGCGCGGGCGCCATCTACAAGGGGCTTGCGCTCGCCGCCAACGGCAAGGAGAACTTTCTGTACGCCACTGACTTCCACAACCGCAAGATCGACGTGTTCGACACTGGCTACGCGGACGCACTCGCGCAGGGCAAGCTGAAGTGCAAGTTCAAGGCGGATGTTCCGCGCCATTTCGCGCCGTTCGGCATCCAGAACGTCAATGGCGATCTGTTCGTCACCTACGCCAAGCAAGACGAGGAGGGCGAAGACGACGTCGCCGGGCGTGGGCTCGGGCTGGTCGTCGTGTTCGACGCCAACGGCTGCCTGATTCGTCACTTCGCCGGCGGTTGGCCGCTCAACGCGCCGTGGGGAATCACGCTGGCGCCGGCGAGCTTCGGGCAGTTCAGCAACACGGTGCTGATCGGCAACTTCGGTGACGGCCGGATCAATGCATTCAGCTTGCGCACCGGCGCCTTCGTCGGAACATTGGAGGGCGAGCACGGCAGGGCCATCCAGGTCGAGGGGCTGTGGGGGCTGCGATTCGGCAACGGCGTCCTCGACCAGCCGACCAGCACCCTGTTCTTCACCGCCGGCCCGAACGACGAGAATCACGGGATATACGGAAAGATCGAGCCGCCCGCGCGCGACGACGATTGACGGGCCGGAGCTGCGCCAGGACTCCGCCCCCTTTTCGAGGGGGCGGAGCGGGTGCAGGGATGGGTATAGGCGGAAGCTCAACCTCCGGCCGGGGTGCTCGGGTCGCTGCGCTTGACGTGCAAGCTCCGGCTGCAGTATAGAAACGCGGAGAAAACGCTCTCGGTTGGAGGAGACCCCGCATGCGCTCATCGTGGACACGCCGCGAGTTCCTGACTCGTGCCGGCGTCGCCGTCGCCGCCGTTCAGACCTTCGAGAACCTCGATCCGTGTTGTGTCTTCGCGGCGGACGCGCAGACCGCCGATAACGACCTCTTCGAGCTCAAGCCGGTGGCCGACGGCGTGTTTGCCGCCATTGCCGCGCCACGCTACAAGGTCAACTCCAACGCCGCCGTGATCCTCACCAATGACGGCGTGATCGTGGTCGACTCTCACTCCAAGCCGTCCGCCGCGTATGCCCTGTACCGGGAGATCCAGGGCATCACCAAGCAGCCGATCCGCAAGATCATCAACACGCATTTCCACTGGGATCACTGGCAGGGCAACCAGGTCTACGCGGACGCTTATCCCGATCTGGAGATCATCACGTCGGAACGCACGCGCGACAACCTGCTCAGCCCCGATGCCGGCTCGGGCGGGGTCGCCTTCATCGAGAAGCAGCTCACTGCCGTGCCGAAGGAGATCGAAAAGCTCAAGGACGACATCCAGCGTGCAACCGACCCGGCAAAGAAGGCGCGGCTCGAGGCCAACCTGCGCCAGACCGAAGCGTATCTGGCTGAGCTCAGGGACCTCAAGCCGGCGCTGCCCACCCGCACGCTGTCAGGCTCGATCACGCTCACCGAAGGCGGTCGCGACATCGAGATTCTGCAACTGGGGCGCGGTCATACCGACGGCGACGTGTTCATCTATCTGCCGAAGGAAAAGGTCGTCGCCACCGGCGACGCCCTGATCGACTGGATGCCGTACATGAACGACGGCTATCCGCAGGACTGGATCCAGACTCTGAATGCGCTGGAGAAGTACGACTTCGAGCGCGTCATCCCGGGACACGGCGAGGTGAGTGCCAAAGGCGCACCTGGCGTTCTTCCGGAGCTACATCGCCGATCTCGTTGCCGCGGTCAAGCAGGCGGCGGCCGACTGGCGCCAGCCCTGGATCGAGATGAAGAGGCAACTCGCCGACGATCTCGCGCCCGAAGTACGAGCAAGGGATGTCCAAATATCCGCTGCGGACAGTACCGCGATCGGATCGGACTGAACGTGGAGATGGTCTATCAGAGGTCGGTACGCGAAGGATAGGTGGCACCCGCACGATCGACTTGAACACGCGACAACTGTCGCGGCGCCGATGCAAGAAGTCCGTGTATATCCTGGACGGCGCCTCCGATGTGGACGTCGGGTACGCGCTGCAGGCAAGCGACGTGCACCTATAGCATCAGAGGCCGACGTCCCTAGCCGTCGAATAGACCACCCTTCCTCCGTTGCGGAGTCGGCGGCTAAGGGACTGCTAGGTCGTCACGATCCTGCGTCCGGCAGGAACGAGCAGCAGCGCGCTCGCCGCCAACACCGCCGCGGTCGCGAGCAGGCTCAACTGCATGCCGTGCGGATGTCCAGCTGCAAGACTCACCAGCATCGGTCCCAGCACCTGCCCGCCGGCGAACGCTGCCGTCATCGCGGCAATCAGGCTGCTGGCCTGATCGGGCGCTACGCGGCGCGCCTCCTGTAAGCCGGCCATGGTGATGACCACGAATGTGCCGCCCACGCATACCGCGCAGGCGAAGATCGCGATCATGCCGGGCGACAGCGCGGGCAGCGCGACACCCACCGCCATCGTCAGCTGCGCGCCGGCCCACAGCGGGCGATAGCCGACACGGGCCGACAGGGCGCTCGACGCAAGGGTCGAGATGAGCGCCACGCTTCCGAACACCGGCCACGCCCAGCCGAATACGTACGGATCGGGGACGGCCGCCCGCGCGAGCGCGGGGATGAAGGTCGCCGGGATGATGTAGCCGAAACCGGAACAGCCGTAGCAGGCGATCAGCCGGACGCTCTCTCTCGATCGCAATGCGGAGGGGCCAGACCCTGAGCGCGCTTGCGGCGCGGCCGGCGCTTCGGTTGCGCCCGCGTAGACCGGCCAGACGAGCACAGCAGCCATCAGCGCAAGCAGACTGAGCGCCATCCAGGCCTGATCGGCGGACCGTCCCCAACCCAGGAACATCAGGCAAAGCATGCCCGCCAGCGCGGCGCCCAAGCCGACGCCACCGAACACCACTCCACCCAGGCGGCTGTTGCCGCTCGCAGCCAGGACCCGCAACACCCATGCAGACGAGAACACCAGCCCCCACGCACTGACGACGCCCGCCAGCGCACGCAGGCACAGCCACGCATGGATGTTCGAGGTGAGGCCCATGCCGGCCGTGAACACCGCAGTGGCGACGAGTGCGCCGCGAACGATCATGCGTGGCGGCGCGCGCAGCCATACCGCCGACAGCGCGCCGACGAAGTAGCCGGCGTAGTTGGCGGACGCGAGCCACCCCGCCACCTGCAACGACAGGCCGAGATCCTTTTGCATCATGGGCAGCACGGGCGTAAACGCAAACCGCCCGATGCCGATTGCGGCGGCGAGGGTCAGCATGCCGGCGATCGCCAGCTGCAGCGGAGAGAAGGTGCGCAAGGGATGGATGCTCCGTTCTGAAGGCCTATCTTAGATTGACAGACCGATCCCGAGAAATGAAAAATAGCGAACGTTTCCATCTCGGGAAGAGAACGATGGATTTTGCCGCGCTGAAGGTGTTCAAGGCCGTCGTCGACGAGGGCGGGATCAGCTCCGCGGCGCGCAAGCTGCACCGGGTCCAGTCCAACGTCACGACGCGCATCCAGCAGCTCGAGGCCTCGCTCGGGACGACGCTGTTCGTGCGCGACCGCCGCCGGCTCCACCTCACCCCGGCGGGCGAGCTGTTCCTCGGCTTCGCCGAGCAGATGCTGGATCTTTCGGAGCAGGCGCGCAGCGCTTTGCAGGACGGCGCACCGCGCGGCGTGCTGCGCATCGGGACATTGGAGAGCACCGCCGCGAGCCGGCTGCCGCCCCTGCTGTCACGCTATCACGAGCAGTACCCGACCGTGCGCCTGGAGTTGGCGACCGGCACCACCGACACGCTGGTGGAAGCCGTGAAGAACCGCAAGCTGGACGCCGCGTTCGTCGCCGAGTGCGAGTCCGCCGCACCGCTTGCGAAGATGCCGTTCTGCCAGGAGGAGCTGGTCCTGCTCGCTCCGCGCTCCCACGCGCAGATCCGACGCGCTCGCGATGTGCGCGCCGACACCATCATCAGCTTCCCCTCGGGATGCGAATACCGACGCCGGCTGCAGGCGTGGCTCGGCTCGGGAGGCGTCGTTCCCGAGCGCGTGCTCGAGCTGAGCTCGTACCACGCTATCGTCGCTTGCGTCGCCGCGGGAACGGGTGTCGCGATCGCACCCCGCTCGGTCCTGGACACGATCCGTGGACCGGCGGAGGTCGCGGTGTTCTCCCTGGGCAGACGCAACGCCGTCACCACCTACCTGGTCTGGCGCGACGGCGAGTGCCCGCTGGCGCTCAAGGCATTGCGATCTGCGATGCAGGGTTCGGGGACGGCTCATTGAAGCTTGCGCAATGCCGAACCAGTCAGACTTCGCGTGCTACCCGTCCTCCCAAAGACTTGCGCAAGGAGTTGAACGATGCCTGAAATCCAAACATCAGCGGCGAAGAGCCGCATCTTCCATGAGCTCGACTTCGACAAGCCCGGCAAGCAGATCGGCTATCTGCGCGTGCCGCAATCGCGCGACGGCGGCGCCTGGTCCACGATCGAGGTCCCCATCGCCATCGTCAACGGAGCCAAGGGGCCGGCGGTGCTCTTTACCGGCGGGGTGCACGGCGACGAGTACGAGGGGCAGATCGCGGTGTCACGGCTGGCGCGCAGGCTCGATCCGCAGAGCATGCGCGGCAAGATCATCCTGATGCCGGCGGTCGATCTGCCCGCCGCGCTGGCAGGGCGCAGGATGTGCCCGATCGATGGCCGCGATTTCAACCGCTGCCTGCCAGGCGATGCGCGCGGCAGCTTCTGCCAGATGCTCGCGCATTTCATCGACACGGTTCTGCTGCCGCAGGTCGAGATCTCGGTGGACGTGCACGCGGCAGGCAACGCCATGGAGGCGGCGCTCAGCTCGACCATGCACTGGGTGCAGGATCCAGAGGTCGTGCGCAGGACCAAGGCACTCGCCGAGAACTTCGCGGCGCCCTACAACGTGGTGTTCTGGGGCGTCGACGAAGGCGGCACGATGGCCTCGGCGGGGAGGCGCGCGGTGTGCTGTCCATCTCGAGCGAGATCGGCGGCTACGGGCGCGTGAGCGTCGAGGGCGTGCGGGTCGCCGAGCGCGGGCTGGACAACGTGCTGAAATGGCTCGGCATGATCGAGGGCAAGCCTGACACCTCGCAGCGCGATGGCAGCGCGGGTACCCGACACATGCAGGTGCGCGACCAGACCAGCTACGTGTTCGCCCCCAGCAACGGCTTGTTCGAGCCGTTGCATCTGGCCGGGGCCCAGGTGCGCGCGGGACAGCTCGCCGGCTACCTGCACTTCATCGAGGAGTGGGCCCGCCGCCGATCCCGCTCGAATTCCGGGGTGACGGCACGATCTGGATGGCGCCCGGCTCGGGCCGCGTGCGGAAGGGCGACGTCGTCGGTGTGGTGATGCAGCCCTATTCAGACGGTTGAGGTTGCGCCGCGCGCCGGTGCGCCAAACACTGCCCTCGCCTCATTCCTGTTTGGCAGGCTCGGCGGCTCCCGCAGCGCTCCACACGCGGAAGCGGACCTCGACGCCTTCGGGTGCATAGACGACGATCGGCAACTTCGGGTTGTAGCGCAGCAATTCCAACCCCGCAGCTTGGCACGCACGAATTCTTCGTGCTTGGGAGCATCCGGCGGGCACGCCATCATGGTGCTCGCCGGGCCCTTGAGCTGGCCGACCACGTAGTACGGGAAGCCCCAGCCCTGCGCGACTTTTTGCGTCACCTTGGCGGAAAACATCTGCCGGTTGCAATCCACTTGCAGGGTCTTGCCGACCATCACTTCAACTTTGTGATCGTTCGGTTGCGGCACGGCGGGCAACCGGATGACGAATCGCTGCATGCCGGCGGCGGGTGCCGGGAAAGGCTTGAGGTCGTCGGTCTGCGCCCAGGCGCCGCCGATTGCCGCAAGCGACGCCATCATGAGAGGAAGCTTCAGTCGAGCTGCCAGCATGGCGAGCCTCAGCGGGCGGGCGCAGCAGCCAGACGGGCGAGCTGCGGGAACATGTGCCGGCGCGCCTCCTCGTCCCACTCGGTCTTGAAGGAGTACTTGCTGCGCAGCCGCTCTACGGCGGCGACCGCGGGGCGCTGATTGATGTCGTCGAGCAGACGCTTGACGTTGGGGAATTTGGCCCACGCCGCATCGCTGCCCATGACGGTCGGGATCAGGCGGGCCCAGCCCCACACCGCCATGTCGACGATGGTGTACGTCGAGCCCAGCATGTAGCGGCCGCGGCTGAGCTGCGTATCGAGGATCTTCCAGTGGCGCTCCGCCTCGAAGTCGTAGCGATTCAGTCCATACGGATTGGGCTCCGGAACATAGTGCCGGAAGTGCACCGCCTGACCGGAGTACGGACCGATGCCGCTCGCGACGAACATCAGCCACGACAGCATCGGCCCGCGGCTCGCGAGCCCGCCGTCGGGCAGAAACTTGCCGGTCTTCTCCGCCAGGTACAGCAGGATCGCATTGCTGTCGAAGACGATCGTGTCGCCGTCGATGATGGCCGGCACCTTGGCGTTCGGATTCACCGCGAGATATTCCGGCGTGTGCTGCTGGCCCTTGCGCGTATCCACCGGCATGGGCTCGTACTCGGCTCCCAGCTCCTCCAGCATCAGCGCCACCTTCATCGGATTGGGCGCAAGGTTGAAATAGAACTTGATCACGGGCTGCCTCCTGGGTTGTAGGTGAGTCTGGGCTCCAGCATGGTGGCGCGGAACCAGCGCTGGATGTTGTTCGCCATGGGCGAGGCGATCGCCCACCTCAATCACCTCCTGCACCGGGGCGCGGTTGTGCGCGAAACCGGGCCTGACGGCGTCATACGATTCATCGCGAGCTAGTACCCGCCGACCGCCAGCTTGCCCGGCAGCGCGGTGGAGGGAAGCAGTAAGGTGTAGTCTGTGCGAACCCTGGCACAAGGCTCACAACCATGGCAGAACAAGCCCAATCCCACGCGCCCAGCCCCGAAGAGCTGGCCCACGCCTTCGCCCAGATCGCCGAGCACAGCCAGAAGGTCGCCGCCGAGTTCCTGACCCGCACCGCCGCGGGCAAGCCGGTGCTTCCAGAGGATGACATCGGCGTCGCCAACGCTTTCCTGGATCTGGCCACCAAGATGTGGTCCAACCCGATGAAGCTGGCGGAGGCGCAGATGCGCATGTGGCACGACTACATGCGCCTGTGGCACAACTCGATGTCCCGGCTGCTGGGTGAGAAACCCGAACCCGTAGCGCAGGCGGCCCAGTCCGACAGCCGCTTCAAGAACGCCGTATGGGAGAACAACTTCCTGTTCGACTACATCAAGCAGTCGTATCTGATCGCCGCCGACAACATTCAGAAGACTGTGGCCGAGGTGCAGGGGCTCGACCCGCAGACCAACCGCAAGGTGAAGTTCTTCACGCGCCAGTTCGTGGACGCGCTCGCACCGACCAACTTCGTGTTCACCAACCCGGAGGTGCTGAAAGCCACCGTCGACTCCGGCGGGCGCAACCTGATCGACGGGTTGCATCACCTGCTCGACGACCTGGAACGCGGCGGCGGCCAGCTCGCCATCAGCATGACCGACTACTCGGCTTTCGAAGTCGGCAAGAACGTCGCCACGGCGCCGGGCAAGGTCGTCTATCAGACCGACCTGATGCAGCTGATCCAGTTCAGCCCTTCGACCGAGACGGTATGGCGCACGCCGCTGCTGATCATTCCACCCTGGATCAACAAGTACTACATCCTCGACCTGCGCGAGAAGAACTCGTTCATCCGCTGGGCCACCGCGCAGGGCCACACGGTGTTCGTGATCTCCTGGGTCAATCCGGACCAGCGCTACGCCGCCAAGACCTTCGAGGACTACATGCTGGAAGGCCCGCTGGCGGCGCTCAACGCAATCGAGCAGGCCACCGGCGAGCGCGAGATCAACGTCATCGGCTACTGCCTGGGCGGGACGCTGCTCGCGTGCTTCCTCGCCTGGCTGGGGATCAAGCGCGAACGGCGCATCAAGAGCGCCACCTTCTTCACCGCCATGATCGACTTCACCGAGCCGGGTGAGCTGGGCGTGTTCGTGGACGAAGGCGTGCTCGCCAATCTCGAGAAGAAGATGGCCGAGCGCGGCGGCTATCTGGAAGGCGCGGAGATGGCCAGCACGTTCAATCTGCTGCGGGCCAACGACCTGATCTGGTCGTTCGTGGTGAACAACTACCTGCTCGGCAAGGACCCGTTCCCCTTCGACCTGTTGTACTGGAACTCGGACTCCACCCGCATGCCGGCGAAGATGCACACGTTCTACCTGCGCAACATGTACATCAAGAACCTGCTGGCGCAGCCCGGCGGGATCACGCTGGCCGGCGAGCCGATCGATCTCGACAACGTGAAGGTGCCGGTGTGTTTCGTCTCGACCATGGAGGACCACATCGCGCCTTGGAAGAGCACCTACCTCGGCGCGAAGCTGCTGCCCGGCCCGGTGAAGTTCATCCTCGGGGGCTCCGGTCACATCGCCGGTATCGTCAACCCGCCCGCTGCGAACAAGTACAACTACTGGACCGACGACAAGCTCGCCGACACCGCCGACGCCTGGCTGGCGGGTGCAACCCGGCACGACGGCTCGTGGTGGCAGGAGTGGAACGCATGGGTCAGCCAGTTCGGCGGCGACAAGGTGCCGGCGCGCGTTCCGGGCGATGGCAAGCTCAAGACGCTGCAGAACGCGCCGGGCTCCTACGCGAAGCTGCGCCTGGACGCGAAGAAGAAAGACGCACCAGCCGATGTCGCGCCTGCCGTGAGCGCCGGCGGGCTCGGAACCGCCGACCCGGGCAGCGAACGACCCGGGCGCGGGTTCCCCTCTCGATCTGCTCTCGGCCGCCGCGGCGGCCACGCCCACGGCGCCTGCGCTGCGCCCGCAGACGGCTGGTGACCGGGACGGCCGCTCGCCGACGCCGCGGAAGCCGCGCAACAAGCCCTGAGTCTGACCAACGCCGCTGCGTCGGTAGCGGCGGAGGTTGGTCGGCGACGGCGGCGATCCGGTTGGTGCAAGATCTCACTACCAGGCGCAGCTACGCCCACCAGAGCAGGCAGTGCCCGAGGTTAGATACGCTGCACGCGCGTGCGACTGCCTTCGCTCACAAGCCGGACGCGATCACCTAGACGAATGCCCTGGCCTTCCGGCTGGACGACGGCAACCGTCTGGTTGCTGTCCAGGCGAACGGTAATCTCATCGCCTTGTTGTTTCGTCGCCTGGTTCTCGATGACGGCGCCCGCGATGCCCCCCGCGACGGCGCCCACCACCGTGCCCCCCGCACTATGATTGGAAATTGCATTGCCCGCCAGGCCGCCTAGCACCGCGCCTACCCCTGCGCCGAGCCACGGCGTTTGATTGCCCGCGATTGTTACCGGACGCAAGCCGACCACCACGCCTTCGCGCACCTCGGCTAGCTGCATAGTCTCATGCGGCGTGTACACATTGGGCGAAGTACTAGCGCAGCCGCTTACGAACAGAGTCACGAACACAAGCGCTGCTGCCAATCTCGTTTCCATCTGCTGTTCTCCTTGCGTGCAGGCATGACTCGAATAGAGGTGGCCTGGTCCCACCTAACCAACCGATTGTCCTCAGGTCGCGCGCCTCAGCGTCTCAAAGGTTCTCACGCCATACAAAGTACGATACGCCGCCTAAGCGGGTGCGTTTAGGCAATATCGCACACGGCACCCGGTACAAATCACGGTCTACGTTCGACCTTGCGTCGTACCTCCTGGATGTGCTGTGCAAGGCAACTTCGTGGCCGAAGGTGTCCTCAGCGTGGCCTGGGTCGCCTCGTGAAGCCCGGTCGAACGCATGTCGGCGGCAAGCTTCTGTTCTTCGCCTGGTTCATGCTGGCGAGCTGGCTGGATTCCTGAGGTGCTAAACTCCCCGCGCCATGTCCGACGATCGCACCCCACGCCGCTTCCGCTCATCGATCATCTACGACGGCCTGATCCGCGCCACCACGCGCAGCTTCCTGTACGCGCTGGGCATGGACGACGAAGAGATCGCCCGGCCGCATGTCGCGGTGATTCACACCGGCGGCGAGATGAGTCCGTGCAACAAGAATCTCGCCGAGCAGGCAGTGCACGCCAAGACCGGGATCTACGCGGGCGGCGGCATGCCGCACGAATGCCCGGTGGTATCGGTCTCCGACGGGCTGTCGATGGCGCATTCCGGCATGCGCTTCTCGCTGATCTCACGCGAGCTGATCGCCGACAGCGTCGAGGCGACCGTGCGCGGCCATCAATGGGACGGCATCTTCGGCATCGGCGCCTGCGACAAGAATCTGCCGGGTCTGATGATGGGCATGGTCCGCTGCAACGTGCCGTCGGTGTTCGTCTACGGCGGCTCAGCGCTGCCCGGGCAGTTCCGCGGCAAAGACACCAACGTCGTCGAGACGTACGAAAAGATCGGCCAGGTGATCGCGGGCACCGCGACCGCCGAGGAGCTCGCGCAGATCAGTCATCTGTGCCTGCCGAGCGCCGGCGCCTGCCCAGGCCAGTTCACCGCCAACACCATGGCCATGGTGTCGGAAGCGCTCGGACTCGCGCCGCTGGGCTCGTCGATGGTGCCGGCGGTGTTCAGCGAACGGGCGCCGCTGATGCGCAACGCCGCGAAGGCGCTGATGCGCGCCGTCCTCGACGGCGGCCCGCTGCCGCGCGACCTGGTGACGCGCCAGGCGCTCGAGAATGCATGTGCCGTCGTATCGGCCACCGGAGGCTCTACCAACGCCGCGCTGCATATCCCCGCGATCGCCCACGAGGCCGGCATCGCGTTCGATCTCGATTGCGTCGCGGAAGTGTTTGCACGCACGCCGCTGATCGCCGATCTCATGCCGGGCGGGCGCTTTCTCGCGCGGGACGTCTACTACATCGGCGGCTCGGCAGTGATCATGCGAGAGCTGCTCAAGGGCGGGCACTTGCACGGCGACGCGCTGACCATGACGGGTCGCACGCTGGCGCAGGAGCTGGCGTCCGCGCCGCAGCCGGACGGAGAAGTGGTCCGCACGCTCGATCGCGCCCGCGCCGCGAACGGCGGTCTCGCCGTGCTCAAAGGCAATCTATGCCCGGACGGCGCGCTGCTGAAGACGGCGGGCTTGAAGTCGCTCGTGCATCGCGGGCCTGCGCGCGTGTTCGAGAATGAAGAGGCATGCCAGGTTGCAGTGCAAAACCGTGCCTACGCGAGCGGCGACGTGCTGGTCGTGCGCAACGAGGGACCGCAGGGAGGGCCTGGTATGCGCGAGATGCTCGGCATCACCGCGCTGATCTACGGACAAGGCATGGGCGAGAAGGTCGCGCTGCTGACCGACGGCCGCTTCTCCGGCGCGACGCGGGGCATGTGCATCGGCTACGCGAGTCCCGAAGCCGCCGCGGGCGGACCGATCGCGCTCATCCGCGACGGCGACATCATCGCCATCGACGCGCAACCCCAGGTCTGCTCGATTCGGGTGGAGCTCTCCGATGCAGAGCTGGCACATCGGCGCGCAGCGCACGCTCGCGTTGAACGCGGACGTCTGGGCGGCCTGCTGGAAAAGTACGCGGCTGTCGTCGGTCCGGCGAACCGAGGCGCGGTGACGCACTCGGGAAAGGTCGAATGGCCGCGTGAGGTCTGATTCGAGTCCTATGCAGGCCACGGGCGGCACGGCACAAAGAGCGCTTCGCCATTCCGAGGATTGGCAACAGGCGAGACGGTGTAAGAACTTCACTTACGCCGCCGGATTACCGGTGAAGGAGCAGGCAGGGCCGCGAACAGGTCGGCCCACGCCGTGCGGAGGCTGTGCGGCCGCCTGCTACCGGGAAGCAGCCGTTGGTCGTCCGGTCCGCTCAAGTCGGCCCGAAACTTGCCGTAGGCATCTCAGGAGCGATGCACCAAACGCGACTCCGGAGCAGCATTCCGATGCTGCTCCTCTGCCGCGCCGCATGGCGCAACTACCTAAGAACCGCTCCAAGTCCTGGCTTGGGTGGATCCTTGATCGTTAAGGAGGTAGTGCCATGCTCTCGAAACACTCGAAGCAGTTCGCTCCACTGCTCGGCCTGGGGCTGCTCGCCGTCACTTCCATCGGCCGGGCAGCGGAAGCACCCGGTTACGACTTCCCCGCGGCCGCTCAGGAGATCACCCAGCTGTTCTGGCTTGCCGAGACCGCCAACGTCTGCGGCTGGACCAACGCCGAGGACGTGGTCAAGTTCAAGCTCTTCGCCATGCGGTTCCTGGGTGCGCATCTGTCCGAGCGCAACCGGGAGGCGCTCGCTTCCCTGGTCCTCGCCAAGGGTTACGAGGAGCGCGTACGCCGCGTAGCTGAGGAGGGAGCCAGCGAGACCTGCGGGAGCAATCGGTGGCGGTTGGGCTGGGTGAGCTACAAGACCGCCGCGGACGACCACGCGAACGAGTACTGAGCGATTTGACCGTGGGTGTGCGACCCCGTACGGCTGGGCGCGGAGGCGAACACGCGTACCTGGGTAGTGCTGCGCAGTGTCGCGGCAGCGCTCATTGCTGTCGGAAACGGGAAGGTTCAAACAAGCAGGCGTTGACCGTGCCGGGTCGAATGCTACGAGACGATCTCCCTCACGTCCCGCCGTACACTTGGCCCCGCCGGTTCGTCCGCATACCCTAGTCTGAAGCCGAAGGTGGGGTACCAGCCCGGCTCTCCCGCCACCGCGCGCGCAGCCTCTTCCAGCTCGAGCGGCCGTTTGAGCTGGCGATCGCGGTCGATCCACTCCATCAACTGGTTGAGCGGTTGCATGGCCAGCCCGAGCCGCGTGCCTTCCAGATGCGTGCGCTGCCACAGCCGCCCGGCCAGCACGGCTTGCCGCCGGTCGTACAAGTCGCGCACGAGGATGGCCCCGAACATCGGCGCGGTCGCGAGGTGCGTCTCGCGCGTCATGCGTACCCAAGCCGCGCCCGAGCTTTCCTGCGACAGCGCAGGCGCCAGCATGGCGAACTCGCGCATGGCTGGAGACAGGCCCACGTTGAGCAGGTTGATGCCGTCCCGGTGTCGGCGGATGTCCTGCCAGGAATGGCGGAACCAGCGTTCGCTGTCGGCGTACATCTCGTGGTCGGCGACGATGCGCTGCGTCGCCAGATTGGTCCCGTCGATGTAGGCGCGCGCCTGCGGCGTGTCGGCCAGCAAACAGGACCAGCCGCACGTCGGCCGTGCTTTCGAGCCTCTGCAACGCGGCAATCGCCTGCGGTTCGACCGGACGTTCGCGCCGGTAGGCGTTGCGGTTGGTGTGCCGGCTGGCCAGCAGCGCCGCACGCGGCATCGCTTCGGCGTGACCGGGCAGGAGCTCCACGCGCGCGATCAACATCGAATCGTCGGGATCAGGCAGCAGAGCAGCGACGGTGCCGAAGCCGGCGACCGAGGCGGCCAGCACCAGGTTCTCCAGGGCACAGCCCAGCCCTTGCAGCATCTCGCGCCGGAACGGATCGAACGCGCCGAGGTTGCGTTCTGGATCGCCGTGCAGATCGATGCGCGACTGCGCGATGCGGAAGCGCCAGGGCTGGGTGTTGTGCGGACTGGCGGCGAGGCTTGCGGCCGTGACCAGGGAGAGAGGATCGTTACCTGCGTGCGGCGGCCAGGCGCGCCAAGGGTCGAAAGCCGGGTCGCCGGCGCGGCCGAATACGCCTTGTCGACCGGCGCGCCACAGGACACCGCCTGCCAGGAGCAGGCCGCCGACGCCGGCGGCTCGAAGCAGTGCGCGTCGAGTCGTCACGTTCCAGCAGCCTCCGCGTGCCTCATCGCGTAGTAGCAGGGCAAAACGCGAGCGGGCCGGAGCAGAATTCGACTGCAGCACGCGGGCCCGTGGCGCATGATCCGGTGGCACATTTATTCTGCTCGAGTCACGTCGTAGTTGTAGATCCATTCGGCCTGATGCAGCGTCGCCTTGGGTGCAACGCGCCGGCGTAGCGCAAGCCGGGCATCGCGCCAGAACCGCGCCCAGGCCGAAGGCAGATGATTGGACTTGCCGCGCGCGCGGGCGCCGAGCTGGATGCGCCGGGTGCGGGCGATGCGCCGGTCCTCGTAGCGCCGCAAAGCGCTTGCCACATCCTGCGGCGTGTGCGCGATCTGAGCGGCCAGCACGCACGCATCCTCGAGCGCCTGGGCGGCGCCCTGCGCCAGGTAAGGCAGCATGGCGTGGGCCGAATCGCCCAGCAGCGTCACCCGGTCTTTGCCCCACTGCGGGAGCGGCTCCCGATCGTAGAGCGCCCATTTGTAGCAGCGCTCGCTCGAGTCGAAGAGCTCGAGCAGCCGTTGGTTCCAGCCGGCATAGGTACGCTTCACCTCGTCCAAGTCGCCTTCTCTGGACCATGATTCCTCGGTCCATTCATTGATCTCGGTGATCGCGACCCAATTGAGCAGTTCGCCGCGCCGCACGTAATAGTGCACGACGTGGCCGTTCGGACCCCACCACAGGGTGAACTCCGGCGGCACCAACCCCGGCGGCAGTCGGCGGGCCTCAACCAGGCCGCGCCAGCACACGTTGCCCGTGAAGCGCGGGCTCTCCTGTCCAAACAAGCCGGTGCGCACCACCGAATGAATGCCGTCGGCACCGATGACCGCATCCGCGTCGATTTCGCGACCATCCTCAAAGCGGGCGCGCGCGCTCGTCGCGTCCGACGAAACGCCCACGCAACGCGCCCCGAGGCAGATGCTCTCATCGCCCACCGCTTCGCGCAGCACCTGCTGCAGGTCGCCCCGATGCATCGTGCAAAAGCTGGCGCCGAAATGGTCGCGATAGA
Organism: uncultured beta proteobacterium; assembly: GCA_963772865.1. Taxonomy (GTDB): domain Bacteria; phylum Pseudomonadota; class Gammaproteobacteria; order Burkholderiales; family SHXO01; genus SHXO01. The sequence continues at coordinate 99,734 of CAVYZA010000032.1, read as the reverse complement.
CATCGAGCGGGGCGCTATCGATAACACGACCACTGCGCCAGCTGCGTGCGACGTGCATCCTTGGAGCGAAGGCATGTGCGAGGACCGCGTCCTCGATGCCGAGGCTGCGAAGTGCCTTCATGGCGTTGGGCGTCATCACCACGCCGGCACCAAACTCGGCGAGCTGCTGCGCCTGCTCGTAGACGGTTGCCTCAATTCCTCGCAGGCTCAGCGCCCGAGCGGCCGCGAGGCCACCGATGCCGCCTCCGATAATGGTAATCCTTGGTGTGCGCGCCATTGCCTGCCCCCGAGGGCAACGCCCATCGCCTCGCTCCCGGCCAGGGAGGCGCTGAGGCTCACGGTGTCGCTCACTCGGTCTCGGTGTCGGGCTTCATCCTACGCCCGCTGGCGCGCTCACCCACGCGGTTCGATGCCCTGGTACAGCCAGGTGATCTCCCACGGATCGTCGGGCGAGCGTGCCGCGAGGAGCTCGTTGCGCAGGACACGCGCCCCGCCGCCGGCGTGGCAGATGTGGCCGAAGATGCGGGCCGTGAGCACGACCCGAGCCGTGCGGTTCATGCGCTGCTGCTGATAGGCGTTGAACGCGGCGTTGTAGTCCTCGCCGTGCCTCGCCACCTCGGCGCCCAGCACCACAGCGTCCTCGATCGCCATGCACGCGCCCTGGGCGAGGTACTGCAGGGTGGGATGAGCCGCGTCTCCCAGCAGAGTAGCGTTGCCGCGGGTCCAGTTGGTCACCGGGTCGCGGTCGTGCAATTCCCAATGACGATCGCGCGAGATATGGCGCAGCATGTCGCGCACGCCCGGAGCGCACTGCGAGAACAGTTCATCCAGCTCGTCGGGATCGCCAAACTGCGCTTCGCCGCGTTTGAAGCGCTTGCTCTCGATCGTGGCCACGTTGTTCATGACCGTGCCGCCGCGCAACCGGTACTGCACCAGGTGCAGGTCGGGGCCGACATAGATCACCATCGAATCGACTCGGCTCCGATCAACCACCTGCTCGATCGGAACGACCCCGCGGTAAGCGACGTGCCCCGTCACCCGCGGCGGGCCGTCGCCGACTATCGCGCTGCGCGTCGGCGACCACAGACCGTCGGCACCGATGAGCGCAGCGCCCTCGTACTGCGACCCGTCCTCGCACGTCACCACCACGCCGTGGTCGCGCTCCTCGAAGCCAACCAGCCCCTTGGCAGCCTCGAGCACGATCTCCTCGCGCTCGCGGCAGGCCGAAAGGATGGCTCCGTGCAGATCGCGGCGATGCACGACGAAGTACGGATAGTTGAAGCGCGCGCGAAAGGCAGGACCGAGCGAGATGCGCGACAACTCTTTGCCCGTGAGCGCATCGGCCATGATCAGCGCGTCGGGATACACGACGTGCGGTTCCATCGTGTCGAACACACCCAACGCGACCAGCAGGGGAAAGACATTGGGTCCCACCTGGATCCCATAGCCGATCTCGCCAAACTCCTGGGCTTTCTCGAGAACGCGGACGCGGCGGCCGCGGCGGGCCAGGGCCAGTGCCGCGGACAGCCCGCCGATGCCGCCGCCGGCGACGAGGATCTCAGGTCCTGCCGAGCTGATCATATACAAAGCATGGAGCGCTGATCGAGGTTGCTATCCTCACAGGTCGAGTCCGCCCTCGGCTGCTCGACCTGGCGTTAGTCTAAAGAACCCTGATCGGCGCTGCACCCGGACGAGAGTCGCTTGTTCGCGCTGAATGCGGAGCCGGCGAAGTCGGCGTATCAACCTGACATTCTTCGCAGTGTTGCGTTTCGCCAACGGGTCGAGCAGACTGATCCCAGCCCGGTTCAGGGCGTACGAGGGGGAGGCGATGAAGACGACCAGTCAGGCTGGCGTTCCTGCTTGCGGGCGCGGCGCTCGCCGCGGGCGCCCAGGCGCAAACGGTCAAGATCGGAGTTGGAGTTGACCTACACGGGCATCGGGGCCGAGTTCGCCCAGCAGGTCGATCGCGGCATGGAGCTGTTCATGAAGCTCAATCCCGACGCGTTCGGCCCCTGCAAGATCGAGATCGTCAAGCGCGACGACAAGAACCCGGGCGGCGCCGACGCGAAGACCGCGGCACAAGAGCTGATCATCCAGGAGAAGGTCGACATCCTCGCCGGGGTCATCTACTCGTCGAACGCGATCGCCATCGAGCCGCTGGTGACCGCGGCCGGCAAGCCGCTGCTGATCATGAACGCGGGCACGGCGTGGATCACCAATCTGTCGCCGATGATCGCGCGGGTGTCGTTCTCGATGTGGCACGCGGGGTACGCGATGGGCGACGCCGCTGCCAAGATCCTCAAGGCGAAGACCGCGGTGGTCGGCTACACGCGACTTTCCGGCCGGCAAGGACAGCCTGGCCGCCTTCAAGCAGGCGTTCGAAGCTGCAGGCGGCAAGGTGATCGACGAGATCCCGATGGGTGGCCCGGGTCAGGTGCCCGATTTCACCCCGTTCTTCCAACGCGTCAAGGACAAGAAGCCCGACGTGTTCTTCGTGTTCGTGCCGGCGGGCGATCACGCCGTCGCGGTGGTGAAGACCTACTCGGCGCTCGGCATGCGGCAGGCCGGGCATCAGGCTGATCGGGCCGGGCGACATCACGCAGGACATCAAGCTGCGGGAGATGGGCGACGAGGCGATCGGCCTGATCACGATGCATCACTACAACGCCGATCTCGACAATCCAGCCAACAAGCGCTTCGTGGCCGCGTGGAAGAAGGAATACGGCGCCGCCTCGACGCCCGGACTTCGTGGGCGTCCAGGGCTACGACGGCATGGCGGCGATCGCGCACGTGGCGCGGACGCTGAACTGCAAGATCGATCCCGGCAAAGCGATGGAGGCCCTCAAGGGATGGAAGTACCCCGACAGCCCGCGCGGCCCGATCATGATCGACCCGCAGACCCGCGACATCGTGATGAACGAGTACCTGAGCGAGCTGGAGAAGAAGGACGGCAGGCTGCACCAGAAGAACCTCGCCGTGATTCCCGCCGTGAAGGACATGTGCAAGGAGCTCAAGGTCGGCCGGTGCGCCAAGTAGCGGCGTACGCGCGGAGCTCTCGGCCGCGCTGCCGGAAGAGAGGGCCGCTTGCTTGCCATGGACCTGACCGGCATCCTCCTCGGCGGTCTTGCCGCCGGCATGGTGCTGTTCATCGTGTCTGTCGGGCTGTCCGTCACCATGGGCCTGATGGGTTTCGTCAATCTCGCGCACGGCGGGTTCGCCATGCTCGGCGGCTACGTCGCGGTGATGTCCATGCGGCATTGGAGCCTGCCGTTCCTGGCCGCGCTCGCGCTCGCGTTCGTGGCGATCGCGGCGCTGTCGGTAGTCCTCGAGCGCCTGCTGTACGCCCGGTTGTACCAGGCCTCGGAGCTCGACCAGGTGCTGTTCAGCATCGGCCTGGTGTTCGTGCTGATCGCCGCGATCACGCTCGGCATCGGTCCCGAGTCGCAGACGCTGGTCCTGCCCGACTGGCTGCGCGGACAGACCGACCTCGGCTTCATCCGCTATCGCACCTATAGTCTGGCCCTGATCGTCGCCGGCACGCTGCTCCTGCTCGGGCTGTGGCTCGGGTTCGAGCGCACCCGGCTGGGCGCTCGGATCCGAGCTGCGGTGGACAACCGCCGCATGGCCGAGTCGCTCGGCGTCGACGTCGGGCGGCTGTTCACCGTCACGTTCGCGATCGGCAGCGGCCTCGCGGCAGTGGGCGGCGGTCTCGGTGCGGAGATCCTCGGCCTCGACCCGCAGTATCCCCTGCGCTATCTGCCTTATTTCCTGATCGTCGTTGCGGTCGGGGGGCTGGGGCGCGTGACCGGCGTGTTCCTCGCCGCGCTGTTGATCGGCGTGCTCGACTTCGTGCTCAAGGTCGAGTTCCCCAAGGGCGGTTCGATGTTCATCTACGCGCTCACCCTGATGGCGCTCCTGTGGCGGCCGCAGGGACTGTTCGCCAGGCGCGGCGGATGAGCACGCTCGAGCCCGCGCTTGCACTTCCGGCCGCCCGAGCGCTGGCCGGTCGCCACCGCGTCAAGTGGTGGGAAGCGCTGCCTTGGCTCGCGGCGATTGCGGCGTTCTTCCTGCTGCCGAACTACCTGGCGTTCGGCACGCAGGTGCTGATCACGATTCTGTTCGCGCTCTCGCTCGACCTGGTGCTCGGTTACGCCGGCATCGTCACGCTCGGGCACGCCGCGTTCTTCGGGGCAGGGGCCTACACCGTCGGCCTGCTCGCGACGCACTGGGGCTGGAACGAGCCGCTGAGCGGGCTCGTCGCCGCCGCCGTCGTCGCCGGCGCAATCGGACTGCGCCAGCGGCTACGTGCTGCTGCGCACTCGCGGGCTGGCGCTGCTCATGCTCACGCTGTGCACCATGGCGTTGCTGCAGGAGAGCGCGAACATGGGTGCGAGCTATACCGGTGGATTCGACGGCATGCCGGACCTGAGCTTCGCACCGCTGCTCGGCGTCTTCCCCTTCGATGTCCTGTACTTCCGCTCCCAGTATGTCTATGCGCTGGCGGTGCTCTTCCTGTGCTTCGTGCTGGTGCGCGTCGCTGGTGTATTCGCCGTTCGGGCAGAGTCTCACCGGGATCCGGGAGAACGTGCTGCGCATGCACGCGGTCGGGGCACCGGTGCACGCGCGGCTGGTCATCGTCTACACGATCTCGGCCGCAATCGCCGGTGTTGCCGGAGGCCTGTTCACGCAAGCCAATGCCTTCGTCAACCTCGCCACGCTCGGTCTGGATCGCGCCGCAGGCGTCCTGATCGTGCTGATCCTCGGCGGCTACGGCCGCCTCTACGGTGCTTTCGTCGGCGCAGTCGCGTACATGGTGCTCGAGCGCACGCTCGCCAACGCCTATCCCACGGCATGGCAACTCGGCATCGGCGTGACGCTGATGCTCGTCGCGCTGTTTGCGCGCAACGGCATCTTCGGTCTGGCGGATGCGCTGCGGCGCCGGCTGCGCCTCGCGGAGCTCGCGTGAACCGCGCCTTGCTCGAAACGCAAGGGTTGTGCAAGAGCTTCGGGGCCCTCGAGGTCGCACGCGAGATCGATTTCCGGCTGGAGCGCGGCGCCCGCCATGCCCTGATCGGACCGAACGGCGCGGGCAAGACGACGTTCGTCAACCTCCTGAGCGGGCTGCTGCGGCCCTCGCGCGGCCGCGTGCTGCTCGACGGCGAGGACCTGACCGGTCTGGCGCAGGCGAAGCGCGTGAAGCGCGGGATCGCGCGCACCTTCCAGATCAACCAACTGTTCCGCGGCCTGACGGTGCTGGAGAACGTGTGCATCGCGGTGGCCGAGCGCCTGGGCGCGGCAGCCTCGATGACGCGGCCCGCAGGTCGGCGCCCCGACGTGCTCGCGGAGGCCGTGGCGCTGGTGGAGACGCTCCGCCTCCAGGGTGATGCCGGCCGTCGCGTCCACGAACTGCCCTACGGCCGCCAGCGACTGGTCGAGATCGCGATCGCCCTTGGCCTGCGGCCCCGCGTGCTGCTGCTCGACGAGCCCGCGGCGGGCATCCCAAGCGCGGAAAACCACATCCTGCTCGAGGCGATCGCGACGCTGCCCGAGGACATCGCCGTGCTCATCATCGAGCACGACATGGACCTCGTGTTCCGCTTCGCCCAGCGCATCACGGTGCTGGTGAGTGGGGCGATCTACGCCGAAGGTTCGCCAGCCGAGATCGCAGCCAACCGGGACGTGCGCGCCGTGTACCTTGGGAGCGCGGCCGATGCGTGAGGTGCTGCGGCTGCACGGCATTTCCGCAGGCTACGGCGAGACGGTCGTGCTGGAGGCGATCGATCTCGAGCTCGGGGAAGGGCGAAAGCCTGAGCGTCATCGGCCGCAACGGTGTGGGCAAGTCGACGCTGCTCGCGACCATCATGGGTCACACCACGTTGCACAGCGGCGAGATCGCGTTCGGCGGTCGCCGCATCGACGCACTGCCGGTGTACCGGCGCGCGCTGGCGGGTCTTGGCTTCGTGCCGCAGGAGCGGGAAATCTTTCCGTCGCTCACCGTGCGGGAGAACCTCGAGATCGGCGCGCGGCCCGGGCACTGGACCGCCGAGCGCGTATTCGAGCTGTTTCCCAACCTGCAGACTCGGCTCGGCAACCCGGGCACCCAGCTATCGGGCGGCGAGCAGCAGATGCTCGCGATCGCCCGTGCGCTGATGACCAACCCGAGCGTGCTGCTGATGGACGAACCGACCGAAGGGCTGGCCCCGCTCATCGTCGAGACGCTCACCAAGGTGCTGTTGCGCCTGCGCGCTTCGGGCGGGCTCTCGATCATTCTGGTCGAGCAGAACAGCCGCATCGCGTTGGAGTTCTCGGAGCGCACAGTGGTCCTGGACAAGGGCCGGATGGTGTACGACGGTCCTTCCGCCCGATTGCGTGCCGATCCGGACTACCTGGCCAGACTGATCGCGGCAGAATAGGCCGGCGGACTCGACGCAGAGGGGAGGAGAATATCGGGTCCGCTTAGGTTCTGCGCATCGAGGACATCATGGAAATCAACGCTCGACTGCATCATCTCCAGTTGCTCTCTCCCGATCCGCAAGCATGCGCCCGCTTCTACGGGCGCATATACGGCATGCAGGTCGAGTCCGACGGTCCCGGCTGGAGATGCTCGGCGCCCGGCCGCTGCCTTCTGTTCGGTGCCGGGCCCGCGAACCGGCTCGGCTTCGCCGCCTTCGCGTTCAGCGAGCGCAGGTCTTTCGAAGCCTATCGCAGGCGGGTGGAGCTTCTCGTCTCCGTGGGCGAGGGCCGCTCCCCGATCCTCGAATCAGACGCGTTTACGGTAATGGATCCGGACGGGAACACACTCGTGTTCGGGATGGCGAAACCTGCACGACCCGTCGTCTTCGCAGGGTCAAGCCGTCGCGGCAACGCTTCCGGCGCGGCTTCAGCACTTTGCAGTGCGCAGCGCGCAGACTTCGACGCTGCTGCCGTTCTACCGGGACGTGCTGGGATTCGTCGTCTCGGACCGCGTCGAGGACCAGTCCGGTCGGCTGCGCGCCTGCTTCCTGCGCACCGATCCCGAACACCACGTGATTGCGATCTTCGAAGCCCCCGAGCGCCGTCATGATCATCTGTCTTTCGAGACGACAGATTGGACCGCACTGCGTGAGTGGGTCGATCGCTTGAGCGGACTGCGCGTACCCGTGGTCTGGGGGGTCGGGCGCCACGGCCCGGGCAACGACACCTTCTTCATGGTGCACGATCCCGACCAGAATCTGGTCGAGATCTCCGCCGAGCTCGAGGTCTGCGGGCCCGAGCGGGTCGAGAAGCTCTGGCCGCACGAGCAGCGCACGCTCAATCTATGGGGTTACGCGATCATGCGCAGCTGAGAGAGCGCACTCTTAACGACTGCTTCCTCCCCGGCACGCTCGTCGCTCTGCGCGGGCCCGCCCATGCAAAAGGGGCCAACTAAAAGGCCCAGCTGACCTCCACCCATCACGTGCCACCACCGGCGGGGTAGAATCGCCTCAGCCTGGTTGCGCTCCGGTCCAAGCCGGGACACGCGCGCAGACGGGGCACGGGAGGAAGCAGCGACGTGGAGCAATCACGTACAGAGCTGCCGCATGCCCGGCTAAAGGACGCAGCCGGATGCACAGGAACGCGCACAGCACTGCGACCGGCCTTCTTGTGCCTTGAGCCAGGCCCTCCGCCTGCCGAACTGAAGCGAACACGTGGGTCGCTATACCCGACAGGGCCAGGGCGATGAACGAGCTTCGTGAATGGCTTGCTCAGCTTGGGTTGGACCGCTACGCCGAAGCATTCGAGCGCGAAGAGCTGACGTTCGACAGCCTGCCTGATCTCACCGAGGCGGACCTGAAAGACCTGGGGTTGCCGCTGGGACCGCGCAAGGCGGTACTCAAGGCCATCGCCGGCCGTCAAGAGCATGCCAAAGCCATAGCGCCGCTCGCCTCCCCCGATTCCTACACGCCCGCGCACCTGGCCGAGAAGATCCTCACTACGCGCGCCGCACTGGAAGGCGAGCGCAAGCAGGTAACGGTGCTGTTTTGCGACATCGCCGACTCCACCGGGCTTGCCGCCCAGGTTGGCGCTGAAGCGATGCACGGCATTCTCAACCGTTTCTTCCACCTGGTGATGGAGGAAGTGCATCACTACGAAGGGACGGTAAACCAGTTCCTCGGCGACGGGCTGATGGCCTTGTTCGGCGCACCGGTAGCGCACGAGGATCATGCGCGTCGGGCGGCACTCGCCGCGCTGGGGATCCGTCGATCGATCGAGGCACGGCAGCCGCAGCTCGGCCTGCCATACGGAACCAGGCTAAGAGTGCGAATCGGCTTGCATACCGGCCCGGTCGTGGTGGGTTCGATCGGCGACAACCTGCGGATGGACTACACCGCGATCGGCGACACGACCAACCTCGCCGCTCGCCTGCAGCAGGCGGCCGAGCCGGGCCAGATCCTGCTGAGCGAGGCGAGCGGGCATCTGGTCGACGGCTATGTGAACGTGCAACGTCTTCCGCCGCTGGCGGTGAAGGGCAGGGAGGAGCCGGTGTGCGCGTTCCAGGTGACCGCGCCGGGCCACCGCCGCTCGCGACTGGAGCAGGAACGGGTGTTGAGCCCATTCGTGGGACGGGAACGCGAGATCGCCACGCTGCGCGAGGCGCTCGAGGAGAGCCTCGGCGGCCGCGGGCAGGTCGTGGGGATCGTGGGCGAGCCCGGTGTGGGGAAATCGCGGGTGCTGTACGAATTCCGGCGCCTGCTGGCAGAGCGCGACGTCGCGTACCTCGAAGGCTGGTGCCAGTCGTTCGGCCAATCGACCCCTTACCTCCCGCTTCAGGACCTGGTGCGCGCGGTGTGCGCGGTCGGAGATTCCGACACATCAGCGCAGATCGCCGAGCGCGTCCGCACGGCGCTGGACCGGCTCGGCCTCGCGGCGGTGGAAGATGCTGCGTACCTGCTGCGCCTGCTCGGCGTAGCCGATCAGGGGGACTCGCTTACCGGGATGACGCCGGAGGCGATCCAGGCCCACACCCTGGACGTGCTCCGACGCACGATTCTCGCGCAGGGCCGACGTCACCCGCTTGCAGTCGGGATCGAAGACCTGCATTGGATCGACAAAAGTTCGGAGGCCTTCCTGGCGCACCTGGTGGAAAGCCTCGGAGGCGAGCCGATCCTGCTGGTCACCACCAGCCGCCCTGGCTATTCGCCGCCGTGGCTCGACAAGAGCTACACCACGCAGCTGGCCCTGCGCGTGCTCTCGGCCGAGGCAAGCCGGAGTATCGTCGAAGCCACCGCGGTGCGCTCGGGCCTCGAAAAGACTACTGGGGAGGCCATCCTGCGCAGAGCGGAAGGGAATCCCCTGTTTCTGGAGGAGCTCACCCTCGCGCTCGAGGTACATAGCCCGCTGGCGGCGCAACAGCCGTTGCCCGACACGATCCAGGGGGTGCTGGCTGCGCGCATCGACCGGCTGCCCGAGGAATCCAAGCGCGCCCTGCAGACCGCCTCGGTGCTGGGCCGGGAGTTTCCGCTGCGCCTGCTGCAGGAGATCGCCCACGACCGAGCAAACCTTGAGGCGCAGCTGGGCGCCCTCAAGCGGTTGGAGTTCGTCTACGAGCGCAGCGGGGCCGAAGGACCGCTGTACACGTTCAAGCACGTTCTGACGCAGGAGGTCGCCTACGACAGCCTGCTGAGCGGCCGGCGCCAGGCTTTGCACGAGTTGGCCGGGCGCGCGCTCGAGCGGTTCTATCCCGATCGCCTTGAAGAACACTGCGAAGTGCTGGCGCATCACTTCTCGCGGAGCGCCGACCAGGAGAAGGCGCTCGACTATCTCGAGCTCGCCAACCGCAAGGCGGCCGGCGCCAACGCGGTGCTGGACGCCAGAGGCTACTTCGAGCAGGCGATGCGACTGCTCGATGCATTGCCGGATGACCTCGAGCACCGACGCGGGAGAATCGCTCTGCTCGTCAACCAGGTGCACGTGTTCGTGCTCACCAACGGCCTGTACGAGTTCCAGCGCTATCTGGACACCTCTCGCCCGATCGCTGAAAGCCTCGATGACGACTGGCTCCTCGGGCACCTGCATGCGTGCCGCGGGCATATCCAGTTCATGCTCGGTCTGGCCAGCGCGGCTGCGGAAACGCTGAGAGCCGCCGCGCAGCTGTGCGAGCGCGCCGGGAACTTCCGAGGCGCGGGACATGCATACGCGCACCTGCAGTGGGCGCAACTCCAGAAGGGTGAGTACGAGGACGTGCTGAGACTGGAGTCGGCTTCGTTGCGCTCGCTCGCGCAGGCACCGGAGTCACGGCTTCTCGTCTACGCCCTGACCGCGAGTGCCTGGGCGTGCGCCTTGCTCGGAAGATGGGAGCTGGGCCTGGAGAAAGGCCGGGCTGCCCTGCAGGAGAGCGAGCGGGTGCGGGATGCGAGCCTCGCCTCGTTCAGCTACACGTACGGTTTGTCGGTTGTGTACCGCCATCGCGGGGCCGTCGAGCAGGCGATCGAGTACGGTCGCCGCGCGGTCGAGAGTGCACAGACCCCTGCGGAGCGCCAGTGGGCGGAGACGCAATACGGCTGGGCCCTGATAGCGCGCGACCCGGCGGCCGCGGTGGAGTTGCTGGCCCCACTCGCTTCGTCCTTTCGGGCGGCGGGCCTGGATTGGGTCGAATGTTTCGCGGCTGTGCCGCTGGGAGAGGCCTGCCTGCGTACCGGGCGTCTAGATCAGGGACGCGATTGCCTGGAGCGAATCGTCGCCATCGCCGAGCGGTTGGAGATCAGGCTGTTTGCAGCGCCTGGCGAACGCTTGCTGGGAGAAGTGATGCTCGCGGAGGGCCGGCCGGAGGCCTTGCAGCGGGCGCAGTGCCACTTCGAACGTGCGATCGCGAGCCTCGTACGATCGAAGGCGGAAAACGAGCTCGCTCTGGCCTGGGCCGGCTACGGGCGGCTGCAGGCCCGTCTCGGGCGCGCGGATCGGGCGCGCGAGTATCTGAGCAAGGCGCTGGGCACCTTCGAGCGCTTGGGCACGCTGCACCAGCCGGCGCGGGTGCGCGCGGACCTGGCTGCTCTGGCGGTTTGAGAGGGGTGCGCTCGCCCAGTCGGGCGGTGCGCTGGATAACAAACAGGGGGAGTCGTGTCATGGGAGCCACGCCAATCATCGGGGAGAGCTTGCGACGCAAGGAAGATCATCGCTTCCTCACCGGAGCCGGAACCTACACGGATGATATCCGGCTCGATCACCAGACCTACGCCGTGTTCGTGCGCTCACCGCATGCACACGCGAGGATCGTCCGGATCGACACGGCACGGGCGCGCCATGCACCCGGAGTGATCGCCGTATTCACCGGCGAGGACACTGCGGCTTCCGGTGCGGGCGGCGTGCCATGCGGCTGGCTCATCACCGATATCAACGGTCAGCCGATGAAGGAGCCGCCCCATCCTGCCCTGGCCCAGGGGAAGGTGCGCCATGTGGGCGACCAGGTGGCGGTGGTAATCGCCGAATCGCTTGACGCGGCGCAGGAGGCCTGCGAACTGCTTGAAGTCGAGTACGAGGTGCTGCCGGCAGTGGTCAATGCCGCCGATGCGGGCCGGGCGGGGGCCGCGGTGATCCACGACGCGGCGCCGGACAACACCTGTTACGTGTGGGCAATCGGGGACAAGGGTGCTGTGGACAAAGCCTTCGCCTCGGCTGCTCACGTGACCAGGCTCGACTTGGTCAACAACCGGATCGTCCCCAACGCGATTGAGCCGCGCTGTGTGGCTGCGAGCTACAGCCGCTCGGACGACTCCTCCACGGTGTACGTCTCGAATCAGAACCCGCATGTGGAGCGGCTGCTGCTGAGCAGCGTGCTCGGGCTAGCGGAGCACAAGCTGCGCGTGATCGCGCCCGATGTAGGGGGAGGTTTCGGCTCGAAGATCTTCCTGTACCCGGAGGACGTGGTCGTCACCTGGGCGTCCCGGCAGATCAACCGGCCGGTGAAATGGACCGCCGAGCGCGGGGAGGCGTTCCTGAGCGATGCCCATGCGCGGGATCACGTGACAGCCGCGGAACTGGCGCTGGACGCCGGCGGTCGATTCCTCGCGCTGCGCGTGCGCACGACGGCGAACCTGGGCGCCTACCTGTCGACGTTCGGCTCGTGCCTGCCGGCGATGATCTATGCGCCGCTGCTCGCGGGGCAGTATTCCACACCCGCGATCTACGGCGAGATCACGGCGGTATTCACCAACACCGTTCCAGTCGATGCCTACCGCGGCGCCGGACAGCCCGAGGCAACCTATGTGGTCGAGCGCCTGGTCGAGACGGCTGCGCGCGAGCTCGGGATCGCGCCCGCCGAGTTGCGCCGTCGCAATTTCATCACTCAGTTTCCCTATCAGACGCCGCTCGGGTTGGTATACGACGTCGGCGACTACAACAAGACGCTGGACTCGGCGTTGCGGATGGCGAACGTCGCGGAGTTCCCTGCGCGCAAGGCCGAGGCGACGCGGCGCGGGATGCGGCGGGGATTGGGGTATTGCTGCTACGTCGGGGCCGGCGGCAGCGCGCCCTCGCACGTCGTCGGGGCGCTGGGCGGGCGTGCCGGCCTGTACGAATCCGCGGAAGTGCGAGTGCATCCCACCGGCAAGGTGAGCGTCTTCACCGGGTCGCACAGCCACGGGCAGGGGCACGAGACGACCTTTGCCCAGATCGTGGCGGGCCGGCTCGGCATCCCGGTGGATGACGTGGAGATCGTTCACGGCGACACCGGCCGCATCCTGTTCGGCATGGGCACGTACGGATCGCGTTCGCTGGCAGTCGGAGGAACGGCGCTGGTCAAGGCGATCGAGAAAGTGATCGCGAAGGGCAGGAAGATCGCGGCGCATCTGATGGAGGCGGCGGACAGCGACATCGAGTTCGAGGACGGCAATTTTCAGGTGGCCGGGACCGACAGGAGGGTGTCCTTCGCGCAAGTCGCGCTGGCGGCCTATGTTCCGCACAACTATCCGATCGACAAGCTCGAGCCGGGGCTCAATGAGCAAGCCTTCTACGACCCGCTGAACTCCACCTTCCCCGCCGGCAGCCATGTCTGCGAGGTGGAAGTCGATCCCGACACCGGCGTGAGCCGCATCGTCGGTTACACGGCGGTGGACGATTTCGGCAACATCATCAACCCGCTGATCGTCGCCGGCCAGGTGCATGGCGGGTTGGCGCAGGGCATCGGACAGGCGCTGGTGGAAGGCTGCCGCTACGATGAGCGGACCGGCCAGCTGCTCACCGGTTCCTACCTCGACTACGTGATGCCCCGCGCGGCGGACCTGCCGGAGTTCACCCTGGCCACGGAGGTCACCCCGTGCACCCACAACCCGCTGGGTGCGAAGGGCTGCGGGGAGTCGGGAACAATAGCCGCAGCGGCCGCGGTTATGAATGCACTGACCGACGCGATCGGCGTCCGCGATCTCGAGATGCCGGCCACGCCCGAGCGCGTGTGGCGAGCATTGCGCAACGCTGGAGCCGGATCGTGAACGCATGAGCGCTGCGAGCTCGATCCGCGCGTGGCTCGGAGAGCTGGGCCTCGCTCAGTACGCCGAGACCTTCGAGCGCGAGCAGATCGATCTCGACGCCCTGCGCCATCTCACGGAGGACCATCTCAAGGATCTCGGATTGCCCATGGGGCACCGGGTCAAGCTGCTGGCCGCCGTTCGAGCGCTCGCGCCTGCGCCGGCGGCCGGCGCCGAGCAACCCGCCGGTCGGACGGGCTTCTCCCCGCAGGCGTACACGCCGCCGCACCTGGCGCAGAAGATCCTTTCCTCGCGCGTCGCGCTGGAAGGCGAGCGCAAACAGGTGACGGTGCTGTTCTGCGATATCGCCAACTCGACGCGGCTTGCCGAGAGGATGGGTGCGGAGGCCATGCACGCGCTGCTGCAGCGGTTCTTCGGGCTTTCCCTGGAGGAGGTGCACCGCTACGAGGGGACGGTGAATCAGTTCCTGGGCGACGGGTTCATGGCGCTGTTCGGTGCCCCGATCGCGCATGACGACGACGCCCGACGAGGCGTGCTCGCCGCGCTCGGCATCCGGCGTCTGCTGCGCGCGCGGCAGCGGGAGCTGGGTATGTCGCCTTCGGCAGAGGAGTTGCAGGTGCGCATGGGTCTGAACACCGGCCTGGTCGTGGTGGGATCGATCGGCGACAACCTGCGCATGGACTACACCGCCGTAGGGGACACCACCAATCTGGCCGCACGCCTGCAGCAGAGCGCGCAGCCCGGGCAGATCCTGGTCAGCGCGGTAACGGCGAGGCTGGTCAGCGGCTACGCCAAGGTCGAGGCTCTGGCACCCTTGACGGTCAAGGGCAAGACCGAATCGGTGCAGGCTTTCGAGCTGACTGCCGTCGGGGCACGCCGCTCGCGCGTCGATACGGCACGCCTGAGCCCGTTCGTGGGCCGCGAGCGCGAGCTGGCGTTGCTGATGCACGCCGCAGAGGCGGCGGCGAGCGGCCGCGGAGAGGTGGTGGGCATCGTCGGCGAGGCGGGGGTGGGCAAATCACGCCTGCTCTACGAGTTTCGCCAGGTGCTGCAGGCGAAGGGAACACGGCTGGTCGAAGCGATGTGCCAGTCGTTCGGGCGGTCGATGCCGTATCTCCCGCTGCAGGATGTCGTGCGCGGCGAATGCGAAGTCCTGGAGTCCGACACGCCTGGCGAGGTTCGCGACAAAGTGGTAAGAGCTCTGACCCGCCTGGGTCTGGCACCCGATCAGGCTGCTCCCTATCTGCTTCGACTGCTCGGCCTGACCGAAGGCACAGAGGCGCTCGCCGGCCTGGGACCAGAGACGATCCAGCTGCGCATCCTGGAAAGCTTCGTGCACCTCCTGCAAGCCTTGTGCCGTTCCTCGCCGCTGGTCGTGCTCCTGGAGGATCTGCACTGGATGGACCGCAGCTCGGAGGAATGCGTCGCCGCGCTGGTGGACAAGCTTCCACGCTGGTCGATTCTGCTCGTCACCACCGCCCGCCCGGGCTATGGCGCACCCTGGGCCGGCAAGAGCTACGCGACGCAGCTGCCGCTGGCCGTACTGTCCGACGAGGCCAGCCGGCAGATCGTAGTGTCCACGATGCGCCACACTCAGCGCGTGGCGTCGGTCACGAACGCGATTCTGGAGAAGGCGGAAGGCAATCCGCTGTTTCTCGAAGAGCTGACGCTGGCGCTGGAAGCCGACGTGCGCGATTCCGCCTCGGGTCTGCCGGACACCATCCAGGGCGTCCTGGCCGCCCGCATCGATCGGCTTGCCGAGCCGGCCAAGCGGGTGCTGGAGATCGCCTCCGTGCTGGGACGGGAGTTTCCCGCGCGCCTGCTCGAAACGGTGTGCGGCACCGGAACCGACCTCAAGCGGGAACTCGCGACGCTGACGCAGCTCGAGCTGCTCCATGAGCGGGTCGAGACGCAGGCGCCCGTGTACTCGTTCAAGCACGCTCTGACTCAGGAGGCGGCCTACGACCGCCTGCTCAGCGGGCCACGCGCGGCGTTGCACGAGGCAGCCGGGCGGGCTCTCGAGGGGTTGTACCCGGACCGTCTGGAGGAGTACACCGAACTGCTGGCGCACCACTTCTTCCGCAGCCCCGCCAGGGAGAAGGCTCTCGACTACCTGTCGGGGGCCGATCGCAAGGCGATCGCTGCCAATGCCGTGTTCGATGCCAAGGGTTACTTCGAGCAGGCGATGCAAGCACTCGACGAGTTGCCCGACACGCCCGAGAACCGTCACCGGCGGGTCGAGCTGCTGGTGCGCCAGATTCACGTGTTCATTCTCACCAACACGCTGGACGAGTACGAGCGATTCCTGCAGCGCTTCGCGCCTGTCGCGGAGACACTCAGCGACCAGGGGCTGCGCGGGCACTTCCAGAGCTGCCTGGGCCACTGCCAGTTCGGGCTCGCCCGCCCGCGGCAAGCGATCCGCACCTTGGGCCCGGCCGCCGATCTGTGCGAGCGGGCCGGCAACTTTCAGGGCGCCGGGCAGGCTTACGTGCATCTACAGTGGTCGCATCTGCAGACCGGGGAGTTCGACGACACGTTGCGCTTCGAGGCCCCCGCGTTGGCCGCGCTGGACCGTGCGTGGGACCAGCGCTTGCGTTTCTACGTGTTCGGCGCGACGACTTGGGCCTGCTCCAGGCTGGCACGCTGGGACGTTGCGGCCGAAAAGGCGATGACGGCGCTGCAAGAGTGCGAGGCGTCCGGGGATGCGAGCCTGATCTCCAGCGCGCTGGCTTTCCGGGGGATGCCCGGCATCCATCGGGGCGCTGTCGAGGAGGCCGTGGACTGGACACGCCGGGGGTTCGAGTGCTCGGTCACGCTCGGCGACCGCGCGTGGGCCCAGCTCTTCTACGGGTGGGCTCTGGTTCCCCGCGCGCCTGCCGAGGCGATAGCGCTGCTGAGCCCCCTGGTCCCGATGTGGTTGCACCGCTGGTGGTTCGACTCCGTCGCACTGGTCGCGCTGGGCGAGGCCTATCTCAGGGCGGGTGAGCTCGACCAGGCGCGCGCCACGCTCGAACAGGCGATAGAGGTTTCCCAGCCGCGCGACATGCTGTTCATGGTGGCCCCCGCGCAGCGCCTCCTGGGTGAGGTGCTTCTGGCCGATGACCGATTGGAAGAAGGTGAGGTCCGGTTCAAGCGGGCACTCGAGCTTCTCGAGCGCTTCAGGGCCGAGAACGAGGTCGCGCTCGCGCGTGCCGGATATGGCCGGTTGCTGGCAAGGCGGGGCCGTCACAGCGAGGGTCGCGCACTGCTCCTCCAGGCGCTAGGAGCTTTCGAGCGGCTCGGTACGGTCATGGAGCCCGAGCGGGTGCGAGCGGCGATGGCTGCGCTAGATTGAGGGCTGGCCAAATGCAGACCATCGCCGACTGGCTCACCGAAATCGGCCTGCCGCAATACGCCGACCTGTTCGCCCGCAACGAGATCGGGTTCGACGTCTTGGCGGACCTGAGCGAAGCGGACCTGGCCCAGCTGGGCATCCCGCTCGGGTCGCGCAAGCGCCTGATCAAAGCTATCAGCGCGCTCGGCACGGCGACCGCTGCTCTCCGCCCGAGCACGCCGAGCGCATATACCCCCAAGCATCTCTCCGAGAAAATTCTCACCTCCCGTGCGGCGCTCGAAGGCGAGCGCAAGCAAGTGACGGTGCTCTTCTGCGATATCGTGGGGTCCACGGCTCTGGCCGAGCTGCTCGGGCAAGAGCAGATGCACGCGCTGCTCAGCGGCTTCTTCGAGCTGGCGATGGCGGAAGTGCACCGCTACGAAGGCACGGTCAACCAGTTCCTCGGTGATGGCTTCATGGCCTTGTTCGGCGCCCCGCTCGCGCATGAGGATCACGCACGGCGCGCGGTGCTGGCGGCTCTGGATATGCGAGACGCGCTGGCGGGGGCCGGGGAGTCCTTCCGTGGCCTCGAGCTGCGCATGGGACTGAATACTGGGCCGGTCGTGGTAGGCAAGATCGGCGACAACTTGAGGATGGACTACACCGCGGTTGGCGACACGACCAATCTTGCGGCGCGGCTACAGCAGCACGCCGATCCCGGCACCATTTTGATCAGCGATGCGACTGAGCGGTCAGTCGAGGGCTACGTCCGGACACAGGCGCTGGCAGCGCTGGAGGTGAAGGGCAAAAGCGAGCCGATCGTCGCCTTCAAGGTCGAGGGCCGTGGCGCACGGAAATCGGCCCTGGAAGGTCGCGACGAGCGCACACTGAGCCGCTTCGTCGGACGAGCACGCGAGATGGCCGCACTGATGGACGCGCTGGGAGAGGTCGAAGGCGGACGCGGCCAGGCAGCTGGGGATCGTGGGTGAACCGGGCGTGGGGAAATCCCGGCTGGTCTACGAGTTCCGCCACGGTTTGAGCGACCGCCGGGCCGTCTACCTCGAGGGTCGCTGCATTTCGTATGGCGGCGCAATCCCCTATCTTCCGATCCTGGACCTGGTGCGAGCCCACTGCGGAATCGCCGACGTCGACACGGACGCTGCGATGGCCGCCAAGGTACTCTCGGCACTTGGCGCAGCGGGCATGGGCGAGGAGGCACTCCCGTACCTGCTCGTTCTGCTGGGCGCACGGGAGGGCACACAAGCTCTGCGCGAGATGAGCCCGGAGACGGTCAAAGCCCGAACGGTTCAGGCACTGATCCGCCTGGTCCTCGAAGAGAGCCGCCGCCAGCCCGTGGTCGTCGCCATCGAAGACCTGCATTGGGTCGACAAGACTTCGGAGGAAGTCCTCGCGGCACTGGTCGGGAGCGTGGCAGGAGCGTCGGTCCTGGTGCTCGGCACTTACCGCCCCGGATACCGGCCGCCCTGGATGGACCAGAGCTATGCGACCCAGATCGCGCTTCGCCCGCTGTCGGCGGAGGACAGCCGCAGTGTGGTGGCCTTCGCGCTGGCGTCCGGTTCGACGGTCGACGAGCTCGCGCAATCGATCGTGCGGAAGGGAGAGGGCAACCCGTTCTTCCTGGAGGAGCTGGCCCGCAGCGTAGCCGAGCACGGAGCACAAAGCGTGCGGCGAGAGTTGCCCGACACGATTCAGGGCGTGTTGCTGGCGCGGATTGACCGTCTTGTGGAACCCACCAAACGACTGCTGCAAACGGCTGCAGTGCTGGGGCGCGAAGCCCCGCTGCGGCTTCTGCGTGAGACGCACGACGCGGCGGAGACCCTCGACGCGGGCCTGCATGAGCTCAAGCACCAGGAGTTCCTCTATGAGAGGACCGACGCGCGCGAGCCGATATTCGTTTTCAAGCACGTGCTCACGCAGGAGGCGGCCTACGAAAGCCTCCTGAGCACGCGCCGCGCTGCGCTGCACGAGGCGGCTGGACAGGCGCTGGAGCGCCTCTACGGCGATCGCCTCGAGGAGCAGTACGACCTCCTGGCCTATCACTACCCGCGCAGCCCGAACTCGGACAAGGGATTCGAGTACCTGGTGCGGGCGAACGAAAAGGCGATGAGCGCGGACGCACTGATCGAAGCCAGGGACTATTTCGACCGGGCGATGGAACTGCTGGATGCACTGCCGGACACCGCACAGAACAGGCGCCGGCGTCTAGCCCTGCTCGCCAACCAGATCGTGGCATTTCAGAACCTGTTCCAGATGCGGGAGTACTACGAGCTGCTGACACGCTGCGAACCGATGGCGGTCGAGCTGAACGACCCAGCGCTCCTCGGTCCGGTGATTCAGCAGATCGGCCACTGCGATTGGACCTTCGGGCGGTTCGAGCAAGCACACAAGCGCTTCGCCGCCGCAGCCCAGCTGCTCGAGGCCACCGGCAACTACGCGGTGGCTGCGCAGACCTATCAGATCTGGATGTGGAACTATGACAACATCGGCGACTTCCGTGAGGTCCTGGACCTGAGGGAGCGGGCCGAGCGCGCCTGGGAGAGGGGCCGCAACCTGCGCTGGTACGTATATGCGCTCTCGGCGGCGGCGCTGGCGTACGGATACCTGGGCCGCTTCGGCGAAGGCATCGAGGAGGCGCGCAAGGCCCTGGCGGCCGCAGAGAAGTTGCGCGACACCACGCAGCTATCGTTTGCCGCATGGGCTCTGGGGTTCGTGTACCTGTGCCAGGGAGATCTTCCTCGGGCGATCGAGTACTGCACCCTCGGCGTCGACAAGGCGCCCACGCCGGCCGAGAGAGCGTGGGCCCAGGGAGCGCTTGCCGCGGCTTGGTGTCGCGGCGGCGAGCTCGACAAGGCGATCGAGGTGCTTGCACCGCTGTACAAGACGCTGCGCGGCGTCGGGTTTGTCCCGGGCGAGCGCTGGGCTCTCTTTCTGGGCGAAGCGTACTGGCGCGCCGGTCGATACGACGAGGCGCGAGCAGCGATCGTGGAGGGGCTGGAAATCCACGCCCGGCACGGCATGAAGTACGAGACCGCAGTCTCTCGACGTCTGCTCGGGGAAGTGCTTGCAGCCACGAGCGCGTCCGATGCGCGGAACCATCCAGCCGAGTCGCACTTCAAGGAAAGCATCAACGCCTTGCAGCAGATCAGGGCGGAGGTCGACCTCGCGCTCGCCTGGGCCGGCTACGGACGGCTGTGTGCGCGCCTGGGCCGGATGGCAGAGGCGCGGGAGCACCTTGGGAAGGCGCAACGCATCTCGGAACGGCTGGGCATGGTGGGCGAGCCGGATAGGCTGCGGAGCGAATTGGATACCTTGCCCGCAGGTTGAGCCCCAGCTTCGACGTCGAGGATTTGACAGCTCGCCTCGCCTCCAGTCCGTCGGTCGGTCCCGGTGCGTTCCGCACTCGAAGCTGCAGGAGGAGGGTTGCTGGGACTGCTAAACCACCGCTTCCTCGCCACGCGCCTGCTCGCGCGCGGCCGGCCTTCCGCTGAGCGCCAGCTCGGCGGTCTCCTGCTCGGCCTTCCGCATCGCTGCAAACAGCTCGCTGCGCTGCTTGCGGGCCTGCTCGACGCTCGCCTGCTTGACGTGTCCGAACCCGCGGACGCTCTGGGGCAGCTTCGCGATGGCGACCGCCAACGAATGGGTGTTGGGTGTCAGCCGACGCAGCAGCTCTTCCACCTCGCGCTCGTAGTCGGCGATGAGCCTGCGCTCCATCCTGCGCTCGGCGGTATAGCCGAACGGATCGAGGGGCGTGCCGCGCAAACCTTTCAGGCGCGCGAGCACCCGCAGCACCGGGAAGATCCACGGACCGAACTCGCGCTTGCGCGGCTCGCCGGTGGCCGGATCGATGCGCGACAGCAGGGGCGGGGCGAGATGCACGCTGAGCTTGTACTCGCCGTCGAAGCGTGTCCTGCAGTTGCTTGCTGAACTGCGGATCGCTGTACAGGCGCGCGACCTCGTACTCGTCCTTGTAGGCGAGCAGCTTGTGATAGCTGCGCGCCACGGCTTCGGTCAGCGCAGTGCTGCCCGGAACGCGCTCCTGCTCAACCCGCCGCACGCGCTCCACCAGGTCGCGGTAGCGCCGCGCGTAGGCCCGATCCTGGTAGGCGACCAGCTCCGCCTCGCGCAGCGCGATCACCTCGTCGAGCGTCTTTGCCAGCGGCCTGGGCAGCTCGCCGGGCGCGGCCTCGGCGGCCGCCTGCTTCGACCAGCGGCAGATCGTGCGCGGCCAGCCGGCCCCAGCGGAACGCCTCGGTGTTCATGGTAACTGCGGCGCCGTTGATCTCGACCGCGCGCAGGATCGCCGCCTCGCTGAGCGGGACCAGACCGATCTGCCACGCGTAACCGAGCAGGAACATGTTGGTCGCGATCGCGTCCCCGCACAGGGCCGTAGCCAGACGGGTGGCGTCCAGGAACCGAACGGCGTCGGGACCCACCGCCTGGATGAGCTGGCTGCGCATCTGCGCCATCGGAAAGACCAGGTCGGGTTTCTGGGTGAAGCTGCCCGGCATGACCTGCGCCGCGTTGACCGCGCAGCGGGTGAGGCCGAGTTGCATGCGCGACACCGCCTCCGGGGCCACGGCGACGAGAATGTCGCAGCCGATCACCGCGTCGGCGTCTCCGGTCGCGATGCGCACCGCGTGCAGGGCTTCGGGCTGCTGCGCGATGCGCACATGCGACATCACCGCGCCGTTCTTCTGCGACAGGCCAGTCATGTCCAGCACGCTGATGCCCTTGCCCTCGAGATGGCTCGCCATCCCCAGCACGCCGCCGATCGTGATGACGCCGGTACCGCCCACCCCGGTCACCAGGATGCTGTACGGCCGCTCGCAACCGGGCAGCACCGGGTTCGGCAGCCGCTGCAGACTGCCCGCATCTGGTGAGCGCCCACTGGCACGCCGCAGCTTGCCGCCGCGCACGCTGACGAAGCTGGGGCAGAAGCCCTTGAGGCAGGAGTAGTCCTTGTTGCAGGCGGACTGGTCGATGCGGCGCTTGCGGCCGAGCTCGGTCTCCACCGGTTGCACGGATACGCAATTCGACTTCACGCTGCAATCGCCGCACCCCTCGCAGACCTGCTCGTTGATGAACAGACGGCGAGGCGGATCGACCATCTTGCCGCGCTTGCGCCGGCGCCGTTTCTCCGCCGCGCAGGTCTGGTCGTAGATCAGGATCGGTGACGCCGGGCGTTTCGCGCAACTCGCGCTGCACTTGATCGAGCTCGTCGCGATGGCGGATCGTCACCCCGGGGCAAAGTCGCAGTCATCCGGATACTTGCCGGGTCGTCCGTGACGACGACCTGGTCGCGCCACGTTCTCGGCGGCGAGCTGGCGGGTGATCTGCGGCACGGTGAGCTGACCGTCGACCGGCTGGCCTCCGGTCATCGCCACGGCATCGTTGAACAGCAGCTTGTAGGTGATGTTCACGCCGGCCGCCACCGCAGCACGGATCGCCAGGCTTCCCGAGTGGAAGTAGGTGCCGTCGCCGAGGTTGGCGAACACGTGCTTGGTATCGGTGAAGGGGGCCTGCCCGAGCCAGGGCACGCCCTCGCCGCCCATCTGCGTGTAGGTCTGGTTCGACTCCGGATAGATCCATACCCCCATGTAGTGGCAGCCCACCCCGGCCAGCGCGCGGCTGCCCTCGGGCACCTTGGTGGAGGTGTTGTGCGGACAACCCGAGCAGTAGAACGGAATGCGCTGCAGATCGACCTGCGACTGTGTGAGCGCCCGCTCTTTCTCCTGCAGAAGCGCCAGGCGGCGCTCGATCGTCGAGCTGGTGTAGAAGCGGGCGATCCGCGCGGCCAGCACGCGGGCGATGATGGACGGAGTGAGCTCGCCGACCGCCGGCAGCAGCCATTCGCCGCGCCCCGGCAGCCACTCGCCGCGCTCGTCGAACTTGCCGATCACGCGCGGGCGCACGTCCTCGCGCCAGTTGTACAGCTGCTCCTTGAGCTGGTACTCGATCACCTGGCGCTTCTCTTCCACCACCAGGATCTCCTCCAGCCCGGTGGCGAACTGCCGCACGCCCTCGGCTTCCAGCGGCCAGGTCATCGCGACCTGGTACAGGCGCAGCCCGATCTCGGCGGCGAGGCGCTCGTCGATGCCCAGGTCGTCCATGGCCTGGCGCACGTCCAGATAGGCTTTGCCGGAGGCGATGATCCCCAGCCGCGGCCGCGGACTGTCGAGCACCACGCGGTTGAGCTGGTTGGCGCGCGCATAGGCCAGTGCGGCATAGATGCGGTAGTCCTGCATCCGCCGCTCCTGCGCAAAGCCCGTGTCCGGCCAGCGGATACTCGGACCGTCGGCGGGCAGCTCGCAATCCTCCGGCAGGAGGATGCGCACGCGGTCCGGATCGACGATCACGGAGGCCGAGCTCTCCACCGTGTCGGCCAGCGCCTTGAAGCCGACCCAGCAGCCGGAGTAGCGCGACATCGCCCAGCCGTGCAGGCCCAGGTCGAGGTACTCCTGCACGTTGGCCGGCGCCAGCACCGGCATCATGGCGGCGGCGAACTCGTGGTCGCTCTGATTGGGCAGGCTCGACGAGCTGGCGGCATGGTCGTCGCCGGCCACCACCAGCACCCCGCCATGCTTCGAAGTGCCGGCATAGTTGGCGTGCTTGAACACGTCGCCGCAGCGGTCCACCCCCGGCCCTTTGCCGTACCACAGCGAAAACACGCCGTCGTAGCGGGCGCCAGGGTAGAGATTCACCTGCTGGCTGCCCCACACCGCGGTCGCGGCCAGATCCTCGTTCAGACCCGGCCAAAAGTGGATATGGGCAGGCCTCGAGATGCTGCTTCGCGCCCCACAACGCTTTGTCGAGCGGCGCGATCGGAGAACCCCGGTAGCCGGAGACGAAACCCTGCCGTATTGAGCCCGGCGGCGAGATCGCGCTGGCGCTGCAGCAGGAGCAGGCGGACGAGGGCCTGAACCCCGGAGAGATAGACGCGTCCGCGCTGGATCGAATACTTGTCGTCCAGCGACGCTTCGAGCAATCGCATGACCAAAGCCTCCAAAAATCGTGTTCTTGGATGTCGGACCCTCGGGCCTCGAGTGAGAGGCGCCGGGCGCCTGCGCCGCACGGGAATTGTGTTCCCGCAACGCAGCATCAAACTTTCTCGTTGTACGCGGAGGCGATGAGGCCGGATGCGTCCGCGCCTTGTGCGAGTACCCCTATAGAGCAACTTGCGTGCGCGGGGTTCCCTGCGACCGACGCCCGCTCGCGTACACGCTCTACGAACCGTCGCGTCGCACCGCCCACGGCGAGAATCACCGGTGCCGCTGCAAGCTTGCGCATCGCGCCGAGGAAGGCGTGCATGCTCACGCGCTGGCGAGTAAACGCAAACGAACGGGAGTCCCAACCATGAAAACGCTGTTGATCACGGGTGCCACTGGCGACATCGGCACGCATATGCGCCGGGAGCTCGCCGGCGTATACAACCTTCGCCTTTCGGATCATCCGTCCGATCCAGGCCTTGAACGCGGGCGAGACCTTCATGCAGGGCGACATCGCGCAGATGCCGGACATGCTGCGGGTCACGGCAGGCGTAGACGCGATCCTGCACCTGGGCGGCGTCTCGGCCGAGGCCGGATGGGAGCCCATCCTCGAGGCCAACATCGTCGGCTGCTACAACGTGTTCGAGGCCGCGCGCCGCAACGGCGTCAAGCGCGTGCTGTTCGCCACCAGCAATCACGCGGTGGGCTTCTACCGCCGCGACGAGACCATCGATCACCGCGTCTACCCGCGCCCCGACAGCCGCTACGGCCTGTCCAAGGTGTTCGGCGAGCAGGTCGGCAGCCTCTATGCCGACAAGTACGGCCTGCAGGTGCTCTGCCTGCGCATCGGCAACGTCAGCGTCAAAGCCGATCGACAAGCGCAGGCTGTCGATCTGGCTGTCGCCGCGCGACCTGGCGCAGCTGGTGCGCATCGGCGTCGACCACCCCGACATCCGCTTCGAGATCGTCTACGGCGTGTCGGGCAGCCAGCGCTCGTGGTACGACAACTCGAACGCGACGCGCCTAGGCTATCGTCCGCAGGACGACAGCGAAGCCGTACGCCGCGGAGATCCTCGCCAAGCACGTGGACGACGCCAACCCCGACGTCGAGCGCTACCAGGGCGGAACGTTCGTCGCGCTGGAGTCGGGCGCGCAGGTGTACAAGCCGCCGGTCAAGCGCACGTAGTGGGATGGAGCAGGTATCTCGGTACCACCCGCTCACCCCAGCCCTCTCGCCACAGGGGAGAGGCCGGGCGCACTCTGAATCTCACTCGTTCCAGTCCACAGCCGCGCTCAGTTCAGGCTCTGCCGGAACTCGCGCAGATAGGTGAGCCCGGGGATCGCTCGGCTGCCGTACCAGGACGTCATCGCGCCGTCGATGAGCGCCACGCGAGTGCGGCTGCGTTCCGGCAGACGCATCGAGCACCTCGACGCAGTGGCGTTCACGGAAGGTGTACGGTTCGCTCGACAGCAGCACGAAGTCCACCTTGGCCAGGAATTGCGCCGTCAGGTCGACGGTGGGGTAGCGCGCGCTGCTGTTGGGTGCGACGGTGTCCCAGCCCACGGTGGCCAGCATGCGCGAGATGTAGGTGTCGCTGCACACCGTCATCCAGGGCGCCTTCCAGATCAAGTACAGCACCTGCTGCCGTGGCCAGGACGCGCCGATGGTCGCGACCTCGTCGTAGGCGTGCTCGAAGCGCCGGCACAGCGCTTCGGCCTGCTCCTGCCGCGAGAAGATACCGCCCAGCAGCCGGTACAGGTCGAGGTTGTCGCGCGGGGAGCGCGGATGCGTCACCACGACGTTGGGCACGAACTTGGCGATGTCTTCGACCAGCCCGCGCGGATTCTCGTCGATGTTGACGATGAGATGGGTCGGATGCAGCCGCTTGATGCGCGCCAGATCGATGGTCTTGGTGCCGCCCACTTTCGGCACCTTGCGCACCAGGTCCTTGGGGTGGATGCAGAAGCCCGTGCGCCCGACCACGTTGGCTTGCAGGCCCAGGTCGAACAGCAGCTCGGTGATGCTGGGCACCAGCGAGACGATGCGGGCACCGGTTGCCGCCACCTCGTGCCGCTTGCCGGCGGCGTCGATCAGGCCGGGTTCATTGGTAGGAGTGAGGGACACGGCGATGGGCTCCCAGGTGAACGGTCTGCAAAGCGTCGGACTATTCTAGCCGCACGCGCGCCGCATGGCGACAAGCCATGCGCTCGTCCCCGCATCCAGGAACAACGTCGCAACCAAATGCTGAGTATGATTGCTGGACGACGACGCCGTGCGCCCCAGCCTGGCGTTGCGCGCCGCAGCCGATCGGAGGTACGCCATGAGACTCATCTTGTACACGCTGGCCGTTTTGCTGATGAGCACCGGCGCCCGCGCGGCTCTGCCCGGCGATGCTGCCGAGGGGAAACGTCTGCACGACGCTTACTGTACGCAGCTGCCACAACACCTCCGTCTACACCCGCAAGGACCACGTGGTTCGGTCCCTGGACGCGTTGAAGGAGCAGCTGCAGGGTTGCGAGCACATGGCGAAGAAAGACTTCACGCCGGCGCAGACCCAGAACCTGATCAAGTACCTGAACGATCGGTTCTATCGATTCCAGTAGCGCTTCGTCTCCGGGTCAGGCGGAGGGCTGCGGCGCTGCCTCGTAGCAGCCCACCACCGACTGATCGAAGTCGATGATCGAGCCGGTCATCAGGCCCGACTCGTCGCAGGACAGGTAGGCGACGGCACGCGCCACCTCGTCCACTTTCAGCAGGCGCCCGAGTGGCAGCTTCGCCTCGGCGCTCTCCTTCCAGCCGTCCTGCGCAGCCGTGGTAGGTGCGCATGATGCGGTCCTCGCCGGGCGTATCCATCCAGCCGATGTTGAGCCCGTTGACCCGGATGCCCTGGCGCAGCAGGCTGAAGGCGACGTTCTTGGTGAGCGTGAGCAGCGCGCCCTTCGAGGTGCAGTAGGCGGTGATGAACGGCTGGCCGCCGTGGGACGACATGCTGAGGATGTTGACCATGGTGCCGCGGATCTTCTCCCGGCGCATGATCTTGGCGCGTCTCCTGCATCAGAAAGAACGGGCCGCGTACGTTCACCGCGAGGATCCGGTCCCACAGCTCGGGCGAGGTGTCCCAGATGGTGCCGCGATCGGTCAGTCCGGCGGCGTTGACCAGCGCGTCCACGCGGCCGAACCTGGCGTCGGCGGCGGCCACCACCTTGCGGCAGTCCTCGACGACGCCCAGATCCGCCTGCACGTACTCGGTCGGGCAGCCGCGTCCGCTCAGCCGCTCGGCGACGCGCTTGCCCTTCTCGGCGTTGCGGCCGCAAATCACCAGTCCCTTTGCGCCGCGCTCCGCGAACAGCGTTGCGATCGCCTCGCCCAGGCCTTGCGTCCCGCCCGTGACGATCGCCACTCTCGCGTCCATCCGTGCACCTTCCGTCTGCGCCATTTTCCTGTCCTCGCTGGTCACTGCACGATGTCGTAGCCGGCTGCGGCGAAGGCTGCTGCCAGGTGATTGCGGCCCATGCGCGAGTATTCGAAGGGCGGCGCCTTGACCGGGTCCTGCTCGGCTTCGACCACCGCCCAGCCCTCGTAGCCGATGTCGGCGAGCAGGCGCGCGAAGGCGTGGTAGTCGACGAAGCCATCGCCCGGGACCGTGTACACACCCGCAAGCACCGCCGACAGAAAGCTCGCATCCTCTTGCCGCACCTTCTTGAGCACGTCGAAGCGCACGTCCTTGCAGTGGATGTGGTTGATGCGTCGCGCATGTCGGCGCGTCACCTCGGCCACGTCCGCGCCTGCATAGGTGAGATGGCCGGTGTCGATCAGCAGTCCGACCGCCGGCCCGGTGTGGGCCATCAGCAGGTCGATCTCGCGCTGGCTTTCGACGATGGTCCCCATGTGGTGATGGTAGGTCAGCGCCACGCCGCGGTCGCCCAGGTGCTCTGCGAGGGCGGTGAGCTTGCGGCCATAGCTCGCGGAACTCGCTCGTCGGGAATGCGCGGGCGCCGCGAGACCGGCACGTCGATCTTCGATTGCACGCTGCCGGTGGTCTCGGCGTACACCAGAACGGGCGCACCCAGCGCCTTGAACGTGGCGAGCTGGCTTTCGATGCGCGCCTTCTCTGCCTCCACCGAACCGTCCAGCAGCTCGCCGGAGAACCAACCCGACACCAGCTTCAGACCGTGGCGCTGCAAGATCGGCCCGAGCTGCGCGGCGTCCATCGGAAACTTGACGCCTGTCTCCGTGCCGCTGAAGCCCGCCTGCTTGCTCTGCGTGAGACAGGTCTCGAGCGTGGTCTCGCCGCCGAGCTGCGGCAAATCGCTGTTGGTCCAGGCGATCGGTGCTACACCGAAGCGAATGTCCATCTGATCATGGCCGATAAGTAACAAAGAACGTTCCTCCCCCTTCAAGGGGAGACGGTCAGGGAGGTCAGGGGGATGGGTCAGGTCTCCATCGACACCCATCCCCACCCCCGCCCTCCCCTTGAAGGGGAGGGAGCTTAGTCTGGCAGTTGTGTCACAAGGGCCATCGATGGAGCAGGTTCGCTGACGCCTATACACCCAACCGCTGCTTCTTCTTGCCTTCGGCGTGCTCGGCCGACGCCTTGCGCACTTGCGCCCGCTCGCTCACCTCCGGCACGCCGACGTCCCACCATGCATCGCCTGGCGTCCAGGTAACGGGGTCGGTCTTGATCACCACGACGTAGGTCCGGTCCGCCGCCTTGGCGCGGTCGAGCGCCCGCTCGAGCTCGGCGACGGTATTCACGGTCTCCGCCAGCGCACCCATCGACTCGGCGTGCTTGGCGAAATCCACGCCCACCTGCCGGCTTACCCGCGACGTTTCGAACATGTTGTTGAACGAGGGCACGCCTTTGAAGTTCTGCAGACGGTCGATCACCGCGTAGCCGCCGTTGTCGCACAGGATGACGATGAGCTTATGCCCGGTGATGACCGAGCTGTGGATGTCCGAGTTCATCATCAGATAGGAGCCGTCCCCCACCATCACCAGCACGTCGGCGTCGGGCGTGGCCATCTTCGCTCCGAACCCGCCTGCGATCTCGTAGCCCATGCAGGAGAAGCCGAACTCGCAGTCGAACGTGCCGACCGACTTGACGCGCCAGTTCTTCACCAGCTCGCCCGGCAGGCCGCCGGCCGCAGTCAGCACGCGATCCTTCGTGCCCGCCTTGCGGTTGACCGCCGCCACCACTTGCGCATAGCTCGGCAGCGGCTTGTTGCCGGGCGCGGTCGACTCTTCGACCGTGCGATTCCAGGTGGCATAGACCTGCGTGGCCTTGTCGCTCCATCCCTGCGGCGCGCGATACGCGCCGAGCGCGGTGTCCAGCTCGGCGAGCGCCTCGCGCGCATCCGCCACCACCGCCAGCGCCCGATGCTTATGGGCGTCGAAGCGTGCCGCATTGACTGCGATCAAGCGCATGTCGGGGTCGCCGAACACCGTCCAGGAGCCGGTGGTGAAATCCTGCAGGCGCGTGCCGATCGCCACGACGACATCGGCCTCCGCCGCCAGCGCATTCGCCGAGCTGGAACCAATCACGCCAAGCGGCCCTGCATTCATGGAATGCTCGTGCACCAGCACGCCGCGGCCGGCGATGGTCTCCACGACAGGGATGTTGTGTCGTTGCGCAAATGCGGCCAGTTCCGCCGTAGCCAGCGAATACAGCACCCCGCCGCCGGCGACGATGAGCGGACGCTGGGCCTGCGCAAGCGCGGCGGCGGCCGCCTGCACCTCGGCTTTGTCCGGGCGCGGGCGACGGATGCGGTGCAAGGTCGGCTCGAAGAACGCGGCCGGATAGTCGAACGCCTCGCCCTGCGCGTCCTGCGCCAGCCCCAGAAAAGCAGGCCCGCAGTCGGCGGGATCCAGCATCGTCGCCACCGCCTGCGGCAGCGACTGCAGGATCTGCTCGGGACGCACGATGCGGTCCCAGTAGCGGGTGACCGCCTTGAATGCGTCGTTCACCGTGGTAGAGGGCGCGTCGAAGTGCTCGACCTGCTGCAGGACCGGGTCCGGGAAGCGGTTGGCGAACGTGTCCGCCGACAGCAACAGCAGCGGCAGCCGGTTCGAATGCGCCACGGCCGCCGCCGTCACCATGTTGGTCGCGCCCGGCCCGATCGAGCTGGTCGCCACCATGATCTGCCTGCGCAGCCTGGCTTTGGCGAACCCGACACCAGCCAGCGCCATCGATTGCTCGTTCTGCCCGCGCCACGTCGGCAGCCGGTCCTTGGCCGCCTCGAGCGCCTCGGACAGGCAGGTCACATTGCCGTGCCCGAAGATGGCGAACACGCCGGCGAACAGCGGCTCGGGACGCCCGTCGATCTCGGTCTGCTGGGCGCACAGGTAACGGACCAGGGCCTGGGCCATGGTCAGGCGCGTTGTCTTCATCAGGGTCTCCTCGCGGTGACGCGTCCGTGCCGGACTGTTCTCGAGCCGGACAGTCTTTCATTGCCCGCAGACCGCGTCAACCGCGGGGGTCGGCTACACTAGCGGGGCCGAGACGGCCGCAGACTGCTGCCCGTCGTCACAGCCCCTGGATGAGTCGGGGTGGCACCCAAGCGACGACAAAGCTGTGCTCGGCGCAGGATCCGAACCTCGAATCGGTCCGCACGTAACCCAGCGGGAGGGCCTCTCATGTTACGCATCGCTGTCATCGGCGCCGGTCGCATCGGCAAGATCCACGCTGGCAATGTCGCCAGCCATCCGCGCGCTCAGCTCGTCGCGGTCGTCGATCCGGTCGAGGCCGGCGCGCGCGCACTGGCGCAGCAGCACGGCAGTCAATGGGCTACCCAGGCGCAGGACCTGATCGCAGGCAAGGAGATCGACGCGATCGTGGTTGGTTCGCCGACCAACACGCACATCGACCTGATCGAGCAGGCAGCGGCCGCAGGCAAGGCCGTGCTGTGCGAGAAGCCGATCGACCTGGACATCGCCAAAGTCAACCGCTGCCTCGAGAAGCTGAAGAAGACGCCGGTCCCGCTGCTGGTCGGCTTCAACCGGCGCTTCGATCCGAGCGCGGACGCGCTCAAGCGTGCCGTCCTCGACGGCGAGATCGGCAAGGTTCGGCAAGTCATCATCTCGAGCCGTGATCCGGGTCCTCCGCCGCTGTCCTACGTGGCCGTTTCGGGCGGGCTGTTCCGCGACATGACCATCCACGACTTCGACATGGGCCGCTGGCTCCTGGGCGAGGAGCCGGTGGAGGTGTTCGCCACCGCCAGCTGTCTGGTCGACCCGGGCCTCGCGGACCACAACGACTACGACACGGCGATGGTCGTGATGCGCACGGCAAGCGGGAGCCAGTGCCACATCAACAACTGCCGGCAGGCGGTGTACGGATACGATCAGCGCCTGGAAGTGTTCGGTTCCACCGGGATGCTGATGAACGACAACCTGCGCTCGACCACGCTGCGGCGCTACGACGCGCAGACGACCGAGAGCCGCGAGCCGTTGCTCAACTTCTTCCTCGAGCGCTATGCGGAGTCGTACCGCCGCGAGTTGGATGCATTCGTCGACGCGGTACTGGACAAGAAACCCGTGCCGGTGACCGGCGAAGACGGGCGCCGCGCGCTGATGCTCGCCGACGCCGCGCTGGAGTCGGCACGCACGGGCAAAGCGGTAAAAGTGTAGGCGGAGGCGGTCGGGCTGTCGCGCCGCACCTGCCTCGTGAGAGGCAGAAGTTGTAGCCCCTCCCCTCCTGCCAGAGGAGGGGTGCCCCGAAGGGGCGGGGTGGTGGGAGCCTGCCAGAGAGAAGGTGATTTTGAACCCGCTCGCAGGAGCCGTGTTCACGCGTGTCAACGAAGATGAAACCACTGCGCATCGGCCTCATCGGTTCGGGCTTCATGGGTAAAGCCCACGCGTGGGGCTATCGAAACGCGGGTGCAGTATTTCGCCTGCCCGTCGCCCCCGTTCTCGAGGTGCTCGCCGACGCTACGCCGGAGCTGGCGGCGACCGCTGCGCGTGACCTTGGTTTCACGCGCTCGACCGGCGACTGGCGCGAGCTGGTTGCCGATCCGCGGATCGATGTCGTCAGCATCACGACCCCGCCGCAGCTGCACGCCGAGATGGCGCTGGCGGCGCTTGCCGCCGGCAAGCACACCTATCTCGAGAAGCCGATGGCGCCCTCTGGCGCCATCGCCAAACGCCTGCTCGACGCCGCCGAGCGGGCCGCGGTGACCACCCAGATCGGCTTCAACTACCTGAAGAATCCCATGATCGCCCTCGCACGCGAGATCGCCTCCAGCGGCGAGATCGGGGACATCGTCTCGTTCCGCGGCATCCACGCCGAGGACTACATGGCGGGCGATGACACGCCGTGGCACTGGCGGCTCGACCCGGCAGTGGGCGGTGGCGTGGTGCAGGATCTGGGTAGCCACATCATCGCGATCGCGCGGCACCTGGTGGGGCCGATTGTCGAGGTGTCGGCACAGGTGGAGACGGTCGTCAAAGCGCGCCCGGTGTCCGCGGGCGCTGCTCAGACGCGGCCAGTAGAGGTGGATGACATTGCGCGCGCTATGGTGCGTTTCGCGCGCGGCTGCAGCGGCTCGCTGGAAGCGAGCTGGGTGTCCGCCGGTCGCAAGATGCAGATCGAGTTCGAACTGGTCGGCTCGAAGGGTGCGCTGCATTTCAACCAGGAGCGCTTCAACGAGCTGCGGTTGTACCAATCGGGGGGCAGCGCGAGCCGCAACGGCTTTCGCACCATCCTCGCCGGGCCAGAGCATTCACCCTACGCCGCGTTCTGTCCCGCGCCCGGTCACCAGCTCGGCTTCAACGACTTGAAGACCATCGAGGTGCGCGACTTTCTGCTTGCCGTGTCCGGTGCACCCCTGGTGGGACCGGATTTCCGTGAGGGCTGGGAGGTGCAGAAAGTGATCGATGCCGTCCTGCGCTCGTCGCGGGAGCGGGCGTGGATGGCGGTCGTTTAAGGAGACTCTGATCTGACTCCGGCGCTGATCGTTCCCGCGAAAACCAATCAGAGGTCCCCCAGCCCTCGGTTGCACCTGCCCCGTCCCGTCGCCCGTCAAGCGAGTCGATAGAACCGCCGGGCGTTCTCACCCATCACCTCGGCGCGCTCGCCCGGCGACAACCCTCCGAGCAGCTGAAGGGTGGCATCGAGCCAGTGGCCATAGGCGCTCGCCAAGAGCGCAACCGGCCAGTCGCTGCCCCACAGCAGGCGGCTCGGCCCGAAACACTCGATCAAGTGGTCGGTGTAGCGGCGCAGATCATCGACGGTCCACTGCGCTGTGGCTTCGGTGACCAGTCCGGACAACTTGCAGTGCGCGGCGGTCTCACGTGCGATACGGCGCATCTGATCCGCCCAGGGTTGCCAGCGGTCTTGCGCGATCTCCGGCTTGGCAGCGTGATCGACAACCGCCCTCAACTCGGGGTAGCGGGTCAGCAAGGTCAATGCGCTCGCCAGGTGCGGCGGCTTGATCAGCACATCGAAGGCAAGGTCGTGCGCAATCAGCGCGCGGAACGCGGGACCAAGCGCAGGCTGCAACACCCACGCTACGTCCGGAATGTCTTGCAGCATCGGGCGAATGCCGCGCAGCAACCGGTTCCGCGCGAGCTGTTCGAGCGTCGCGGGCGCATCTGCGGCCGCCATGTCCATCCAACCCACCACACCGAGGATCAACCCGTCGCTCGCCTGCGCCTGTGCGAGCAGCCATTGCGTCTCGGCCACAGTCTGCGCAGCCTGTACCAGCACGCTGCCGCCCACGCCGCAGGCCGCCGCCAGCGTGCGGTATTCTTCAACCAGGAAATCGCGGGCGATCGGAGCCACCGCGGGATTGGACCGCGTGTCCATCCAGAAGTAGTCGCCGCGGTCGATCTTCCAGAGGTGGTGGTGGGCGTCGATGATCATGTGGATGATCGGTGATCCGTGATCGGTGATCGGTGATCAGTGGTCTGTAGTCATGCAATCAGCAAGCATGTTGCTGCCGGGATCAGCTGACCCCGTGGCAATGGACTGCGCTGACTACCGATCACGGATCCCCGATCACTGCCTCTCACGGCGTCGGCGCGGTCGAGTCGACCAGACCCGCCGTCTTGAGCTCGCGCCACAGCTCAGTGGGAACCGGGGCACGCAGCATCGCCAGGTTCTCCGCGACCTCAGCCGGGCTGCGCATGCCCGGGATGACGCTCGCAACGCAGGGATGATGCAGGGGAAACTGCAACGCGGCAGCCTTGAGCGGCACCCTGTGACGGGCACATACCGCTTCGATAGCGGCGACCCGCATCAGGACCTCCTCGGGCGCCGGCGCGTAGTGGAACCACGCGTCCTTGACGGCACCGCTCGCCAGGATGCCGGAGTTGTACGGGCCGCCGAGGATGATGCCGATGCCACGCTGCTCGCACAGAGGCAGGAAGGTCTCCAGCGACTCTTGGTGCAGGAGCGTATAGCGGCCCGCCAGGAGGAAACAATCGAAGTCGCCCGCTTCCGCGAAATCCTGGCAGGATTCCCATTCGTTGAGCCCGCAGCCGATGGCCTTGACCAGCTTTTGCTCGCGCAACGCGACAAGCGCCCGGTAGGCTCCGTCCATCGCAGCGCGAAACACCTCGGGGTAGTGTTCGCCCTGGTTGCGGCGGTCCGCGTCGTGGATCAACAGGATGTCGATGCGATCGACTCCAAGGCGGTTGAGGCTGTCCTCGAACGAGCGCATCGCGCCGTCGTAGCTGTAGTCGTTGAACCGGGAAAAGGCGGTAATGCGCTCGAACAGGCCGGCGCCGGCCGGTTGCCCGAATGCCGGCTTGAGCCGCCACCCGACCTTCGTCGAGACGATGACCTGGGGGTCGGCAAACGCCCTGAGCCCGCTGCCGGTGCGCAGCTCCGACAGCCCGTGGCCGTACAGCGGCGCCGTGTCGAAGTAGCGAATGCCGCTCGCGTAGGCGGCATCGAGCGCAGCGCCGGCTTCCCGCTCCGTCATGGCGGCGTACATGTTGCCGAGCGCGGTGCCGCCGAAGCCCACCACTGTGACCGGCAGGCCGCTACGGCCCAGGATCTTGGTGTGGATAGTCACCCGTGTATTCTCCTGCAAAATGCAGGCTACCATAGCGGCCGGAGGATACGATCGTGCTGAAGAACATCGACCCGCTGCTTTCCCCCGAGTTGCTGTCCGCGCTGCGGGCCATGGGCCACGGCGACGAGATCGCCATCGTCGACGCCAACTATCCCGCGGTTTCGAGTGGAGTGCCCGTCGTGCGATTGGATGCTGCATCCACTACGCAAGCCCTGGACGCGATCCTGTCGGTTCTGCCGCTGGACGAGTTCGAATCTTGTGCAGCCTTCCACATGCAGGTGGTGGGCGACCCCACCGGCGAGCAGCCGATCTTCCAGGACTTCCGGGATCTGCTGCGCAAGCACGAGCCTCAGGCTGCGAGCCTGGGTTCGATCGAACGCTTTGCATTCTATGAGCGGGTCAAGGACTGCTTCGCAATCGTCGTGACCGGCGAACGCCGGCTTTACGGCAATATCATCCTGAAGAAGGGGATCATCCGGCCGACTTAGTAGTTTGGTAGCCCCCACCCCAACCCTCCCCGGCGCGCGGGGGAAGGGCGAGGGAGGGGGTGATACGTTGCCCACCTTATGAAACTGGGCACTCAGGCAGCACGGCCGAACGAGCGTCATCCCCTTGCGCCGTCTGGTACCCTCCACATTCCTCGATCTCGCTCAACGCAGATGAGTTCGATGACGACCAGCCCGCAGGAGCTTCCCGCCTCGGTGCGCGAGCAGTGGCCCTTCGCGCCGCGCTATGCGCGCGTGAACGGCTGGCGAATGCACTATGTGGACGAAGGATCGGGCAACCCCGTGGTGCTGTTGCACGGCAATCCGACCTGGGGATTTCTGTATCGCGAGGTCATCCCGCCTCTGGCCGCAAGCGGCTACCGGGTGATCGTTCCCGACATGATCGGCTTCGGTCTCTCCGAAAAACCTACCCGCGAGCACGCCCACACTCTGGACGGGCATTCGGCGAACCTCGTCGCGCTGCTGCGGCAGCTGGACTTGAAGCGCGTGACACTGGTGTGCCACGACTGGGGCGGACCAACGGGCTTGAGCGCCGCCCTGTCAAACCTGGAGCGGATGCGTGCCCTGGTGGTCATGAGCACCTGGGCCTGGCCCGAACCGCCGGCCGAGTTCCACACCCGCATCTTTCCCTGGCGCACCATGCACGCGCCTCTGATCGGACCGTACCTGCTCGGCAGACACAATGCGCTGGCCGGTCGCGGCGTCTATCTGTCGGTGGTCGATCGCAATCGCTTCCGGGCGCGCGCGCAAACCGCGTACGAATCGGTCCTCCCGGATCCGGCGACGCGGCTGCTCACCTGGACGTGGCCGCGCTGGATCCCGCTCGACCATCAGGCGCGAGCGAGCGCCCGTTTTCGCTGGCTCGAGCAGCGTCTACGGCAATGCAGATTGCCCGTCAGCATCATCTGGGGTCGCGAAGACGAAGTCTTCGACGCTGCGACGTTCGCGGCGCGATTCAAAGCGCTGCTGCCGCATGCGGAAGGTCCGCACATGGTCACGGGCGGGCATTTTCTCCAGGAGGATTCGGGGCCGGAGATCGCCGCCGTCATCATCGACTTTCTCGGCCGCCTGCCCGGCTGAGCGCGCACCATGACCGCATCCGTTAGCGTCGCCCCAATGCCGGATCTCGCCGAGAAGCGCCGGGCGTTTCTCCTCGCCGAGGACCGCGTCGGGCACTACTCCGAGTTTCGCGCATTCTTCGTCAAGACGTTCAACCTCGATACGCTCGGCCTGCAGCGGCCGGGCTATGTGCGCGCACCCTCCGGCAATGTTTACGAGCTCGTGTTCGTGGGCCGGAGCGGCGAACCGTTCCCGTCCGGGGTCGAGGTGAATGCGATCGTCGACGCACTCGAACCGCTCGACGAGACGATCGCAGACCGGGATATGTGGGCCATCCTGGAGTGGATGATCGCCGGCGTCGGAGCACCGTGGACGGTAGACGCTCTGCTGCAGACCGGCCGCCTGTACCGCTTGCCGGCAATGCAGGATCGCTGACGAATTTGTACCGCCCCCATCCCAACCTTCCCCCGCAAGCGGGGGAAGGAGCAAGTCACTCCGCACACATAGAACTGCTACTGACACCCCCGGCGCAGCCGTGGCACAGCCGGGGGTCCCTGTGAACTATCGCTGGCCGATGGCAGGCAGTAGAGCTGCGCGGAAGGTTACGCGCATCGTTACGCGCTCCCCGCGAGCGAGTACGGCCAGCCCTGCGCGCACGAACGGTTCCGGGAGGTTGAACGCGTCGATCGGGTGGGTTACCGGCTCGAAGCAGAACACCGGTTTGAGCGGCGGGCAGTACAGGACATAGTATGACAAGCGCGGAGACGACTCGATCTGCAGGCCGATACCGCGGTCTTGCCAGTGGATCCGTGCAACACCGCTCCAACCGTCGAAGCAGTTGTCTACCAGGCGCTGAGGCAGCGAAGCGGGCTGCACAAAATTCGCGTCTGCCGGCGGCGCCCCGTGAGCAACAGGCAGCACATCCGGGCCGGCGAGCCACATCCCCTGCGCGGGCGCCTGGAGCCGCACGCCAGGGGTACGATCGAACCAGGGATGCAGGCCGAGGCCGAACGGCATGCGAAAGGCGCCGCGGTTCTCGACCCACAGCTCAACCGATAGAGCGCTTCTCCTCCAGCTCGTACGACATGCCTGCCGCGTAGGTGAAAGGGAAAGCGCTGGACCGATCGAGGCCGAGCACGACTTTGTCGGAGCGGCTGTCCAGCACACTCCAGGCGCTGAGCCAGCCGTCGCCGTGGATCGGGTACGGTTCGGCGGGATAGTTCGGCGCAACATCGAACGTGCGGCCTTCGAAACTGAAGCGCCCTTGACCGATGCGGTTGCTCCAGGGCACCAGGGGATAGCACCCCAGCTGGTTCGGATCGGGTGCGTTGGTGCCCACGGGCAGCGGGCGCATCAGCGGGACCGCGCCTGCGGCTCTCCTCCAGTTGAATGCAGCCAGGCCGCCGCCGACCTCGGGCAGAACGACCGCCTCGAGCACATCATTGTGCAGCCGCAGCGCGGGCACGATCAGCCTGGATAATTCATGAGGGAGTCGGGATGACGGCGAGCCCCGGTTCCGAGCGGTCAGGCCCAGCCTGCGTCGACGATGAATTCCTGCGCGCTGCACATGCGGCTGTCGTCTGCCGCCAGGAACAGCACCATGCGGGCCAGGTCGTCCGGCACGATCCTCCCGGCCAGGCTCTGCATGCGGTCCATGGTGCGCTCGCCTTCGGCGTCCAGCCACAGGCGGATCTGCCGCTCCGTCATCACCCACCCGGGCACCACCGTGTTGACCCGGATATTGAACTTACCCACGTCACGCGCCAAGCCTCGGGTCAGGCCGCCGATCGCAGCCTTGGCGGTGACGTAGGCCGGCATCCCACCCATCCCTACCTTCCAGCTCAGCGAGCCGAAGTTGACGATAGAGCCGCCGCCGGCCTGTTTCATGCCGGGAATCACCGCCTGCGCGGCGAAGAACTGGTGGCGCAGATTCACCGCCATGCGCTCGTCCCAGTATTGGGCCGTCACCGATTCGATGCTGTGACGGTCGTCGTTGGCGGCGTTGTTGACGAGGACGCGAACGGTGCCCAGTCGCCCCTCTACGTCGCGGATCGCCGCCTGCAACGCGTCGACGTCGGTCACGCTGCAGCGCAAAAACTCCGGAGCATTGCCGGTTTCTGCGGCGAGTCCGGCGCGTAACTTTTCGCCGGCCGGCGCGTTGATGTCGACGAATGCAACCTTCGATCCCTGCCGGCAAAAATGCGTGACGATGCTCTCGCCGATGCCCGTCGCCCCGCCCGTGACGAGCACGACTCTGTCCTTCAAGCTTGGATAAACCGCGTAGCTGTCCATGGTCTTCTCTGCTGGCTATGGGTAGGTAGTATGGGTAGTATGCTCGCAGCCGCATCCCCCGAGCCGTATACAGAAGGGCTGAGCGGCAAGCAATGATGGTAACCTGAGGACCGCCGGCGAACATCCGCGACGCGTCTTCGGCGCAGCGGGACACAAGAACCGGGCTGGAGGAGAACCAATGCGCCTGTTCGAGTTGCGCAACATCTCGAAGCACTTCGGCGCCATTCAGGCGCTGAACCAGGTCAACCTGAAGATCGCCGCCGGTGAGGTGCTGGGTCTGATGGGCGATAACGGCGCGGGCAAATCCACGCTCATCAAGATCATGGCCGGAAACTTCCGCCCCTCTGCCGGCGAGATTCTGCTCAAGGGCGAGAAGGTCGAATTCCACCACCCGCTCGATGCGCGCAAGAAAGGCGTGGAAGTGGTCTACCAGGACCTCGCCTTGTGCGACAACTTGACCGCCGCCGAGAACGTATTTCTCGGCCGCGAGGCGAAGATCAAGTTCGGGCCGTTCAGCTTCGTGCACTACGCGGCGATG
Organism: uncultured beta proteobacterium; assembly: GCA_963772865.1. Lineage (GTDB taxonomy): Bacteria > Pseudomonadota > Gammaproteobacteria > Burkholderiales > SHXO01 > SHXO01. Next base: position 60,564 of record CAVYZA010000032.1, on the reverse strand, counting down.
TTCCGCGAAGCGGCGCGGCATTTCGCTGAGCTCAAGTCGGAAACCCGTCCGCGCGACCTGGTGCGGCAGATGTCGGGCGGGCAGCGTCAGGCGGTGGCGATCGCGCGCACGCGCTTGTCCAACCCCGACATCGTGCTGATGGACGAACCGACCGCAGCGATCAGCGTGCGCCAGGTGGCCGAGGTGCTGGATCTGATCCGCCGGCTGCGCGATCAGGGCGTCGCGGTGATCCTCATCAGCCACCGTATGCCCGACGTGTTCGCGGTGTGCGACCATGTGTCTGTCATGCGCCGCGGCGCAGTGGTGGCCGACAAGCCGATCAAGGACACCTCGCCCGAGGAGGTCACCGGCCTGATCACGGGCGCGATCGAATTCGCATGACCACTCGACAAGGGAATGCCGTGAGCGTGTCTTTGGAGCAGGTCGCGCGTCAGCGCGAGCACTCGCCCGTGCGCGCGATGCTGGCCAATCAGGCGGTGTGGGTCACGCTCGCGCTCGCCATCATTTGTCTGGTGATGGCGCAGGTCTCCGCGGTGTTCTGGACCACGGACAATCTGTTCAACATCACGCGCAACTTCTCGTTCATCGGCATCATCGCGCTGGGGATGACTGCAGTCATCATCACGCGCGGCATCGATCTGTCGGTGGGCTCGATTGTGGGGGTGTCGGGCATCGTCGCAGCGATGGTGCTGTATGCCGGCCATTCGTGGTGGCTGGGCATGGGTGCGGGGTTGCTTGCCGCGCTCGCCTGCGGACTGGTCAACGGCATTCTGATCGCCTACCTGAACCTGTCCCCCTTCATCGTGACCCTGGGCATGTACGCCGTGGCCCGCAGCCTGGCGCAGGTGCTGTCCGAGAACCACATGATCTACGAGTTCGGTCCGGACGAGAAAATATTCACTACGATCGGCGGCGGCACGCTGTTCGGCATGGCCAATCCGTTCGTCGTGCTCCTCGTGTTGATGGTGATTTTCATGTTCGTGCTGCGCTATAGCACCTGGGGCAGGTGGGTGTACGCGGTCGGCGGCAACGAGCAGGCGGCGCGGCTGACCGGCGTAGCGGTCAACCGGGTGAAGATCTCCGTGTACGCGCTCTCCGGCCTGATGTCGGGAATCTCGGCCGTGCTGCTGGTGGGTTATCAAGGCGCTGCGATCAACGCGATGGGCACCGGCTATGAGTTGCGCGCCATCGCCTCCTCGGTGATCGGCGGCGCCGACCTGATGGGTGGCGCCGGAGGGGCGTATGGCACCTTCATCGGCGCGGCGCTGATCGAAGTGATCCGGAACAGCCTGCTGCTTGCCGGCGTCGACGCCAATTGGGAGGGGACCTTTGTCGGACTGTTTATAGTGTTCGCGGTGTTGTTGAGCAAGTTCCGCGAGTTGCGGTCGGGGTGATGCCCCGCGTTTATCAACCCTGGAGGAGAGTGGTCAATGAGAAGCATGATATTGGCGGCGGCAGCGGTCGCAGTGCTGGGTGTGCCGACCTTGGCCAGTGCGCAAGGCAAGATGGTGTTCGCGCTGGTACCGAAGAACATGAACAACCCGTTCTTCGATCAGGCCCGCGACGGTTGCAAGAAAGCGGAAGCAGAGAGTAACGGCAAGATCGAATGCCGGTACATCGGTCCCGGCGAGCACGGCGGCGGTGACGAGCAGGTGAAGGTCGTGCAGGACTTGATCAGCGCCAAGGTCAACGGCATCGCGGTGTCGCCCTCCAACGCCCCAGCCATGGCCAAGGCGGTGGAGCGGGCGAAGGCCGCGGGTATTCCGGTGACGACCTGGGACTCCGACCTGCTGCCCAAGGACAAAGCGCTGCGCGTCACGTATGTCGGCACCAAGAATTACGACATCGGCGTGAACCTCGCAAAGATCGTGATGCAGCTCAAGCCCAAGGGCGGGACGATCTGCATCCAGTCCGGCGGGGCGGCAGCAGCCAACCACAACGAGCGCATGCAGGGCATCCGCGACACCATTGCCGGGAAAAAGTCCAAAGAACCGCCTGGCGACCGTCTGACCGGACAAAACGGCTGGAAGGAAGTCGATGGCTGCCCGCTGTACACCAACGACGACTTCCCGCTTTCCGTCACGCAGATGGGTGAGATCCTCGCGAAGTATCCGGATCTGTCCGCCTTCGTGCCGACCGGCGGGTTCCCGCAGTTCGTGCCCAACGCCTATAAGCAGGTCGTCGAGAAGAACATGGAGCGCTTGAAGAGCGGCAAGCTGATCCTGGTCGTGGCCGACACGCTGCCGATGCAGATGGACCTGCTGAAGGCCGGCTTCAGCAACGGCCAGGTCGGCCAGCGCCCGTTCGACATGGGCTACAAGTCGATGTTCGTGCTCCAGGACATCGTCAACAAGAAGCACGTGGACGATCCCATCTACACCGGCCTGGACGTCTGCACGCCGCAGAACGTGGCAACCTGCATCGCGAAGTAGGCTCGCGCCGTCCTGCGTCAAAACAGAAGCTGCCGGGCTTTGCCCGGCAGCTTTTTTCTTGCGGCTCGGATCAACAAAACGCTTCGCAGCTTTCTTGGCGTCTTGGCGGCCAATCAAGCGTTGGGCATCAGAGCGCTGTTAAGCGTTGCGTAGTCGGCTGACACGAGCCACACCACCCCCGGCCTTCGGCCGACCCCTCCTCCTGAGAGGAGGGGAGAGGTCGTTCTCCCCTCCTTTTGCAAGGAGGGGTGGCACGCGGCCCTCACCCTACCCTCTCCCGCAAGCGGGAGAGGGACCTCTTGGTCTGTGCGTGACGGGGTGGTTAGGCATTTGTGCAAGCTTCAATGGAACGTCGGTCCCGGCTCCAACCCCTTGGACCGGATCAGAGGGGCGACGCCGGGCGCGGAGATGAAGCGTACGAACGCTTCCGCGGCCGCGGGGTCGCGGGCTTGTGCCCCGACGCCAGCGGTCAGAATGACATAGTTCTGCACCTCTGCCGGCAGCGGACCGACGAGCTCGAGGCCGGGCACCGCCATCAGCTCGTTGATGAGCTGCACACCCATCTGCGCTTCTCCAGCCGCAACCATCTCGCCGACATTCGCCGCGCCATACCTGATCTTGGGTTTCATCACCTCGGTCATCCCGAAGCGCTCGATGAGGCCCGCGAAGTAGAGTCCGCTCCAGCCCTCCTTGGAGTAGGCGATCGAGTCGGCGGCGAGAAGGGCGCGCTTGAGGGCCTCGACCGAGCCGATGTCCGGTTTGGGCGTGCCCGCGCGAACGGCGATGCCGATGCCGCCTCGGGCCAGGTCGGCGCGCGTGGCCGGGACGATCAGGCCCTCTGTGATCAATGCGTCGGTCACCGGCGCGGTCATGATCGCGACATCGAAGCGCTCGCCGGCCTCGATCTGCCGCCTCATGGTGTTGGCGACTCCGAAGGTCACCGCCAGCTTGTGGCCGGTCTGGCGCTCGAACTGCGGACCCAGCTCTTCCACCACCGCCTTGACGGCGACGGTGCTCAAGACCTTGAGCTCGGCAGCCTCGGCTGGCGCTCCCCAAATCAAAACCGGGAGCACGGCCGCGATGGCCATCATTGAACGGGCCGACATAGAGTTCTCCGCCACCTACAGTTCCAGGCCTGGGATCGGCGCAGCCAGCGCCGGGGTGCGCAAAGCGCGCGCCAGCGCGAAGCCACTTGGCCAACAGGCTGCTAGCCTACCGTGGCCGCACAGCCTTGTCACCGCTGTGCGCCGGGACGGGCTGGAGATTTGCATCCGGCAACTGTTTACGGCGGGGTGCCATGGATCAATAATCACGGTTCCGGCCGCCGGACCGGACGCCCGGACCGGCCGGCCCGCGACTTCCGCGAGAGGGCTTTCGATATGACCGATCTCAGCGCCAGACCCACTCCTGCCGTGCACCAGGCGGCCCGCCGGCTGCGCTTCATCACCGCCGCCAGTCTGTTCGACGGTCACGACGCCTCGATCAACATCATCCGGCGCATGCTCATGGCGAGCGGCGCAGAGGTCATTCACCTGGGACACAACCGCTCGGTAGACGAGATCGTCACCGCCGCGCTGCAAGAGGACGCTCACGGCATTGCAATCAGCTCCTACCAGGGGGGGCACATCGAGTTCTTCAAGTACGCCATCGACCTGCTGCGCGAGCGCGGCGGCGCCAACATCAGGCTGTTCGGCGGGGGCGGCGGGGTCATCGTGCCGGCCGAGATTGCAGAGCTGCACAGCTACGGCGTGACGCGCATCTATTCGCCGGAGGACGGGGCGCGCATGGGCCTGCAGGGCATGATCGACGACATGCTCGAGAAGGCGAATCAGGACCTGTGCGCGAAGCTGCCCGCCTCGCTCGACGCGCTGATGGCCGGAGACCGCCGTGACCTCGCTCGCGTGATCACGGCGCTGGAGGGTGGCGGGCTGCCCGAAGCGATGCACAAGGCGTTGCTGGCGCAGGCCGGGCAGCGCACTGCGGTGCCCGTGCTGGGGGTCACCGGAACCGGGGGTTCGGGGAAGTCCTCGCTTACCGACGAGCTGATCCGCCGCTTCCGGCTCGATCAGTCCGACCGGCTGAAGCTCGCGGTGATCGCGGTCGATCCCTCACGCCGCAAGACCGGCGGTGCTTTGCTGGGCGACCGGATCCGGATGAACGCCATCAACGATGCCGGCATCTACATGCGCTCCCTCGCCACGCGCAGCGGCGGCAGCGAGGTTGCTGCGTGCCTGCCGGACGTCATCGCAGCGTGCAAGTGTGCGGGATTCGATCTGGTGATCGTCGAGACGTCCGGAATCGGGCAGGGCGACGCCGCCATCGTCCCGCTGGTGGACACATCGCTCTACGTCATGACTCCGGAGTACGGCGCGGCCAGCCAGCTCGAGAAGATCGACATGCTGGACTTCGCCGACTTCGTGGCGATCAACAAGTTCGACCGGCGCGGCGCCGAGGACGCGCTGCGCGATGTATCCAAGCAGTACCAGCGCAACCGCAAGGCGTTTGCTTCCACCCCGGACCAGATGCCCGTGTTCGGCACGATGGCCGCGCGCTTCAACGACGACGGCGTCACCGCGCTGTACCAGGCCATCGCTGCACGGCTGCAGGACAAAGGACTGAAGATGGAGCCAGGCCGATTACTCCCGGTGAAGGGGCGTGCCTCTTCGCGCGTGTCGAGTATCGTTTCCCCCGCTCGTGCTCGCTACCTGGCGGAGATCGCCGAAACCGTGCGCGGCTACAAGCAGCACGCCCTCGAGCAATCCCGCATCGCGCGCGAGCGCCAGCAGTTGAGCGAAGCCAAACGGATGCTGAATGAAGGCCCCGGCATGAGACCCCTCCCCCTTCAAGGGGGAGGTGGGGAGGGGGATGGGTCCAAACAGGCGATCACCAAAACCCATCCCCACCCTAGCCCTCCCCTTGAAGGGGAGGGAACCGTACTCACGGCGCGCCTCGACGCCCTCATCGCGCAGCGCGACGCCGCACTCGACCCGAAAGCCAGGAAGCTGCTCGACATGTGGCCGGACATGCAGAAAGCCTATTCCGGCGCGGAGTACGTGGTGAAGATCCGCGATCGCGAGATCCGCACCGAGCTCACCTACACCAGCTTGTCGGGCACGCAGATCCGCAAGGTCGCGCTGCCCAGGTACGAGGACCACGGCGAGATCCTGAAGTGGTTGATGCTGGAGAACGTGCCCGGCTCCTTCCCGTTCGCGGGCGGCGTGTTTGCCTTCAAGCGCGAGAACGAGGACCCGACCCGCATGTTCGCCGGCGAGGGCGACCCGTTCCGTACCAACACCCGCTTCCACCTGCTGTCGAAGGACATGCCAGCCAAGCGCCTGTCCACCGCCTTCGATTCCGTGACCCTGTACGGCTTCGACCCGGATCTGCGCCCGGACATCTACGGCAAGGTCGGCAACTCGGGCGTGTCCATCGCCACGCTCGACGACATGAAGGTGCTGTACTCCGGCTTCGACCTGTGCGCGCCGAACAACAGCGTGTCGATGACCATCAACGGGCCGGCGCCCAGCATCCTGGCGATGTTCATGAACACCGCCATCGACCAGCAGCTGGACAAGTTCCGCCAGGACAACGGCCGCGAGCCGACCGAGGACGAGGCCGGGAAGATCAAGCAGTGGACCCTGGAAACCGTGCGCGGCACGGTGCAAGCCGACATCCTCAAGGAGGACCAGGGCCAGAACACCTGCATCTTCTCCACCGAGTTCAGCCTCAAGGTGATGGGGGACATCCAGGAGTACTTCATCCACCACAACGTCCGGAACTTCTATTCCGTCTCGATATCCGGCTACCACATCGCCGAGGCCGGGGCCAATCCGATCAGCCAGCTCGCCTTCACGCTCAGCAACGGCTTCACTTTCGTGGAAGCGTACCTGGCGCGTGGCATGCACATCGACGACTTCGCCCCCAACCTGTCGTTCTTCTTCAGCAACGGCATGGATCCCGAGTACTCGGTGATCGGCCGGGTGGCGCGGCGCATCTGGGCGGTGGCGATGAAGAACAAGTATGGCGCCAACGAGCGCTCACAGAAGCTCAAGTACCACTGCCAGACTTCGGGGCGCAGCCTGCACGCGCAGGAGATCGACTTCAACGACATCCGCACCACCCTGCAGGCGCTCATCGCCACGTACGACAACGCCAATTCGCTGCACACCAACGCCTACGACGAGGCGATCACCACGCCGACGGAGGAATCGGTCCGGCGCGCCATGGCGATCCAGCTCATCATCAACCGCGAGTGGGGCCTCGCCAAGAACGAGAACCCCAACCAGGGCAGCTTCATCATCGACGAGCTGACCGACCTGGTCGAAGAAGCGGTGCTGCGGGAGTTCGAGGCGATCTCCGAGCGCGGCGGCGTGCTCGGCGCCATGGAGCTGGGCTATCAGCGCGGCAAGATCCAGGAGGAGTCGCTGTACTACGAGCACAAGAAGCACGACGGCTCCTATCCGCTGATCGGGGTCAACACCTTCCGCAACCCGCACGGCGACGCGATCCCCGAGAAGCTCGAGCTGATCCGGTCGACCGAAGAGGAGAAGCAGAGTCAGCTCAAGCGCCTGCACGAGTTCCATGCCCGCCATCAGGCCGAATGCGGCCCGATGCTCGAGCGGCTGCGGCAGGCCGTGATCGACAACAGGAACGTCTTCGAGGTCTTGATCGACGCGGTGCGCGTGTGCTCACTGGGTCAGATCACCCACGCGCTGTTCACGGTGGGCGGACAGTACCGGCGCTCGATGTAGAGCGTCGGGCTGTCCGCCCATCCCCGCGAAAGCGGGGATCCAGAAGTTAGTCCGGATTGTCCGACAGTACCGGCGCTCGACGTAAAGCGGCGGGTCTCCGCTCACCTCAAGGCAACGCGAACACCGTCAGCGTCATCGACCCGGGTGCGGCCTGCCAGAAGCCTGCAGCCATTCCGGACACAACCGCCACGTATTGCTTGTCGCCGGCGGCGTAGCTGATCACACCGCCGACAATGGCTCCGCCACCGGGGAAGCGATAGACGACGTTGCCGTTGCGCGCGTCCAGCGCAATGAAATCGCCGGTCAGCTCGCCCGTGAAAATCACATCGCCAGAGGTGGCGGTCACTGCCGCGAGCAGCGGCCGGCTCGACTGATACTTCCACGCCACCTCGCCGGTTGTGGCTTTCACCGCCGTCAACCAACCACGCGACTTCTCCGGCGGGTCCCACGTGAACGAGCCGCCGAAGTACAACTGGCCGGCAATGAACCTCGGCTCGTCGTCGCGTTTGAATACGCCGCACCAGTCCACGCTCGGCACCACCAGCAGATCCAGCTTGGGACTGTACGCCGGCACGCTCCATTCGACGCCGCCGGCGACGCCGGGGCAGGTGTGCACGCCCTCCTCGGTCGGGTCGATCTCGGCGTTCTTGCGTGTGGTAACCGCGACCGAATAGAGCACCTCGCGGGTGTCGCGGTCCACCAGGCGCAGGAAGCCATCCTTCGCACCTACGGTGACCACGTCGCGGGTCTTGCCCGCGACCGCCGCGGTGAACAGTGGGCTGGTGACCGGCAAATCCCAGTCGTGGGTATCGTGCGGCACCGCTTGCAGGTACCACTGCAGCTTCCCGGTGCGCGCGTCCAGCACGGCCATGGAATTCGTGTAGAGATTCGCACCATCGCGGCCGCTGGCGATGAAGTCGGGGGCCGGGTTGCCGACCGCGACATAGAGCAGCCCGCGCGCCGCGTCGAGTGCGGGCGTAGTCCAGATGCCGCCGCCACCCTTCAATCGCGCGTCGGTAGAGCCCCACGTTTCGCTGCCCGGCTCTCCCGCGTCCGGCACGGTGTTGAACCGCCACACCGGCTTGCCGTCGGCCAACGCAAAGGCGCCGATCCATCCCTTCAGGCCATAGTCGGAACCGGACGGGCCGATGATGACGAGATCCTCGTAGAGGATCGGGTTGATCGACAGCGCCTCGAACTTCTCTGCGTCGGCCGCCTTCACCTCCCACAGCAGCTTGCCGTTGCTCGCATCGAGCGCAAACAGGTAGCCGTCCTGCGTGCCGCGTACCACCTTGCCGTCCTTGATCGCGACGCCGCGGTTCTTGATCGATGCGTTGCCGTCCTTCCCCTTCGGCTTCCAGTCGTGCCGCCATTTCACTCGGCAGGTCACCGGGTCCAGTGCGACCGTCGCGAGGAGCGTGGTGACGTACATCACGCCCCGGTAGACCAGCGGGTTGTTGAGCGCGCGGTTCAGATCCGCGCCCTGAAACATGCACACGGGTCGCAGGGACCCGGCGTTCGCCGGCGTGATCTGCTTGAGATCGACGTAGCGCACGCCTGCGTAGTCGTGGTTCGGCAGCAACCATTCGGTGCTGCGATCGGCTTGCTTGAGCTCGTCCTGCGACGGTCCAGCCTGCGCCGCCACCAGGCCCGCGGCGGACGCCAGCAGGCACGCCGCGGCACCGGCGACATAGGTCTTGTTCATGCACCCTCCCTAGGTTGTTCTGCGACCTGGCGTTGTTCTGCGACCTGGCGTTGTTCTGCGACCTGGGCGTTGTTCTGCGACCTGGGCGACACTCGGCGCGCGGCTCGGTGAGCGATGAGGCTAGCACGACGGTGCCTGCGCCGCCGGCACCTCTTCCCGGCAGGCGGCAAATACGGGTATGGTGCACCTCGGTCATTCTGGGGACATCATTGGACATCTTCATTTCCTACGCCTCCGAACAGCGTACGCTCGCGGAGGAGATCGCCCTGGCGCTGCGCGCAGAAGGCCACCAGGTCTTCTTCGACCGCACTCAGCTGACCGATGGCGATGCCTACAACGCGCCCCTGCGTGAGGCGCTCGAGGCTTCCGACCTACTGGTGTTCCTGGTCAGCCCCGAAGCGGTGAAGGCGGGCCGCTACACACTGACGGAGATCGGCCTTGCGCAGGACAAATGGCCCTCTCCGATCGGTCATGTGCTTCCCGTCATGGTGCAGCCGACCGACGCTGCTTCCATCCCTCCCTATCTGCGTGCGGTCGTCATGCTGCGGCCTGCCGGCAGCATTCCCGCCGAGGTGGTGGCCGCGGTCGAGCGTCTGTCGAAGCCACGTTGGCTGCGGCTGGCTCGCCAAGTTGCGATTCCGTTGGGGCTGCTGGTGCTGGCGGGCGGCGGATTCGTCGGCTGGCGTGCGTTCGAGAGCTCACGCACGTGTGGTCAAGCACAGCACCTGGTGGACGAGGCCAAGCTGCAGCAAGGTGCGGGAGACTACACCGCCGCGTGGGACCGCTTTGCCGAAGGGTTGGCCATGTGCCCCCGCAGCAGCACGGCGCTGCAAGGGCAAGAGCGCCTGGCCATGGAATGGCTGGAGAACATCCGCGTCACCGAAGGCAAGCAGACCTTCACCGACATCGCCAACAAGGTGCAGCCCGTGCTGTCCCGCGCTGCGGTTGACCCAGGACAACCGCCGTGCCGCCGACGCACTGGCGCACCTGGGTTGGGCAGACTTTCTGCGCTCACGCGATGGGCAGGGCGGGCTGGACCCGGTTCGGTACTACCAGCAGGCGCTACAGCGCGACCCCGAGAACCTCTACGCGCACGCATTCTGGGGGCACTATATCCTCACCGGAGACGGCGATCTGCAAGAGGCGAAAGCACACTTCGCCAAGGCGCTGGCCGCGCATACCGGCACCCCGTTCGTGCGGCAACTCCAGCTGGCAGGGCTGACGTGGCGCACCAGCCCGCAAAGGCAGGATGAGGTGGCCAGGATCGCCAACGAGATGCGAGTGCGCGGAGAAGCGCTCGACTCTATATCGAGTATCTGGAACGTGTACTACGAGCGCCTGGTGTGGAACCACGACCGCGACGACTTCCTCGCCGCTCTGCCGCCTCAGGATCACGTCGCGACGTTCGAGTGGCTGTTCCCGAAGTACGCGCAGTCTTCCAACCGCTACGCGTATCTGTTCATGCTGGCACAGCTGCAGGAGCACGCCGGCGACCGCGCGAAGGCGCGCGCCAACTACGAGGGAGTCTTGGCCTTGGGCGTTGACTCGGCAACGATCGTGACACCCGTGCGCAGGGCGTTGCAACGCCTGCAACGCGACTGACCGCCAACCAGTCGACGTAGACGGATCCCTGGGCGTTGATGCTCGCCACGCGCGGCCGGTACCTGGCCGATGGTTTCGGCCAGCGGCGGATCAACTCCCCACGCGGGCCCGCAATCTCACAAAGCCCACCAGCAGCGCCCCGGCTCCCATCATCAGCCACATCGCCGGCTCGGGAACAGGTGATATCTGGGTGCCCGTGAGCGGGGCGACGGTAATGCTGAAGAATCCGCCCCCCTCTGCTCCAGGATCCCCGAACAGGAGCAGCGAATACGACCCTGGGTTCGCGGCAAAATTGAACGAGCCAGGCACCGCCGTTGAATTGATCAAGGACCCGCCGGTCTGCGCTATCCCGAGCGAGAGCTTATCGAAGGCGCTCGGAAACGGGATCTCCACCAGCGATGCCACGTATTGCGCCGCCGTGCCGATACTGAACGAGTAGGTCTTGACCTGAGGGCCAGTGCCCGAGACACCATCCGTGGTGCAAAAAACGGCGTTGGGGACAGCGCACATCACTGTTGCATGGGCGGGCGCGCCACCTGCTGGAGATTTTTCGGCCGCCGCCGTCTCGCCTTCGCCGGACCGGTGCGTCATATGCCCTCCGAGCTATGGGCCAGCACCCGGCCGGATGTCACCCTTTGCTCCTCGGTGGTAACTGAAGCAGGAGGAAGCAAATGGCGACCAGAAGATGGCTTGCGATCGTTCTGGCTGTATCGTTCAATGCGGCGGCTGCGCAGGGCGACACGGCCGCCCCGAACCAGGCGCTCACGACCGGCAGCGCTGGCCTGAAGGGACTGGTCGTGGGTGTGGCGAGCGGCACCAAGGTACGTTTCGTCAAGTACAGCCAGCTGCCAGCACCGGTCCGCAATGGTGTCAACGCCATGTTCGCCGCCTCGCCGGCGGCAGCATCGGGTTGCACGCACGAGAACCATGGCAGCTTCCATGTCGCAACCTGCCAGAACGGCGCTTGGATCTGCGCAGCCGTGCACACGTCGGACGGCCTGACAGCCGGACACTGCGTCAACGGCTCGACTGGACAGCGCTGGTCCTACCCCTAGGCGGGGCGCAGCCGGCGTGCCGCGCTACTCTGATGCACTCCTCGCGGCTGGTGCGGGGATGACATTCGATTGGGCGCTTTGTCAGGCCATGCCTGCCGGCGGGAAAACGCTGACATTGCTCTCACGTGCATGCTCGAGCAGGTACGGGTTGAGCACATCCGGGGCGAGCGGGTAGCTGAAATAGAAGCCCTGGGCGCCGTCGCATCCCAGCTCGCGCACGAGCCTGAGCTGCGTCTCGGTTTCAACGCCTTCGGCGATGACTTCCAGACGCAGGCTGTGGGCGAGTGTCACGATGCCCCGCACCACGGCCGCGTCGTCCGCATTGATCGCCATGTCGTGTACGAAGGACTTGTCGATCTTGACCTGGTCGATGGGCAGGCGCTTGAGATAGCCGATCGACGAGTATCCGGTACCGAAGTCGTCGATCGATACCCGCACCCCCATCTCCCGCAGGCCCTGAAGCGCTTGCCCGACGTCGCTTGGTTCCTGCAGGTAGAGATTCTCGCTGATCTCCAGGACGAGCCGCGAGGGATCGATCCGAGTCTCGCGCATCACCGTGGCAATGCGCCCGTACACGTCGCGCTTGAGCAACTGGCGCGGGGCGAGATTGATGGCGACGTGCAGGCCAGGCAGTCCGCAGCGGCTCAGCTGCACGAGGTGTGCGCAGGCGGCCTGCAGAACCCAGTCGCCGAGCGCATGGACCAGCTCACTCTGCTCAGCCACCGGCAGGAAGCGCCCGGGCAGGATCATCCCTTCTCCAGGGCGCTGCCAGCGCATCAAGGCTTCCACTCCGGTGACACGCCCGCTGGCGAGCTCCACCTGCGGCTGATAGTGCAGCACCAGCTCGCCGTGCCGGCAGAGCGCTCCACAGCGCTTTCTCCAGGGCGAGGCGCTCGACGGCATGGTCGTTCATGTGCCGGGAGTAGAACTTGAAGTTGTTGCTGCCGTCCTGCTTGGCCCGGTACATCGCGGCATCCGCGCGCTTGAACAAACCGGCGACGTCGTCGGCATCGCGCGGGAACAGGCTGATGCCGATGCTGGCGGTCACGTAGACTTCCTGGCCGAACACGCGAAACGGCAGCGCCAGCAGCTGCAGCAGCTTCACCGCGCGCGCCGTTACGCCATCGCGTCCGTCCAGCTTCTCCAACAGGACCACGAACTCGTCGCCTCCCCAGCGGCCCACGCTGTCTTCCTCGCGACAGCTGCCGTTCAGCCGCACGGCGACCTCCTTGAGCAGCGCGTCCCCCGCAGCATGGCCGAATGCGTCGTTGACCTTCTTGAAGCCGTCCAGGTCGATGAACAACACCGCGACGTGCTGCGCAGCGCGGCGCGCTCGCGCCAACGCCTTCTCCAGCCGGTCCTCCAGCAGCACGCGATTGGGCAAGTCGGTCAATGCATCGTGCGTGGCCTGTCGTACCATCTCCCGGCTGAGCGCGAGCATCTTAGTCATGTCGGAGAACGCGAAGACCATGCCGCTGATGGCTCCCGAGGCGTCGTGGATGGGACTCGCGGACCAGCGGATCGCGTGCTCGTCGCCCGGCGGGCTGCGCAGCAGGTCGTAGCGGCCGGGATGCAGCGTCTTTCCCTCTACCAGACACTCGTGCAGCGGCAGGCCAATCGGGCTCTGTCCGGACTCGTCGAACAGGTGCAGCACGTCCTGCAGCGGCTGGCCGCGCGCCGCTGCCAGCGTCTGACCGGTCAACCGCTCGGCCACCGGGTTCAAATACTCGACGCGACCGGCTGCGTCGGTGGTGACAACCGCATCGCCGATGGAATGCAGGGTCGCCTGGACGCGGTTGCGCTCGCCAGTGAGCTCCGATACGGTGGCGTCCAGGCGCCGCCAGCTCCATAGCGGATAGCTCGTCGCCAGCACGACCAGCGTCGCCGCCGGGGCAAACCACCAGTGCGTCAGCTGCAGCAGTGCGACGCTCGCCACCATTCCCAGCAGCAACAGCGCGCCGTAAGCGAGCAGGGCCGTGCGCGGACGGCAGTGCGGATAGATCAGCGCCGGGAGCAGCGAGAACAGCAGAGCGCACCCGAGCTGCGCGCCGGGGCTCAAAGGCTCGACCACGATATTCTGCGCCAGACCGGCCAGGACGTTGGCATTCAGCTCGACGCCGGACATGGGTCTGTGGCGACCCGAAACCGGCGTAGCCAGCGATTCGCCCACTCCCGCCGCCGTCGCGCCGATCAGCACGTAGCGGCCGCGCAGGCGCTCCAGCAACGCGGGATCGCCCGCCAGCACTCGCGAGAAGGGAACCTGCTCGAAGCTGCCGGGGCCACCGAAGAATGGCAGCAGAATGCGGTAGTCGCGCACCCACTTGCCGGACGGGTCCCGTCCCCGCGCATCGCGCCGCACGCCCGGCAGATCGGCGATGTGTGTGGCGCGACCGAGCTCGAGCATCGCCAGTCCCAGCGCGGGCCAGGTCGGGTCGCCGACGCCTGCTCGCAGATAAACGCTGCGGACGATGCCATCGGTGTCGAGCTCGAAATCCACGTGGCCGAGCTGCGCCGATGCCGCCAATATCGACAGCGGCCGGATTGCGCTCAGCCGATTGCCCGCGCCGGGCTGCGGCGCTACCGCCAAAACGACCCGCCCGTGCGCCTGGATCGCGCGGGCGAGCAGCTCGTCGCCGGCCGGGTCGGTGCGGTCCGGCTCCACGAACAGGATGTCCATGCCGATGACCTTTACGCCGGCTTCGGTGAGCCGCTCGACCATCTGAGCATGCATGCGACGCGGCCAGGGCCAGCGGCCGAGCGTGGCGAGGCTCTCCTCGTCGATCGCGACGATGACCACCGCAGCGGGCGGCTCACGCTGGAACAGACGCAGCTGTGCGTCGTAGAACAGATTGTCCCAGCGGCCAAGCAAGTCCGTGGCGGTGAGCACCAGTGCCAGGCCGACCAGGACCACGGCGAGCCGCACACTCTCGGATCGGCGGACCGCACCGAGCACGGAGACGGTCATCGGAAGAAGAGAAACGGCCAGAACGGCAACAGCCACGACGAAGGGGCGTCCGCGGATATCTGCACCGTCTGGGGCGGCGAGAAGGGACCTGCCACGCCATTGGCGTCTTCCGCGCACACCCGCGCGAAGTAGCGCCCGGCGGCCGGCCGCGGGATGGTCAGCTCGGTTGTGCCGATGCGGCGATCGACGATGAGGCTGCGGAACTCGCTGTCCTTGGCCACCTGCAGACGGTACTGCCGGCTGGATTTCTGGCCGCGCCAGCGCAGCACGACCCGATCGCTCAAGACTTCTACCGGCGCCAGCTCCGGCGCCGCCAAACGCGGAGCGGGCGGCCGGCTGCTGACATCGACCGACTGCACGGGGGTGTACGGGCTGGCGAAGCCCTCCGCATCGACGGCCCGGACTCGCGCGTAGTAGCGCCCCCCCGCGGGGCGTGGAATCCGCCAGCGCGCCTCCTCTCCCACGCTGGCCTTGGCCAGCACGTCCAGGAACCCTTCGTCGCGAGACACCTCGACGTCGTATCGATGGCTGGCCGGCACGCCTTCCCAGCGTAGCTCCACCACGGCCGCCTCTACGAGCGGAGGCAATAGTCGCGGCGTCAGCGGCAAGCGTCGCAGCGTATGCGCCGAGCTGAACGCCCCTTCGCCATCGGCTGCCGTCGCGGCAGCAACGCGCCAGAAGTACGCACCTGGCGCCAGCGGAGGCTCGAGCAAGAGCTCCGGGGCGGCCAGATTCGTGACATCGGCCTCCAGCGGGTCGAAGCCTGGGTTGCGCGCCAGCTGAAATCGATAGGTGAGCCCGGTCGTTGCCGAGCTCCAGCGGAACGGCACAGGCGCGGTCGCGATCTGTGCAGCGTCTTCCGGTGCGATAAGAGCGGGTGGGGACGGACGCACTGCGATCTCGAGGGGACGCTGCGCATGGCGGCCCTCCAGTTGCGCCACGTCGATGGCGCGCACACGCACAACATAGCGGCCGTTAGCCAGCTCGGGCAGGTGGAGCCGCGGCGTGTCGGACACGGCCTCGAGTATCACCGGCTCGAACGCGTCGCCGCGGGCGAGCTGGGTGCGATACCCAACTGCACCGGGCACCGCAGGGAAGTCGATTTCTGCCGGCAGCTTCGGCACGCTCGCAGGCAGCGCTGCCAAGTCCGGCGGTGGCAGCAGCGCGAGCGGCACGCCCGGCGGCTCGCCTGCGCGCGTAACGGTTCCGTAGCCAGCGGGCACCGCCACCTCCTTTCCGGCGCCGCTCACCACCACCTTACCATCCAGGACTTCCGTCCAGGACGCCCGCTCGTCTGCGGGAACACTAACGCGGAAGTCGGTGCCGCGCACCGACGTGATCCCGGCGGGCGTATCGATCTCGAACCTCGAGGGTTGCTCCGGCTGCGCCTGGACGTGAGCCTCCGTGCGTCCTGGCGACAGCTTCACGCGTATCTCGCTCAAGCCGGCGGCGTACGCGCGCATCAGGTCCAGCCTGAGGATGCTGTCCGGGTGCAGCGTCACGGTCGATCCGTCGGAGAACTCCACTGCCGCATATCCGTTCGCCTGCGTGCGCACGATCTCTCCATCATGCAAGGCGTCACCGCTAATCGCCGTGCGCCACGCTCCGCGGGAAACCTGCTCGACCTGCACCTCCCCCTCGACGGCGCCGAAGCGTGCCGAAGCCGGGCTGACTTTCATCCACGCCAGCGGTATGCGCAGCTTGCTGCCGATAGGCATTCGGCTCGGCTCGGCGACCCGATTGAGGCGTTGAAGCTCAGGCCAGAGCGACAGGTCGGTCAGGTAGCGCTCGCTGAGCGCCCACAGCGTATCGCCGGCTTGGACCGTGTACACCCACTCCTCGGCGCCTTGCGCAACCGGATGCAGGCATAGCAGCCAAGCAAGGGCGAACGCGCTGATCGCCCCCCTATGCCTGCGCGGCAAAAACGCAGCTTGCCTGGCGAGTCGTATGGCGGCCCGGTTACTTAACCAAGAGGTGCAGATCGAAGCGCTATCCACTTGAACCAGCTGCAGGATGATGGTTCGGCCGTCCGCGAGCGTGGCGAAATCGCGCCCCGCGCTCACCGCAATGAGCCACCGTAACACGGGCTCGAGGTTGCCTCAAGGCTGCTCGTGCGCCGCCCGCAGTCGCCTGCGGGACTTCTCTTGCGTCAGGAACTCCCCAGCCGCTGCGCGGACCAATCGGAATTGGGCCATACTGGCCGCGACAGGCAATCCATCGATGACGACTTTCGACGCGAACAATCCGCAATCAGCCAAACGGGTCTGGGTATTCAGACTGGCGAGCGGGCGAGCGGGTGTGTCGAGCGCTCCTTCCGGCTGGCTTGCGAAGCTGCTCGTGCCCGCGGCTCTGATTGCCTTGGTCCCGCTGGCGCTGCTCGTGGTGATCGGCCTGTGGGCCGTGGTGGCGATTGGGGCCATGGTAATCGCGACGACCGCACTGATAGCGGCTCCCCTGCTGCGACGGCTGCGCGCCGCACCCCCAGCTCCATCGCAAGCGCGCATTCTCGAGGGCGAGTCGAAGCGCATCGACGTCGACTGACGCTTGGTCTGCGCCCGCGAGCGCGCTGCAACGGCTCACTCCCGCGCACCTGGCCCCCCTCGTGCGGGGGCTACTTCAGCCGGTCGAGCAAGGCCACCAACGGCTGCACCGGAATCGCATAGGTGATCCCGCTGGGCGCAGACAGCGCCGCCTCTTTGGTGCCCTTTACGAATCCGCCGTTTACGATGCCCACCACTTCGCCGCTGCTGGCAAGGTAGAGCGGGCTGCCGCTGTTTCCTGGGTATGCGGTCGCATCGAGCTGAAACACGGCGTAGGCACCCGCGCTCAGGCGCCTGACCGTGCGAGCATCGAGCTCACGGGCATTGCCGCTCGGCAGCGCGATCGGCGTCAGCGCCGAAACCATGGCGCGGTGGGTTGCCGTGAACAGTCCGAGCACCGTGCCGATTGGGAACCCGGTGAACAGGCAGTCGTCCCCCTCCCTCACCCGCTGCGAATCTCCGAGCCGCAAGGACGGAAGCGGAGCGCCGCCGATGCGCAGGACCGCGAGGTCGTAGTCGGGATCGCTGGCCACCAGCTCGGCGCTGCGCACCTGCGCGTCTGCACCCGGCTGAGGGATCGCTACCACCAACGTTTCCTGGTTCTCCTTGTCGAGAGTCACGGGAACGACATGCGCGTTGGTCGCCACCAGGTTTCCCGCGCCGACAGCGAAGCCGGTGCCGCGAAATGCGAACCTCGGATTGCGGGACGATTGGAACGTGCCGATCGCGACCACCGAGCGCTTGACGCGCTGGATCGTGTCGGGAACGTCGGTGTGCTGGGCGTCCGCCAGGCTGCAACCCACCAGGACGAGCAGGGCGCAAATCGACCGATGCAGGCCGCGAGCGCGCTCAGATCGCGCCGGCGATCGCCTTCCCCACATCCTCGGTGCTCGCCTTCCCGCCGATGTCCGGGGTGCGCGGGCCGTCGAGCAGGCAGCGCTCGATCGCACGCATGATGGCCTGCGCGGCGTCGGCGTGGCCGAGATGTTCCAGCAGCATTGCACCCGACCAGATCTGGCCGATCGGGTTGGCGATCTTTTTGCCGTAGATGTCGGGCGCGGAGCCGTGCACCGGCTCGAACAGCGAGGGGAACACGCGCTCTGGGTTGATGTTGGCAGACGGTGCAATGCCGATGGTTCCGGCCGTCGCCGGGCCGATGTCGGAAATGATGTCGCCGAACAGATTGGAGGCGACGATCACGTCGAAGCGCTGAGGGTTGAGCACCAGCTGAATGGTCAGCCCGTCGATGTGGTACTGATCGGTCTGCACCTGGGGATAGTGCGCGGCCATGGCCTTGAAGCGCTCGTCCCAGTACGGCATGGTGATGGCGATGCCGTTCGACTTGGTCGCCGAGGTGACTTTCTTGCGCGTTCGGGTCATGGCCAGCTCGAACGCGTACTTCAAGATCCGATCCACCCCCTTGCGCGTGAAGATCGACTGCTGCATCGCCATCTCGCGCTCGGTGCCTTCGAACAAGCGCCCGCCCACCGCCGAGTACTCGCCCTCGGTGTTCTCGCGCACGACGTAGTAGTCGATGTCCCCCACCTTGCGATTCGCCAGAGGGCATGCGATCCCCGGCATCAGGCGCACCGGGCGCAGGTTCACGTACTGATCGAAGCCCTTGCGCAGCTTCATCAGCGAGTCCCACAACGAGGTGTGATCGGGGATGCGCGCGGGCCACCCGGTCGCGCCGAAATAGACGCAATCGTGCCCGCCGATGCGTTCGCGCCAGTCGGGCGGCATCCACCAGCCGTGCTTGTCGTAGTTGTCGCAGCTCCAGTCGAAATGATCGAGCGCGAGCGCGATGCCGAACCTGCGTGCCGCGGCGTCCAGCACGCGCACGCCCTCGGGCATGACTTCCTTGCCGATGCCGTCCCCGGCGATGACGGCGATCCTGTGCGTTGTCACTGCGTGCTCCGCGCGCGTCAGTTCTTAT
The DNA here is from genome assembly GCA_963772865.1 of uncultured beta proteobacterium. GTDB lineage: Bacteria > Pseudomonadota > Gammaproteobacteria > Burkholderiales > SHXO01 > SHXO01. The sequence goes on along the minus strand of CAVYZA010000032.1, from coordinate 41,578 downwards.
AACCCGCCGCCGGCAGCGACGGCACGCTGGCGAACTGCGGGGGCACTTCACCCGTCAGGCTGCCAAGAAACGCGACGATGTCCGCGATCTCTGGCCGGGCTCAGGTCGCGGCCGAGCTGGAGCTTGGCCATGATGCGCACCGCGTCGCCGAGCTCGGCCACCGACCCGTCGTGGAAGTAGGGCGGAGTGACCGCGACGTTGCGCAGCTGCTGCACTTTGAAGATGAACGCGTCCGCCTCGTCCTTGGTGTCCTGGAAGCGTCCCTTGTCGCGGCCTTTGAACAGATCGATCTCCTGGCTTCCGGTCAGGGTCCAGTAGTCCTGCGTGACGCCGAACTTCTGGTACATCTGCCCGCCCACGGTCACGCCGTTGTGACAGGCGGCGCAGCCGGTGCTGATGAACTTGTCCAGCCCGCGCTTCTGCTGCGCCGTCAGCGCGCCGCCATCCCCCGCGAGGTAGCGATCGAAGGCCGCTGGCGTCAGCAAAGTGCGCTCGTACGCGCCGATCGCCTTGCCCCAGTTCTCGGCGGTGACAGGTTCGGCCTGGCCGGGGAATGCGCGCTCGAACATCGCCCGGTAATCCGGCAGAGCCCGCAGGCGGGCTTCCGCCGCCGCGTAGTCGGCGTTGCCGTACGCCAGCGCGCTCACCAGCGCCTTGACCGCCTGCTCCTCCACGTCGGCGCGGTTGCCCCCGTAGTGCTGCACGAACTGCAGCGCGGTATTGAACACGGTCGGCGCGTTGCGCGGGATGACCTTGCCGTGAACGCCCACGGACCGCGGCAGTGCGTCGGTGCCATAGAAGAACGGGTTGTGGCAGCCGCCGCAGCTGCCTTTCCCGTCGCTGGAGACGCGAGTCTCGAAGAACAGCGCCCGGCCCAGCGCGACCCGCTCTGGCGTGAGCGGACGCTCCGGCGTGCTGGCGTCGGCGGGCAACGGTTTGAACAAAGCCTGGGCGCGTGCGAGCAGCGCCCGATCCGCTTCCTCGTCGGCCATGACCGAAGCCATCGTCCCGGTCATGACCACGGCACAGGACAACCATGCCGCCGTGCGTTTCCGATTCATCACGATCTCCTCTCTTGTTCAACTGGCGATCGACCGCGCCGTCCCCGAGCACATGCTAGCAGACTTGCTCAACCGGCCAGTACTTGCAATCACGCGAGGCCGGCTCTCCGCGCGCGGCAGCCGCGCCGACCAATCTCACGCGGCCGCCAGCCGGTAGGCTCTTGATGCAAGCGGCCCGCGCAGCAACTCACCGGGCAGCGCTCCGGTGTGCATCCCGTCGCGCAGCAGGATCTCGCCGTTGACGACGGTCGCCGCGATACCGCGCGAGCGCTGCACCAGGCGGCGCGCGCCGGCCGGCAGATCGTCGACCACTTGCGGCATCTCGGCGCTGATGGTGTCGGGGTCGAACACCACCAGGTCCGCAGCCATTCCTTCGCGAATCAGGCCGCGATCGGCAAATCCCCACAGCGTGGCGGGCACCAGCGTGAGCATGCGCACGGCCTGCTCGAGGGTGAATGCCTGTTTCCTGCGCACCCAGTGCGACAGCAGATGCGTCTGCAGCGAAGAGTCCATGAGCTGCGAGACGTGCGCACCGGAGTCGGAGAAGGTGGTCACCGTGCGCGGATGGCGCATCAACTCGAGCGCGAAGTCCTGGTCCTCGTTGGCGAGCGGCTGCAGGAAGAACAGGTCGAGGTCCTTCTCCAGCGCGAGATCGATCATGGTTTCGGCCGGATGCTGGTGGCGCTCGCGCGCGACCTCCGCCACGCTGCGGTGCGGGCCGGCTACGTTATCGAAGACGAAGAGCCAGTCATACTCCGCGGGGCGCGCTTCGGTGCCCATCGGGCGGTGCGCGTCGCGCCCCTCGGAGGCCACCACCAAACGTCGCCGCAGCTCGGGGTCGCGCAGGCGCTCGCGTTGCTCGGCGAGCGGGCGTTCGCGCAGCTCCTTCCACACCGGCAGCCGGTCGAACGGAAGCTGAGTGCGGAACGACAGCAGGGAGCTGAGCGAGCGGCTGTGGACCTGCGCGAACATCCGCCCCCCGGCCGCTGCGGTCTCGTCCAGCAGGGCGAGGTACTTGCGCCAGACGTCGGGCACGCCGCGCCGGCTGAACACACCGAACGTGATGGGCCGTCCGCTTTCCACCGCGAGCTCGCGCAGGCGGACGTGATAGTCGCGCAGGCCCGGATCGTTGGGCGCTCGGTCCACACCTTCACCGGCGAGCTCCACGATACCGGCATCGAGGCCGGTCAGCACCGCTACGAGCCTGCGCAGCTCGTCCCAGCTCGCCACCCGGCTCGCAACGGGATGGCCTTCCGGCGTCTCGTGACTCGGCGAGCGCGACGTGGTGAAGCCGATCGCTCCGGCGCGGACGGCGTCGCGCAGCTCGCGCTCCATCGCCCGAAGGTCCGCCTCGCCGGCCGCCTGCTCGAACGCCCGCTCGCCCATCACGTAGGTGCGCAGCGCCGAGTGACCGATATAGCCGGCGTAGTTGATGCCCTTGGGGAGCGCCTCCAGGCAATCGAGAAACTCCGGGAACGTGGTCCAGCGCCAGTCGATCCCCGCCTCCATCGCTTCGGGCGGAATGTCCTCGGCACGCTGCAGATTGCGGATGACCAGGTCCTTGTCTGCGGCAGCGCATGGCGCCAGGGTGAAGCCGCAATTGCCCATCACGGCCGTGGTGATGCCGTGGTAACAGGACGACGTCCCCAGCGGGTCCCAGAACACCTGGGCGTCCATGTGCGTGTGGCCGTCCACGAAACCCGGTGCCACCACCTGGCCTTCGGCGTCGAGGACCTCGCGCGCCCGCTCGCGGATCCTACCGATGCTGGCGATGCGCCCGCGGCGCACGCCGATGTCGGCGCGATAGCGTCGGCAGGCCGGACCCGTCGATCACGGTCCCGTTCTTGATCACCAGGTCGTACGCCATCGTCCGCTCCTCCATCGGGACCGGCCAGGGTCCCCAACCGGGCTATCGTACTCGACCTGGGGCGCAGCGCACCCAGCAAGCTCGGGAATCTCACCCGAGCCAGCCGCGGATGCGCACGGTACACTACCGGCGCGCCGGTTCTTGCCCGAGCGCAGCGCCGGCGGGCGGCAGCTCGCGGCGAACCTAATCGGCTCAACCACTTCTAACGGAGGCCGCGGCATGGATTGTCGCGCGCGTCCCTGACATCAGCAGGAGGAGATCGTTCATGAAGTTTCCCACCGCGAAGCGTCCGCTCGCATCGGCCGCGCTGTTCGGCGTGGTGTGCCTGGCGGGCCTTCCCGCTCACGCCGCCGACGGCAAGGGCATGGCCTACGTCACCAATCAAAATGGCGACGTCACCGTGATCGATCTGGGCACGCTCGAAACCGTCTCGGAGATCGAGGTGGGCGCGGAAGGACCGCGCGGGCTCGGCGTCACCGCAGACGGCACCCTGCTGGTGACGGCCAACGGCGAGGCGGGCAACCTCTCGGTGATCGACCGGGCGACGGGCAAAATCGTCAGGCAAGTCGCGATCGGCAAGAACCCGGAGTTCGTGCGCGTTCGCGGCGACATCGCCTTCGTGAGCTTCGAGCCGGCAGCGGTGGGCGGCCCCCCGCCCAAACCCGGCTCCGCGGAAGCCAAGAAGCTGGAAGAGGAGCGGGAGAAGGAGAACGCGGAGCCGGCCAAGATCGCGGTGGTCGACCTCAAGCAGGGCAAAGTCCTGCGCACCATCACCGGCGGCATGGAAACCGAAGGCATCGAGTTCTCCGCCGACGGCAAGATGATTCTGGTGACCAACGAGGCCGACGAGAACATCAGCGTGCACGAGATCGCCACCGGCAAGCTCGTCAAGAAGATCTCGACCAAGAAGTACGGCAACCGGCCGCGCGGCATCAAGATGGCGCCCGACGGCAAGTCCTACGCCGCCACGCTGGAATACGGCAACAAGCTGCTGGTGCTGGACGCCGACTTCAACGTGGTGAAGGCGGTGTCGACCGGCGAGGTCCCCTACGGCCTGGCATTCGACCGCAAGGGTGAGCGTCTGTTCGTCGCGCTGTCCAAGGGCAAGGCGCTGCAGGTCTTCGACACCAAGACCTACGAGCCGATCAAGATGGTGCCCACGGGAGATCGCTGCTGGCACTTCAGCTTCACCCCGGACGACAGCCAGATCCTGGTCGCCTGCGGCCGTTCGCACGAGGTGGTGGTGATCGACGCCGCTACGCTCGAACCGGTGAAGCGCATCGCCGACAAGAAGATGCCGTGGGGCATCGTGACGTATCCGAAATCGGTGGGCAGCCTCGACATGCCGTGAGCGCGCGGCGGGCTGGCATAGAGACGGCGCCTGCGGGCGCCGTTTTCACTTCGGTGGGCAGCCTTCAGCAGCAGCGGCCGGTGTATCGGAGCGAAGCGGAACCTGTTCTGCTCGAGGCGACAGCATGGAGCGGATCGGTTACTCTGCCTGCCGGTGCGTCTTCGCTGCGGCTCGGACGCAACGCCCCGAAAACCAAGCCAGCCATGCGCTCAAGACCAAGGCTGGCGCCGCCCTCAAGACCAAGGCTGGCGTGCCGATGGAAGGAGATCAAGATGCCTGAAGCTGACCTGCGGCTCGATCACTTGAACATGCCCGCGCGAGACCCGGAGGGCCTGGCGCGCTGGTACGCGCAGACCTTCGGCCTGCAAGCCGATCGGCACCTGGTGCGAGGACCCGGCGTGCTGATCGCCTTCCAGACCGGCGAGCCGATCAACCGCGCGCCCGAACTGCACATCGGCATGCGCGTGCCGTCGATGGCAGTGCTCACCGAGTGGGCGAACAAGTTCGGCGCGCAAGTGACCTCCGGCAGTGAGTTCGCTTCCTTCCGCACCGCCGACCCCGATGGCAACTGCATCGAGATCTACTGCAAGGCGGCCGTCTGAGGACGGTCGGGCGGCCTGAAGCAGCGTCGGTGATATGTGCGGAAGCGCACGTATCGCCTGGCGACAGCGCGAGAAAATGCCGCGCTCGAGGGTTCACGCCTTCCGGGATCGGGTAAACTAGCTCATGGCTCCTCTGACTACGGCCCGGCTGCTCGATGATTTCAAGGCGTCCGGGCCTGCTCTTCGATCGCAGCGGACCCGACGCGACCATCGAAGGCGTTGCCCCAGCCGAAACCTGCGGTCCGGGCGACCTCGTGTTTGCAGACACGGCCAGCTATCTGCAACCGATTCTCGAGCGCAAGCCTGCGGCGGTGGTGACCACTCCGAGCTTCGCTTCGCAGCTCGAGGGCCTCGCCGTGGTGACGGCGAAGAACGTGCGCCTGGCGCAGGCGCACATCCTCCGGCGCTACTTCGACCGCGATCTGCGCGACGAAGGCTGGCCGCGCGTCCACGCCAGCGCCGTGGTCCACGAGACTGCATCGATTCCAGACTCCGTGGTGATCGGCCCGAATGCGGTGGTGGGCGCTCGCGCTCGCCTGGGTGAACGCTGCGCAGTGCTGGCTGGCGCTGTGGTCGAGCGCGACGCCAGCATCGGCGAAGACAGCGTCGTGCATCCCAACGCGGTCATCGGCTGGGGATGCGAGATCGGCCGCCGTTGCATCGTCAAAGCCGGTGCCGTGATCGGCTCCGAGGGCTTCGGTTTCGCCCAGGATGAAAAGCGTCGCAACCACCGGGTACCGCAGATCGGACGCGTGGTGATCGAGGACGACGTCGTCGTAGGCGCCGCCTGCTGCATCGACCGTGCGGCGTTCAGTGAAACGCGCGTGGGCGCGGGAACGATTCTGGACAATCTCTGTCATATCGCGCACAACGTCAAGATCGGGAACGATTGCATCCTGACGGCGATGCTGTGCATCGCCGGTTCGACCACACTGGGCAAGCGCGTGATCACCAGCGGCATGACCGGCATCCTGGATCACGTGACCATCTGCGACGATGTCGTTCTGGTACAGCGCGCCGGTGTGGCCAACGACATCAAGCAGCCCGGCACCTACGCGGGCACACCGACCCAACCGATCAAGGACTACATGAAAAACCAGGCGGTTGCGCGCCGCCTCACCGACCTGAGAACGGAGATCAAGGAACTCAAGGGCCGCCTCGCTACGCTCGAAGCGGGTCCCAAGGCGTGAAGCCCAACCCCAAGACCTCGTACAACAAGTCCGAGATCCTCGCTTTCTGCGTGAATCACCCGACCCTCCCGCGCCGCTTGCCGGCGCCGCCGCTGCTCATGTTCGACCGCATCCCGGAGATCCACACCGACGGCGGCAAGCACGGCGTGGGCTGGCTGACGGCGGAGAAAGACGTGCGGATCGACGAGTGGTTCTTTTTCTGCCATTTCGAGGGCGATCCGGTGATGCCAGGGGTGCTGGAGATCGACGCGATTCTTCAGCTCAGTGGCTTCTTTCTGCATCATGCCGGTTTCGGGGGCTATGGACGCGCGCTCCGAACCGGCAAGACCACGTTCCGTGAGCAGGTGCGCCCGCATCACAAGCTGGTGTCCTACCGCATCGACTTCCGGCGCATCACCGACCGCCCCACCCCGCTCGCATCCGCCGAAGGTGTCGCGCTGGTGGACGGCCAGGTGTCGGCCGAGGTCGAAGGAATCATGGTGGGCCTGTTCGCCGACTTGAAGTACGCATTCCCATGACGCGCGAAGTAGCGGTGACCGGATTCGGTATCCTCAGTGCGCTGGGACGAGGTGCTGCGGAGACCACTGCCGCGCTGCGTGCGGGCCGCTCCGGCGTCGTATCGATGCAGCCGGCGTGGACCAAGGCCGGCCTGCGTTCCCAGGTCGCCGGATACGTGGAGGCCGCGGCGCTGCGCGAGAACTTCGAGCGCAAGCAGGCGCGTTTCCTGTGCGATGCCGCGGTCCTCGCCGCGGAGGCGATGAAGGACGCGATCGCCGATGCGGGACTCGGGACGAAGGAGATCGAGGATCCGCGCACCGGCATCGTTCTGGGCACGGGGGCCGGGGCGAGTCTGCTCGATGCCATCGCGCTCGGCGACCGCTTGCGCGAGCGCGGCGGGGCCAAGGTCGGCCCCTACCAGGTCCCGCTCATCATGGGCTCGTCGCTGACCGCCAACCTCTCTACGATCTTCCGTCTGCGCGGGCACTCCTACTCGGTCACCAGTGCCTGCACCACGTCGGCCCATGCCGCGCTGATTGGACTCGATCTCATCCGCAGCGGCCGCCAGGACCGCGTCTTCGTCGGCGGCGCCGAGGACGTGAACGTCTACTCGGCGAGCGCATTCGACGGCATGGGTGCGCTGTCGAGCGCGCACAACGACGCACCTCACCGGGCCTCGCGGCCGCTCGACCGAAACCGCGACGGCTTCGTCTTCGGCGGCGGTGCGGCGGTGCTCGTGCTCGAGGAGCTCGGGCTGGCCCAGGCGCGCGGGGCGACGATCCGCGGCATCCTGCGCGGTGGCGGCGCCTCCTGCGACGGTCAGGACATGGTCGTGCCCAACGGCATCGGCGCCGAGGACGCCATGCGCCTGGCGCTCACGGACGCCGGCATCGGGCGCGAGCGCATCGACTACATCAACCTGCACGGCACCTCGACCCCGCTCGGCGACCTTGCCGAGGTGCATGCGATCCGCAACGTCTTCGGCTCGCGCGTGCCGCCCCTGTCGGCGACCAAATCGATGACCGGGCACGCACTGGGCGCAGCCGGCGCGCAGGAGGCGGTGTTCTGCCTGCTCATGCTGCAGGACGGCTTCATCGCCCCCACCATCAACCTCGAGGACCCCGAGCCCGCGATCGCGGAGCTGCACATGCCGCGCACGGCCGAGCGCAAGGCCATGCAGATCGCACTGTCCAACTCTTTCGGCTTCGGCGGCACCAACTGCACGCTGGTGTTCGCGCGCGACACCAGCCACTGACAGAGCCGTAACGCGCGCTGCTCCTCAGCCGCGCACCGCAAGCGATCACGCACTCCGGGACGGCCACCGTCTCGATCGAGACGCGGTGGCGCCTCGCAATACCGTCGCCTTGAGACCTGCCGGAACGGCGTGATACGGTTGCGCCTGGACTGCATCGTGAACCCGGACCTCGAAAGCGCCAACATGCCCAGCACCAGCAAATTCTTCGTGAAGGCCAGCGAGGTGAACCCGTACTCACCCGCCAACCACACCGGTACCTGGAACCGCCGCCTGATCGGGCCGGAGACAGTCGGAGCGCAGCAGCTCGAGGTCATCCTGGGCGTGGTCGAGAAAGGCAAGGGCGCCCAGCCGCATTCGCACCCGGGCATCGAGCAGGTTTGCTATCTCCTCGAAGGTCGGGCGCGCGTCGAAGTGGCGGGAGAAACGATGGAGCTGGGACCAGGCGACTGCTGCTTCTTTCCGCCGGATGCACCCCACGTTTTCACCGTCATCAGCGAAGAGCCGGCCAAGGTGCTGGTGATCTATGCACCGCCGTACCACGAGTCGCCGGACAAGGCCCGGCGCGAGGGATGAGCGGGCTGCGCAAGACCCGGCGCCGGATTCTCCTGGCTGCAGCGCTGGTCGTTTCGCTGGCGCCTGCTTTCGCCGCGAAGAAGTACGACCCCGGCGCCTCCGATACCGAGATCAAGATCGGGCAGACCAAGCCGTACAGCGGGCCGGCGTCCGCGTACGGCGCGGCCGGCCACGTGCAGCGCGGCTACTTCGAGAAGATCAATTCCGAAGGCGGCGTCAACGGCCGCAAGCTCGTGCTGATCTCGCTCGACGACGCGTTCACGCCACCCAAGACCGTCGAGCAGACGCGCAAGCTGGTCGAGCAGGAGCAGGTGCTGGTGGTGTTCAACTCCAACGGCACGGCCGCCAACTCCGCGGTGCAAAAGTATCTCAACGCCCGGAAGGTGCCGCAGTTGTTCGTGTCTTCGGGCGCGAGCAAGTTCACCGACCCCAAGAACTTCCCCTGGACCATGGGTTGGCTGCCGACCTACTACGGCGAGGCGCGCGCATATGCGCACTACGTCCTGCAGCATCATCCCAATGCGAAGATCGCGGTGCTGTACCAGAACGACGACTTCGGCAAGGACTATCTAAAAGGGCTGCACGACGGCTTCGGCGATCAGTACCAGAAACTGGTCGTGGCGGAGGCGAGCTTCGAACTGTCCGATCCTACTGTCGATTCGCAGGTAGTGTCGCTCAAAGCCTCCGGCGCCGATACTTTCTTCAACATCGCCACGGCGAAGTTCTCGGCGCAGGCCATTCGCAAGGCTTACGACATCGGCTGGAAACCGTTGCAGTTCGTGTCGCTGGTCGGCTCGTCGGTCGGTCAGGTCATGACGCCGGCAGGGCCCGAGAAAGCGGTGGGCGCGATCACGGTGGGCTTCGTCAAGGATCCGACCGACCCGAAATGGGACAAGGATCCGGCGATCCGCGAATGGCGCGCCTTCATGAAGCAGTACTATCCGGAAGGCGATCTCACCGACTGGTACAACGTCTACGCCTACGCGGTCGCGCAGACGCTGGTGCAGGTGCTGAAGCAGTGTGGCGACGATCTCACGCGCGAGAACGTCATGGCGCAGGCGGCGAACCTGAAGAACTTCAGCCTGCCGCTGCTGCTGCCCGGCATCACCATCACCACCAGCCCCACCGACTACGGTGTGATCAAGCAGGTTCAGCTGCAACGCTTCGATGGCAAGGAGTGGGTGCGGTTCGGAGACGTGATCGGCAATTGAGCGCGAGCCGGATAGCGCACTCACGTGCGCGGCGTCCGAGCAAATCGACGCAGGAGGAGCAACAATGGCATTCGATCTGGTCATCCGCAACGGGCTGGTCGTAGACGGAACCGGCCGGCCCGGCCAGCACGCCGATGTGGCGGTCCACGATGGAAGGATCGTCGAAGTCGGTCGCGTGAGCGGGACGAGCAAAGCGTCGATCGACGCCTCCGACTGTGTAGTTGCGCCCGGATTCATCGATCCGCACACGCACTACGACGCGCAGATCTGCTGGGACGGCGCGGTGACGCCCTCGTCCTGGCACGGTGTCACCAGCGTCGTGATGGGCAACTGCGGCGTGGGCCTCGCCCCCTGCCGCCCCGCCACCCGTGAGATCGCGATGCGCGATCTGGTCAATGTCGAGTCGATTCCCTACGATCTCCTGGAACGTGGCATCAGCTGGGACTGGGAGACCTTCCCCGAGTACATGAATGCCGCGCAGCGCCGCGGGCCTGCCCTCAACCTCGCGTTTCTGGCGCCGCTCACGCCGTTCCGTCACTACGTTCTGGGCGAGGAATCGATGGAGCGAGCGGCCACACCGGAGGAAACGGCACGCATCGGCGCACTGCTGGCCGAGGCCATGGACGCGGGAGCGTTCGGCTTCTCCAGCACCATTCTGAATCAGCATCTCGGTTTCCAAGGCAGGCCGCTCGCGTGTCGCAACGCCAGCCGTGCCGAGCTCAAGGCCTATGCGAACGTGCTGAAAGAGAAGAACAAAGGCGCGATCGAGGTCGCGTTGACGCGCCAGATCGGCGTGCTGGAGGAAGATCAGTGCGAGCTGCTCGACCTCTTGCTCGAGGAGAGCGGCCGGCCGGTCACCTTCATCGCCCTGTTCGATCGCGACGATCTGCCGGAAGCGGTGCGCGATACGCTGCGCCGTGCAGCGCCGATGCTGGCACGCGGAGCGCGGCCGCAGACCTCACCGCTGCCGCTGACACGCGAGATCGACATGCGCAGCCCCTTCTCGTTCGCCGCCTTCCCGTCCTGGCAGCGCGTGTTCGCGGATAAGAGCAAGGAGGCGCAGAAGGCCGTCTACCGGCGATCCGGCTTTCCGCAACCAGTTCCGCGAGGAGCTGAAGAATCCGCTGGCATTCGGCAACTGGGAGCGGATCACACTGCACGAAGTCCGCTCGCCGGCGCTCAAAACCTGCGAGGGCCTGTCGGTGGCCGAGATCGCCCGCGCGCAAGGCAAGGACGGGGTCGATACTTTTCTCGATCTCACGCTGGCCGACGACCTCGAGCTCGAGTTCACCATGACCTCCTTCAACACGCGCGTCGATCGCATGACCGAGCTGCTCAACAATCCGAGCATCCTGATCGGACTGGGCGACGGCGGCGCGCATGTCGACATGCTTTGCGATGCGGGGTATCCCACCTACCTGCTCGGCACCTGGGTGCGCGAGCGCGGCGTCATGACCTTGGAAGAGGCCGTGCGGCGGCTGACGTCCGATCCTGCCGATCTATTCGGTATCCGCGACCGCGGCCGGCTGCTACCCGGTCTGGCCGCCGACCTCGCGATATTCGATCCCGCCAGCGTCGGCTCTTCCAACCGGGGTGAGCGACGCCATGACTTGCCCGGCGGTGGCAAGCGCATGGTGATGCCTTCCCGCGGCATTCGATACACCATCGTCAACGGGGCAGTCACGTACGCGGACGGCGCATTGACCGGACGCGGCTGCGGGACGCGTGCTGCGCTCCTGACCGGCGCCCCGCCTCCGGCACCGACTAGTGACCCCTGTAACAGTGAGATCGGCAGTACGCCCCCTCTCCCCTTGTGGGAGAGGGTAGGAGAGGGGTACCCCGAATTAGGCGTTACATCCCACTAGATCCGCCGCTGCATCGCCCACAGCCCCCTATCGCCGCCGCCGCACCCGCGCAGTGCTCGCCGGCGGGCTGCCGTACAGCGGGATCGCGCTCTCCTTGAGACGGCGCAGTACGAAGCTCGACTTGCTGTGGCGGATACCCGGTATCCGGTACAGCCGTTCGCGCAGCAAGCGCTCATAGTCGCGCGTGTCGCGCACGGCGATCCGGATGTAGTAGTCGTAGTCGCCGGAGATCAGGAACGCCTCCATCACCTCCGGAATCTCGGCGAGGGCTTTTCCGAACGCCTCCAGGATCTCGTCGGTGTGGCTTTCCAAGGTGACCTGCACGATCACCGTCTCGGTGAACCCCACCGCAGTCGGCTCGATGCGCACGCTGTAGCCCAGGATCACGCCCTCGTTTTCCATCTTCTTGATCCGGGTCCAGCAGGGTGTGGTCGACAAGCCCACTTTGGCGCTGATGTCCTGCAGGCTGGCACGCGCATCTTGCTGCAGCACGCCCAGGATGGCGAGGTCGAACTTGTCGAGTTCCATTTCTAGAGCACCGGCGAAAGACAGAAAAATATTCTAACCTGATCGCAAGAAGCCAGAAAGAACGGAAGCCTTTTCTTCCGCGGCGGCCGTACCATGGGCACATGAACGACGCGGTTCCCTCTGCTCCGGCGCCGGCCACAAGCCAGGACTATGATCTCAGCCAATGGCGGGCCCGATGGGATCCGGCGCGACCAGGCAAGCTGCGGGTCCGTACGCCGCGGCGTCAGTGAGTCGTTTCGATTTTGACAGCGCCGTCTCGTTTCGATCTCAAAAGCGCGCCGGGGGCTACCCGCCTTGCGACGCCGGCCCAGGCACCGCCGAACCCAAGGCGGGTTGCCTGGGGCATTCTTGCGTAGCCCGCTGATCCTACAGGAGACAGCCATGCAAGCAGTCACGTTGGAGGACAAGTACGTCGCCACCAGCGGCCGCATCTACCTGAGCGGCATCCAGGCGCTGGTGCGCCTCGCGCTGGTGCAGCGATTGCGGGACGCAGCCGCCGGATTGAACACCGGCGGCTTCATCTCCGGCTATCGCGGCTCGCCGCTCGGCGGGCTGGACCAGGCGCTCTGGAAGGCGCGCAAGCACCTCGACGCCCATCACATCAAGTTCCAGCCCGGGGTCAACGAGGAGCTGGCCGCCACCGCCGTCTGGGGCTCGCAGCAGGTCCAGCCTCATCGGCGACTCGGACTACGACGGCGTGTTCGCCATGTGGTACGGCAAGGGCCCCGGCGTGGATCGCTGCGGCGACGTGTTCAAGCACATGAACTTCGCCGGGACCTCGAAGTACGGTGGCGTGCTGCTGGTGGCGGGCGACGACCATGGCGCCTACTCGTCCACCCTTCCGCATCAGAGCGATCACCTGTTCTCGGCCTCGATGATCCCCGTGCTGTATCCCTGCAACGTGCAGGAGTACCTGGAGCTGGGGCTGCACGGCTGGGCCATGTCGCGCTTCTCGGGCTGCGCGGTCGCGTTCAAGGCGCTGGCCGACACGGTCGAGTCGTCCGCCTCGATCGAGGCCGATCCCTTCGCCCTGCAGATCAGGCTGCCCGACATCGCCATGCCCGAGGGAGGACTGAACTGCAAGCTGTCCACGGATTTCCTCGGCGTGCAGGCGCGCAAGCAGGAAGCGCTGATGCAGGACTACAAGATCTACGCGGCGATTGCGTACGCCCGCGCCAATGCGCTCAACCGCATCACGCATCGATTCGCCCAACGCGCGGCTGGGCATCGTCGCCTCGGGCAAGTCCTACATGGACGTGCTCGAAGCGCTCGAAGAGCTGGGCATCTCGGAGCGCAATGCCGGCGAAGTCGGCATCCGCCTGTTCAAGGTGGCGATGCCCTGGCCGCTGGAGCCGGACGGCGTGCGCGAGTTCGCGCGCGGGCTGGAGGAGATCCTGGTGGTGGAGGAGAAGCGCCAGATGGTCGAGTACCAGCTCAAGGAGCACCTCTACAACTGGGATCCCGAACGTGCGGCCGCGCGTCATCGGCAAGTTCGACGAGAAGGGCGAATGGGTCGCTCCGCGCGGCAACTGGCTGCTGCCCGCGCAGGGCGATTTCTCCATCGCGCAGATCGCGCGGGTGATCGCCGGGCGCGTCGCGCGCTTTCATCCCAGCGACCTCATCAAGGCGCGTCTGGCGTTCCTGGAGGCGAAGGAGGCGGTCCTCAAGAAGGCGGTGAGCACGCCGCCTCGCCCCGCCTACTACTGCTCGGGCTGCCCGCACAACCGCTCCACGAAGGTGCCCGAGGGCAGCCTTGCCCTGGCCGGCATCGGCTGCCACGCGATGGCGACCGCCATCTATCCCGAGCACAACAGGACCATCACCCAGATGGGCGGAGAGGGCGCCACCTGGATCGGCCAGGCCGCCTTTTCCAAGCTGCCGCATGTCTTCGCCAACCTCGGCGACGGCACCTATTTTCATTCCGGGCTATCTCGCGATTCGCGCCGCGGTGGCGGCGAACGTGAACATCACCTACAAGATCCTCTACAACGACGCCGTGGCCATGACCGGCGGCCAGCCGATCGACGGCACCCTCACCGTGCCGATGATCGCCCAGCAGATGGCGGCCGAGGGGGTCGAGCGCATCGCGCTGGTCACGCGAGGACCTCTCGCGCTACCAGGATCGATCGCAGCTTCCCGCGATCGTCACGCTGCACGACCGCAAGGACCTGGACGCCGTGCAGCGGGAGTTGCGCGAATGCAAGGGCGTCTCGGTGCTCATCTACGACCAGACCTGCGCCGCCGAGAAGCGCCGGCGCCGCAAGAAGGGCGAATACCCGCAAGCGAACGCGCGGCTGTTCATCAACGCAGCGGTGTGCGAGGGCTGCGGCGACTGCGGAGTGCAATCGAACTGCACCTCGCTTCTGCCGCTGGAGACGCGAGTTCGGGCGCAAGCGCGTCATCGACCAGTCCTCCTGCAACCAGGACTACTCCTGCGTGGACGGGTTCTGTCCGAGCTTTGTCACGGTCGAAGGCGCGAAGGTGAAGAAGTCGCGCGCCGGCGTCCGGCCCAGCGGCGGCGGAGTTCGGCCCGCTTCCCGAGCCCGCAGCTGCCTGCGCTGCAGGATACCCCCTACAACGTCCTGATCACCGGCATCGGCGGGACCGGCGTCATCACGATCGGTGCGCTGCTCGGCATGGCGGCGCATCTGGAAGGCAAGGGCATCTCCGTGCTGGACATGACCGGCATGTCGCAGAAGAACGGCGCGGTCACCTCGCACGTTCGCATCGCGGCGCAACCCGGCAGAATCCACGCTCAGTCGCATTGCCACCGGCGAGGCGAACCTGATCCTGGGCTGCGACATGCTCACCGCCGGCGCGCAGGAAGCGATCTCCAAGACGCGGCCGGGCGTGACCGTCGCCGTGATCAATTCCCACGAGCAGCCGCCGGGGCCGTTCGCGAGAAATCCGGACTGGCAGTTCCCGTCCGAACAGATCCGCGCGCTGATCGACGAATCGGTGGATGGCCGCTCGCATTTCGTCGACGGCACGCGCCTGGCCACGGCGTTGCTGGGCGATTCCATCGCCAGCAACCTGTTCATGCTCGGCTACGCCTTCCAGAAGGGCCTGATCCCGCTGAGCGAAGCCGCCCTCGATCGCGCGATCGAGCTGAACGCCGTAGCGGTCGAGGCCAACAAGCAGGCCTTCCTGTGGGGCCGGCGCGCGGCCGTGGACATCGAGCGGGTGAAGCGCATCGCCGTGCCCGAGCAGCCGGTGGTGGTGCAGCTTCCGCACAGCCTCGACACGCTGGTCCGCAGGCGGATCGAGTTCCTGACCGCGTACCAGAACGCCGCGTACGCGAAGCGCTACGAGGCCTTCGTGGAGAGGGTGCGCGAGGCCGAGGCCCGGCTGGGCAAGGGCGATGCGCTGACCAAGGCGGTGGCCCGCTCGCTCTTCAAGCTCATGGCCTACAAGGACGAGTACGAGGTGGCGCGGCTGTACACGAACGGCGAGTTCGAGGAACGGCTCAAGGCCACCTTCGAGGGAGACTTCACGCGTCAAGTTCAACCTCGCGCCGCCGCTGCTGGCCAAGCGCGACGCGCAAGGACGGCTGGTCAAGGCGCAGTACGGCGCGTGGATGTGGCAGGCGTTCAAGCTGCTCGCGCGCTTCAAGTTCCTGCGCGGGACGGCCTTCGATCCGTTCGGCAAGACCGAGGAGCGGCGCCTGGAGCGCCAGCTCATCGACGACTATCGGAGGTCGATCGAGGCGACGCTGGCGAAGCTCTCCGAGAAGAACCTTGCCGCTGCCATCGAACTCGCCAGCCTTCCCGAGCAGATCCGGGGTTCGGGCACGTCAAGCTGGCGAGCATCGAGAAGGTGAAGGCGCGGTGGGAAGCCCTGGAGCGCGAGCTGAGCGGACCGCCCGGCTCGCCTGCTCTGCCGCTGAGGGCGGCGTGATCCGCACCCGAGAGGCGCCGCGCGCTACCAGCGTCGGGCATCACGGCTGGCGACGCCGCTCAGATCAACGCGGATCCAGAAGATCCTCGAGCTTGGCCCGCGCCTGCGAAGACTGATCCTCGCACACCTTTACGCCGGCTTGTGTGAGAGCGGCCGTCAGGCTGGTGTGCAGGCGAGCAGCATTCTCCAGGCCGGTCTTCTGGGACAGCTCGACGAACCGCCGCTTCGAAGGCAGGCGCCATACTTCGACGGTGACGGGCTGGTTCGGGCTGCGGTAGGCCTCGGTGGTGACCGGCCCGAGGCGCTGCAGCGGGTCCGGCAGCGGCCACACATGCACGACGTCCCGCAGATAACTTACTTGAGCGGGGCTGAGGACTTCCGCCAGCACGCGGCGTCCCGCCAGCAGCTCCTGCACTTCGACATCGTTCAATGATCGGCTCAGCGACACGGCGCCCTTGAGGCTGGCGCCGTGGAGGTCGTACTCGCACTTGCCGTCCGCCTTCGGAATCAGAGCGGCCGGCGGCCGCGAGCAGTCCTGATCCGCAACTTTCAACGTGAGCTCGGCTTCGCCGGCCTTCAGCCGCAGGCGGACCACCAGCCCGTGATCCGCCAGCTCGAGGCCGGCGTTGTCGAAATACCAGACCTGCGTGGGAGGGCCGGATGCCGGCCGCAACACCAATGCCCGCACGATCTCGTGCGGCGCCGAGCAGAGGTTGATCTGGACCTCCGCCCGAGCCGCACCAGCATCCGCAGCATGCGCAACGACGCACGGCGCGGCGAGCCCAAGCACAACCCCGACCGCGGAGAGGCCGACTGAAATGTATCGCGGGTTCAGTGCTTCTTGCCTTTGGACGCCTTGGCCTTCTCTGCGTCCAGCGCGAGGAGGGCGGCCGCCTCGGCCGCGTCACTGTCGAGATCGGCCATCAGACCCTCATCGCTGAGATCGAGCGGACGGGAATTCTTCCAATCCTGATGCGACACGTCATGCAAGCGCTTCACCAAGTGCTCGTCATCCACCTCAATGGCCAGCTCGCGCCGGCTGTCGAAGCTGCCGGGGGCAAGATTGATCGAGCCGATGACCGCGCGCTTGTGGTCGGCCAGGATCATCTTGGCATGCAGCTTCAGGCCTTTGAGCTTGTGCACCTTGGCGCCCACGTCCTGCAGCAGCCGCAGACCCTCCACGCCCTCGACCAGCTTGCCCTTCTTGAGGGTGTGAGCGGGACGCGCCAGCACGTGCAGCTTGACGCCGCGGTGGGCGGCGCGAACCAGCCGCTCGATGATGACCTCATCCTGATAGCGCTCGTTCTCCAGCAGCAGCGACTCCTGCGCCTGATCGATGAAGCGCGCGACGCGGTTGCGGCCGTTCAGGTTGCACCAGATGAGATGGGTGCTCTCACCCGGATTGAACACCTTGCGGTGCCAGTCCGCGTCAAAGCATGCATAGATCTCGCTGACCTCGTGAGGATGCGCGGTGAACACCGCATAGTCGCGCGTCTCGGTGAGATTCTTGGGCTCCCAGTTGGCCGAGTGAACCACCGCCGTCGCCTCATCGATCACCATCGATTTCTCGTGGGTGACATCGAACGCGGGATTGGTGTCGATCACCTCCACGCCCGCCTGAGCGAGCTTCTTGTGGGTCGCCTCGTTCTCCGCCTCGCCGCTGCGCCGGGCGGGATTGAGCATCACCCGCACCTTGACGCCACGCTGGTGCGCCGCGATGACCGCAGCGAGCAGCCCCGGATCGGAAAAGGAGAACATCTTCACGCACAGCGACTGCTTCGCGCCGGCGATCGCGTCGAGCAGCGGTTGTGCGGTGTCGTCGGGCAGGATGATCAGAGAACGGGACATACCGGGTCTCACACGGCAACGATCAGGCCTTCGCGGGCGCCTCTTCGACCTGGATGCGATGCAGCTCGGCATACACGCCGTTCGCCGCCACCAGCTCGTCGTGGGTGCCCTGCTCAGCGACCAGACCGTCCTTCAAGACAATGATCTTGTGGGCGTTGCGGATGGTGCTCAGCCGGTGCGCGATGGTGATGACGGTGCGGCCTTTCATGAGCCGCTCCAGGGCCTCGATCACCAGCTTCTCGGATTCCGTGTCCAGCGCGGCGGTCGGCTCGTCGAGGATCAGGATCGGGGTCTTGCGGATGATGGCGCGGGCGATGCCGATGCGCTGGCGCTGGCCGCCCGACATGGTGAGGCCGCGCTCGCCGACTTCGGTGTCGTAGCCGTTGGGCATCCGCGAGATGAACTCGTCCGCGTTGGCGGCTTTCGCCGCCTCGATGATTTCCTCGTGGGTGGCGGACGGACGGCCGTAGGCGATGTTGTCGCGCACCGTGCCCTTGAACAGGACTGTATCCTGCAGCACGAAGCCGATGCAGCCGCGCAGTCCCTGCAGGGTGTAGTCGCGTATGTCGACGCCGTCGATCTTCACGCTACCGGCGCTGGGGTCGTAGAAGCGTGGGATCAGGCTGACGACGGTGGACTTTCCACCGCCCGTCGTGCCGACGACCCCGACCAGCTGACCCGGCTTGATGTGCAGGTTGACGTCCTTGAGCACCGGTGCCTTGGGGTCGTAGGCGAAAGCCACGTGCTCGAACACAATCTCGCCTTTGATCTCGCCCGGCGCGCGGGCGCCGGGACGCTCGGGCACGATCATGTCGGTATCCAGAATGGTCTGGATACGCTCGATCGCCACCGCAGTCTGCGCGATGGTGCTGCTCATCTTGGCGAGATCCTGCACCGGCTTGAAGAACTTGCTCAGATAGGCGAGGAACACGGTGAGCTCACCTACCGTCATCGCATTCGACAAGATGAGCGCGGTTCCCCGGTACAGGACGAACCCGGTGCAGAACGCCACGGCGATGGTAACTGCGGGCGAGAGCAGCGATTTGACTCGTCGCGCGGCGAGCGCCGCGTCCACCGTTGCGCGGCTGACCTCCTTGAGGTGTGCCTCCTCGGTCGCCTGAGCGCCGAACGCCCGCACCACGCGCGCCGACTCCAGGCCCTGCTGCACCACCGCCATGACATCGCTCTGCCGCTTGCGCACCTCGTGGGTCGCCTTCTTGACCACGCGGTTGATGCGCGCCACGAACAGCAGCAGAAATGGCGTGACGGCGACGGCGATGAGGGCAAAGTCCCAGTTGAGCCAGAACATGATGCCGAGCATGCCGACGATGGTGAGCAGATCCACCAGGATGCCCAGCGTCCCCGAGGAGGCGAACGCCTGGATCGTCTTGACGTCGTCGATGAGGGTGGACAGGATGGTGCCGAGCTGATGGCTGTCGTAATAGGCCAACGACAGGCGCTGCAGGTGGTCGTACATGCGGTTGCGCAGGTCGTACGCAACCCACTGCGCCACGCTCTCGGTGTAGTAGTTCTCGATATAGCTCGCCACCGCGCCGATCGCCGCGATCACGACGAGCCCGACGGCGGCGATGGCCGCCAGCTCGAGCGGGTCGCCCCTCATGATGGAGATATGCAGGGCCGCCAGCCACTCCGGCGTCTTGTGGCCGCCGACGACGTTGTCGATGACGATCTTGAGAGGCCACGGCGCTGCGAGGCTCATGACCGTCTGCAGCAGCATGGCGGCGAAGATAATCAGCAGCCAACTGCGGTACGGCCGCAACAGCTCGCGCACCAGGCGGCGCTTCCTTCCTTCAGCAGCTGCCAGCGCCGACGGGGAATAGGCGGCAGCGGTCGGCGCCTGCGCGGGCGGCAAAATACTCTGGTCGCTGCTGGCCCCCCCCGTGGACACGAGGCTACCCCCTTGCACAGATGCAGTCTATTATGGTCGCCCCCGGGCGGCGGGGCGTCAAGCGCAAGGCGACGCAAAGCCGCCAGCACTGGAGACACTCACCATGAGCGAGCAGAAACGGCGCCGCATCTTGACGGCTTTCAACGACAAAGCCTTCATGAGCAGCAAGGACGCGCGGGCACTGCGCATCCTGGCCGAATACCTCGAGCCGAAGAGCCGCTTCGAGCACTTTCGCGTCGACGACACCATCGTCTTCATGGGCTCGGCGCGCACCAAGTCGCGCGAGCAGGCGGAGGCGCTGATGCGGGCCGCGGAAGCCGGCGACGGCGACCTGGAGCACGCGCGCATCGAGCTGCAGATGTCGGCCTTCTACGAAGACGCGCGCCAGCTCGCCTTCCGCCTGACGCAATGGTCCAAGGCGCTCGACCAGAAGGAGCGGCGCTTCGTCGTGTGCACCGGAGGCGGTCCGGGGATCATGGAAGCGGCCAACCGCGGCGCCGCCGAAGCGCGCGGCATGAATGTCGGCCTGACGATCTCGATTCCCGCGGAGGAGTTTGACAATCCAGTACGTCACACGCGAGCTGGCGTTCCACTTCCACTACTTTTTCATGCGCAAGTTCTGGTTCGCCTATCTGGCCAAGGCGGTGATCGTATTTCCCGGCGGCTACGGCACGCTCGACGAGCTGTTCGAGCTGCTCACCCTGGTGCAGACGCGCAAGATGACCAAGCCGATGCCGATCGTGCTGTTCGGCACCGACTACTGGAAGCAGGTGATCGACTTCGACGCGCTGGTGCGGCACGGTACCATCAGCCCGGGCGACGTGGACCTGGTGTATCGCACCGACTCGGTGGAGGACGCCTACGACTGGCTGGTGCGCCGGTTGGGCGAGGGAGCGATCGACCAGCCCGGGCCGATGCTCTAGCTTGTCGGCCCCCGGAAGCGAGACGCAGATTGTTCTCGCATCTCTGGATCCCCGCTTGCGCGAGGATGACAGTCAGTCTGTCGTTCCCGCGAAGGCGGGAATCCAGGAACTCGAAGTCCTCTGAATCGCACCGGCGCCGGCTGACATCAGCCAGAGGTTACCTGCTCAAGGGCCAGCCGAGCCACTCACACACCCCGCGCCCCATCACCCACTCGAGATCCTCACCCTTGAGCCAGCCGAGCTCCTTGGTGAACAGATCGATGCACTCGCGGTAGCTGCAGGGCATGCGGGTGAGGTCCGTGCCCCAGAAGGTGCGGCGCGGGCCGAACGCGTCGAACAACCTGCGCGCAATTTCGTGCACGTCGCGGAACGGATAGGGCTGTGCCGACCAGCCAGGCAAACCCGAAGCCTTCACGGCCACGTTGGGATGCTTCGCCAGCGCGCACACGGCGGGCAGATCCTCCAGCAGTGCCGGCGGCTTGGCATGCAGCTGCAGGCCGGCATGATCGATCACCAGCTTGAGGCTGGGATGGTTTGCGGCGATGCGTCCGATCGCATCGTGCAATCCCGGCACCAGCACCATGAGGGGGATGCCGTGCTGCGCTGCCGCCGGCCAGAGCCAATCCGCTGTGCCGTCAGTCAAGAACTGGCTGTAGTGCGGCTTGTGGAAGGTGAAGCGCATGCCGAGCATGCCCGGCTGCTTCTTCCACCCCGCCAGCAGGTCGCGGGACGCCGGATCCTGCAGCGCGAGGCGGCCCATCACGGCGAACCGGTCCGGATACTGGCGCGCGGCCTCCAGGGCCAGATCGTTGCGATCGCCTTCCCACGACGGTGGCACCAAGACGGCCCGGCTCACCCCGGCCAGATCCATCTGGAACAGCAGGCGTCTCTTTTGAGATCGGATACGGGCGCTGCGCATCGCGCTCGCGGCCCGGCGGCCACGGACGCTGCGGTGTGTTGGCGGCCCACAGATGCACCTGGGAATCGACGATTTGCATACGGGTTCGGGCTTCAGGGGAATACGGCAAGATCGGCAACAGGACCGCTGTCCCGCTGTGGGAGGGGCCGTACAGTGATTTCAGGACGCGGCGAATACTCTCCCCTTGGGGAGAGGGTAGGGGTGAGGGGTAAGGCACAGGGCAGTACCAAATCAGTCGTTACAGTCCACTAGTTTGCGCTGTGTGCGGGTTGCGGTGAGCGCGTAACCGATGTGTCGATATCCAGCGTGGTCACGCGACGCAGCTCACGGCGGTCCTTCGTGTCGTCGAACGGCCGCCCGCGATGCATGGTGGCGAGGTTGTCCCAGATCACCAGGTCCGCGGGACGCCACACGTGTCGATATACGAACTGCGGCTGGGTCGCGTGCTCCATCAGGTCGCGCAGCAACAATCGCCCCTCCGGCACCGGCCAGTCCACGATGCGCGAGGCATGCGAGGCAAGGTACAGCGACCGGCGCGCCGTGCGCGGGTTGGTGCGCACGAGCGGATGGACCGCCCCTTTGAGCTTGTCTTCTTCCTCCTGCGAGAATTCGAAACCGAGCGTCTGCCGCGAGTAGGCGATGGAATGGTGCACGCGCAGGCCTTCGATCGCAGCTTTGGTCTGCGGTTCGAGCGCATCGTAGGCGCTGCGCATGTCCGCGAACTCGGTGTCGGCGCCGCCCGGCGGGATCACGCGCGCGGACAGCATCGAATAGCGGCCGGGCGGATCCTGGAACGAGGCGTCGGTGTGCCAGAGGCGGTTGCCGAGCGCGTACATGCGGCGGCGGTCCTCGGACCGCAGGATCTCCCCCTTCTCGTCGAGGTTGGAGATGTCGGTGAGCGCCTCGTTGCCGAAGCGGTTCTTCCCCAGTACGGCGGCGCCGGTGTTGGAGTGCAGCACCCCGTCGAAGCGCTCGCGCGAAGGCGAGCTGCTCCGGGTCGGTAAAGGTCTGGTTGCGGAAAACAAGGATGGCGTGCTCGTCCATCCCGGCCCGGATCGCGTCGAGCGTGGCGCGATCCTGAACGTGCCGCAGATCGACCGGGCCGACCTCGGCGACGAAGTGCGGGTGCAGCCTGCGGAAGGTCAGTGGCATCGGCCGTCTCCCTCGGGCGATCGGCGCCGCCCGTGTCAACGAATAAGTCTACTCCACCGTACCAGACACCGTCCCGGCACACGTATAGCCCCCCTCCCTCGCCCTCCCCCGCGAGCGGGGGAGGGTTGGGGTGGGGGCAGACTACTACGGCACGTTACCCAACTCGGCGCGGATCAAGCGCAGATGCATCTGCGTGTCGATATCCTGTGTCTGCGCCAGCGCCGCGTCGATCTGCTTGTACAGAGCCGCCACCGCGGTGCGGATGATCGCCCGGTACTCGCTCAGCGAGTCGGCGCTGCTCGTGTACTGCTCGCCCATGCCGGCGAGCGCGGAGTCGAACGAGCGCGTCGGCCCGCAGGTCGGACTTGGCCGCGCGGCTGCTGCCGCCGTCGGTCTGCTCGTTGTCGAGGCTCTTCTCGCTCTGGATGTTCCTGCTCGAGGAGGGGTCGTTGATCGCGCCGGTGGCCACGAGCAGGACGGTCACGTAGCTGCGCTGCACCTGGCGGCGATAGGGGCTGATCACCGGAGCCTTCGCCTGCAGCTCGCTGAACAAGCCGTCGTTGAGGTCGTACAGCAGCTCGAGCCCCGTGTAGCGGCCCTTGCCCTGGCTGCTCGCGGTCATCATGCGCTTGAACACGGCCGGGTCGATCAAGCGGCGCAGCAGATCCACGTTCGAACCCTGCAGCGGATCGGCGCCGCCGGTGGGCGTGATCCGATTGCAGCACGTCGGGATCGAGCAGGGGCTTGGGCTCGACGAAAGCGCGATCGACCAGGAACTTGACCGCCTTGCCGCTGGCGCTCCGGATCGACCGGGTCGAACGGCACGGTGCCGCGTCCCGCCTGATAGCGGGTCTCCTCGACGCCGCCCACCAGCCGGGACACATACACCAGCTCGCGATGCCGCTGCTGCATGAGCGCTTCGTACATCGTGCTCAGCTTTTCGTAGCCCTCGCCCGTGCGCGTCGTAGCCGGAACGATGAAGGACATGACGCGGTCGATGTTGCGCAGCCCGAGATCGCCAGCGGCGATGGCGTCGGCTCCCAGCACGTTGGAGTAGACGCTGGGATCGACCTCCGCCGCGGCGTCCTCGCCGCCGAAGCGCAGCAACGGATTGCTCACCTGGCGTGCGGCGATCTCGTCGAGCAGCGTCACGCTCCTCGTCGGGCGTCAGTGTCCTCCGGGAAGACCTTGTAGCCCCACTCGACGGCGAAGTAGTCGTAGGGCCCGAACTGCGGCACCAGGCCGGCGCCGTCGCCCGGCTGCGCGACGTAGTTGAAGCGCGCGTAGCTCATGGTGGAGGCCGAGGTCCCCCACGAGCTGGGTCCACTGCGGATCGCGCAGCTGCTTGACGCCGACCGCGGAGGTGGCCTTGAAGTTGTGCCGCAGCCCCAGCGCGTGCCCGATCTCGTGCCGCAGCACGTAGCGCAGCAGCTCGCCCATCAGCTCGGGCTGCAACGGCAGCTTCTGCGCGCGCGGATCGAGCGGGCTCGCCTGCGTGAAGTACCAGGTCTCCAGCAGCTTCAGCACGTCGTGCCACAGCAGCGTGTGCGAGGAGATCACCTCGCCGCTGCGCGGATCCACGACGGCCGCGCCGAGCGCGTTGCGCCGACCGCTCGGCGTCCAGCGGATCACGTTGAAGCGCACGTCGTCCGGATCCCAGGATGGGATCCTCGGTTTCGGTGGGCGCGTTGCGCGCGACGATCGCGTTGCTGAAATCCGGCCTGCGCGAACACGCCCTGCCAGTCCTCGATCGCCTGCTTGATGTACGGACTGCCACACTTCCGGCACGCCGCGGCCGATGTAGAACACGATCGGCTCCACCGGATCGGACAGCGGCGCCTTGCGGTCCTTCTTCTCCAGGCGATAGCGCTGGATGTAAGCCGCGCGACACGCCGCCGTAGTCGCCCGTGCCGTAGTCGCTGGAACTCGGTGGCGAAATAGCCCACCCGCGGATCCCAGAAGCGCGGCCGCATGGGCTTCTCCGGCAGCAGGTACAGGTTGGTGTAGAACGAGAAGCCAAGGCTGGCGGTCACCGATTCCTCGCCCTACGTCCACGCTGCGAGCGCAGTTCGTCGCGGTCGGCGAGCCAGGTCTGGTAGAAGCGGATGCCGATGTTCCTCGGAAACGCCTTGACGCCTTCGATGTAGGAGCGCTCGGGATCGATGTCGCGCATGCCGAAGTGCTTCATGAAGCCGAGCGCGAACGCCCGCGGCGGCTCGATGACGAACACCGGCGTGACATCGACTGATCGCCTCGCCCTTGTCGCCCCGGCCGACGACGTCGAACGACCTTAGCACGGTCGGCAGCGAGTTGGCCTCGACGGCAGCGCTCCAGCCCGCTGGAGCGCGACGCTGCGATCTCGTACTTCACCATCACCAGGTTCACCTTGTTGCCGCCGCGGCGGATCCAGCGCACCACTCGGTTGTCCACCACGCGTGCCGGGTGCGATGAAGTTCGATCCGCCGGACAGCGCCGCGAACTCGGTGTTGAGCAGCATGTCCCGGTTGTACATCGCCTCGGGAATCTCGAACAGGAGGTGGTCGCAGACCAGATGCACCGTGAACAGGCCTTCGCGCGTGACGACCGGCTCGTCGGCACCGGGCTTGCACCCGGCCAGATCGCGCAGGGTTACGGCCCCGGCGGTGTGTGGCAGACCGAACGCCAGCGTTAGCGCCAGCGTCAAGACGTACTTCAGCATTCGTACCTCACGGTAGGGTTTTTCTGGTTCTCGAACAAGGCAATCTCGCCACCGTCTGCAAGGCTCGTCCGCGGCGTAGCGAGGAGAGAAGACCGAGGGGCGGTATTCTACCGGCCCAAGGGGCAGAGCGGGTGAGCATGGGCCGGCGCCGCAGGGGCCGGAGAGCGCCTCTTGCCTTGGGCTATAGGCCTAGAGCGCCGGTCGTGGCGGGGCGTTGCCCGACCGAGCCACGGCAGGCCCTCGGCCAAGCAGCCCGAGGAGGCGGAAACGTCGGCGCGACGTTGTGGCGTTACTCGCTGGTGGTTACAGGCCCCAACGCCTCATAGCCTGATCAGGGCGTAAGCGAGCACGCTATTCATCCTCCAGCCGAGCTCGCCGGTGAAGTCGCGCTTGCTCACCTCCGCACTGAGATTGGAATACATGTAGGCCACGCCGACCCCGAAGTGCCTGGCCAGCATGAATTCCGCGGACGCTCCGGCCACCACGATTGAGCCGTCCACGTCGTCGATGTTCGCCTTTGCGCCCAAACGCTCCCAGACAGCTTCCAGCGCGGATCCACGTACCAGTCCAGCGTGACGCCGATCAGCGGCAACGGCACCGTGGTCGCCGTCTGGGCATTGACCACCTGCGGGCTGCCGACCGTGCTGCCGAAGCGGTGAAGTCGTACGAGAACCTGCCCGCATACACCCCGAGCGCACCGGCCAGCTCGATCTTCTCGGTCTTGACGAACGAGAACCGGTAGTCCGCGAGCAGGAACTGATTCTTCGCTTCGGCCGCGAAGTCGTAGTTGATCGGGAATACCTTGTCTTGGATGTGCAACGTCCTGTCGAGTTGCTTGTTGCCGGAGCGGCTGGACGGAAGTACAGCACATCGATGCGGTTGCGCGACAGGAAGCGCCAGGTGGCCTCGGCCTGGAAGCTCGCGGTCACGTCCTCGAGCCCGTTCTTCTCCAGGTCCACGTCGTCGCCACGCTGCCCTTGGCCATCCAGGCGCACAGTCGTGCCGAACTGGTTGACGATTCCGCCCAGCTTGAGCGTGAAGGCCTCTTCGCCGCCTTGGATGAAGCGCGACCCGCTGCTCTGCGCCAGTGCATACGGTGCAGCCACCATCAGTCCCGCCGCAAGCAGACATCGGGCACATAACAGTCCTGCTGGGTCGTAGTTCCGGCCCGGGCGGCATACTCCCACTCTGCCTCCGTTGGTACTATTCTGCTGATGGGGATTCAGTCTCTCAACCTGGTAGGCTGGTACGGTGACTTGCCTGCCGGTGCTGTGACTACAGCGCCGGGATGCATAGGGGATAGACAGGCAGCACTCCAGATCACCGTTCATTCCTGATGATGGCGTGAATCGTGGGCGGTAATTGTCAGGAAGCGCGATTGGCTGCTGGCTCCTAGCCGGATGGAGGAACGTTTGAGGCAACTGATCCTGGGCCTAGTGCTGTCGTGCGCGCTGCTGAGTCGGGCCACTGCCGGGCCGCGTCAGGACGGCGAAGCGGCCTACGCCAATGGGGATTACGCGACGGCGCTGCGATTGCTGCTCCCGCTGGCCAATCAAGGCGACGCCTCGGTCCAGTTCTACCTTGGAGCCATGTACGACACAGGTCGGGGCGTACCGCAGGACTACCCCGAGGCGGTGAAATGGTACCGCAAGGCTGCGGAGCAAGGCGACGCAAAGGCCCAGTCCGCCCTCGCGTCGATGTACTACCACGGCACAGGCGTGCCAAAGGATTACGCCGAGGCGTTAGAGTGGGCTCGCAAGGCTGGTGAGCAAGGCAATCCCGCGGCCCAATCCAAAGTCGGGTGGCTTTACGCAAGAGGCGAGGGCGTACCGCAGGACTACGCCGAAGCGATGAAGTGGTATCGCAAGGCTGCTGAGCAAAGCAATGCCGCGGCCCAGTACTACCTTGGGGCCATGTACGGCACGGGTCAGGGCGTGCCGCAGGACTACGCCGAAGCGGTGAAGTGGTATCGCAAGGCTGCTGAGCAAGGTGTTGCTTCGGCCCGGTACATCCTTGGGTACAGCTACGACATGGGTCAGGGCGTAGCGCAGAACGATGCTGAGGCGGTGAAGTGGTATCGCAAGGCTGCTGGGCAGGGCGAGGCCTTGGCCCAGAACAACCTTGGGGTCATGTACGACAAAGGCCGGGGCGTGCCGCAGGACTACGTCGAGGCGGTCAAGTGGTATCGCAAGTCTGCTGAACAGGGCAACGCCCTCGCCCAGTTCAACCTCGCGATCATGTACTACTCTGGCCGAGGTGCGCCGCAAGACTACGTCCAGGCATACAAGTGGGCCAACCTCGCGGCCGCTCGCATTCGCGCGTCAGAGACCGAATATCGTGCCGTGGCTGTGAAGCTCCGGGACGAGATAGCAGAGAAAATGACCCCGGAAAAGATAGCCGCGGCGCAGAGGCTTGCCAGCCAGTGGACGTCGAAATGACAGGCAAGGGCACGAAGCGTGGACTCTGGAATGATCCCGAACCCTACGATCACGCGCGCATTTCTATCCCGACTTCGTGCAACGCGGGCTTCCCATTCTGTTCCGAAGCGATTATGCTTTTTATCAAGAAGAAGCTGGTTGTTGCCCCCTTGCCGCTCGCCGAGAGGCCATGCCTCCAACCAATCGGCGCCTGTCTAGCGGATGTCCTACGCATTCGTTCGAGGAGGGCTCACTATGTACGTCCGTTCTAGTCTGCTCCACGCGGTCTCCGTCCTGTCTGTGGGCGCCCTGTCACTCGGTTTCGCTGGGGGCGCCTGGGCGGATTTCCTCCTACCCAACCATTCGCACACGCAAACGGCGCGTAACAATACCGGCGCGGCGGCGAACGATCTGCACGTTAACCTCGTTCACGTCGCCACCGGCAGCGCCCCCACCGCGCCGCCCTTCGCGCCCGGCGCCACCGGCGGCCTCTCGATGACTTTCGCGGGTGGCACGGTGCCGGCCGGCGGGACAGCAACTGTGAGTTGGCAATCCAAGTTCGCCTCCGACCTGCTCGACCCGACCGACCCCGGCAACTGGACGTTCAACGGCGCAGCCTCGGGGAATGTCACTGTCGCCTCCCTCAACCTGGTCCCCGTGTACGTCGATCTGGGCGGCGGGAACGTGCTCGTGCGAATCAACAACATCGGAGCCAGCGCGGTCGCCTACAGCAACCTGCAGATCTTCAACGGCGCCGACGCCGCACACTTCACGCCCGCCGACTACGTCGCGGGGTTGACGACCGGGACTCCGGTCGCACTCCTCATCCAACCACAGGGTACGTTCGCTCCCGGTTTGACCGATGTTGCTAGCTTCGCGCCCACGGTGTCTCCGGCGCAATACTCCGGCGGTTCGATGCTTATCGACGGCGGGCTATACGCCCAGGCGGGCGCCGTCCCCGAGCCGGCGACTTGGGCGCTGTTCGCTGTCGGCGCTGCGCTCCTGCTAGCGCTGCGGCGATCGAGCGTCCGCGCCTGAACGGTCCAACCCGCGGCGTGCACCCGCGCTGAGATTGCACGCCGGGCGCAGCGGGATCCCTTACCTGGCCGCAGCCGCGAGCGGCGGCCTGTTGGCGGTTGCACACACGCAATCGGAGCTCGGCTGGCTGATCTTGTTGGCATGGACGCCCTGGTGCCTGGCGGCCGAGCCCGCCCGGCTGGCGCGCACGTGGGCGCAGCTCGCTCTGCTCGTGGGCCTGGCGGTCGCGCTTAGCATCCACTGGATCGATCGCACCGGTCCGGGCTTCGGTTATCTGGTCGTAGCCGCTGCCCTGTATGCCGGCGCCCTGACCTTGCTTCCGGCGTTGCTCTGCCGGGTCGGCGCGCACGCCGGCCGTAGCACGGTGGCTGGTCTGCTGTTGCTTCCGGCGGGGATTGCCGCCTTGGAGCTGCTCGGTCGCCTCATCGGGTTGAAGGTCTGGTGGCCGATCACGGCCCAGCCGCTTGCTGACTGGCCAGTGGTGACGGTCGCTGCGTCGCTGGCCAGCCCGGAGTTCCTGGCGGTGCCGGTCTGCGCAACCGGCGTCGCCCTCGCCCTGTCCGTGCGCACGTCTCCCGCCCCAGTGCGCATCGCCGCCTGGCTGCAAGGCCCGGTGCTGCTGCTGGCGCTGGCGATGGGCGCCCCGATGCTCGCGGCTGACGAGGGCGCGGAGCTGCCGCTCCGAGTCGGCCTGGTTCAGCCCAACGTGCGCCAGATCGAGAAGTGGGCGCCGCAACAGCGCGCCGAGCAGCTCGCGCAGCTCGGCCGGCTGATCGACGCGCTGCTGCCGATGCGACCCGCGTTGATCGCCCTCCCCGAGACGGCCCTCGTGGGTTACGTGCGTTACGAGAACGATCTCACCGACTGGGTGCGCGGCACCGTGATCCGAACGCGGCACCCCCTGCTGTTCGGGAGCCTCGATCGAACGGCTGACACGCTGCAACCGCACAACGTCGCGATCCTCATCACGCCCTACGACACGGTCTACACCTATGCCAAGATGCACTTGGTCCCGGTTACCGAATCGCTCCCGAGCCTTGGGCCGCTCGATCCTCTCTTGCGACCCCTCCTGATCCGGCTGCGCGGCGGCCCGGAAACCTTCGAGCCAGGCGCACGGCCCGAGCTGTTTCGTCTACAGTCGGGCGTCTCCTTCGGTGCGCTGATTTGCTTCGAGGATGTCTTTCCGGATCTGCTGCGCGCGAACGCCCTTCTGGGGGTCGACCTCGTCTTCGTGCTGATCAATACGGAGCGCTTCGACGGGTCGAGTGCGCCGCTGCAGCACCTGCGGCGGGCGCAGCTCGCGGCCGCCGCCGTCGGGTTGCCGATGGTGCGCGTGACGAACAGCGGAATCTCGGCTTACATCGACGCGCGCGGGCGAGTCGTCGACTTCGTGCACGACCGCAGGGGAGACCGCGTGGGGATCGAGGGCAGCGCAGTGTTCGACGTCGCGCTCCGCCAGCGCGCGACGCCCTACCGGCGCGGCGGCGACGCCTTGGCCTTCGCGGCGCTCGGGACCCTCGTGGTGGTGCTGGCCGTGGTGGGATACCGGACCGGACGATAGAGCGCAGACGTCCTCGAGCCGCGCTGCTGGCCTAGCTACGGCACTTCAACTCCTGTCCACCTCAGCAACGCGGACCGATCGACGATGCGACTTCGCCAGGGGCACAAACGCGAGGTAGAGTAACGGCGACTCGCTGATGGAGGAGACCGGCCATGCCCTTCTACGAACGTGGTCCCGTCCGCATCCACTACCAGGAAGTTGGTTCCGGATAATCCTCATCACCTTTGCGCGTAGATTGGAGGTGCGTCGTGAACCCTATGAGCACTCTTCTGAACTCTGCTGGATTCATGCCGCATGGGCATTGCTTTCTATGGACCCCGCCGTTGCTCTGGAGCTATGTTCTTTCCGATGCTCTGATCGGACTGGCGTACTACTCCATCCCGATGACGCTATGGTATTTCGTGCGTCGCCGAACGGATTTGCCATTCACGTGGATATTTGTCATGTTCGCGGTGTTCATCTTCGCCTGCGGGACGACCCACCTGATGGCGATCTGGAACATCTGGCAGCCCGTCTATTGGCTCGACGCCGGAATCAAGATGGTGACGGCGAGCGTCTCGCTAGCCACTGCTGTGTTGCTCTGGCCGTTGATGCCGAAGGCGCTATCCTTGCCAAGCGCGGGACGCCTGGAGCAGGTGAACCGTGCACTCACACGCGAGGTCGCGGAGCGCAGGGACGTTGAGCGGGATCTTCAGGAACTCAACCAGCAGCTCGAGCAGCGCGTTGTCGAGCGCACGGCAGAGATGCAAACCGCGAACGACGAATTGCGGCGACAGATTGACGAGCGCAAGGAGGTTGAGCGCTCGTTGCGCGAAAGCCAGCGGCTGCTGCAAGCGGTGGCCGACAATTCCGCCACGATCATCTGGGTCAAGGATCTCGCAGGCCGATATATTCTGATCAACGGCAATTACGAGACCTTGTTCGGCCTGCCCCGGGATGAGATCGTGGGCAGGACCGACCACGAGCTCATGCCGGCGGAGCAGGCCGATATCTTCCGTGCGGTGGACCAACAGGCCCTCGTTGCCGGGACCGCCGTGCAGGCCGAAGAGGCGGCCCTGCGCTTTGGTGAGCCCAGAACCTATCTTTCCATGAAATGCCCCCTGTTGGACGACAGGGGCGAACCCTACGCCCTGTGCGGTATCTCCACCGATATCACCGAGCACAAGCGGGCAGAACAAGAACGCTCGAGACTGGCCGCGATCGTGGAGTCTTCAGAGGATGTCATTGTCAGCATGACATTGGACGGCACCATCGAGAGCTGGAACCGGGGCGCGGAAAAGGTCTACCGATACTCGGCTGATGAAATCAAGGGTCGTAACCTCTCAACCCTGGTGCCAGACGATCGTCGCGATGAGATTGAGAAGCTGTTCTCACGCATTCGACAAGGAGAAAGCGTCACAGACTATGAGACCGTCCGGATCGGGAAGGACGGGGATCGGATCGATATCTCGGTGGCCATGTCACCGATCAAGGATTCGGCCGGCCGAATCGTTGGCGCATCTGGAATCGGTCGTGACCTGACCGCACGCAAGCGGCTGGAGGCTCGCTTTCGTGCCACCGTCGAATCGGCGCCGACCGCGATGGTGATCACCAACGCGGCCGGTCTGATCCTGCTGGTAAACGCCGAAACCGAAGAGCTCTTCGGCTACCAGCGCGAAGAACTGCTGGGCCGAGAGGTGGAAGTGCTGGTGCCCGAGCGCTACCGTGTCCAGCACCCGCACTTGCGCGCTCGCTTTCTTACTTCTCCCGAAGCACGGCGGATGGGCGCGGGCCGCGACCTGTTCGGCTTGCGCAAAGACGGCAGCGAGTTTCCCGTCGAGATCGGGTTGAATCCTCTTGAAACCGACGAAGGGCCGTTGGTACTCGCCGCGATCGTCGACATCACCGAGCGCAAGCAGGCCGAGGAGGAGTTGCGCATCGCCGCCATCACCTTCCAGACGCAAGAAGGGATCATGATCACCGACCCCAGCGCCAAGATCGAGCGCGTGAATCGGGCCTTCACCAGATTGACAGGCTATAGCGCCGACGAGGTGATCGGGCGCACGCCAGCGCTGCTCAAGTCGGGCCGGCACGATCATGCGTTCTATGAAAGCATGTGGGCGACGCTGGGACACGAGAACTACTGGCAGGGCGAGCTTTGGAATCGTCGTAAGGACGGGGCAGTGTACCCGGTGCGGATGACGATCTCCGCGGTGCAGGCGTCGGACAGGCGCGTCACCCACTACGTCGCTTCTTTCGCCGACATCACGCACCACAAGGAGGCGGAAGCGCAGCTTCATCGGCTGGCGTTCTACGATCCTCTGACCGAGTTGCCCAATCGTCGCCTCATGCTCGAGCGCTTGCGGCAGGCTTTCGCCGCGAGCGCCCGTAACGGTCAGCACGGCGCCATCCTGTTCATCGATCTCGATCGCTTCAAGACGCTCAACGACACGAAAGGCCACGGCATCGGCGATCGATTGCTGACCCAGGTTGCGACCCGGTTGCGGGCCTGCGTACGTGACGACGATAGCGTCGCAAGGCTAGGGGGCGACGAGTTCGTGGTCATGCTGGAAGACCTGAGCAAGCAGCAAGAGGCCTCTGCGACACGGGCGGAGGCGGTTGCCGAGAAGATCCGCAGAGCCCTAGCTCAGCCCTATGCCATCGGCGGTGAGGAGTACCACAGCACCCCCAGCATCGGCGTCACCCTGTTCTTCGGTCATACGGAGACGGTGGACCAGGTGCTGAAGCGTGCCGATGCCGCTCTGTATCGGGCGAAGGCGGCCGGACGCAACACGGTGCGCTTCTTCGACCCCAGCATGCAGGCTGCACTGGAAATCCGCGCCGCACTGGAGGAACAATTGCGTCACGCCTTAGCGCTGGACCAGCTCAAGCTCTACGTCCAGATGCAGACCGACAACAGCGGTCGCATTGTCGGTGCCGAAATGCTATTGCGGTGGCAGCATCCCCAGCGCGGACTGGTTTCGCCCGCGGAGTTCATTCCGCTGGCTGAAGAGAGCGGGCTCATCGTACCGATCGGGCTCTGGGTTCTCCAAACGGCCTGCGCCACGCTCAAGGCGTGGGCGCTGCAGCCCTTCACCTGCGGGCTGCAACTTGCAGTCAATGTCAGCGCACGTCAGTTCCAGCAGTCGGATTTCGTGATGCAGGTGGGCAGGGCATTGGAGCTGACCGGCGCCGACCCATCGCGGTTGACGCTCGAACTTACCGAGAGCGGATTGTTGCACAGCATCGAGCACACCATTGAGATCATGCAGTCGCTTAAGTCACTCGGGATCCGCTTTTCCATGGACGACTTCGGAACGGGCTATTCGTCGCTGTCCTCCTTGAGACGGCTGCCGCTCGATCAGATTAAGATCGACCAGTCTTTCGTCCGGGATGTCGATGCCGATCCAGCTGACGCAGTGATCGTGCAGACCATCATTGGCATGGCAAGGAACCTCGGATTGGAAGTGCTGGCCGAGGGCGTGGAGACCAAGGAGCAGCTCGAGTTCCTGAGCCGGCATGGTTGCTTCGCCTTCCAGGGGTTCTTGATGGGCCGTCCGTTGCCCATTGCGGAGTTCGAGCGGTTACTCACGTAGGAAGCGCCCGCAGAAACCAATCCACCAAGGGTTCGCTTTCGGGCCGCAAGCTGCCGTTTGCATAGGACAGCCCATTTCTGTCGAACGCGCCGACTCAGCGTTATCGAGTCGGAGACCACAATGCATCAAGAGCCATTGCGGTCACTTGATTGCGCAATTGGCGCATCAAGATCGCATTTGCGCGAGCTCAGAGCACAGGACCAAGCGTTGCGATGAGGTTGTTCCATAGTCGGCGGGACATCGGCCAGGCCGCCACCGCCTCCTTCGTCACAGGATGCGACCGCGTGATGTAATCCTGCTGGCGCTTCCGCATCTCACCGGTGAGTGCGTGATCGTGGAACAGGATATTGTTCTCGTAGTTGAGCTCGAAGCTGCGACGGTCCAAGTTCGCTGAGCCGATCAATGTCACCTCGCCGTCCAGCGTGAGCGATTTCGTGTGCAGCAGGCCGCCCTCGTACTCATAGATCTTGACCCCAGCCGCGAGGAGGTCGGCGTAGTAGCTGCGGCTGGCCGCGCCAACGATCCACGAGTCGTTCCTGGCGGGGAAGACGATGGTCGTGTCCACGCCACGATACGCGGTCGTGCACAGCGCATTCTGCAGTGAATCGTCGGGCACGTAATAAGGCGTCGTGACGACGACCTCGCGGCGCGCCGCGAACAGCAAGGTTTCGAACATCTCTGGCATGGCCGAGTAACGCACCGTCGGACCCGTGCCGACTACTTGGGCCGGCACTCCTCCCGGAACAGGCAAGGGGAGTGGCTTGCTCAGGATGTGGTCGAGATTCTCATCGACGTAGGTCATCCAGTCGCTCGCGAACAGGAACTGATTCTGCCGGGCGATGGGACCCTCGAAGCGCATCACGGTGTCCACCCAAGGGGCGAACTTCGCCTTCACGAGGAATTCGGGATCGGCGCAGTTCTGGCTGCCGCAGTAAGTGACGCAATCGTCGATCACCACGATCTTGCGATGGTTGCGAAGGTCGATTCGACCATGGAAGGGACGCAGCAGCGGATTGCCTATCGGCAGGCCCGCGGCCGCACGCACGCCAGCCGCACGCATCGCCTGCCAGTGCTCAGAGCGAATGATCGTGCGCGAACCGAGGTCATCGGCCATGGCCCGACAGGTCACACCGCGGGCAGCCGCACGCTTCAGGGCCTCGACAACCTTGAGACCGTTGTGATCGGGCAACCAGATGTAGAACAGTACGTGGACGTGATCCTTTGCGGTGTCGATGTCGGCCACCATCGCGTCGATCATGGCATTGGAGTCGGGCATCAGTTGCGCAGTGTTGCCGCCGATGGGGTCGAAACCGCTGATCGAGCGGCCCAGCTGAAAGACATGCCGGTAACACTCGGGGATGTTGGTTGCAAACGCCGCCGCGTCCTCAGCGAGATGACCGGGGAACGGTGGCATGCGCCCGAGAACGGTGTGCAGCCGCTCCACGCGACGACGGCCGATGTTCACCTCACCGAGGAGAAGATAGGCGAGCATGCCCAACAGAGGGAGCACGCCGACGACCACTACCCATGCGATTCTGGACGCGGGGTCGCGATGAGGCCGAAGCAGAATTCGCGCGATCACCACCAACTCGAGCAGTGTGACGAGTCCAATAGCAACCAACGAGTGACGGAGCGCATCGATCATGGATACACCTGATTAGCGAGTTGGCGGACGCCTTTCGATTAGGCCGAACTCGACAGTTCGCGCCTCCAAGCGGTGACGAGCAGCACGGACGAAGCACTATCCTCTTTCTCGGTGCCTCTGTCGCCGCACCCCGCCGTCAACCCCTGGTCGCCTTTGCTGAGCCGATCGACCAGAAGCATCGGCAATCAGACCGTCCGTGATCACATGGCAACGCTTTTCGCTTAGTCCGCGTCGGCACCCGTCACCAGCGGCAGTGCATCCCACAGCACAAAGAGACCGACGCCGATCAACACGAACGGCAGCAGCCCATGCCCATAGCGGCGCAGCGGCTTGCCGAGCAAAGGGTTGTGCACGAACAGATAGGCGACCCCGCACCAGATGGTCGACATGACGAGAAAGATCCCGGCATAGCTCGTGATCTCCTTGACTGAGGAGGCGAACAACGGAATGTAGAGGCCGAGATCGTCCGCGCCATTGCTGATCGCGACCGCGGTAATCGCGAGTACCTGTGCGCGCAGGAACTTGCCTGCCATGTGCCCTTCCAACCGCTTGCGCGAACCTTCGACGTCATCGTCCTGGTCCTCGCGTCCCTTGCGCAGGGCGATCAGTTTGCGCACGCCGATAAGCAGCGGCACGAAACCGACCAGCGCCACCCATTCTTCTTCCATGTCCACCGCGAGCTGCGCAACCGCGGCGCTCACCGTGACCAACACCGCTGTGCCGGTGACTTGACCCAACACCACCCAGCTCCGCTTCAGCTTCTTGTCTGCGAAGAAGGCAGCAATCACGAACAGATCGTCGATATGCGCGGAGACGAACACGACGATGCCGATGCCGATGGTCTCTAACATGCTGTCTGAGGTCGCTCGCGGGGCCACCGCAACCGCATGCCTCTAGCGTTGCCAGTTTGCTGCCATCAGGTTTGCAGGTCGGCGGTGATCCGCCGCGCCCGCAGCGCCCGGGCGAACGCGTGCCGGGCACGCAGGCGCGGATCGATCGATGATGCCACCGATCGTGCCGGCGATCACCATGACCACGCCGGCCAGCGGCAGCGCCACGATGAGGCCGGGGATCCCCGCGACGGCCCCGCCGACGAAGATCATCAGCACCGTCGGCAGCGGATGCATGCGCAGGCTGCGGCCGACGGTCAGCGGCGTGAACACGAAATCGTCGAGCAGGCGAACGACGACGAACAGCGCGATAGCCGCATAGACCATGCGCGGCTCGGCCGGAAAATCGGTGGCCGTGATCAGCACCACGATCGCGCAGCCGATGATCGCCCCGACCAGCGGCACCCAGGCGAGCACCGCGGCCATCAGCCCGAGCGCCAGCGCGCCGGGCACGCCGAGCACCGCCAGGCCGGCCGCGAGACACACGGTGTCGATGAGCGTGAGCTTGAGCAGGCCCTGGAAGTAGGCGCGGGCGGTGGTGTCCACGCGCTCCGATCATGTACAGCGTGCGTTCGAAGTACGCGTTCGGCACCGCGTCGACCACGAACTTCAGAAATCGCCGGCCGTCGCGCAGGAAAAAGAAGGCGAGAAACGGCGCGAGCAGCAGCGACGGCAGCCACGCCGCCGCGCCGAGCAGCGCGCGGTCAGGTGCTCCTGCAGATCGGTGCCGCCGAACTCCGTCAGTTTCCTGCCCATCGTGGCCTGGAGTCCCATCCGCTCGAGGAATCCGAACTGCGACTCCAGCAACGCCAGCGTCCGGTCGATGAGTCCGCGGCCGGCTTCGAGGTAGCGAAAGAACGCCTCTTCGCCGCTGACGGCGTTGCCCGGCGAGCCAGGACACCATCGGCACCATCGCCACGGCGGCGACGACGAAGAAGCCGCCCGCGACGATCGCCGCGGCGGTTTCCCGGGCGACCCCCGCGAGCGTCAGGCGCCGGACCGCCGGGAACAGCGCGTAGTACAGGATGATCGCGAGCAGGAACGGCACAACGAGCCACAGCGCCTGCCTCAACAGCGCCAGCAGCAATGTCGTGCAGGAGAGCGTCGTGACCCACACCAGCGGTCCGGACGACAGGTACCGGCTCGCGCTGGCGTCCGCGTATTCCGGCGGCTTCACAGAGGTTTGCGGTCGGTCGTCGGAGGCGCGATCGCGCAGCTGCCGGCCGAGCTGGCGCGCAAGCTGCAGCGAGATCTTCGACGCGATCACCGCGTGGGTGTCGAGCAGGCTTTCGAAGTCGCCGCGCGACAGCGACGCCAGCACGCAGTCGTCAGCGGCCCGCGCCTGCGCCGAGCGGGGCGCATTGTCGAGCAGCGCCAGCTCGCCGAATACGACGCCGGCGTCGATCTCGGCGATCCGGCCGGTCTCGGGCTCGCCCTGGCGGCAGATCAGCACCCGGCCGGAGATGATGACGTAGAGCGTCTGGCCCTCCTCGCCCTCGTCGAAGATGATTTCGCCTTTGAGATAGCGGCGCTCGTGCAGCAGGCCGTCGACGACGCGCAACTCGAGACGCGACAGCGGCGCGAACAGCGGAAGCTGTCGGAGCGTGGCTAAGCGCGGCGTTTCCTTCAGCGCGTGGAACAACGCCAGCATCGATGACGCTCCACCGTACCCCGCGGTAGGGCGCATCGCCGTGCATTTCACCCCATAACCGATGGGCCGGCAAGTGGAGTGCCGCGCGCGCTGGCCGGACCCTGCCTCGCGGGATGACGCGCCGCTGGGGTGCCCGCCCGCCCTAGAAGCACAAGTCCCCGGTGAGGCGAATATCTCCCGCGTGATCGCGTTGCGCTGCGTCACGCCGCCATAGGTATAGGCGACCGTCGTGCTCTTCCGGTCGAAGGGCACGGCGTTGAACGCGGGGCTGTGCCGGTGTAAGGCTTGCCGTGGTGCGGCGCGACGACAGGGGATCAGCGTCATAGTCTCGGGCGAGCGAGGCAGACAGTGGCCGTCGAGCCTATGGGAGAGGTTCTGTGCCCATAGCGCAGCAGCCGCGCCGCGTACCAGCCGATGTGCTGGTTGATGTGAAAATAAGCGCTGTGCTAGGCGCCAATATCTGCATTGGCTCTCGTGCCGATCAGCTCCCAGGCTGCGGGGCCGCGTTGGGGCATTAGGCTCGAGGGGAGTTGAGATGCCCGACAGCGGACGGTCGTGAACTACCGGTTCGAGTCGTCTCCAGCCTGTCGCTGGCCTCGAAAGCAGACGCTCACTGGAGTGTCTGATGACGGGGATCGTCATCGGCAGCAGTCGGCCCAGCAGCGGACGTACAGCCAAATCGCCGAGAGCGGTCGTTCGACGGCGCTTTACCTGGTGGGTATCGTGAGCACCGGCACCCGAGCGCTGACGTCGGTATCTGCCAACGTGAACAGAAAGAGGACCGTCGAGAGCGTCCGTTTGGATTTCCAGTCCCGGTTGTCAATCCAGAACCAGTGGTTTTGATATCGCACCGCCACGAACGCATCAACCGGCGGTGCGGCGCCACTGAAGACGCGTAGCAGCGGTTGAGCCCACTGCCTGTCCTTTGGCGCGGGCGTGGCCCGACCCTCGGCGACATCTTCCGCCGGGAACTTCGACGAATGTCGCGAGCGCGGCCATCATTTGCATGATCGATCGGCTGTTCATCGCCAGCTCGTCGGGCTGGCCGCGGACCGGCGAGAAGACGACCTTAAACTGATTCTGGTCTTCCGCGAGACCCAGCAACTTCTTGACTTCAGAAACATGGTCGAGGCCTTCCCTTTTCAGGCGCTCGGGATGGAACAGGAAGATCACCTCTTGCTGCTTGTCAGTCTTCTGCTCGACCCGCAAGCCGATACCGCCTTGTTCCTGGATCTTGCGAAGCAGCACCGCAAGTTGCAAGAACTCGGGATCGGCCGGACGCGCGTCGCCGGCGTGGTCGGAACGATTGCGCAGGCCGTTGAAGCTCTCCACCCCCAGTTCGAGGACGAAATCGGCGGGGTATCCGACTTGGATTAAGTACAGCACGTTCAAGGGTGGCACCGATTCGATCAAGCTGCGGATGAAGTTGCTGCCCGTCAGCGGCGTGTATGCGATAGTCGGGCTGCTGTGCCAAGTCGCCGAGCCGGAAACGCCCACCTCCGTCACCGCGGTGCCGCCCGCGTTGATGTTGGTGTTGGCCGACACGTCCGTCGACAATCCATAGCTTGCGACCACTGATGAGACATCGAGGAACATTGGCGTGTCCATGTAGCGCAAACGAAGAATGTTCATCAGGGTTTGCCGCTTCCACGACTCCCCGATCGAATCGAGGTAGTCTATTCGGTCCCGCGGAATCGTTCGGGGCCCGATCGATTTGCAGCCTGCGCCACACAGTAGAGCCGTCAGCACAACAACGAGCTGGACTGCCAGTCGCATGACCCAGTTCCTCCTGAAGATGGATCGATTTCTGGAGGTGCCGCCGCGAAGTAGCGTCTGGGTTCTCACTGAAACAGGTCGGAAGATCAACCCACCGAGCCTGACATAGGTGAGAAGCCGTTGTGGCGATGCTATACATGGTGCTCGATCTGGGCAACAGGACGCGGAAGATCACGTCTGGCGACGGCGTCCGAGGTTACAGCGTGGTGTTGCCGGCAGGAAACTTGCCCGAGGCGCGCGAAGCGGTAGTCTCCACGCGCGAAGAGACGCAACGCCGCTATGGACCACCCGCCGGGCTCACCGGCTCGTATCAGCGGCGCGATCCACGGGCTCGGCCTCGCGTGAAACATCCCGCGGCCGTGTTCGGTCCAGATCCAGCCCGACGTAAGATTGTGCCGCACAGAAGAGCGGCCAGCAGCAATCTCCCGAGCGGCGAACGCCGGTCTTGGCAAGTGACCCCCTCGCCGAGTCTACCCGACGTGGAATCTCGAACCCGATGAGCCCAATCACACTCGCATTGATAGTCTTTATGTGCGTTTTCGGCAGTGCGCTGTTCGGCATGTTCCTTCGCCCCCTCCTGCCCGAACATCACCTGAGCGCGGACTCGAAGGAGGTCACGAGGATCGTGACCGGCCTGATGGCGACGCTGGCCGCTCTGGTCCTCGGCTTGCTGGTAGCCTCGGCGAAAACGTCATTCGATACATTCAACAACGTGTTCCGCCAGAACGCCGCCAAGGTGATCGTGCTCGACCGCGTTCTGGCCCAGTATGGGCAAGAGACAAAGGAGCTGCGAGATCTCATCCGTAACGCCTACGCCACTCGGATCGAGGAACTCTTTCCCAGGGACAAGTCCGAGCGTGTGAGCTTGGACGCGGCTCAGGAAACCGCCCGGGTGGAGGGGATTCAGCAGAGGCTCCGGGCGCTCACGCCACGGAACGATGCGCAGCGCGCGCTCCAATCTCGCGCTCTGGAGATTTCCGGTGAAGTGGTGCAGGCGCGGTGGTTGGGCGTCGAAGAAGAAGCGAACACCGTTCCAACGCCATTCCTGGTGGTGCTCGTATTCTGGCTTGCCGCCATGTTCACGAGCTTCGGCTTGTTCGCCCCCCGCAACGCAACCGCAATCGCGGTGCTGTTCCTCGGCGCGCTGTCACTGGCCGCCTCGATCTTCCTGATCGAGGAGTTGAATGACCCGCTCCATGGGTTCATTGCGATCTCCAGTGCTCCGATGTACAAGGCGCTCGCTTTTTCTCGGACAGTAGGCGTCAAAGCACCGGACACCAGACCGCAATAGGCGGCATGATTCTGACGTTGAACGTCTGGTTTGTAGGGACCCAAACGACGGCTTCACGCCCTGAGGTGGTCCGTCAATCGTTTTGCGCATCCAGGTCGAGATTCTTAAGTAGTGGCGAGCGGCGTTTTCTAAGGGCGTTGAGATACCTAGACTCATCGTATGGCGTGTTGGTTTGCCAACAGCGATAGAGGATGCGAATCCACTTGAACGCCAACGAACGCACTGCGGCTTGATAAGAGCTGCCTTTGTCGCGTTGTTGGCGATAGTAGGCACCGGCCCAGAACGATTTGTTGATGGTCTGGCCGGCCCATTCGACAAACGTCTGGCGCACAAACGTCGGACACTGCCAGCGCCAATGGACCCAACTCTTCTTGCCACTGCGTTCGG
>CAVYZA010000031.1:0-15062 GCA_963772865.1 uncultured beta proteobacterium | reverse complement strand
CGGAGAAAAACGTTCGCGTTCAAGACCGATGATATCCGTCACGCTGCGAGGCTTGACGAATCAGAATCGGTCTTGCTTTTCTCTGCGCCTCCGCGCCTCTGCGGTTAGAGAAGGCAGTAGGTAGCAGGTAGTAGAGAGCACATAAGAACTAGCCGAACAGCCACGGCTGCTCGGCGCGGCGTTCGCCTCGAACGCACGGATCTCATCGGCGTGCTTGAGCGTGAGGCCGATCTCGTCGAGACCGTGGACGAGGCTGTGCTTGCGGAATGCGTCCACGTCGAAGGGGTAGCTCTTGCCCGAGCGCGTCAGCACCACCTGCTGCGGCAAGTCGATCGTCAACCGATAGCCGGGCTCTGCAAGCACCTCGTGGAACAGCAGGTCCACCGCGCCAGCATCCAGGATCACCGGCAGCAGGCCGTTCTTGAAGCAATTGTTGAAGAAGATGTCGGCATAGCTCGGCGCGATCACCGCACGGAAGCCGTAAGTCCATCAGCGCCCAGGGGGCGTGCTCGCGCGAGGAGCCGCAGCCGAAGTTGTCCCGCGCCAGCAGGATCTGCGCGCCGCGGTAGCGCGGCTGGTTGAGGACGAACTCCGGGTTGAGCGGGCGGCTGCTGTGGTCCATGCCCGGCTCGCCACGGTCCAGGTAGCGCCACTCGTCGAACAGGTTCGGGCCGAAGCCGCTGCGCTTGATCGACTTCAGGAACTGCTTCGGGATGATGGCGTCGGTGTCGACGTTGGCGCGGTCGAGCGGCGCCACCAGGCCTTCCACGCGCAGGAATTTTTCCATATGTCACCGTGGTGCAGAAACGCTATATCTCACTCCGCGACCCTGCCGCCGAACCAATGCAGGGTCCCGCTCAATCAACGAATGTCCGCGGGTGCGCCACCAAAAACCGGAGTCGCGCCGCGAAGCCGCTCTTCCAACGGCTGCTGGCGTCAGACCTCGCGCACGTCGACGAAGTGGCCGGCAATCGCCGCCGCCGCGGCCATCGCCGGGCTGACCAGATGCGTACGCCCGCCCGCGCCCTGGCGGCCTTCGAAGTTGCGATTGGAGGTGGACGCGCAACGCTCGCCCGGCTCCAGCCGGTCGTCGTTCATTGCCAGACACATCGAGCAGCCCGGCTCGCGCCATTCGAAGCCCGCAGCCCG
This sequence comes from uncultured beta proteobacterium, assembly GCA_963772865.1. Classification (GTDB taxonomy): domain Bacteria; phylum Pseudomonadota; class Gammaproteobacteria; order Burkholderiales; family SHXO01; genus SHXO01. The sequence goes on along the minus strand of CAVYZA010000031.1, from coordinate 13,913 downwards.
GAACATCTTGTCGAGCCCTTCCGCCTCGGCCTGTCGCTTGACCGGGCCCGAGCCCGGCACGACCATGCGCCAGCTTGACGTTCGCGGCAATATGCCTGCCCCTTCACCACCTCGGCGGCGGCGCGCAGATCCTCGATGCGCGAGTTGGTGCAGGAGCCGATGAACACCTTGTCGAGCCGGATCTCGCTAATCGGCGTATTGGGTGCGAGTCCCATGTACTTCAGCGCGCGCTCCATACCGTGGCGCTTGACCGGATCCTCCATCCTGCGCCGGATCAGGCACCTTCCCATCGACCGCTGTTACCATCTCCGGCGAGGTGCCCCACGTCACCTGCGGTTTGATCTGTCGCCGCATCCAGCCGCACCACCTTGTCGAACCTGGCGCCCTCATCGCTTTTCAGGGTGCGCCAGTACGCGACCGCCCGATCCCACAGCTCGCCCTTGGGCGCGAACGGGCGTCCGCGCGAGGTATTCGATCGTGGTGTCGTCCACCGCAACCATGCCCGCGCGCGCGCCCGCTTCGATCGCCATATTGCACAACGTCATGCGCCCTTCCATGGAAAGCCCGCGTATCGCGCTGCCGGCGAACTCGATGGCGTAACCGGTGCCGCCGGCGGTACCGATCTTCGCCGATCACCGCTAGCGCGATGTCCTTGGCCGTTACGCCATGACCAAGCTGACCGTCGACCTCGACCTGCATCGCTCTTGGTTTTCTTCGTCACCAGGCACTGAGTCGCGAGCACGTGCTCCACTTCGGAGGTGCCGATGCCGAACGCGAGGCAGGCGAACGCGCCGTGGGTGCTGGTGTGCGAGTCGCCGCACACTACTGTCATGCCCGGCAGCGTGGCGCCCTGCTCGGGGCCGATAACGTGCACGATGCCCTGGCTCTGCGTGCATGAACGGGAAGTAGGCCTTGGTACCGAACTCGTCGCATGTTCGCGTCCAGCGTCTCGACCTGAAGTGCGCGAGATCGGATCGCGGATGCCCTGCTCCCAGTCCGTCGTGGGCGTATTGTGATCCGCCATGGCGACAATCGAATCCACGCGCCAGGGCCTGCGGCCGGCCAGCTTCAGGCCTTCGAATGCCTGCGGACTGGTGACCTCGTGCACCAGGTGCCGGTCGATATACAGCAGCGCGGTGCCGTCGGCTTCCTCGCGCACCACGTGGCTCGACCAGAGCTTGTCGTAGAGCGTTTGCGGATTCATAGCGGTTCGATCCTGAGCCGAAAATTATCGCACAGCCGCTCTGGCAAACGCACCTCTCCTACCCCCACCGCTAACCGCAGAGGCGCTAGGCGCGGAGAAACGCCGCAGAGGACAACACTGCAACGAACTGATCAGGAGCAACGGTTCCGATCCGCGCTGGACCTTGAATACGATGCGCTCGAACGCTAAACGCTTTCCTCTGCGGCCCTCTGCGCCTCTGGCCTCCGCGGTCCAGGGGTAAGCCGTAGCTAGGCGCCGGCGTGAGCGACAGCAGGCAGGCGCAGGCGAGCGAGCACGACGACCAGCGCAACGAGGGCGGCTGCGGCACCGAAGGTGAACGTCAGGCCGGCGCCGAAGTGATCCCACAGCCAGCCGCTCAGCACCGCGCCAGCTGCCCCGCCGGCGCCGAAGCCGAGCGCCGTGTACAGGCCTTGCCCGCGCGACTGGAAGCGGCCGCGGAAGAAGTGGTGGATCGCCGCGAGCGCAGCGGCGTGGTGGGCGCCGAAGGTCGCCGCATGCAGCACCTGCGCGATGACCAGCGCAGCGGGCGACTGCGCCAGCCAGCCGATGATCAGAAAGCGCACCACGGCGCAGCCCAGACTGACCGCGATCACGTTCGCCGATCGAGACATGGCGCAGGAGGTGCGGCATCCACAGGAACACGACGATCTCGGCCACCACGCTGATGGTCCACAGCCAGCCCACCGCCGTCTTCGAGTAGCCGAGGTCGACCAGGTGAATCGAGTAGAAACTGTTGTAAGGCCCGTGCGCGAGCGACATCAGGAAACAGGCCACGAACAGAGCCACCACTTCAGGCCGGCGCAGGATCCCGCGGAGCGAGGCGTGCTCCTCGTGATGCGCAGGGGCCTCGTCGACCGGCAGCATCCAGGCGGAGACGCGCCACGAACGCGAACAGCACCACCAGCACCGCAGGCAGGATGCCCGCCGGCCCGGTCCAGCATCGGGCCGATCACGAGCACCGACGAGCACGAAGCTCACCGAGCCCCACACGCGGATGCGGCCGTAGTCGCCCAGCCGCCCTTTCAGCTGCCCGAAGGTGGTGGCCTCCACCAGGGGCAGCGCGGCACACCAGAACACGTTGAGCAGGAGCAGCACGACGAACAGCCAGCCGAAGCTCACCGCGAACAGCAGCCCGACGCAGACCAGCGTCGCGGCAACGCTGGTCAGACGGATCAGCGCGCGCCGATGGCCATAGTGATCCGCGATCCAGCCCCACAGCGTGGGCAGCGCAGTGCGCACTACCGGCACGGTCGCCAGCAGCACGCCGATCTCCAGGGAGCTGAAGCCAAGGTTCTTGAGGTACAGCCCGAAGAAGGGCGCGAACGCCCCCAGCATCAGGAAGTAGGTGAAGTAGAAGCTGGACAGGCGCAGATAGAGCGGCGACATGGGCACGCAGTGCATCGTGATCGGTGATTCGGGATGACGTATGCGCTGATCACCGAAGCCTGCACTGAGGCTCGCCGGCGATGGCGTGCTCACGCTTCGTCGGGCAGCGGATCGTCGACTGCGGCGGCTTGCGCGCAGCTTCTGCGATCACCTCCTCGGGCGCCTGCGCCGGCGATCACCGGAGTGCCGCTGCGTCACGTCGGCGTTCTGCGCGCGATGGCGCAGCGCGTGATCCATCAGCACGATCGCCAGCATGGCCTCGGCAATCGGCGTGGCGCGGATGCCGACGCAGGGGTCGTGGCGACCCTGCGTCTCCACGACCATCGGCTCGCCGCGCCTTGTCGATGGAGCGGCGCGGCAGCCGGATGCTGGAGGTCGGCTTGATCGCGACGTTCACGACGATGTCCTGGCCGGTCGAGATGCCGCCCAGGATGCCGCCGGCATTGTTGGAGAGGAAGCCCTCCGGCGTCATCTCGTCGCCGTGCTCGGTGCCCTTCTGCGCCACGGCGGCGAAGCCGGCGCCGATCTCCACGCCCTTCACCGCGTTGATGCTCATCATCGCGTAGGCGATGTCGGCGTCGAGCTTGTCGTAGACCGGCTCGCCCCAGCCGACCGGACACGTTCTGCGCGACCACGGTCAGATCTGGCGCCGACCGAATCGCCCGACTTGCGCAGCTCGTCCATGAACGCTTCCAGCGCGGCACGCATGACTCGCATCGGCGACGAAGAACGGATTGGCGTCCACCGCATCCCAGCTCTTGAACGGGATCTCGATCGGGCCGAGCTGGCGCGAGGTAGCCGCGCACCTCGACGCCGTGGTGCTCGCGCAGCCATTTCCTGGCGATGGCGCCGGCGGCCACGCGCACCGCGGTTTCGCGCGCCGACTGGCGGCCGCCGCCGCGATAGTCGCGCATGCCGTACTTCTGCCAGTAGGTGTAGTCGGCATGGCCCGGCCGGAACGTGTCCTTGATGTTGCTGTAATCCTTGCTGCGCGCATCGACGTTGCGGATCAGCAGACCGATCGGCGTCCCCGTGGTCTTGCCCTCGAACACGCCGGAGAGAATCTCCACCGTGTCGGACTCCTGGCGCTGCGTGACATGCCGGGAGGTGCCCGGGCGGCGGCGGTCGAGGTCGCGCTGAATGTCGCTCTGCGTCAGCGCCATCCCCGGGGGGCAGCCGTCCACCACGCAGCCGATGGCCGGGCCGTGGCTCTCGCCGAACGACGTGACGCAGAAGAGCTTGCCGAGGGTATTGCCGGACATGGTGATTCACCGATAAGGATCAAGAGTTTAGCATGTCGTCGCGGGAACCCTCGGGCTCAAGTTTGGAGCGTTCCTGCCGAAGACAAGTCACCACGAAGTCACGGGGTCGACAACCTGCGACCCAACAGATGACACCTGGCAGATGACAACCCTGGCTCCCGCATTTCTCACCTGGCAATCGCTTGCAGCGTTTGCCTGGATGCGCACCCCGGTCTGGGTGTTCGACTTCGACAACCTGCGCGCGGTATGGGCCAACCAGGCCGGCCTGGAACTGTGGCAGGCGCAAAGCGTCGCCGAGTTGTGCGGCCGCGACTACTCGGACATTTCGCCGTCCGCCCGCAACCTGCTTGCCGGCTTCCTCGAAGCGCTGCGGCGCGGCGAGCCGACCGCACCGGTAGCCTGGACCATCTACCCGAACGGCATTCCGACGTCGATCACGATTACGCCAACCGGCATCCTGCTCGAGGACGGGCGCCTGGCTATCCTGGCGGAAGGACAGCCGCTGACGAGCGCGAACCTGTCTGCCACGCTGCGCCGGGATCTCGACACGCTCAACCACGCCAGCGCGCAGATCTCCATACACGCCCTGGATGGCACCGCCCTGATGCGCAATCCAGCCGCTATCGCGGCGTTCGGAGCGATCGACGAAGGCGATGATTTCGCCCGCCGGGTGGGCGACGGCGCGAAAGAGATCTATGCGGCCTTGGACGGCGGGCAACCAGTCGAGCGCCGAGTGCAGGTCAATACCCAGGAGGGCCCGCGCTGGCACAGCGTGGCGGCCCAGCGCCGGCGCGATCCGGTCAGCGGGGCGGACGTGATCCTGCTGGAAGCGCAGGACATCACCGCCGCGGTGCAGGCCGAGCAGCAGGCGCGCACCGAGAAGCAACTGCTGGAGATGATCTCCGCCGGCGAACGGCTGCCACGGATCCTCGACACGCTGGTGCGCGGCGTCGAGGCGCTGCGCCCGGACCTGCTGTGCTCGGTCCTGCTGCTCGACGACCAGGCGCACCTGCATACGGCCGCCGCCCCCAGCCTGCCAGCGGCATACACTGCCGGCATCGAAGGCATGCCGATCGGACCCTGCGCCGGGTCCTGCGGCACGGCAGCGTGGCGCGCCGAAACGGTGGTGGCGTCCGACATCGCACTCGACCCGCTGTGGATCCAATACCGCGAGCTTGCCCTGCGCCACGGCTTGCACGCCTGCTGGTCGGTGTGCATCACGGCCTCGTCCGGCAAGGTGCTGGGCACCTTCGCGGCGTACTATCGCAGCCCACGCGCCCCGACCGGCGAGGACCTGCGCCTGCTGGACACCGCCCGCCACATCGCCGGCATCGCGATGGAACGCGTGCGCGTCCAGGCGGCGATCGAGCAGCGCGAACGCCAGCTGCGGGCGGTGATGGACTCCGTGCCGGCAATGATCTGCCAAGCCGACCTGCAGACGCGGATCGTCTACGCCAATCAGCGTTACGCCGACTGGGTCGGCGCTCCGCGCGACCAGCTCGTCGGCCGCCCGGTGCACGAGCTGGTCGATGCGACCACCTACAAGTTGATGGAGCCGCATCTGCAGCGCGTGCTGGCGGGACGCGAGGTCCGCTATGAGCGCCGCCAGCGCGGCGCCGACGGGGCACTGCACGATTTCGAAGTCCACTACGTGCCGAACCGCGACGCCGCGGGCGCCGTGTGCGGGTACTTCGTGCTGCTCAACGACGTAACCGCACGCAAGCAGGACGAGGAGATGCTGTATTTCCTCGCCAATCACGACCAGCTCACCTCGCTGCCCAACCGCAACCTGTTCAACGAGCACCTGGCAGTCGCCCTGACCCATGCCGCACGCCACGGCGAGAAGCTCGCGGCGCTGTTCATCGATCTGGACCGCTTCAAGAACGTCAATGACACCCTCGGGCATCAGACCGGCGACGTGCTGCTGCAGCAGGTCGCTCAGCGTTTCCGCACGTGCCTGCGCGAGAGCGACATCGTCGCGCGCCTGGGAGGCGACGAGTACACCGTGATGATGCGTCCAGTGCGCGACGTGCAGGAAGTCGCCACCTGCGCGCAGAAGCTGATCGATACGTTGTCGAACCCGGTCACCGTCGAGGGCCACGAACTGTTCATCACCTGCAGCATCGGCGTGAGCATATTTCCCGACGATGCGCACGACGCCGCCACCCTGCTCAAGAACGCCGACATCGCGATGTACCGGGCCAAGGACCAGGGCAAGAACACGTATCAGTTCTTCTCGCGCGAAGCCACCGCTTCGACCTTCGAGCACCTGATGCTGGAGACCAGCCTGCGCCGCGCGCTGGAGCGCGAAGAGTTCATTCTTCACTTCCAGCCCATCGTCGACCTGCGTACGCAGCGGGTGACCTCGATGGAAACCCTGGTGCGCTGGCAGCATCCCGAACACGGGATGGTGGCACCCAACAAGTTCATCCCGCTCGCCGAGGAAACCGGTCTCATTGTTCCGATCGGTCAGTGGGTCCTGGAACACGCCTGCCGCGCGCTTCGCACCTTGCATGCGCGCGGGTTCACCGAGCTCAACGTCGCGGTCAACCTCTCAGTCAAGCAGTTCCGCGAACGCGACCTGGCTCGTTCCGTCGCGCGGGTTCTGGAGCGGACCGGGCTGGCGTCGCGTCATCTCGCGCTGGAGGTGACCGAGGGCAGCATCATGGAGAGCAACTTCGCCGAGGCTGCGATTCGCACGATGGACGAGCTGAAGGGGTTGGGCATCCAGCTGTCTATCGACGACTTCGGCTCCGGCTACTCTTCGCTCGGACGGCTCAAGCGCTTCCCGATCGACACGCTGAAGGTCGACCAGTCCTTCGTGCGCGACATCACCACGGACATCGGACGACGCCGCCATCACCAGCGCCATCATCGCCATGGGCCACAGCCTGCGCCTGACCATCGTTGCGGAAGGCGTGGAAACGCCCGAGCAGCTCGCGTTTCTGCGCGAGCGCGACTGCCAGAAGGTGCAGGGCTACCTGTTCGCGCGACCGATGCCGATGGAGCAGATGGTCAGCTACCTGGGCGAGCAGGCCGGGAGGGTGCGCCCGGCCGCGTAACCGCGCTAAACTAGCGCGATGCGCCCGTATCTGGACCTGATGCAGCGCATCCTCGACGAGGGGGTGCACAAGAGCGACCGCACCGGCACCGGCACGCTGTCGCTGTTCGGCGCACAGATGCGCTTCGACCTGGCGCGCGGCTTTCCGCTGGTCACGACCAAGCGGCTGCACGTCAAATCCATCATCCACGAACTGCTCTGGTTCCTGAAAGGCGAGACCAACGTCGCCTACCTGCGCGACAACGGCGTGACGATCTGGGACGAGTGGGCTGACGAGCGCGGCGAGCTGGGTCCGGTGTACGGCTATCAGTGGCGCTCGTGGCCGGCGCCCGATGGACGCCACATCGATCAGATCTCCCAGGTGCTCGCGGAGATCAAACGCAACCCCGATTCGCGGCGCCTGCTGGTATCGGCCTGGAACGTCGCCGATATCCCGCAAATGAAGCTGGCGCCCTGCCATGCCTTCTTTCAGTTCTACGTCGCGCAGGGCCGCTTGTCCCTGCAGATGTATCAGCGCAGCGCCGATTTCTTCCTCGGCGTACCGTTCAACATCGCTTCCTATGCGCTGCTGGCGCTGATGGTCGCACAGGCCTCCGGCCTGCGGCCGGGCGAGTTCGTTCACACGCTGGGTGACACGCACTTGTACCTGAATCACCTGGAGCAGGCGCGCGAGCAGCTCGCTCGCCAGCCGCGCGCACTGCCGACCATGCGGCTCAACCCGACGGTCACCGATCTGTTCGCCTTCCGCTACGAGGATTTCACGCTGGAAGGCTACGAGCCGCACGCGGCGATCAAAGCGCCCGTGGCCGTCTAGGCGGCAAGTCCCTCACCGCGGTGACGAGCAACCAACTGGCGGGGAAGCCGCGCCTGTCGCTGATCGTCGCGGTGGCACGCAACGGCGTCATCGGCAAGGACAACCGCCTGCCCTGGCACATTCCCGAGGATCTGAAGCGTTTCCGGGCCCTGACGATGGGCCATCACATCATCATGGGGCGCCGCACCTGGGAGTCCATCGGCAGGCCTTTGCCCGGGCGCACGTCGGTGGTGATTACGCGCGACGCCGACTACACGGCCTCAGGGGCGCAAGTGGTGCACTCGCTCACCGAAGCGGTCGCCGGATGCGCCGGCGACGCGGAGGCGTTCGTGATCGGGGGTGCCGAGATCTATCGTGAGGCGCTGCCACACGCGGATCGCGTGTACCTGACCGAGGTCATGGCGGACTACCCGGGAGATGTCTCGTTCCCTGCGCTGGGGCCCGAGTGGCGGGAGATCTCGCGGCACGAACCGACCCGCGCGCCGGGAGAAGTACGCGTGGCCTACAAAGTCTTCGAGCGTATCCACTCCGCCTAGATCAACTACTACAAGTGTCGTTCCCGCGAAGAGCGGGAACCTGGACGACGCTTGATCACAGATTTCCCGGAGAGAGGCCCGCATCGCTGGTTCGGGAGGCAGAAACGAAGCGGGCGCGCCTCTCGACGCGCCCGCAGGGCAGCGGTGGTTTCGGCGGGCGCCAGATGCCCGCCTGACACCTCAAGCCGTTACAACCCGCACCTCCGGCAGGGGAAACCCGTTGAAGGTGCTCGCGTAGGCCGTCGTGTAGGCTGCGGCGTTGGGGATATACACCAGGTCGTCGGCAGCCAGGTCCTCCGGCAGAAGCTGATCGCGCATGACCACGTCCACCGAGTCGCAGGTAGGCCCGGCGACGGTCCAGGGGATGAGGCGGCCTGGACGGTCGGTGAGCACGTCGTACTGCAGCCCTTCGGTCGTCTCGATGATGCCGCCGAACATCCCCGCGTCGAGGTAAACCCAGCGCTTGCCGGCGCGCGTAGCCGTTCCGGCGACCCGGCAGACGAACCAGCCGGCGTCGGACACCAGGTAGCGGCCAGGCTCGGCCATCACCCGCACGCCGTCGGGCAGGCCCGCCAGCGCACGGTTGACCACTTCGCCGATCACCTCGATGGACGGGATGGGCTTGGTGTGCCGCACCGGGTACCCGCCACCGATGTTGAGCAGGCGCGGCTTGAGGCCCTGCAGGCGCATCTTGCGCATCATGCGCTTGGCGGTCTCGATGCCGATGCGCCAGTTGTCCACGTTGCGGCACTGCGAGCCGACGTGGAAGGTCAGGCCGGCCAGATCCGCCTTCAGCTCGCAGGCGACCGCGATGATCTCCTCGGCTTCCTGCGGCTGCGCGCCGAACTTGCCCGACAGCGGCCAGTCGCTGCCGGCGTTCGGCACGTCGATGCGCAAATACAGGCAGGCGTCGGGCTTGATCGCGACGATCTTGCGCAGTTCCTCCACACTGTCCAGAACGTACCACTGCACGCCGCGAGCGGCTGCGGTCTGGATGCAGCTGCGGCTTTTCACCGGGTTGCTGTAGTAGATGTCTTCGGCCTTCGCCCCGAGACTCAAGAGCAGGTCCAGCTCGGCGGGCGAAGCGATCTCGAAGCCCACGCCTTCTTCCATCAGGGTGCGCAGCACGGCCGGGTGCGGGTTGGCCTTGACGGCGTAGTGCGGGTGCACGCGCGGCATGGCGGCCTTGAAGCGGCGCGCCTTGGTGCGGACGATCTGCGGGTCGACCAGCAGGAACGGCCTGTCGTAGCGTTCCTGGGCGGCAAGCCTGACCTGGTCGAAGTCGAGGCGGGTTTCGGGGTGGGTATCGAGCCGGGGCTCGGTGGTGAAATCGGCTTTCTGCGCGGTGCGCACGGACATCTACTTCTCCTCTGAGGCCGGTCAGGCCCGCTAGGTGATCGGGATGTGAAGGTTGGTCAGATCCACACTGGGAAAGTAGTTGCTCTTGCCTGTCATGATGCGTTCCTGCGGGTTAGCCGGCCCCAACGGCGAAACGGGGTGATGAGCGCCGAATTATAGGTCCAGGGGCCGGGGAATCAAGGGAAATTTTGGGTGCCGGCGCGCGGGGCGTAGACACCTGGCGGGGCGCTTGCAGCTGCAGCGCCGGCAACCGCTTCTTGCGAGGTCGGCGTGGAGTCGAGCGGCCGTGCTTGCAGCGCTTGGCGGACGTGGAGGGGCGTACCCGCGCCTCGCGGACCGTCTAGATCTTGGGCAGCGTAACGCCCACTTGACCCTGGTACTTGCCGCCGCGATCGCGGTACGAGGTCTCGCACACGTCGTCGGCGGCCGCCTCCAGGAAGATCACCTGGGCCACGCCTTCGTTCGCGTAGATCTTCGCGGGGAGTGGCGTGGTGTTGGAGAACTCGAGAGTGACGTAGCCCTCCCACTCGGGCTCCAAGGGCGTTACGTTTACGATTATCCCGCAACGTGCATACGTCGAATTGTGCACGATGACGTCGTTGGCTACGAAGCTGTGCAGCCGGGGTACGGTCAAATCGAACACTTCCTCCTCGCCTGCAGGTGTGATGCTTTCGACAACGTCCCAAACCGGTCCCTCGATCAGCGCGGAAAGGCTCGCGTCTAAGGTTGCCAACGCCACCTTCGATGCGAGCTTATACGGCAGGGACTGCGCCGGATTTGTGCTTCGAACCCCGAGGCGCGAAAGACTGGTGGCTTGAGCTGCCGCAGCGAGTGTCAGCATCGCCCAGGCCTCTCTCGGGAGCGAGTCGAAGTTGCTTCGCAAGTCAAGCGGTCGTTTCAGCAGCGCGGGCACGATCTCCTGGTCCAGCCGGACCTGCTTTACACTGCCAGCACAGAAGCCGATCTCAGTCGCGAAGCGAAGGATCTGACGGCGCTCCGTGATCTGCAGGCGGAATGCGTCGGATCCGATGCTTGTACGTTTGTGCCGGACCAAGCCGAATATTCCGAACCGTAGCAACAGGTGCCGGACGTCCTCGATCAACCGTCGAGAATTCGAGTAGTACTCCAGGAAAAAGCTGTCCCCAGACGCGTACAGCCCACCGTCCCCCGAGAACAGAGCCTGCAGGAATAGCTGCACCGATCTCCGGGGCGCCATGAAAACGGCTTGGGGAACATGCTTGCCCCCGGCCGTCACGTTGAGGCCATACCCTGCCAGCCAGACCGCAGCACGATTCTTGGCCGCAATTCCTCCACGTCCCTTGCGGTTGACGAGCCGATAGCCGTACTTCCCCTTGTAGGTGACGGTTCCAAGCCCTCCCTCGCTCACTGCCTGCGTAAGCAAATCGACGAGTGCTGAATCCGCGGACGTGAAGGTTGGGCTATGCCCAGGAGTATCGCATTGACCTTCAGAGATCATCAGGCCAAGCAGACTGGCCTCCCAGTCCGGCAGCGGGGTATGACCGAACGCCGGAATCTCGCGGGCCACCGCAATGCGGTCGCCGGGCGCGAGTTGGTCAAGCGGCGTCCATCCGCTCAATTGACGAAAAGGATGGTTGGCGGTCGCTTTGATGCGAAGCCCCGCACGCGTACAGAGCTCAAACACCGGTTTGCGCCCCTGTGGGACAAACGCCGAAACCGCCGCCGCTTCCAGCCGCCAATCGCGCAGCGCCAGTGTCTTACGGCCTCGCGTAAAGTCGGCAATCGGCATATAGGCGCCGGTCTCGGCATCAACGACCCGCGTGTCACCAGTGACGCATTTCCCGAGACACAAAGTCAGCACGTTCCGAGGAATGCGGAAATACTCCACCGTCCGCGCCAAAGCAAAAGAATTGGGCGGGATAATGCAGTACTCGCCCTTCACGTCGACGAAGGACTTCGGATCGAAGCTCTTCGGGTCGACGATGGTGCTGTTGATGTCGGTGAACAGCTTGAAGTCGTCGGAGCAGCGGATGTCGTAGCCGTAGCTGGACGTGCCGAACGACACCACCGGGCGGCCATTGACCTGCTTGACCTGGTTCGGCTCGAACGGCTCGATCATGCGATGCTGCTCCGCCATGCGGCGGATCCAGCGGTCGGATTTGACGCTCATCGACTCAGGTGTTCTGGATGACGATCTTCGGAAACGCCGCGCTGTAGTCCTGCTGCTTCTCGGCGATCTTGACCGCCGCTTTGCGGGCGATCTCGCGATAGATCTGTGCCGTGCGGCTGCCGGGGTCGGATGCCACAGTCGGCTTGCCCGAGTCGGCCTGCTCGCGGATACGCACGTCGAGCGGCAGCGACCCCAGCAGCGTCACCCCGTACTCGTCGGCCATGCGCTGCCCGCCGCCGGCGCCGAAGATGTGCTCCTCGTGCCCGCAGTTCGAGCAGACGTGCACCGCCATGTTCTCGACGATGCCGAGGATCGGGATGTTGACCTTCTCGAACATCTTGAGCCCCTTGCGGGCGTCGAGCAGGGCGATGTCCTGGGGCGTCGTGACGATGACGGCGCCGGTCACCGGGACCTTCTGCGCGAGGGTGAGCTGGATGTCCCCGGTGCCCGGCGGCATGTCCACGATCAGATAGTCCAGATCGCGCCAGCGAGTGTCGCGCAGCAGCTGCTCCAGCGCCTGCGTCACCATGGGCCCGCGCCACACCATCGGTTGATCGAGATCGATGAGAAAGCCGATCGACATCGCCTGGATGCCGTGCGCGAGCAGCGGCTCGAGCGACTTGCCGTCGGACGACTGCGGCCGCTCCCCCTGCAGGCCGAGCATGAGAGGCTGGGACGGTCCGTAGATGTCGGCGTCGAGGACACCGGCACTCGCCCCTTCGGCCGCCAGCGCCAGCGCCAGATTCACCGCCACCGTCGACTTGCCCACCCCGCCCTTGCCCGAGGCCACCGCGATGATGTTGCGCACGTTCGGGATGGGTTTGAGAGCGCCTTGCACCGCATGAGCGATGACCTTGAAGCTGGGGTTGACGCTCACCTGGCCGACGCCGGGCAGGCCTTGGATCGCGTCCGCGACTTGAGCGCGCACCTGCTCCAGGACACTCTTCGCCGGGTAGCCCAGCACGATGTCGAGCGACACGTCGCTGCCGCTCACCTTCAGGTTACGCACCGCCTTGCCGGTGACGTAATCCTTGCCGGTAGTGGGGTCGATCGTGGACTTGAGGAGCTCCTGAACTTGCGCTTCGCTGATTGCCATGACGGGTCGCCTCGAAGCCTGGAATTCTATCAGGTCGTCGGAGACTCCCGCCGGCGCAGGCGAACAAGATCTTCGCTGCTCCCGAGGCTGTCTATCTGCCTTCCCAGTTCAAGCGCCGAGATTCGTCCGGCAGCGTCGCCCTTCGAGGCGATCGCCTTGCAGGACGCCACCGATGACCGGTGGAGCACCCAGTCCGCAGGTCGCTCAGTTCAAGACCAGCGCGCGGTACTCGCTCGGCACCGGCTCGATGGTCTGCAAGTCCAGCAGATTGGGGAGCAGCTCCGGCGGCCATTGCGTCGATGTCTCGCCGGTCGCGACAAACAGCCCGCTCTTGAACCCAGCATAGTCCTCGCAGCTGGTTCCCCAGCGCACGCGAAGTAGTGCTTTTGCGCGCCCACCGGCTGCCACGGCCGCAGGATCAGTGTTCCCTTGTTCCAGGGTTTGCGGTTCTCATACACCATCGTCGATCGCCGCACGTCCAGCGTGATGACCACGCCGCGGTGCTCCTGCAGCATGCGGTCGAAATCCTCTCTCCACCCTGCCCTCGGCTCGGCCCACGTGACCTTGGCGATGCGTTCGTCCCAGTCGGCGAGCGTCGCCTCCCTCAGCGTATCGGGCAGCTGACAATCGCGAAACTCCGCATCGACAATCGTCGCGCGGTACTGCGGAGACGGCGTGCTGTAGTACAAGGTCACGAGCGCAACGGCGATTGCAACGACCGCCAGCGCTGCGGCCTTGACGCGTTTCGGCAGAGGCAGAAGTCCGGCGGCAGCCCCCAGGATTGCTCCAAGCAGCGCGCCGCCAGGGCCCGATATGAAGATACCGAGCAAGGGACCTTGATTCGCCTCGGGTGAGAGGGCAATGGGGCCGAAGAAGCCGCAGACGAACCCGACGACGCCCAGGACAAGGGCCCACCGGCCTGCCGACGCAGCGACACGTGCCAGCAGACTTTTCTCCGGTTTGTCTTCCACCGCGCGCATGGACCGCCTCAGAAGACCAGGAACAGGGCGACGGACAGCCCGCCG
>CAVYZA010000030.1:0-82994 GCA_963772865.1 uncultured beta proteobacterium | reverse complement strand
TTCCCCGCGGGCACCGTCGTGGTGCCGCCCAACCTGGCCTATGACGGTTTGAAGTATCCGCGCCCGGCGGACGTGCCGGCCAACACCGCACTCGTATTCGACGTCGAGTTGATCGACGTCGTCCCGCAGAGCGCACCGCCCGACCAGTAGTCAGCGTCCATGGTCATATCCCGGAATCAGGTCGTGCAACGCACGCACGCCTGCGTGCTGACGCTGTCCGTCCCGTTCTTGGCAATCAACCTGCTCGATGGGTTCACCAAGTCGGCGCTTGCAGCAACACCCAGGCTGTTCTGGACCTACGACGTCACCAAGTGGGTGCTGTTGCCCGCAGCGACGTTCTTCGCAATACGCATGTGGTGCGGTGCGCGCCCCGCGGATTTTGGCCTGCGGGGACCGGCACCGCGCTGGTCGCCCGCGCAGCTCGCGGTGCTGTGCGTGCTGTTCGCCGTGCTCGCACTGTCCTATTTCGCGTTCCAATGGCTGGCTGCTCACGTCGTCGCCAGCCACCCGCGGTTCGACCTGGAGGCGGTCCTGCCTGACGGGGCCGCGCGCCTGCCGACGGTGCTGTACCTGTCTGCGACCGCCGCCGTGGTCGAGGAGCTGTTCTACCGAGGTGTTCTGCTCGAAGCCATGGCGCCGTCAGGAGCCGGGATCGGACCGATGATCGTGTACGTGGCGATCTCTTCCACGCTGTTCGCGCTTTCGCACTTCGAGAGCGGTGCGGCGGAAGTCGTCGCCACCGGACTGTACGCAGTCGTCGCAGGGGTATTTGCGTTGCGCGCGCGCAACCTGTGGCCACTCATCGTCGGGCACTTCGTCACCGACTTCGTGGCGCTGCGTTGAGCGGACCCTCAGGCGGTGTGCGGCGTGGTGCGATGGCGCAGGTCGCGCGCCATCCAGACGGCGGCCTCGACGCCGCCGTAGTAGCGAGGCAGCAGGGTGAGCTCCTGGAAGCCGAGCACGCGGTAGAAGCGTCGCGCGTCCTGGTTGTTGACGCGCACCTCGAGGTAGATCCCGGTGATGCCTGCGGCGCGCGCCGATTCCTCCAGCCACCCCATCAAGCGGCGGCCGATCCCCCGGCGCTGGTAGGCGGGTCGTACCGCCAGGAGGTTGAGGTGAGCGTGCTGCTCGCCAAAATACATCATGGCAAACCCCACCACCTCCCGTCCGGCGCCCGCCACGACCGTAGCGGTATCGCGGCCGGCCATCGTGCGCGCTACGCGGGCGCGCGTCCACGACCAAGCGAAGCCCCGCTCGATCAGATCGCGCGACATCAACGCAAGCTCCGCAGCGTCTGCGGGCTGTCCCAGGCGCAGATTAATGGCGCGGGAGGGCATGGCGGTAGGACGATGGTGAAAAAGTTTCTATACGTTGCTGTGGTCAGTATAGCGCGTCGCCGCGGGATGCAGCCAGACGCGCAGTGATGGCCGTGGCCGGCCCCGGCACATAGCCTTGCACAGCCAGGACGGATCGATGAGAAAGCCGCAAAGCGGCCGCTGTCCGGGGATGGCTCGCGAACCAACCGTGCGGTAGACACTCACGCTCGCTGGGGCACCCCTCACCGGCGCTCCGGCGCAAAGGGGGTACTGCCGAATCGCCGAGCTGCTAGTTAGACGGCTTGGCGGGTGCCGCGGGTGCCGGCTCTGCCTTGCGGGCCGCCAGCTGCGCGGGGCAATACGTTTCCAGGGTCTCGTCGTAGCACCAGTGTGTGCCGAACCCGTCGTTCTTCTTGACGCACTGATAAAGGTACTGGCCCATTTCGTCGGTGAAATGACAGCCCTTGAAACGCTGCATCGCCGCCTCGCGCTGATAGGTGGGGGCCGGGTCGCCGTCCGCCTGCGCCGGGCTCACGCCCAGCCCCGCGGCGCACCCCAGAAGGGCTGCGATCAAGCCCTTGGTCACTGCATTCATGGATAATCCTTGTTCAACCGTTTCACACTCCACGCGGGGGATTCCTGCGAGGCACCGATCGCCGGGCGGCCCTCGCAGGACCGGCGCCTTCGAGCACGGCCTGGAAGCCTGCGCGGTTCAACACCTGGCGTATTCTAGCCCGCAACGCGACCAGGGCGCGAGTTCCCCGCAGGCAGCGCCAAGATCCGGAGGATGGCAGGACCCGTCATGGACATTCTGCTCTGGTTCATCGCCGTGCTGCTGGTCGTGGTCGGCCTGGCCGGGACGCTGTTGCCGATTCTTCCCGGCGTGCCGCTGGTGTTCGCCGGGCTGCTGCTGGCGGCCTGGATCGACGGATTTTCACACGTCGGCTGGCCGCCGCTGCTGGTGCTCGCGCTGCTGGCCGTGCTGTCTGTCGTGGTGGATGTGGCGGCCTCCAGCCTTGGCGCCAAGCGCGCGGGCGCCGGACGCGCCGCGATGCTGGGCGCCGCGCTCGGGGCGTTGGCCGGTCTGTTCTTCGGGCCGCTCGGCCTGCTGATCGGACCGTTCCTCGGCGCCGCGCTCGGGCAATTCCTGGTCCGGCAGGATCTGGTCGAAGCCGGACGCGTCGGCGTGGGGGCGTGGATCGGATTCCTGGTAGGAACACTGGCCAGGCTCGCCTTGGGTTTGCTGATGGTGCTGGTGTTTGCAGTCGCCTGGTTGGTCTAGCCCGGATCACGGGGGTGACCTGGTGAAATATCCGGGCTGGCCGCACCGCCGCGCCCGCGGGGCCGCCCGGCTCAAGCCGGGCACCGCCCCGCCGATGATGTGCTGAAAGATCGGCCGCCAAGGTCCCCCGCAGCCGAGCCCGCCCAAGGTTCAAGGAGACTGCGAATCCATGAGTTGGCGCGACCGGTTCTCCATCGAAAGCTGGTTCTTCACCACCGCCGCCGCCCAGGGTCTGCGCGATGCGCGCCACGACTATCCTCGCGAGGACACTTACGTCGAGGCCAGTGCGCTGGTGCAGCCCGTGGTCAACTCGACACGCTTCGCACCCTATGCACCGGCAGGCACCAAGGCGACGGCGGTGGCCGTCCTCAAGCTCGCGCCATACGAGTTCGAAGAGCTCAAGATCGCCGAGTCGCGCATCGACCGGATCTGCGAGGCCACGGAACGGGCGCGCCTGCACTACGAGGCACGCCTCAATCATGTACAGCACCGCACCCAGGATCTGCTGCGCGAGGCGCTGAAGAACCGCAGCGCCCACGCCGCCAAGCACTTTGCCAACCCCCATCCACTGATGCCGATGTGGCTGTACGTGGCAATCATGCTGGTGATGGGCGCCGCACAGCTGCTGTTCAACGCCACCACCTTCCGCCTGATCCAGTCGGGCCAGGACTACCAGAGCTACATCATGGCGGTGGCACCGACCCTGTCGCTGCTGATGATGGCGCATTTCCTGGGTGTCAAGTGGCGGCAGTGGCCGCGCGACCAGCTCTGGAAGCACGCGGCTGTCGCGGTCGCCATTTTCATCATCATCACGGTGGCGTCCTACGCGCTCGGCATCATGCGTGCAGAGCTCGTCGCGGTGCACGACGCCGAGGCGAGCGCACGCGCCGCCACCGAGGCGCAGCTCCATGCAGCCGGCGAGCGCGCCTCCCTGGGGCCGCAGATCGAGGCGCTGCGCGTGGCGGCGCGCAACGCCAAGGACAAGCTTGCGCCCGAGGAGCTGGCGCGTGCTGAACAGGGCCTGGCGCAGAAGGTCGCCGAGGAGGAAGCGCTCGCGCAAGCCGCGGTGAAGGCGAAGGAGGCTCTGGCCAACGCGCGCCACGGCCTGGTGGCTCCCAACCTGCGCCACGTGCTCATGCTGTTCGCCATCAACCTGCTGATCCTCATCACCGGCGCATTCGCTTCCTACTACACGCACGGCGGCGACCGCGAGCTCGAGCGCATCGTCCACCAGAAGGCGCGGCTGCGCCGCGAGCTGAGCCGGTGGTGGCGACGCTGGTCCTACGCCGCGGCACGCTACGACCGCACCGTAAAGACGGCGCGGGAACGCATCAACCGCTTGATGCACGAGTTCGAGGCGCTGGTCGGCGAGTATCGGTTCTACAACACGCGCAAGCGCGACAAGTACCCCACGTTCTTCCGTGATCAACTGTCGGGGCGGATTTTCCTGGTGCGCTCGTTCGGCCCCGAGGCCGACCCGGCGCCGATGGACCTGCGCCAGGCTTTCGAGCAGATCGAGAAGGAGCTGTTCGCGCAACCTGCACCGGAAGGCGCGGCACGAGGTGGCGAAAGTGCCTGACCGCGGCATGCCCCGGATCGTCGCCGGCGCGAGCGCGGCGACCCGCGAGCGCTGCGTCGAGGCGCAGAACGTCCGGCTCGAATACCTGCAGCCCGCCGCCGCGCAGATCAGCGCGAAGACCTACGGGCGTGTGGCGCTTTGCGTGAAGCGAGACGCGCGGTCTCGCTTCTGCTCTGCGCCACCCTGGCCGGCTGCGGCGCCCACGACACCGTCGCGCCGGAGCAGTGGACCGGTTACGTGCGGCCGGGCGCGAGCAGACAGTTCGAGATCCGCGTACGGCTCGCGCAGGACCCGCCTTCGCTCGAACGCATCGACATCCTGCTGCTCTTCGACGTCACCCAGAGCATGCGCGAAGTCGTCGACGAGGTGCGCGCCAATGCCAGCACGATCATGCGCACGATCCGCGCGGGCAACCCCAACAGTGCCTTCGGCGTAGCCTCCTTCGCGGACTACCAGGAGCAGATGCCCTGGCGGCTCGATCGCGACATCACGGAGGACATGGACAGCGTCTCCGCGGCGGTGACGCGGCTGCGGCTGTACGACGGCAAGGACTTTCCCGAGGCCTATTCGCGGGCCCTATACGAGGCCCGCTTCATCGGCTGGCGCCCCGGTGCACGGCGCTTCATCGTCCTGTTCGGGGATGCACCGGCCCACGACCCCAACTTCTACGGCCAGAGCACGGGCATCGACCCCGGCCGCGACGGCATCCCTGGTAACGAGGACGACCTGCGGTTCGCGGAGGTCGTGCGCGACCTCGCGGTGGACCGGATTACGGTCCTGGTCAACTACGTGCCCGGCGACCCACTCGCCCGCAGGGGCTTCGAGTTCCTGGCTGCTCAGACCGGCGGCGCCGCGATTCCGGTAAGCGACGCCAGGCAAGTCTCGACCACCATCGTTACAGGCCTGAACGAGCAGTCGTTCGCGCGGCCGAGCATCGTGATCCCAGCCGAGTTTGCCGACTGGGTTCGCGTATCGGACGGCAAGCGAACACGGGAGGGCGACCTGCGCGAATACGCCTACTCCGTGGACGTGAATGTCCCACCGCGCGCCACGGCGGGCATTCGCCGCATTCCGCTGGTCGTGCAGTACGCGGATGCCACTCGCAGCGTCGAGATCGGTACCACCCGCGTCACGCTCCTGACGGGCTGGCAGTATCACCCGGCGTGGCGCTGGCTCCTGGTCAGCGTGGCGCTGCTGCTGTTGCTGTGGTGGGTACGTCACTCCCGGCGTCGCAGCCCGCGCTTCCTGCACAACCATCAGCTCGCGCGTCTGCTGCTGCGGCTGCTTGGCTTCGCGCTGTTCGCGTTGCTGATCTGCGCCGGGTGGCGTCACTTCGAAGGGGCGGAGCACCTCCTGCCGGACGTTCTAGGCGCGAAGCACCTTCATTCCGCATCCGGCTGACGGTCCGGAGCCGCCTTCTGGAACGCCTCGAGCTTCAGGCACTCGTCGTTGATGCGAACGATGGTGGGGAAAGCCCCGAGGTCGACCTTGAAGCGCCGCGCGTTTGCGACCTGCGGCACCAGCACGCAGTCGGCGAACCCGGGAGCATCGCCGTGGCAGAAGCGGCCGGTGTCCGGTTCCCCGTGCAGGCGCTTCTCCAGCGCCGCGAATCCAGTCTTGACCCAATGGTGGTACCACTCCAGCTTCTGCTCCTCGGCAAGACCGAGCTTGCCGGTGAGATAGCTCAGCACACGTGTGTTGTTCAACGGGTGGATCTCGCAGGCGATGGCCAGAGCCAGCGAGCGCACGCGGCTGCGCTGGAACGGCTCGGCCGGCAGCAAAGGCGGAGCCGGATGCGTCTCATCCAGGTACTCCATGATGGCCAGCGACTGGTACAACCGGCGGCCATCGTCCTCGAGGACCGGCACCACGTTCTGCGGGTTGATCGCCGTGAACTCGGGCAGATACTGATTGCCCTTGGCCAGGTGCACGGACAGGTAGTCATAGCTCAGACCTTTGAGCGCGAGCGCGATGCGTACGCGGTAAGCGGCAGAGCTGCGAAAATAGTTGTAGAGCTTCACGAGTTCCTCCTGTTCTCGGCATCCCCCGGGACACTACGCGCGAAGCGCGCGATAGCGCGCCAGCAGCGCCGCCGCCTCCGCCATGTCCTCAACGTTGTCGAACATCGGCACGCCAGCCTCCTCCATCCGTGCCATCCACGCCTGCTTGCCTTCCAGCGTGCCCATCATGGCATGCAGGATCGGGAGCGGCGCGCCTTTGGCAATGGCAGCCAGGCGCGTGACCACGGCGTCGGCATCGACCATGAAGGGCACTACGTGGATCATCAGGATGGCGTCGAAGCTATCACGGGCCAGCTGCAGGACGGCCTGCAGCGTATCTCCGAAACGGTCTTCGCGTGCGTCAGCCAAGAGGTCGAGCGGATTGGCTACCACCGCCTCGGC
Source organism: uncultured beta proteobacterium (assembly GCA_963772865.1). Lineage (GTDB taxonomy): Bacteria > Pseudomonadota > Gammaproteobacteria > Burkholderiales > SHXO01 > SHXO01. Next base: position 76,415 of record CAVYZA010000030.1, on the reverse strand, counting down.
CGGGTACGCGGCACGCAAGCGCTCGGCGAGCGGCTCGGGGAGCTGCGGCAGCTCCAGACCCAGCTCCGCGCAGCGATCGGCGGCGAGCACCCCGGGGCCGCCCGAGTTCGACAACAGCAGCACGCGCCGCCCGATACCATCAGGGTGAAGCGCCGAATGCCTTGCCGGCGAGCATCAGCGCACGCAGGCTCTTCACTCGAACCATCCCGATGTCCGCGCAAAAGGCGTCGGCCTCGGCGTCCGCCATCGCACGGGAGCCGGTATGACGCAGCGCCGCCTCGCGGCCAGGCGCAGTACGCCCGCCGATCAGGGTCACGATCGGCTTGCGCGCGGTGATCGCTCGCGCCAGCGCATGAAAGCGTTCGCTCTCGCCGAACGACTCGACATAGAGCAGGATGGCACGGCATGCGGGGTCCGCGCCGAAGTGGTCCACGTATTCGGTCAGGCCGATCTGCATAGCATTGCCCACCGAAACGACTGCGCCGACCGGAATGCCGAGGGGGCGGCTGGACCCGATGACTTCCTCGGCAATCGCGCCGGATTGCGAGATCAGGGCCACGCCTCCGCCGCGCGGCATGTCGCGGAAGAACGTGCTGGCGCAGGGGTTGGCGCGATCGAGCAGGTCGATCAACCCCGCGCAGTTCGGCCCGGCAATGATCAAACCGTGCGTCTGCGCCAGTTCGCGCAGCGCGCGATCGCGTGCCTGGCCTTCATCGCCGCCTTCGGCAAAGCCTCCGGGAAGCACCAGCAGGTTGCGATGGCCACTCGCAGCGGCCTCGCGCACCACGTCCAGAATCAGGTCCGGCCGCACCACCACCACCGCGAGCTCGCACGCGGGTGAGACTGCGGACAGCGACGCGACAACCGGCAGGCCAAGCAGCTCACCGCCCCTGGGGTTGACCGGGACGATGCGGCCACGGTACCCGGACTTGAGCAGATTGCGCAGCACCGCGCCGCCCGAGCTGGTGGCGCGGTCGCCCGCGCCCACGACCGCAACGCTGGCCGGACGCAGGAGCGCTGAAAGGGAACCGAGGGTCGGGGACATGCGGGCCTTGTCTGTCGAATCCACGCCGGGACTGGATGTACTCGATTGTACCGGCTGCGGCCGGCTGGCCCCGTGATGGCCTCACGTCGGTCGTCGAGCTGTGCCGTGCGTGCTCGCGAGTGCCAAGCCCGCGCCGAGCAACGCTAGAACTGCGCAGAAGACCCCCAGTCCGGCAAAGCCGCCGGCCGCGACCAGCGCGGCGCCCACGGAGCCGGCAAGCAGCCAGCCCACGCTGGCCATGCTCACGGTGAGCCCGAACACCGCGCCGCGCACTTCGCCCGGCACCTCCCCCAACGTGGCGATGAGCGCCGGGCGCGAAGTCGCGTTGACGAAGGAATACGCAAATCCGAGCGCGATCGACCCAGCAAGACCTGGTGCCCACATCAAGGTCGGCACAGCGAGAACAGCGGTCAGCAGCGACCCGATCGCGAACACGAGAGCGCGGGCGCGCACCCGGTCGGCGAGGCGCCCGCCCAGCACGTTGCCGGCCAGATTTCCCAGCGCGATCAGGGCCAGAGCCAGCGCCAGCGTGCCGAGCGAGACGCCGTAGGTGCGTTGCAGGAACGTGGGGAGATAGATGACGAGGGCACCAAAGCACACTCGCTCGGTGGTGCCCGCCGCAAGCAGGGCTAGCAGGCGTGGCTGCGCAAGCGCCGTGACCCACGCCTTCCTGGCATGCGGATGGGGCTCGCGCTTTGGGTCCGGCGGCACCGCCAGCCAGGCCGCGACGGCGCTCAGCACGACTGCCGCACCGTGCGCCGCGAGCGCGCCGCGCCAGCCGGCCAGGGAGCCGACCAGCGTGACCAGCGGTACCCCAACGACCAGCGCGAGCGACTGCCCTGTGATCACCCAGCTCAGGGCGCGGCCCCGCGCTCCGGCGGGAACGTGGTCGGTGACCGCCGCGAACACAATGCCCATGAAGGCGCCCCCGCCTACGCCGGACACCAACTGCCAGGCCACCAGTTGCGCGTACGTATGCGAAGCCGCGAATCCTACCCGCGTCACACCGAGCAAGGCGATCCCGGCCGCCAGGATCGTGCGCCGCCCCAGACGATCCGAAAGGGTGCCGGCGATGAGCGAGGCAATTCCCCACACCACCGCCTGGATCGAGAACAGATTGGCGACCACGGGCACGCTGGTTCCCAGATCCTCCGCGATGGCGGTGAGAAACGGAGCCATCGCCGAACCGGTCGAGGTGACGAAGAAGGTGGCCGCGGCGAGCGCGACCAGCATCACCGCGACGCGCTGGTCGGTCACTGGAGCGTTCGAACGCAGCCGCAGCAAACTTGCCGCCTCGCTGCGCGCCCGTCGAAACGCTGTTGGCCCCGATCACTGCGGCCGCTGAGCAGCCGCGTCCGTTCGGCTCTGAGCCGAGTGGAGTCTGCGACGGTGATGGACACGATCCGATGAACCATGCAATGGGTCTAACATAATCCTCGCAGAAAAGGCGTCGAGCCACGAGTTAGCTGCAGCGCACAAGGCCCGGTCCACACCGACATTTGACACGCGGGACCGCTGCGGTATTCTTGATCCCGCTCGGACTCGGGCAGGATGGTAGTAACCAAACGGTTCAGACCGGGTCGACGAGTCGAGATCCTATACGAGGGGAGTCCTACCTATGAGTCCAATCATGCGCAAGATGCCGACCGTGTTGGCTGGCAGAGGCAGGTTGTTACAGGTGTTGGGCGTGGTGTTGGCGGGAACGTTGACGCCCACATTTGCTCAGGCGGCAGAGCCTATGTATACGTACTGCATCAGCCATGCCGATGAGCCGGAGTGCAACCCGTCGGCGGTGCCGGCCGACACCGAATGGCCCCACTATGGCGGCGACCAAGCGAACACGCGGTACAGCGCGTTGAAGCAGATCACCACGAGCAACGTAAAGAACCTGCGCGTGGCCTGGATGCATTCACTGGGCGCCCTCGAGTCGCAGGAATCCACCCCGCTGGTGGTCGGTGACACGATGTACGTGACCAGCTCCACGGGACCCCGGTACGTGTTCGCACTCGACGCCAAGACCGGCAAGACCAAGTGGAAGCACGAGCCGGAGATGCCCAACGACTACTTCGCCACGGTGTGCTGCGGCCTCGACAACCGCGGCGTGGCCTACGCCAACGGCAAAATCTTCTTCGGCAGGCTGGACGCCAAGCTGGTCGCGCTGGATGCCAACACCGGCAAGGAGCTTTGGACCGCGACGGTGGCCGACTACAAGGCAGGCCACGCGATCACCTCGCCGCCAGTGGTCTACAGGAATCTCGTCGTGACCGGCATCGCCGGCGGCGAATACGGGATCCGCGGCTTCGTGCAGGCATTCGACCAGAACACCGGCAAGCCGGTGTGGAAGACCTACACCATCCCCGGCCCGGGCGAGCCCGGCAACGAGACCTGGAAGGGCGACTCCTGGAAGACGGGTGCCGGGTCGACCTGGCTGGTCGGCTCCTTCGATCCGAAGCTCAACCTGGTCTACTGGTCCACCAGCAACGGTGGACCGTGGGGCGGGCAGACGCGCGGCAACGACTCCAGCAACATCGGCCAGTTCACCAACTTGTGGACCTCGTCGCAGCTCGCGTTCGACGCCGACACCGGCAAGATCGTGTGGGGCTACCAGTACACGCCGAGCGACGTATGGGACTACGACGGCGTGAACGAAGCGGTGCTGGCCGAGCTCAAGATCGGCGGGAAGAAGACGCCGGTCCTGCTGCATGCGGACCGCAACGGCTTCTTCTACGTCCTCAATCGCGTAAACGGCAAGCTGATATCCGCCGAGCCCGTCGTCCCAGTCAACTGGGCGAAGGGCGTGGACCTCAACACCGGCATGCCGATCGAGGACCCGACCAAGCGCCCGCGCCTGGGCGTGTGGGCGCGGAATGTGTGCCCGAACCTGATCGGCGGCAAGAACTGGGAGCCGATGTCGTTCAGCCAGCAGACCGGGCTCGTCTACATTCCTCTGTTCAACATGTGCATGGACATCGCCAACAAGAACGAGGAGTACACGCCGGGCAAGTTCTATCTGGCCTCCGAGTTCAACCTCGACATGGCCGGCTCGGAAGGCAAGAACCTGGCCGAGTTCGTCGCCTGGGATCCGGTCGCCAAGAAGAAGGTCTGGGGCATCAAGGAAGACCTGCCATTCCTGGGCGGGGCCATGACCACCGGCGGCGGCCTGGTGTTCTACGGCAACCAGCATGGTGATCTCAAGGCGGTCAACGCGGCCAACGGCGAAGTTCTGTGGACCTTCGACGTCGGCACCGGCATTCTGCAGAGCCCGATCACTTACGTCGCGGGCGGCAAGCAGTATGTGGCGGTCGTCGCCGGGCGCACCAAGGGCCCGCCCTCGTTCTTCGGCAAGATCGGCCAGCGTGTGATCGACGCCAGCCCCGAAGGCGGCATGCTGGTGGTGTTCGAGTTGCCCTGAGCGCAATCGACTCAGGCAAGCACTAAAGCAGTCGTGACGGCGGGGCCTGCATGGCCCCGCTGTTTTGTCTCGAGTCGGTGCAATAACGGAGGAGTCTTGGGAAGGATGTTCACGCGGCACGCTGCGGCCGCTCTCATCGCCACGGCGATGCTGCTACTCGCACAGGTGGGCGTTGGCGCGGAGGAGGCGCAGCGTCCGGTCAATCCCTACGCCGGCAACGCCGACGTGGCGCAGGAAGGCAAGAGCTTGTTCAACCAGTACTGCTCCCACTGCCACGGCCCCGACGCCGTGCAGGGCGAGCGCCCGCGCGATCTGCGCCGTCTGCAAATCCGCTATCGCGACGACGCCATCGTCGTGTTCTACACCACCATCAACAACGGGCGCATGGACAAGGGCATGCCGGTGTGGAAGGGCGTGCTGACCGAAGAGGTGATGTGGAAGATCTTCACGTTCCTGTCGTCGATCCAGACGGAGCCGTGAAGGGCAGGGTCTAGGGGCTGGGGACCAGGGGCTAGGGCGGTGAGCCTGGAGGGACGATGCGCAACTCGCATCCAGAGAAAACCCTAGGCCGTGGTGTGTTCCGTACTTGCCTTGCTTCGTCGCGCCTCAGCCTCAACTCCCTAGTCCCTAGCCCCTAGTCCCTGCACCCCTCACTCTCCATCACCGGCATCAATCCCCTGGCATAACGCTCCGTCCACTGGGTGTGCCCGTGGACGAAGTCGTTCTTGCCGGAGCGGTCGACGCCGCGCATGAGCCACAGCGGCTGGTGGAAGATGTTGAAGGGGCTGTTGTCGCGACGCTGCGTGACCAGCGAGCGGTCGTAGTGCGAGGTCGCCGGCATGTACCGCATGATCAACGCGGCACGCCGCTGCCCTGAAGTGTTGGCGGCTGAGCCATGGATCAGGCGCACGTCGTGCAACGACATCTGGCCGGGCTCGAGCTCGACGTTCACCGCCGTGGCTTCGTCGAACTGGTCCTGATCCAGCTCGAGGTTGAGCACCAGGTTGGCGCGATCCGTCGCGTGGTGGCGATACAGCTCGCGCTGCTTGTGGGAGCCCGGAATGAAGCGCATGCAGCCGTTCGCGGTGCTCACCGGGTCGAGCGCGATCCACACCGAGCAGGTGGCGAGCGGTCGCATCGGCCAGTATTCCCCGTCCTGGTGCCACGGGCACTTCCCTGCCCTTTGCCGCCGGCTTGCACAGCACGCGCGTGATCCACAGGACCAGGTCGGGCCCGATCAGCTGCTCGAGCATGTCGAGCACACCCGGCTGGCGCGCCGTCGCCATGAACGGGTTCAGGTCCGGACCCGACGTGGGCGGCAGCATGTGCGGGTTGGCGATGTCTTCCTGCGCGACATCCGTGTAGGTCGCCAGACAGCCGGTCCAGCGCCTCCCGCAAGCTGTGCAGCAGCTCGTCGGGCAGCCGGTACTTTGGAATCACGTAGCCTTGCTCTCGGTACTGCTCGATCTCTGTTGCCGTAAGTGCCATCTCTTACCCCATTGATGAACCGCAAAGACGCGAAGGCGCAAAGTTGACGCAAAAGCAACCTCACACTCGAGCTATCCTTTGCGTACCCTTTGCGCTGCGCCTTTGCGGTTGTCCTCTGATCTCGACTACGGCCGGCTCGCGCTTCGCCGCAGCACCTGTCCAGGCCGCGCGCCGGTCGGTCCGCCGTCGCGCCAGACGACATCGCCGTTGACGATCACGGTGTCGATCCCGTGCGAAGCTGCAATCGGCTGCTGGAACGTCGCGGCCTCGCCGACACTGTGCGGATCGAAAATAGCGATGTCCGCCCATGCTCCGGGACGAAGCAAGCCGCGGTCCGGCAGACCGAAGGTCTGGGCGGTGAGCCCAGTCATCTTGTGCACCGCTTGCTCGAGCGAAAACAGGCCGAGGTCCCGGCTGTAGTGGCCGAGCACGCGCGGGAACGTCGCCCACAGGCGCGGATGCGGGAAGGCGTCGTGCGGCAACCCGTCCGATCCGATCATAGTCGGCTCGAACGCGAGGATGCGCTGCACATCGCCTTCGTCCATGGAGAAATAGATTCCTCCGGCGGGCAGCAACCGGGCCACCGCCTCGTCCTGCGACACCCCCATCTGCTTGGCAACCTCGGCCAGATCCCGGCCTGAGTGCTCCGGATGCGGCTTCGACCAGGTCACCACCACACGTGCGGCGATCCTGGCGCGGTCCGCTGACAGGATGGTGGAGCTCGCGGTGTAGGGATAGCAATCCAGCCCGATCGACTGCCCACCCATGTGCTGCTGGATGTGCGCGAGGGTCTCGCGCGAGCGGCCGTGGTTCGGCGTGCCGTTCACCTTGTGGTGCGAGATCACCACCGGCACGCCGACCTCGCGGCCGATGCGGAAGCTCTCGTCCAGCGAATCGAGCACGCGCTCGGCTTCGTTGCGCATGTGCGTGCAGTACAGCCCGCCGAACTCACGCAGCGGGCGGCACACCTCGATCACCTCCGCCGTCGGCGCAGCAGCGGCCGGCTCATAGTACAAGCCGGTGGAAACGCCGATCGCGCCTGCCGCCAGCGCTTCGCTGGCCAGCTCGCGCATGCGAGCCGCCTCCGTTGCGCTGGCAGGCCGCTCGATGTCAGCCATCGTCACCAGCCGCAGGGTGGTGTGTCCCACCAGCAGCGCGCAGTTGGTCGCCGCGGGTTTGTGCGTCAGCTCCTCCACGTAGGCCGCGAAGGTCGGAAAGCGGAACCAGCTTCCGCTCTCGTCGAGCAGATCCAGCGGCGGGGTGATCGGCTTCCTCATCCCCGCGGGGGCCGGCGCGAGCGAGACGCCGCAGTTGCCTGCCACGACCGTCGTCACGCCTTGGCTCACTTTGGGCGCCATGTCCGGCGCGGACAAGAGCAACCGATCGTCGTGCGTGTGCGCGTCGATGAAGCCGGGGGCGACCACCTTCCCGGCGGCCTCGATCTCGGCGTCTGCCTGCACATCCTCGAGGCGCCCGATGCCCACGATGCGCCCGTCCTTGACTGCAACGTTCCCGGCGTAGCGCGGCGCGCCGCTGCCGTCGACAATGGTGCCGTTGCGGATCAACAGGTCGTAGCGCTCGCTCATGGCAACCTTTCAGCTGAGGCTACTTCACTTGATCGGACTGCCGCGCATCGCCTCTCGCATCCTGGCCGCGCTGAATCCCGGGTTGGCGCGCAGCCTCCAGGATCACTTTCTCCTTGCGGGCCATGAGGTCGATCGCGGCGGGCAGCTTTTCCAGCGCGGCGGGCGGAATCACCACGGCGCCGTGATAGTCGGCGTGCACGATGTCTCCGCTGTTCACCGCCATCCCCAGCACGTCCACCGGTTTGCCGAAGTCGACTACCTGGATGAACGCATGGCTGGGCGAGAGCGTCGCGGCGAGGCACTGGAACTGGGGGCACATCATGTCGAGGTCGCGCATGGAGCCGTTGGTCACCGCGCCGACGCAGCCGAGGCCCCAGTGCACATTGGTATTGACCTCGCCCCAGAACGCGCCCAGGCCGGGCTGGCTGTCCACGTCCTGCACCACCGAGATGGTCGGCCGCGGGCCCTGCGCCAGATACTCGTAATAGCCCAGCAGCCGCTCCTTGCGCGCGACCGCATCGAACGGCACGGAGCAGCGGACGGTGATGGTGCGCGCATAGCCGACGATGGGAGGTAGTTTCGGGAACGCGGCGAGCACCCGCTGGCGCGTGAAGCCGGTGATGAAGCGCCCGCCCAGCGCGACCTCCAGCGCGTTGCAGATGGTGGGCGTATCGAACTTGCGCAGCTGATCGAACAATGCGGTGTGGTCCATGTCGGGAGTCCGTGACGGGATGAGCCGGAAGGAGCGAAGCGTAGCAGATGAGGCGGACCGTGAGACAGGTGAGGCGCGCTGGCCGAAACCTCAGCGGCGCGGCGGGTTGGCCCGCCAGAACACCGGCCGATCGCCGGCGGTCAGCTCTTCGAGGTAGAGCGCCGGCAGCATGTCGTAGGCGTAGTCGTTGAGCCTCGCGAGCAGCTCCTTGACCCGGTCCGGGTAAGTCCCCGCCTTGTTCTCCGCCTCGTCGGGATCGTTGGCGATGTCGTACAGCTCGATGCGGCTCGGCAGGGAGGCGTGCACGATCAGCTTCCATTCGCCGACCCGGATCGCCCCCGCGAAATCGTCCACGTTCAGCAACATGTCCTTGCGCTGGGTGCGCTTGGCCTCGGTGATCACCGGCCAGGCATCCACGCCATCCAGCTTCTTCGGCTGCTCGAGCGAAGCGCCGGCCAGCCCGAGCAGCATGACGTACAGGTCGGTCACGTGCAGCGGTTCGGTGACGATCGTCTTGGGCTTGATCCGGCCGGGCCAGGACATCAGCGCCACGACGCGCACGCCGCCTTCGTACAGGCTGCCGCGGCCTTCGCGGTAGATGCCGTTGTCGGCCGCCGGCCGCTCGACGTCTCGATCGCCGGTGGCGTAGCGCAGCGGCACAGCGCCGCCGTTGTCGCTCTGGAACACGAGCAGCGTGTTGTCCAGCATCCCACGCTTCTCGAGGGCCGCAACGATGGTGCCCACGGCAGCGTCGAGCGCGGTGACGGCCGCGGCATAGCTGCGTCGGGTGTCGTCCGGGACGTCCTGGTACTGCTCCAGGTACGTCTTCGGAACACCGTAGAACTGGGCCGGCGTGTTGAAGGCGACCATCAGAAACAGCGGTGCCGACACCTCGTGCGCCGCGATGACCTTGGCGGCTTCGCGCGCCAGCAGCTCGGTCACGTAGCCTTCTTCCTTGACCGGCCGATCATTGCGGTACCAGTCCGCCTTTGCTCCCTTGCGCAGCTGGGGCTCGACCTGGCCGGAGAGCGAGCCGTAGAAGAGGTCGAAGCCACGCTTCGCTGGCCAGTACTCCGGCCGGGCATGGCCGAGCAGCCAGTTGCCGACGAAGGCCGTCTTGTAGCCGCTCGCCTTGAGCGCCTGCGCCAAGGTGCGCTCGTCCGTGGGCAGCCCATACTGGCTCGAAGGCGTCAGCGAGAGCGTCTGCAGGCCGTAGCGCATCGGGTAGCGGCCGGTCAGCAGCGCCGCCCGGGTCTGCGTAGAGAAGGGCTGCGCATACAGCGCGTTCAGAACCGCGCCGCTGGCGGCCAGGCGATCCAGGTTCGGCGTGCGCACGCTGCCGCCGTGGAATCCGACGTCGTTCCACCCGAGGTCATCGGCCAGAACGTAGACGATGTTGGGACGCTCGGCCGCTTCCAGGCCAGTGGCGGCAGCGAATGCGAGCGCGGCCAGCCAGGCGCACAGCACGCGCCGGCTGCGGTCAGCGCCAAGCCGCGCGAGTTTCATTTCCATTCCACGTTGCCTCTCTGAAGCGCCTCCCCCCTATGATACGATGGACGCGTCATCAATCGACACGCTGCCGCGATTCGCCTGCGGCGCCCTGTGAATGCGCCGCCATCCCGCGACCCCGCGAACCCCTCGCATGTCGGAGCGCGATACCCTTCTGAGCTGGCTGGATCGTGCCGCCGGACGGACACGCCGCGGTCGCTGGCTGCGCGAGTGCGTAGTCGGCGGCAGGCTCGACGCCGAACCCGAGCCGCAGCTGCCGACCGCTGCCGGCGGGATGGAAGGCATCGTCGCGGACCTGGCCGCTGCTCACGTCACGGTGTCCACGATTGCAATCGGCGAGAAGCCCGATCTCGAATTGATGCGGGAGCTGGCGAGATGGGGGAACGGCAAGAGCTACGTTGCTTCGAGCGACGCCGAGGTCCCAAGCCTGTTCGTCGCCGAGGCGCGCCGGCTGCTCGGAGAGTCGATCGTCGAGGAGCCGTTCCGCCCGCACGTCAGCAATCACGCGGAAGCAATCGCCGGCGTCGAATTCTCCGAGGGACCGCCGCTGCGTGGCTTCGTGGTGGCGCGGGCGAAGCCGTTCTCCGAAGTGCTGCTCGAGGCGTCGCGGGAGCGCCCGCTGCTGGTGCAGACCCACTTCGGGCTGGGCAAGACGGTGGCATTCCTGTCCGACGTCAAGAACCGCTGGGCGGTCGAGTGGCTCGGCTGGGACGGCTACGCCCGCCTGTGGTCACAGGTGGTGCGCGACGTGATCCCGCGCAGCTCGGGCGAGACACTGTCCTGGCGCGTGGCGCGCGATGAGCGCGACGCCGTGATCGAGTTGAGCGCACTGGCCACGGACCGCACCTACCGCAATGGGCTGAGCCCCAAGGTCCGCGTCACGCTGCCCGACGGCCGGTCCTCGGTGCTGGTGCTGCGCCAGGTGGCACCCGGCCGCTACCGCGCCAGCACGGGTATCGAGGCCGGAGGCGGTGCGCCCTATCGGTTTGCGCTGCTGGAAGGAGGCGGACTGTCTGCTCGCGAGCTGGCGCAGGCCGGCACCCGCAGCCTCACGTATCCGTGGCCGGATGAGTACCGCGTGCTCCCGGCAAACACGCGCGTGCTGCAAACCCTGAGCGAGCGCACTGGCGGCGGCTTCGAGCCCAAGGCGGAAGACATCTTTGCCGACCGCGGCGACGGCGGCGTGGTGGCGAGGCCGTTGTGGCCCTGGCTGACCGCTGCAGCGCTGCTCTTGTTCTTCGCGGATGTGCTGGCACGGCGTGCGCCGTGGCCGGCGGGACGTCCCTCGCGAAGGGAATTCACAGGATTAACAGGATTTCTCAGGATGAACAGGATTGGAACAACGGACAGGGTAGATACCGGGACGACGTGAACATGACAGTCGGCGCTACCTGGAGCTCTCAGGTATCAGTTCAGCGGGCCTGTCCCTCTCTTGAACTAATCCCGCTGATCCTGAGAAATCCTGCTAATCCTGTGAATTCTCTCGTCGCGCACGTGAGCTAGCGCGGCGGCTGCGGCTTGGGATCGCGCTCGACGACGTCCATGATGACGATGCGCGGCCGGCCACCGCGCGGTTCGATCACCCAGCTCTCCTGGGAGGTGATCATGAGCGCGCCACCCGGGTCGAGCCAGAACTGGGTGAGCTTCGATTCGACCTGGGCGCGGAAGCCGTCGGGATGCATCTCGATCTCGACGTTCTCGCGCCGCAGCGAGTAGTCGCGCCGCTTGCTTCCGCTCTCGGTCAGGAGGCGGCGATACTCCGCCTTGCCGATGGCGCTGCGACCGCCGCGGCTGGGCGATCTCTGGATCTGAATCACCGCGTCGTCGGCGATGAGGTCGGCCACCGCGTTCCAGTCGCGCCGTCCGGCGGTGCGATCGAACGACTCGAGGAACTGCTGCACTTGTTCGCGCTTGAGATCGCCGCCCAGCTGCTGACCGGGGATAGCCGCCGTGGCCGACACGCAGGGCGCATCCGAATACACCACCATGCCGGCATCGACGCACTTGTAGGGTTCCTGCCGGTGTGCGGACGGCTTGCGTGGATCGGGACGCGCAGCCTCGGCGGCCTGGGCCAGGAAAGCGCCAAGAACGAGCAGAATTGCGGTCCGCAGAAGGGGCATCTCAGGGGCAGTTGCGCGCCATTTGACAGGTGCTTAAGCAACTGCGATACCAGAACGACGGGGCTAGGGGCTAGGGGCTAGGGACTAGGGATCTAGGGTCCCGCCAAAAGGCGCGGCTCCGCCGCACAAAGCCCCCTAGCCCCTAACCCTAGCCCTAGCCCCTAAGCCCTACCCAGCCAGATACCGCGTCAGGATCTCCTGTTCCGTTCGGGTGCGCTGGGTGGCGGGACATGGATAGCGCAGCACGAGGTTGACCTTGTTCGCGTCCACCAGCCGCATGGTAACGCGCGGCTCCGCCGAGGGCAGCACGACGAACTGCTCCCCCTCCAGCTCACGCAGCGCCACCTCGGCGGGCGCTACGAACGCAGCACACACACTTGCGGCAGCCTGCTCGAGGCGTCGTCTGGCGGCGTCGACGTCGACGCCGGCCGCCAGCGGTACCACCAGCAGGCCAAGCTGGTAGGTGCCGATGCGCGAGTGGTTCTTGATCGGATGCGTGATGTAGAAGCTGTTGGGGAACTGCACCGTGCGGCCGGTGAACTGGTGCTCGTCGCTCATCTCCAGCAGCGTGGTCGAGAGCAGGGTCTGATCGATCACCTCGCCCTGCACGCCGCTGATCTCGATCACGTCACCGAAGCGGAAGCTGCCTGAAGTGGTGCGGTAGATGTAGCCCAGCATGGAAGTCAGCAGTTCCTTGCCTGCCAGCACCAGGGCGACGCTCAATGCAGCCAGAGACAGAGCGGCCGCGCGCAGTTCCGCCCGCCACAGGAACAGCAGCAGAACCACGGCGATGACCAGCGACGTATTGCGCCAGAACACCGAGGCGCGCAGCTTGGTCTCTCGCGACAGGCTGGTGCGGCCGCGCAGCATCCCGGAGATGGCCAGGTTGATAGCCAGCACCACGGCGATGACGACGACGGTCCCGATGATCTCGGGCGCTACTGCATACCAGGGGGATGGGTTGCTTGGCATCCCGCAATTATGCGGTACGCGAGCGCTCATTTCTCGCCGCGCGACGCAGTGGACTCAGCACAGCCCGCCAAAGCCCCACTGCCCGACCCGCACGCGGCCGTTGCGGACTACAATCGGCTCCGCGATCACAGAGCGGGAGAACCGACATGCAAGTGAACAATCCGGCCAGGGAGCGCCTGGCACAGAACGCCTTGGCGGTGGGCATGGGGATACGCGGCGTGCGCGGCGTCGAGGTGGCACGGGTGATGAAGACGGCTGGCTTCGACTGGCTGTTCATCGACCTGGAGCACGGCGCGACTTCCATCGAGACCGCCTTCCAGATCAGCGTCGCGGCGCTGGATGCCGGCATCGCACCGCTGGTGCGGATCCCTCACGGCGAGTTCACTTTGGGCACGCGCTGCCTGGACGCCGGCGCGCTCGGCATCGTCATGCCGCACGTGGACACGCCCGAGGTGGCACAGGCCATGGTCGCGGCGTTCCGCTTTCCGCCGCTGGGCCGGCGCTCGATCGCCGGGGGCTATCCGCAGTTCGGGTTCGCACCCGTGCCGGCGAAGGAAGCGATCCCGGCGCTCAACGCCGCGACGTTGCTGGTCGCAATGATCGAAACGCCCCTGGCGGTCGAGAATGCCGAGCGCATCGCCGCCGTGCCCGGACTCGACGCCCTGCTGATGGGCACCAACGACTTGTGCCTGGAGATGGGTATCCCCGGCCAGCTCGACGATCCGCGCGTGGCGAGCGCGATGGACACCGTCATCGCCGCCTGCCGCAAGCACGGCAAGTGGCCGGGCCTGGGCGGTGTCTATGGCCGACCGCTCATGCAGCGCTACATCGGCCGCGGCATGCGTCTGATCCTCGCCGGCAACGATCTGAGCCTGCTGCTTTCGGCGGCGCAGGATCAGGCCGGGTTCGTGCGCGGCTGCTCCCCGGCTTGAGCCGGACCGTAGGGGATTGCGGATCAGCGCGTCCTTGCGCTGCAACCTGCAGGCTGGCCTCAGAATGGGTTGTTGGGATCGAAGGTGGGCGCGCGCTTCTCGCGCAGCGACTTCGCACCCTCGCGCACGTCGGGGCCCGAGAACCCCAGCATCTCCAGCGCGAGCGAAGCGTCGAAGGTCGGGCCCGCCATGCGCAGCCAGTTGTTGAGGCTGTACTTGGTCCAGCGCAGCGCCGGCTGAGAGCCGCGGGCCAGGCGCCGCGCCACCTCCAGCGCCTTGGCCTGCAGCTCGCCTTCGTCAACGCACAGGGATACCAGGCCGATGCGCTCGGCCTCCTCGCCGCTCACCTCGTCGCACAACAACAGGTAGTACTTGGCCTTGGCCATGCCGCACAGCAGCGGCCAGACGATCGCCGCGTGATCGCCCGCGGCCACACCCAGCCGCGTGTGGCCGTCGATGATCCGGGCATTGCGCGCCGCGATCGAGATGTCCGCGAGCAGGCCGGTCACCAGGCCCGCGCCGACTGCCGGGCCGTGCATGGCCGACACGACGATCTTGGAGCAGTTGATCAGGTTGTAGACCAGATCCTTCGCTTCGCGCCACACGCGCGCGCGGGTGTCGAAGTCCTTGGCCATGAGCTCGACCAGGTCGAGGCTGCCTCCGCCCGAGAAGCCCTTGCCGGCGCCGCGGATGATGGCGACCGAGACCTCCGGATCGGCGTCGAGGTCGCGCCAGATCTCCGCCAGCTCGGCGTGCCCGGTTGCGTCGGCGACGCCGAGCTTGCCGGTCCCGCCCATCACGATCTCCAGGATGCCGGGTTCGGGCCGAGTCAGCTTCAGGGTCTTGTAGCGGTCGTAGTTCATCAGTGATCTCCGGGTCCTGCATCAACCAATACCGATCGTCCCCCGCACCAGAAAGACAAGTCAGGTCGAGCTCTCGGCTGAGCGCCGGATGGCTACAGTACGGGCCAGCTCGTCGGCGACTTCCAGCAGCTTGCGCCTGAGGTGAGGGGCGAGCGCGGCGTCGGCGGCAGCCTCCTCGGCCACCGCCAGCGCCTGTGCGTCGGCCTGCCCGCCGACGAAGGCGGACAGCCACGCATTGACGAAGAATATCTTATGGCGCGAGTCGAGCTCAGGCAGCACAGCCAGAGCCGCACGCAGGTACGCACGAGTGACCTCCCGGTGCTCCACCGCATTGAACGCAGGCAACGCCTCTTCGATCCAGCGGTCAGGGAGCTCGTTCTGACGCAGGAACGCATCGAAATAGCGTTGCTTGCTCTCCGGCATCCGGTCGGGCGGCGCCGGCGCCAAACGCGAGGCAGCGCAGCTCCCCCCTGTATCGTGGTGCTCTTGGGCGCGGAGCAGCCGCTCGGCATCGGGATCGGACACGACCAGCAGACGGCGCAGGATGCGGTAGCGGTCGCTCGGAGTCAGGCCAACGCCCGGCACCGTCAGCTCGCCGGCGAGCAGTTGCTTCAACGCGACGCGGCCGTTCACGCTGGCGGCGATCGCAGCGAAGGCCCGGAAGTAGTGAATGCGCAGGCTGCGGGTCGGCGCGTCCAGCATGCCGGCCCGTAACGCCGCTTCCACGGCGGGTGTCACGGCTTCGCGCTGGGCATCGCTCAGGTACCAGCGCAACGCCCTCTCCACTCGAGCCAGCAGACCGGAGACGGTGATGTCATCGCGCTCCGCGGGCAACTGACGCAACGCCAGCGCCAGCCAATCCGCGGGCGCAATCGCGGCCTCACGCACCGCCTCCCAAAGTGCGTCCCACAGCAGCGCCCTCAGCAGTTCATCGCGCACCTCGCCCAGATGCTCCTGCAGATAAGCTCGGCTCGCCGCGTCGAGGAGGAACAAGCCATAGCCATAGTCGCCGTGATTGGCGTATGCGAACAGCGGCGCGGGCAGGCCGATCGCTTGCGGGGCCATCACCGTCTGGGCTTCACCGAGATGAACGTCATGCACGCTTTGCGTACCGTCTCGGTGAGCCAGCAACAGTTGGATGCGCAAGGGCCGCAAGGGCAGCGCCTGTGAGAGCTCCAGGCTCGCAATGCGGCCAGCGGCGTCCAGCCGCCAGTCGAGCGTGACACGGGGCAGCCCCGCGCCAGTCACCCAGGCGCGCGCCCACCCTTCGAGGCTTTCTCCACTCGCCGACTCGAACGCAGCCAGCAGATTGCCCCAGTCGGCGGCGCCATGAGCGTGCTGCGCGACAAACGCGCGGACGCCGGCCGCGAACGTGTCCTCGCCGAGATAGAACTCGAGCTGGCGCAGGATCGCCGGCGCCTTGCTGTACACGATGCTGCCGTAGGCCGACTTGGCTGCGTTGAGATTGGGCAGCGCCTGCCAGATCGGTGTGGTCCCGCGCGTCTCGTCGGTGCGATAGGCCGCGGTCTTGAGCGCGCGGAAGGCATTCCAGGCGTCGTGTTGGGGCAGCAGGGCCGCGGCGGTCTTCGCCGCCATGAAGTTGGCAAAGCCCTCCTTGAGCCACAGGTCGTCGAACCAGCGCATGGTCACGAGGTCGCCGAACCATTGGTGCGCGGTTTCGTGAAAAATCAGCTGCGCCCGCCGCAGCCGGTCCGCGTCGCTGGGCTCGAATGGGAACAGGACGCTGTCCTCGCGCAGAAAGATGGCGCCCGCGTGCTCCATGCCAGCGTAGGCGAGCTCGGGTACCAGCACGATGTCGAGCTTCCCGTAGGGATAAGGCCGCCCGAAGTAAGTCTCCAGGAACCGCATGCCCTCCCGGTGCAGACGGAACAGCTCGCCGGCGTCTTCGCGGGCGCGCTCCAGCCTCGAGCGGCGCACCAGCACGCGTAGATCGCTGTGTTCGTCGCGCAGCTCGGCAAACGGCCCGGCCGCAAAGGCAAACAAGTATGTGCTGATCGGCTCGGTCGGCACGAAGCGGCAGCGCGCAGCGCCGCCCTGCTCGATTCGCCCGAGCTCGCGGCCGTTGCTCACCCCGCGCCAGTGCTGCGGCACTGTGAGCTCCAGGGTGAAACGCGCTTTCAGATCGGGCTGGTCGAAGCACGGGAACAACGTGCTGGCATCGGCGGGCACCAACAGCGAGTAGACGTAGTCGCTGCCGTCGGTGTCGTCGCGATAGCGGGTCAAGGCGGCGCCGGCTGGACGCACCGGCGCCGCGAACGAAAGCTGGATGTGGTTCGTCCCCGGACGCAGCCGCTCAGCGGACACGACCACATGGTCGCCCGCACAGGGGATCGGATCGAGCGGCGTGCCATTGATCCTCAGATCGTGCAGCGCGTGCTCGTCGCTGTCGGCGCGCCAGTCGAGCACCACATCCACCGGAGCGAGCCCGAGCGTGACGTCGAGCTCGAGCGTTCCCGTTACCCGCTCGAAGGGCGGCAGCACCTCGATCGTCAGCGCGTACCGCACGTCGCGATAGTGCCCGCTACGCCATGCCGCCAGGGTGCGCGAGATGCCGGCTGCCGGCTCTTCGGGCGGCGGCGTGCGCAGCTCAGCCATGGTGGGTTAGTCGCGCGCGGGATGGTCAGTCGCGCGGGCGGAACAGGCAGGCAGCGCCACCCGTGCACGCCGCCACAAGCACGGCAGCGGCGGCCGCGGTCACCAGGTCCTTTCCTTCTCGCGCCGCATGATTTCCCGCACCAGCGCGGTGAACTGTTTCTCGACTGCGATGCGGACCGCCGTGGTGCCGAGGAACGGCGGCAAGCCGAATGCGGGGACCAGCCGTCCGGAGTACGTCAAGTGCAGCTCCTGGCCCTCGGGCGTGAGCTCGTAGACCCCGGTCATCTCCTTGAAGGTGCCGGAGATGGCCTGCGCGGAGATCAGCCCATACGGCTGCTCCGTCACCGCCAACCGCACCTCCAGCGGGAAACGAAACAGAAAGAACCCCGCTACGCCGCGCTGCTCGACGATCGCGGTGTTGCCCGCGCGGGCCAGGATCTCGCTGGACTTCAGGTCGGGCACGAAGCGGGCGTACTGGTCGTAGCCGGTAAGCACCTCCCAGGCCAAGCGCGAATCTGCCTTGAGGTGCGCGCGCGCCTCGACCAGCACGGCCTCGCCCTCGCGGTGCGCTTCCACGCTGACCTGCTGGGCGTTTGCGCTGCTCGCTGCGACCAGCAACGCGACCGCAGCTGCCCGGCGCACGCTCACCGGCCCAAGAACCAGCCGTCCACGAGCGCGGCGTTGGCGTCCATCCAGGCCCGCGCGGCTGTCTGCGGGGCCATGTTCTGCACCACGGTGCCGGGGCGCACTTGATCCTGCTGCGCTGCCCGCGCGAACGGCACGACGGCAACCAACAGGGCAAGCAAAATCGGCAGGTAGCGTCTGGCGCGCATGCACACAGTTCCTCGCTGGCGTTTGGATCCGACGATTGTACGCGCGCCGTTTGACAGTGCGGATGCAGGCGTGTTCGATCGCCTGCGCCCCGCGTCACAGGCGCCGAGTATGCCTCGGTAGATGCGCAGCCGCTGCGCTGAGGTTCAAGCCCCGGCGCCGAGTCCTCAGACTCTGCCGCGCAGGCGCTCGACGATCTCGATCAGCGTGTCGGACGCGCCGAAACCGCCGGCCTTGGTGACGAGCCACAGGCGGCGGCCGTCGACGTCGAGGCGGCAATAGGGAATGCCCGGCAACAGGTCGCCCATCACCTGCAGCGCACGCCGCCCGAGCGCCTCGAGGATGGCGACCGCGGTGTCGCCGCCCGTGGCCACCAAGGCTTCGACGGCGCGGCCGCGCAGCACGTGCACAGCAGCGCTGGCCAGCATCCTGGCGACGTGCTCCGCATCCCCTTCGGCTCCGTTGGCGGCAGCCGTGGCTCGTAGAATCAGCACCTGTGCGGAAGAACGCAGCAGTGCATCGCCCTGAACCTCGCCGTTGGGCGCCGCAACGAGCTCGACTCCCGGTTGCCGGGCCAACGCGGTCACCTGACGCGCGCTCTGCTCTGCTCGGGAACCGATCGTCAGAAGGATCGGGCCGGTGGCTCGCGGCCGCTCCGGCGCGGTGGCCTGCGGCAGACACGTCGTGGCGACGGCACCGGCGATACCCGCCGAACCAACCAGGACGCACTGCCCGAGTCGGCCGTCCAGGGCCTGAATCGTGCGCACCAAGTCTTCCTGTGATGCGCTGTCCACCACGAACACCCGCATGCCCTCGCCGGAGCGCATCAGTTCGAACGGTCCGTCGGGTCCGACCCGCTCCACCTGAGCGTGAGGTGCTGCAGTCCGAAACACCTGGTCCAGGGGTACCAGCGGGGGCGGCGACAGCGCATCGCGGGCGAACCCCGTCTGCGGCAGCGGCACGCCATCCACATGCACCACACCGCCCGCGACTGTGCGTCCCTGGGCGGGGAACGCCGGGACGACAACCGCGTTGGCGCGCCCCAGCGCATGCATGAAGGCAAGCGTCTCCGCAGCGACGTTCCCACGCAGAGTGGAATCGATCTTCTTGATGCAGATCTCTCCCGCCGGTGCGCACAGCCGCTCGCCGATGCTGCGAACCCGTGCAGCGGCAGCGCCCGCAGCGAGATGACGCGAGGCGGAATTGATCGACAGCACCGCGGCGCCAGCAGAACTGGTCGGGCGCACAGCCGTCGTCCCTCACGACCACGAACGTGGTGTGTCCACGTGCGGCGAACGGGCCGGCCACGTCGAGCGCACCGGTGAGGTCGTCGGCGATGATCTGTACCTTCGGTGTCATCTGCTACTGCGTCTACAGCCTACCTCGTAACCGCAGAGGCGCGGAGGCCAAGACGCGGAGAGAAGAATGCTGGATAGCGTGTGCACGCAGCTGCCTGGCACAGTTCGCCGGGCCAGCCGGTCACACGAAGTTCTCTCTGCGTCCTCCGCGTCTCTGCGCCTCCGCGGTTAGAGGTACGCACAGTAAGTCAAGCAGCGACGCGCGGCGGCGGCACGGTCCGCCATCATGCGGGCATAGGCAACAGCCGCACGCATGTTGACGTGGCTCGCCTGGCCTTTCCACGCGATGTCGTGCGCGGTACCGTGATCGACCGAGGTGCGGCGGATCGGCAGCCCCAGGCTGACGTTCACCGTCTCGTCAAAGGCGATGAGCTTGGTCGGGATGTGGCCCTGATCGTGGTACTGCGCCACCACCAGGTCGAACTCGCCCTTCAGGGTGCGGTAGAACACGGTGTCCCCCGAGATCGGCCCCTTGACGTTGATGCCTTCCTTCTGGGCCTGCGCCACCGCTGGATTGATGTTGTCGATCTCCTCGTTGCCGAAGATGCCGCCCTCTCCGCAGTGCGGGTTCATCCCGGCCACCGCCATGCGCGGGCTGGCGTAGCCGAGCGCCTTGAAATGCTCGTTGCCCGCGCGGATGGTGCCCAGCACGCGCTCGAGCGTCGCGCGCTGCGTTGCGCCCTTGAGGCTGACATGAGTGGTGACGTGCACCACCGAGAGCTTGTTCGAAGCCAGGAGCATGTAGGAGGACTTGGCGCCGGTGAGGTCGGCAAGCAGCTCGGTGTGGCCGTCGAAGTGGTGGCCTGCGGCGTGCAGCGCTGCCTTGTTGAGAGGCGCCGTGACGATCACCTCGATCTGCCCCGCCAGCGCGACCTCCACCGCTTTCACGATGTACTGATACGCGGCCTCGCCTCCGGCCGCACTGATCTGGCCGTCGACGATCTTGTCGCTGTCCTTGCTCGGCACGTGCACCACCGGCACGGTGCCGTTGCGCGCGGCCTCCAGAGAGTCCACGTAGGTCAGGCCGGCCCCGAGCAGCTTGTCTGCCCGCTTCAGGATATCGCGGTTGCCGATGACCGCCGTCGCACTGCGGTGCTCCGGCGACATCTCCTGCAGGGCCTTGACGATGATCTCCGGGCCGATCCCGGACGGATCGCCCATGGTGATGCCGATTCTGGCTGTCATTCGTTACCTCATTGAGGGGCTAGGGGCTAGGGACTAGGGGCTAGGGGGTAAGCGCAGGAGGTAAGGGTTCCCTAACCCCTAGTCCCTAGCCCCGAGTCCCTGTGACGCTACGCATCGCCCATCTCCAGCTTCTCCAGCACAGCGCGCACCTCTGCCGCCGTAGCGAGCTCGCCGCCGGCGTTATCGATGGCTCTGGCAGCAGCTTCGACCCACTGCAGGTTGGTCCGCTCCGAGCCGAGCGGGGCGTCCTCCAACCCGACTCGCACGTGGCCGCCCTCGGCCACCGCACGGGGGATCATGGGCAGCACGTCCACGGCCAGACCGCCGATCATCCATTGCGCGCCCGGCGCGACCTGATCCATCAGCGTCAAGTAGGCCGTCAAACCGTAGTCGTCGGGAGGGAAGCTGAACGTATAGCCCGACGAAAACATGAAACGATAGATCGGGGCGGGGCTGCTGCAACGCCAGTACAGCGTGGCACCAAGCCGCAGGAAGCCCGGCTCGTAAATCGCGTAGGCGGGATGGAAGCGGTGCTTTCGAGCGAGGTCCAACGCATACCGGATGTGCTCCTCCGGGTTCAGGTACACGAATCCCGCTTTGTCCTCGCGCAGGTCGTCATAGTAGGCAAAGTTGACCGAGCCCGGATCGACCGCCGCCCACTCCAGCAGGCCACGCTGCGCGAGGTACTGGATGTGGGCGAAGCGCTGCGGCGGCGTTTGCGAGCCCGGGTGCCCCGGCAGGCCAGCCAGCGGCACAGTCGGGTAGACGATCGCATCGGTGCGGCTGCGGATCTCGGTGATGATCCGTTCGTACAGCTCGCCATCGTCCTTCTGCCGGCCAGTCGCCTCGTCGTAAGCGTGCACGTGGACAATCGCCGCACCGGCCTTCGCACAAGCCACGCCTGCCTCGACGATCTCCTTCAGGCTCACCGGAATGAGCGGCTGCTTGCCCCGCCCCCACGGGCCATTCAAGGACACTTCGAGCCAGGTCTTTTTGGTAGCCATGCTTCTCGTGGAAGCTGAAGGGGTGATCGGTGATCGGTGATCGGTGATCACCGATCACTGCACCATCGTGACCTTCAGCTCGGCCACGCCCTCCACGGCACCGACCAGCACATCGCCCGGCTTGACGGCGCCCACGCCGGCGGGGGTGCCGGTGAAGATGAGATCCCCCGGTTGCAGCCGGTAGTAGTTGGACAGGAACGCGATCGTATCCGGGATGTTCCAGATCATGTCCTGGAGGTCCGCCGTCTGGCGCAGCTCGCCGTTGACGCTGAGCGTGATCTTGCCGGAGGAATGATGGCCGTGGCTCGACACCGGGTAGATCGCCGTGATCGGCGCCGACTCGTCGAACGCCTTGCCGAAATCCCACGGACGCCCCATGTCGCGGGCCTGGATCTGCAGGTCACGGCGAGTCATGTCGAGGCCAACCGCATAGCCGTAGACGTGGTCCAGCGCCTTGGCGGCTGGAATCTGGAAACCGCCGCGATGGATCGCGACCACCAGCTCGATCTCGTGGTGCAGGTTGGCCGTACCCGGCGGATAGTGCATCTGCCCGCCCTCGGGCAACACCGCATCCGCCGGCTTCAGGAAGAAGAACGGCGGTTCCTTTTCCGGGTCCTTGCCCATCTCGCGCGCGTGCGCCGCGTAGTTGCGGCCGACGCAGTAGATCCGGTGCACGGGGAAGCGCCCCTTCTGACCGACCACCGGAACGGATGGCGTTGCGGGCGCGTCGATTACGTAGGTCTCAGCCATATTGTTGTCTCCTACCAGCCGCGTTCACCACAGAGGACACAGAGGACACAGAGCACTTCAGAATCCAGAGTCGGGACCCACTATGCACTGGAGGCCGCTCCGGGGTCGCTTTCCTCTGTCTTCCTCTGTGTGCTCTGTGGTCAATGAATCTAGAAAAGATAGAACAAACCGCCGACCACACCCAAAGGCCAGCGGCCCGACTCGAACAAGGCGTATTTTCGCACGAACAGATGCTCGGGCCCCTTGCCCGGCCAAACGCGCGAGGGCTGCGCCATGCAAGGCCATGCTTGCGGCACCGGAGGCAGCACGCACCAACGCCGCGTCTGCAACACCGTCGCGCTCCGCAGCGATTGCCGCAGCGCCATAGATGGATTGAGATGCCATCTCGGTCGCGGCAGTCAAACGCTCCAGCAGTGCGTCGTGGCCCACGCGGTCCCGAGTCACTCGCATGAGCCTGGCGCGCTCGTCCTCCTCGCGTGCCCACCAGGTCCGATCCCACTGCGGATCGCGGGTAACGGCCTCGGCGCGCTGCCAATCGGGCACGGCGACGACAGCGGTGTCCGGCGGGTAGTCGAGCGCCTCTAGATACAAGCGCGCATCGCGCACGTCCGCCGGAACCAGACGCAAACCGAGGCAGGCGAACCACGCCGCGTCGGCATGATTGGGCAGAACCGGACTGAGCGGGATCGGCGCGTTCGGCGTCATCCCGGCAGCAGCTCTTCGCGCCACACATCGAGCGCGCGCTGCACGGGGCGATCGGAGAAGCTGAACAGCACCGTATCGAGGCGCGCCTCGAACCGGCAGGGTTGCCATGACGGGACCACGAACGTATCGCGGGCGCTGAAGGCGATGCGCTGCTCGCCTACCACCACTGTACCTTCTCCCTCGATGACATGAAACACCGTACTGTCGGTGCTCCGGTAGCCGCGCCCGGCAAAACCTGCTGGCAACAGCTGCACAAACGTGGCCATGGTCGGCATGGCGTAGCCGCCCGTCGCCGGGTTCACGAACTGCATCTTGTGGCCATGCGCCGGGTGCGGCGCCCCGGCACGCCGCAGATGCTCGAGGGACTCGCGAGTGCGGGCATAGGGATACGCGAACACCGGCGAGGTCCGGCTGGTCGGCTCGTAGTCCACCGGCAAAAGATTATTGCCATAGCGTGCAAGCGAATCTCCCTCGGGCAGCGACACGGGTTGGGTCGCCTGGGGGTAGTTCTCCGCGAAGCCGCAGTCGAGCATGCGCAGGATCGGAATGTCCAGGCCGTCGAGCCAGACCACCGGCCCGCTCGCCGCGTTGCCGTGATCGTGCCAGGTCCACGACGGCGTGATGATGAAATCGCCCGGGTGCATGATCACGCGCTCGCCCTCCACCGCGGTGTAGGCACCGCTGCCCTCGACGATCAGGCGCAGAGCCGACTGGGTATGGCGGTGGCTGGGCGCGATCTCGCCCGGCAGGATCAGCTGCAGGCCGGCATACAGCGACTGCGTGATCGCCGAGGAGCCCGGCAACCCGGGGTTCTCGAGGATCAGCACGCGGCGCACCGCTTCGGCTGCGGAGATCAGTTGCCCGGACTCCAGCAGCCAGGGACGCAGCTCGGCGTAGCGCCAGATCGTCGCCACACACGGCGAGGCCGGCTTCTCCGGCACCAGAGAGGCCAGCACTTCCCACAACGGGGTCAGGTTCTTCGTCGCGATGCGCTGGTAGTACTCCTCGCGCTGCACTCTCGGATCGACTCTGGCTGGTTCATGTCCTACCCCCTACTTCCCCTACCTGAATTAACCGCAAAGGCGCAAAGACGCAAAGGATTCGCAAAGACAACCGAATCTATCGACCTCGAAGACGAACCGCAAGCCCGTACTCGTAAGGGAACAGCCGCGATGAAGAGGTATCACCTTTGCGTTCCCTTTGCGTCTTGCGCCTTTGCGGTCAGCCCTACGAACGCAGCGCCGGCAACCGTAGACCGAAATCCTTCTCGACCAGCTCGGTCACGCGCCCCATGAAGTCCTCCCGCATCTCCTCGTTGGTACGCTGCTTCAGCCCCCACTTGCGGAACATCTCGTTGTTCTTCGACTGGCTGGCGCCGAAGAAGGCGGGGGTGATCGGGAAGTACCGGTCAATCGCGTCCTGCACTTCCCCGGCTCGGCCGGCCTGGATCAGCTCCAGGCAGCAGTCCTTGCCGAACTTGGCGTGGAATTTCTCCTCCGGCATGGTGACGCGCCCGAGGTTGCGCAGGGGAAGGAAGCTGCAATGCAGCAGATCCTCGACCTGCAGGATCTCGGCGTAGTCGGCGATCGCCTTGATCACGCAGAACTCCGGCCACGTCCTGAGCTGGAACTCGAAGATCGACAGCGGCCGCTTGTTGCGCGTGTCCATCCGCTCGGCGGGAATGCCGATCTCGTCGGCGAGCGCCTTGAAGCGCACATGGTGATGGTACTCCTCCATCGCTATGCGGCAGGTCAGCCATTTGGCGTAAGGGGTGGGGGCGAGCTGGATCGCGGGCTCGTCGAACACCTGGGCACCGTACAGCTCGTTGACCGCGTGGCTGATGACGATCTTGTGCACGGCGGCCTGATATTCGGCCGGCTGTTGCGCCAGCTCGGCGACCGTCTTGACTTCCATTGTGGTGGTCGTGCTCATCGCGGATTTCCTCTCTTCCTCACAGAACCGGCTCGCCGCCGAACGCTTCGAGATCGGTGGCGAGATCGACGAACTGATCGCGCATCTGCAGGCTGACGGCGCTGTCCAGAGCCTCCAAGGTCAACTCGGAGAGTTGCGGCGTCACGATGCGGACGGCTGGACGCGGCTGCGAAAACAGGAACACTTCACGCCCGCGCACGCCGAACACCTGCCCGGTGGCCTCGCAAGCCGGCGCGCACAGATACGCCACCAGCCGCGCTACGTAGGCCGCCGGCACCGTGAGCGCGCGCTCCTTGTAGCCGGCCTGCGCGTCGTTCGCCGGGCGGATCGACTCGGTGACACGGGTGGCCGCAAAGGGCGCCACGGCGTTGCAATTGACCTTGGAACGCGCCATGTCCATCGCCACCACGCGCGTCAAGCCGACCAGGCCGGCTTTGGCGGCAGCGTAGGCCGCCTGGCCGAAGTTGCCGTACAGACCGGCGGTGGACACCAGGTTGACGATGCGTCCAGGGGCACGCCCCGTCTTGGCAGCCTCGCGCATCAGCGGCGTGGCCGCCGCCAACACAGCGAACGCCCCGGTGAGGTTGACGTCGATGACGCGCTGCCAGTCCTCGCGCGTGGTCTTGAAGATGAAGCCATCGCGCAGGACGGCCGCGCCGTTGACCACGATGTCCAGCGCGCCGTAGCGCGTTGCCGCCAGGTCGACGGCAGCTTGCGCAGCTTCCGGGCGGGCGAGGTCCGCGCTGAACGCGATGGCGCCGATCTCTTGTGCAGCCCGGTCGACCATCTCGGGGTCCGCGTCTTCGCCGGCGATCGTGACGCCGGCATCGGCGATCACGAGCTTCGCACCCTGGCGCGCCAGCTCCTCGGCGATCGCGCGGCCGATGCCGCGCGCACCGCCGGTGACCAGCGCAACCCTGCCCTCCAGGCTGAAGGACGCGTTCATGCCGCAGCGGCTTTCGGCGTGGCCGGCGCCGCGCTGTAGAACGCGTCCGCATGCATGTCGCGAGCGCCCACGCCTTTCTCGCGCAGTATTTCGCTCGCCGCGTCCACCATTGCCGGCGGCCCGGCCAGGTACGCGTGAAAGCCCGCGAGGCTGTCGAAATCGGCGCGCACGGCATCGGTCACCACGCCCGCCCGCCGGCCATTGTCGGCGCTGTTCTGCTCGGACAGAACGACATGGACGTGCAGGTTCGGGTGCCGCGCCTGCCATTCGCGCAGCTCTTGCTCGCCGTACACGTCGCGCTCCTCGCGCACCCCCAAGTAGACATGGATCGGCCCAGGCACACCGGCCGCCAGCGCCGCGGCCACGATGGAGCGGACCGGCGCCAAGCCGGTCCCGCCGGCGATGGCCAGGATGGGCCCGGTATGCTGCGCGCGCAGATAGGACGTCCCGAACGGGCCGCTGATCTTGACCCGGTCCCCGATGGCGAGATGGTCGCGCACCAGCCCGCTCACACCTCCAGCCAGCACGCGCAGATGGAACTCCATCTCCGGTTCGCCGGGCGCGTTGGCCATGGAATAGTCACGCGGCTGATCCGCGGCGAAGGCAAACTGGAGCTTGGCGAACTGCCCGGCGGAGAAGGTGAACGGCCCGCCGGTCTCGATGGCGAAACGCAGACGCAGGACGTCATGAGTGAGCGCGGTCAGGTCGGTAACCCGGCACTGCATGACCCGCGACGGATGCACGACGAACTCTTCCACCGACAGACGGCGGATCCGCACGTCGCTCCACACCTGTGTCCGGCAGGCCAGCACGATGTTGCGCGCCCGTTCCGCCGGGGACAGCGCGTGCTCCGAGTACTCCAGCTCGAACACCTCCCCGGAAACGTACTCGCACTTGCAGGTGCCGCAGTTGCCCGCCTGGCAACTGTAGGCGAAGCCCACGCCGTTGCGCAGCGCGGCGTCGAGGATCGTCTCGCCGTCGTCCGCCGGCACCTCCTGGGGATCGCCTTCGATGGTGATCAAGTGGTTCAAGCTGCCCTCCTCCGGCACGCCCATGCCCAGTCGCGCGCGGGGCCGGCGTATGCGGCGTGCCTGCGACCTGGTTTGGCGCCTCCAGATTCGGCTATCATGCGAATTGTATACCAGACCAATTGTTGGATATCAAACAAATTGCCCGGTTCCCCTGCCTCCAGCGCGCGCAAGTCCAGGCCAACGCAGCGCCGCCCCAGGGCGCGCCCGGATGCGGCTCTCGCACTGGGTATGCTGCCGGAGCTGCTCGGCTACCATCTGCGGCTGGCCCAGCGTGCCATTTTTGACGACTTCGCGCAAAGCCTGGCCGAGCTCGAAGTGAGCCCCGGCCTGTTCGGGCTGCTGGTGATCGTGGAGGCCAACCCGGGCCTGAAGCAGACCGAACTCGCCGGCGCCGCGCAGCTCGACCGCTCGAGCCTGGTCCCGGCGCTCGACAAGCTCGAGAAGCGCGGGTGGGTGGCACGCCGCGCTTCGGAGCAGGACCGGCGGGTGAACGGGTTGTGGCTGACCGACGCCGGTGCGGTCGCGCTGCGCCAGATCAAGCAGCGGGTGCTCGGGCACGAGCGCCGCCTCGCGCGCCACCTCAGCGCTGGCGAACGCCAGCAGCTCGTCGACCTGCTCGGGCGCGTGTTTCCCGAGTTGCGCTAACAGGGCAGCAGGCCTCACTCACTCCTCATCGCGCTGCGAACGCGTGCGCTTGATCGCGGACCGCGTGCGCTTGTGCTGCAGTCGCCGCTCGCGCGAGCCGGCGGACGGCTTGGTCGGCTTGCGGACTTTGGGCGCGATGCTGGCCGCGCGGATCAGCTCGAACAGGCGGCGGCGCGCGTCCTCGCGGTTGCCCGCTTGAGTGCGGTAGCGATGCGCTTCGATCGTGAGCACACCGTCCGCACTCAGTCGCCGTCCGGCCAGACGCTGCAAGCGCTCCCGTACGTCCGGCCGGCACCGTTTGTGAGCGCAGCAGATCCCATCTTAGTTGCACTGCGGTAGCCACCTTGTTGACGTTCTGCCCGCCCGGTCCGGGCGAGCGCACGAACTGCTCGGACAGTTCGTCCTCGTCGATCAGGACGCGTTCGGAAACGCGCACCTTCTGTCCCATCTCGATCAGCCTTTCAGTGCCAGGGGCGAGTCGTCGGTGCTGCTTCGCAGCATCGAAATGCACCCGCAGGGTGCATGCCCGACGCGCGCAACGCCGCGATCCACGAGGGTTTTTCGGTGATTGTCCACTTGCAAACGCAGTCCACAAAGGCTAAATTTTCGCTGGGTTTGCACGGACCAGGCCATCGCGACACAACTAAACTAAGTCCGCAAGCAGATCTTGAGTTCAAGAACATAACGGTCCGCAAGGACCGCTTCGAACCAAATAACTCCTGTTGGGAGAGACTCTATGAAGCAAGTCAAGACGCAACTCGCCGGGGTCGCGAAGGCCCTGTCGGTGGCGGCCGTCCTGGGCTTCGCAGCGCAAGCTGGTGCGGCGGAAGTCACCTGGGACCGCCTGCTCAACGCCGACAAGGACCCGAACAACTGGCTGATGTATCACGGTTCCTTCAAGGGCTGGCACTACAGCGCGCTCGACCAGATCAACAAGAACAACGTGAAGAGCCTGAACGTCGCGTGGATCCACACCCCGTCCGCCTCCAAGCGCGGCATCCAGTCCTTCCCGCTCGTCGCTGACGGCATCCTGTACTACACCAGTTCGACTGGTCAGGTCTGGGCGCTGGACGCTGCCACCGGCGCGTTCATCTGGAAGTTCCAGGCCAAGATCGATCAGGAGCGCGCGGAAGGCAACCTTCTACAATCCCTACAACCGCGGGCTCGCGCTGGGCTTCGGCAAGATCTACATCGGCACGGTTGACGGCCGCATGATCGCTCTGGACCAGAAGACCGGCCAGGTGGTGTGGGACAACATGATCCTCACGGTCGAGAAGGGCAACAAGGGCTTCACCGGCGCACCGGTGATCGTCAAGGACAAGGTCCTGATCGGTGCGAACGGCGGCGAGCTGTCCGGCTGCTGCGGCCCGATCTTCGCGGTGAACGCGCGGACCGGCGAAGTGGAATGGCAGTTCGACACCGTCGGCGGCGACGAGCGCTCGCGCGCTTCCTGGGAGCAACGACTCCTGGAAGATCGGTGGCGGCGGCGGCTGGATGACCGGCTCGCTACGATCCGGCGACCAACAGCGTGTGGTGGGGCACGGCCAACCCGGCTCCCGACTATGACTGGGCAGGCGAGAACTGGATGACGGAAGGTCCGCGTCCGGGCACCAACCTGTACAGCTCGTCCGTGGTCGTGCTGGACGCCGACACCGGCAAGCTGAAGGCGTACTTCTCGGAAATGCCGCATGACGCCTGGGATTTCGACGCGGCGCCGGGCGAATTCGTCCTGCTGGACCGCGACTGGCAAGCGCTACATGGTGCACCCGAACAAGGGCGGCGTGCATCTTCGTGTACAACGCCGATCCCACAGGCGAACGACGGCCAGGTGCTGAAGGTCGAGAACGCCTACATGATCGGCAAGACGTTCAACTTCGTCAAGGGCGTCAACCCCAAGACGGGTGAGCTGATCGGCCGCCGCGAGCTGCCGCTCGGCAAGCACACCAACGTGTGCCCGGCGATCGACGGCGCGATCTCCTGGAACACCGGTGCGTACAACCCCAACACCGGTCTGTACTACAAGATCACCCAGGAGTGGTGCTTCGACATCGAAGTGCAGAAGGTGGACCGTCCAGCCGACTTCTCCGGCCAGGCCTACTTCGGCGCAAGCTGGACCGCCAAGCCCCCTGAGGGCCGCGCAGCGTTCGGCACCGTGCAGGCCTTCGATCCGGTCACCAGCAAGAAGAAGTGGGAAGTCGAGCTGAAGTATCCGCCGCTCGCCTCGCTGCTCACTACCAAGGGTGGTCTGGTGTTCGTTCCGGGCGCTGACGGTACCTTCTACGCCCTGGATGCGGACAGCGGTGCGAAGCTGTGGCAGCACAACAACGGCCTCGGCCACCACGGCGGCGTGATCTCCTACACCGCCAAGGGCAAGCAGTTCGTCGCGGTCGTCACCGGCTGGGGCAGCCACGTGTCGGGCAACTACTGCCCGCTGTTCGGGGAGCCGTTCTGCAGCATGCCGACCGACAACGGTCAGCTCATGGTGTTCAGCCTGCCCTGATCGGCACGGACACCGAGCAGTTCCGATAGTGTAGTGGCAGACGGGGCGGGGGGATCCCCCCGCCCCGTTTCATTTGGCGATAGAGCCGGCGCCAAGCATGGGACCGCTTGGTGCGGCAAGGCTGGCGCCACGCGCTGTAAACTTGTGCTTGCGCGGCACGTTTAATAGGGATGAGGCCCGCTCCGATGCGGGCGCGGCACAGACACATGGTTGCCCGAGTTCGCGTCAGGACTCGGGATGAGGGAAGAGGAATCGCAATGGGTAAGTTACTCAAGAGGGCGCTGGCGCTGACCGCAGGATGTGGCGGGTTGCTCGGAGCGGCCGCCGCAACGGCTCAGGACATCGACACCGCAATCGCGCCTGCTGTGCAGCTGGTCAACGAGAAGTACAGCGAGCAAAACATGGACATCAAGAAGCTCTTCGCCCAGAAGTGCAGCTGGTGCCACCAGGGATACGGGATGCGTCAGGCAGACGGCCCCAAGCTCGGCGGGACTGCGAAGACCCGCGACCAGGTGATGAAGCAGATCGCGAACGGAAAGTCACCCATGCCAGGCTTCAAGAACCAGCTCAAGCCCTACGAGGTCGAAGCGCTGGCCGATTACATCAAGGCGCTGCCGGCGAACTGATTGTCCGGCAGGTGCGCGCTTTCTGCGTTGCCCGCGCTTCGCCTTACGGAGCCGTGCGCTGCAATTCCATGCGCACCCCGAAGCCCTCGTACTTTCCCATCCCCTTCATCTTGTCGCCGGCCGCGTTGAGCTTGAGCTCGAGGGTAAGAGGCATGCCGGCGCTGCCGTCCGCGCGCAGCGAAACCTGCTCACCGCTCACCTGGAGCTTGACCAGGGGGCGCGCCTCATCGCCAAACGTCTCCGCATTGGTGAGCTGCAGGGTGCCGCCCTCACCAGCGATCTGCAGCTTCGCCACTCCGCTGGACATGCCTCGATACCAGGGCCCTTCCCAGGTGCCGTCGACGCTCTTGCTGCCCTGCGCCGCCGCCTCGGCGGCGAGAAGCGCTGCCGGTGCAACCACCAGGAGCATACGAACCATTCGCATCATTTGCTGTTCTCCATATGCGGGGATTGTCTGAGTCGACCACCACCACGGGATCGACCCACACATTCACTCCCTTGCGGGAGAGACTCCACCACGCGCTTGCGCCACG
This sequence comes from uncultured beta proteobacterium, assembly GCA_963772865.1. GTDB lineage: Bacteria > Pseudomonadota > Gammaproteobacteria > Burkholderiales > SHXO01 > SHXO01. The sequence goes on along the minus strand of CAVYZA010000030.1, from coordinate 45,114 downwards.
AATCGAGCCCTTGAACAGTTCCCTCTCCCCTTGTGGGAGAGGGCTAGGGAGAGGGGGATGTCGGACAAGCGTTTCACCCTCTCCCCCGCCCTCTCCCATCAAGGGAGAGGGAGTCCTTTCGCTGCCTCCAGCAGGTTCATGTGTAGGGCAGGGGTGAGGGGATTCAAGTGTAAACGGTAGCACGCACAGAATGCTGAAGCAGACCACGTGCGCACCACTTCGTCTGCCGCGCGGCGCACCGGGCTCGTCACAAGCCGAAGCCCCCGACCACCGAGGCCGCTGCTGTCGGAGTGCTATCCTTGCGCCTTCCCGCGCGCTCACCCCGGACCCATCCCGCTCCATGAATTTCTGCTCCAACTGCGGCGCCAGCCTGTCGCGTCGAGTCCCGCCTGGCGACAACTTGCCGCGCTACGTGTGCGACGCCTGCAACAACATCTTCTACGAGAACCCGAAGATGATCGTCGGCTGCGTGGCCGAATGGCAAGGCAAGGTGCTGCTGTGCCGGCGTGCGATCGAACCGCGTCACGGCCTGTGGACAGTGCCGGCAGGCTTCCTGGAGAACGGCGAGACCACGGCTGCGGGCGCTCAACGGGAGACGCTGGAAGAGGCGAACGCGCGCGTGGAGATCGATGCCTTCTATGCGTTGTACAACTTGCCGCACATCAACCAGATCTACATGCTGTTCCGTGGCCGGCTGCTCGATGCCGACTTCAGCCCCGGCGCTGAGACCCTGGAGACGCGCCTGTGCGACGAAGCCGAGCTGCCCTGGAGCGAGCTGGCCTTCGCCACGGTGCGCAACACCTTGATCCACTATTTCAACGACCGCCGCAAGGGCGCGTTCGGGTTTCACATGGGGACCATCGAGCCGATGGCCCGCGCGACCTAGACGCGAAGCAGGCAACCAGGCGTAACGCCCGCTTCAGCGCGGTCGGTGTGCGGCTGGCGCTGGACTATTCGCCGCCCACATCCACCGGCCGCCCGCTCGCCGACGAGTCCAGCATTGCATCGATGAGCGCATGCACTGCCAGCGCACTGCGGCCGCTCGACTGCGGCTCGCGGCCGGCTGCGCACCGCATCGAGGAAATCCTCGATCAGCCGTCGGTGGTGCTCGTGCGAGAAGGCCATCGGGTCCGCGCCACCCCCGCCCGCGGTCGATCCATCCACATGCAGCGAGTCGTGTCCGGCGCGGTGAACCACGAGCCGCTCGGCTTCCAGCACCGCGCTGCCCTTGGTGCCGGCGAGATCGATACGCTCCGGGAAACCCGGGATAGGCGACCGTCGTCGCATCGACCACGCCCACTGCGCCGTTGCGATACTCGACCGCGGCGCAGGCGATGTCCTCGGTATCGATGCTGCGCAGCGGACTGGTGCGGCACTGGGCGCTGACGCGCTTCACCGGACCAGCCAGGTCGAGCAGGACATCGAGCGTGTGGATGCTCTGAGTCAGGAGCACGCCACCGCCGTCGCGCGCGCGCATGCCGCGGCCGGGCTGCGCGTAGTACTCGGGAGGGCGCCACCAGCGCACGGCGCAGGATGCGCTGAGCAAGTCGCCCAGCTCGCCGTCTCGCAACAGCTTGCGCAGCGTCGCGGTGCCGGGCCGGAAGCGATACTGGAACACGACGCCGAGCTTTCGCCCCTCCCGCTCCACCGCCTCCACGGTTGCGCGAGCCAGCTGAAGCGAAACGTCGACAGGCTTCTCCAGGAGCACATGCTTGCCGGCGCGCGCCGCGCGCACTGCAAGCTCCGCATGGGTCCTCGGAGGGGTCAGGACCAGCACTGCCTGCACGCGCGGATCGGCCAATAGAACATCCAGCGAGTCCACGGTGGGCAGCCCGTAGGCACGGGTGAACTCCGTGCGTCGCTCTGGCGTGGGGCTATAGCCACCAATGACGTCCGCGCGGTCCGCAAGATCGCGCAGCGCCAGTGCGTGCGGCTTGACCGCCATCCCAAGACCGATGATTCCGATTCCCACCCGCTGCATCGTGGACACTCCCGATGAGGTGCACGTGGCGGCGCACCAAGGCACGGGATTGTACGCCTCGACACCTCCGTGGGCGCCTGCTGAGCCGGCGCATCCCCGCTGCCCACTCCGCAGCCTCGGGCCGGCATTGCGCACTTTGGTGCAAGACCGCTGCCCGACGCCTATGCCAAGATGCTAGACTTTGTGAATCAACGACTTCCGAGCGAGACCTCGGCGGCCAGCGGCAGACGATAGGCCCCGGAGACGATGACAAGAAAGCGCACGTCCGAGCACACCAAGACGGCCGCGCGCACCACGGTGCGCGCACGCGATCCGGCCGCGACGCGCCAGCGGATCCTCGCAGCGGCGCGAGCGGAGTTCGCCCGCCTAGGCCTGGGCGGCGCGCGTGTCGACGCGATCGCCGCGCGGGCGAAAGCCAACAAGCGCATGCTTTATCACTACTTCGGCGGCAAGCGCGACCTGTTTCTGGCGGTGCTGGAAGATGCCTACGGCGAGATCCGCGCCGCCGAGCGCAAGCTCGACCTCGAGCATCTTGGACCGGCGCAGGCCCTGCAGACTTTGGTGACCTTCACCTGGAACTACTACCTGAAGCATCCGGAGTTCCTCACCCTGGTCAACAGCGAGAACCTGCACAAGGCCAGGCATCTGAAGAAGTCCAAGGTGATCGGTGCGATGCACGAGCATCTGGTGGCGATGGTCACCGGGCTGCTCCAGCGTGGCGTCGAAGAAGGCGTGTTCCGCAGGGGTGTGGACCCGGTGCAGCTCAGCATCACCATCGCCGCAATCGGCTACTACTATCTCACCAACCGCTTCACCGGCGCCATCATCTACAAACGCGACCTCATGGCAGCCCACGCCCTGGAGGAGCGTCTCGCCTTCAACGTCGAGACGGTCCTGCGCCTGGTCGCGGCGTGACAGACAGTTGAAAACAGGCTTCGCGACCTGCTGAGGGCCGGCTCAGCGCTGGTGGTTCTCGAATACCAGCATGCGGTCGACCGCGGTCTTCACGATGTTGCGCAGCGAGAACTTGTGGGCTGCATACGGCATGTCGCAGCGCTCGCACGCCGCCTGCCCCTGCGGCCGGTGCTCGACCAGGTCACGGCGCAGTGCGCGGTACTTCTCTCCATTCCAGATCTCGTCCAGCTCCTGCGTGAACAGATTGCCGAGCACGGTCTTGTGCTCGAGATCGCGGCAGCACGCAACGACGTCCCCGTTCGCTGCGATGATGAACGAGAACCACGGGTAAGGACACAGGTTGTACTTGTCCGCTCGCGAGCAGCGCCTCGGCGATCGGCAGGTGACCGGTAGCATTGTGGAACACGCGGCGACGAAAGGTGATTCTTCCTCTGTCGGGGAACAAGGCCTTGAGCGCGTCGAAGCGGCGATCGAGCTCGTCGGGGTCGGCGATCTTGTAGGACGAAATGTCGGTCATCTTGAAATAGACGTGCTGGAGGTCGGGGCGCGGCGAGCACGGCGCGAATGTTGTCCAGCACCACTCGCCACGACCCCGGCATCCCGCGATGCTGCTCGAAGTAGCGCTCGTCCGAGCAGAAGTCCGGCGTCAGGTAGTAGCGCTGCCCTTCCTTGGGAAACTGGCGCAGCCGCTCGGGCGTCACGAAGAAGCCGTTGGTGGCGAAGTGATGCGTGTTGAAGCCGTTGACCACCGCCGCCGCGACCACCTCGTGGAACCGCTTGTTCATGAACGGCTCGCCGTCGAGCGTCCAGTGGATGATGCGGGTCTTCAGCCCGCCGGCGCGCAGCTTGCGCAGCAGGATGCCCGCACGCGCCGGCGTGATGGCGGTAGCGGGAACGCGGTTGAAGTGCTCCGGGTCGGACTGCGGGCAGAACGCGCACTTGAAATTGCAGCGGTTGGTGAGCTCCATGCTCACTTCGCTGGGAAGGTATGGCAGCAGCAGACTGCGGCGGAACTTCCAGTGGTAGAAGATGCGCGCCGCGCTGTAGAGCTTCCGCAGAGGATGGTCGCTGACGATGGCCACCGAGCGGACCTCAGTGCGGGTCAACGTGCATGCGCCAGATCATATCCGCTTCCCGTCGTGCAAGAAACACACCAGTCGTCACATCCGACACCTGACCCAGCCGCGGCGCCGGCGGGCCGGCGATCGCCGCGCTAGAATGAGGTCATGGCAGTTCAAGGTATCTCCTGGGGCGGGGTTCTGCTGCGCGTCGACTTCGCAATCGTGCTTGTGCTGCTGACGATCAATCCCGTGCGGCTATTCCTTCTATCACTGGATCGTATCCGGCGGTCCGGGCGATATTGCGCTGAAGGCGTTCGCAGGCGTTGCACTGCTCATCGGCTGGGTGGTGTGCCTGCGCACCGCGTTCGTCGCCCTCGGCTGGCTGGGCGTGATCCTCGGGCTGGCGCTGCTCGGCACGTTGGTCTGGCTGCTGGTCGATGCCAAATGGATCGATCCCAACTATCCTTCCGCGCTCGCCTGGGTCGCGCTGATCATGCTGGGCGCCGTGCTGGGCATTGGCCTGTCCTGGTCGCTGCTGCGCGCGCGGGTCACGGGCCAGGTCGAAGTCGAGTAGCACGCCTGCGCGGCCCGCCGCGTCCAGTTCTGCTGGACCCGCGTTCTGGATCGCCGCTCGCGGGGAAGACACCATGCGGTTCGCTTCCGCGAAAACCGAGCGGCATGAGCCGCGAAGGTTTCGAGGAACGGCCAAACCGAGCGGCATGAGCCGCGAAGGTTTCGAGGAACGGCCAAGCCGGATTCCCGCCACCTCGCTTGACAGCCGTTCTCGCCGGCGTATAGTTTGAGTAACCATTTGGTTACAACGCGCGCGGCGCGCCGCGATCCTCCAGGTCGCGCCAGCAACCACGCCCCTGCGGCCCGCCCCTTGGTCTCATGCCCTCTTCCGCGATCCACGAGCAGATCAAGGACGTCACCCGGCGCTTCGCCGATGCGGTGATCCGCCCGGCCGCCGAGGGGCTCGACCGCGACGAGCGCCTCCCCGCCGAGATCTTTGCGCAAATGGGCGAGCTGGGGTTGTTCGGCATCACCGTTCCGGAGGCGCTGGGCGGGGCCGGGATGGATGTGCACGCCTATTGCGTGGTCATGGAGGAGCTCTCGCGCGGTTATGCCTCGATCGCCGACCAGTGCGGCCTGGTGGAGCTCGCCGGCACGCTGTTGGTCGGGCACGGAACGCTCGAGCAGCAGACCGCGTATCTCGGCAAGCTGCTGCGCGCCGAGAAGCGCCCCGCGTACTGCATCACCGAGGCCGAGGCCGGCACCGACGTCTCCGGGATCAAGACCACCGCGGAGCGCACCGCCAAAGGCTGGCGCCTGAACGGCTCCAAGCTTTGGATCCACAACGCACCGGTCGCCGACTACGGATTCGTGCTTGCCCGCACCGACAAGGCCGCAGGCAAGCGCGGCATGAGCATCTTCATCGTCGACCTGGCGTTGCCGGGTGTGTCGCGCGGCCCGAAGGAGCACAAGATGGGGCAGCGCGCATCCCAGGTTGGCGCCCTGCACTTCGACGGGGTCGAGCTCGACGCCGACGCCCTGCTCGGTGAGGAGAACCGCGGCTTCCACGTCATGATGGGGGTTCTCGACAAGGGCCGGGCGGGCATCGCCGCACTCGCGGTGGGCATCGCCCAAGCCGCCCTGGAAGCGGCCCTGGACTACGCGCAGACGCGCCGCCAGTTCGGCAAGCCCATCGTCGACAATCAGGGCATCCAATGGATGCTGGCCGACATGGCCAAGGACGTTCAGGCGGCACGGCTGCTCGTGCACGACGCGGCCGCCCGGCTCGACGCCGGCGAACGGGCGACTGCGGCCTGTTCGATGGCCAAGTGCTTCGCCAGCGACATCGCCGTGCAGCACACCGCCAACGCTGTCCAGATCTTCGGCGGCAGCGGCTACATCCGCGGCTTCGAGGTCGAACGCCTGTACCGCGACGCCAAGATTACCCAGATCTACGAAGGCACCAACCAGATCCAGCGCACGATCATTGCTCGGGAGTTGCTGGCCCACGGCGCCAGCTGGAAAAGCGGGGCTGTGAAGGCGACGCTGCTGCGAAGCGAAAAGCAATTCACAGGATTGACAGGATTTCTCAGGATGAACAGGATTAGAAGCCCGCTGGCAAAATGGGCAGAATCGGTAACTCGAGCACTTCGGGATCTTGCCTTCGCGGGGATGACACTAAATCGGCAGGTCCTCAATCCTGTTCATCCTGAAGAATCCTGTTAATCCTGTGAATTCCTAAGCGCCATGCTCACGCTCAAACTGCCCACTGCCGACCGGCGCCTCGAGCCCTACCGCCTCACCGGCGACCCGCTGCCTGCCTCGTCCAAGCCGCGGCAGTTCAATCGCGTCGCCTTCTCCGCCGCGCATGTGGTGGCCGACCCGCTGAGCGGTGCGGATCCGAGCGGGGCAGCCGCGATCGACTGGTCCGCCACCCTGGCCTACCGGCGGCATCTGCTCGGCCTCGGACTCGGCATCGCCGAGGCGATGGACACCGCCCAGCGCGGGATGGGCCTGGGGTGGCGCGAAGCACAGGAGCTGATCCGGCGCACGCTGGAGGACACTCGTGATCTGCAGGGCGCCCTGATCTTCTCCGGCTGCGGCACCGATCAGCTCGATCCGGCGAGCGCGCGCACGCGTGACGACGTGCTGCGCGCATACGACGAGCAACTCACCGCCATTCAGAAGCTCGGCGGCCGCGTCATCCTCATGGCCAGCCGCGCACTCGTGCGCGTGGCAACCGGCCCGGACGACTATGTGCGCACGTACCGGCAGGTGCTGAACCAGTGCGACCACCCGGTGATCCTGCACTGGCTCGGCGAAATGTTCGACCCCGCTCTCGACGGCTACTGGGGCGCGACAAGCTTCGACCGGGCGCTGGAGACCTGCCTGCAGGTGATCGGCGAGAACCGGAGCAAGGTCGACGGCATCAAGATCTCCCTGCTCGACAAGGACAAGGAGATCCGCATGCGCCGCCTGCTGCCAGCGGGCGTGAAGATGTACACCGGCGATGATTTCAACTATCCGGAGCTGATCGCCGGGGACAGCGAAGGGTTCTCCCACGCGCTGCTGGGGATCTTCGACGCAATCGCGCCGGCCGCTTCCGCTGCGCTGGGGGCGCTGGCAGAGGATGATCCGAACCGCTTCTTCGCACTGCTCGACCCCACGGTGCCGCTGTCGCGGTTGATCTTCCGCACGCCGACCCAGTACTACAAAACCGGCGTGGTATTCCTGGCTTATCTCAACGGCCACCAGGATCACTTCATCATGGTCGGCGGCGCCCAGTCGATGCGGCCCCTGCCCTACTTCTCGGAGCTGTTCCGGCTGGCGGATCAAGCCCGCCTGTTGCGCGATCCCGCGGCCGCAGTCGCGCGAATGCGTGCTTTCCTCGCGCTCTACGGGGTCGCGGCGTGAGAGCCCTGGCGGGCCGCCTCGACCTGTGCTCCATCAACACCGCCACGCTCGGCCACCAGACACCGATCGAGGAGACCATCGACGCCGTCGCCGGCGCCGGATTCGGCGCCATCGCGCCCTGGCGGCGTGAGCTGGAAGGGCAGTCCGCGCAGCGAATCGGCGGCCGCATCCGCGACGCCGGGCTGAAGGTGAGCGGATATTGCCGCAGCACCTACATCACGGCGGTGGACCGTGCGGCCTTCGAGGCCAACATCGAGGACAATCGCCGCGCCCTTGACGAGGCCGCCGAGCTTGGGGCGGCCTGCTTCGTGACAGTGGTAGGCGGCTTGCCTGAAGGCTCCAAGGATCTAGCTGGCGCACGCGCCCAGATGGTCGAAGGCGCCGGACGGCTGCTCGAGCACGCGAAAGCCGCCGGCGTCGCCCTGGCACTCGAGCCGCTGCATCCCATGTACTGCGCCGATCGCGCCTGTCTGTCCACGCTGGAGCAAGCCCTCGACGTATGCGAGCTCCTGGACCCAGGCGGCAGCGGCTCGATCGGCGTCGCGGTGGACGTCTACCACGTGTGGTGGGACCCCGCCCTCGAAACCCAGATCGCCCGTGCTGGGAAGCGGGGTCGTCTGCTCGCGTTCCACGTCTGCGACTGGCTGGTGCCCACGCGCGACCTGCTGCTCGACCGCGGCATGATGGGCGACGGCGTGGTGGACATCGCGCACATCCGCGGCCGGATGGAGCACGCCGGCTATGCTGGCCCGATCGAAGTCGAGATCTTCTCCCAGGACAACTGGTGGAAGCGCCCGCCGGCCGAGACGCTTCGGGTGTGCGCGCAGCGCCTGCAAAGCGTCTGTTAGCAGCTGCGCCTCACCATGCGGGATCGCGATCGGCGGTTGCCGAGATCTTGTGGATGGACAGATCTGCGCCGTTGAACTCGTCCTCCTGACTGAGGCGGATGCCGACCATCCACTTGAGCGCCCCGTAGACCACGCCGCCGCCGACCAGCGCGATCACGATCCCCAGCCCGGTGCCGATGAGCTGTGACGTGAAGCTCACCCCGCCCAGGCCCCCGAGCGCCTGGGCGCCAAAGATGCCGGCAGCGATCCCGCCCCAGGCCCCGCACAACCCGTGCAGAGGCCACACGCCCAGCACGTCGTCGATCCTCCAGCGGTTCTGGGTGACGGTGAACAGCACCACGAACACCGCACCGGCCACGGCTCCGGTGACCAACGCGCCCACCGGGTGCATCAGGTCCGAGCCCGCGCAGATCGCAACCAGTCCCGCGAGCGGGCCGTTATGCACGAAGCCCGGATCGTTGCGGCCGATGAACAACGCTGCCAGCGTGCCCCCGGCCATCGCCATCAGCGAGTTGGCGGCGACCAGGCCGCTGATCTTGTCGATAGTCTGCGCCGACATCACGTTGAAACCGAACCAGCCGACGCTCAGCACCCATGCCCCCAGCGCCAGGAACGGGATGCTCGAGGGCGGGTGCGCCGCGACTTCACCGTGCGTGCCGTACCGGCCGCGCCTGGCGCCCAGCAGCAGCACCGCCACCAGCCCGATCCAGCCGCCCATCGCATGCACGACGACCGAGCCTGCAAAGTCGTGGAACGGAGCCCCGAAGCTCGCCTCCAGCCAGGCCTGCACGCCAAACTTGCCGTTCCAGGCGATGCCTTCGAAGAACGGATAGACGAACGCCACCAAAGCGAAGGTTGCGGCCAGCTGCGGCTGGAAGCGCGCACGCTCCGCAATCCCGCCGGAAACGATAGCCGGTACGGCGGCAGCAAACGTCAGCAGGAAGAAAAACTTGGTGAGCTGATAGCCGCTGCCCTGCGTGAGCACTTCCCCGCTGACCAGGAAGCTCGTCCCGTAGGCCACGCTGTAGCCGATGAAGAAGTAGGCCACGGTGGACATCGAGAAATCCGCCAGGATCTTCACCAGCGCGTTGACCTGGTTCTTGCGCCGCACCGTCCCCAGCTCCAGGAAGGCAAACCCGGCGTGCATCGCCAGGACCATAACAGCGCCGAGCAAGATGAACAGCACATCGCTGCTTGTCTTCAGGGTTTCCATGATTGCTTTTTTCTCCCAGGGTGTGTTTTTAGCCGGGCCGCCGCGTTGCCTGGATCCCGAACTTCAAGGAGCCCTGCAGCGTAGAAACAAACGCTTATAATGAATATGTGATCGGAATTCTCCACGACGGCGACTTAGACTAAACCATCCGTCACGGGAACGCACCGAATTGGTGCGAAAGCGGGGCGTGGACCACGCCGCAAAACTCGTGGAATGGAATTCGCTTTGACACAAACCCAGGCGTAACGGGACCTGGTCGAGGGGGAGAATCGAAGTGCGGGTCTGCGTTCTTCAGCATCATCCCGTCCGATGAGACCAATGCAGTCGTCACGCACCCTGCAGGCAGACTGGACGGGGCTCGCCGCCGCGCTGTGGCGCTGGACGAGGGTCTGAGGACATGGCCGCGCTCGTCCGCGTCGTCACGCCTCCACAGCAACCCGACCGCCGCCTGGTTCTGGAAGACGTCGTGCGCGATCTGGTCGCCGACCGCCTCGTCGAGCAAGCTGCGGCCGACGCACTCCTCGCAGCCAAGCATCTGCGGCGCGGCGAGACCCACCCGCTGATCCTCCTGTCCGAGCAGAAGTGGAAGGACCCGCGCCACCCGCGTCGTGTCCTGACCCTGGACGCGCTCACCGAGTGGCTGGCGGGCAAGGTCGGCCTGCCCTACATGCACATCGATCCGTTCAAGATCGATTTCGCCGCGGTGACCAAGGTGATGTCCAACGCCTATGCCACCCGCTTCCGCATCCTGCCCGTGGAAGTGACGCTGAAAGAGGCGGTGATCGCCACGTGCGAGCCCTTCGTCCACGAGTGGGAGAGCGAGCTCGCGCATATCCTGCGGCTGCAGATCCGCCGCGTGCTGGCCAATCCCCAGGACATCGGCACCTACCAGGTCGAGTTCTACAACCTCGCCCGCTCGATCAAGAGCGCCTCGCAGCAGACCCAGCAGAACCTGAGCGAGATCGGCAATTTCGAGCAGCTGGTCGAGCTGGGGCGCTCCGGCAAGCTCGACGCCAACGATCGCCACATCGTCCAGATCGTGGATTGGCTGCTGCAATACGCCTTCGAGCAGCGCGCCAGCGACATCCACGTGGAGCCGCGGCGGGACTCGGGCAACGTGCGCTTCCGCATCGACGGCGTGCTGCACCAGGTCTATCAGATCCCCACCCCGGTGCTCGCGGCGATGACCAGCCGCATCAAGATCCTCGGACGCATGGACGTGGTCGAGAAGCGCCGCCCGCAGGACGGCCGCATCAAGACCCGCACGCCGGACGGCGATGAAGTCGAGCTGCGCCTGTCGACCATGCCCACGGCCTTCGGGGAAAAGCTGGTGATGCGCATCTTCAACCCGGACGTGCTGGTGCGCGATTTCAAGGAGCTCGGCTTCTCCGAGGAAGACAAGGAGCGCTGGCGCCAGCTGACCGCCCGCCCGCACGGGATCATCCTGGTGACCGGTCCCACCGGCTCCGGCAAGACCACCACCTTGTACTCCACGCTCAAGCAGCTGGCGCAGCCCGACGTCAACGTGTGCACCATCGAGGATCCCATCGAGATGGTGGAGCCGCAGTTCAATCAGATGCAGGTGCAGGGGTCGATCGGCCTGGACTTCGCGTCCGGGGTGCGCACCTTGATGCGCCAGGATCCGGACATCATCATGGTCGGTGAGATTCGCGACCGTGAGACCGCGGACATGGCGGTCCAGGCTGCGCTCACCGGCCACCTGGTGCTGTCCACGCTTCACACCAACGATGCACCTTCCGCCATCACGCGCCTGCTCGACATCGGTGCCGAGCCCTACCTGTTGCATTCGACCATCCTGGGCGTGCTCGCCCAGCGGCTGGTGCGGACACTGTGTCCGCAGTGCCGGGAGCCTGTCACGCTCGAAGAGGAGGCCTGGCGCGCGCTCACGTTTCCCTGGCGCCTGCCGGTGCCGCAGTCGAGCTACGCTGCGCGCGGCTGCCTGGACTGCCGCATGACCGGCTATGCCGGGCGCATCGGGATCTACGAAATGATGCTCATGACGCCGGGCATGCGCAAGCTGGTCCAGGCCGAAACCGAGCTGGCGGCGCTGCGCGAGCAGGCGATGCGCGACGGGATGAAGCCGCTGCGCGCCAGCGGCGCGCTGAAAGTGGCCGCGGGCATGACCAGCATCGAAGAGGTGCTCAAGGTGTCTCCGCCCATCACGGGCGAGCGCCGCGCGGTGTAGACAGCGAGCAGACCGCCAACCGTCCGACCGATGCATCCGACAGCGTACCTGACGAGCACGACCTGGCCGCGGGACTCCGCCCGCCTGGCCCTGGTCGCGGTCGTGTGCTTTGCGTGCGCGCTGGCCGGTCCCGTCCTGATCTCACCCGCCACCCCTCACACACCGCTGTGGCTGCCCGCCGGGGCGGCGCTGGCCGCTGTGCTGCTGGGCGGACGCCGCCTTGCACCTGGCGTCGCACTGGGGGTGTTCGCGGCCGCGCTGGTTGCTCGAGAGCCGATCGCAGTCGCGCTGGCGGCGGCAATCGGCAGCACCGTCTCGGCGCTCGCTGGAACATGGTTGTTGAGCCGGGCGTCCGGTTTCACATCCGAGCTGCGCCGCCCGCGCGACGTGCTCGCCTTGATCGGCGTAGGCGCGTTCCTGGCTCCGGTGCTGTCGGCCTCGTTGTACGCGGCGGGAACGCTGGTGGCCACCCCGGCAGGCACAACGCAGGCCCTGCTCCTGGCCTGGACGGTCCGCTGGGCGAGCGACGCTCTCAGCGTGCTCTTGATCACGCCGCTGGCGCTGGCGTGGACGGCTGAGCGCAGCCCCGAGTCGCGCAGCGCGCGCACCGTCGAAAGCGCCGGGCTCGCGCTGCTGCAGGTGCTGACCTGCGCATACGTGTTCCTGATGCAGTCCGGACCTGGCGCTTATCTGTGCCTGCCGGTAGCGTTGCTCGCGGCGATGCGACTGGGCATGCGCTGGGTGGCCCTTGCCAACCTGGTCACGTTGAGCATCGCGGCGTTGGGTACAGGAGCCGGCACCGGGCCCTTCGTGCACAACCCCGGTATCGAAGGTCTGCTGCTCGTACAGAGCTTCGGGATCGTAGCGGCGCTGGCCACGCTTCTGGCCGCGAGCCTCGCCGCCGAGCGCCGGCGCATCGGCCAGCAGTTCCAGGAGACGGCCGAGCGCTTCCGTGGGCTCAGCGCGTTGACCTCCGACTGGTACTGGGAGCAGGACGAGAACCTGCGTTTCACCTACATCTCCGCAGGGTACGACGAGCGCGCCGGCTTGAGCGTGGGGAGCGCCATCGGCAAGACCCGGTTCGAGCTCGGCAACCTGTTCGAGTCGGATGACGAGCGCGCCCGCCATGAAGCCGACCTGGCGGCGCGCCACCCGTTCCGCGACGTCGAGCTGCGCCGCCACGACCGCAACGGCAACCTGCGCTTCGTCGCCGTCAGCGGAGAGCCGCTGTTCGACGAGCGCGGCGGCTTCCGTGGCTATCGCGGCGTGGGGCGTGACATCACGCAGAAGAAGCTGGCCGAGCGCGCGCTGCGGGCGAGCGAGGCGCGCCTCAAGAGCCTGGTCAACCTGTCCTCGGACTGGTACTGGGAGCAAGACCAGGAGCTGCGCTTCACCATGATCGCTGGCCGCGCCGCGGACGAGCGACGCCTGCAACCCGAGCAGATCATCGGCCGGACGCGCTGGGACATCGTCGGCTCCGAAGTGAGCGAAGCCAACCGCCGCGCACACGACGCCGCCGTATCCGCGCGCCTGCCGTTCCAGGATATCGAGATGACCCGTCACACCCTGGGCGAAGAGCCCGCGGTGGTGTCGGTGAGCGGCGAGCCGATCTTCGACGAGGAGGGGCGCTTCCGCGGCTACCGCGGCGTCGCCCGCGACATCACCCTGCGCAAGCGCGCTGAGCGCGAGATCGAGGACGCCCACCGCTTCCTCGACGCGCTCATCGACACCTTCCCCACGCCGATCCTGGTGAAGGATGCTCAGCACCGCTACGTCGCCGCCAACGGCGCGTTCGCCCGGTTCTTCCGCCGCGGCCTCGCCGACATCCTCGGTAAGAACGATTTCGATTTCTTCTCCGTGGAGGACGCCACGTACTTCCAGGAAACCGACCGGCGCTGCCTCGACAGTCCCGGCCCGGTCGAATACGAGCGTCCCTACCCGATCGACGGCCAGATCACCTGGATGCTGGTGCGCAAGACCGGTCTCTCCCGCCCGGACGGCAGCCGCGTCGTGGTGCTCCTGCTGCTGGACGTCACGGCGCGCAAAGCCGCCGAGGAGCGCCTGCGCGCAAGCGAGCAGCGCTTCCGCAGCCTGACCCAGCTGTCCGCCGACTGGTACTGGGAGCAGGACACGCAGCTGCGCTTCAGCTACGTATCGGTGGGCAGCGAGGGCGCCGCCCAGCTGCCCGAGTCGGATCTGCTCGGCAAGTCGCGCTTCGAGCTCGACCTGGAGTGGGCGTCGCAGGCGGTCCGCCAGGAGCACATGGCCACGCTGCTGGCGCGGCGTCCGTTCCGCGACCTGCTGCTGCGGCACCGTCCGAGCGGTCAATGGGTGATGGTGAGCGGCGAGCCGATCTTCGATGCGCGCGGCGAGTTCACCGGCTATCGCGGCGTGGGGCGCGACGTGAGCCACCAGAAGCGCGCGGAGACCGCGTTGGCCGAGAGCGGCAAGTTCCTCGACGCGCTGATCAACGCGATCCCCACGCCGGTTACGGTCAAGGACCGCGAGCACCGCTACCTGCACGTGAACGATGCGTTCTGCCAGCTCGCCGGGCACAGCCGCCAAGAGCTGGTCGGACACGACGACAGCGTGATCCTGCCTCCCGAGGAGGTGGAATTCGTCTGGAAGCTCGACCATGAGGCGGTCTCGTCCGACAAGCCGGTGCAGTACGAGCACAGCTACCTCTTGAACGGCCAGTTGCGCTGGATGCTGGTGCGGAAGTACGCGCTGCCGCGACCGGACGGCAACCTGGCGGTGGTGTCCTCGCTGATCGACATCTCCAACCTGAAGGCAGTGGAGGCGGCCCTGCGCGCGAGCGAGGCGCGCCTGCGCAGCTTGCTGGACCTGTCCGCCGACTGGATGTGGGAGCAGGACGCCGATCACCGCTACACGTACCTGTCGGCCGAGGCGCCATCCAAGGGCGGGATCGAGCCCGATGCCGCGCTGGGGAAGACGCTGCTCGAGCTGCCGTTCCGCTGGGAGCCCGAGGAGCGCAAACGCGCGCATGCGCAGGACCTGGAGCTGCGCCGCACCTTCCGCGACCTGCACTTGATGCGGCCGGACCCAGATGGCCGCACCCGCCACATTTCGGTCAGCGGCGAACCCATCTTCGGCGCCCGCGGCGAGTTTCTGGGCTACCGCGGCACCGGCCAGGACATCACTGAGCGCAAGCTGACCGAGCGCCGCATGGCGCGGCTCAAGGACATGTATGCCGCGATGACGGAGGCGAACGACGCCATCATCCACAGCCAGGACACCGGTCAGCTGTTCCCGGACATCTGCCGCATCGTGGTGGAATACGGCCACTTCGTGTTCGCGCGCATCGCGATGATCGACTATCAGAGCGGCTGGGCGCCCACGGTCGCCTCCGCGGGCGAGCACCGTGGCTACACGGAACGCTTCGTCGTATCCATCGATCCGTCCCGGCCTGAGGGCCAAGGACCGTCGGCGCACGCCATTCGCACCGGCTGCAACTACGTCTCCAACGACATCACCGGCGACTCGCGCAACCGGCCGTGGAGAGAAACCCTCGCCATGCTGGGCGTGCGAGCGCAAGCGACCTTCCTGCTGCACCGGGAGGGCCGCGTGGTCGGCACGCTGCACCTGTACGCCGACCAGGTCGGCTTCTTCGACGAAGAGCTGACCGGAATGCTGGAGAAGCTCGCCGTCAACCTGTCGTTCGCCCTGGATAACTTCCAGCGCGAGGAGGCACGGCTGGCGGCCGAGGCAGCGCTGCGCGAGAGCGAAACGCGGTTCCGCGACTTCGCCGATGCGGCCGGCGAGTACGTGTGGGAAGCCGACCTCGCTGGCAGCTACACCTATGTCTCCAGCCGCGTGCAAAGCGTGTGGAGCTATACCGACCAGGAGCTGATCGGCCACACCCCCTACGATTTCATGCCCCCCGGCGAGGCCGAGCGGGTGCGCGAATGGCTGGCGCAGAACGCGCGCGCAGACGGCTCATTTCGCGACCTCGAGCACAGCATCCTGACGCGCAATGCGCACACCCGCTGGCTGCTGGTGAATGCGGTGGGGATCTTCGATGACGCCGGGCAGCTCACCGGCCTGCGCGGCACCGGCCGCGACATCACCGACCGCAAGGCCGCCGAGGATCGCATCAACGACCTGGCGTGGCGGGACCCGCTGACCAAGCTGCCCAACCGCCTGCTGTTCAACGACCGCCTCGAGCAGGGCATCGTGGCCGCGCGCCGCAGCGGGCAATCGCTGGCGGTGCTGTTCATCGATCTGGACCGCTTCAAGTACATCAACGATTCGCTCGGCCACGAGGTCGGCGACCTGCTGCTCAAGGAAGTCGCCACGCGCATGGATACCTGCATCCGCAAAGGCGATACGCTCTCGCGGCTGGGCGGTGACGAGTTCGTGGTGACGCTCGAGGGTCTGCAGCATGCGGAAGATGCGGCGCAGGTGGCCGGCAAGATCATCAAGGCGCTCGGCCGCCCGTTCGAGATCGCGGGCCACGCGCTCACGACCTCCTGCAGCATCGGCATCGCGATTTTCCCGATGGACGCCGACGACGACCGCACTCTGATGAAGAATGCCGACACCGCCATGTATCACGCCAAGGAGAAGGGTCGCAACAACTATCAATTCTTCTCTCCCGAGATGAACGTGCGCGCGGTCGAGCGCCACAACCTGGAGACGGCACTGCGCCTCGCCATCGAGCGCCAGGAGTTCGTGCTGTTCTACCAGCCCCAGGTCGACATCCGCACCGGCGCGGTGGTGGGCATGGAGGCCTTGCTGCGGTGGCAGCACCCGGAGCACGGCCTGCTCGAGCCCAACCGGTTCATCAACGTGGCCGAAGATTCCGGCTTGATCGAGCCGATCGGACAATGGGTTCTGCGCAGCGCCTGCCAGCGTGGCAAGGCCTGGCAGGACGCCGGCTATCCGCCGGTCAAGATCGCGGTCAACATCTCGCCGCGTCAGCTCGACAAGCCGCGCGAGTTCTCCCGCGCTCTGTCACGCATCCTGAACAGCACCGGGCTCGATCCACGCTACCTCGAGCTCGAGATGACCGAGCGGCTGCTGATGAAGGACGCCGAGGAGAATATCGCCGTGTTGCGCAAGCTCGGCAAGGAAGGCGTCCGCATCGCGGTGGACGATTTCGGCACCGGCTGGTCGTCGCTGCTCTATCTGCGCCAGTTCCCGATCGACACGCTGAAGATCGACAAGAGCTTCGTGCGCGACATCGAGACCGACCCCAACGACGCTGCCATCGTCGACGCCGTGGTGGCGATGGCGCACCGGCTGAACCTGCACACCACGGCCGAAGGGGTGGAAACGCGCGGGCAGCTCGAAGCCCTCCAGCGCCTCGGCTGCGACGAGTACCAGGGCTATCTGTTCAGCAAGCCGCTGCCTGCGATCGACGCAGCGGTACGATTCCTCGCCCCCCGCAAGCTCGATCTGCGCGTTTCCAACTCCTAGCTGACCACCCCGTCACGCTTCGCATGCCACCCCTCCTTGAATAAGGAGGGGAGAATCTGCCTCTCCCCTCCTCTCACGAGGAGGGGTCGGCCGAAGGCCGGGGGTGGTGTCGTCCTGTGGCTCCCGCGGGTCGCCCCCACTGCGCGCAAGGTTCGATAGGCGGCCGCACAAGTGGAAGCATTGTGAAATTCCGCTAGGCACGGTTGTAGCTCCCTGCCCTGGGCAGAAAGTCTGACACCGCCTATCGCACCATGCGTCCCCTGCGCTCATCCGGGGCCTCCGCGCCCCCGCCCAGACCATTGCACCCGCGCACCCGCCGCTGGCGCTGGGGCTGGCTACGGCGGTGGTCGATGTGCACGTCGCTATGCTGCAGGCGCGTGATTGCGACAGCCTGTACGTCGAGCTTTGCCACGGCCTGGTGCAGGGTGGTCTGCGCAGCGCACGAGTGCGCATCTGCGACCCGGAAACTGAAGAGCTGGTGACCGTTGCATACGCGGGAGAGCCCACGACCGCCGAGCGCGCGGTTCAGCCTCACGCACGCATGGCCTCCGGGCGCGTGCGGCGTCTGCGCAATGTGGCGTCGCCGCAGACAACGGCCGGCTTCCCGTTGTTGTGCAGCGGACAGCCGGTCGCGCTGCTGGAGGTGGAAGCGTATGCGGCCGAGGCGCTTTCCGCCGCCACCCTCGACCTGCTGGAGAAGCTCGCGCGCAACTTGTCCCTGGTGCTGGACGACTTGGAGGACCAGCGCCACAAGCAGGCAGCCGAGCGGGCTCTGCTCGACAACGCTATCCGCTTCCGCGACGCTGCAGGCGCGGCGGGCGAGTACGTCTGGGAAGTCGACCTGGAAGGCCGCTTCACCTACCTCTCCGACGGCATCGAAGCAATCAGCGGCTATCGACCGGAGGACCTGGTCGGCCGCACCCCGATCGAGCTCATGCCGGAGCAGGATCGCGGGCGCGTGCGTGACTGGGTCGCCCAGAACGTGGGGGCGGACGGCTCGTTTCGCGACTTCGAGCACCAGCTCGTTTCCAGACACGGCGAGGCGCGCTGGGTACGCGTGAGCGCGGTGGGTCTGCTCGACGCAAACGGCAAGCGTGTCGGGCAGCGCGGGACCGGCCGGGACATCACCGAGCGCCGCCGAGCCGAGCAGCATCTAGCCGAGTCGCGCAAGTTTCTCGACGAGCTGATCAACGCCGTGCCGGACCCCATCTCGGTGAAGGACGCGCAGCATCGTTTCGTCGCCGTGAATCACGCCTTCTGCCGCATCGTCGGCTGCACCCGCGAGGAGCTGCTGGGGAAGGACGATGCCGGCCTGATCCCACCCGACGAAGCGCGCCAGGTCTGGCACACGGACGAGGCTGCACTCACCGGCCCCGACCCGGTGGTCTATGAGCGTGGCGTCACGCTGCAGGGCGTCAGGCACTGGGTGCTGGTGCGTAAATCGCGCATCACGCGCAGCGACGGCAGCCGCGCCGTGCTCTCGGTGTTCACCGACATCACCGAGCGCAGGGCCATGGAGCAAGCCGTGCGTGCGAGCGAGACCCGCTTCCGGGACTTCACGGCTGCCGCCAGCGAGTTCGTCTGGGAGAACGACCTGGAAGGACGTTTCACCTACGTCTCCAACCGCGTGCAGAGCGTGTGGGGCTACAGCGAGGCCGAGCTGATCGGCTGCAGTCCCGCGCAATTCACGGCGCCCGGGGAGGCCGAGCGGGTGCGCGAATGGCTCGCGACTCATCAGCAGCCGGACGGCTCGTTTCGTGACCTCGAGCAGCGCATCCTGACCAAGGAGCGGGGAGGAACGCTGGCTGCTGGTCAACGCCGTCGGCATGTTGGATGAGGGCGGGCGGCGCATCGGCCAGCGCGGTGCGGCTCGCGACATCACCGAGCGCAAGCAGGCCGAAGCGCGCATCGCCGAGCTCGCCACGCTCGATCCGCTGAGCGGCCTGCCCAACCGCGTGCTGCTGAACGATCGACTGCTGCACGCTCTGGCAAGCGCGCGCCGGCGCAGTGACTGGGTCGGCCTCATGTTCATCGACCTGGACCGCTTCAAGCACGTCAACGACAGCCTCGGTCACGAGGTGGGAGACGACCTGCTGCGCGCAGTCGCCCGCCGCTTCCAGAGCTGTCTGCGCGAGAGCGACACCCTCGCCCGCCTGGGCGGGGATGAGTTCGTGGTGGTGCTCGACTCCCTGCACAGTGCGGAGGACGCGAAGATCATCGCCGACAAGATCCTGCGCTGCCTGTCCGACCCGTTCAGCGTCGGCCCGCACACATTGGTCACCAGCGCCAGCATCGGCGTGAGCATCTTCCCGACCGACGCCGAAGACGCGGCG
This sequence comes from uncultured beta proteobacterium, assembly GCA_963772865.1. GTDB lineage: Bacteria > Pseudomonadota > Gammaproteobacteria > Burkholderiales > SHXO01 > SHXO01. Next base: position 25,692 of record CAVYZA010000030.1, on the reverse strand, counting down.
ACCCTGATGCGCCACGCGGACACCGCCATGTATCACGCCAAGGGGATGGGCCGCAACGCGGTGCAGTTCTTCTCCGGCGAAATGAACCAGCGCGCGGTCGAGCGCCATCTCCTGGAGACCGCACTGCGCGAGGCGCTCGAGGGCGGGCAGTTTCGGCTCGCGTATCAGCCCCAGCTCGAGGTGGTGTCCAATCGCCTGGTCGGCGCCGAGGCGCTGATCCGCTGGCACCACCCGGAGTGGGGCGAGATCTCCCCCGGCAAGTTCATTCCGCTCGCGGAGGACAGCGGCCTCATCGCCCCGATCGGTGACTGGGTCCTGCGCGAGGCCTGCCGCCAGCTGCAGGCCTGGCAGGCGTTTCCGTCCCTGCGTGTGGCGGTCAACCTGTCCGTCGGGCAGCTGCGCGACAGCGCTCAGTTCCTGGAGCGTGCGCGAGCCACCATCGGCGAGTTCGCGGTCGATCCCACCCGCATCGAGTTCGAGATCACCGAAACCCTGCTCGCCTCCAACGTTGCCGATCATGCCCGTGTCCTGCGCCAGCTCGGCGAGCTCGGTTGCGGCATCTCGGTGGACGATTTCGGAACCGGCTACTCGTCGCTCAGCTATCTGAAGCGCCTGCCCATCGACACGGTCAAGATCGACCGCTCGTTCATCCGCGACATCGTCTCCGAGCCCGATGATGCCGCCATCGTCAGCGCCGTAGTGGCCATGGCCAAAAAGCTCAAACTCGACGTGGTGGCCGAAGGCGTCGAGACGCACCGCCAGCTCGAAGTCCTGCGCGAGCTGGGGTGCGACCGCTACCAGGGGTATCTATTCAGTCCGGCGGTGGCGCCGGAGGAGTTCGAGGAGCGGTTTCTGGCCGCCTCAGGACACTCGGAAGCGTCCTAGACGCGCCATAGTCAGTGCACAGGCCGAGGTCGTGCGACGCTGCTGTCAGCCCAGCGGTTTCGATGCAGCCACGGCCTTGCCGCCCGCGGCCTGGTCCTATTTGTTCGCCAGAACCGGACACAGCTTCGACTCGATGAGTGCGTCGTCTGCTGTAACCAGAGTCAGGTCATATACCAACGCGGTTGCCACCAGAAATCGATCTGCCGGGTCTGCATGCGAGATCATGATCTCGCGGCTGCGGATCGCGACGTCGAAGGTCAGGACCGCTTCTTCCGCTGGCGTCCGGTCGATCGCCTCGGCAACCCATCGGCGAGGCTCGTCATCGAGTTTGATCCGCCCGCGCTCGGCCAGAACCAGCAGTTCCCAGACGCTTATCGGCGAAACCCAAAGCTCATTTCCTGCCTCGGTCAGCGCGGACTTGACACGCTTGCCGAGCTTGGCGGGTTCGCTCAGGCTCCAGAGCCAGATGTGAGTATCGAGCAGCAGCCTCACTGCCTGAGGGCGTCCCACGACTCGGGATCCATGACCGGCCCCACGACATCGCCGCTGATCTTGACTCGGCCCGCCATCCCACCCAGCCAGTCCGCCTTGGCCACCCGTCGCTGCGGCGGAATCACCTCGGCGACCGGCTGCCCGAAGCGCGTGATGACCACCGAACGCCCGGTTCGCTTCACGCGCTGCAGTACGGCAAGGCAGGTCGCCTTGAACTTGGAGACGGGAATACTTTCCATGACAGCGAGCCTAACATGGTCCAACTTAGTGGTCAAACGGCGCAAATCGCCGATACGCGCCGCCGCGAAACCGCATCGCGTTGAGCCGTCGAGTCGAGCGCAGAGGCGCGATCATTCGCTCCGGGGGGCGGTTCGCCACGACCGTGACTCGCGTCCAGGATGCAGGTTTATTGACGTCGTAGTCTGCTAACGGCGCGAACACCCGCGGCGCGCGCCGTGCCCGAAGGGCTTGCTTTAGCCAGCATCTTTTCGCAGCGCAGCACCAGTCGACCGGTCGCACATCCGGTCAGACTTTCCTCAACGCCGCGGGCATCCGGCCGGCGCCAGCAACTTCCGGGGAACTCAAGAGCCGGTCGCATTCTCGGCCGCACGGCCAATTCACTAAACAACGCCTCGACCGCCGGCCGCACGCCGCCGGTGACCGATCGACTCCCGGTCAAATCCATGGCCGCCTTACGGGTCGGGACATTGCGGCGCATCATGAAAGTCCAGATGCAATCGCCGCATTATCCTATTGACATGCGAATTAGTTTAGTGACAGGCTAATACTAAACACAAAGACTAAACATCCGGCGGCGCGCGGAAGGTTCGGCAGACAGGCCTGATCCGCAGCGCCGGGCACAGGTACCGCTGCGTTCCGTGCAGCGGCGTTCAAACGATTACTACAGAGGAGATGCACATGCTCAAGCTGCGCAAATGTCTTGTCGGTGCCGCGACGGTCGCACTCGGGGCCGCGGCGGCGATGCCGGTTCACGCGAAGGACCTCACGTTGTGCTGGGCGGCCTGGGACCCGGCCAACGCCCTGGTCGAGCTGTCCAAGGACTTCACGGCCAAGACCGGCATTCCGATGAAGTTCGAGTTCGTTCCCTGGCCCAACTTCGCCGACCGCTTCATCAACGAACTCAACTCCAAGGGCAAGCTGTGCGACCTGATGATCGGCGACAGCCAGTGGATCGGCGGCTCGGCGACCCAGGGGCACTACGTCAAGCTCAACGACTTCTTCGCCAAGGAAGGCATCAAGATGGATGACTTCCTTCCGGCCACCGTCGTACGCGTACTCGACCTGGCCCAAGGGCACGCCGAACTACTGGGCCCTTGCCGGCGATGGGCGACGCCAACGGCTGGGTCTATCGCAAGGACTGGTTCTCCCGGCCCGAGCTGCGCAAGGAGTTCAAAGACAAGTACAAGCGCGAGCTGGTCCCGCCCACGACCTGGACCGAGCTGAAGGAGATCGCCGAGTTCTTCCAGGGCCGGACCATCGACGGCAAGAAAGTGTACGGCGCCGCCATCTTCACCGAGCGCGGCTCCGAAGGCATCACGATGGGCGTGACCTCCGCGCTGTACCCGTATGGGGTTCAAGTATGACGATCCGAAGAAGCCGTATCACATGAAAGGCTTCGTCAACTCGGCCGACGCGATCGCGGCGCTCGAGTTCTACAAGGCGGTGTACAAGTGCTGCACGCCGCCCGGCTACACCAACGCCTACATGCAGGAAGGTCTGGACGCGTTCAAGTCCGGCCAGGTGGCGATGATGATGAACTGGTTCGCCTTCTTCCCCGGCCTGTACAAGGATCCCGAACGTGGGCGGCAACAAGATCGGCTTCTTCGTCAATCCGAAGCAGAAGGTCGAAGGCGTCGACGCTCGGCGGGCAGGGCATCTCGGTGGTTGCCTACTCCGATCGCAAGGAAGACGCGCTCAAGTACATCAAGTGGTTTGCGCAGCCCGACGTGCAGAAGAAGTGGTGGGCGCTGGGCGGCTACTCCTGCCACAAGGCCGTGCTCTGCGATCCCGGCTTCCCCAAGAGCGCGCCGTTCGCGGCGGACTTCCTCAAGTCGATGCAGAACGTGCAGGACTTCTGGCAAGAGCCGGCCTACGCGGAGCTGCTGCTCGACATGCAGAAGCGCGTGCACGACTACGTGGTCGCCGACAAGGGCACCGCCAAGGAAGCGCTCGACCTGCTGATCAAGGATTGGGAGAAGGTGTTCAAAGAGGAAGGTAAGATGGTGGCCGAGAAGCAGTGACTCGGCCTGAAGCACGGCCGTCTACCGGAGGTTGCGCGCAGCAACTAGAACCAACGTCGTCATTCCAGGCGCGCCGTTCCGCGGCGCGACCTGGAATCCAGGTCTGGACCAGCTTCGATGCCCTGGATCCGGCGCTCTCGCCGGAATGACGGGTGTTTCTTGCCGATACTCGCATTCGCCGCCATTCCAGATATCCCGCCATGCCTGATTCGACCGTGGTGCACGGCCTCGCTCAGCGTGCCGCCGGGGCCACCCCGGAAGCCCTGTCGCGCCGGCTGCGCGGGATCTCCGATCGCACCATCACCTGGATGTTCATCGCGCCGACCGTCCTGCTGCTGCTGGCGATCAACATTTTCCCGCTGCATCTGGACCATCCAGCTCTCCTTCACCAACTTCAAGGCGAACCGGGCCAACCGCGGCGCGGACTGGGTGGGCCTGGACAACTACCGCAGTGTCCTCACCGATCCCGACATCTGGCACTCGATGCAGGTCACGGCGCATTTCGTGTTCTGGTCGATTCTGATCGAGGTGCTGCTGGGCTTCGCGCTGGCGCTGATGATCGACAAGCGCTTCCGCGGCCACAGCCTGTGGACCACGGTGATCCTGCTGCCGATGATGCTCTCGCCGGCCGTGGTGGGAACGTTCTGGAGCTTCCTGTTCCAGCCGCAGATGGGCGGGTTCAACTACCTCGATCGCGATTCCTCGGCGGCGTCGATCCGAGCTCGTTCGAGATGATCGGGGACGTGCGCGCTGGCGCCGTGGGCCATCGTGCTCGTGGACGTCTGGATGTGGACGCCGTACGTGATGCTGATCTGCCTGGCGGGCCTGCGCTCCATCCCGGAGAGCATCTACGAGGCGGCGGAAGTGGACCGCGCGTCGGTCTGGCGCCAGTTCTGGACCGTGACCGCTGCCCATGGTGCTGCCGTTCCTGATGCTGGCCGTGCTGTTCCGCGCGATCGAGAACTTCAAGATGTTCGACATGGTGAATCTGCTCACCTCCGGCGGCCCCGGCTCCACGACGGAAGTGGTGTCGATCACCCTGAAGCGCGAAGCGTTCGAGAAGTGGCGCACCGGATACTCCTCGGCGCTGGCGATCATCCTGTTCGTGACGGTGTTCGGCGCCGCGAACATCTACGTCAAGGCCCTCAACGCGGTGAAGAACCGATGAGCGCACGCAACGCAGCCCATTCCGTCGTCGAACCCTCGCCGTGGTCCAAGCGCATCGCGGGATCGGTGGTCGTGTTCTACGCCTTGATGTCGATGCTGCCGCTGGTGTGGATTTTCGCGACCGGCTTCAAGACGCCGCCGGACTCGATCTCCTACCCGCCCAAGGTGCTGTTCGAGCCTTCGCTCGAAGGTTACGTGAACCTGTTCACCACGCGCAGCCGGCAGACGCCGGAGTACATCGCCAGCCTGCCGCAAGGCGCAAACCTGGTACGACGAGCTGGTCCGCTCGCGCAACATGGTGATCGCGGGACCGTCCAAGTTCGGCCAGCGCTACCTCAACTCGCTGATCATCGGCTTCGGCTCCACGTTCCTGGCGGTGTTCCTCGGCGTGCTGGCGGCTTATGCGTTCTCGCGCTTCCGGGTGCCGCTGCGCGACGACCTGCTGTTCTTCATTCTGTCGACGCGCATGATGCCGCCGATCGCGGTGGCGATCCCGATCTATCTCATGTACCGCAACCTCGGGCTGTCCGACAGCCTGCTCGGCATGATTCTGCTGTACACGGCAGTCAACGTGTCCCTCGCGGTGTGGTTGCTCAAGGGCTTCATCGACGAGATCCCGCGCGAGTACGAAGAGGCGGCGATGGTAGACGGCTACACCCGCTTCCAGGCGTTCTGGAAGGTGGTGCTGCCGCAAGCGAGCACCGGGATCGCGGCGACCGCCATCTTCTGCCTGATCTTCGCCTGGAACGAGTACGCCTTCGCCGTGCTGCTGACCTCGGGAGAGGCGCAGACGGCGCCGCCCTTCATCCCGATCATCATCGGCGAGGGCGGTCAGGACTGGCCGGCGGTGGCGGCCGGCACGACGCTGTTCCTGGTCCCCATCGTGGTGTTCACCATCCTGCTGCGCAAGCAGCTGCTGCGCGGCATCACGTTCGGAGCGTTGCGGCGATGATCTGCGCAGACCAACGGCCAGATCGAGACCGACGCGCCGCGCCCGGCGCTTCCTGCGTCGCGGTCCGTGGGAGGCCGGGGCGACCGCGCTGATCGGCGTGGGCGTGTTCATGCTGATGCAGCCGTTCTCGCTGTGGCTGTATACCTACTCGTTCGTGACCATCCTGGCCGGCACGCTGGCCTTCGTGGTCGTGAGCCACTTTCGCGGACTGACGGCGCCATCCATGGCTGAGATCCGAGTCGACAACCTGCGCAAGCAGTTCGGGGAATTCACCGCGGTGAAGCAATCCAGCTTCACCATCGAGCACGGCACGTTCTTCGTCATGCTCGGACCGTCGGGCTGCGGGAAGACCACCACGCTGCGCATGATCGCCGGCCTGGAGCTGCCCACTCACGGGCGCATCCTGCTGGACGGCGAGGACGTGACCTTCCTGCGCGCGTCGCATCGCGACATCGCCTTCGTGTTCCAGATGTTCGCGCTCTATCCGCACCTGAGCGTGTTTCGCAACATCGCCTATCCGCTGCGCTCGCAGGGCGTCCCGCGCGCGAGAGGTGCGCGAGCGGGTGCAGGAGACGGCACGGCTGCTGCGCATAGAGCACCTGCTCAAGCGCGGCGTGTCGGGGCTGTCTGGCGGGGACCGGCAGCGCGTGGCGCTGGGGCGCGCAATCGTGCGGCGGCCGAAGGCGTTTCTGATGGACGAGCCGCTGGGCGCGCTGGACGCCGAGTTCCGGCGGCTGATGTGCGGCGAGCTGCGGCAGCTGCACGACCGCATCGGCGCGACCACGGTCTACGTCACTCACGACCAGCTCGAGGCCATGGCGATGGCCGATCGCATCGCCGTGATGAACCAAGGCGTGGTGGAGCAGGTCGCCACGCCGCAGGAGATCTACGACCGTCCGGCCAGCATGTTCGTGGCCGACTTCATCGGCTCGCCGCCGATGAGCTTCCTGCGCTTCGAGGGCGCGGTACGACCGGGCGAGCGTACGCGTCAGAGTCAACGGCGCCACGCTGGACGTCCCGCAGCAGCGCGAGGCGGCGGCAGGCCAGCTCGCGCTCGGACTGCGGCCCGAGCATGTCCGCCTCGCCGACGACAGTCCACTGCGCGGGCGCGTGTTCGGTGCCGAATACCTCGGCACGACCCAGATCGTCACCGTGAACACGCCGCACGGCCAGATCAAGGCGCGGTTGCCATCGTCCGTGCCGGTAGGCATCGGCGACAACGTGGGACTCGCGCTGCGCGCCGAGCGCCTGCTGATCTTCGATGCGGCATCGGGACGTGCATTGCGCAGCGCCCTGCACGACGGAGAGATCGATGGCTGAGGTCAAGCTTTCCGGCGTCACCAAGCGCTTCGGCGACGTGCGCGCCGTGCGCGACCTGTCTCTGGATATCGCGGACGGCGAGTTGATGGTCCTGCTGGGGCCGACCGGCGCCGGCAAGACGACCACGCTGCGCACGATCGCCGGCCTGGAGCGGCCGGATGCCGGGCGCGTGAGCATCGGCGGGCGCGACGTCACGGCCGAGCCGCCGGCGGTGCGCGACGTGGCCTTCGTGTTTCAGCAGTACTCGCTCTACCCGCATCTCACGGTGTACGACAACCTCGCGTTTCCGCTGCGCTCTCCGGCCCGGCGCCTGCCCGAGGACGAGGTCCGCCGCATGGTGCATCGCGTGGCGGAGCTGCTGCACATCGAGTCGAAGCTGCAGAATCGCGCCACGCGTCTTTCCGGCGGCGAAATGCAACGCGTCGCCATCGGTCGGGCGCTGGTGCGCGCACCGGCCATCTATCTCATGGACGAACCGCTGTCCTCGCTGGACGCCAAGCTGCGCGCCGAGCTGCGCCTGGAGCTCAAGCGCATCCAGTCCGAGCTGGGCGCCACCATCCTGTACGTGACGCACGACCAGATCGAGGCGATGACGATGGCGACCCGCATCGGCATCCTGTCCGAAGGCGCGCTGGTCCAGATCGGCACGCCGCGCGAAGTGTACGAGCGCCCGGCCAACACTTACGTGGCGGCGCACCTGGGTACGCCGGGCATCAACCTCATTCCCGCCGGCTCTGCTGGCGACGCCGGGCGCCCCTGCCGGGAACCCACACCATCGGCGCGCGCACCGAGCAGCTGCGCATCGGCCACGCGCGCAACGGCGCGGCACAAGGCGTGCTCAAGCGCATAGAGCACCTGGGCGACCAGAATCACCTGCACCTGGAGGTGCGGGGCCACAGCCTGGTTACGCTGGCCGATCCGCACGCGCGCTGGAAGGCCGGAGACACCGCTGTCGATCGAGCTGGTCGACCCGACCTATTTCGACGCGGCGGGCCGGCGGATCGCGGCGTAGCAGGAGCGTCGAGCATGCCGATCGATCAACAGTTGCAGCGCAAGCTCATCGGCGAGGTCGCCCAGTGCATGGTGGATCACGCGGAGGAACTGACGGCGCTCGACCAGGCGATCGGCGACGGCGATCACGGCCTCAACATGAAGCGCGGGTTCGAGGCCGTGCTGGCCGAGCTCGACAAGACCGCCGCGCTGCCGATGCCGGAAGCGCTGAAAGCGGTGGGGATGACGTTGGTGATGAAGGTGGGTGGCGCGTCGGGCCCGCTGTATGGCACGCTGTTCATGACGCTGGGCAAGGCATTTCCGGAAGCGCCGACGCGTGCCGGTCGTGGCGCAGGCGTTCTCGGCGGCAGTCGATGCGGTCAAAGCGCGCGGCAAGTCCGACGTGCAGATGAAGACCATGCTCGACGTGCTCGTGCCCGTTCTCGCCACGCTGAGCGCAGGCGGCGAGGACCTGTACGCGCGCCTGCGCACCAGTGCAGAGTCGGCTGCGGCTGCGACCGTGCCGATGCAGGCCGTGCGCGGACGCGCGTCGTTCCTCGGCGCGCGCAGCATCGGGCACATGGATCCGGGAGCGCGCTCGTCGTGGCTCATGGTCCAGACCGTTGCAGACGTACTCGAGCGAGAAGAGCTGGCGATGAAGCAAAACGACAACCGGGCCAGCGTCCAGATGACTTCGCGAAACCACCAACGACGACCTCGAGCAACGTCGGTATCGTGATCGTGTCCCACTCGCCGGACGTCGCGCGCGGGGCGGCCGACATGGTGCGGCAGATGGTCGGCGACGATGTACCGCTCGCCTGGTGCGGCGGCGCACCCGGCGGCGGGCTTGGGCACCAACGTCGAGGCGATCCTGGCGGCGATCGACCAGGCCTGGTCGGAAGCCGGCGTGGCGATCCTGGTCGATCTCGGCGGCGCGGAGACCAACAGCGAAATGGCGGTCGAGATGCTGCCTGAAGAGCGGCGCGCGCGCGTCGTGATCTGCGATGCGCCCGTAGTCGAGGGCGCCGTCATGGCGGGTACGGAAGCCTCCGCCGGCTCCACGCTGGACCAGGTCCGCCGCACGGCGGAAGAACTGCGGGCACGCTGAAGGACGCCACCACGATGACACCCAGCGCGACAGGCAACGTGCGCATCGAGCACGAGATCGGACTGCACGCCCGACCCTCCGTCAAGCTCACTCAGCTCGCCAAGACCTTCGCCGCGAAGATCGAATTCTCCACGTCGCCGGAAGGCCCGTGGGTCGATGCCAAGAGCATCGTGAAGGTGATGGGCTCCAAGACGCCCAAGGGTGCCATGCTCCACTTCCGCGCTCACGGTCAGGACGCGCAGGCTGCGGTCGCAGGCGCTCGTCGCTCTGGTCGAGCGGGATTTCGAGCTGACGCCGTGAGCCAGATGCTCCGGCTGGTCGGCACTCCGGCATCGCCCGGGCTCGCCTGCGGCCCGATCTTCCGGCTCGATGCGGTAGAGCGCCGGGCGCGGCGCGTTGCGTCTCCGGAAGGGGAGCGCGAAGCAGTCGCCGCGGCGCTGCGATCCGCGCGGCACGCGCTCAGCGAGCTGTCTGCACCAGGTCGCCGACGAGGAGGCCGCCGCCATCCTCGCGTTCCAGCTTGCGCTGCTCGAGGACGACGAGATCACGCGCCCCACCTTCGCCGGCATCGAGGCTGGCGAGCCTGCCGACGTGGCCTGGCGCCGGGTGATGGACGCGCTGATCGAAGACTACGAGACGGCCGAGGACGCCTATTTTCGAGGGCGCGCGGCGGACCTGCGCGACCTGCGCGACCGCGTGCTCGACGCGCTCGCTGGAGGCGCTCAGCAGGCGATTCCCCCCGGGGCCATCGTGCTGGCGGAGGATCTCGCCCCGTCTCGCTTCCTGGCCGCCGACTGGCGTCAAGGCGGGCTCGTGTCTGCAGCGAGGCGGGACCACCGGCCACGTCGCGATCCTCGCGCGCTCGCGCGGCGTGCCGATGCTCGTCGGCGTCGATCTGTCGCAGATCGAGCCGTGCGAGGAGGCGTTGCTCGATGCTCACGAGGGCTCGCTGGTGCTGGTCCCGGATGCGCCGTGCCGTCACGAGTTCGAGCAGCGCCGCGCGGCCACGCCGAGCGGGCGCGCGCCGACGCCGTGCATCTCGGCACAGAGGCCAGGATGGCCGGCGGCGAGCGGGTGCAGGTTCTGATCAATGTCGCGCGCCCCGAGGAGCTGGAGGGCATCGACCCCGCACACGTGGACGGCATCGGGCTGGTGCGCACCGAGTTCCTGTTCCACGCTCGCGAGCAGCTCCCGGACGAAGAGGAGCAGTACCGGGTATACCGGCGCATCGCCGAGTGGGCGGCCGGCCGGCCGGTCACCATCCGCACGCTCGACGCCGGCGGCGACAAGCCGATCCCGGGATTGACGCGTAGCGGAGAGAGCAATCCGTTTCTGGGCGTGCGCGGCGTGCGCCTGTCGCTGCGCCGCCCGGAAGTGCTGAAGGTCCAGCTGCGCGCGCTCGCGCGGGCGGCCGTGCACGGCAACGTCAAGATCATGGTGCCGATGATCGCGGTGCCCGACGAGCTCGCGCAATGCCGGCTGCTGCTGGCGCAGGCGGTGCGCGAACTGTCGGCGAGCGGTGTCGCCGGCCGCGCTCCCGCCGCTTGGCATGATGGTCGAGGTGCCCGCCGCGGCGCTGTCCATGGCCGACTTCGACGCCGACTTCTACTCGATCGGGAGCAACGACCTGCTGCAGTACCTGATGGCGGCGAGCCGCGACGAGCCGGAACTGGCCGCACTCGCCGCGCCCGGCCCGGCCTTTTGGCGATTGCTGAAGCAGATGACGGAGCATGGGCGCGACGCTGCAGCGCGAGGTGAGCCTGTGCGGCGATCTGGCGAGCGACGTGCGCCATGTGCCGGAGCTGCTGGGCTGCGGCTTGCGCATACTGTCGGTGGCGCCTGCGTCCCTGGCTGCGGTCAAGGCCGCAGTGCGGCGGAGCTGAGCGCGTGGCGCAGAAGTCACCGGTGAAACCGGAGACCGCCGCAGGAGCGAGTCGCCGCCTACAAGCGCGTCCTGCAGGAGGTGCTGGACAGCCGGCCATCGGGCATGCGCCAGCGGCTGGCCGAGACGCTGGGAAAGAACCGCAGCTTCATCTCGCTCATCTCCAACCCGACCTATCCCGACGCCGATTCCCGTGCAGCACATCGAGCCGATCTTCGAGATCTGCCACTTCTCGCCGCGCGAGCGCGAGCGCTTCCTGGCGGCTATCGCACAGCCCATCCGCGCCGGCTGCAGCTGCTGAAGGAAGAGCATGATCGGATGCGCCAGTTGACGGTCACGGTGCCGGACCTGGGCACGGACGCTCGCAACCGGCGGCTGGAGGCGATCGTGAAGGAGTTCGCAGACAAGGTGGCTCGCCTGCTGCGCGAGTCATGAACACGTGACGACCATCCGGAGGGGCCGATGAAAAAGCTGATCAATGCCGTTGACGACGTGCTGCAGGAGAGCCTGAGCGGTTTCTGCGCGGCGCACGCCGACATCGTGATGGCGGGCGAGGAAGGCAAGTTCGTGCGCCGCGCGCGGCTGAAGTCCGGCAAGGTCGCGCTGATTTCCGGCGGCGGTTCCGGGCACGAGCCGCTGCATGCGGGATTCGTCGGCCACGGCATGCTCGATGCCGCCTGTCCGGGGCAGGTGTTCACCTCGCCGACGCCGGATCAGATGCTGGCGGCCGCCTCGGCAGTGGACACCGGCGGCGGGGTGCTGTTCATCGTCAAGAACTACGAAGGCGACGTGATGAACTTCGACATGGCGCGCGAGATGTTCGACGGCCAGGTGGACCAGGTCGTCACCAACGACGATGTGGCCGTGGACAACTCCACTTACTCCACCGGACGCCGCGGAGTGGCCGGCACACTGATCGTGGAGAAGATTCGTCGGCGCCGCAGCCGAGCAGGGGCGCGATCTCGCGGCGCTGAAGGCACTGGGCGAAGCGGTCAACGGCCGCACCCGCTCGATGGGCGTCGCTCTGACCAGTTGCACCGTGCCGGCCGCCGGCAAACCCACCTTCCAGATCGGGGACGACGAGATGGAAATGGGCGTGGGCATCCACGGCGAACCCGGCCGCCGGCGCGTGGCGCTCAAATCCGCCGACGCGATCGCCCAGGAGATGGGCGAAGCCATCCTCGGCGACCTGGGCAAGCAGGCGGGCGGCAGAAGCGCTGCTGCTGGTGAATGGCTTCGGCGGCACGCCGCTGATGGAGCTGTACTTGATGTACCACGCCGCACAGAAGCTGATCGCTGGCGCTGGTGTGCGCGTCACCCGTTCTCTCGTCGGGAACTACGTGACCTCGCTCGACATGGCCGGCTGCTCGATCACCCTCAGCATACTCGACCGACGAGCTGAAGCGGCTGTGGGATGCGCCGGTGCACACTGCCGCGCTGCGCTGGGGGATGTAGGGATCGCCGCGAAACCGTCAGCGTCGAGCACTGTCCGTTTCGGCCTAACCCGCGCCCTACCAACGAACTTCGCGCGCGAGCGCCAAAACTCCCTCTCCCTTGACGGGAACTCCTTGCGTGCCGCTTGACGGGCGACGGAGCCGTTCATGCGCCTCGCGCCTCTCGCGACGACGAGGCCACTGTTCGAGGGACCCTCTTGATACGAGAGGGCGGGGTTTATCGCTTCTCCCTCTACCTGCTCAGGTCCCGCATCCCCTCTTCCAGCCCACCCAATGTCAGCGGATACATCCGATCCCCGAGGAGTTGCTTGACCATCCCGATGGACTCGTAGTAACCCCACCGATCCTCGGGCTGAGGGTTGAGCCAGATTGCCTTGTGATAGACGTCGAGCACGCGCTGCATCCACACCGCGCCAGCTTCCTCGTTGTGATGCTCGACGGAGCCGCCTGGATAGGCGATCTCATAGGGGCTCATGGTGGCGTCGCCCACGAAGATGACCTTGTAGTCGTGCGGGTAGGTATGCAGCACGTTGAGCACCGGGAAGCGCTCGCTGTGGCGCCGCCGGTTATCGCGCCAGACGGTCTCGTAGAGGAAGTTATGAAAGTAGAAGTACTCGAGATGCTTGAACTCTGAGCGCGCGGCGGAAAACAGCTCTTCGCAGATCTTGACGTGGTCCTCCATGGAGCCACCCACGTCCAGGAACAGCAGCACCTTCACCGCGTTGTGCCGCTCCGGCACCATCTTCAGATCCAGCCAGCCGGCGTTGCGGGCGGTGGAGCGGATGGTGTCGTCGAGATCCAGCTCCTCGGGCGCACCCTCACGGGCGAAGCGCCGCAGCCGCCGCAGCGCAATCTTGATATTGCGCGTGCCCAGCTCGATGCTGTCGTCCAGGTTGCTGAACTCGCGCCGGTCCCAGACCTTGACTGCACTGCGGTTGCGCGAGCCCGCCTGCCCGATGCGTACGCCTTCGGGGTTGTAGCCGTACGCTCCGAACGGTGAGGTGCCGCGGGTGCCGATCCATTTCGACCCGCCTTCGTGGCGCCCTTTCTGTTCCTCCAGCCGTTTGCGCAGCGTCTCCATCAGCTTCTCCCAGCCGCCGAGCGACTGGATCAAGGCTTTGTCCTCTTCGCTCAGATTCAGCTCGCCGAGGCGCCGCAGCCACTCCTCGGGGATCTGCGCCAGCAGATCCGGCGGCAAATGCTCGATGCCCTTGAAGTAGTGGCCGAAGGCCCGGTCGAAGCGGTCGTAGTGCGACTCGTCCTTCACCAGGCACACGCGCGCGAGCCAGTAGAAGTCGTCCACGCTGCCGGTGATGACGTGCTTCTCGAGGCCCTCGAGCAGGGTGAGAAACTCCTTCAGCGTGGCCGGGACGCCGAACTTGCGGACCTCGAAGAAGAAGTCGGTCAGCATGTAACCCTTACACCGCGCAAGGCTGAAGGTACGCAAAGGAGCGCAAGGAATGGGATGGCGCGCACTGCAAGCACTATGATCTTGATTGCGCGTTCGGCCGACGCAGGCATTGACTCATACCATCTCCGATTGTTCAGCTGCCTGGCTGGTTCTTCTCTGCGGGTCCTCTCGCGCCTCCGCGCCTCTGCGGTTCAAGTAGTACGCCTGCGCGACATGAACACCAGCCTCTCGAACAGGTGCACGTCCTGCTCGTTCTTGAGCAGCGCGCCGTGCAGCGGCGGCACGATCTTGTGCTGGTCCTGCGAGCGCAGGACGTCGGGAGAGATGTCCTCGGCCATGAGCAGCTTCAGCCAGTCCAGCAGCTCCGAGGTGGACGGCTTCTTCTTCAAGCCCGGCACCTCGCGGATCTCGAAGAACGCCTCCAGCGCTTCCTTGAGCAGGATCTTCTTGATTCCGGGGTAGTGCACGTCCACGATCCGCTCCATGGTTTCCTTGTCGGGGAAGCGGATGTAGTGAAAGAAGCAGCGGCGCAGGAACGCGTCCGGCAGCTCCTTCTCGTTGTTGCTGGTGATGATGATGGTGGGCCGGTGGCGCGCCTGCACCAGCTGCTGGGTCTCGTAGACGTAGAACTCCATGCGATCCAGCTCGCGCAGGAGGTCGTTGGGGAACTCGATGTCGGCCTTGTCGACCTCGTCGATCAGGACCACGGCGGGGACCTGCGACTCGAACGCCTCCCAGAGCGGGCCGCGCTTGATGTAGTTGGCGATGTCCTGCACGCGCGCATCGCCGAGCTGGGAGTCGCGCAGCCGCGATACGGCGTCGTATTCGTAGAGTCCCTGCTGCGCCTTGCCGGTGGACTTGACGTGCCACTGCACGAGCGGCCGCCCGAGCGCTTTGGCGACTTCGAGGGCCAGCATGGTCTTGCCGGTGCCGGGCTCGCCCTTGATGAGCAACGGGCGCTCCAGAGTGATGGCGGCGTTCACCGCCATCATCAGGTCTTCGGTGGCGATGTAGCTGTCGGTTCCGGTGAAGCGGGTCATGGGTCGGGCCGCGAGATTGCAGTGGCCGAATTATAGCTTGTCCCCTCGCGCGCCCGGTCTGTCGCACGCGGCGCGCCCCTTCGTCGCCAGCGGTTTTGCTCTAGAATCGTCGTCTCGCGAAGGGAGGGCAGCCATGCCCAAGTTCAATGCCAACCTGTCCATGATGTTCAACGAGGTTGACTTCCTGGACCGTTTCGGCGCCGCGGCCAAGGCCGGCTTCAAGGGCGTCGAGTTCCTGTTCCCCTACGCCTACGACAAGAACCAGCTCGCCGACATCCTCCGCAAGAACAACTTGCAGGTCGTGCTGTTCAACATGCCGCCCGGGGACTTCAACGCCGGCGACCGCGGCCTCGCCTGCGATCCCGCCCGCGCCGGCGAGTTCCAGGAGGGCGTGGGCAAGGCCGTCGATTACGCTGTGGCGCTGGGCTGCAAGCAGCTGCACTGCATGGCGGGGCTCAAGCCGCGCGGCGTCAACGACGAGAAGTTGCGCGAGACCTACATCGCCAGCCTGCGCTTTGCCGGCAAGGAGCTCGCCAAGCACGGCATCAAGCTCCTGATCGAGGCGATCAACACCCGCGACATCCCCGGCTTCTACCTCAACTACTCGCGGCAAGCCTTCGACATCATGCACTATGCGCAGGTGCCCAACCTCGCCTTCCAGTACGACATCTACCACATGCAGATCATGGAAGGCGACCTCGCACCCACCATCGAAAAGAACCTCGACAAAATCGCGCATATGCAACTCGCCGACACGCCGGGGCGCCACGAGCCCGGTACCGGCGAGATCAACTACACGTTCCTGTTCCAGCATATCGACAAGGTCGGGTACCAGGGCTGGATCGGCTGCGAGTACCGGCCCGCCGCCGCCACCGAGGCCGGGCTCGCGTGGGTCAGGCCGTACCTGTAACCCCTCACCCCCCGCATTGAACACAGAGGACACAGAGGGACACAGAGGAACCCAATGCGTTTGACGTCCTCTGTGATGCTCTGTGTCCTCTGTGGTCAAGCGCGGTTAGGATTTCGATGATCGACGATCCCCGCGCGGCTGCTCAGAAGGATGTTCGACGCGGCCGTCGCCCGCGCGATGCCGGACAAGTGCGTCCCGCCGTTCCTGCCGAAGCCGCCGAAAGGCCGGACGCTGGTCGTGGGCGCGGGGAAAGCCGCGGCGACGATGGCCAAGGCGGTGGAAGACCACTGGCCAGGCGAGCTATCCGGGCTGGTCGTGACCCGCTACGGACATCACGCAGCCTGCCGGCGCATCGAGGTCGTCGAAGCCGCGCATCCGGTGCCGGACGCGGCTGGGCAACAGGCCGCACAGCGCATCCTGCAGATGGTCCACGGACTGTCGGCCGACGACCTGGTGCTGTGCCTGATTTCGGGCGGCGGCTCGGCTCTGCTCGCACTGCCGGCACCCGGCCTGACCTTGCAGGACAAGCAGGCGATCAACCGCGCGCTGCTCAAGAGCGGCGCCAACATCACCGAGATGAACTGCGTTCGCAAGCACCTCTCCGCCATCAAAGGCGGCCGTCTCGCGGCGGCGTGCCACCCCGCGAAGGTCGTCACGCTCACCATCTCGGACGTGCCGGGCGACGATCCGGCCGTCATCGCATCCGGTCCAACGGTGCCCGACCCCACAACCTTCGCCGACGCGCTCGCGATCCTCGACAAGTACCACATCACCGAACCGAGGGTCGTCGTCGAGCATCTTCGGGCAGCGAAAGACGAAACGCCTAAGCCCGGCGATCCGCGCCTGGCGGGGATCGAAACCCATCTCATCGCCGCGCCCCAGCAATCTCTCGAGGCTGCGGCGGAGATCGCGCGCGCGGCAGGGGTCACACCCGTGATCCTGGGCGACAGCCTGGAGGGCGAATCGCGCGAGGTCGCGATGGTGCATGCGGGCATCGCCCGGCAGGTGCTGCGCCACGGGCAGCCCGCCAGAGCGCCGTGCGTTCTGCTGTCGGGCGGCGAGACCACGGTGACGGTACGCGGCAACGGCCGGGGCGGACGCAACGTCGAGTTCTTGCTGGCGCTCGCCGTGGCGCTGGGCGGCGCCAAGGGCGTCTACGCCCTCGCGGGTGACACGGACGGCGTGGACGGGACCGAAGACAATGCGGGGGCCGTGGTTACTCCCGACACCCTGGCGCGCGCCGCGGAACGCGGTCTGGACGCCAAGTCGCGGCTTGCCGATAATGACGGCTATTCATTCTTCTCCGCCTTGGGCGATCTCGTCGTCACTGGCCCCACGCTCACCAACGTGAACGACCTGCGCGCCATTCTGATCACCAGATCGAGTTGATCCATGGGTAAACCCGAGACACTCGACGCGGTCGCCGCCCCTACGGTGGACAAGCCCGAACTGGTGCGGCGCTTGAGCGCGGTGCTGCCGCCCGCTTGCCTGCTGCACGCTGCGGAAGACTTGCGGCCGTTCGAGTGCGATGGCCTGACGGCGTATCACCAGCTGCCGCTGGCCGTGGCACTGCCCGAGAACGAGGCCCAGGTCAGCGCGGTGCTGCGCATCTGCCACGAAGCTCGCGTGCCGGTCGTTGCGCGCGGCGCCGGCACGGGACTCTCGGGCGGAGCGATGCCGCACGCGCAGGGCGTCACGCTCGGCCTGTCGAAGATGAAGCGCATCCTGGAGATCGATCCAGTCGCTCGCATCGCGCGCGTGCAGCCGGGAGTGCGCAATCTTGCGATCTCGGAGGCGGCCGCCCCGCATGGCCTGTACTACGCCCCCGACCCGTCCAGCCAGATTGCCTGTTCGATCGGCGGCAACGTCGCGGAAAACTCGGGTGGCGTGCATTGCCTGAAGTACGGCCTGACCGTACACAACGTGCTCAAGCTGCGCGCCGTGACGATCGAGGGCGAGATCCTGGAGTTCGGCAGCGACGGGCTCGATGCGCCGGGCTACGATCTGCTCGCGTTGCTCACCGGCTCCGAGGGTCTGCTCGCGGTCACCACCGAGATCACCGTCAAGCTGCTGCCCAAACCGGTGAAGGCCCAGGTCGTGCTCGCCGCCTTCGACTCGGTGATTCGAGCCGGTGAAGCCGTGGCCAATATCATCGCGGCCGGCATCATCCCAGCGGGGCTGGAAATGATGGACAAGCTCGCCACTCAGGCGGTCGAGCAGTTCGTGCACGCCGGCTACCCGCTGGAGGCGGCTGCGATTCTGCTGTGCGAATCGGACGGCACCGAAGAAGAGGTGGCCGCGGAGATCGAGAAGATCTCGCAGGTGATGCGGGCGAGCGGCGCCATCGAGATTCGCCTGTCGCGCGACGAGGCCGAGCGGTTGAAGTTCTGGTCCGGCCGCAAGAGCGCGTTCCCGGCCGTGGGACGCATCCTGCCCGACTACTTCTGCATGGACGGCACCATTCCGCGCAAGCGGCTGGGCGAGGTTCTCAACGGCATCACCGAGCTGTCGAAGGAGTTCGGGTTGTCCTGTCCCAACGTGTTCCACGCGGGCGACGGCAATCTGCATCCGCTGATCATGTTCGACGCGGAGGATGACGCGCAATTGCAGCGGGCGGTACGCTTCGGTTCGCGCATCCTCAAGCTGTGCATCGAGGTGGGCGGCACCATCACCGGCGAGCACGGCGTCGGCGTCGAGAAGATCAACGAGATGTGCGTGCAGTTTCGCCCCGCCGAGCTGGCTGCCTTTCACGCCATCAAGGCGGCGTTCGATCAGCACGGCTTGCTCAACCCCGGCAAGGCGGTGCCCACCCTGCACCGCTGCGCCGAGTTCGGCACGATGCACGTGCATCGCGGGCAGGAGAAATTTCCTGAGCTCCCGCGGTTTTGACTTCGCCCCGCGCATCCAACGCAGATCCGCTGTGCATCTGCGTTACAGCCTTCCCTCCGCATGATCGACCAGCTCGCTGAAACCGTCCGCAAGGCAGCGGCCGAACGGCGCCCGCTGCGCATCCGCGGCAGCGGCTCGAAGGACTTCTACGGCTACGCGCTGGAGGGGGACGCGCTGGACGTGAGCTCGTACAGCGGCGTCGTGGACTACGAGCCCACTGAGCTCGTCGTCACCGCCCGCGCGGGGACGACGCTGACGCAACTCCATCAGGTGCTGGCCGGCGGGGGGCAGATGCTGGCCTGCGAACCGCCCGGCTTCGGCCCCGCGGCGACGCTCGGGGGCTGCGTGGCGGCCGGCTTCTCGGGGCCGCGGCGAGCCGCAGCCGGCTCGGTGCGCGATTTCGTGCTGGGGATGAAGGTGCTCGACGCCAAGGGCGAGGTACTCAGCTTCGGCGGCCAGGTCATGAAGAACGTTGCCGGGTTCGACGTCTCGCGCCTGCTCACCGGGTCGTTCGGCACGCTCTGCGTGATCTTGGAAGCTTCGCTGAAGGTGCTGCCCCGTCCGGACGAGGAGCTCACGCTGCGGCTGCAGATGAGCGAGGCGCAGGCGATCGATACGATGAACCGCTGGGCGGGGCAACCGCTGCCGATCTCCGCGACGTGCTTTGCAGACGGCGCACTGAGTGTGCGCCTGTCCGGCAGCTCGCTCGGCGTGGCGGCCGGCCGCCGCAAGCTTGGCGGCGAGCCGGTGCCCGATGCTCACGCGTTCTGGGAGTCGGTGCGCGAGCAGCGGCTCGAGGCTTTCCGTGGCAGCGTGCTATGGCGTCTGTCGATCAAATCGAGCACCCCGCCGCTGCACCTGCCCGGCAGCCAGGTGATCGAATGGAGCGGCGGTCTGCGCTGGATTGCCACCGACGCGGCGGACGAGACGGTGTTCGCTGCGGCTCGCGCAGCGGGCGGCCACGCTACCCGGTTCCGCGGGGGCGTCTCCGGCATCGCCGATCATGCGGCTCGATGCCGGCGTGCTGACGCTCCATCGCAAGCTCAAGGCGGCGCTCGATCCGCGCGGCATCTTCGGTCCGCACCGACTGCACCCCGATTTCTGATCTAGACCATTTGAACCGCAGAGGCACGGAGGCGCGGAGGAAAGACGGGAGAGTCGAATCACGGAGCCTGTGCCTGGACGAGGGCAGGAAGGCTTGCCGTATCGCGAGCGCTCCTGTTTTTCTCCGCGCCTCCGCGCCTCTGCGGTTAACGCAGCTTTAGATGAAAACCAATCTCGCTCAGTTCATCAAGGACACCCCCGAAGGGCGGGAGGCCAACAGCATCCTGCGGGCCTGCGTGCACTGCGGCTTCTGCACCGCGACCTGCCCGACCTATCAGCTGCTCGGCGACGAGCTGGACGGGCCGCGCGGGCGCATCTACCTGATGAAGGAGGTGCTGGAAGGACGCGAGGTGACGGCCAAGACCCAGCTGCACCTGGACCGCTGCCTGACGTGCCGTTCGTGCGAGACCACCTGTCCCTCGGGCGTCAAGTACGGTCGCCTGGTCGACATCGGCCGGAATATTGTGGAGCAGCGCGTGGGGCGCTCGGCAATCGACGCCGTGAAACGCAAGGCCCTGCGCACGGTCCTGCCCCATCCGATGCTGTTCAAGCCGTTGCTCGAGCTCGGGCAACTCACGCGTCCGCTGCTCCCGGCAAAGATCCGCCGCAAGGTCCCTCCTCGTGTGCGCGCTGGCACCTGGCCGGCACCTCGACACCCGCGCCGGATGCTGGTGCTGGAGGGTTGCGTCCAGCCGGCCATCGCACCGAGCATCAACCCGGCGCTGGCACGCGTGCTGGATCGGATCGGCGTGTCCGTACTGCACCGCGCCCCAGGCGGGCTGCTGCGGTGCCGTGTCCTATCACCTGAATGCGCAGGAGGAAGGGCTGGACTACATGCGCCGGAATATCGACGCCTGGTGGCCGCAAGTCGAGGCCGGCGTCGAAGCTATCGTGATGACTGCCAGTGGCTGTGGGGTGATGGTAAAGGAGTACGGCCACTTGCTGGCCGGTGACGCGCGCTACGCCGAGAAGGCGAAGCGAATCTCCGCCCTCACCCAGGACGCCACGGAAGTGCTGAGCACGCACGCGCGAAGCGCTCGCCCCTCTGCTCTCTCCTAACGCCTCTCCTGCTTCGCCCGCGCAGCGCGTAGCCTTCCATTCACCATGCACCCTGCAGCACGGCCAGCAAATCCGTGGCGCCGCGGAGGCGCTGCTGACCGCCGCCGGCTATCGCCTCACCGGCGTGCCCGATGCACACCTGTGCTGCGGGTCCGCTGGCACCTACTCGATCCTGCAGAGCGAACTCTCGCAGCAGCTCCTTGGCAACAAGGTACAGGCGCTGGAGTCGGACCGGCCTGACGTCATCGCCACCGCCAACATCGGGTGTCTGGCTCATATCCAGACCGGCACTGCGCTGCCGGTGCGGCACTGGCTCGAGCTTCTCGACGAAGCCCTGGCCCGTCCCGCGTGACAGCGCGAACCGCACAACAGGAATGAGGCCGGCGCTCGGCGCGGCATGCGCAGGTCGCCCACGTCGCCCGTCGGGGGCACGGGTCGGCCCTGCACGCTATCATCTGCCAGCATGGTGGTTCGGCATCTTCTTGCGGCTTTGATACTCTGCGGCGCGAGCTCGGCAGGCGCATCTGCGCAGGCACTGGCAGATCCCGAGCTGGTGCCCGCGGAAGATCTGGCACCCCTGGTTCGCCTGCTGCTGGCAGAGATCGAAGCGTTGTCCGACTACCAGTCGACCGGAGCTGTGCCGACCGTGTTCCTGCTGCCGCAGCATCGCATCGAGCAGAAAGTATGCGACACACCTTGCAACGTGCGCGCGGCTTACCTTCCGCGCGAGGGCATCTATCTCTCTGCGCACCTGGACCCCGTGCACGATCCGCTCGTGCACGGGGTCCAGCTGCGCAGAGATGATCCATCCGCGCGGAAGGTGAGCCGCGCACGTTGCAAGGTGTCGCATACTTTCTGCTCGATGCGATGCTGCGGCAGGAGGAACACCGTCGGCGCAGCTACCGTGGACTGGTAGTCGGACAACGCTTCGATCTCTGCCAGCGGCGAACCAGGGGTGCAAGATCTTCCGCGAGCACCAGCTCGGGATCTGCCAGTGCCTGCGCAGATGCACCTGCCGAGTTCGCGCCGCAGAGTATCGAAGCCGCAAGAAGATGCCGAACCACCATGCTGGCAGATGATAGCCTGCAGGACCGACCGTGCCCCCGACGGCAACGTGGGCGACCTGCGCATGCACCGCCCCGAGCGCCGGCCTCATTCCTGTCGTACGGTTTTGGGCTGTCACGCGGGACGGGCCAGGGCTTCGTCGGAGTAGCTCGAAGCCATCCGCACCGGCGGCGCAGTGCCGGTCTGGATATGAGCCAGACACCCCGATGTTGGCAGTGGCGATGACGTCAGGCCGGTCCGACTCCAGCGCCTGTACCCTGTTGCGAGTGTGCGAGAGTTCGGTCTGCAGGATCGAGTAGGTGCCGGCGGACCCGCAGCGGCGCAGGTGCTGCATGGGGCACGCCGGTGAGGCGATAGCCGGCCGCAGTCGAGCGGCTCCCTCCCGCGGCGCCACGTTTTGCTGGCCGTGCTGCGGGTCCATGGTGAATGGAAGGCTGCGCGTGCGCGAGCGAAGCCGCAGAGGCGTTAGGAGAGAGCAGAGGGGCGAGCACTTCGCGCTGCGTGCTCGACGCTTCGGATGACGTCCCGGGTGAGGGCGGAGGGGGGCGGCTCCGCCTCTCGGCGTAGCGCGCGTCACCCACCGCTGCAAGTGGCCGTACTCCTTTTACTACCCCCCCACAGCCACTGACCAGCATCACGATCGCTTCGACGCCGGCCTCGACTTGCCGCCGGCCGAGCATGCGTCCGGCGCATGTAGTCCAGCCCCCTTCCTCCGTGAGGTGATAGGACACGGCACCGGCGGGCGGCCGCACGCCAATCCGAACACCAGCACGCGCGCCAGCGCCGGGTTGGTTCCGGTGCAATGGCGGCGCGCGAACCCTCCAGTACCAGCATCCGGCGCGGGTGTCGAGGTGCCGGCCAGGTGCCAGCGCGCACACGAGGAGGACCTGCGGCGGATCTTTTCCGGGAGCAGCGGGCGCGTCGAGTACCGAGCTGGAGAGCAACGGCTTGAACAGCATCGGATGGGGCAGGACCGTAGGGGCCTTGCGTTTCATGGCGTCGATTGCCGAGCGGTTCCCACGCGCTGTTCCACGATGCTCCGGCCGATGTCGACCAGACGACCGTACTTGACGCCCGAGGGACAGGTGGTCTCCGCAGGAGCCGCGCGTCAGCAGCGATCCAGGTGCAGCTGGGTCTTGGCCGTCACCTCGCGTCCCTTCAGCACCTCCTTCATCAGGTAGATGCGCCCGCGCGGCCCGTCCAGCTCGTCGCCCGAGCAGTAGGTCGGGGCAGG
Organism: uncultured beta proteobacterium; assembly: GCA_963772865.1. GTDB lineage: Bacteria > Pseudomonadota > Gammaproteobacteria > Burkholderiales > SHXO01 > SHXO01. The sequence goes on along the minus strand of CAVYZA010000030.1, from coordinate 2,469 downwards.
TCGCGGTGCAGAAGCCGCAGCGTACAGCGCGGCCCGCCGGATGCTGTTGGCCTCCCGCCCTTGGGGGTGTCCTTGATGAACTGAGCGAGATTGGTTTTCATCGATTACTACGTTAACCGCAGAGGCGCGGAGGCGCAGGAGGAAAAGCGGAAAACTGCAGGATCTTTGAGCAAGAACGGCTGCGTCACAGCTGCGGCAAGGCTAGATCATATGCACAACCTCCTTGACCCGACTCTACTGTCCTTCCTCTGTGCCTCTAGGTCTGCAGTTCAAAAAGGGTTAGATCAGAAATAAGGGGGTGCAGTCGCACCGAGTGCATGCGGATCGAGCGCCGCCTTAGTGGAGCGTCGGCGCGCGCGACATCGAGCCGCAGGATAGGGGTCCAAACGCGCCGAAACCGGGTAGCGTGGCCGCCCGCTGCGCGAGCCGCCACGAACACCGTTTCATCCGCCGCGTCAGTGGCGATCCAGCGCAGACCGCCGCCCATTCGATCACCTGGGTGCCGGGCAGGTGCAACGGTGGTGCTCCATTTGATCGACAGACGCCATAGCACGCTGCCGCGGAAACTCTCGAGCCGCTGCGCGCACCGACTGCCAGAACGCGTGAGCATCGGGCACCGGCTCGCCGCCAAGCTTGCGGCGGCCGGCCGCCGAGCGAGCTGCCGGACAGGCGCACATTTCAGGTGCGCCGTCTGCAAAGCACGTCGCGGAGATCGGCAGCGGTTGCCCCGCCCAGCGGTTCATCGTATCGATCGCGTGCGCCTCGCTCATCCGCAATCGCAGCATGAGCCTGTCGTCCGGACGGGGCAGCACCTCGCGAAGCTTCCACGATCACGCCGAGCGTGCCGAACGACCCCGTGAGCGGCGCGAGACATCGAACCCGGCAACGTTCTTCATGACCTGTCCCCCAGAAGCTCAGCGCCTCGCCTCCAGCATCGAGCGCCTTCACCCCCAGCACGAAATCGCGCACCGAGCCGGCTGCGGCCCGCCGCGGCCCCGAGAAGCCCGCCGCCACGCAGCCCCCGACGTCGGCGGGGCCGAAGCCGGGCGGTTCGCAGGCCAGCATCTGCCCCGCCGGCCAGTTCATGGAGTTGCGTCAGCGTGGTGCCCGCGCGGGCGGTGACGACGAGCTCGGTGGCTCGTCGTCCACTATGCCGCTGTACGAGCTCCACGTCCAGCGCGTCCCCCTCGAACGCGTAGCCGTCGGCCGCTGCCACGGATGCGCAGCGGCATCAGTCAGCCGCGCCTTGCGGACGGCTTGAGCGAGCTGGTCGATCATGCGGAGGGGAAGGCGGTTACGCAGATGCGCAACGGATCTGCGTTGGATGGGCACGGCGAAGTCAAAACCGCGGGGAGCTGCCGAAACTTCTCCTGCCGCGATGCACGTGCCCCGTGGGTCCGAACTCGGCGCAGCGGTGCAGGGTGGCACCGCCTTGCCGGGGTGAGGCCGTGCTCGGTCAACGCCGCTGGATGGCGTGAAAGGCGGCGCCTCGGCGGGGCGAAACTGCACGCACGTCTCGTTGATCTTCTCGATGCCACGCCGTGCTCGCCGGTGATGGTGCCGCCCACCTCGATGCACAGTTTGAGGATGCGCGAACCGAAGCGTACCGCCCGCTGCAACTGCGCGTCATCCGCCGCGTCGAACATGATCAGCGGATGCAGATTGCCATCGCCCGCGTGGAACACGTTGGGACAGGACAAATTCGAACTCCTTGGACAGCTCGGTGATGCCGTTGAGAACCTCGCCCAGCCGCCTGCGCGGAATGGTGCCGTCCATCAGACAGGGCAGGAGGTCCACGGCGGGGAACGCACTCTTGCGGCCGGACCAGAACTTCAATCGCTCGGCCTCGTCGCGCGACAGACGAATCTCGATGGCGCCGCTCACCGCATCACCTGCGAGTCCTTCTCGATCTCCGCAGTCACCTCTTCTTCGGTACCGTCCCATTCGCACGGCGGAATCGCGGCCGCCTCCAGCGGGTAGCCGGCGTGCACGAACTGCTCGACTGCTGGGTCGCAAGCTACATCATCTCAAGTCCGCACGGATCGGCGGGCGTGTGGCCACGGCTTCACCGGCCCCAAATCACCGAGTCGAAGCGCGGCAGACCTGGGCTTTCACCGCAGCTTGACGGTTATCTCGGTGGTGACCGCGAGCAGAACTACAGCAAGCGCCCCGAGCAGATGGTAAGCCATGAGCCGTCGCTGCCAAGGCCCAGAACCTGGCCCTCGATCGTCACCGCGCGCGCGGCTTGAGCACGTTGTGCACGGTCAGGCCGTACTTCAGGCAATGCACGCCACCCGAGTTTTCCGCGACGTTGCCGCCGATCGAACAGGCAATCTGGCTGGAGGGGTGGGGGCGTAGTACAGGCCGTGCGGGGCGGCGGCCTCCGAAATGGCCGAGGTGCACGCGCGCGATGCGGCGATTGGATGCTCCCAGGATGCGCTTCATCTTGAACAGGCCGAAGAGCGTGAC